>NZ_NIJF01000078.1 GCF_003316765.1 Bacillus sp. P14.5 | reverse complement strand
GCAGCTGGCGAGGATCCGTACCCATTGGGACACTTCGGAACAATTGCCTATCGGAGTCGAGCCGGCAGATTCCGCTTTTGTTTCGTCCAGCTGCAGCGCCCGAGGGTACGCACCAACCGGAACGGACTTAGCCCCTCGGATTAAATAACCCGAAGCGAATAAAAGGAAGAGCGCCTTTTTTTCGCTCCGGAACATTTGCCTGTCGGGGCTGTTCAAGGCGCTTCCGCTTTTGTATCGTCCAGCTGCAGCGCCTAGCCCCTCGGGGTCAAATAACCCGAAGCGAATAAAAAGGAAGAGCGCCTTTTTTCGCTCCGGAACATTTACCTGTCGGGGCTGTTCAAGGCGCTTCCGCTTTTGTGCTTACCTGACAATAATTTCTCCTTGTTCCAAGACTGCAGTCATTTGTTTTTTATCAGGGTGATCCAGAATAAAGTCTGCAATGGTGTCTTCAAGCTTCTCTTGTATGATTCGGCGCAGGGGGCGTGCCCCGAAGTCCGGATGATAACCATCCTCCACCAGCTTTTCTTTGGCTTCGTCGGTAACGGTTAAAGTAATGTCCTGTTCTTCAAGTACAGAGTAAAGTTCATTCAATAGAATATCAACGATTTTCTTTAGATCATCAGTATTCAATGAATTGAATTCCACTATATTATCAAATCGATTAAGGAACTCCGGCTTGAAATAATCCTTAAGATTGTCCAGAATAGAAGTTTCCTTCATTGTGTGGCTGGTAAAACCGACGTGTTTCTCTTTGATTCCGACACCAGCATTACTTGTCATGATGATGACAGCATCCTTGAAACTGACAGTTCTGCCTTGGCTGTCTGTCAATCGTCCATCTTCAAGAATCTGCAGGAACATGTGCTGGACATCAGGATGTGCTTTTTCAATTTCATCGAGCAGTATGATGCTGTAAGGATTTCTGCGCACCTTCTCTGAAAGCTGGCCGGCTTCTTCATGTCCTACATAGCCGGGAGGAGAACCAATCAGCTTGGAAATACTGTGTTTCTCCATATATTCACTCATATCCAGTCTGATCATACTATCAGAAGTACCAAACAGCTCCTTGGCAAGCGTTTTGGATAATTCAGTTTTACCAACGCCGGTAGGGCCGATGAACAGGAATGACCCAATTGGACGGTTTTTGTTCTTGAGTCCGGCTCTGCTTCTCCTGATGGCTTTGGATACCGTTTTAACAGCTTCCTCTTGCCCTATGACCTGATTGCTAAGATGCATTTGTAGTTCTTTCATTTTTTGCTGTTCATCTTCTTGGAGCTTGCCGACTGGAATCCCGGTTTTCTTTTCAATTAATTCTTGAATCAGCTCAGCGTTTACCACAGAATGTTCTTTCTCGTCCTGTGACTGTAAAGCCTCTTCCAATTCAATTTCTTCATCTCTTAACTTGGCTGCAAGCTCATAGTTTTCATTTGAGAGTGCATTCTCTTTTTCTACTGCTATTTGTGATAGTCTGCCGAGGACGTCATTTCTATCCTTTTTTCCCTGACGAAGGTTTTCATGTGAACCGGCTTCATCGAGAAGGTCAATTGCTTTGTCAGGCAAGAAGCGGTCCTGGATGTACCGTTTCGAGAGGATGACACAGCTCTCGATGGCTTCATCACTATATTTCACTTCATGAAAATCTTCGTATTTCTTTTGAAGGCCCTTAAGGATTTTGATTGCCGCTTCTTCAGAAGGTTCTTTTACGTGAATCGGCTGGAATCGTCTTTCTAATGCTGCATCCTTTTCAATTTGCCTGTATTCCTTCAGAGTTGTTGCCCCTATTAATTGTAACTCTCCACGTGCTAGAGCAGGCTTAAGGATATTTCCTGCGTCCATACTTCCTTCAGCAGATCCTGCGCCTACAATCAAATGGATTTCATCTATGAACAACAGAATATTTTTACGGGTTTGGAGTTCTTCGATAAGAGCTTTTATCCGCTCCTCAAACTGGCCGCGGATTCCTGTGTTAGCCACTAAAGAAGCAACGTCAAGGAGGATGACTTCCTTATTAAGTAATTTTGAGGGAACATGTCCCTCCGCAATCCTGATAGCCAGTCCTTCAGCTATAGCTGTTTTCCCAACACCAGGTTCACCTATTAGTACAGGATTATTTTTATTTCGGCGGTTCAAGACCTCTATCATTCTTTCCAATTCATCATTACGCCCTATCACCGGGTCGATAAGGTCTGCTTTGGCGAGGTGGGTTAAATTTCTTCCATATTGGTCCAAGAAGGTTTCCTCTTGCCTTTTCTTTTGAGCGGCAGGCTGAGGTGCCCCCTGTTGATTACCAGCTGACCCTTGGCTTCCGGAAAAATTCTGGAAAGGATTATGGCCGGTATTAATCAATTCTTTCTCCTGGGAGTAGCACTCTTGACAGAGAAATAAAGACTTTTTGCGACCATTGATATTAAACTGAAGATTTACTTTTGCTGTTTTTTCATTGCAATTTTGACAAATCATTAAGGGTTCCTCCTTTTAAAATATCTTGATGGGCTTTCTGAGTGTATCTATATAAACAAGGATGAGTCTTTTAAAATGTTTGATCATTACTGACCTTACATAAATTATACTTTGACTAATTTTGACTTTCAAGATTTTTGCTTTGGAAATTATCTCCTTTGAGTGTGGGATTTGTACTTCTTAATCCACCTGCTTGTACATAAGGTTAAATAGCGGCTGCAGGTTGGAATTTTAATCTGTACAAGGATTCAAAAAGTGCAGCAAGTTAATGTGGGGTGTGATAGATGAAGAGATGGAGCGGTATATTTCAATTGGCCGCCGTATATGTAGGGACAATTATAGGGGCAGGCTTTGCTACTGGAAGGGAAATTGTCGAGTTTTTTACACGTTTCGGCTTTATTGGATTGGTCGGCATCTTAATCAGTGGTTATTTATTTATCTTTCTCGGAGCAAAAATCATGGTGAAGGCGCACCAAATCAAAGCTAAATCTTATGAAGAATTTAATGAGTATCTGTTCGGGAAATGGTTTTCGAAATTTATGAACATCCTGATGATGCTCATGCTGCTTGGCGTAACAGCTGTCATGTTGTCTGGAGCGGGTGCGGTTTTCGAGGAGCAGCTTGAAATGAATAAACAAACAGGGGTGCTGCTGTCAATCTTTCTGGGCTTCATCGTTATGATGATTGGAATGAAAGGGTTATTTGCGGTCAATACCCTCGTAGTGCCGATTATGATCATTTTTAATATTTCCATCATGCTGGCAAATATCTTTGAGCCTGATTTCATTGAGTCATTATTAAAGATTCCGCACGCGGATGATGGCTGGAAAGCGGTCATAAGCCCGTTTTCTTATGCTGCATTCAACCTTGCCATGGCTCAGGCAGTCCTGGTACCTGTGGCAGCACAAGTGAAGGATATCAAAACGGTAAAGTATGGAGGGATTCTAGGAGGGATACTGTTAACGATCATATTGATATCTAGCCATTTTACTCTCATTATGATACCGGATGTAACTTCCTACGAAATTCCGATGGCCATAGTGATGAAAAGCATGGCAGGAAGCTTGTACGGCATCTATATTTTTATTATATTTGGCGAGATATTCACCTCTATAATCGGCGGGGTATTTGGTTTGGAACAGCAGATGGCTAATTATTGGGACGGAAGAAGGATTTTCATCACTCTCATTATTTTTGTCATCATCTATCTTCTCAGCTTTTTTGAATACAGTCAGCTTCTATCTTATCTATATCCGCTTTTCGGCTATTTAAGCCTGCTGTTCATTATCCTGTTATGGATGAAGCCTTCAGGAGATAAATTATAGTATTTGCATGAACCTTTGGTGTAAAGGCCACTCTAAAGAGAGAATGAAAAAGGAGGAAACTCATATGACGAAATCAAAACATGAAAAGGAAAGACAGTGGAATGTAAGGAAGCAGGATCAGCATCCGCATGGAAAAGTGGAGTCGTTCAAGGAGTTGGAAGGCGCGAGCATTTCAAAGGAAAAGAAATAGGAAGAGGAACCTCCCTGAGTTAAGGGAAATAAAATCGTTCTTTTCGGGGATCTCGTTACTGAAAAGAACGAGATCCGGCAAATACAGCCTGGTATATCTTTGAAGTATACCAGGCATTTCTATACACTATGCTTCAATGATTTTATAATTTTTATGATTAACCACAGTTTTTTCTTCAAGTTCAAGGTCGCGGAAATTTTCCATGAAAGTCAGATCGACAATGACGGAGTTTTCATTAACTTTCTCAACGATCCCTTTTAGGCCATCTTTAAATTCAATCAGGTTACCCACTTCTGCTTTCTTCACTAATCTCTCTCCTTTGTCAAAAGTTTCAGAAACAATTAATTACAGTTTGCCTCAAAATAGCCAAAAGGTAAAGAACTTTATCATAATATTATTATAATAGTCTGTTAATATTAGAATTATTTCTTTGACCGCTTAGCTATAAGGAGATGAAAGAATTATATAATAGGCAGAACTTGAACAGCGTGCTAAACTATTATAGGAAAATCCATTACACTCTAAAAAAGGCAGCCCGCAAAGCGGATGGATGTCAGAAAGGGGAATCATATGGAAGAGCAGGAAATAGCAGCGGTTCTTGATGAATTAAGAAACAAAGGGATTGATGAATACAGGGTTAGTAAGTCTGATTTCCTCCAATTCAGGAATGTCTTGATTACACAAAATGATTTTAAATTTTTTCGCGGAATTGCCCAGCAGGGGGGCGACATCATTTATACATATATGGATAAGCCGCGAAGCTGAGTCTGCCGTCATCTGGCAGACTTTTTTATTGCTTAGGAAATGATAAAATTCATCTTTGTGAACAACTTTTAACTTTGCTAGCCACGTCCAGCTTCAGCGCCTGAATGCTCGGGTAGAATAACCCAAAGAGAATAAAAGGAAAGACCGCTTTTTTTCTTTTTGGAACATTTTCCTGCCGGGGCTGACCGAGACGAGTGCGCTTTTGTTCTTTTGTCTGTATGGCTTTTTTTATAGCTTCCCTTCTTCATTACCAGGAGCTAAAGGGAAGTATGGCACTTCATATAAAGAGCAGCAAAGTTTAGCTGGGAATGTATTTGGAAAGATTACTTTAAAAGGAGGCATATGAATGAGGGAAAATAAAGTAGCCATTATAACAGGCGGGGCGAACGGTATAGGAAAAGCTATTGTCAAAAGGTTCAGCCGGGAGGGCTATACTGTGATTCTTGTAGATAAAGAGGAAGACGAGGGCACTCGAATTTCCATGGAACTTAAAGGTGAAGGGAAATCTGTCATCTTTAAGAAGTGCAACGTAGGTAATTATGCAGAAGTTAAAAAGTTGTTCACTGATGTAGAAAACAGTTACTCCAAAGTGGACGTCTTGATTAATAATGCTGGGATCTCCAAGTTCAAAAATTTTTGGGAAATGGAAGAAAAAGATTGGGACGAAGTGATTTCAACCAACCTAAGCAGTGTCTTCTATCTTTCCAAGGAAGCTGCCCCTCTGATGAAGGAATTTGGAGGAAGCATAATTAATATGGCCTCGACACGGGCAGCGATGTCTGAGCCTCATACTGAGGCATATTCTGCAAGTAAAGGCGGTATTGTCTCATTGACCCATTCTCTGGCAATGACGCTCAGTGAGTATAATATAAGGGTGAACAGTATCAGTCCAGGCTGGATTGAAACGGGTGATTACGATAGCCTTAGGGAAAAAGATCATTTTCAGCATCCTTCTAACCGGGTAGGTACACCTGACGATGTGGCAAGAGCCTGCCTGTTTTTATGCCATGAGGAAAATAATTTTATCATTGGCGAGAATCTGGTGATCGATGGAGGAATGACAAGAAAAATGATATATGAACATTAATCTTCTAATGTTTCTTGAGCAATAAGATATTACAGACTCCAATGATCGCCACAAATAAAATGCAGACAGCAATATTCCAAAGCATTTTGAGTTCCTCCTATGATGGTTTATTCCATCATAGACGCCGGTTATTTATAAAATTTATGAATAGTTTAAATATTTTGTAAATATTTTTTCTAGCAAAAAGAAGCAGCTGACTTCACTGCTTCTTTTTGGCTTCCTTTGAATAGGTTTTCAACGTTTTAACGATTAATTCCTCTGTTTCAGCATCTTCAATAGAAGTAAATCCGTAGTACATTTCTTTTCCAGCGCCTTTCCTCCAAATTGGATGCCCGGACATGCTGATTGAATGCCCCATTATTTCAAAATTAATTTCCATCTCAAAATCAAGACGGTCGATCGGCAATGTGTATTCAGTTTTAAAACGCATCCCTTTGGGGCTTAAATCAAGGACAAACAAGGCCCCTTCTTTCGTTGAGGAATAATCCTCACCTTGATTGACCAGCAGCTTGAATCTGCCCGGTAGTGGCGTGTTAAAAGTATAACGAAATGACTCTTCACGCTTAAATGATTTCAACTTGTTCACCTGCCCTAAACTTACTACATCCATTTTAACGGAACATCTTTTTCCTGTATAGAATCGTTACGATTATTTAGAAAATTAAGTATTTGATATTATTTTTTTGATATAATGAAAAAAAAGATAATTGGGGGAGTCAACGTGTTTGTCAAGAAATTGAAAGACGAGATAGGAAAAGTAATGATCGGTATGGATCATGAAATAGAATTGTTAAGTATCGCTTTGCTGCAGGGAGGGCATGTATTATTTGAAAGTGTACCGGGAACTGGGAAAACCATGCTGGCGAAATCCTTTGCGGCATGTATTCAATCGAGTTTCAGCAGAATCCAGTTTACACCTGACGTACTTCCGAGTGATGTGACAGGTATCCACTATTTCAATCCAAAAGAAAACGAGTTTGAACTGCGGCCTGGTCCGGTCGTGACAAATGTGCTTCTAGCGGATGAAATAAACAGGGCGACTCCAAGAACCCAATCAAGCCTTCTGGAAGTCATGGAGGAAAAACAGGTGACAATTGAAGGTGAAACCCTGAAGCTGGAAGAGCCCTTTATAGTCCTTGCCACGCAGAATCCAGTTGAGTCACAGCAAGGCACCTTTCCGCTCCCGGCAGCGCAGCTTGATAGATTTTTGTTGAAGGTTCCGATTGCCTATCCAGAGTTTGAGAGTGAGAGAGAAATGTTAAGGAGGTTTAAGTATAAACAGCCTCTGAATGATCTGCATCCTGTTATTACTCCAGAAGAACTTAACAAATGTGCAAGAGAAGTAAAGGAAATTCATGTTTCAGAGGATATAGAATCCTACATCCTGCAGATTGTCAGAAAAACCAGGGAACATGAGCTGATAGAATTGGGAGTAAGCCCCCGCGCAAGCCTGGCGTTGATGCGTGCCGCTCAAGGGATGGCTTATGTTAAGGGTAGAGAGTACGTAACACCTGGGGATATTAAAAAGACAGCAAAATATGTACTGAGCCACAGAATTTCTTTGACTCCGGAAGCCTCGCTGACTAAAACTAATGAAGGTATCATGGAAGAGCTGATAGAAGAAATCGTAGTTCCGGTGGAATCGAGGGTGTGATTGTGGAGTGGAGCAGAGAAACGACTGAACTGCAATCAATAACTGTCTGTACCTTCTTAAGCCTGATACTGGCATTGCTGGGACTCTTCTTTCAAAATGTCTTTCTCTTGCTGATCTTCCTGATCTCGTTTCTTATATTTTACAGTGCGCAAGTATACATAAATAAAGCAGGAGAGAAGCTTGCATTTCAAAATCAAAGATCCAGAGAGAAGCTCAATAAAGGGGACCAGGGTGTCTGGTCTTTTACCTTCAGGAATGGCGGAATGCCGATTTTAAATGGTTCATTGATCCTTCGGTTTAATGATGTGGTACATCCGGTGGAAGCTGCCTACGATGAATTCCCAGGCGGAATCATTGAGATGAGGGTTCCATTTTCCATTAATAAACATGAATCCATATGTATTGAGTTCCCGGTTAAAGCACAACGGAGAGGACTGGCTAAGATTGATAAGATGTTTGTGGAAATCCCGAATCTGTTTGGCAGCGGGGAGGTGCACATGCAATACAAAAAGCCTGTAAAAACAGAACTGCTTGTGTTTCCGCAGAAACAAACGGTTGATGGTTTTACTTCAGCCCATTCAAAAACACAAGGATTATTTACTGTTCATGATTCATTATTCAAGGATCCTTTTCAGCCTGTTGGAACCAGAGATTATTCACCAGGGGACAGTTTTGCCGACATCAATTGGAAAGCGACGGCAAGGATGCAGTCACTTCAGACGAAAGTTAATTCTCCCGCAACAAGCCGGAATTGGCTGATCACTCTTAATATTTCTTCGCAGTATTCAATCACTGGAGAATTGGAAGATTTGATTGAACGGACAGCGTATATGATCGATATGGCTGCAAGGAACGACATCCCATTCTCACTTGCCATAAACGTTCGTTCGTTGAACAGGACACCATTCTATTACCTTCCGATCGGAGAAGGCAGGATGCAGCGTCAAAGAGCGCTGGAAATGCTGTCGGTCCTTTCTGTGGAAGATGTGACTTTTCCATTCAGTATCATGTACCAATACTTGATAATGCATCACCACGTTCCTCCGGTGCTCATTTCTGCCGGAATTCAGGATTATGAAAGTGAAAAGTTATTATCAATAATAAGCCAGAGGGATGTTTCAGTCTTCCTCTTGGAAAATATAAAAGAACAAGGAGTTTTGAGAACATGGAAACAGCACAGCCGGAAATTCGCCTGAGAAGAAATGCGTATGTTACACGGGTTTCGGTGAAATTAATGGGGGATACTTTGCTGCTGCTGGCTTTTCTCACTTTTTTTACAACTGAAACTATTTTCCTCGGGGAAGTCCTTCCCTTCCTGCTCCTTGCTTTGGTGATCACTTTGCCATTGGTATGGGCAGGTTTTGAATCCAGCAGAAAATTCAATGCAGCTTTTCTTGGAATAAGTGCGACCCTATTTCTGATTGATCAATTTTTTCTCGGACTGCCGTGGTGGTTCTCACTGTTCCTGTTGTTCTTGCTGCACTGGAGGACTTCGACCCACCTTGAGGAGGAAAGAGACTCACGCTATGAGGTGAGCGGCGGGTATATGCTGGCTTTCTTGATTATCACCCTCTCTTCATACGTTTTTCAGAATATCTATGAAAAGCAAACTATAGCAATCATTCTTTTCATATTTTTGGGTGGAATGTTCCTTTACAGCGGAGGTACATATTTAGTAAGAGTTGCAGAAAGTGCAGGGCATACAAGGAAAACAACCAGAGTGAAATCTGCTGTCCTGCCCTTGCTTTTCACCGGACTCTTATCCATCTTGACCGCTGTCCTTGCATTAGTGAGTGATACAGTCGGCAGTGCAATTCATTACCTGATGGGCGGGGTGTTTTGGGTCGTGTCCTTTCTGGTTGATCCATTATGGCAGCTGATTAACTGGTTTATGGGACTGCTGCCTAAGGGAATGTCAGAGGGGCTTCAATCTTTAAGAAGACCTGATATGCCTTATGAAGTAACTCCCGAACTACTTGAGGACAACAGCAGCAGGCTCTTCCTTTCATGGTGGAATGAAGTTCTGATTGTTGTCTTGGTTCTTGTCATATTGATATATATATGGAGGCGCTATAGGAACAAAGGCTGGGTGGAAGAAGAAGGCCCAAAGAAATATGCCGGCTATTCATCGCGTAAGGAATCAGCCATAGCAGAGAAAGATAGCCAATCAACCAATACTTGGTATTCAACTGCAGACAGTGAAATAAGAAAGGAAATTCTTTCATTGGAAAAACTAGCAGAAAAGAATGGAATGTACCGATTAAATGGTGAAACTCTTCAAGAGTGGCTTAAGAGGCTTGGCCTTCAATCGGATAAGGAATTCTATCGTCTCTATGAAGAAGTCAGATACGGAAATAAGGAAGTTCCGATTGATAAAGCAGCTTGGTTCAAGGATTGTGTGGACCATGTGAAAGCCAAAATACCCGGAAAAAAGTATTAAAGGAATCCAAAAGAGCATAACTGCTCTTTTTTTGGGTACATTTCCATTTAAGTATCTTCCTTGGACTAACATACAAACACAAAGGGGGGATTATAAATGTTCACTTTAGAAAAAGTCTCGTATTATGATATTCTGAATTCCATAAATATGAAATTTGAAGAAGGAAAGGTCACTTGTATTACGGGTCAAAGCGGAGCGGGGAAATCAACCATTCTTAAATTCCTCAATAAAATGATTCTTCCAACTGAAGGGCGGGTTTTTTATAAAGGGATGCCGTTGGAATCAATTGATTCGGTGGAGCTTCGGCGTCAGGTGGTCATGCTTCAGCAGGACCCGGTCATTTTTCAGGGAAATATAGAAGATAATTTACAGATCGGCTTGAAATTTTCGAAGCAGGACCCTGCTCCCCGCAGTGCTTTAAAAGAAGCTTTGAATGTGGTCATGTTGGAAAAGGCATTGAGTGATCTCTCTGAAAAACTATCGGGAGGTGAAAAGCAGCGCTTGGCTTTGGCACGAATCCTTTTAATGAATCCTTCGGCATATCTCCTTGATGAACCTACTTCAGCCCTGGATGGAGAAACTGAAGCGGCAGTGATGGAAAGGTTTATTCAATCTGTTAAGGAAAGGGATGGCACGGTCATCATGGTCACCCATTCCGAGGTTGTCGCTGACAGGTTTGGCGAGGAAAAAATTCACTTACAGTATAGAGAAAAAAGCAGGTGAACTGAATGAATGACGGCATAATCGATATTGAACTCACGAGGCTGATAGCAGCATATATTTTTGTTCTAGTTCTTTTATTGATTGTTAAGGTAAGGAAAATATCCAGGGAAAAACAAATCGCCATCGCTACATTGAGAATGACCATACAACTGATCCTTGCAGGTTATATTCTCACGTACATATTTGAAAATCCACATCCACTTCTCACGATCTTGATTATCTTGATCATGGAGATATTTGCGATTCGAAATGTTTTCAAGCAAGTAAGAGAAAGGCTGTCCAGGCAGATGAAAATGATCATCACTATCTCGATGTTATCAGGGAGCCTTGCGAGCCTGCTGTATTTCAACTTGATCGTCATCCATTTCTCTCCATGGTACGAACCCAGATACTTCATTCCGATAGCGGGTATGATTATTGGAAACTCCATGACGGGCATCACACTCGGTGTAAAGACGTTGATGCAAGGATTTTCAGCGAGCAGAGCTGAAATTGAGGGTGCACTGATGCTCGGAGCAGAACCTCAGGTGGCTTCAAAGCCATATGTGGATAATGCATTTGATTCAGCGGTGCTCCCTACCATCAATAACATGCTGGGAATGGGGATTGTTTTCCTGCCAGGAATGATGACAGGACAGATTCTTTCAGGAGTGAGCCCCCTTCTGGCAATCGAATATCAAATTGCCATTCTTCTTGGGATATTGGGAAGTGTGTCACTGACTGTGATCATTTTCATTCTGTTGGGGTACAGGACCTTTTTTACAAAAGACAGCAGGCTTCATGATTGATCCCGCGCGACAGCAAACAATATGTTTTTTCCAGCCCTTCACTATTCTATCAGTTCTATTTTTCTGCTCAAGGACATAGGCTTTAGTAGAATCACTTGATAGAAAGGGGAATGAGGAATGAACATTGAAGTGGAGCAGGCATTGAAAGTGAAGAGCATTGCGTTAGATATAATAGAGGAATTATTGAAGGATGAAGCCCATTTTAAGGAAAAGGATTTAAAACAGACCGCTGAAATGCTGTCAAGATGTGTCTGTGATCTGGTTAATGTCTACACGGGTATATCAGAATCTCATGAATCAGCACTGAAAGGAACGATTGCCAAAGCGAGAATCAGTTATAATGCGATTGCAGCGTATAAGCAGAAGGTATAATTTCAATTGTACTCACGCAGCAATTGAAGCAGAGGAAAAGTCAACGAGGCTGGGACAAAACCTTATTAAAAGGCTCTCTTCGTAAAGAATGTAACTGAGTAAAAAGAATGGATTTCCGCTCCAGGTGCACGACTCCGCGGGGCGGGCGGTGAGCCTCCTCGGCTTTGCCTGTGGGGTCTCACCTGTCCCGCTAGTCCCGCAGGAGGTCGCACACCTTCCGCTCCAATCCGTCTACGTTCAGGAAAAACGGTAAATAACCTTAAGAGCAACATCTTTTAAATAGAGCCTAATAAAATAAAGAAACCGTATGAAGTCAAGTATATAAACTTGATCTCAAGCGGTTTTATTTTCGATTATTTCAACTTGAATCGATTAGTTTTCTACTTATGTCCCCAGCCTCGTTGACTTTTTTCTTATCACTTTAGCTTTAGAATTTTTTAAAAGTCATTATGGAACAATCGCCTGCCTGGCCAGGAAAGGTACTTTCTCAATAAATCGATGGAAAGATACTGAGTTAAGGAAATTTGGAGCAGTGACAGTGGCACTTATTAAGGCGGTTCAGTATTTTGGATAGTAAATAGAGAAAAAAAGTTCCCTTGTATACTAAAAAACACTGAAAATAGCTAAAATAGGGGAATGATATTCCCTTAATTAACTTAATGCACTAAAATAATGAGTTTTTGAATCATATAAGGGAAAAAACTTCCTTTTTTTACTCCAAAGTCAGCTTGAAATTGCAATTAACGGAAAAAAGTTCCCTTATTTTTATCGCTTTAATACTTAACTAAAAAAATGAAAGTCCGATTTCGCAATATGGCCTACTCCATCAGGCGCCCGCCAAGCGGAGTCGGGTTTCTTGAACGGAAATCAACACTCTCTTATACTGCCTGAAGCGAAAAACACAGGATTCTGCCATTTTTAGTCTTTGCTGGACTTTCCAGTGACTTTGAATAAAGAGGCGATTTTTTTGTACACCTTTTAAATACGTTTATTTTAGGCTGATGAGGGAAATCTAAATAAGGACGCATTGAAAGGCAGAAATAATCACTTATTCCCTGAAGCAGGGGGCGGTTCATCAGTACAGGATATTCCTTCTGGTGCTAAAGTTTTCTGCTAAATGTGGAGAGCAGCTCTCTTCTTTATTACATACCAGATTACTTCCAGTTAAATAGAGGGTAATTATTGAAGTACCTATTAAACACCAGCAAAGTTTACGAAGAAAAGGCTAAAATAAAGAAGGGGTAAATGCCTGATTTTGGTCATAAGATGTCTAATTTATGAAAATAATAAAAATATCATGCTTTACAATTGTTAAACTTTGAATTGCATGCTATTCTTTTAAATTGAAAAGGCTTATGTTCTTTCCGTATTATAGCAATATTTGATTGGGTTATTACACACCCTTTTAATAAGCTGAAAAAATAAACCAAATTTAAGGAGAAGATTAATCATGGCACAAAAACAATTTACAGTTACAGCTGATACAGGGATTCATGCCCGTCCAGCAACACTTCTAGTTCAAACAGCAAGCAAGTTTGATTCTGAGGTACACTTGCAGTATAAAGAAAAGAAAGTAAATCTTAAGTCAATCATGGGTGTTATGTCTCTAGGTGTAGGCAAAGGCGCTGATATTACAATCATCACTGAAGGAAGCGATGAAGATGAAGCATTGAACAGCCTTGAAGAAACCCTGACAAAAGAAGGACTTGCAGAGTAATGTCAAGCATGATCAAAGGAATAGCAGCTTCAAATGGCATTGCCATCGCAAAAGCCTATCGCCTCGTCGAACCTGACCTTTCTTTTGAAAAAAGGAAGTTGGAGATGTGGACGGTGAGGTAAACCGCTTCAGGGAAGCACTCTCGACTTCAAAGTCTGAATTGGAAGCAATCAGAGAGAAAGCCCATGAAGACCTGGGTGCAGATAAAGCGGCGATTTTTGATGCCCACTTACTTGTTTTAAGTGATCCTGAATTGATTACACCTATAGAAGATACAATTCAGAATGAAAAGGTAAATGCAGAAACGGCTCTTAAAAACACGGCAGATATGTTCATTTCTATGTTTGAAGGAATGGACAATGAATATATGAGAGAGCGTGCGGCGGATATTCGCGACGTTACAAAGCGTGTACTTGGCCATTTGCTTGGTGTTCAAATCTCAAATCCAAGTATGATTTCAGAAGAAGTCATCATCATTGCAGAAGACTTGACTCCTTCTGACACAGCCCAGCTGAACAGGGAGTTCGTCAAGGGATTCACAACCGATATCGGCGGAAGGACTTCCCATTCAGCCATTATGGCACGCTCTATGGAGATTCCTGCTGTGGTCGGTACTAAGGAAGTTACGTCTGAAATCAAAAACGGTGATCTTGTTATCGTTGATGGATTGAATGGTGAAGTACATATCAATCCTACGCCGGAAGTGGTTGAGCAATACAAGAAAGATTATGAGGATTATGAGAAGCAGAAGCAGGAGTGGGCAAAGCTGGTCAATGAAAAAACAGTTTCCGCCGATGGCACTCACGTAGAGCTTGCAGCCAACATTGGTACACCTAAAGACTTGGAAGGTGTAAGAAATAATGGTGGTGAAGGAATCGGTCTTTACCGTACTGAATTTCTTTATATGGGACGGACGGAACTGCCTAGTGAAGAGGAGCAATACGAGGCATACAAGGCTGTACTTGAAGGAATGGGCGAGAAGCCTGTAGTTGTAAGGACATTGGACATCGGAGGGGATAAAGAACTTCCATATCTTGACCTTCCAAAAGAAATGAATCCTTTCCTTGGTTATCGTGCAATCCGCCTTTGTCTTGATGAACAAAGCATCTTCCGTACTCAGTTAAGGGCACTGTTAAAGGCCAGCAGTTTTGGGAACTTAAAAATCATGTTCCCGATGATTTCCAACCTGAATGAATTCAGGGAAGCGAAATCCATCCTGGAAGAAGAAAAATCCAGCCTTATCGAAGCTGGCGAAAAAGTTGCAGATTCCATAGAGCTGGGAATCATGGTGGAAATCCCATCTACTGCTGTAATGGCCGATGTGTTTGCTAAAGAAGTAGACTTTTTCTCCATCGGTACCAATGACCTAATTCAATATACTATGGCTGCAGACCGTATGAACGAACAAGTCTCTTACCTGTACCAGCCATATAACCCGGCAATTCTGCGTTTAGTGAAGATGGTAATAGACGCGGCCCATAAAGAAGGCAAGTGGGCTGGAATGTGCGGGGAGATGGCAGGGGATGAAATCGCCATACCTATCCTTCTGGGCCTTGGACTCGATGAATTCTCTATGAGTGCCACTTCCATCCTGAAAGCACGTTCACAAATCAGGAACCTGAATAAATCTGATATGGAAGCCCTTGCTAATGAAGTACTGGGACTAGATACGAATGACAGTGTAATTGCAGCTGTCCAAAAAGTTATTCATTCCTAAATAAAAAACGATTCATTTGGAGAAATGAGGGTATATAAGTAGTACATCTGCGGTAGACTTACTTAGCCTTTTCATTCTCATTTCCCCTATTTACCAGGTGTTCATGCACCTGGTTTTCTTTTTGCTTAGGAACTTATAATCAGGGCGCTTCCGCTTTAGTTCTTTCAGCCATTAATCATTATAAATGATGTAAGCGCTTTTTTAAAGAGGTGAATTCGGAAATTTTTTTTGAAATAGGTTTAATATTTTATGAAAGAGGGAATTCTATATTTAAGCATAAAGTTGGAGATTCTCTTTTTACAACCCCCTTTTCTTTGAGGGCCTGCATAGCAGGTCCTCTTTTTTATGGTTCTGAAAACCCCTGGCTATGCCTAATGTTCCAGCAAGTTTATAGCGAAGTATAGAAAATCTCCTTTCATGATGGGATAAGCAGGCTTCATTAACGCTTAATACCATTCAAGCAGGCGGTTTGCCTGTGAAGGACATTAATAATCTTAATTAAGCGGAATTTTTCCGGCTAAGCTGAGAAACTGCATTCGATCTGGGGTATATAAGCGGAATTTCTCCGCTTAATTTAGCTATTTCTGTTGCTTTTTTTAAAATAAACGGAATTTCTTCCCTTATTTCTTAAGGTTTTTTCATTGAGGATAAATGGCTTTTAAAATCAATCAGTGGTCCTTTTTGGCCAAGGCTGGTAAGAGAGGATTCAAGCCGCAGGGCAAACCACCAGTCCTCAATGGTGGTTTTGATTTTATATGCCAAACAATAAAGTATTATTAAAACAGAAAATTCTTTATAATAGCAGTACACTAAAAGAAGGGGAATGGTAAATATGAATACGTTGAAAGTTGGATTCATTGGAACAGGAGTAATGGGAAAAAGCATGGCTTTTCACCTCCTGCAGAAGTATGGAAACGTATCTATTTATACAAGAACTAAAGAGAAAGCAGGAGAGCTTCTAAATGCAGGAGCTGAGTGGAGTGAGTCTCCAGCAGAATTAGCTTCCACAGTAGATATTCTCTTCTCGATTGTCGGCTATCCTCAAGATGTTTCGGAAATTTACTTAGGAGAGAAAGGTATTCTGCGAAACGGAAAAAGGGATTGATAGCAGTGGATATGACTACTTCAAAGCCTATGCTTGCTCAAGAGATTTATAATAGAGCTAAATCCGAAGGTATACATACGCTTGATGCACCGGTTTCAGGAGGAGACACCGGGGCGAAGAATGGAACACTTTCCATCATGGTGGGCGGAGATGAGGCTGTTTATGAAAAAGCACTCCCTTACATGCAGGCGTTTGGATCCAATATCAGATATCATGGACGGGCTGGTTCCGGGCAGCATACCAAAATGGCTAATCAAATCGCTATAGCCAGCAATATGATAGGGGTATGTGAAGCGCTTGTATATGCAAAGAAAGCAGGGCTGGATCTTGAGGATGTATTGAAGACCATCTCAGGAGGAGCAGCAGGCAGCTGGTCGCTTTCCAATTTAGCCCCAAGAATGGTTGCAGGCGACTTTGAGCCGGGTTTCTATGTTAAGCACTTCATCAAAGACATGGGAATTGCACTCGAAGAAGCTGAATTGATGGGGTTGTCATTGCCTGGTTTGTCATTGGCGAAAGAGCTGTATGAGGAACTTAGTTCAGCGGGTGCTGAAAATGATGGAACACAAGCACTGATAAAGTTATGGAAGGAATAAGCAGGGGCATATACTCTATAGTCTTTATTGCTGGAGGTTCGAGCAATAGGTGTAACAAGTTAAAAGGATACAGGGCATAATAATAAATAAATGGATTCCGAATTTATTTCTGAAATCAGAAATGCCGCCGAAAATAAGTATTATAAAGGTAAAGGCAAAATATTACGGCCATAAGGTCATCAGCTATAATAAGAAATAGAAAAGGGCTTTTTCCTGTAACGGGTTCTGTTTTCTAGAACAAAATCAACAATTACACATTAAAAGGAGTGTCAAATCGCATTGATTTTGACACTCTTTTGTTGATTTGACGGCATTTTGCTGGTAAATCTGTTCAATTGGTAATGCAAACTGTACCCTAAATAGCAAATGACAGAACTTTTTGGTCTTCAAAATTTGTGACACAATTTCCTATACACTTTCAATCCCAATATTAACATGAAGGAGAGCTGTTAATTATAAAAAATCTAGCAAGGGTTTGATTGGAACGGAATGTGCGTGACCTCCTGCGGGACTAGCGTGACAGGTGAGACCCCACAGGCGAAGCCGAGGAGGCTCACCGCACGCCCCGCGGAGTCACGCACATGGAGTGGAAATCAAAAGACATTCTTTTTGTGAGATTAACTCAACCATTTCTTAGGCTAATTAGAAGTTTGTACTTCAAGACAGAACTCGTTACCTTTCCTGGTCCTTTTCTATTTATCGTCGAGGGCAGCAACTACTTCTTTATAAAGGGTTCTGTATCTTGCACATATGCTTGAATTCTCTTCATCCCTTTCTGCAGTTCTTCCATCGAACACGCATAGGATAGGCGGAAAAACCCTTCACCGAATGAAGAAAAACTATTTCCGGGAACTACACCTGCTTTATATTTTTGAGCCAATGTAAGAGCGAAAGTAAATGAATCTGTGTTAAAGAAGTCAGGAATTTTAACGAAGAAGTAAAAAGCTCCATCTGGAAGAATTACCTCGAAGCCCATTTCCTTTAACTTTTCAGAAACAAAATCCCTTCTGATTTTATATTCGTCCCTCATTATATCGGAGTCATTAATTCCCTTAGTCAAAGCTTGAAATGCCGCTTTTTGTGATATTGAGGAGGCGCACGACACATTATATTGATGGACTTTGAGTATGTGTTTAGCAATATTTTCGGGTGCAAACACCATTCCTATTCTCCATCCGGTCATGGAATGGGATTTAGACAAGCCGTTAATGACGATAGTCTGTTCTTTAAGAAATTCAGAGATTGAAGTATGATTCCGATCGTATGTCAATTCGCTGTAAATTTCATCTGCCAGGATAAATATGTCCTTGCCTTTAATAAGGCTGGCAATTTCTTTTAATTCACTGGCTGACAGACTTACTCCGGTTGGGTTGGATGGATACGGAAGAATGATGCACTTCGTTTTATGTGTTATGTATTTTTGCAAGACGCCGGCGTCCAGTTTGAAGCCATTTGATACCGTATCGGCAAATACTGGTGAAGCCCCGCATAATTTGATGATTGGTTCATATCCAGGATACACAGGCCCTGGCAGGATGACTTCATCTCCTGAATTCAATATAGTTCTAAGAGTTGAATCAATTCCCTGGGAGGCCCCATTTGTAATGATTACTTCATTAGCCGGGTCGAAAGAAACATTGTATTTAGTTCTGTAAAAGTCTGCAGCCGCTTCTCTTAACTCATGGAAACCAGCATTATGGGTATAGTTAGTATATCCCTCATCAATAGCTTTATTGGCTGCCTCTTTGACATGATCCGGAGTCGGAAAATCAGGCTGGCCAAGGGTAAGTGATACCATATCTTCAATATCCGAGACCAAATTGAAGAACTTTCGGATGCCTGATATTTCGATATCTTGAACTTGTTTATTGATTAAATGGTCCATTATTTAACACCTTCTCTTTCTAACTTGTTTCATATTTTACCATGTAATCGGCATTAAAACGACAATTGAAGGTTACCTTGTTTTTAAAAAGGGTAAAAAATAAAAGCTCTTTCGCAAGGATAGCGCCTGTTTTTAAAAGTAATGGATTTCCGCTGCAGCCCCTCTGGGAAAGGTGAGACCCTTAAAAACAACCATTTTTTTAACAGAGTCAAAATATTTAAAAGAGCAGCATTAAAACAGAACACTTACTGAGGTAAGCAATAGATCGCGCTCACGAAGGGCAAGTTATTTAAGAAGTATAGATGAAGGTTTTCATATATTACATGGAGTTTGGGGAGAACGATATGATTAGAACCACAGTAGTTAAAAAAAATGGGGATGTAAGACGAGACCTCCCCTTAAAAGAGGTCAATAAAGAAGACAATAAATGGTTTTGGGTCGACTTTTCCCAGCCTGACAGCAATGAGATCAATCAGCTTCAGGAATTTTTTCACTTTCATCCTTTAGCCATAGAGGATTGTATAGAAGATTTCAGTGAAAGACCTAAACTGGATTTTTATGATCACTATTTTTTCCTTCTGATGCATACGATTGATCATAAGACACTCGACTTTCATGAGGTGAATATGTTTGTCAGTGATCAGTTCATTGTCACCTTCCATAAACAGCCTGTAGAAATAGTGGATAGTATTTGGAAAAAGGCAGGGGAAATGAAAAGCGGAAAATATACTACTTATAATATTATGCATGAAATTATAGATGCCATGGTGGATGATTTCTTTCCGCTGGTATACAAGATTGAAGACAACTTGAACCAGATCGAGGATGTACTCGAGAATGCCAATACTTCAGCAATCATGGAGCGCCTCTTCGATATCAGGCACGACATGTCTAAGCTCCGCAGATCACTCGTTCCAATGAGGGACTTGCTGTACAGGATTTTAAATAATGGAAAGTTAAACTTTCTTAAAGAACATCACCTTTATTACAATGATGTGTATGACCATTTATTAAAATTGGTTGAAATGCTTGAGTCATACAGGGAATTTTCCTCCGATATCCGTGATAATTACCTTTCCATCAATTCAGATAAAATGAATAATATAATGATGACTCTGACTGTCATTACAACTATATTTATGCCATTGACGTTCATTGCCGGCCTGTATGGGATGAACTTTGCCTATATGCCTGAACTGGATGAAAGAAACGGCTATTTCATTGTTCTGGGAATAATGGGTCTGATAGCGCTTGGAATGTTCATGTTCTTCGTTAAAATCGGCTGGCTGCATTTTGGTATAAAGAAAAGGAAGAAACGCCGCAAAATACGGCTGAAGTAATTCACTTAAAGTGAAGAACCTTCTAATGGAGAAAATAGGGACAGGAAAAGTTCTTAGGACGGAATACAGTGGAATCCGTCCTTTTTATTGAGAAATGAAATGTTTATTAGGTAATTAAAATTTCCAGAGAGAAAAAAAGCTATTAGACACTTTAGAAAAGGATAATTAATGCCGATATAGATAGAGAGAATCATCGTTTTGTGGAATTTCCGTGCAGTTGAGACGGTTCTTATAAGGAACTGGCTGCCGAGGCATGCTTCAACTGCAAGGGATCATTCAGCCATGTGACAAAAGCTTGAAGACTGCCTTTCAAAGGCTGAAAAAAAAGCAAAAATGGGCTCAGAGTTCAATCTGCCCTCTTGGACAGTATCTCTAAATTGAAAGGATGCTGAAATATGAATAAAGATAAAGGGATTCTGCTTGAATCAGGAACCAATGAATTAGAAATCGTCGAATTCGAAGTAGGCCGCAATAAATACGGAATTAATGTGATTAAAGTGAAAGAAATCATTCAGCCCTTGCCTGTGACACCAATACCTCATGCACATCAATTCATGGAAGGCCTTATTCAATTAAGAGGGGAAGTCCTCCCGGTCATTGATATGAGAAAAGCGCTGGGTGTTATGGATGGGCAATCAGTTAAACAGGATAAATACATAGTGGCTGAATTCAATCAGCTAAGGGTCGTTTTCCATGTGGAGAATGTTACTCAGATCCACCGAATCTCCTGGGAGCAGATTGAAAAGCCTTCGACTATGTATCAGGGTTCTGGATCTCAGGTAATCGGAGTCATCAAAAAGGGAGAAGACATGCTTCTTCTTCTTGATTTTGAGAGCATAATGGCAGAAATAAATCCTGACTCTGGAATACAGGTTGAACAAGTAAAGAAATTAGGAAAGAGAACCAGATCGGAGAAAAAGATTGTTGCTGCGGAAGATTCACCACTTCTAAGAAAATTATTAAGTGATACATTATCAGAAGCGGGTTATGATAATGTTGAGTTTTTTGAAAATGGAAAAGAGGCTTATGAATACCTCGAATCCATAGCTGCGTCTGCCATCTATATTGAAGATGAAGTCAACCTGGTTCTGACTGATATCGAGATGCCGCAAATGGACGGCCACCACCTTACAACTCGGATTAAAGAGCATGCAGTGTTAAAAAGTCTGCCGGTCATCATTTTTTCTTCGCTGATAACCGAAGATTTAAAACATAAGGGTGTAAGAGTGGGAGCCGAAGATCAGGTGAGTAAACCGCAAATAAATGAATTGGTCTTAAAAATCGACAAATATATACTATAAACCTGTTTCTTGCGTGCGGACTAAAAAGAAGCAAGGCTGGATTTTCAGCCTTGCTTCTTATTAATTATTTGGCTCTGTTAAAGAGTGTTGATTTTTTTCATAGTGTATGTTGACTTCCACTCCAGGTGTACGACTCCGCGGGGAGTGCGGTGAAACAAAAGCAGAAGCGGCTGTTCAGCGACGTACAGATTTAAGGGCTCACGCATGAGATAAAGGAATCACGAAGAGCTTAAGCGATTCGATGATGACTTATCTATATAAAGTGGAAAGGCCCCGCTCAGCGGCGTACGGACTGGACTGACTCCGCATGAGATAAAGGAAACACAACAAACGTAGTTTGTTGATGTTGACTTATCGCAAGGAGGAGGCAGGGAAGTACGCTAGCCGTTGGGCCTTGCAGCTAGATTAGCAAGGAGAGAGACCGAAATCTGATAGTCGCTGGCCGCTGGAACTGGATGAGCCTCCTCAGCTTGCTTCCGGGGTCTCACCTGTCCCGCTGGTCCCGCAGGAGTTCACGCACCTTCCGTTCCAATCAAATAATTACTAGATTTATTATAATAAAATACTCTCCTTCATATTAATATTGGGATTGAAAAGTGTATAGGAATTTGTGCCACAAATACTAAAGAACAAAAAGTTCTGTCATTTACTATTTAATGTACATTTTGTAATACCAATTGAACAGATTCACCAGCAAGAATACCGTTAAATCAACAAAAAGAGTGTCAAAATCAATGCGATTTGACACTCCTTTTTATTTATAAACAGAACCCGTTAAGGAAAGACCGCCTTTTTTTCTCTTCGGAACATTTGCCTGTCGGGCCTGTTCAGGGCGCTTTCGCTTTTGTTCTTAATAACTATCACCGAGTTTTTTGAATACAGGCTTCTGGTAACTCCGGCCGTAAGCGCTTTGAACAGGCTCTTTCTTTTCTTTTATGCCTGTATATTTTTCGAGAATCACTTTGGCTTCCCCCAGGCTCATTCTGCATTTTGGATTTCGGGTTGATTTATCCAGCGTTCCAAGATGGGGGAGGTTTTCGAAATCGGATTTAGCAGGGGGGATATGGAAAGTATACAAACCGCAATCAACCAAAACGTCTGACTGCTGCTGGCTGTACCGTGGATTGTTTGAAAAATGCAATCCTACTTTAACGGCTTTGCCTTCTTTGATCATTTTTTGGAGAGCTTGTTTTTTCAAAGAATACAGATACTTTGGATTGATAGCAGTTTTGGCGTGGCGGTTCACCGTGAAAACAGCTTGTGAGAGGCTTTTAACTGTAGTAGTATGAGGGGTTGAATCATGGGAATTTCTCAAAATATTGACTCCTTCCTTAAAGTGGAATAGTTTTATTCTATTATACCTTTTATTTCTATGTTTGAAAAGTTTGGAAAAAACTAAATCAAATAAAGCGAGTTCAGATGAACAACAATATATTTAGCTTATCACATGATAAGTTAAAGTTTAAGGTTAACTTATCTTCAAAGCAGGTAAATAATAAAGAGGCAAAGAATATGAAGCTTGGTATACCTTTCGAAGGGCAGTTCTCGAATGCCGGCTGGATACGAGGAGTCAGCACCTATTTTATTTCTTGCTTACCATAATATTTCAAAATATTTGAGTAAGAAGAAAGTGAACATGGTACATAATGGTACAAGGAATCTCTCGTTTCTTACTACCGGCAATACTATAATTTTAATTAGGATGATGATAATGAATAAAAGTGCAATCGTAGATATAGGTTCCAATACAATCCGTCTGGTTATATACAGCCATTATCCGGATGGAAGATATAAAGAGATAGAAAATGTTAAAGCAGTAGCGAGGCTAAGGACCTATTTAGGAGAGGATATGAATCTATCCAAGGAGGGTCTGGATAAACTCCTCAAGGTCCTGAAGAGCATCAGTGAAATCCTGGAATTTCATGAGATTTCTGCAGCACGATGTGTCGCAACTGCCACTATCAGGCAGGCAGGAAACAGGGAAGAGATTATTTCTGCAGTCAAGAGGGAAACGGGAATGAATATAGAAATATTATCAGAGGAGCAAGAGGCTTTTTACGGGTATCTTGCCGTCATTTCAAGTACTCCTGCTGAAACGGCCCTGACAATTGATATTGGGGGAGGCAGTACGGAGATCACCTTTTTTGAAGAGAGAAAACTTAAGGAGTCCCACAGTTATCCTTTTGGTGTCGTTTCCTTGAAACAACAGTTCATTAAAGGAGATTCAATCACAGAAGAGGAACGTAAAAATCTTATTCAATTTCTGCAAGGAGAATTTTCTAAGCTTCCTTGGCTGAAAAATAAGAGAGTCCCTATAGTTGGGGTCGGAGGAAGTGCGAGGAATTTAGCTCAGATTGATCAGCAGCAGAGAGACTATGAAATTGCAGGAGTCCATCAGTATATCCTCTCAGGGAATACTATCTCATCCATTCGTGATCAGCTTTTCCCGTTGAGTTATCAAGAAATTGAAAAAGTAGAAGGACTTTCAAAAGACAGGGCAGATATTATACTGCCTGCTGCGGAGGTGTTTCATCAGCTTTTCGACTATACCCAAGCCCCTTACTTTATGGTCAGCCGCAAAGGGCTCAGGGACGGCCTGGTGTTGGAGATGGCAAATGGGAGCGTTGAAAAGGCTGTGAACCGGGACTCTGTCATTGAGATGAGCATGAAGGAACTTTGCCATGAGTTCGATATTAATGAATCTCATTCTAAGCAAATGATCTTCTTGGCGGGAGAGTTTTGGAAACAGCTTTCAAACTTGGGATACTGGAATCTGGAATCAGGCGATCTGAAAATGCTTCAATATGGAGCAGCATTATATTATCTGGGTGAATATATTGATTCAGATTCAAGTTCACAGCATACTTTCTATATCATGGCCAACCGGTCGATTAATGGTTTTCTCCATAAAGAGAGAGTTCAGCTTGCCAGCATTTCTTCTTTTAAAAATAAATTATCTCTTAAACAATATCTCAAGTTATTTTCGGAATGGTTCACTAAGGAGGAAATGAAGAAGATAAGAGAAATGGGGGCTGTCCTGAAGCTTGTTTACAGCCTGAATGCGAGTAAAAGAAATATTGTTAAACAACTGAATATCACGAAATCAGGCTGCTCTTTGGAGGTTTCTGCGCATTGCAAGGGTGATTATCTTGCAGAGAAATACCAGACAGAGAAGCAAAAGAGGCATCTGGAGAAAGCACTTAGAACGGATATTACAATGAATTTTAAAAGGATAGAGTAAATTTACTAAATCTTAACTTTCTCTTAATAATTGCCAATTCTGTATTTGCTAGGATAAAAAAGATAGAAGAAATGTATGAGAGGGGGAGCAGATGAGATGGTGGCAGAACAATTTGATTCACCTCATTATTATAACAATAGAGAACTTAGCTGGCTTGCTTTCAATGAAAGGGTATTGGAGGAAGCTCTGGATTACAATAATCCGCTGCTGGAAAGAATGAAATTTCTGGCGATTTTCAGTTCCAACCTTGATGAATTCTTTATGGTAAGAGTAGCCGGATTAAAAGATCAGGTGAAAGCCAACTATAATAAACCAGAGAATAAAGCGGGTTTGACCCCGAAACAGCAGCTGGAAGCGATATCATCTAAAAACCATGAACTTGTTGAACTGCAGGATGAGACATTTACGAACCTCATTATTCCGCAACTGAATGATGAGAAGATTCACCTCACGAACTTGAAGGACTTAAATCAAGAACAGATGACCTTTCTGGAAGTTTTTTTGAAGAACAAATCTTTCCTGTTCTCACACCAATGGCTGTGGATGCGTACCGTCCTTTTCCCATGTTATTGAACAAGAGCCTCAATCTGGTTGTGATTCTGGAAAATCCGGAAGCAGAAGATGAGGAAGAGAGGGAAAAGGTTGCACTTGTTCAAGTGCCTTCTGTGCTGGATAGGGTGATCGACCTTCCGTCCGAGGATGGGGTGGAGATGTACATCTTGCTGGAAAATGTGATCATCCATTTTATTGATAAAGTTTTCAATGGGTATAATGTGAAATCAGCCAGTGCATTCAGAATTACCCGCAATGCAGATATGACCATACATGAAGAAGGCGCAAGGGATTTGCTGCTTGAAATTGAGAAAGAGCTTAAAAAAAGAAAATGGGGTGCAGCTGTCCGCCTGGAGGTGCAGGAGGGGACCATGAATGAAAAAGTCCTTGAGTATCTGCTGGAGGAGCTTGAAATCCACAGTAAAGATGTGTACAAGGTCAAAGGGCCGCTTGATTTAACTTTTCTTTTCAGTTTCATAAGCAAGTTAAAGAAAAAGAGGGATAACCTTTCCTTTGAAGTGTTTATTCCCCAGCCTCCACTGGATTTGCACTCGCATGAAAACCTGTTTGAAAAGGCTTTTCATGAGGACCTTTTTTTCCATCATCCCTATGAATCCTTTGAACCGATAGTCGACTTTGTTTCGTTGGCTGCCGATGATCCCAACGTCCTTGCCATCAAACAGACTTTGTACAGGGTAAGCGGGGACTCTCCTGTAATCGATGCATTGAAGAGAGCTGCCGAAAATGGAAAGCAAGTAACGGTACTGGTCGAATTAAAAGCCAGGTTTGATGAGGAAAACAATGTTCAGTGGGCTAAAGAGCTGGAAAAAGCAGGGTGCCACGTTATTTATGGTATGAACAATCTGAAGACACATAGTAAAATCACACTGGTTGTCAGGAAGACACATGGCAGAATTGACCGTTTTGTGCATTTGGGTACAGGCAATTATAATGACCAGACGGCTAAATTATATACGGATATGGGAATTATTACCTCAAAAAGAAAGTTTGGGATCGATGCCACGAACTTCTTTAATTATCTAAGCGGATACACAGATAAACCTGTGTTTCATCACCTGGTTGTTGCCCCTTTTGATATAAGGGATGAATTCATCAGGCTGATTGACCAGGAGATTGAGTCTCATAAAAACTATGGAAACGGCAGAATCATTGCAAAGATGAATTCATTGACTGATAAAGAACTCATCATGAAAATGTATGAAGCCTCCGCTGCAGGTGTGAAGGTCGATTTAATCATAAGAGGCATCTGCTGTCTGCGGCCTGGAATAAAAGGAGTCAGTGACAATATCCAAGTCATCAGTATTGTGGGCAGGTTCCTTGAACACAGCCGGATTTACTACTTCCACCACAATGGAGAAGGGAAAATGTATTTATCTTCTGCTGATATGATGACCAGGAATATGGTCAAACGCGTAGAAATTTTATTTCCGATTTACAGAGGCAGCATCAAGAAAAGGCTGCTGGACATCCTGGACTTAACGCTGGCTGACAACATGAAAGCCAGAAAGCAGGATGCTGAAGGGAACTATCATTACGTCGAGCGAAAGGAAGGGACACCTCCAATTAACAGCCAGATGGAATTGAAGAAGGAAGCTTATGAACATCTTTCATTGGAAAATTGATAGGCGGCTGATATTCCCAGCTGTAAAAACGAGAAGCGTTTAATAGGCTGCTGAATGAGCGGAACGAATCCCTGGTAAGTATATAACTCTTGTGCTGAAGCAGAAAATAATAAGTTGACAAAAGGCAGGAAGATAATTTACTTTTAGTGTAATGGTGGTAAGCCGTTTCTTGCCCAGAGTTTATCAGCAAAGGAGTATGTTTTATGACGAAGCATGAACATATGGAAATGATCATCCTGCCAACAGATCAGGGTGAGGTGAAGGTTTTCGTTTACGGGTTTAAACCATTTGGATCCTGGGGACAAGTAGTTGTACAATTAAACGACATGACCGTCGATTCTAAAGGATACAATCGTAAAAAAACGATCATTCGAACATTGGCCCAGCTTCATCAGCTGCTGGTTAATAGTCAGGATTAAGTTTAATATTTTATTACTATAGACTGAAAGCCGGAGTGGAGCACATTCACTTCGGCTTTTTTTTTAGATATAAATTTCTGTGGTTTTTCTTGAATATTTTCTTTTGGAGAACTTGCTTGAAACCCATACAGACAGAGTTTAAGCGGTTGGCAGCCTCTAAGAGCTCCCCTGAGACTTATTCGAACTAAGTATTCCAAACTAGCAGTCTCCATGCATCCTTATCAAAATCTCCTGAACTTCTTCAAACACTGGCTTGGCGGGGCTTCGAATCTTAAACCGCTGAACAACATCACAAGCATTTTCCCAACCATTATCAAATACCTGAAGCTGACTTATATACAGCCTGAAAAGTATGGGTTCTTAGAGTCAAAGGATTTTTCTGCTGTAAGTGTTTTCATAAGAGGTAAATTGTTATATAATTCTGACATAACATTAAATGAGTGATTATTCATTCACCTGGAGGGAAAGAGATGAAAACAGTAATCGTTACAGGCGGATCAAACGGAATGGGAAAGTATATGGCAAGGCACTTTTTGGAAAAAGGATGCAATGTGGTGATAACCGGAAGGGATCTAGGGAGACTGGAAAATACAAAAGAAGAATTTGCTTCATTATCTTTATCTGGGAAGATAGAGGTTTTCCAAATGGACGTCAGGGAGCCTGACCATGCAGCAAAGATGATTGAATTCACCGCAGAAAAATTCGGAAGTGCCGATACTTTGATTAATAATGCCGCCGGGAATTTTATAGTGCCTGCTGAAAAACTGACTCCTAATGGATGGAAATCGGTCATTGATATAGTGTTGAACGGTACATTCTTCTGCTCACATGCTGCAGCCAACTATTGGAAAGAGACTGGGACGAAAGGGAACATCATCAATATGGTCGCTACATATGCTTGGAACGCTGGTGCGGGAGTTGCCCATTCTGCAGCTGCAAAAGCAGGAGTGCTATCCCTGACAAGAACACTGGCGGTCGAGTGGGGCCATAAGTATGGTATCAGAACAAATGCTATTGCTCCCGGTCCGATTGAAAGGACCGGTGGCGCCGAAAAGCTGTGGGAATCAGAGGAGGCTGCTAAAAGGACGATTGACAGTGTTCCTTTGAAACGATTGGGCACGCCTGAAGAAATAGCAGGACTTGCTTATTTCCTGGCTTCAGAAAGCGCAGCTTATATCAATGGAGAATGTATCACCATGGATGGAGGGCAGTGGCTTAACCGTTTTCCGTTTTAAGGGCTTCTCAAAAGAATCCAGCCAGTCTTTGGCTGTATTTTATTATGTGTTTGCCTTTAAAGGAATTCAACATTTTCTTATGGTAAACCGTATCGAAAAGTAAAACGCCAGATCCAGCTTTAAGAGAAGGTAATGGAAGGCTATTTTTGTATACTTTATTGCTATTTAAGAGTAACTTCGTTAGGTATTCGCATTTTTAAACAAGGCTCTTTTCGTAAACTCTGTTGCTATTTAATATGTAATTCTGAAAATAATACCCTAATTTCCCCGAAATATCCTGGTAAGCAAGAAAGAAAAGAGCTTCACCCTCCGTTTATAGAGGAAATCCTTCGTTTCCGGGGAAAAATCCGTAAATAAATATTGCTTTGAAATGTGATTTTACCTTCTGCCCCCTTCTGCGTAGGAGGATTGGAGCGGAAGGCGGACGATCTCCTGCGGGACTAGCGGGACAGGTGAGACCCGGGTTCCGTACCCACTGGAACGGAACCTTCCTCTCGAGGAGGCTCACCGCCCGCCTGGAGCGGAAATCCTTTAATTCTCTACAGCCACAATCTTTGCGAAAAGAGCGTAATGAATAAGTCCTTCTCCTTAATTCTAAAGCATGATTTTACCCTTAAATAAATAAATCCACTCATCATCCTTCTCTAGAAAGCATCAAGATATGATATACTCAATAATATTTTATGTGTAGGGAAGTGGTTGAAGATGGATCCATTGGAAGTTGTAGCGAATTTGAATCGGGCTTTTCCTTATTTTCAACCTGTATTCAGTGCGGATGAGCATACCATTATGGGATATGAGATATTGGGCAGGTATCAGGCTGACACTGGAGTAGTCAGTTTAGGACCTTTTTTCCTCGATGAAGACATACCTGATGAATATCGAATAGAGGCAGATAATAATATTCTGTCCAAGGCGTTAGAGAAATCCCTGAATGAAAACATTGCCCCTTGTTTTTTGTGAACAGGGATGCCAACTTGCTAATGGCTGATAGAGGGGAATCACTTCTTGAACTCCTTTTGAGTTTTTGCGCCAAAGGGTTGAAAATGGAGAGAATCATCCTTGAAATATCAGAAAAAACATTTAGAGGTGACTTTGAGCAGTTATTTCATCTGATTCAATATTACAAAACCTTTGGTATCAAAATTGCTATTGATAATATAGGCGGGGACAGCGATCAGTGGGAGAGGCTGGCAAAATTCAGTCCGGATATCATGAAGGTGGATCTCCAGCACTTGCGTAAAGAAGCTGGAAATACAACATTCCATAATATTCTTTACAGTCTGTCCATGCTGGCCAGAAAAATTGGTTCCACGCTTCTTTTTGAAAATATAGAATTGGACTATCAGCTTCACTTTGCATGGAAGAACGGCGGCAGATATTATCAGGGCTTCTATCTTAAGGATCCTTCAGCAGATTTTCTGCCAGCGGAAATCCTCAGGGATAAGTTAAAGACTAAATGCCAGGAATATATTGAACATGAAAAGAGACACTTAAAAGCTGTTCATAATCTTTCCCAGGTTTTGCAAAAGGAAACGAATGAGTATATAAGTGATCTGAAAAAAATATAAAGGAATTAGATGCCTTGCTGACAGGATTGGCAAATCTAGTTGGAGAAAAATTTTTCCGCCTCTACATTTGTGATGAAAATGGTTTTCAGCTGACAGAGAACCTGGTCAGGAAAGCAAACATATGGGAAACGGTGCAAGGTTTTAAAGGAAAGAATTGGAGCTGGCGGCCTTATTTCCTTGAAAACATAATGAGGATGCAGAACAAAAACGCAGGATTGCTTTCAGATTCCTATAGTGATATTGAAACGGGGGAAATGATCAGGACTTTTTCTTATCCATTAGGTGAAAATCAATATTTGTTCATGGACCTTTCTTATGATTTCCTGTACGACCAGGATGGAATTCTTTCTTAGATTCCAGAATAGATGAAGCTTGAGTGGGCAACTTAACCTTAAAAGCTTGTTAAGGGGTGGTATGATGAGCAGTTTTGTTTTGATCCTCATGCTCATTAGTGCAGGATTGCTTATTCTGTCATTGTTGTATACGTTTAAAGTTGCCCGTCAGCAGAAAGCCTTAAAAAACGAACTTGATACTGATTTACCGGATAAAGTACAGGAGCATCCATATACAAAAAATCCAATTTTCCTCACATACTTAATTGCGGCTGTCCTTGTTATATTATTTATCATCTATAAAGCAATTGATCTATATGCACCCTGAATGAAAATACCAGGCAGGAATAAGAGAAGAAGACTGAGTCATGTGTTGACGCGGCCTTCTTCTTTTTTATTCGCTTTTTTATAAGACTGCAGTTGTTAAAAAGAAAGGGATTCCTTCTCAATGGGTACATCTTCACTCCAATCCCCTTAATTAAAGGGCAGTTGGCGAAGTGCTAATAAAAGACTCACAGTAATGAATCGTGCAGAAACAAGACACCCATTTCTTCATTAGGAGGGAAAAACTTGACACTATAATTTTGGTAAATTATTCTTTCGGTAATTTTTTGTTTTACAAATATGACAAAAAGGGAACAAGTTAAATGAAATTAATAAATGAATCTGTCTGCTTTTGTTAGTAAAATGCGAACGGTTTACATACTATCGACAAGCTGGGATTGCTACAATGGAAAAGAAATCCAAAGGGGAGAAGATAAAATGAAGAAAAACTTTAAGAAACTAACAGCGGTACTGATTGCAGCCATTATTTGTATTACTTTCATTGAACCGGCAACTGCCCTGGATAAAGAGGACATTGTCAAAAGAGTGGAAACTTCTTTCGATAAACAGGTCTCGTTAAGTGAAAAACCCAGGGAAATGAACGAAATTGACGCTATTTTAAGAACTCATTTTACTGAAAGGTTCACGAAAAAATTTGTGCTGGAAAATGTAATTGAAACGGATGAAGGTTTCCAGACTTTCGGCTCAGACTTTGCCTCGTATTATATCCCTAATTTCAGTTACACTGAGAAAACAGAAGCAGTTAAAAAGGGAGAAACGGTATATCTGTATGAATACATTACCTATGAGGACGGACCTGTTTCTTTTGAGGATGGGTATCAGGGAGTAAAACTGGTAAAGGAAAATGGCGATCTGAAAGTTGACGATATCTTCTTTGAACTTCCGGAAGAGCTTGAAGTAAGGGAGAACACTAAAGAAGAATCTACAGATGAAGGTACTCGCGACTTGGAGACGGCAGCAGGGGAGAACAACTTGGCTCCCCTTTCCGTTTCATACTTGACGAAACAATATTTTATTTTTCAAGGGTATTTCCTGGATGCCGGCAAAGGCTCACAGAATATAATCTGATAGAGAGCTTTGACACGTGATGTGTCATTTTTTTTGCCTAAAATCTCTACCAGCTTTGAGATATCCGAGCTGTAAAATACTTCATCATTCATCACTATCAAAGGCGTTGACATCGCCTTGTATTTTTCAATCAATTCTTTTCTGGAAGCGGGATCCTTCCTGATGTCTTTTTCGATGAATGGAATCTCCTGATGGGTTAAGAATTCTTTAACGAAAGAACATGGAGGGCAATCCGGTTGAGTATATACCGTGATGTTTGTGGGGTTCAATCTTTTCACTTCCTTTTTAAAGTCTGTTTTAGTGTGAATTGTTGCTTTCGGAAAAATCCCAAGAGCGGGATTTTTCCCCGGTTACCAAGGCTTCTCCCTTATGGTCTTTTCTTTCTTGCTTATTAGGATATTTCAAGTGAATTATGGCGTTGTCCTGACTGCCAATTTCATATTGAAAGCAACAAAGATTACGAAAAGAGCCTTTTAGAATGGTGTTTTTCGATGTAGTCGATAAGACCCATTGCTGAAACCTTCATATCCAATTCTAAGAGGCGTAGGAAACGTTCATTTTCACTGAGCCTGCTATTGGACTTCAGCACTTCTTTTTTCAACGCCTCAGTCAATGCAGCAAGCTTAGTTTCCGATTTGTTTTCTTGAAGGATGTGATAAGCTGTCTCTACAAATATTCTCAACCAATTCTTGACCTCTGTCAAAACTTTTTCCGGTTCTGTAGAAATGCCAAAGTGACCGAAATATATTTTTTTCAAGTCCATACTGCTGTATAGGTTTAGTGATTGCATCATTTCATCCGGATTGAATTGGTTGGGTGACGTGGAAGGCAAATAAAGGGCTTCCCCCTCAATGATATATCCATAATTTATCCCTGCAGTGTCTCCTGTGAATATCCCTTTCGATTTTTCGTCGTAGATACTGAAATGATGACGGGAGTGCCCGGGGGTATCATAGAAGGTCAGAGTGCTGTCTTTGCTCAATTGAAGTTGTTCGTTATGTTTCTTTATGATGACCTTTTCTGGAGGAACAGGGATGATCGGGTGGAAGAGGCGGTCAAAATCCCCTCCATATACCTGCCTTGCGCCAGCTTCCAGCCTATCTGGACTTATAAGATGCCTTGCTCCTTTTTCATGAACGATAATTGATGCGTTCGGACATTTTTCCAGAAACAGACCTGCACCTCCAGCATGATCCAAATGGATATGGGTTACAATGATATTTTTAATTCTTTCCAATGAAATCCCCATTTGTTCAAGACCTTTTAAAAGGTGGGGGATTGATGGGCTTGCAGAAGTTTCAACAATGGTCAATTCATCTTCTTTGATGACAAAGGCACCGGTTCTGAAGGGTTCCTTCAAATCAAAAAGGTCAATTACGGAAATTCTTTCTTCCTGGTCAATGATCATTTTCTTATCTCCTTTTTAGGAAAGGTAGTATACGTTAAAACATGAGAAATCCTTTTAATTGAGTTTACTGCCAATATTAATTATAGACGAATAGAAAATAAAAACAAAAAATTCTGTTTTTTCTTGAGAAGGGAAAGTGGTGGTGTTATCTTAAAAGGTGTGATAGAGTTGTATGTGTTTTTAGTAAGGAAACCTTACAGGGGATGGCGATTTATCTCATCTTCTGAAAGGATAGAAATTGTGATAATGCAAAAGATAAGAAAGAATGAAGTGAAGAAAGGAGAGACGGTCAATGTCTCAGCTTCTGGGGATCATTCAGCGTTTAAAATCATTGCAGGATGGTACAGATACAGGTGAAACTCAACAACGTTTTTTTGAAGTCAATGGTAAAAAACTATGTCAGGTAAAGTATTTTTCTAATACCGATACATTTGAATTAGAAGTATACACTGATGATAAGAAAGCCAACAAATTCCCGTTCGATGATATCGATATTACGGCAATTGAAATTTTTGAATTGCTTCAGGAAGAAAAGGAAAACTCCCAGTAGTATCGGGAATAGGTAAACATTTGAGAGAAAGTGGTCACTTCAATGTGATCGCTTTCTCTTTTTTGTTTTTAGGCATATTCTTGTGGTCAGCTGCTCCCCTGTTTAGAGAGAAAATTTTAATATCTGGGGGGTACCTGCGGTGTATAGAAATATTAAGCATGACGGAACTTATGATAGAGGTGATAGGATGAATACTGATAAAAATCCGGAAATTATATGTCCGGCATGCGGCAGAAAAAAAGATATGGAAGATGTCCTGACAGCATTGTCCAATCAGAATGTGATGTATGACTGCCCTTCGTGTGGCTATCACAAGAAAAACATTGTAACGAAAAAGGGGTAACCAGTTTCTTGAATCCATCTTTTTTCCAAAAGTATGATACAATATAAGTCGGCTTTTATTTAGCTTTTTTCGAAAACTTTGCTGCTGATTATGTATAAAGACACTTGGAGATTGTCTGCCTCAGTCGCTATTCCTTCAGGGATTCCCAGCTGCGGGAACATAAGGTCGGGGGTCAGGCGGCGAGGACTGTGAGGACAATTCCTCGAAGCAGCATTTCATTCGAAAAACAGCTTTTATTACGAGAGTGAGGGGTTCAATAATGTTTTCGTTACACAGCAAGGATTTTCTGGAAGCGAATATTGCCGACTTTATTATACCGTCAGAAAAGGTAGCCCATGTACAAAAAGCTAATACATTGGAACATGCGCTGCTTGTTTTGACGAAGAGCGGATATTCGTCCATTCCTGTGCTCGATCCTCAATTCCGGCTGGAAGGTTTGATCAGTTCAAGTTTGATCACAGATTCAATCCTGGGACTTGAGCATATAGAATTTGAAAAACTGGATGAGAAAAAAGTAGAGGAAGTCATGAATGTGGATTTTCCTACCATTACACTCGGAACAAAGTTTATAAAAGCGCTTCAGCTTTTAATCGATCATCCGTTTCTTTGTGTAGTGGATGAAGACGGTTACTTTGAGGGAATCATGACCAGGAGGGTTATCCTGAAACAGCTGAACCGCAATATACATAACGGATGATATTGGGAGCTCCCGGCACGGGGGCTCTTATTACTGAGATTAGATTAATGCCGGAAGGGGGAACAAGAAATGTCCAAGGAGGATGGCAGTCCAGCCGGACAGGCTCCCAATAGGACTAGAAGGCCATTTGTTCTGGCTGCAGTCATGCTTGCCATGTTCATGGGAGCAATAGAGGCAACCATTGTATCTACTGCCATGCCGGCTATTGTGGGAGATTTGGGAGGTTTTTCTTTATACAGCTGGGTATTCTCAGCTTATTTACTGATGAATGCAGTTACCGTTTTGATTTATGGAAAGCTATCTGATTTATTTGGAAGAAAGCCAATCATAACTTTCGGAATTATTATATTCATGGCTGGGTCCATACTTTGCGGTTTCTCACAGTCAATGGAACAATTGATCATTTTCAGGCTGATACAGGGGTTTGGTGCAGGCGCGGTCCTTCCAATGGCGACTACCATTGTCGGCGATATTTATACGAGAGAAGAGAGGGCTAAGATTCAAGGGTATTTGTCTTCTGTGTGGGGTATTTCTGCTGTAAGCGGACCTGCAATAGGCGGCCTGCTGGTCGAGTATGTCAGCTGGCATTATGTATTCTGGATCAATATTCCGCTTGGTGTGCTTTCCATCGCTGCCCTTTGGCTCTTTCTTCATGAAGATGTTAAAAAAGAAAAGCACAAGATCGATTACCTTGGCGCAGTATTGCTGACGGTCGCTATTTCCACATTGATGTTCATCCTTGTGGAAGGCGGAGTACATATCCCTTGGGATTCACTTGCTGCTATCGCTTTACTCGGTACAGCCGCCGTATTCTTTATAGGGTTTATCTTTCAGGAAAGAAGAGCCCCGGAACCAATGATGCCTTTCGGTATATGGAAGGAACGTTCCATCTTTATAGCCAACATCGTTTCACTTACAACAGGTGTCATGCTTATTGGCATTTCCAGTTTCCTGCCTGCATTTGTTCAGGGAGTCATGGAACGAAGCCCCACTGTCGCTGGTTTCACTCTGACAACTATGTCGATCGGCTGGCCGATTGCCGCAACTATTGCAGGAAGACTGCTGTTGAAGATAGGATACTACAAGACTTCGCTGATCGGCGGATTCTCTCTTATTATCGGAAGTATTTTCTTCGTCACCATGGGGGCTGATTCGGGACCTTTATGGGCAGCGGCCGGTTCCTTCTTTGTAGGTGCGGGGATGGGTTTGACTTCTACCTCGTTTATCGTTTCTATCCAAAGTACGGTTGAATGGAGGCAGAGAGGGATAGCCACTGCTGCCAATATGTTCATGAGGAACCTGGGAAGCACCTTGGGAGCCGCTTTGCTCGGCGGGATCTTAAACAGCTCTATTAAGCAGTATTTAGAGGCCAAGGAAAATACCAAAGCTGACATTGATGTAGTCAATATGCTTCTTGATGAGGAAAAGAGAATTGAGCTTGCCGGTCCGTTAAGAGAAACCTTGCAGTCTGCATTGACCTTCTCGCTTCACTGGGTATACATCGGGGTACTGTTCTTCGCTCTTGTCAGCCTTTTGCTTATTTTGTTTCTTCCTAAGAAAAGCTGAAATGGAGATGTCAGGCAGATCAAATAGAATCTAGTGACCTGGTCATGAGGCTCGTGTCTGGGTATTTAAGAAATCGATGGGTCCAGAAGAGTGGGAAGGCAGCTTAGAATCCGATGTAGTTGAGCAGTGCTGATAGAAGAGCCTGAATGCATTTACGGATTAAATAGAGTCAAAAAGGCATCCAGCATTGCGCAATAAGGCTGGATGCCTTTTATATTCACACGCTGGCTGGCTTGGTAAAAGCCATTTAAACTCTCACTCCAGTATCATGAGTGAGAGTCAGGAAGTTTTCGGACTAATAGCAATACAACACAGGTACATTACAGTATGAAAATCACAGAGTAAAGACGGATAAGCAGATGCTTAAAACTACTCAAAACAGCAAGGAATGAATCAACTTAGTGATTAGAATGAGAGTCATAGCGTTTAAGATGACTCTTGCAAATTGTAAGGGAATCTTTTCTGCGGTTCTTACCGCTATCTGTGCTCCCAGCAGGCTGCCGAGACAAAAGGCCAAGCCTGCCTGCCAGATGAAGTGTCCATTGTACAGATAAGCTGTAAAGGCGGCAGAACAGGATATAAAGGTTTGAAATCTTGTAAAGGCTATTGATTTAATATAAGAGATCCCTTTGGATAAGAAGGTATGCATTAAAATTGTTGCCTGCCCTGGTCCAAACATTCCATCATAGAAACCGATAGCTGTTAAATAAGGACCTGTGCATTTTAAAACCTGGGTATCCTCGCCCTGAGATGAAGAGGGCTTCTTAATGAAACTAATTGAAAATGCAGTCGTTAAAAAAATGATTGCCAGGACTTCCAAAGTTGTCTGAGACAGCAATCCTGCTGTCAGTCCCCCTGCAATCCCGCCCCCAAATGCAAAGGGAAGGATAGAGAGGGCTTCCTTCGACCGTATTTCTCTTTTCTTCAGTAAATAGGCAAAGCTGGAAAACGAACTCAGCGTATTTGAAAACTTGCTCACAGCTATGGCGGAATGAATGGGCAGACCTGAGAGAAGCATGACAGGGAGGCCGATCAAACCGCCGCTGCCGGCAATTGTACCAATTAGCGCCGTGAAGAATCCGGCAGTGAAAAGGAGAAAGAACATGTTATCACCTCATTTATCATCATTTAGTCGCAACCTCCTCTCTGCTAATAGACTATTCCTTGAATGGTGATAATGAAATAACATAAAATTTAAGATATAATATAAGAAAAACTTATCAAGGGAGTGGAGGCATCATGGCTTTTTCTGAATACCAGTTAATGTGTGTTCTTGCTCAGGAAATGAATATGAGAAAAGCGGCGGAACGATTGTTTGTTTCACAGCCTGCTTTATCTCAAAGGCTGCAGAACATTGAAAAGGAGTGGGGGACCAAACTGTTTATCAGGTCCCAGAAAGGATTGTCTCTTACTCCAGCAGGAGAGCTGGTCGTTAAGTTGTCACAGGAAATGCTGCAAAAGGAAGAAAAAGTGAAAGAAGAAATTCAAGCTTTGGAGTCAAAAGTGCATGGTACTTTAAAGATTGCCTGTGCATCTATAGTTGGCCAGAACTGGCTTCCTCAAGTGCTGAAGAAGTTTGTGGATACTTATCCGCATGCCAAGATTTCATTGATTACTGGGTGGAGCAGTGAAATTCTGGAAGCGTTATATGAAGATGAGGTGCACATAGGGATCATAAGGGGGACTGCTGATTGGAAAGGGCCAAAGTATCACCTGTTTACTGACAGGCTTTATTTGGTGGACAGGGAGATACAGAAGGTGGAAGAGGTGTTGGAAACAGACCGGCCTTTCATTCAGTTCAAAAGTGATTCAAACTACTATCAGGAAATTCAGGACTGGTGGCACCGCCAATTTCAATCTGTCCCCAAACGGACGATAGTGGTCGACCAAATTGAGACGTGTAAACAGATGACCTTCAATGGAATAGGGTATGCGATTCTGCCTGCGATTACTTTGAATGGTGCTGAAGAAGATCTATATAAAATTCCATTGATGGATGAAAAGAAAGGGTCTATTCACAGGGACACATGGCTGCTTGGTTATGATTCTGCATTCCAGCTGAAGCAGGTTCAAGCCTTTGTGCAAATAGTAGAAGAGTTTTTAGAAGAAAACAACACATCAATATTATAGTGCTCTAATTATTGAAACATCATTGAAATTAAAACCGACGATATTAATTAGAATTCTTGTCTTTCGTCCTTTAATTTGGTAAAGTGTTATTAGATTTCTGAATTTATACATATTTTTTTAGGGGGTTACATAAATGAAACAAATGGATGCAAATGAAATCATTTCATTTATTCAAAATAGCACGAAATCCACACCAGTCAAAGTGTATGTGAAAGGAAACCTTTCTGGTATAAACTTTGGCGAAAATGCTAAAAGCTTCATAAATGGGGAGTCTGGTGTTGTGTTCGGTGAATGGGCAGAAATTTCCGAGGCTCTGGAAAACAACAAAGACAACATTGTCGATTATGTTGTGGAAAATGACCGCCGTAACTCCGCGATTCCTTTGCTTGATATGAAAGGCATCAAAGCACGTATCGAACCTGGCGCGATTATTCGTGACCAAGTGGAAATCGGAGATAATGCTGTCATCATGATGGGTGCTTCCATTAATATCGGATCTGTGATCGGTGAAGGCACAATGATTGATATGAATGTCGTGCTTGGAGGGCGCGCAACTGTCGGCAAAAATTGCCATATAGGTGCAGGCTCTGTCCTGGCAGGAGTAATCGAGCCGCCGTCCGCTAAGCCTGTCGTGATTGAAGATGATGTAGTGGTAGGAGCGAATGCAGTGGTTCTTGAAGGAGTAACGGTTGGAAAAGGTGCCGTTGTTGCTGCGGGAGCGATCGTAGTTGAAGATGTGCCTCCATACACCGTTGTAGCAGGTACGCCGGCTAAAGTCATTAAAGAAATCGATGAAAAAACAAAATCCAAGACAGAGATCAAACAAGAGCTGAGACAACTGTAAGGATCTTGGGCTGATGTGTGGTCATATAACGGTTGGATAAAAAGGACTGACGGCCATTCGGCTTCAGTCCTTTTCATTTAAGTGTAAGCAATAAGAAAGGAGGCATTAGGATGCCGGAAATCAATCCATTTATTAAAATTAGAAGGGATCTTCATAAAATCCCTGAACTTGGGTTCCAAGAATATAAAACACAAAAATATCTGCTTTCCTATATTGAAAGCCTGCCTCAGGAAAGAATAGAAGTGAAAAAGTGGAAAACGGGATTGTTTGTCAGACTGGCAGGAAACAATCCCGGTAAGACGGTCGGCTATCGTACAGATATCGACGGGCTGCCGATCGAGGAAAACACCAGCCTGCCCTTCCATTCAGAACATGAGGGAAGGATGCATGCGTGCGGCCATGATTTCCACATGAGCATTGCTCTTGGGATGTTGACCTATTTTGCAAGAAATCCTATTGATGATCATCTATTGTTCATCTTCCAGCCTGCCGAAGAAGGGCCAGGCGGAGCGAAGCCCATGCTTGAAAGTGATGTGATGAAAGAGTGGAAACCCGACTTCATTATCGGGCTCCATATTGCACCTGAATATGAGGTTGGTACTATAGCCGTTAAGGAAGGGCTGCTGTTTGCCAACACTTCTGAGCTGTTCATCGACCTTAAGGGAAAGGGAGGCCATGCAGCCTATCCTCACCACACCAAAGATATGGTTGTCGCAGCCGCCATGCTCGTGACGCAGCTGCAGACAGTTGTCGCAAGAAACATCAACCCTCTTGACAGCGCGGTTGTAACCATAGGTAAAATCACTGGCGGTACCGTTCAAAATATTATCGCTGAAACAGCAAGGCTCGAAGGAACAATCAGAACCTTATCCGCTGAGTCCATGAGCAGTGTGAAACAAAGAATTCAAGCACTGGTAGAGGGAATCAAAGTTGGCTATGAGTGTGAGGCTGTCATTGATTACGGCAGTATGTACCGACAGGTCTTCAATGAAGAAAAAGCGACAAGGAGGTTCATTGAATTTCTCCAGGCAAAAGAAAATGTCGACCTTGTTATTTGTGATGAAGCTATGACGGGGGAAGATTTCGGTTACATGCTGGAGGAAATTCCGGGCTTTATGTTCTGGCTGGGGGTAAATTCAGAATACGGACTTCATCATGCAAGATTAAATCCAGATGAAGGTGCCATTGAATTTGCTATATCTACTTTAACTGATTATATCAAAACTTTATAAAACTCTGTTTTGGTGAAGAACAGGGCTGCAGCCATGAAGACGTTAGTCCAGCAGAGGTGTTTGCCTTCGACTCTATTCTTCACATCATCATAGACTGGGAATGGAGTCGAAGGAGCACTAAAAGGAACAATCATTTAGAAAACTCCTGCGGGGGCTCTCTCAGCTATCAAATATGCGTTTAAGTCATCTAAATAGTTTAAGGATGATCGGGAATCTGAACCAGTCTTTTTTATGCGGAGAACTTTTAAAATAATTGACACAAAAAAACAACGTCCCGGAATTGGACGTTGTTTTTTGATTATTGTTCTTTCTTTTCAATATAAACCTGATGAGGGTAAGGAATTTCAATGCCGTTTTGGTCGAGTGCTTCTTTAAGGGCTTTGCGAAGCTTTCGTTCCACACCCCATTGTTCCATATTTTTTGTCTTTCCAATCACCCTGATAACCACATCTGACGCCCCAAGGCCCTGAACACCGATTACATTAGGGCCTTCAACGATATTCTCATCTTCGGCTGCCACCTTGTCACACACCTGCTGAAGAACTGTGATGGCTTTATCAATATCATCATCATAAGAGATGCCAATATCGACAAGTGCCCGCATGTTTCCTCTGGAGTGATTACTCAAACTGGTGATTTCCCTGTTAGGCAGGAAATTTAATGTACCATCAAAACTGCGTATCTGAGTTGTTCTTAATCCCACTGCCTCAACGATTCCTGAAAAACTTCCTGCTGTGACAAAATCCCCGACATCAATCTGCTTTTCAAGCAGGATGAAGAAGCCCGTTACAACATCGCTGACCAGTCCCTGCGCACCAAATCCAACTGCAAGACCAATGATGCCGGCGCCTGCCAGGATGGCTGTCACCTGTATGCCGAATATTTGCAGGATCGTGACGAAGAATATAAAAATCAATACGTAGGAGAAAATGTTTTTCGCAAGGCTCTCCAAGGTTTGTGCTCTTGCCGTGGAGACGCTGTTTCTCTCACTATACCTGCTGAAAGCTCTATGCAGAACCTTGTTTCCGAACCCTTTAACTATCAGAAAAGCAATATAAATAGCAATGATTTGAAGGAAGGAAATCCCGAGTGTGATGAAAAGTCCTGTCCAATCAAAATCATATATTCTCTCTGTAAATCCATTTAAGCCTAAAATAAAATCCATTATTGTCATTCCTTTCTAGATTAATAATATATGTACCACCAAAAAGACCCTATAAGTATATACATAACTTCAATAGTGTTGTCAAAAATGAGATTGTTTTATTTCAGTACAATTTCATGTTACGATTTATTATGGGCTATTTTCGCATACATTGCTGCCTTCGAAAAAATCCCAAAAGCCGGATTTTTCCCCGGGTACTAAGGTTTATACTCTAATCGGTGGGATCAGCCCTTTTCTTTTCATGTTAAATAGGTTATTCAGGAGAATTAAGGTTGTTTTTCCGGGAATTAGTATTGAATAGCCACGAAGTTTATGAAAAGAGCCTTATAATAAGAGATTGTAAAAGGTATTCGGTGGATGAGGCTGAATGAAAGAAAATTGCCTGCTACCCATTGCAGCACCAGTATTGATGAAAGCTTTATTACAAGTGTTGATTTTTATTCATTACAGGTTTAGTTTCGGGAAAAAGGGACAAAATGTTTTAGGTAAGTAATTCATCTTAATTAGACCCTGTATTTCAGCAGAGAAGAGCAGATTATTATTCAAAAAAATCTTTGGAGGTATTTATTCATGGCAGAACGCATGGTAGGTAAACAAGCTCCCCGATTCGAAATGGACGCAGTATTGCCAAACAAAGAATTCGGTAAAGTAAGTCTTGAAGAAAACATGAAAAATGACAAATGGACCGTATTATTCTTTTATCCAATGGATTTCACATTCGTCTGTCCAACTGAGATCACTGCAATGTCAGACCGCTATGACGAATTCGAAGATCTTGATGCGGAAGTAATAGGGGTCTCCACAGATACGATCCATACACATTTGGCTTGGATCAACACCGGCCGAAAAGAGAACGGGCTTGGTGAGCTAAGATACCCGCTCGCAGCAGATACTAACCATGCTGTATCGCGTGATTATGGTGTGCTGATTGAAGAAGAAGGTGTTGCACTACGAGGGTTATATATAGTTAATCCCGAAGGAGAACTTCAATATCAAACCGTTTTTCATAACAATATTGGCAGGGATGTTGAAGAAACCCTGCGTGTTCTTCAAGCTTTACAAACAGGCGGACTTTGCCCTGCCAACTGGAAGCCTGGACAGAAAACTCTATAATGACCATTCTTATGAGCCTGCCTATTTGTCAGGCTCTTTTACAATATTCATAGAAAGAAATATTAAGGAGGAGTTTAAATGAGATTACGTGCAGAAATGCCCGAATTGACAGGAGCTGCCGAGTGGCTGAATGGTCAAGTGACCAAGGAGGAGCTGACAGGGGAGAAGCCAACATTATTTCATTTTTGGTCTATCAGCTGCCATCTTTGTAAAGAGGCTATGCCTCAGATAAATGAATTCAGGGATAAGTATAAGGAGAAATTAAATGTCATCGCTGTCCATATGCCGCGTTCGGAAGATGATTTAAACTTGGAGAAAATCAAGTCTGCAGCCAGCAAACATGATATCACACAACCTATTTTTGTCGACAGCGAGCACAAATTGACAGAAGCCTTTGAAAACCAATATGTTCCTGCCTATTATGTATTTGATAAGGAAGGAAAGCTTCGTCACTTCCAAGCTGGCGGAAGCGGGATGAAGATGCTAGAAAAACGTGTCAATCGTGTTTTGGATGAAATGGAGAAAAGCGAATAAGCACTAATAGATGAAATAAGATCGGTCAACTGGCCGATCTTATTTTATTTTTACATAAGTAAACTGTATATAACTAAACGGAAATTGACGGAGGATTCTTAAAAAAGTAAAAATTCAAATAAAAAGGTGGAAATATATTTCGAAACCCGATATATTTAATAGTACGTGAATTTTTTGCATCAAAGAGAGGGGGAAAATAAATGGATACATTTAAAAAATTAAAGCAATTTTACTGGCCGTACAAAAAGTTCTTTTTCATATCGATTATCTTCCTGATTTTCGTTACGGCTATCACTGTGGTTTACCCGATCATCCTGCAGAGGACAATCGATGATGTCATCTTGCAGAGGGAGTTTGGCCTGGTGCCTTATCTGGCGTTCGGTTTTATTTTCATCATGGCCATAAAGGGTGTCACGACTTTTATTCATCAATATAATGGGGATATGTTTGGGATAACAAGTGTATACAGGCTGCGCAACGAACTGTATGAAAAACTTCAATATCTTCCGTTCCGTTATTATGATAACGCTAAAACAGGGGACTTGATGTCAAGACTAACAGCGGATGTCGAGGCTTTCCGGTTTTTCCTTTCATTTGGAATCTCGGAATTGATTCGTTTTGTTCTGCTGGTGACACTAAGTTTCGGGGTGATGTTCTATTATTCTCCTTCGCTGACGTTCGTGACATTGGCTACATTGCCATTTCTTGCTGTGTCTGTCTATAAGTTCGATAAAGCAGTCCATCCGGCTTTCAGGGGAATCAGGAAGTCCTTCGGAAGGCTGAATACGAATGTCCAGGAGAATATCAGCGGCATCAATACAGTGAAATCTTTATCAAGGGAAGATTTCCAAATCAATAAATTTAACGCGTCAAATGGTGATTATAAAGATAAGTACCTTTTAACATCTGATATTTGGGCAAAGTATTTCCCGCTTATGGAGTTTCTGGGGAATGTCAGTGTTGTCCTCCTGCTTTCGTATGGCGGATTCCAGGTCATGAATGGCAGCTTATCACCAGGTGAGCTTGTGGCCTTTTACAGCTTGCTGTGGTACATCATCTGGCCGATCATGAACCTGGGCTTCACAATTAACCAATTCTCCCAATCTAAGGCGTCGGGTGAACGCCTGCTTGAAATTCTTGAAGCAAAAGAAGACATTGTTGATAAAGAGGATGCAGTCAATGTTGAGAGAATGAAAGGTGAAGTAGAGTTTAAGAATGTAACGCTGAGATATACAGAGAATGATGAAGAGGCGCTTGATGATATTTCCTTCAAGGTGGAACCAGGGAAAGTCATCGGTCTGATAGGCGGTACCGGCTCCGGAAAAACCAGCATCACCAGCCTCATGACCCGATTTTATGAGCCGAGTGAAGGGGAAGTCCTGATTGATGGACGGCCGGTGCAGGATTATGCCATTAAATCCTTGAGAAAAAACATTGGATTTGTTCTGCAGGAATCCTTCTTGTTTTCATCTACAATCAAGACGAATATTTCCTATGGGAGACCCGATGCTACAATGGAAGAAATCATCGATGCTGCCAAAAGAGCACAGGCTCATGATTTCATTGCAGAACTTGAAGATGGGTACGACACAAAGCTGGGGGAAAGGGGCTTAGGCCTTTCCGGCGGACAAAAACAGCGCATTGCCATTGCCCGTGCAATTTGTACAGATCCGAGCATATTGATCCTGGATGATGCAACAAGTGCAGTGGACATGGAAACGGAGTTCAAAATCCAAAGAGGCTTTAAAGAAGTCATGGCTGATCGAACGACCTTTATCATTGCGCATCGTATTTCCTCGTTGAAACATGCCGATGAAATTATAGTACTCGAAAACGGAAAAATTGTGGAGCGCGGGGTCCATGACTTCCTGCTCAAAAACAAGGGACCGTACCAGCGGATTTATGATATTCAATATAAAGATCAGAAGAAAATCCTTCAATCACAGCAGGGGTAGGTGAGACGATGAAATATAAGGAAAAAGCAAATCAGAAAATTTTAGAGCGGTTTTATTATTCTGCAGACCAGGTGATTGATAAACCATTTAACTGGAAACAGCTTTGGAGGCTCTTAACCTATTTGAAGCCATATTCAAAGAACCTCCTGCCGCTTTCGGTCATCATGGTATTGATCACTACCGGGGTCAGGCTGGTCATCCCTATCCTGATCGGTGTCTACACACTCGACAAAGCAATCATTGAACGGGACAGCAGCATGCTGACCATCTTGATCATTTCCATTGCGGGCCTCTATGTTCTCAGTTACATAGCCAACGTGCTGAGGATCCGATGGATGAATATGCTTGGGCAGGGAGTTATTTACGATCTGAGGAAGCATTTATTCTCGCATGTGCAGCGGCTTTCACACAGATTCTTCGATCAGCGCTCGGCAGGCTCAATACTGGTCAGGATCATGAATGACATTAATTCCCTTCAGGAGCTGTTTACGAATGGGGTAATCAACTTGCTTATGGATATGCTCCTGCTGGCAGGGATCATTGTCATCCTGTTCACTTTGAGCCCGCAATTGACTCTTGCGGTACTGGTCATTCTGCCGCTAATGTTCTTCATCTCTACTAGTTTGAGAAAGAAAATCAGAAGATCATGGCAAGTGGTCCGCCTAAAGCAGTCCAAGTTGAATTCCCATCTGAATGAAAGCATTCAAGGAATCCGGGTAACCCAGTCATTCACTCAGGAGAAAGAGAATATGCAGTTCTTTGACGGCGTCAATACAGAAAGCTTTGACAGCTGGAGGAATGCGACAAGGAAAAGTGCAATGTTCAGGCCGCTGGTCGAATTGACAAATGCGGTCGGTACAGCTGTCCTGATTTGGTTTGGTGCTGCATTGATTCAAGGAGATTCCATTACATTGGGTGAGTTCGTTTCCTTTGCCTTTTATTTGGGGATGTTCTGGGAACCGATTTCAAGGTTGGGTATGGTTTATAATCAACTTTTAGTTGGGATGGCATCATCAGAGAGGATTTTCGAATTCCTTGATGAAAAACCGAATGTCGGCGAAAAATCCAATGCCAAAGTGTTAAAGGATATCAATGGACATATTCTGTTTGAAAATGTAGATTTTGCTTATGAAAGCAAGAGGAAAGCCCTAAATAATATCTCCCTTGAGATGAAAGCCGGGGAAACCGTTGCTCTTGTTGGCCATACCGGGTCCGGCAAAACAACAATTGCCAATCTTGTCAGCCGTTTCTATGATCCTACAGGGGGATCAGTCAAGATTGACGGCCATGACCTTCGTGACGTATCCTTGGGCAGCTTGAGAAGCCAGATTAGCATCGTACTGCAAGATACATTTATTTTTTCCGGCACGATTAAGGAAAACATCCTCTTCGGAAGGCCGGATGCTTCAGATGAAGACGTATTGGAAGCAGCCAAGGCAGTTGGCGCCCACAAATTCATCAATAGACTTCCTAAAGGGTATGATACGGAAGTCGAAGAGAGAGGGAATATCCTGTCGGTAGGTGAAAGGCAGCTGATTTCCTTTACAAGGGCGCTTCTTGCAGATCCGAGGATCATCATCCTGGATGAGGCTACTGCATCTATTGATACTGAAACGGAAGTCCAGATCCAGGAAGCATTGAGGACACTCCTTAAGGGCCGTACAGCCATCATGATTGCCCACAGGCTTTCCACAATCAGGGAAGCGGATAATATTTTTGTGCTTGATCATGGAAACATCATCGAACATGGAAGTCATGATGAATTAATGGACCACCAGGGGGAATACTTCCACCTGGTGAAAGCTCAATTTAAAATGCTTGAAGTTATATAGAAAAACAGAACCGTCCTTATATAAAGGGCGGTTTTGTTTTTCTATATATGATGCTTTAACAGTTTAAAGCACTAAGAGGGATAGTCCCCATCAACACTTAAAGAAAAAATCAGAGTAATCGCAAATATCTCCGAAAGATAAACAGACTTAGTGTTATTAAGAGGTAGTAAAATACCTTCCCCCTTCGATCACTTCCACTATGGGTAAAGCTGAATTCTTTTCGAAAGAAAATGCTCATTACTTCACAAACTCATCCAAAGGTTTTATAATGGTGAAAAAGTGATATCTATAAGTATAGTAGATTGATAGGGGGGAGACGTATGGAGCTGGATAGTGTCATATTGAGCAGGATGCTCACTTCAGTGACCCTGGCATTTCATATAATATTTGCAACCATTGGTGTAGGGATTCCTGTGCTGATCTCGATTGCAGAGTTCATAGGGATCAAAAGAAACGACGGGCATTACATATTACTTGCAAGAAGGTGGGCGAGAGGGTTCACCATTACGGTTGCTGTGGGAGTAGTCACAGGAACCGCTATAGGTTTACAGCTGTCCTTGCTTTGGCCTTCTTTTATGCAGGTAGCAGGACAGGTGATTGCTCTTCCATTGTTCATGGAGACCTTCGCCTTCTTTTTTGAAGCGATTTTCTTAGGGATATACTTATACACCTGGGACCGTTTCAAGAACAGGATGACCCACTGGCTGTTAACAATTCCAATTATTATCGGCTCTTCAGCTTCAGCGCTGTTCATCACCATGGTGAACGCATTCATGAATACTCCTCAAGGGTTTGAGCTTGAGGGAGGAAAGGCAGTTAATATCGATCCGATTGCCGCAATGTTCAATCCGGCGACTCCAACAAAGGTTTTTCATGTTTTAACCTCAGCATACCTGACGTCAGCACTGATTCTGGCTGCCATAACCGCTTTCGCCATTTTAAAAAATAAAGGAAGCGCCTACCATAGGAAAGCTCTGCGCCTCACAATGGTGTGCGGATTAATCTTTGCAGTCGGGACAGCAGTTGCAGGCGATGTTTCTGCCAAGTTCCTTGCTGAATATCAGCCTGAAAAACTTGCTGCTGCCGAGTGGCATTTCGAAACAGAAAGCAATGCAGATTTAGTCATTTTTGGAACGCTGGATGAAAATAACGAAATTCATAATGAAATCAGGCTGCCCGGCTTTCTAAGCTTTCTGGCAGGAAATTCTTTTGATACGGAAGTTATCGGGCTTGAGGAGTTTCCAGAAGACGAACTGCCTCCATTGTTTGTGCATTATCTATTTGATTCGATGGTTTCAATAGGGATGTTCACTTTGTTCATCACATCTTTGTTTGTTCTTTTCTGGAAATGGAAGAAACGGAATGAATGGAACAAGCCTCTTCTATGGGGGATAGTAGCCAGCGGTCCTCTTTCAATGTTGGCAATCGAGTTTGGCTGGATATATGCCGAGGTAGGCAGGCAGCCATGGATACTAAGAGGGTACATGAAGGTTGCGGATGCCGCTACCAAAGCGGATGGAGTAGGAGTGACTTTCCTGCTATTCGTGATCTTGTATATTATCCTGGGCATCTTCTGTGTGACCGTTTTAGTGAAAATGTTCAAGAATAAGCCGCCTGAAATAGAGTATGAGCAGAGATTCAAAAGCGGGAAACTCCAATAGGATGGCTGGAAATGCCTGAACAACGTTGGAGATTGGCCGCTATTCGGCTGGAATAGGAGGGAGACTCGTGAGTTTAGAGGTATTAGGCATTACAGTGCTTTGGGTTTTCTTATATGGTTATCTGATTGTTGCTTCTGTTGATTTCGGCGCAGGCTTCTTTGCATTCTATGCAAAGGTGACGAATAAGAAGCATACAGTCAATGATCTGATCACCAGGTATTTATCTCCCGTCTGGGAGGTTACAAATGTTTTCTTTGTGTTTTTCTTCGTAGGGCTTGTCGGATTTTTTCCGGACACTGCCTATTACTATGGAACTGCGCTTCTTCTTCCAGGAAGTGTCGCCCTGATCCTCATTGCGATCAGGGGAGCCTTTTATGCTTTTGGTAATTACGGTTCCAAAGATAATGTTTTTTCTTGTTTCTATACGGGGCCACGGGGCTGCTCATACCAGCCTCCCTGTCTACGGCTCTGACCATTTCTGAAGGAGGATTCCTCGAAGAGACAGATGACAGGGTTGTGTTCCTTGCAGGCGAATTATTTACAAGTATGTATTCATGGAGTGTAGTTCTGCTGGCAATTGTGTCTGTTCTGTTCATTTCTGCAGCCTTTTTAACTTTTTATGCTGACAAAGCAAATGATCTGGATGCAAGGGAGATTGTCAGGAAGTTCGCTCTGTTCTGGAGCCCGCCGACCATCTTGGCGAGCCTTCTCGTGTTCATTGGACTAAGGGAGCATAATCTTGAGCATTTTCAAAATGCACTGGATATTTGGTGGATGTTTGGGTTATCGCTGTTGTTTTTCCTGGCTGCATCTGTATTGATTTATAAGAGGAAGAAATTAGGCCTTGCTTTCATCATGGTCATGCTTCAATTCTTTTTTGCTTTCTTCGGTTATGGGGCATCACATCTTCCTTATATTCTGAAACCGTTCATTACGATAGAAAGCAGTGTTACAAGTCCTGTGATGGGAACATCGCTTGTAGTCGTGTTCATCGCAGGCCTGTGTCTGTTGATTCCCTCCTTGGTTCTTTTAATGAAGCTGTTTCTATTCGATGCCGACTATGTAAAAGGAAAGAAATAATCTGAAATCAACAAATTTATGGTAAAATTAAGCTATAAGCAGTCTCTTATTTTGGAGGAGTTATAGTGAAAAAAGAATTTGTTGTTATAGGTTTAGGGCGTTTTGGGGGAAGTATCGTCCACTCACTGGCTGAGCAGGATTTAGAGGTCATGGCGATTGATAAGGAAGAGGATAAGGTGAATGAATTTGCTTCCATCGCCTCTCACGCAGTGGTGGCCGATACTACAGATGAATCGGTTTTGAAAAGCCTGGGAATCAGGAATTTTGATCACGTTATCGTTGCTATTGGTGATAATATACAAGCCAGTATCCTGACAACTCTCATGCTGAAAGAAATCGGTGTCGACAATATTACGGTGAAAGCACAGAATGATTATCATGAGAAAGTGCTGAGGAAAATAGGCGCCAATCATGTCGTCCATCCAGAAAGGGATATGGGCCGGAGGATTGCCCACAATATCGTTTCCAATAATGTTCTCGATTATTTGGAGTTATCTGATGAACATTCTATCGTCGAAATTGTCGCCAATGACCATTTGGATGGAAACTCATTGATTGATCTCGACATACGAGCTAAGTATGGAATTAATATTGTTGCCATTAAAAGAGGGAAGGATATCCTGGTTTCGCCTCAGGCCGATGAATTGATTCAGGGAGGGGATATTCTTATAGTGATTGGGGCAGACTCTGATATTACCCGTTTTGAGAAAAAGGTAATGCTGTGAAGGCATAAAGAAAAGCAGGCTGAATCGTTCGAGACCATTCAAAATCTGCTGGTTTTTATGATATCACTTCGGTTAATAAAGAAAAAGCTGACTCTAAAAGGAAAAAGAGTCGGCTTTTTTTTCGCAATACTTACCTTTAGCTCTCTGAAAATAAAGGATAAGTCGATTAAATCGTTTTTTTTAGAAGCAAATTGTCCTGAGGAACTGCGATATTTAAAGATCCGTATACGTACTGAACAAGATTGTTTGAAGTAGTGTCAGTGGAGAAACCAACCTATATTGACGGTTCAATTATTTGAGGATAGTCTTCTTTTTATCTCAACGTTGATTGAAGTCGTGCACCTGGAACGTAAAACAACACTCTTTTTATAAAACCGTACAGGAAAAAGGCAGAATCGCTCTTTGTAGAAAACGATTCTGCCTTTTAACTTATTGTTGGAATTTTTCAGAGGGCTGAATCATTCAGCCTGCTTTTTTGCTGCCTTATTATACTTCCATGATGATCGGCAGGATCATCGGACGGCGCTTTGTTTTTCGTAAAGGAACGGAGCTAATGTATCAGTAATTTCATTCTTGATTTCTGACCATTGGCTTGTCCTGCGCTCAAGAAGCTTGCTTAAGTGTTTGTTAATGATATTTTGAGCTTCATTGATCAGGTCACCAGATTCTCTCATATAGACGAAACCTCTGGAGATGATATCCGGGCCCGAGGCAATTTTAAAGTCACTCATATTGATGCTAACAACAACAATGACCAATCCTTCTTCGGAAAGAATTCTTCTATCGCGAAGAACGATGTTTCCAATATCGCCGATACCGCTACCGTCAATGTAAACGGAACCTGAAGGGATCTTGCCGGCAACTTGTGCAGTGTCATTGCCAAGGGCAAGGACTTCACCATTATCCATAATGAAACAATTATCCGGTTCTACTCCACAGTCTACTGCCAGTTGGTTATGCATTTTCTGCATCCGGTACTCTCCGTGGATAGGCATGAAATATTTCGGTTTAATCAGTCTCAGCATTAGTTTCTGTTCTTCCTGGCTTCCATGGCCGGAAGTATGGATATCATTTAAAGAGCCATGGATAACATCAGCGCCTGCACGGAATAACATATTGATCGTACGGTTTACACTGATTGTGTTCCCCGGAATTGGTGAAGATGAGAAGATGACCGTATCTCCAGGATGAATCTGGATTTGTCTGTGCGTGCCGTTTGCAATTCTTGACAGAGCAGCCATAGGTTCTCCCTGGCTTCCTGTACAAAGGATGGTGACTTCATTGGCCGGCAGTCTGTTGATCTGGTTGGATTCAATGAACGTATCTTTAGGTGCCTGGATATACCCCAGGTCCTGGCCGATACCGATATTGTTCTCCATGCTGCGGCCGAACACAGCGACTTTTCTTCCGTGCTTGACTGCGGCATCAATCACTTGCTGCAAACGGTAAATATTCGAAGCGAAAGTAGCGAATATGACTCTTCCTTCCACTTTACGGAAAATGTCATCAATGCTTTCCCCTACTTTTCTTTCAGACATTGTGAAGTTAGGCACTTCACTGTTAGTGCTGTCCGAAAGGAGGCAAAGCACACCTTCCTTGCCGATCTCAGCCATCTTGGTTAAGTTTGCAGGTTCGCCGACAGGTGTGAAATCAAATTTAAAATCACCTGTATGAACCACATTTCCTGGAGGTGTCTTTACGACTATTCCGTATGAATCCGGAATGCTGTGTGTGGTCCTGAAAAAGCTTACAGCTGTTTTCCTGAACTTGACCACGTCATCTTCTTGAATAACATTCAGCTTAGCTGTGCGTAATAAGCCGTGTTCCTCAAGCTTGTTCTTCAGTAGTCCAATCGCCAGCTTACCGCCGTAAATAGGAATATTGATTTGTCTAAGAAGATAAGGAATCCCGCCGATATGGTCCTCATGGCCGTGGGTAATGAAAAGGCCTTTGATTTTGTCAGCATTTTTCACTAAATAGGTATAATCCGGGATAACATAATCGATCCCCAGCAATTCATCTTCTGGAAACTTGATTCCAGCATCAATTAAAATAATTTCGTCCTGAAATTGTACACCGTAAGTATTTTTACCGATTTCGCCCAAACCGCCAAGTGCGAAAACAGCTGTCTGATCATTTTTAACAAATTTCATAATATTAGTAACTCTCCACCTTATAGTTTTCTGATTGCTTCTCATATTCAAGATGTGAGTCATCAAGCAATTGGACGAATTCGATATTGTACGGTTTATCTTTCAATTTCAGGCGGACATCACGTTCTGAATCAGCTTCAACATACAGGGTCATTGTGCATTCGCGCACAGGGACTTCCTGTTTTGTTTCCTGATAGTAAACTTTGTAAATCATTTTTTCTCTCTCCTTATCCGTAATCAAAATGTAACTTTTTCTATTATATAAAAAGTTTTAAAAGATTTCATGCATTCAACATAATAATGACCCTTTATGTATAAATGCTGACAGTATGTAAAGAATACCGGCTTTTCAAACCGTCCTGCCGGGTTCAGTCCTTACTATCAATAAACAAAGAACAGCCCTCCTAAACGTGAGGGCCTGCACATTTAAGCGATTGTTTTTTTCTGAGTACATCCTTCCATTGTTTCAAGAGCTTCTTTCTAAGCTTCTTTAACATCTGGATCACTCCTTAATAGTAGTTTACCTAGAATTGGTCTTAAAGTAAAGTTTACCCGATAGGCACATGCCTTTTTTTTTCAATTTTAGTATATGGAATTTCTGGCATAATTTACGTGGATAAGATTGGAAGAGGTTTATACTGTTATTTTCAAGAAGGGAATTTTTTATATAGCCCTGTGACATTTGTGCTGTCTGCTGTTCGAATGCTTCAATGTATGACGGCAGTTATATGCAGAAGGCTGATTCAAAAGGGCATTAATTGACATTTAAAATGGAGAGGTTTAAGTTAATGGGGGAGAATAATGTAGTAATATTACACCCAAAGTTAAATTGCAAAGTTGTAGATTGAAGGGAGACAAAACCAATGTCCAAAATAGTGTTCTTTGATATAGATGGGACTCTGCTTGACCATGATAAAAAACTGCCTGATGCAACAAAAAAGGCAATCAGACAGCTGCAGGAGAATGGTACATATGTAGCGATTGCCACAGGCCGCGCGCCTTTTATGTATGAAGGCCTGAGGGAGGAACTGGGGATTGAATCCTTTGTCTCCTTTAATGGGCAGTACGTAGTTTTTGAGAATGAAGTGATTTATAAGAACCCGCTTGATAGAAACGAGCTGGTCAAGTTATTGAGTAAAGCAGAAAGTCTCAGCCATCCGGTAGTTCATTTGAACGAAAAAACAATGAAATCCACTATTCAGCATCATCCTTTTATAGAAGAAAGCATGGCAAGCTTGAAGTTTCCCCATCCGGATTTTCAGCCTGATTTTTATAGTGACAAGGAAATTTATCAGTCACTCCTCTTCTGCCGCGATGCAGATGAAACAATCTATCGTGAAATGTTTTCAAAGTTTAATTTTATAAGGTGGCATCAATATTCCATGGATATACTGCCAAGAGGTGGATCCAAGGCAGAAGGAATTAAGAAGATGATTGAAAAATTGGGCTTCGATATCAGTGAGGTGTATGCTTTCGGAGACGGCTTAAATGATATTGAAATGATTGATAGCGTAGGTACAGGCGTGGCAATGGGGAATGCAGTGCCTGAGGTGAAAGAGCACGCGGATCTCATAACAAGCTCGGTGGATGAAGACGGTATCTATAATGGATTGAAAAAACTAGCATTAATTTAATGAACCAAAAAGGAAGCTCCTGGAAGCTTCCTTTTTGCGTTTTTATCTATCTACAGGTGTGGCATCTGGTATTGGATTCATCGGGTTTTCGTTATTGATATGATCATAGAACATGATTCCGTTGAGATGATCGATTTCATGTTGGAAAACGATTGCCGGCATCCCTTTCAGTCGTATTTTCACGGGGCTGCCATCGATATCAAAGCCTTTGACTGTAATCCTGGCATAACGGGGAACATATCCCGGGACATGGCGGTCTACTGATAAGCAGCCTTCACCGCTGGTCAGGTAGGCTTTTTCGACAGAATGACTGACAATTTTCGGGTTGAACAAAGCGTAGCTGTAAAGAGTTCCCTTTTGATCGGTAACATGGACAGCAAGCATTCTTTTCAACACATTTATTTGAGGGGCTGCAAGCCCGATGCCTGTCCTTAAACCATATTTCTCGGCAGTATCGGGATCCTGGCTGTTTTTTACATACTCAAGCAGACTGTCTAGTATTTCTTTGTCTTTCTCTGAGGGGGGCATTGCCACTTCTTCGGCAACTTTCCTAAGGGCAGGATGTCCCTCGCGAATAATGTCTTCCATAGTGATCATACAGTTTTCCTCCCAGTATGGCGCGGTGCGATTTTATGATTATAGTCTAACAGACCCCTTATAAAAAGTTAACAACATTTTCAAAGGGTTTTTCCTTGACATACATTTCCACTTTTATCATAGTTATTAAATGAGGACAGGCAATATACCCTTATCAGGAAAAACCATTCTTTGATCACCTAAAGGTTCTGTAAGTAAATATTCCGGTTAGCAAGAAAGAAGCGAACGGTTATCTCTGTAAAGAGAATTACGCCTTGGTATACAGGGGAAAAACCTGGTCTTGGGATTTTTCCAAAAGCAGAATCAATGTGAAAACAGTCATTGTCAAAGATTGAAAGTGAAGATATAGTGGTAAATGTCATTATTATAAGGGGGACTTAAAAAGTGTATAATCTTCGAGGAGTTTTGGCTGCAGCAGGTGCCGCTTTCCTGCTGACAGGATGCATGGGCGGAAGTACGCCTCAAGAATTGGTATATAACACTTTGGAAGATACAGTCAAAAAAGAGGAAAAGCTTAAAGAAACACAAGAGCCGTTAACCAAGCTGGAAGAAGAGGAGCAGGCGCTTTTTGACAAAGCGATCGGCTTGAGCATGGAGGAAATTGAGGAAATCAGGAAGATAGCCGATCAGGCTCTCGAGAATATCAGTGAAAGAGAAAACCTCATTAAGGAAGAATCCGAAGCAATGGCTGAAGCAGAGGAAGCATTCCAGTCAGTTGAGTCTACTATCGAAGAGATTGAGGATGAAAATCTGAAAAAAGAGGCCGAAGAACTTTCCGGTCTTATGAATGACCGTTTTGAAGCCCATTCCGCTATGGCTGATTCCTATTTGCAATCACTCTCAAGCGACAAGGAGCTTTATGAGTTACTGAAAAATGAAGATCTTACTATGGAAGAGTTACAAGCTCAAATTGAAAAAGTGAATGCCAACTATGAAACAACGATGGAGCATAACCAAACTTATAATCAGTTGACCGAGGAAGTTAACGGATCAAAAGTTTCTTTTTATGAGAATGCAGAAATTGATATAGAGGCCTAAATTGAATCACCCGGCTAAGCGGCTCGAACCGCAATGCCAGGTGATTTTTTTGGAGTTTTTGTACACGAGCTAATAGTTAATTTAAAAAAAGCTGTGTTTAAGTTTACCGGCCATGTTCAAAAAAGTGAAATTCCGGACCGGTAAACGGGGTAATAGGATGCGGGGACAAAAACGGTTAATGTATAACAGATGAATAAGAATGAGGCTGTTTTATAATACAGGAAGCGAAAATATATTGATACAGTTTGTTTTTTAAAAAAATATGTATTATATATCCTATTTTGAATCGGTTGAGATAATAAGCATTACTCGTTGACTTCTATAAAAACAGTAGTGTAAACTATTAAAAGTAATCACACAGTGTATTAGTCTTATGGAGAAACTGACTAGTACAGTTTATTTTTCTAAAATACTGCTTAAAGAGTTTTCTTTTAGGTGAATTGTGGAAACATATGTTTAAAGACGTGTATTTGCCAAAAATGCGGTTGTCATGGTCTTTTCTGGACACCCTAATCACTGTATGTAAAAAACTCTAAAATATGTGGATGAAGAAAGGAAGAGGTGACTTCGATGGCTTCTAAATCTAAGAAGGCACAGTTCGATGCGAAAAAAACGCTTGAGAATATTGAAGCGCAATTCGAAATGGTTCAAATTTTAAACGAAGAAGGCGAAGTGGTTAATCAGGATGCAATGCCTGATTTGAGCGATGAGCAATTGCAAGAGCTTATGCGCCGCATGGTTTACACTCGTATTCTTGATCAAAGATCAATTTCCCTTAACCGTCAAGGAAGACTAGGATTCTACGCTCCTACTGCTGGACAGGAAGCGTCACAAATTGCTTCCCATTATGCACTGGAGAAAGATGATTGGATTCTTCCTGGATACCGTGATGTACCTCAGATTATCTGGCACGGTCTTCCGTTATATCAAGCTTTCTTGTTCTCCCGCGGACATTTCAAAGGAAATCAGCCTCCTGAAGGCGTCAATGTATTATCACCGCAAATCATCATCGGTGCTCAATACATCCAGACAGCCGGTGTGGCTCTTGGTTTGAAAAAACGCGGCAAGAAGTCTGTTGCAATCACTTACACTGGTGACGGCGGATCTTCACAAGGTGACTTCTATGAGGGCATTAACTTTGCCGGAGCATTCAGTGCGCCAGCAATCTTTGTTGTTCAAAACAACCAATTTGCGATTTCCACCCCTCGCGATAAGCAGACAGCTGGTAAGACAATTGCTCAAAAAGCTGTTTCAGCAGGGATTCCTGGAGTACTCGTTGATGGAATGGACCCGCTTGCAGTTTATGCCGTTACACGTGAAGCACGCGATCGCGCAGTAAATGGTGAAGGCCCGACATTGATCGAAACGCACTGCTACCGTTACGGTCCCCATACTATGGCTGGTGACGACCCGACCCGCTACCGTTCTTCTGAAATGGATACAGACTGGGAGAAGAAAGACCCTCTAGTGCGTTTCCGTAAGTTCCTTGAAGGCAAAAACCTGTGGAGCGAAGATAAAGAGAATGAAGTTATCGAACAAGCGAAAGAAGATATCAAGGAAGCGATCAAGAAAGCTGATGGAACTCCTAAACAAAAAGTTACGGATTTCATCAATAATATGTATGAAAAGCTTCCTCACAACTTGCAGGAGCAATTAGAAATCTATAAAGAGAAGGAGTCGAAATAAGCCATGGCGCAAATGACTATGATTCAAGCTATCACTGATGCAATGCGCACTGAACTGCGCAATGATGAAAATGTGCTTGTTTTCGGTGAAGACGTAGGATTGAATGGCGGTGTTTTCCGTGCAACAGAAGGTCTTCAAAAAGAATTCGGAGAGGACCGTGTATTTGATACGCCCCTTGCTGAATCCGGAATTGGCGGATTGACTGTCGGACTTGCTCTTGAAGGATTCCGTCCGGTACCGGAAATCCAGTTCTTCGGATTTGTTTATGAAGTAATGGATTCAATCAGCGGTCAATTGGCACGTATGCGTTACCGTTCCGGCGGTACTTATACTGCGCCTGTAACAATCCGTTCACCATTTGGAGGAGGAGTACATACGCCTGAGCTCCACGCTGACAGCCTTGAAGGCCTTGTCGCTCAGCAGCCTGGCCTTAAAGTTGTGATTCCTTCCACTCCATATGATGCCAAGGGTCTTTTGATTGCTGCAATCAGGGACAATGATCCTGTTATTTTTCTTGAGCACATGAAATTGTACCGTTCATTCCGTGAAGAGGTTCCTGAGGAAGAATACACAATTGAAATCGGGAAAGCGGACGTTAAACGTGAAGGAACTGACCTGTCCATCATCACTTATGGTGCGATGGTACATGAATCTCTAAAAGCAGCTGAAGAACTTGAGAAAGAAGGACATTCCGTTGAAGTTGTAGACTTAAGAACGGTTAGTCCTCTTGATATTGACACAATCATCGCTTCAGTTGAGAAGACAAACCGTGCAATCGTCGTACAGGAGGCCCAGAAGCAAGCTGGAATTGCTGCTAACGTGGTTGCTGAAATCAATGACCGTGCTATTCTGAGCTTGGAAGCGCCAGTACTGCGTGTAACTGCTCCTGATACTGTGTATCCATTCTCTCAAGCTGAGCCGGTATGGCTTCCTAACTTTAAAGATGTTATTGAAACAGCAAAGAAAGTACTAAACTTCTAAGATAAACAGGTGAATTGGAGCAGAAGGGGGGAAACTCCCTTCTCTTTTCCAATCCTGTACAAAACGTAAAGCGAAAACAATAACAGGAGGTATAAACCTATGTCATTTGAATTCAGGCTGCCGGATATCGGTGAAGGTATTCATGAAGGTGAAATTGTAAAGTGGTTCATTAAACCAGGAGATAAAGTGGAAGAAGACGATGTATTGTGTGAAGTCCAAAATGATAAAGCAGTGGTGGAAATTCCTTCACCAGTTGCAGGTACAGTAGAAGAGCTTCTTGTTGAGGAAGGAACTGTCGCAGTTGTAGGCGATATCCTGATCAAATTTGACGCACCGGGTTACGAAGATCTCCAGTTCAAAGGTGACCATGGTGATGAAAAGAAAGAAGAACCGAAAGCTAATGAAGTGACAGAAGGACAAGTACAGGGAGTTGCTGAACAAGGCCAGGCTGTAGGGAAAGAGCCTTCACAATCCAACACGGATGAACAGACAATCAGTTCTGGTGAACAAGGTGAAGGGCAAGCAGAAGAAGTTGATCCTGACCGCCGTGTGATCGCGATGCCTTCCGTCCGTAAATTAGCGAGAGAAAAAGGTGTCGATATCCGTAAGGTGTCCGGTTCAGGTAAAAATGGGCGTGTGACTAAAGACGATATACAATCATTCCTTGATGGCGGAGCTGCCTCGGCACCTGATGAGCAGAAGGAAACAGCGCCGGCAGCGGAATCTGCAAAAGAGGAAGCACCTAAAAAGGCTGCAGGCCAAAAAGTTCCTGAGGGAGAATACCCTGAGACTCGTGAACCTATGAGCGGAATGCGTAAGGCTATTGCCAAGGCTATGGTGAATTCTAAGCATACTGCTCCACATGTTACCCTGATGGACGAAGTGGATGTTACAAAGCTATGGGCACACCGCAAAAAGTTCAAAGAAGTTGCTGCGGAAAAAGGCGTAAAGCTTACATTCCTTCCATATGTGGTAAAAGCATTAACAAGTGCTCTTAGAGAATTCCCTGCACTAAACACTTCTCTTGATGACAGCACCAGCGAGATCGTTCACAAGCATTACTATAATATCGGTATTGCGGCTGACACAGATAAAGGCCTGCTTGTCCCTGTGGTGAAGAATGCAGATCGCAAATCTATGTTCTCTATTTCTGATGAGATCAATGAACTTGCAGGCAAAGCGCGTGATGGCAAACTTTCAGGTGACGAAATGAAAGGTGCTTCTTGTACAATTACAAACATCGGTTCTGCCGGCGGACAATGGTTCACGCCTGTTATCAACCATCCGGAAGTAGCTATCCTGGGTGTTGGACGCATTGCAGAAAAACCTGTGGTTAAAAATGGTGAAATTGTAGCGGCACCTGTGTTAGCATTATCATTGAGCTTCGATCACCGTATGATCGACGGAGCTACTGCTCAACATGCACTTAACCATATTAAGCGTTTGTTGAACGATCCAGAACTTTTATTAATGGAGGCGTAATGCGATGGTAGTAGGAGATTTCCCAATTGAAACAGATACTATAGTAGTCGGTTCAGGTCCAGGAGGATATGTTGCTGCAATTCGTGCAGCTCAGCTTGGCCAAAAGGTAACAATCATTGAAAAGGAAAATATGGGCGGCGTTTGCTTGAATGTAGGATGTATTCCTTCGAAAGCATTGATCACTGCCGGCCACCGTTTCCATCAGGCGCAGCATTCTGATGATATGGGGATTGTTGCAGAAAACGTTAAGGTAAACTTCGATAAAGTCCAAGAGTGGAAAGCAGGAGTTGTCAAGAAGCTTACCGGCGGAGTCGAAGGACTGCTTAAAGGCAACAAAGCTGAAATCGTCCGCGGCGAGGCTTACCTTGTGGATGCAAACACATTGCGTGTTATGGATGATAACTCTGCCCAGACTTATAAGTTCAAGAACCTTATCCTAGCGACAGGTTCACGTCCAATTGAAATCCCTAGCTTCAAGTTCTCGAAACGTGTACTTGATTCAACTGGTGCATTAAATCTTTCCGAAATCCCTGAAAGCATGGTGGTTATCGGTGGAGGATACATTGGTACTGAACTTGGGACTGCTTACGCAAACCTTGGTACGAAAGTGACAATTCTTGAAGGTGCTGATGATATCCTCAGCGGATTCGAAAAGCAAATGACTCAGATTGTCAAAAAAGGCCTTAAGAGTAAAGGTGTTGACATCGTAACGAAAGCAATGGCAAAAGGCGTTGATGAAACGGACAGTGGAGTTACTGTCAAGTATGAAGTCAAAGGCGAGGAACAAACTGTTGATGCAGATTATGTCCTTGTTACTGTTGGCCGCCGTCCGAACACAGATGAAATCGGTCTTGAAGAGGCTGGTATCGAAATGACGGACCGTGGTGTAATCAAAATTGATAAACAATGCCGCACCAATGTTTCAAATATCTTCGCGATTGGTGACATTGTTGATGGCCCGCCGCTTGCTCATAAAGCATCTTACGAAGGAAAGATTGCAGCAGAAGTAATTTCTGGCGAACCTTCTGAGATTGATTATATGGGTATCCCGGCTGTATGTTTCACTGATCCAGAACTGGCGACAGTCGGTTACACTGAAGCACAAGCGAAAGAAGAAGGCCTGGAAATCACTGCTGCTAAATTCCCATTTGCAGCAAACGGCCGTGCGCTTGCATTGAATGCAACAGAAGGATTCATGAAACTGATCACTCGTAAATCAGATGGGTTGATCATCGGAGCACAAATTGTCGGCTCTGGGGCTTCCGACATGATTGCTGAACTTGGTTTAGCAATAGAGTCAGGAATGACAGCTGAAGATGTAGCTATGACAATCCATGCTCATCCAACACTCGGAGAAATTTCCATGGAGGCTGCTGAAGTCGCAATGGGAAGTCCGATTCATATCATGAAATAAGATAGCAAAACACCTCTTGGACTGCCAAGAGGTGTTTTTTTTATCATATGTGCCGCATTGAAGGCGGATCATTTACTGTGATTAATTACTTTAATTCCATTCCTTGAGAGTATCGCTTACAGGCTTTAAAATTTCCTGTCTGGAGATTTTCCCCGCTACCTTGCATACAACTTTATTGTCTTCTATAACTAATAAAGCTGGATACGTATCATTTAGAAACGCAAAAGAAGATGCGTTTTCTTTGTTTTTAGCAACAATTACATAATTTTCAAACTGAGAGGGGTAAGTATCCTTTAACTCGATTAAAGCTTCGTAATAAGAATCCTCTTCGCTTATATTATTTTCATCTGAATAAAACAGGATGCCTTTCTCAATATTAAGCCCGGCAGCCGTCCGATCATTTTGCAGACTGCACGATGAAAGAAATATTATGTTCCCAAGCAAAAGGACAAACAAAAAAGAATATTTCATCTATTAGCCTCTTTTCAATATTGTATTTACAAAATGTTGTCCAAGTGTATGGTAAGTAAGTCTTATATATCAAAAAAATGTAAAATAATTACTAATTCTTTAATTTCCATAATTCTAACATATTACTTTAATTTATTGGCTATAATCATCAAATTGTTACAGAATTGAAAAATCAAATATAAATTTAAGTTTTAAATAGATTCCCAACGTGAATATAATGGTATAAATCCTTCTATGAGGGTGAGTGGATGAAAAACTATATTGCTTTTTTATTGCAGCTAATAATATGGAGTGCCTTTTCAGTCGCACAGTGGTTATCAGGTAAAGATCATATCGAATACAAGTGGATCATGTTCATAGTAATTTTTTATTTAGGTTACCTGATTGCCAAAAAAATAGTGAATTCTTCCAAGGTAACTTTCATTGTTACTCTGATAAGCCTTTTTACATTTTTTTCTTTAAAAATCTTCTTTGAACAGATAATTACCTCTATATATTTGTAAAGAAAATGTTATAATTGCAAAAGACAACTTGCTAGAGAAAGGGGAACTATATGAAGAAATTGATTTACTGCAGTGCGCTATTCCTATTGATTTCAGGCTGCTCACAACAAAATTCGTTAGAAACATCAGGTGGCGACTCCAATAAAACAGAGCCCGTCAATGAAGCAGTTGCAGCAGAAAAAACCGAAAACGAAGATAAGGAAACAGAGATAGAAGAAGAAACAGAGTCAGAGGACGGCGAAGAAAATGAACAAGAGGATGCTTCTATGGAAGAAACTGTCAAAGAACCTCAATACACAATAAATGAAGCTAATTGGTCAGTTCAGCCAATTGGCGATGCTAATGAGAAAGTTGCATTGCTGACTATCGACGATGCGCCGGACAAGCATTCTCTGGAAATGGCAGAGACTCTAAAAAGCCTTAATGCACCTGCAATATTTTTTGTGAATGGACATTTTCTTGATACAGAAGAGGAGAAAGAAACTCTGAAGAAAATACATGAAATGGGGTTCCCTATAGGAAACCATACAGCAACACACGCATCTTTACCAGACTTGACGGAAGAAGAGCAGCAAGCGGAGATTGTTGAGTTTAACAAATTGATTACCTCTATTATTGGTGAGAAACCTAAATTCTTCAGGGCTCCCTTTGGACAGAATACCGACTATTCTAAAGGTCTTGCTAAGAGCGAAAAAATGATATTAATGAATTGGACATACGGTTATGATTGGGAAGCGGAATATCAAAATAAAGAAGGAATCGCCGACATTATGGTCAATACTGAATTGCTGAGCAACGGAGCCAACTTGCTTATGCATGACAGAACATGGACCAGTGAAGCAATGGCTGATATAGTAATGGGTCTAAGAGATAAAGGATTTGAAATACTTGACCCTGAACTTATCGAGACTCCTCAATAATAAAAGCCGTCAATCGGGTATAACCGATTGACGGCTTTTTTCTGTTAACTTTGTTATCCAGAGCAGCTTCAGTAAGAGTCGAATAGCGAAGGTTAACCGAACTACGTAAACAGAAAAAGTGCGAATGTATTATTGTCAATGGAGTTTGTTAAATATAAATTCAGGCTGTTGTTGCATTGACACCATTTTTTACAGAAAATTTTCTTGTTCGCTTAAAGAAATGAGCAGCTTTCCTTTTATATGCAAATAATCTTTGTATTTGGGACTTCCTGCTCTAGGGATACCTCCGAAAGCAATATCTGTTTTGAAGTCCAATCTTCTATATAGCAACCGAATTTGGTGGTAAATTTAGCAAAAAAAATAATAAAATGAATTTAAGTGGTCAGTCGCTGATGCTAATGAGGGTAAATTGATTTCCACTCCAGGTGCGTGACTCCGCGGGGCGTGCGGTGAGCCTCCTCGGCTTCGCCTGTGGGGTCTCACCTGTCACCTGTCACGCTAGTCCCGCAGTAGATCACGCACCTTCCGTTTCAATCAAATCAGTGCTAGCTTTATTATAATTAACTGCATCTCATTATAAATAGTTTTTAAAATAATTTCTAATTTAGAATTAATTTCTCCTTCATCTTCCTTCACGTAGGAGGATCTTTGCTGCAGGCAAACGATCTCCTGCGGGACAAGTGATCGTCTATTCTAGTTCCAGCACCCAGCCCCTGGTGGTCAAATAATCATAAGAGAATTAAAGGAAACGCCGCCTTTTTTATCTTGAGAACATTTTCCTGTCGAGGCTGACCGAGGCGCTTCCACTTTTTATTCAGAAGCAGCCGAGGTGCCAATCCAGCTCCAGCAGCCAGCGTATTTCGGTCTCTCTCCTTGTGTTAAGTCAACATCAATTCAATGTGTACGTTGTGTTTCCTATATTTATGCAAAGTCTGTGCTTAAATGACTTCCAGTTTAAATTGCTATTTCAATGCCAGGGTCAGGGAAATGATCATCGAATCGCTTAAACTCTTCGTAATTCCTTTATCTCATACGAGAACCCTAAAATCTGTACGTCGCTGAACGGGCGCAACCGCTTTTTAGTTCACTGCCAGCCCAGAGGAGTCGTCCGCCTGGAGCTGAGATTCATTTAATTTATTGAAGCTACAATTTTTACGAAAACAGCCTAAATTTAAAACGGATTTCATATAATAAGAAAGATAACAGAATAACACAAATAAATTTTAATGTGACATACAATTTGGGCTTGATATTTTAATTGTGTTATATTATTATTGATTTATAGAAAGTAAAGCGCTTTCAAAATACTGCAAATGAGAGGAGTTTTAAGATGGGTACAATTGTATGTCAGTCATGCTTAAACACTATTGATCACTTTGAAGATGAAAAGGTATCGGTTTTATTCTCCAGCAGCTGTGATTGTAATAATGAAAACGAATTAGACGATTAAAAGGATATAGTACCAGTGGCCCCGTAATTAATGGGGCTTTTTTCTTGTTTCTTAAAACCTAAGTATCCGGCTTTGTGATTACTGAAAACTGTCTATATATAAGAGCTGAAAAACGATACAGCTGTCTTAAAAGTTCCGGTTTTAGCGTTCGGCAGTGTCTGTAGTCAGAAAGAAGCAGCCTTCATACGGGAGCCTGACAATCGAACAAAGCTGCAAATTTTCGGAATCAGAAAAAGTCATATAAAAAGCAAATCACCACTTCCATTGAGTGGTGATTTGCTTAAATTTCCTTGATAGTATCATTACCTGATGGCCTTATGTTCTTTAATCACTCGAAGGTGTTTCAGGTCAAAATCTTCTGGTCCCTGGACCGGCAGGCCTGCTTCCACATTTTTATGAATATAAGTTATGTTTTCTGCAGTTATGATTTCCCCAGGAATAAAGATAGGGATTCCTGGAGGATATACCATGATAAATTCAGCTATGATACGGCCAACAGACTCTTCCATCGGTATAACTTCCGTGTCAGCATAAAACGCATCCCTGGGCGTCATTGACAACACCGGGATATCTGGCAGGAGAACTTCCGCCGTTTCCAGCAAACCTTCTTTGTTGGCAAACTGAAAGGACATCTCTGTCAAAGCTTCAACCAATTTACCGCCTTCTGTGATGGTGTCTCCCGGGGTGATAATACAGAGGATGTTGTACATGTCAGACATTTCAACCTCAATGTTGTAAACTTCCCTTAGCCATTTTTCAGCATCAAACCCACTGATTCCCAGTTCTTTCACTGATACGATCAACTTGGTGGGGTCATAATCGAAGGTTGCTTTGGTACCTAATATTTCTTTCCCAACACAATAAAGGCCTTGAATTTCATTTATCTGCTTTCTTAAGTCTTCAGAAAGCTCAATAGTTCTTTCTATCAGTTCCCTGCCTTCTGTTGCCAGCCTTTTCCTGGCAACATCCAAGGAAGCAAGCAGCAGATAGGAAGTGGAGGTCGTCGTAAGCATACTGAGTATAGTCTGTACTCGTTTTGGCGACACAAGTCCGGTTTTGATATTCAATACAGAACTTTGTGTCATGGAACCTCCCAGCTTATGGACACTTGTTGCAGCCATATCAGCCCCAGCCTGCATCGCAGACAGCGGCAGATCCTCATGAAAATGGATATGGACGCCGTGAGCTTCATCGACAAGTACCGGTACCTCATAAGAGTGGGCGATTTCTACTATCTTTTTCAAATCTGCAGATATTCCGAAATAGGTAGGGTTAATAACCAATACACCCTTGGCATCCGGGTGCTGCTCAAGAGCTTTTGCAACCGAATCGTTCGTGATGCCGTGGGAAATCCCCAAAGTTTCATCCACCTCTGGATGGATGAAGATAGGAGTTGCTCCGGAAAATACAATTGCACTCATGACTGATTTATGGACATTTCTTGGGACAATTATTTTTTCACCTGGTCCACAGACAGACATGACCATCGTCATGATGGCTCCGCTCGTCCCTTGTACTGAGAAGAATGTATAATCAGCGCCAAAGGCCTCAGCAGCAAGATCCTGTGCTTCCTTGATCATTCCTTTGGGTTGATGGAGATCATCCAATGGCCCGATGTTAATCAAATCGATTGCAAAAGCATTATCCCCGATGAAGTTCCTGAATTCGGGGTCCATTCCAGTACCCTTCTTATGACCGGGAATATGAAACTGGACGGGGTTTTTTCTGCTATGTTCTACTAAGCCTGTAAATAAAGGAGTTTTGTATTGAGACAATTCATTCGACACCTCTTTAAAGTCTGTTATATCTAAGCCTTTCCCTTAAAGATAAGGAATTAGTCATTAGGTTTGTTAGGATTTTTGAGAAGACAGCTGTAAACTTGCTCTCATCGATAAAGAATTATAGCATTTAGCCCTTTCTTTGCATAGTGTTATACGCCCATACTTCTAACATTTTGTCGAATTGGAAGGATTTTGTTAACAGCGGATAGAACTAGTTGTTGAAGGAGTGATAATCATGAGTTGGAAAACAAGAGTTTCAGAACTTCTGGGGATTAAGTATCCAATCATACAAGGCGGTCTTGCCTACCTCGCTTATGCAGAATTGGCCGCCGCGGTCAGCAATGCAGGAGGCCTTGGCCAGATTACAGCGATGTCGCTTGATTCTCCTGAAAGATTAAAAGAAGAAATACATAAAGTGAGGCAGCTTACTGATAAACCATTTGGTGTTAATCTTGCAATTGGACAGCACGGACGTCCTTACAGAGAGTTTTTGCAGGCGGCGATAGATGAAAATGTTCCGGTTGTGTCGATGACTGGGGGGAACCCTTCACCTATGTTTGAGATGCTGAAAGGAACTGCTATAAAGAAGCTGGTTCTCGTGGCGGCGAAAAGGCAGGCTTTAAAGGCCGAGGAACTAGGAGCTGATGCTGTCATGGTGGTAGGCGCAGAAGGAGGCGGTCATCTCGGGAAAGAAGATATCGGAACGTTTGTGCTGATTCCCCAGGTGGTTGATGCAGTTTCCATTCCGGTCATCGCTTCTGGAGGAATAGGGGATGGAAGAGGAATTGCAGCCGCCTTATGCCTGGGAGCGGAAGGGGTGGAGATGGGAACCCGATTCATCGCTACAGAGGAATGCATCCATGCCTCCGCTGAATATAAGCAGGCATTGATAAGCGGATCTGAAAGTGATACAGTAGTCATCAAAAGATCGCTTGGTGCTCCGGCACGGGCCATTTCAAACAACTGGACCGCACAAATCCTTTCTCTCGAAAAAGAAGGTGCAGGTTATGAAGGTCTGAAGGATCATATAAGCGGCGAAGCAAATAAGAAGTTCATTTATGACGGCAAGAAGGATGAAGGTTTCGGATGGGCAGGACAGGTAATGGGTATGATTGATGATGTACCTCCTGTGAAGGCTCTAATCGACCGGATGGTCAAACAAGCAGAAGAAGCCGTTTCAATGCGGAGGAACTAAAAACAGCTGCCAACCAGCTTGCTTGTATGATTTATCCATTACAAACCTATCAGCAGCAAAGAAGAGATAACATAAAAGAAAGCAAGGTGAAAAAACACATGGAATATCAATATCCTTTTTCGTTGGATTGGTCAACGGATGAAGTAATAGATGTAGTCGGCTTCTTTCAAAATATTGAAAAGGCCTATGAGCAGGGTATCGACCGGGAAAAGCTGATGGCGGCTTATAAGCGCTTTAAGGAGATTGTACCTGGTAAAGCCGAAGAGAAAAGAATCTGCAACGAGTTTGAGGAATCAAGCGGATATTCATCTTATCGGGCTGTTAAAAAAATGAAAGACACAGAAAGCAAAATTATTAAAATGTAATACAATACTAAAAGAGGAAAGTTCCTTTTGAAAAGGGGCTTTCCTCTTTTATGTATGGCGGGATGAATGTTTATTGAAGGTTGTAAAGGGGTATTAATTTTACAAACGCATCACTGATTATTTCAAATGTTTCATCGCCTGAAAGCTTGATAGCTTTTTCCCTTGGGATACGTATTCCGCACAGGATTTCAGCTTTCTTGACGGTTTGCAGCCGTTCAAACAAAGAAGTCAATTCCTGATCATCCATCTCAGAAAATGCTCGTGAATCCGGTTTCGTGTGATCACCAGACCATACAAAATTTTGTGGAATGACCTTCTTTATTAGATTCAGATTCTGGTCCAGTTTTTTTCCAAACTGCTCTTTGCCGGGAGCTTCATAAATCACCGCGAACCAAACGAATACATGGGTTTCCCAAAGGCCAATTTGAAAATGAGGATGCTTCTTATAACCTCTCTTATTATTGGCAAAAGCAACCCAGGTATCATCAGGCGGATTAACGGAGCGCCGTGCATGCTTCGCCACATGGGGAAACATTTCATCACCCGTCATGGTACTGAGAACAGGGGCGAATTGCTGTCCAAGGATTTCAAGCTTTGGTCTGACAGTCTCTACCAAAGCTTCCATCCGTTCATCCAGACCGTCAATTGTGAAGATGTTGAAATCTTTTTCTGTAAAACCATTAAAATTCATTTTGTTCCTCCTTATGCTGATGGAATTATTTTATCACAGTGATTTACCGGAGGGAAAAATGCTGTTTCTGTTAAATTGGGTGTTTGCACATTTTAGTTACAGGTTTCTTAACCTTCACATAGAATGTACTAGATAAATTCAGAAAATTAAGAATAATAATATCCGGAAAGGGTGTACTGTCCATGAAGCAAGTTATGAGTTCAACAAGGAAAAAGAACGTCCAGCAGCAGCGTATGGCGGTGCTTAAGCTGGAAATGGATTACGAGTTAGCTGTACTGTTTGAGGCCATGGAAGACAAGAACACTGCAATCCAGGTAAGGACGAAAGAAAAGTTAATGAAGATCAGGGAAGAGCTCTTGAAATTGAAGGCACTATAAATGAATTAACTTCTGTTAAAAAAATATGGTTTGAACGAACTCTGGAATTTACCTTTCATGAGTTCGTATTTTTGTGGAGAAATGCAAGATGCTTGAAGGGTACGTAAATTTACTTTAAGCTTGTAAAAAAGTTAGTACATCATAGCCAGTGTTTTGCGAATAATACATAAGAACTTACGGCCGGAGGGATCGGATAAATCTCCGGTACCTTACTTGTTTCAGTACTTAAAGAACTCTTATATAGAATGGAGGACATTATATGTCTAACTGGCAGGAAGTTGATACATATGTGAAACAATGGATAAAAGAAGCAGGTGAAAGCATTCGGAAGTCGTTTCAGACCCAGTTGAATATTGAAACCAAGTCCAACAGGAATGACTTAGTCACAAATGTCGACCAGGAAACAGAACAGTTCTTCATAAACAGGATCAGAAAGACCTACCCTGACCACAGGATTCTGGGTGAAGAAGGATTTGGGGATGAACTGCAAGATATGAAGGGGACTATCTGGATTATTGATCCCATCGACGGAACCATGAATTTTGTACATCAGCAGCGGAATTTCGCAATTTCAATTGGTATATATCATGACGGGGAAGGTGTCCTTGGGTATATATACGACGTTGTTCATGATGAGTTGTATCACGCGAGCAAAGGGAACGGCGCCTACATGAATGAAACGAAGCTGCCCCGGCTTCAGGAAGTGGATGTAAGAGACTCCATTATCGGAGTGAATGCTCTTTGGGTGACAGAAAATAAAAAAATTGACAGGGAAGTCCTTGGCCCTCTTGTAAGGGACGTCAGGGGGACCAGATCCTATGGTTCTGCCGCTATGGAAATGGCTTATGTAGCATCTGGCAGGATTGATGGATATATGACCATGAGGCTTGCTCCATGGGATTTTGCTGCAGGAAAGATTATCATTGAAGAGGTGGGCGGAGTCGTTACAAGCCTCGATGGAGGAAAACTGGATATGCTTGAAAAAAGTTCGGTGTTTTCCTGCAAGCCAGGTCTTCATGAAAAAATTATGGAAACCTATTTAAAAGACGTAAAATTTAAAAAGTAAGGCTCTAAACCGCAAAAAGCTGACCGTTATCACGGCCAGCTTTTTTTATAATAAAAATAATTCCTGAAGATTCTGAAGAAAAACTACAGTTTCCCTTCTTCTCTATACTTTTTCTTCGTTTTAAATCCAAACCCCATTACTACTATCCAAGCGGCAACAGCTAAAGCAGCGAGGAAAAGACTTTTTTCGCTTACTGCTATTCCAATAGCCATTATACAAGCGGCTGCAAGAACCGCATACATGACGAAAATCCATTTAATATTCTTCACCATTCATTCTCCTTTTATAAAAGTTCCATTTGTCTAAAATCTTATCAATCAATCGACATGATAACAAGTTTATTTCTTTTGGAAGTAAGTAAATCCTTAGTTCATGGAGTTATAACTTTATTTAATGAAGGAGTTCAATAAGGTAATTGACCATAAAACACCAATGCCAAATAACGGTAAATGGACACTGGATTAAAACTGAATTACTATACGCAATTCAGTAACGCGAGGCTTTCCGGTTTGGTGAGGGTACCTAATTCACCTGTGCAGATGCATTATTTACAAGAATCTGTTTTTGCTTTTACGAATGCTGTGATATAATGTCTTAGTTGTTGTTTTTTCAAGGTTGAACATATGCTTGGCGCATTTGAAGATATTGAGAAAAACACAAGATGCGTTTTTAAGAGAATCTAAGGTATCGGAAGCAGGCCGCTTATGGCTGAACTTTATGAAGGAACACATAAGACAGTTCATAATGTTTGTAAATATAAATTTAAAACGACCAACAATCAGGAGTGAATACATTGAATAAAAGAGACGATTTAAGAAATATAGCGATCATTGCCCACGTTGACCATGGTAAAACGACTTTAGTAGATGAACTATTGAAACAGTCAGGTATTTTCCGTACTAATGAACATGTTGAAGAACGTGCAATGGATTCCAATGATCTTGAAAGAGAAAGAGGAATCACGATCTTAGCGAAAAATACGGCTATCCAATATAAAGATACAAGGATCAATATTCTGGACACTCCAGGACACGCCGATTTCGGCGGTGAAGTTGAACGGATCATGAAAATGGTTGACGGTGTACTTCTTGTTGTCGATGCATATGAAGGTTGTATGCCACAGACCCGCTTTGTTCTTAAGAAGGCACTTGAACAGAATTTAACACCAATTGTAGTAGTTAATAAAATTGACAAAGATTCAGCTCGTCCTGAAGAAGTTATTGATGAAGTCCTTGAGCTTTTCATTGAGCTTGATGCCAATGAAGATCAGCTTGAATTCCCTGTCGTGTATGCTTCAGCAATCAATGGTACGGCATCAGTTGATCCAGATCCTGCAAACCAGGATGAAACCATGCAGTGCCTTTATGAGTCCATCATTGATAATATCCCTGCTCCAATCGACAATCGCGAAGAACCGCTTCAATTTCAAGTAGCTCTTCTTGATTATAATGATTATGTGGGACGTATCGGTATCGGCCGTGTCTTCAGAGGAACGATGAAAGTTGGACAGCAAGTAGCACTAATGAAGATTGATGGAAGTGTGAAGAATTTCCGTGTATCGAAAATCTTCGGTTTCATGGGCTTAAAGCGCGTAGAAATCCAAGAAGCACATGCAGGTGACCTTATTGCAGTTTCCGGAATGGAAGATATCAATGTAGGTGAAACAGTATGTCCAATCGATCATCAGGATCAACTTCCGGTACTTCGAATCGACGAGCCTACACTTCAAATGACATTCCTTGTAAACAACAGTCCCTTCGCAGGCCGTGAAGGTAAGTTTGTGACTTCAAGGAAAATTGAAGAAAGACTGCTTGCGCAGTTGCAAACAGATGTAAGTTTGCGGGTTGAAAACACTGATTCTCCTGATGCTTGGACTGTGTCTGGCCGTGGTGAGCTTCACTTGTCCATCCTAATTGAGAATATGCGCCGTGAAGGGTTTGAGCTGCAAGTGTCCAAACCGGAAGTTATCGTGCGTGAAATTGACGGGGTGAAATGTGAGCCAGTAGAACGCGTTCAAATTGATGTACCTGAAGAGTATACTGGAAGCATCATTGAATCTATGGGAACACGTAAAGGTGAAATGCTCGACATGATCAACAATGGCAGCGGCCAAGTAAGATTGATCTTCATGGTGCCTGCTCGCGGATTGATTGGTTACTCAACAGAATTCATGACATTGACTCGTGGTTATGGAATTATCAATCACACATTCGATAGTTACCAGCCTATGCAAAAAGGCCAAGTCGGCGGACGCAGACAAGGTGTTATCGTTTCAATGGAAACAGGTAAATCTTCTCAATATGGTATCATGGGAGTAGAAGACCGAGGGACAATCTTTGTCGAGCCTGGTACAGAAATTTATGCAGGTATGATTGTTGGGGAACATACTCGTGAAAATGATATCACGGTGAATATTACAAAAACAAAGCAAGCGACAAACGTCCGCTCTGCAAATAAAGATCAAACTGTTACAATCAAGAAAGCCCGTATCATGACGCTTGAGGAATCATTGGAATACTTGAATGATGACGAGTATTGTGAAGTGACTCCTGAATCAATCCGTCTTCGTAAAAAGATTCTTGATAAAAATGAGCGCGAAAGAGTGACCAAAAAGAAAAAAGTAGAAACCAACTAGTAAACAGTATAGGAGTGATCAGGAAATGGATGTAACAGAGCGTTTATCCTTTTTCGCATCCCTTTACCGGGTCGAGGAAAATACTGAACTCGGTATGTGGCTTCTTTACCTCACAATAATCGCTTTATCAGTACTGGTATATAAGCTGGGGTTCGCAAAAAAATTGCCGTTATTGAAGTCGGCAGTCATTTATTTTTTCCTCGCCGCAGGTTCTACTGTATTGACCTTCTTGGGAATTTTCCTTCCTGTAGCAGAAGGACTGGTTGTGGCGGCCTTGATTTTGATCATTTATAAAATCAGGCTGCGCAGCCATAAAAATGAAGAAGCAAGTTCATAAAAAAGCAGAGGACCAAAGTCCTCTGCTTTTTTGTATCGTGTCAAGTTTTCCATCTTTCTAAAACGGGATATAATTGATTCAATGAGAAGGCAAACAATATATGCGCCGCGCTCCAGTATAAGAAGGCTTCCCAATTGTCAATCGAAGGAACCTCTTTTTTTGACAGAAGAGATAGTGGGAAATATAGAAATAAGGCTGGCAGGGTAAGTGCAGCAGCTAGACTAAGCCGTCGCCGAAACCCCAGCCTCCATTTCATGGTGAAATGATAAAAGATAAGGCCTAACCCTAAAGAAACAAGCAAGTGAAAGATGAACTCAATCAATTCAGGCCATGTGATTTTCCCCAAAACAGGAATGAAATCGACATTCAGAAGCAATGTATACACTTTCTCACCGGATACAGCCTCTGCCAGCTTTAAAGAAACTCCCATAATCACTCCGGAAAGGATGCCAGCCGCACTTCCCTTTAGGATGGTACTAGAAGTCATTTTTAGATTTAACAGAACGGTAAAGCTTGAAATTACCGGTGTCTGCCCGTTCCTTTGTTCTGGTGGCGATTCTTTCACGGCATTTATCACACATATAAGTATGGATTGGGCGATTTCTTAGACGTTTGGCTGTCAGCGATTCATCATCAATGGACTCAATCACATCACACAGAGTGCATTTCACTCTCATATTTAGACACCTCCATGTCCTGATGAGTATGGGTATGTATTCTTTTCCTAGTATATCATGTAGGATAAAGGATTTCTTCATTTTGCCGCAACCAATTGGAAAATTATATTACTTAATTGATTCAGTAAAGAGGCTGGCACAGAAACCTTTATCTATTGAGAGTTAATAACTTGAAAACATTTATGCCTATTTAATTGTATTCTTTTCTACATTTCTCTGTTGTATAATATAGGTAATGAAGGGGAGGGATTTCATTGTTGAATAGAATTGAAACAAGATTATTTCCTGCTTTATTTGATGAATTGCAGCAAGAAAGATTCATCACGGTTTGTACTGTGGATTATGTAACGGGAGGACCTAACCTGAGTGCCATCTCGTGGGTATATGCTGAAAGCGAAGAGACAATCCTTTTCGTTGTTGATGGGCGCTCCCGAATCGTGAAAAACATTGAAGCGAATCCTCTTGTAGTGCTGAATATCATTGCAAACGAATCCTCCTATTCCATCAGCGGGAAAGCCAACTTGAAAAGGGAAAGACTGGTCAATGTACCTCTTTGCCTGTCCCTTATCTCTCTCGGCATTGAGGAAGTGAGGGATGTAATGTTTTATGGATCTAGGATATCAGTTGAGCCACAATATGAAAAAACTTATGATAGAGATGCTGCCGGAAGACTGGACCGGCAAGTAATAGAAGCCATGAAAAAAGTTTGATTTTGAGCTTTTCCAAGGCTTCTATTTGTTTGTTCTTAGAAACTTATAAAGGATTAAATAGCCCTTTTTTCTTTTTATTACATTTGCCTGTCGGGGCTGGACAAGGCGCTTACGCTTTTGTTCCGTCCAGCTTCAGCGCCTAGCCCCTCGGGGTCAAATAACCCAAAGAGAATAAAAGGAAAGACCGCCTTTTTTCTCTTGGAACATTTGCCTGTCGGGGCTGAACAAGGCGCTTACGCTTTTGTTTATTAGTTATTATTATTTTTTTCCATATGGTTGTTTGACTGATCCTGCTGTTCTTCTTCAAGCTGTCTTTCATCCTGTTCATCTGCTTTGTTTGTAGATTGACCGGGAGCTTTATCTGGGTTCATTTGCTGAGTGTTCTTAGGCAGTTCAGGCATCAATCGTCCTGCAATATCGGACAATTCGTTCAGCACACCTTGGACAGGCCTTCCATTTTCTATATCACTTCCGACTTCTTGTAGCCGTGCATAAAGATCGGGATCTGCAACAATCATGGCTTGTGCACCATGGGGGTCGTCTTTCAGAGCCTCCGCCACTGAATACTTTATAGTACCGACTTCAGATCGTTCGACAGCTGAATCGACATCTATCCCGACAAAGGCGTATTTCCCTAATACAACAGCTGTGGCATCTTCAACATTAGGTACTGCAGTAGCAATTCTGACAAGGTTTCTCGATATTTCCTGGCTTGTCTCATGTTTCTGCTCATGCTGAATTTCACTGTTTTGTACATTAATCGGGCGAGGGTCGTCGCCATCTCTTTGTTGATCATAAGCAGTTTGATCATTCTGCTGATTACATCCTGATATCAATAAGCTGAGTAAGAGTAACGCTGGCCATTTTTTCATTATTCAACCTCCGATTAGTTTATCTGTATTTCTTATTGTGTAATCTTCTTCTATATTTATTCCTTAGTTCATATATTTTAGCAACGGGCCGTCCTATTTAAGTGGACTCTTTAGTAATAACCGGATGAAGAGGGTCTACATACAATAGTATAAGAATAGAGGAGCAGGAGGCATCGATTTGAAAAAAATTTATGTATTGGATACCAATGTCTTATTGCAAGACCCGCAAGCAGTTTTTTCCTTTCAAGATAATGAAGTAATTATTCCCGCAGTTGTATTGGAAGAAGTGGACAGCAAAAAACGTTATATGGACGAAATTGGGCGCAATGCAAGGCATGTATCAAAAATAATTGATAGCTTACGGCAGCAAGGAAAGCTCCATGAAAGTATTCCGCTTTATAATGGCGGATCATTGAGAATAGAGTTGAACCACAGATCATTTCATGAGCTTCAGGAAATTTTTGTAGAAAAGACAAATGATAATCGTATATTGGCGGTAGCGAAAAACCTGTCACTTGAGGAAGAAACAAAGGAAGATGGTCATCAAGTTATCCTTGTCAGCAAGGACACATTGGTGAGGGTGAAGGCAGACGCACTTGGTCTGCAGGCAGAGGATTTTTTAAGTGACAGGGTAGTGGATGTAAGTGATATTTACAGTGGATTCATTGAAATTTATATACCTAAGGAGCTACTGGATAAATTTTATGAAAAGGGTGAGATACCCCTAGCAGATATCACTCAGCATCCTTTTATTCGCACCAGTTCCTTCTTATGAAAGATTCGTTAGGAAGTTCGGCTTCAGCGGTGGGAGTTGTTGATACAAAGGGGAAAAATGTAAGGAAGCTTGTATATGATCAGGATCATATATGGGGAATCAAACCAAGAAATGTACAGCAGACAATGGCTATAGAACTGCTTTTGAGGGAAGACATCCCTTTAATTACCATGGTCGGCAAGGCGGGTACTGGGAAGACGCTCCTGGCTCTGGCAGCTGGTTTGCTGCAGACAGAAGACCTTCAAGCCTATAAAAAGCTCTTGGTCGCAAGACCGATTGTGCCTGTTGGAAAAGATATAGGTTATTTGCCAGGTGAAAAGCAGGAGAAGCTGAGACCTTGGATGCAGCCTATCTTTGATAATCTCGAATACCTTTTTAATACAAAGAAACCAGGGGAGCTTGATGATATCCTCGCTGGAATGGGTTCCATAGAAGTAGAGGCGCTGACCTATATAAGGGGAAGGAGCATACCTGAGCAATTCATTATAATTGATGAGGCCCAGAACCTGACAAAGCATGAAGTGAAAACCATACTGACCAGGGTCGGGGAAAAGAGTAAAATTGTTCTTATGGGTGACCCGGCACAGATTGATCATCCCTATCTTGATGAATATAATAATGGCTTGACATACGTTGTTGAAAAATTCAAGGATCATTCAATCGCCGGGCATATTAAACTCTTGAAGGGTGAGAGGTCCGGGCTGGCACAGCTGGCAGCAGATATTCTATGATCGGCTGAAAAACACACATTATTACCATATGAAAAAACGATTCAGTTGGTACGCACTGAATCGTTTTTTTTTGCATTGGCAGTTATAATCCTCCAAAACTCAGGTCGTAACACGCTCAACTTCGCTTTCTTATATGCTCATTGTTTTAATGTGTGTTACTTGACCTTGATACCTCGAACATTTTTGATAGGGTTTTGAAGGTTGGAACCATCCTTGTAAAAGATATGAACCGGACCGTCTTCCTTCAGCGGCTTTCCATCCTTGGAGAAACCTAAAATAATTTCATTGCTTTTTGAAAGGGGCAGAGCAACTTCTTCATTAGTGTCCCCTGTCAAGATCAGGAGTATTGCAGCACCCTCTTCGGGCTGGGCATTCGTAAGGAAAGGAGCTAAAGGGATGCCGAAAGTTCCTGTTAAAATTTTTTCTTTTTCATATTTTTTCTCCGTTTTCAGGGTCGGTGGAGAAGTGGCGCCCTCCTGAATTTCCCTTGTCCAGTTTTTGGACATATTTCGGGTGTATTCCTCCAACTCATTCTTCGCCTTTTCTTCATCTTGAAAATATGTATTTAAATCGACTTTTCGATCATCGAAAATCCAGACACCCGGATCAAGTGTGATTTGATATTTGACCTTGCCTGTCAAAGGTACAATTGATGTATCCATCTGCTTCCCTCCATCTGTGTAATACCCTCAGTATACCAGATAATATACCGCTTTCACATCTATAGTGTCCATCTGTGAGTAATGGGCATTTAAGTGGGGAAAAGATAAGTATATTAATTTCGGGACAGGGGGCACCAGATGTATATCAATGATGAAATATTAGCCAGCATGGTAGAAGAAGCGCGTCCGATCTCTTCAGAAGGAAAACTGATTGACTATATTCCCGCTTTGAAGAAGGAGAATAAAGGTAATCTCTCGGTTTCTGTTTGTTTCTTGAACGGAGAGTTTTTCTCTGCAGGAGATTACCTGGAAAAGTTCACTTTGCAAAGCATCTCAAAAGTGATCACCCTGGCGCTAGTGCTGATGGATTACGGAGAGGAAGAAGTGTTTTCGAAAGTGGGGATGGAACCGACAGGCGATCCTTTCAATTCCATTGTGAAGCTGGAAACAAATAAGGTATCAAAACCGCTGAATCCTATGATCAATGCGGGTGCACTTGCCGTGACAGATATGATCAAAGGGGCAACCAACGAAGAGAAGTGGGAGAGGCTGCTTGCCTTTGTCAGGGTGCTGACCGGCGATAACGAGGTGACATACAATCAGGAAGTAGCACAATCCGAATTCAATACGGCTTTCCTGAACCGCTCTCTTGGATATTTTATGAAACAGCATGGAGTCATCAAGGGGGATATCGAACATTTGATTTATCTTTACACAAAACAGTGTGCGATTGAAATGAACTGTCAGGACCTGGCGAAAATAGGTGCTGTATTCGCTAACGACGGAATCGATCCGGCATCCGGCCGCCAGTTGATCACGAGGGATGTAGCCCGTATTTGTAAAACGTTCATGGTTACATGCGGGATGTATAATTCTTCTGGCGAGTTTGCCATGAAGGTTGGAATACCTGCCAAAAGTGGTGTGTCAGGAGGAATCATGGGGTCAGTACCGCGGAAGTGCGGCATCGGTATTTTTGGTCCCGCTCTCGATGACACTGGAAACAGCATTGCAGGTTTAAGGCTGCTTGAATTGATGGGCTCGGAATATAAATGGAGCATTTTCTGATTATCTTGGAAGGTTGGGACTGCTTATGGGACATTCAGTTAGAGAGGCTTTCTTGACTAGTCTATAAATAGGGGTATCTCTTATGGAACAGTGAGAGTCAGTTCATAAGGGTCAGCGGGGCAGGCATTTAGATCTAATTAATCGAGGAGGAAATTTCCTTTAATTACCTCAACACAATAGAAAGCAGGTACTATTACTCTATGTTAGTGTGAAACTCCCTCTATTAAGTTAAAATCTGGAATCAGCGGAGGATTAAAGACCTTTAATCTAAAGGAACTATATATAGGTCATGACTAAGGATCTATATGTAAGCTTTATGATATTTAACATGAACTTTGTAAGATAATGCCGTAATTCACCTGCAAGTCCTGGCCTTATGAGTTTCCCGGCCCTCGCCCCGCTCCTTCTATGCGATTTCTCCTTCATCAAACACTACAAATGAGATAGTATGTTCTGTTGTAAAAGAATAATTTACCAACCAAGGCATTTTGCATATTGTTCTCTCTATCTCAAGCATATCCAAACAAATTGATGCCTCGAAGTTCAACTGTCTCGTCTTTTCTTTTTCCTTGCATTTTACTCGGTTTAGCGATAAAATTTTAAGATAAGAGAGTCGCTATTTGTACGGAATGGGGGGATCATTATGGCGTCTGAGATGAAAATCGACCATCGTGAAAAAGCCTATCAGCTGCTGAAGGCTGACGCAGAGAAAATATTAAAGCTTATCAAAGTACAGATGGATAATTTAACGATGCCCCAATGTCCTTTATATGAGGAAGTGTTGGATACTCAAATGTTCGGATTATCCCGTGAAATAGAGTTTGCCGTCCGCCTTGGGCTGGTAGACGGAACAGATGGAAAGACCCTTATAGATTCTTTAGAGAGAGAGCTTTCTGCGCTGCATGAAGCTTCGACTAAAAAATAAATACTAGTGAAAACTCAAACAAAAGCATATGATTGTTTGGGTTTTTTACTAGCCTATCAATATTGTTTCTATTTAAAAGGCCCTTTTTTGTAAACTTTGTTGCTATTCTATACTAATTCCGAAAAAATTATAGTACGAAGGAATAATTTAGTATTAATGAAAAGAAAAGAGCTGCTCTTCCCCCATTAGAGAAAAACTCCTGGTATCCGGGGGAAATCCGGCTCTTGGGATTTTCCGAAAGCAACAACATAGGTGAAAACAGCCATTTTAAAAGAGCAGCAGGATTTTTGCTATTTAGATAGAATATTTCTAAAAAAGGGATAGGAAGAGATTATGCTCATAAAAAAWATTAACTGAGTCGGAG
>NZ_NIJF01000109.1 GCF_003316765.1 Bacillus sp. P14.5 | reverse complement strand
CTAGCGGGACAGGTGAGACCCCGCAGGCGAATCCAGCTCCAGCGTCCAGCGACTAGCAGATTTCGGTCTCTCTCCTTGCGATAAGTCAACATCAACTCACTTCGTTCGTTGTGTTTCCTTTATCTCATACGAGAGCCCTAAAATCTGTACGTCGCTGAACGGCCGCTTCCGCTTTTTATGAAGCCGAGGAGCTCAACGCCAGCCCCGCGGAGTCGTACGCCTGGAGTGGAAATCCATTTCATTTAAAACAGCCCCAACATTTGCGAAAACAGCGTATAAAAACAGAGAGCTTGGATTAACAATATCCAAGCCCTCTGTCTTTGTATTGAATACTCACAAGTATGCTATCAATACTCCTCAGTCTCCCTGACAGTCACTTCATTCTCTTCCTTATGATAAGACTGGAAGCTTGTGATAAGCGTATCAAGGTGTTCCAGTTGTTCATCATATTCAAAGATGGCAGAGAAGATATGCAGGATGTGGAACGTGTTAATGTCACTTTCGTTATATGACTTGTTAATCTCGTCCATAAACAGGTTCATCATTTCCCGTCTGTTTAAGCAGACAGTATTCGTGTGCTCATTATCCTGGATTGTGTGCATTTTCCCTATAAAACGGAGGAGCTGCTGTTCATGGTAGGTCAACAGGCAGTCAAGCTGTTCTGTTATCGAGCCTCTAAGCTTCTCTGGAAGATGATTGAGTTCATTTTCATAACGGTTCAGGCGTTTAAGGATTTCAAAACTTCTTCTGGAAGCGGAAATCATTTGCCTGTAAATGACCAGCTTCCGGCTTTTCGCGATATCACTTGATTTAAAGTAGTTTCTTTCTTCCTTATATAAAAGATAAAGCTGTTCGCTTTTGGTCAATCGTTCCCTGATTTTTTCAAAGTCTTTCTTCAGCAGATGGAAGTCGGAAGAATGCCTGTTGCTCAAGCGGATCCATTTTAAAATCTCTTCTGTAATATCTTCAATCTTATGGTAAAGCTTCGTTTCATACTTTGGCGGAATGAATATCAAGTTGACAACAAAGGAGGCGAATACCCCTGTCATGATAGTCGAAAATCGAATCAGCGAGAATTGTATGAAGTCCTCCTGCGGTGCTTCCATGATAGCAATCAGGGTGACAAGCGCAAGTCCGATTGTGTTCTCAAGTTTCAGTTTTAAAATAATTATGATTGCAATAATGGCAGCCAGTCCTACGACGAGGATATTGTGGCCAAATAAGAGTACAAGCAAAACTGCAAGAGCAGCACCGATTAAGTTCGCTTGTATTTGTTCAATAATGGTGAGGTATGACCGGTAAATGGTCGGCTGAATAGCAAACACTGCCGCAATCCCAGCAAAGACAGGGTTGGGGAAGTTAAACATATCCGCCACCAGCAAAGCGAGTACAATTGCAATCCCGGTTTTGAAAATACGGGCACCTAGCTTCATTTTTTATATCCTTTCCAGTGTGTATATTTTTGTGAGTAACACTGCAGCAACCTTATAAAATAAAGGTAGTTTGTATATAGATGACTATATAGTAGATTTAACACAATAAGAAGATGCTAAACAGTTTTTCTAAATAGCGGCGCAATAAATACTTGTTTGTATTTAGGTGTTTTTCTTTTACAGTGTTCAGCCGCCGGAAGGAAACACTCTTTACGGCGTTAAGGATGCTTACTCTTTTAATAACATAGACCCTATTGTACTGATAAGGATGAAAAAAGGGAATAGGGATTTGTGTATTTTCTAAACGAAGAATAAGTAAAAAGGCTGTGCAGGTTGGTAAACCATCCTGCACAGCCTTTTTATAAATTTCAACTAATTGTATAAGGGGTGCTGGTGAAGCATCAGCGATGGATATCTTCTTAGGTCTTTTTCTCGTTTGATGTACCGCGCACGGCCAGCGAGGTACATGAACTTAGAGTTTTTCTGATTTGATGTACCGCGCTCCTCCAGCGAGGTACATGATTTTAAAGTTTTCCACTTTTAATGTACCACGCTTTCTATCAAATTCCCCACAGACTATTATGCTTACTCTGTAGATACAGATGGATCGGCTTGTTCTTTAGAAGGGATGACTTGAAGGAAGTGTTCACCTGGTGATGCCAGGAGTTTCCTTAAGCTTTCCGCTTCTTGTGGCTGTTCGGTCTCCAGTGTCTTAACGTATTTAGAGAGAAGTTCAGTGACATCTGCTACTCCCTGCTCATTCAACGATTGAAGCTGAACTTTGGCACCCTTCGCAATCCTTCTTGTCAAAGCTTCTTTTGTCAGCCCCATCTCAGGCTGATGGCGAAGGTAGACGACTCCGCCTGTCATTCCTGCACAAATCCATGGTCCCGGATCTCCGAGTACAAGACCGCGTCCATTTGTCATATACTCAAAGGCGAATCCTTTAATGTTTGCATTTGCCCCAAGGTTTCCATGTTCTTGAGCTGGTATAGGCTTTGTTACCTGGCCTCCGATGACCATATCTGCTCCTGACAGCCTGATACCTGCGCGTGCATCCGCATTGCCCTGAACCATCAGTAAACCTTCTTGAGCTCCATAGCCGAAGCCTTTTCCAGCAGAACCGTTGAAGAACAGGTCATTTTTGGTTCTGCCTTTCGTGACGATTATGCTTCCGCCGTAGCTGGATTTACCAAGTCCATCCTGGGCTCCTCCGCTGACGGTGATATTGATGCCTTCAACATTATAAGCACCAAGCCCGTTTCCTGGTATAGAGCAATCTTTATAAGACAGCTGGACAGGCTTTAATTCCGAATTGGCATTCTGAAGTTTGGAACGTACACGGTGTCCGGAAGCACGGCTGCCCAATACCCGCTGGTTTGAAATGACACCTGAGAATTCTCTTGAAAGGTGAAGCTCTTCGACGCTGCTGTCGAGGTATTCACCGGATACAGCCTGCAGCAATCTTGGCTGTTCAAGAGAAGCTGCTGCTTCTTTATGAAGCTGTCCGATTTCGAGCGGCTGAAGCAGAGTTGAAAGATTCATGGATTCATTTCCTCTGACCTGCTCCAACAGGTCAGAACGGCCGACTGCTTCTTGAAGATTCTGGATACCGATGGAAGCCGCAAGGGATTTCAGTTCTTCTCCAAACGCAGTGAACAGGTTGGTAAGTCCAGATACAGCCAAATCAAGCTGCCTTGGCACGAACCGGCGCAAACCATGGTCTTTAGCTTGGGCTTCCGATTCAATCTGCGTGGCGATGCCGACATGGCAAGTATCAAGATGACAGCCGCGGCATGTCGTACAGCCAATTGCAATCATTGACAGGGTGCCGAATCCGATTCTGTTGGCGCCTAGAAGCATCACTTTCATTACGTCCTGCATGCTCTTGATTCCGCCGTCAGCCCAGATTTCGACAGTGTCTCTCAAACCGGCTTCAAGTAAAGCGTTGTGGGCTGCTTTTACCCCGATTTCTACTGGAAGCCCGACATGCTGGAGCGCGTGAATCCTTGCCGCACCGGTTCCGCCGTCAAAGCCGCTTAATGTAACGATATCAGCGCCTGCTTTGGCAATACCGACAGCGATGGTGCCGATATTCGGAACAACTGGTACTTTTACAGCGACTTTTGCCTGGTCATTGGCCGTTTTCAGTTCATGAATCATTTGAGCCAAATCTTCTATTGAATAAATATCATGGTTGTTGGAAGGCGAGATCAAATCAGAACCGATTGTCGCATTACGGGCCTGGGCGATTTTTGCCGTTACTTTTGAACCTGGAAGGTGTCCTCCTTCACCCGGTTTGGCTCCTTGGCCAATCTTGATTTCGAGCAGATTGGAAGAGTTCAGAAGCTCGGCGTTGACACCGAAGCGGCCGGAAGCGATTTGCTGTCCGCGTGTTTTGGGATATTTGCCTATCATATCCTTGATCTCTCCGCCTTCTCCATTCAAACTGACCATATTAAGGCGGTCCGCCGCTTCTGCATATGCCCTGAACGCTATTTCGTTCTGGGAACCGAATGACATGGAAGCGATGGCGAAAGGAAGGCTGTGACTGCCTACACTTATATCCACTTTCTCAGGAGAAATCGGGTTTTCGGACTTTTTGAGAGAAGTCAGATGCCTTATTGTTACAGGCTTTGTCTCTTCCTGCTCAGTGATTTTTTCTCTGTAACCTGTATAATCACCGGTTCTGGCTACATCTCCAATCGCTTTCCAGATACGGGGGAACAGATGAAAGCTCTTGGAAATCCTTTGTTTTTCATCAAAGTAATCTGCTGCTCTTTGGACAGAGTCCTTTTTCATTTCCTCGAAATTGAACGCAAGGCCTTCAGCACCGAAGAAGTTGACGATATCCAGTGTCCTGGCAACCTCTTCGCTCAAGCCTATGGAAGAGAAAAGCCTTCCGTAACCTCTAAGTTCATGGATGCCGATAGTGGAAATGACTTTTTCCAATCCTTTTTGTAAAGAAGTGTATAAATTCAATACCGGCTCGTTGGATTCTTCCTCGAGTACAGTCAGGAACATATAGTAAGGGCTGATTGCATCCGCCCCGAAACCGTAGGCGACTATGACGTCATGAAGAGAACGGATTGCTGCCGAGCGAAGAAGCAGGGAGCAGTCTCTTCTTAAAGAATCGTCTGTCAGGCGCTGGTCGATCGCAGACAAAGCAAGGTGGGGATCGAGCCACAGCTTCCCATCATGGTGCGAATCTCCATCATCCAATACAAGCAGGGTTTTGCCGGATGAAACAGCCTCGGCAGCTTCATCAGCCAATCTTTCTAATGCTTGGGGAATTGTTTCTTCCTCCGAGAATGTAATAGAGATGAAATGACCTAGATTGTTTGTTTGAAATAAATCAACCAATCCATCATAGCTTGGCTGCTGCAAACCCTCTGAAGCCTGCCAGCCGGCTTTTCCCTCAATGAGAAGGGGGGTCAGCAATTCAACAGCAAGGGATTCCTCTGTCCTTCTATTGTAATGCGGTCGTTTCCCGATGATCGTCCTGGTGGAGAAATGCTCCGTTTCACGGTCTCTGTCGATTGCCGGATTGGTAACAACTGCTACACTTTCTTTTATAAAGTCCGTCACGTTCTTTCGGTTAGGGTTGATGGCAGCAAGGGGGGAGTCATGACCGAGCGACCGGATCGGCTCCGCGCCTTTTTCTGCCATCTGCTCCAAAAGCTGAACTTGTTCGCGTTCCCAGCCGAAAGCATTATACTGTCCGTTTTCAATGCTGGTCGGATAACTCATCATGATGTTTTTTGGCAGATTCAGTGTTTCAAGCCTGCTCTTGTATCCCTTAAAGGCGATTCGGTTCTCAAAACGGCTGTGGATCTCACTTTGGAAATCGGTATATTCATATTTTTTGATACGGTCATTATCCCAGGCGAAACCAATTTTTTCACCTGGCGAGAGTGGCTTGGGGTCTGCCGTGAATTCTGAAGAATTGATGATTCCCGGCTCAGATGCGAAAACATAGGCGCTTTCAACTTCCAGCATCCATAACGGGCGCAGTCCCAATGAATCCACACTGAAGACAGCTTCTTCCCCAAACCGTGAAACGATACCGGCAGGACCCTGGGCAAAATGTCCCCATGTCTCTCTTAAATAAGCGTATAGGTCCTGGAGATGATCGGGGTATTGCTTGATTTCATTAATAATGGGAGGAAACACTAACTCCATGGCTTCAAAAAGGGAGTAGCCGTCTCTTCCAATGAGGGTTTCGATTGTTCTGTTAAGATCTTGTGAATCACTTCCGTTCTCCACAAGGGGTACATCAATTTTCTTCGCTTCAGCTCTAAGTTTGCTGATTGTATTGATTTCTCCGTTATGGCCGATAACGCTGAATGGCTGCACCCTGAAAAAGTTTGAGAGGGTGTTAGTTGAATAACGGTTATGCCCAAGTGTCATAGTAGAAGCGATTTTCGGATGTGTCAGGTCTTTATAGTATTCCTGCAGTGAAGCACCGGCTCCCATGACTTTGTAGACAACATGATCAGGGCTTAAGGAAGCTGCATGGACAGCGCTGTTTTCTTCTATAGAATTCTGCAGCTCAAATAGGCTTTGATAGATTTCACCTGTTTTAAGATTTTCCGGAGCGAGAAGCGCCGTTTGTAAAAAATGCGGGTTTTCTTGAGCGGCAATCGGGCCCAAAGCGTCCGGACAGGTTGAGTCGATAGTGGTCAACACAACCTGATATCCTTGTTTTTCAAGTTTGGCGACAATTTCCTGTTTTCCTTGGTTTACTGGAATTCCTTTGATAAAAAAGTGGCCGATAATGAATCGGGGTGATAGTGCTAAAGAGGGATCGATAGAAGCGGCTTCAAGCTTTTCGGACCAGACGGCTCTCGGAATGTCTATATGTATACCAGCTCCGTCTCCTTCGCCATTTATGAAGCCTGCCCGGTGATCCATCGTGACCAAAGCGTCGATACAGCGTTCGATATTTTCCCTGGTGGGCAATTTATTTTTTCAATGGAAGCAACAATTCCGCAAGCATCATGAGCACCATTGTGAAAGTCTCTAAAGAGCTCCGGGCTCCAATTTTGTCGTTGTTCGTTCAATAAAAGCACCTCCGTTAATAATACAGAATACATAACAAAATATTCTGAATACTAATTCAATGATAGCATAAGAATTTTCAGAATTCAATTTTTTATTCAAAATGATGGATGGTAAAAGAGGTAGGTTAAAAGGAGAAGTCTCTGTAAACGCTTTCATTATAAGATAATAAAAAACAAGGAGGAAGTCCCCCTTGTATATGTGTGAATGTTTATGCGTCTTGTAATTGCTGGAATGCATAGTCTACTGCTTCGATGGTCTCCTCGATATCTTTTTCGGTGTGGGCAGTAGTAATGAACCAAGCCTCATATTTTGAAGGTGCAAGGTTGATGCCCTGGCGAAGCATGAGGTTAAAGAATTTGGAGAACATTTCTCCGTCTGTTGCCTCAGCCTGATCGTAATTTTCCACCTTTTCGGTTGTGAAGTATAAGGTAAGAGCGCCTTTCAATCGATTGATTGAAATCGGTGCCTCATGCTTTTTGGCAGCCTTTAATATGCCTTCTTCAAGTAGGGCGCCCAAGCGGTCGAGTTCCTCATATACCCCTTCCTCTTTCAGAACTTCAAGGCATGCGATTCCTGAAAGGATGGAAGCTGGATTTCCGGCCATTGTTCCTGCCTGATAGGCCGGGCCAAGAGGTGCGACTTTTTCCATGATTTCAGCTTTTCCGCCATAAGCGCCGATTGGAAGGCCGCCGCCTATGATTTTACCCATTGCTGTCAGGTCAGGTTTGATGCCAAGCATATCCTGAGCTCCTCCATACATGAAGCGGAATGCTGTGATTACCTCATCATAAATGACAAGTGCACCTGCATCATGTGAGATATCATTAACCTGCTGAAGGAACCCTTCTTTTGGTTCAACGATGCCAAAGTTGCCGACAATCGGTTCCACAAGGACTCCTGCTATTTGGTCTCCCCATTTTTCCATCGCTTCTTTAAATGGTTCAATGTCATTGAAGGGAACGGTGATGACCTCATTGGCGATGCTTTTCGGAACCCCTGCAGAGTCTGGTGTGCCCAAAGTCGAGGGACCAGAACCTGCTGCCACAAGGACCAGGTCTGAATGGCCATGGTAACAGCCGGCGAATTTGATGATTTTGTCTCTGCCGGTGTATGCCCGCGCAACCCTGATGGTCGTCATGACTGCTTCTGTTCCTGAATTGACGAACCTGACTTTATCCAAGTTCGGCATTGCTTCTCTAAGCATTTCTGCATATTTCACTTCAAACGGTGTAGGTGTTCCGTATAAAATACCGTTCTCAGCTGCTTTTGTAATGGCTTCTGTAATGTGAGGATGTGCATGGCCTGTGATGATAGGTCCGTATGCAGCAAGGTAATCAATATACTTATTGCCGTCCACATCCCAGAAGTAGGCTCCTTTGGCACGTTCCATGGCAACAGGGGAACCGCCGCCGACTGCTTTGTATGAACGTGAAGGGCTGTTCACGCCGCCCACTATGCTTTCTAAAGCTTTTTTATGTAAACGTTCAGAATTACTGAAATTCATAGTATTCCTCCTTTGTTTTTCTGAATCTCTCACTCATTTTAGTATGATGCCACCCATTGCGCAAATGATGGAATCATTGAACGTCTAGGAAGATAGTGGAGATTAAGCATCTCCGGCTCTGAATCCGTGTGTACTGTGTTACACTATTTCATGGTTTAACTGGAAGGAGGAACAGAAATGAATGCAATAGAAGTCCACAATCTCCGAAAAGATTTTAAAGCCTACTCCAGCCGTTCTGGATTAAAGGGTGCTTTCCGGGATTTATTTACCCGCAATTATAAAGTCGTTTCGGCAGTTAATGATATAAGTTTTACAGTGAAGCAAGGAGAAATGGTCGGGTATATCGGTGAAAATGGCGCCGGTAAATCGACCAGCATCAAAATGCTTACAGGGATTCTGACACCGACGTCGGGTACGGTGACGGTCAATGGCATGAACCCTCATAAGGAGAGGGAGAAGTTTGTCAGCAGCATAGGGGTGGTGTTCGGCCAGAGATCCCAACTGTGGTGGGATATCGCGGTCCAGGAATCCTTTCAGCTATTGAAAAAGGTCTACAAGGTTCCTGATCAACAGTACAAGGAACATATGGATCATGTCATCGAAACGCTGGAAATAGCACCTCTGCTGGACAAGCCTGTCAGAAAACTTTCCTTAGGACAGCGGATGAGATGCGAACTTGCTGCAGCTCTTGTGCACAATCCGAAGCTCTTATTTCTGGATGAGCCGACAATCGGATTGGACGTGCTCGTAAAATTGAAAATCAGGCAGTTCTTAAAGGAAATCAATGAGAAATATAACACTACTATTCTCCTCACGACACATGACCTCTCTGATATAGAGGCACTTTGCGAACGGGTTGTCATGCTTGATGAGGGACAGATCATCTATGATGGAGCGCTTCAGAATCTGAAAACAGAGTGGGGAGAACAAAAAGAAATTGTTTTCCAATTCATTGACCAGCCTGCAATAGAGGGATTGAACTCACTCACTGCTGAGTTGGGGGCTCAATGGCAGCTCGATGAAAAAGATATGAGTTTCTCAGCGCTTATCGATGTGGATGATAATAAAATATCCGAATTGATCGGCCTCGTTGTTTCCGCCTATAAAGTCAGGGACATGAAGATCAAGGAGACGACAACAGAAGAGATCATCCGCAACATTTATGAACAGGGTGTTGTCGATATTAAACCACAACGAGAAACAGTGAAGGCTTAGGGGGATCAGCAATGTCAAAATATATTGAGATGATCCGCATCCGCTTTTTGATGATGCTTGCTTACCGTACGAATTATTACAGCGGCATCCTGATTTACAGTATCAATATCGGCGCTTATTATTTCTTGTGGCAGGCCATCTATGGAGGGAAAGAGGATATCGAAGGGTTGTCTGTCATTCAAATGACTACCTATATAGCGGTTGCCTGGATGGCAAGGGCCTTTTATTTCAATAATATCGATAGAGAGATAGCCGCCGAAATAAAAGAGGGAAAAGTGGCTGTTGAATTGATCAGGCCTTACAGTTACCTCGGAATGAAAACTATGCAGGGACTGGGAGAGGGAATATTCAGGCTGCTGTTTTTCTCCGTTCCCGGTATGGTGATCGTAGCCCTTGTCTTTCCTATTGAAGTTTCAGCTAATGTCTCCACTTGGCTGATCTTTGCCGTCTCCATCATTTTCAGCTTCATGATTAATACCCAAATCAACTTGCTGACTGGAATTACTACATTTTTCTTATTTAACAATGATGGATTGATCCGCGCTAAACGGGTTGTTATCGATCTGTTTTCAGGCCTCCTGCTGCCGATCAGTTTCTTTCCTATTTGGGCGCAGGAAACCATGAAGTTTTTGCCTTTTCAAAGCATCAGTTATGTTCCGAGCATGATTTTCACAGAAGGTTATGCTGGCTTCGAAGTATATGAAGCTCTCGGTATGCAGGCTGTCTGGGTACTCGTGCTGATGGTTCCGATCTGGGCACTGTGGCAGATCGCCAAAAAACAAATGACAATTCAAGGAGGGTGAGAAGTGTTTTATCTATCAATGTTCTTCCGGTATGTTTCCCAATATATGAAAACAAGATTGCAGTACCGAACAGATCTTGTTGTTGAAATACTTTCTGATTTGCTCTTCCAAGCTGTCAATCTAGTCTTTATCCTGGTTGTTTTCGGTCATACCCAGTTCTTAAGTGGATGGACCCGGGACGAAATCATCTTCATCTATGGGTTCTTCCTTGTTCCGTATGCCCTTTTCTCAACCTTCTTCAATATCTGGGATTTTAATGAGAGGTATATTGTAAAAGGGGAAATGGACCGAATTCTGACCCGACCGATTCATAGTCTCTTCCAGGTCATCCTGGAGAGGATGGAGCTTGAATCTTTGTTCGGCGTCATAACAGGGATTGTCATCATGGTCTATGCAGGGGAAAACCTTGGTCTCACGATAGAATGGATGGACCCGATCCTGTTCGTATTGTTTGTGGCAGGAGGAGCACTTGTATACGCAGGGATTTTTATATGCCTTGCCAGTATCGGCTTCTGGTCGGACGCGAAAACCTCCATAATGCCAATGATGTACAATATCGGAAATTACGGCAGATACCCTGTGGACATATACAATAATGTTATCCGGTTTGTCCTGACTTGGATCCTTCCTTTTGCATTCGTCGGTGTGTATCCGGCCGCCTATTTTCTCGGCAGGGAAGAGTGGTATGTCTTTTCCTACCTGACTCCGCTGATCGGCACAGCATTCTTCGCGCTTTCCATCTTTCTTTGGAATGAAGGGGTGAAAAGGTATCGTGGAGCAGGGAACTAGATAGGGATTCTGACGAACATCTTCTATTTATAGAAGGTGTTTTTTTGTTTGTTCAACATTATTCGGGAGGTCTGTACGTAAAATGTAAGACAGGCTACTAAAACTCACTATCCAAAAGGATTGATGAATGATGGTTTATATATTGGTAACTGCTATTGCATTTTGTATGGTGATGAGTTTAAGAACGCTTTTCTTTCCGTCAAAATGGCGGGAAAAGCACCTCTCCATTAAGAATTTTCTTTTGTTGGGCATTTCTTATCTCGTGTTGATGCTGGGTTTCGGGCTGGTTTATGTCCTTCTTGAAGTGGAAGGAATCGACCTGCTGACAGAGGGAGGGGAAGTCATCGAGGGAGATTTCCTTGATCACTTGTTCACCTGTTTATACTTCAGCGGGGTCACCCTGTTTTCAGTAGGTTATGGAGATGTGACACCTATAGGGGTAGGAAGAGGAATTGCGCTCGTTGAATCATGGCTGGGGTATACAATTCCTGCAGCATTTGTGATAAAAACATTTTTTGTGGATGATCAGAGGGGGAAGCCTCCTGGAAGGACAAACAGTTGAGCCTTCCATTCATTTTGGGTAAGCTAAAAGTAATCAACTATTAGGAGGCATAATAATGACAGTTGAAACAGGGAAGATGGCCCCGCAATTTGAACTTGAGGCAAGTAATGGTGAAACTGTGAAACTCTCTGATTACCGGGGAAAGAATGTCGTGCTTTACTTTTATCCAAAAGATATGACACCCGGCTGTACAACAGAGGCATGTGATTTCAGGGACCAGCATGAGCAATTCGCAGATCTTGATGCAGTGATTCTCGGCGTAAGTCCGGACCCGAAGAACAAACATGAGAAGTTTGTTGAAAAGCACGGACTGCCATTTCTGCTGCTGGTGGATGAAAATCATGAAACGGCAGAGGATTATGGCGTCTGGAAGCTGAAGAAAAACTTTGGTAAAGAATATATGGGCATTGAGCGGTCCACCTTCATTATTGATAAGGAAGGCAATATTGCTAAAGAATGGAGAAAAGTGAAAGTGAAGGGCCATGTAGAAGAAGCGCTGAATTATATTAAAAAAAATCTTCAATAAGGCCTATTTTTAGAAAGAGGAGGCTTTTGTCCATTCACTTTCCTTCATATTACATAGATTAAAGTAGGGCATACCTCCTCAAATAAGTCTCGGATCTTTGACGGCTGGATAACGCGGCCGTTCTTTTTTTTGGACACTTTTAATTACCTCTGGTCGAAAAGAGTGCGGCTGTTTTAAGTGTATTCGAATTCCACCCCACTCCTCATACGTAAAAGGGAAAGTGAAATAACATTCAAAGGAAACAAGCTGGCAGAAAAGAGACTGATTACCTTCGTTTTTTAGATGATTATCGTTCTTGGGATTTTAACGAAAGAAAACATATTTTATGAAACAGCTTCTTTTAAAAATTGTGTATCGTTCACTAATAACCCAGTTCCGCATACACTATCGTTAAAACAGGAGGTGCATTCAGGTGAAAGTGAATACAGCAGGAAGTCCAAAGCATGCCCCTGATTCAGCGGAAATAACCAGCATTTTAAAAAACGAGAACGAACTTCTAAAAACACAAAACTTGAAATTGATGGCGGAATTAGAAGAATTAAAGATGCAAAACCAGGTATTGAAGGAGCAGCTGGAGGCTGTAGAGGAAACGGGGAATTCTCCGGTTTCTTTGAATGAACTTGTCAGTGTATTTCAAGGATTCCTGCCTTTTGATGCCAAAGCATTCGGAGAAGTAAACACAGCGATCATAGAATCAGAATTTGCTCAGCAGGTATTTTCTATTGAAGATATAGAAAGCGAACATATAGGTGACTTTCTGGAAGGAATACTTGAATTAGATAAAGCATTAAATGGAGTGGAAACTGATAGTCCGATACTTCAGATCGACACTATTGTGGAAGATGGAGAGACGGAATAAAAATAAGCCTGGAAGATCCAAGTTTTTTGGGTCTTTTTTAATTACCCAGAGAATAGTAATTCACCATGCTAAACCCGGCAAATTAGGAATTCCGCAACTGAACCATTTATTAGGAAAATAAATCTCCAGATGATAAAATATACATACAAAGCGCTGGAAATAGAGGTGCCGCTATGAAAGTATTGTACACGTTCCATCCATCGGAGAAATTAACAAAAGATATAGAAGCCGAATATCCTGACTGCGAGTTCGAGTACTGTAACTCAATACAGCAAGCTTGGGATTCTTTACGAGAAGCGGAAGTGATTGTCACTTTCGGGGAAGACCTGACTGACGATCATATCAGGCAGGCGGAGAACCTTCGCTGGATAATGGTCATGTCAGCCGGCTTGGAATTAATGCCCTTGAAGCTTATTGAAGAAAAAGGCATTTTAGTGACCAATGTGAAGGGCATCCATGCTGTACCGATGGCCGAATTCGCCCTGGGATCCATGCTCCAGCATGCCAAACAATTTCAGCGGATAAAAGAAGAAGTAAGCGAGGGACTGTGGAAGAGGGAAGTCCCAAGCGCTGAGTTGTACGGAAAAACCTTGCTCATTTTAGGAGCCGGCGCTATTGGCAGCGAAATCGCAAGGCTGGGTAAAGCTTTCAGAATGAAGGTTTTGGGTATAAACACTAGTGGAAACATAAAGGCTGACTTCGATGAAATGCATCCGCTTAAAGAGTTGAAAAGCATCCTCGGAACAGCGGATTATGTGATATCTGTCCTTCCAAGTACAATAGAAACAAGGTACTTACTGAAAAAAGAGCATTTTCAATGTATGAAGAAGTCCTCTGTATTCATAAATATAGGAAGAGGGGACTTGTTCGAAAGTTCCGTCCTTATTGATGCGCTGCAGAATAACGAACTTGCACATGCATGCCTGGATGTGTTCGAACGGGAGCCGCTGGAAAAGGATCACCCTTTTTGGAAGATGGAGAAGGTGACCATCACCCCGCATCTATCCAGCAGGACAGAACAATATCTTCCGCGTTCTTTTGATATTTTCAAAAAGAACCTGACAACCTATATTAATAATGAGAATGATTATATTAATAAAATTCAAGTGGAGAGAGGGTACTGAGCTATGAAAATTTATACTAAAACTGGTGATAAGGGGACGACCTCCCTTGTATACGGTCAGCGGGTTTCAAAGGCGGACCGCAGAGTGGAAGCCTACGGGACCTGCGATGAAGCGAATTCTTTGATTGGACTGGGGTTAAGCTATATCAAGAATGAATATTTTGAAGAACGCGGGGAATTCGAAGCAGTCTTTCATAAGATTCAAACGACCTTGTTCCATGTTGGCGCAGAGCTTGCTACACCTTCAGGGAAAGAAGTGAAATGGAAGGTGACGGAAGACGATGTGAAGGAACTGGAATCAACGATTGATAAGTGGGACTCCGCTTTGACTCCGTTATCCAACTTCATTCTTCCCGGCGGCCATCCTGCAGGAGCGGCATTACATACCGCCAGAACAGTAGTCCGCAGAGCGGAGAGGGAATCAGTCAGTATAGATGAAGAAGTTAACCCGCTTGTTTTGTCGTATTTAAACCGCCTGTCGGATTTTCTGTTTGTTGCGGCAAGATATATAAACAATCAGCTTGGTGAAAAGGAGCAAAATCTTCATCAAGGTAATTAAAGAGGAGTTTTATTGACAAAACCTTACCATCGTTAGTACACTAATTATAAACATTATAAAATAATAATCTTTATGGAATAGAGGTGCATGGCGATGTCAGAGGTCCAATTAAAAGAAGCGATCGACACGCTGAAGGAAACTGGAGTCCGTATTACTCCCCAACGTCATGCGATTTTGGAATACTTGATACATTCTATGGCGCACCCAACTGCTGATGATATTTATAAAGCATTAGAAGGTAAGTTCCCGAATATGAGTGTAGCGACAGTCTATAACAACCTGAGAGTATTCAGGGAAGTGGGATTAGTAAAAGAGTTGACCTACGGAGACGCATCCAGCCGCTTTGATTATGTGACAACCGATCATTATCATGTAATCTGTGATGAGTGCGGAAAGATCGTCGACTTTCACTATCCGGGACTGGATGAAGTGGAGCATCTCGCTTCACATGTCACTGGTTTCAAAGTTCGCAATCACAGGATGGAGATATACGGAACGTGCGATGACTGCAGTAAGAATAAAGAACATTAAAAAAGGAATTGCCGGAAATTTCGGCGATTCCTTTTTTTAGTGTTTAACTGCATTTGCAGCCGATGTATAGTGTGGATGAAGTGTTACCCTTTTTTATTGTAGCCTTCGTTGAATTCTTTTCCTTCAAGCCCTTTGTCAAGAGTCAGAGGCTCGTTACAATACATACACATATCCACCCTTCCAAGAACTTTTGTCGGCTTTCCGCAATTCGGGCATACAACCTGCACTGCCTTTGTGGATAACATGCCGATCCAGAAGTATACAACAGTACTTCCCGCTATGGCGAGTAATCCAAGCAGCATGAAGATAGTCATAACAATAGGGTGTTCTCTAAAGAAAATTCCGCCATACATAATGATGAAGCCGATAAAAATCAAACTCAGAGCAAATGTGCGGATTTTATTAATTTTACTGGAATATTTTTTGGCCATTATTGTCCCTCCTAAAAAAATACTATACCATATTTATTTGGGATTTAGTGATGAAGACATGAGTTTGTCGAAATTTGACTGAGGAAGAGGCAGGATTTTTTATTTCCCCGTCGAAATAGTAATCCTAATGAAAGTAAGTGGAGGAATCAAAAGATGGAAGATATATTAAGACCCATATACCAAGAAAGAGCAAGCCACCCCGATACTTTAGGAGTACTGATGATCGATCAGAGGCAGAAAGCAAGCCCGTTGACGGATACTTTTGATATTGTTTTGCTTATTATAGTGAAGGAATCCGAAACGCCTGTTTTTATAAAACATTATTCCTACGAACAACAAAAAGCAGCCCTTCATATTGTAAGTGAGGATAAACTGAAAGAATGGATGCTTCTCGGAACGAACAGAAAGATCGTAGAATGGCTGTTTAATGGAAAGATCATTTTTGACAGAAATGAATATATCAGTAATTTAAAAATGGAGCTAAGGGATTTTCCGTTCTATGGAAGAAAAATAAAAATAGGCTTGGAGTTCTCCAAACTTATTCGAAGGTACCTCGATGGTAAAGCGTTCTTTGAAAACAAGCATCACCTTGACGCATATAACCATGTCGTTCATTCTCTTCATCACCTTGCAAGGCTGGCGGTGATTGAAAATGGCTTTCACCCGGAAGTGACCGTATGGAACCAGGTTAAGCAGATCGAGCCGGAGATCTTTAAATTGTATGAAGAACTGATCAATAGCAGGGAAGACCTGGAGAAAAGGCTTGAATTATTATTTCTTGCAAGTGAATTCCTTATTCATTCCAGACTGAAGGTAGGATCGGAGCATCTGATCAGTATTATGGAAGAAAAAGAACAGTGGAGCTTCAATGAGCTTTTAGAACATGAAGAAATCCAGCCATACTCAGTAGATCTCAGTGTACTGATAGAATACTTGACAGAAAAGAACATTCTCGAAACTGTCAGAGTGGAAACAAAGGGGCAGGGCTTGTTCCATAGATATTACAGAGTCCCTAAAAAATTATATTAAAATATCATAAATCTGTTGACTTCATTTTATAACCTTGTTATAGTAATAAACGTCGCTGCTGAACGAAATGCTGATTTCGGTCAGTGGCGACTGAGTTTCACAAAAACATCTCTTAAAACTTTTTGAAAAAAGTTATTGACTCAATAACAAAGAGATGTTAAGATAATAAAGTCGCTTCAAACGGGGCGCCGAAATGATTGAACCTTGAAAACTGAACAAAACAAGACAAACAAACGTCAACGTTAATCTAGTAAGAACA
>NZ_NIJF01000009.1 GCF_003316765.1 Bacillus sp. P14.5 | reverse complement strand
AGAATACATCTCCAGGCTTTTTTAGTGGTTTTATTAGTGAGCGGCGTGGCCTGAAGTCAGGACCCAGATGGATCCGACTACAATAACAGCCGCACAGAATACTGCATAAGCGATGTTGATGATCTGTACTTTGCCGTCTTCACCCTCATTGACATGCATGAACATGAATAATTGAAGGCCGGCCTGAACTACAGCCAATGTGCCAATCACCCATAGCACTACCGTAAATGAGAGAGAGGTTTTTAATGCAACCCAAGCTGCTACAAAGGTAAGGACGAGTGACATGATAAAGCCGATAAAGTGGCTTATTGGGTAACTTTTTGTCTTTTCCATTATAGCATCATTCCTTTCAGGTAAACGAATGTGAAGATGAAGATCCATACGACGTCAAGGAAGTGCCAGTACAGCCCGATGATGAATACTTTGCGGGCTGTAACCGGAGTAAGACCTCTCTTGACAAGCTGGAAGATGACCATGACTGCCCAGAAGATACCAAACGTAACGTGCGCTCCGTGCGTGCCCAGCAGTACAAACAAGCTGGAAAGGAAGGCGCTTGTCTGCATAGTCGCTCCTTCATGGACATAATGGATAAACTCGTTGATCTCCATGAACAAGAAACCGGCCCCAAGGCCAAGGGTAATGATTAACCATGTAATCAACCCTTTTAAGTTTCCTTTTCTCATTTCAAAGATGGCCAAACCGCATGTAAAGCTGCTAGTAAGAAGCAATACCGTCTGGATCATGACTTCCTTCATCATAAATATATCCTGATGTGTCGGTCCGCCGGCATAGCGGTGGCTCAGCACCGCGTATACTGCAAACAAAGTAGCAAAGAGAGCGATTTCCGCTCCAAGGAAGATCCAAAAGCCCAATATATTCAATCGGTTCTGTTCTGTTTGGTATTCTAAAGGGAGTGAAGTATCGACTTTAGCTGACATGTTTGTTCACCTCTCCTTTTTTGTTTCTCCAAGAACGTTCTACTTCTTTGATTTCATCAACAGGGACATAGTAGCCGTCGTTATAATCGAACGAGCGGTAAATCAACCCTGCTATGATACCAAGTGATGCAATGATAGTAGCAATCTGCCATTCAAACACCAGGAAGAATCCAGCTATTCCAAAGAATACACACATGATGAACGGCAAGCCGGAATTGCTTGGCATATGAATTTTCTGTATTTCTGAATCGCTTAGTGACAAACCTTCGTCGTGTTTTTTCATATACCAGAAAGCATCGATAGACTTTACTTCTGGCTGCTTGGCAAAGTTGTAGTATTGAACAGGCGAAGCAGTTGCCCATTCCAGAGTTCTTGCATCCCAAGGGTCACTTGAGATATTTCTGTCAGCATAACGGATGCTCCAGTAGATGTTATAGCAGAATACCGCGAATCCTGCAGCAAGAATGAGTGATCCTATCGCAGATAGCAGGAACAGATTTGAGAACCCGGATTCCACTGAGAATGTGTAAGAACGGCGGACCGCTCCTTTTAATCCAAGGAAGAACATTGGCATGAATGTTACGTTGAATCCAATGTTGAATAACCAGAAGTGCCATTTTCCTAATCGCTCGTTCAGCATATGGCCGAACATTTTTGGCCACCAATAGTACAATCCTGCGAATACGGCGTACACCACACCAGGAATCAATACATAGTGAAAGTGGGCAACCAGGAACAAGGTATTATGGTATTGGTAATCGGCTGCACCCATCGCAAGCATGACACCAGTTACTCCACCGATTGTAAAGGTTGGAATAAAAGCTAGTGCCCACAGCATGGAGGTGGTCATCTTGATACGGCCTTTTCTCATGGTGAACAGCCAGTTAAATATCTTGACCCCGGTCGGGACAGCAATCATCATCGTTGTAATCGAGAAGAATGAGTTGACAGCAGGGCCTGATCCCATTGTGTAGAAGTGGTGGACCCAAACGACCATACTCAATATCGCGATACCGACAATGGCATATACCATCGATTTATAACCAAATAATGATTTTCTGGAGAATGTCGCAATGACTTCAGAAAAAATACCGAAAGCGGGCAGGGCTACAATATAAACTTCAGGATGTCCCCATAACCAGAAAAGGTTGGCCCAAAGCATATCCATTCCTCCGCCGGAGACCGTGAAGAAATGAGTACCAAAGATACGATCTGTTGTCATCAGCGCCAATGCTACTGTAAAGATTGGGAAAGCAGCGACGATAATGACAGACGTAATCAACGTTGTCCAAGTGAACATTGGCATTTTCATTAAGCCCATGCCTTTTGTTCTCATTTTTAAAATCGTGACGATGAAGTTGATCCCTGTCATCAAAGTACCGATACCGGCAATCTGAAGGGCAACTGCATAATAGTTATTCGCGATACCCGGACTGAATTCTTTACCCGCCAGCGGGAAGTAGGATGTCCATCCGGCATCCGGTGAGCCCCCGATGACGAATGAAAGGTTGAACAGCATGGCTCCTGAGAAGAAGAGCCAGAAGCTGAGTGAATTCAGCTGTGGAAAAGCAACGTCACGCGCGCCAATTTGCAATGGAACCACAACGTTCATGAGACCAATCAGGAAAGGCATCGCCATGAACAAAATCATAATGACACCGTGCGTCGTGAAAATTTCATTGTAATGCTGAGAGTTCAAGAACTCCATTTCAGGCCTTGAAGTCTGGGCCTTCATCAATAGTCCATCAATTCCTCCGCGGAAGAACATCAGGACAGCAACGATTATATACATAATCCCGATTCGTTTATGGTCTACGCTCGTAATCCACTCAGTCCAAAGCCATTTCCACTTCTTCAAATAAGTAATACCGGCAAGCAGGCCGATCATAGTCAGGCCTATTGAAATTTGGGCTCCCAAGATGAGCGGGTCACCCGTCACAAAAAATTCATCCCATTTAATGCCCATGGTGATGGTCACCTCCATCAGAATCTTCTTCGTCATCATGTTCACCATGTCCGGAATGTTCGTCCTCTCCGTGTTCATGGCTGTGTTCATCATGGTCAGATTCATTCTCGTTTTCTTTATTCTTGTAGTTATCTTCTTCTTCAAAAGTTTTACCCTGGTACCCATGGTAGCGGTACAGCTCAGGATTTGTGTACGTTTTGGAATTCATATCCGCATGGTTCACCCAGGCAAGGTGAGTATCATTGAATGTCATACGGCCAAGGTGGGTAGGCTTCAGAAGCTCTTCATATTTATCTTCTGTAAGCTTAGGAGCAGTGTCCTTTACTTCCTCGACCCACTCATCATAATCAGATTGGGTTTGCGCCAAAACTTCAAATTCCATTTCAGCGTATCCGCGGCCATTAAAGTTTGAGTTTTTCCCCATATAAGAACCAGGGTTATCGGCTGCAAGGAAAAGCTCGGTTTCCATTTTAGCCATGGCATATTTTTGTCCGCCAAGTGCAGGTACCCAGAAGGACTGCATCGTACTGGCTGAAGTAAGTTTGAATAAAATAGGTGTATCTTCTGGAATGTTGACATAATTGACAGTCTCGATTCCTTCCTCAGGGTAACTGAAGATCCATTTCCAATCAGCCGCTGTTACATGGATAGTAACAGGATCTTTTTCTTCAAGAGTTTCAGGAACTTCTTCCAACGCATACAGCGTTTTAACGGTTGGTATTGTTAAAGCGATAACAATAAGGATGGGAATTCCTGTCCAAATGACCTCCAGCAATGTGCTTCCATGTTCTTCAGGAGGCTCATAATCCATGTTTTCAGGCTTTTCTCTGTATTTCCAAATGATATAAGCAAACAATGCAAACACGACGACTACGACGATCAGCATCCAAATCAGTGACCAGTTGATCAGGTCTGTGATTGACCTTGCAACAGGCCCCTGCGGTTCAAATACAACCATATTTGTTTCACATCCGGTCAAGAAAAGCATCAGTGATAATGATAAGAATATCAACAAAGGCTTTAGTGATCTCATCTCTGTTCCTCACCTTCTTTTTATAAATGTCACAAATTGTTCAAAATTTGTTCAGTACTTCACAAACTTTCTGAAAAAAATTTATATTTGCTCTAGAACAGCGCCCATAACATAGTTGCGCCTTCTAGTAAGTGAATAATATCACATGAAGGCTGTTCAATTTGTTACAAAAAAGTAAGGTTGATTTTTACAATCTTATATTTTAAATCGAAAATGCCTTGAAAGCTTGAGAATGCTGGAATGGAGGCGCCTGGTAAATCTGTGACAAGAATTCGAACGTTTGATTGGTGCAGTAATTGGATGGGATTTTTGAAGAGGTGGGACAGTCGCTCAATGTGATGGAATTGTGAAGTTATATGACTACACTGAGGGGCGAGAACATTGAGAGTTATTAATCTCTTTGCAGCATTAAGAAAAGGTAGAATGAAATTCAAGGCTCGATCGAGTAGTCCTTTTTACAAAACTTAGGGATTTTGGCAATAGGGTCGCGGTAGGTTCCCATTCTTAAGTAAACTGCTGGGTTTAGGGCATCAAGGACCGTTCTAGGTGCCCATTTTCAACTGAACTATGGCATTAAGGGCATTTAGGTCATTCCTTGATGCTCTTTCCTGCTTAACCTTCCATGGTTTCTTTAAAAGGGATGAAAACTTGTACAGAAGCGAGCCCAATGGATGCGTCTGCACTCTATGGAAGCGGAGCTGTGCAAAGGCTCCAAAAACACAAAACAAAAAGGCTGCAGCAGTCACTGCAGCCTTCAGACATTATCCATACTTCTTCACCGCAAAAGTCGCGTGCTGTACCAGCCAGTTTTGCGGGAACGCACTTCCGAGGACCCAATAGCTTACGCCTCTTAAATTGTAATCTTTAACGGTTTGGAACTTGGCAGCAATACTCCGGGCATCCTCAAACCATACTTCATTTTCCTGCCCGCTGTCATCTGTATAAGTAAAGAAAGGAGATTGATAGGCTTCATCATATTCGATGCTTACATTTTCTGAGGCTGCCAGTTCAACAGCTGCCTCTGGGGAGATGGTCCTTGCGAAGGTTCCTTCCTCCCACGGAATTTTCCAAACCCTCCCGTAAAGAGGGACACCCATCAGGATTTTGTCGCGGGGGATGACGGTTACGGCATAATCAAGCACCTTCCTCACTTCACTGATTGGTGCGATCGCCCAGGGTCTTCCGCCTGCCCAACCCCATTCGTAAGTCATTAACACTACAAAATCGACTATTTCACCATGTGCTTTGTAATCATGAGCCTCATACAACAAGCCGGCTTGGTCTTCCTTTATCTTCGGTGCGAGTGCTGTTGATACGGAATATCCTTCAGGCCTCAGCCTCGCCACGGCTCTTCTTAAGAAGTTATTATAGTTTTCCCTGTCTTCTGGATAAACATATTCAAAATCGATATTCAGCCCTCCATAGCCTTTCTCTCTGATTCTATCCAGGATATTGCTTATCAGGATCTCCTGCTTTTCTTCGCTTCTCAGGATATCGGCTGCAAGGTCTGAATCAAACTTCCGGTTGGCAAAGTTGGTCAGTGTTAATAAAGGCACAACATTGTTGGATTTTGCTGCAGAGATGAGGCCGGCATCATCTAATTCAGTGATTCCGCCATCCGAGGTGATCGAATGGGTAAAGGGTGTAAGGTACGTAAAGTAGGGTCCCAGATTTAACGCTTCACCAACGCCGGCTTCATCTGTCCTTGTTGTATAGGCGTTTACCTCGATTTGCGGCTGTTTTCTGTGAAGCCTGATGATCTGCCCTGAACTTATTGATGATGGGTTGGCGATGTTATTCAGCGACGCCAGTTCAGTTACCGTGGACCCATAGCGGTTGGCGATGGCATAAAGAGTATCTCCGGCTTTTACCGTATATTCAAGGTAAGGAAGCAGCAGCAGCTGGCCTACGAACAGCCGGGAAGGATCTGTCAGCTGATTGAACCGGACGAGTGAACTGAAGGAAACGCTATAACGTTGAGCGACAGCCCATAATGAATCGCCCCGCTGAACGATGTACTCCTGCTCCGGTTGCGGAACGAAAAGCGATTGCCCGATCACAAGCTGATCTGGATTTTTCAACTGATTTCCAGCGGATATCTGATTAATAGGCACCCTGTATTTTTGAGAGAGTGACCACAAAGTATCTCCTCTTTGAACCACATGAATGATCATGATGACTCTCCTTTCAAAATTCCTGTACTATCTGACTTATATTCGTCCTCTGCCTGTCCCTATTCTTGGACGGATGGCTTATTGCCGGATAGAGGCCTATTTAAATTCTGTTTGTCATTTGTAATTGGATATGATAAAGTAAAAAAGTATAAAGTGACTAAAAATCGAAATTAGTCATTTCGTCATAAAAGAGGTGAGTTTTTGTCTATAGACCGGAAAAAACAAATCATAGATGCTGCCACAAAATCCTTTTCGTTGTTCGGATACAAAGCAACAACGATGGACCAGGTCTCTAAGCTTGCGAATGTTGGAAAAGGCACAATCTATAATTTTTTCAAAAACAAGGAAGAGCTTTTTGATGAAATTACAGGATCTCTCATTAAAGAAATGAAAGAGGCGGCAGAGGATGTAATTGTTCCTGACAATTCTTTTTATGAAAATGTCCATGCGGCGTTGTTCCGCATACTGGAGTTCAGAAAAGAACACCAGCTGACCATCAAGCTTTTTCAGGAAGAAAGAGAAATGGGCACACCCGCTGTAATAGAAGTCCGCAAGCGGTTGGAAGAAGCGATTATTTCTTATATCAAAGTGAAAATTACAGAGGCAGTTGATAAGGGGGAAATCAGGCCCTGCAATCCGGAAATCACCGCCTTTGTCATGCTTCAGCTCTACGTCTCCCTCATATTTGATTGGGAGCAGGATCACAAACCACTAAATAAAGATGAAATAGCCAAGCTATTTGAAATGTATATATTTGAAGGATTATCACCAAGGTAATTCTTTCTTTTTGGTCAAAAGTGACTAAATGTCCAAAATAGTCAATCATTCAATATAGGAGGATGAAAATGAAATCATCATTATTTTTAGCAGAAATGAAAAGTATTTTTAAAAATCGAAAATTGCTCATCCCTATTCTTGCTGTCATGTTCATTCCGGTTTTATACAGCGGGATGTTCCTGTGGGCGTTTTGGGACCCATACAGCCAGTTAAAGGATCTGCCGGTAGCTGTCGTAAATAATGACAGCGGAGCGGAATTTGAGGGAGAAGAAATGAAACTGGGAGATGAATTGGTGGAGAAGCTGAAAGATAGCAGCCAATTTCATTTTCAATTTGTCGAAGGGGAAGAGGGGTACGAAAATCTGCAGCACCAGGAGTATTACATGCTGGTTGAGATTCCTGAAAATTTTTCGGAAAATGCAACGACCCTGTTAAATGACCATCCTGAAAAGCTTTCCTTGAAATATGTGCCGAACGAGGGATTCAATTTCCTCTCAGCACAAATCGGAGAAACAGCTATCAAGGAAATAAAAGCCAGCTTGTCAAAAAGTGTCACAGAAACTTATGCTGAAACGATGTTTGATAATATCGACAAAATGGGGCAGGGGTTTGCCGATGCAAGCAAAGCGGCGACGGAGCTTAATGAAGGCTCGGGCAAGGTTTCTGATGGGGCCTCTGACCTGAAGGAAAATCTGGCGATGCTGGCTCAGAAAAATCTTGAGTTTGATAGTGGTTTATCTGAGGTGAAAAGCGGTGCTGATCAACTTGCTGCGAAAACGAAAGAACTGTCTGAGGGACTCGGCAAGATTTCGGGTGGATACAGCGAGCTTTATCAGGGAGCCGGGAAGCTGCAGGCAGGATCTGAGGAAGCTGCTGCAGGAGCAAGCAGATTGGAAGAAGGTACAGGTCAAGCTGCTGCTGGTCTTGAAAAGCTGGTGGACAGTAATAACCAATTAAGCAGTGGAGCTGGAGGTGTAGCAGATGGAGCGGCCTCCCTTCAAAAAGGTGCTTCGGATGTTCATTCGGGAGCTGTCGAACTCAGTGAGGGAATGTCTGCCCTTGATCAGTCTCTTACACCGGTGTTGGAATCTATGCCGGAAGAGGAGCGTGCTCAGCTTGAGGCTTTATTGGAGAATCTGCAGGCTGGGAGCGGCAGATTGGAAACCGGAACCGCTGGTTTATCCACCGGGGCTTCAGACTTGCAGGCTGGTGCTTCCCAGCTTCAGGACGGCATCCTGGCAGCAAGTAAAGGCAGCGCTGATTTGAAAAGTGCTTTCTTGGAGTTGCAAGAGGGTGCTGGAGTGCTCTCCCAAGGTACAAAAGAATTGGCTGCAGGGCAGTCCGAATTTGCTGCTAACTTTTCACAGGCAAATAAAAGCCTTGCAAGTGCCGTAACCGGTTCTCAACAAATTGCTTCAGGAGAATCCGAACTTCAAGCCGGCTTATCGCAGCTGCAGGACGGGTCAGGTAAATTAGCACAAGGTTCCCAGGATCTTGCAAACGGTTCGGCCCAACTTGAAGAAGGCACGGCATCCCTTTCGAAAGGGACAGCTCAATTCAACCAAGAGATGAAGAAAGCAGATGAACAGGCTAATTCGATCACTACGACGGAAGAAACATCTGATATGGTGGCTGGACCTGTTGAAGTGGAAAAAGAGGCAGTTAATCACGTGCCGAATTACGGAACCGGTTTTGCTCCATATTTCCTTTCCTTAGGTTTGTTTGTAGGGGCATTATTGATCTCGATCGTCTACCCGCTTCGTGAACCAGCTGCGGTACCTGCTTCAGGTTTCGCCTGGTTCAGAGGGAAGCTTGCGGTGTTGATCGTGTTTGGAGTTATCCAATCCCTGATAGCGGACAGCATTTTACTGTTTGGGTTAGGAATAGAAGTCCAGAGCATACCTTTATTTATTGCAGTGTCCATTGCAGCCAGCCTGACTTTCATAGCGTTAGTCCAAACGCTGGTTACGATTCTTGGGGATCCGGGAAGGTTCGCGGCCATCATTATTTTGATTCTGCAGCTGACAACAAGTGCCGGTACCTTTCCTCTTGAACTGATACCTGCACCATTGCAGCCGATCAGTGCTTTGCTGCCGATGACCTATTCGGTCGCAGCCTTCAAAGCTGTCATTTCGAGCGGGGATTTTAGTTTCATGTGGCAGAACACGGGTATTCTTACGGCTTATTTTCTTGTGTTTATCACATTTACGGCAGTTTACTTCACTGGGTATTTTAAGAAGACATATACCAATGAGGTGCTAGAGACTCAAAACTAGTTGAAATGCTGTGGTTGGAGGTTTCAAGCGGGCTCCTGGAGATCTCTTGGGAATTGGAAAATCAGATTCCCGATTCTGAGGTCTCAAACCGCCTTCTAAAGACCCATGGAGTCATGAAAATCGGATATAAAGGCCTCAAGAGGGCTTCTAGAGACCCATGGAATCATGAAAATCGGATATAAAGGCCTCAAGAGAGCTTCTAGAGACCCGAGGAATCACGATAATTAGATTCTGAGGTCTCAAACCGCCTTCTAGAGACCCATGGAATCAAGAAAATCGGATATAAAGGTCTCAAGCCGGCTTCTAGAGACCGATGGAATCACGAAAGTCGAATATAAAGGTCTCAAGGGGGCTTCTAGAGACCCGAGGAATCACGATAATTAGATTCTGAGGTCTCAAACCGCCTTCTAGAGACCCATGGAGTCATGAAAATCGGATATAAAGGCCTCAAGAGAGCTTCTAGAGACCCATAGAATCAAGAAAATCGAATATAAAGGTCTCAAGGGGGCTTCTAGAGACCCAAGGAATTACGAAAACCAGATCCAGCGGTCTCAAGAGGCTTCCTAGAGACCTAAGAATTTCAAAAACCAGATTAAAAGGTCTCAAGGCGTTTTCTAGAGACCCATAGAATCACGAAAATCGGATATAAAGGTCTCAAGCGGGATCACTTCATAAAATCCCTTCTCTTTTTGACCGGGGAGCACTCTTGTTTGTCAAAAAATTTTCAAAGTAATCAATTAGAGAAGCCAAAGTTCTTTTTGAAAATAGGAACCCCCTAAAACGCTGTGCCTGTCTCATGACGGGCACAGTTTTTTTTGACTATACAGCAACAGTAGACATCTATCTTTGGTCTATTGGAGGAATTGGAAGAGATTTTACATTTTTATCAGCCTTGGAGGCAATAATAATGTTACCAAAATGAGTATCGACGAGGTGACCTTATGGAGAGTAAGCATAATACAGATTTAACTTCGGCTGAAATTGCCATGCTTTGGAATACCTATATGGCTGATACGATGGCATACTGCATTCTGCACCATTTTTTGAAAACAACCGATGATAAGGAAATTGACCCTGTTATCAAGTATGCTTCCGATATTGCCAAAGAACATATCGAGGTCATTCGTGACCTTTTTATAAAAGAAAAATTGCCGCTGCCGAATGGGTTTGGAAAGAATGATGTTAATTCTGAAGCACCGAAGTTGTTTTCGGATGTAACGTATTTAAGATATATTCACCATGTCGGCAGAAGCGGTTTGAACGCTTATTCTCTTGCAAAAGGTGTCTTGGCGAGAAGGGATATCAGGGACCTGTACAGCAAGTGGCTGCAGCAGTCCAACGAGTTATTTGACAGAGTTTCTGAAATTATGCTGGAGAAAGGGGTATTCATCAGGTCGCCGTACATGGCTTATCCAGAAAGGGTCGAGTATGTAACAGACGTTGATTTTATGGGCGGGGTTTTTGGGGAGAAACGTCCTTTGCTTGCATTGGAAGTTGCCCACCTTGGTACAAATATAGAAGTATCGAATGTGGCTAAGACCCTTCTTATGGGCTTCTGTCAGGTAGCCCGTTCAAGAAAGGTGTCTGATTATTTTAAAAGAGGGTATGATGCCTCGAAGAAACATAATGAAAAGTTTATCGCCTGTTTAAAAGCAAACGACAGTTCATACCCCTCAACATGGGATTCGACGATTACGTCGTCCACAGAAAGTCCTTTTTCCGATAAACTCATGATGTTTCAGATATCAGCACTGAACTCAATCGGTATGGGCGACTATGGAATGGCGCTTGCCTCCTCTATGAGAAAGGATATAGCACTTCTTTATGAACGATTGCTTGTGGGGCTTGGGAGATATGCGGATGAAGGAGCAAAGCTTATGATCAGGCAGGGCTGGTTTGAAAAACCTCCTCAAACATTGGATAGAGAGAGACTTCGTAAGCAAGCCAAAAAATAATTTAAAATAAACTATATTTAAGTTAAAATAAACTTGTTGGGAAATTATTCTAAAAAGGAGGCTGATATTGTGGTACCAAAAAAAATGATAGCAGAACGAAAGAACACCGATACCCTGTATGAGGTCTCCGTTACATGGAGATAGCATGGTTTTGACTCCAGGCTGAAGGCTGTCGGGCTATAATGGACAGCTTTTTTTGTATTGGTGCTCCTGACGTCTTTCCGTTCTGGAAAAACAGGAGGAAAAACACTTATGATGAAGCTTTCTTTAATGCGGGATTTTTTGCACTCACCCTTTCAGGAAGAATGGGTGACCAGTGCTCTGGAGTTATGGGAATACGAAAAAGATTCTGTGAAATTTATAAGGGCCAGCAGCAATTTCGTCTATTTTTTCAAAAGTGGAAATACCCCATTTGTCTTACGGATCACTCCAGCTGAAGACAAGGATAGGCTGGAGCGGGAACTGCAGTTTCTGGATTTATTGAGTGCGAATGGAATAGCGGTCAACAAACCCTCTCCATCAATCAATGGCAGCTTGATAGAGGAAGTAGAGACAGAGTGGGGAACGTTTCAAGCGGTGGCACTGGGTTATATGGAGGGAATCCACTTTGAAATGGAAGAAATGGATGAGGATCAATGGCTGGCCTGGGGGAAAGCATTGGGAAACATTCATCAGGTTTCTAAGGATGCGGGCGTCTTAAAAGACATGCGGAAAATGGAAGATCTATTACAGTTGGATGTTCCTGATTTGCCGACAGCGGCTTTAAAGGAAGAGGAAACTCTACGCGAATGGCTGCTGGGTCTTCAACCGTCGGCTGAAACATATGGTGCCATTCACTTTGATTTCGAATTGGATAATATTATCTGGAAAGAGAACTATCCGCAGTTCATTGATTTTGAAAGCAGTCTGGCAGGTTGGTATGCAGCTGATATTGCATTTGCCTTAAGGGATCTTTTCGAAAAGGGCAGCAGTCTGCAGAACAGGGAGTTCCTTCTATTTTTAGAGGGCTACCGTCTGGTTTGTCCAATAACTGATGGGGAAGTTCAGAAGATCCCTATGCTTCTGCGGCTGCATAACTTGATAATGTTTAAACAGTTGAAAAAATCACTGGATGTTACTCCTGGTTCCAGCCAGCCCCAGTGGGTGAACAATTTAAGCGAAAAACTGCAAAAAAGATTGAAATGGTATGAAAAAGGTATTCAAGCTCTAACTGCTGGAATAGCAGCTAAAGAAGAAACTAGAAGGCAGGGTTAATAATGATCACAATGGCAGAAGAACTGGCACAAAAGCAGCTTGCCGCATATAATGCCCAAAACCTGGAGGCGTTCCTGGAATGCTACAGTGATGATGTGCTGGTCATTGAATTTCCCTCGAACAATGTTATGTATCAGGGAATCGAAGGGATGAGGGAGCGCTACGGCAAGATGTTTCAGGAGAACCCGGATAACCATGCCGAACTTCTTTCTCGTATTATTAAAGGGAACATTGCCATAGACCATGAGCATGTCACCGGCAGGGCAAATGGCAAAGAGAGCTTTGCGGTTGCAATGTATGAAGTTATCGAGAACAAAATTAATAAAGTATGGTTCGTAGTTTAGCAGAAGCGATTGCCAACTTAAAAGTTCTGTCCCTTATTGGGATGGAATTTTTTTCTTGTATTTTACAGATTAATGAAACTTTTGGATTTCTTATTCGTAAGTTTACTTATTGGAAAACAGAACTTCTACATATGAATTTGGGGAGATAAACTCCATAATTCTCTAAGATCCTGGTAAGCAAGAAAGAATATAGCTGCTTACCCAGAATAAAGAGAAAAACACCAGTATCCCGGGCAACAATTTATGAGAAAACAGCCTTTTAAAGAGAGGGTTTTATCTGTGAAAAAAAATATAGTTTTACTGGACTTGATTTTCTATGCAGCTCTTCCACTGCTTTTTTGGAATGTTTTCAGGGATGACATTGGTGATTACTATGCTATGCTTTTTTCTTCTGTACCAGCGATTTTGTATAGTGCCTATCGTTTCTGGGAGATGAAGAGAGTCAATGTTTTTGGAATTTATCTCATTACAACCCTAGTGATAGGAACTCTTATTGATGTGCTTGCAGGTTCTGCTCTTCAGCTTCTTTGGAATAATGTCTACTTTTCCATAGCTATGTGTCTTTTTTTCTTGATAACCATACTGTTCCAAAAACCCATCACTCTATATTTCGGCCTCGACTTTGCGGAACTTCAAGGGTATGACCGGAAGTTCTGTAGGAAGCTTTATGAGCAGAAGCAGCTTTTCAGGGTATTCCAATGGATTACCATTGTATTTGCCGTACGAAGCGGTGTGATGGCAGGTGCCAATGCGTGGTTGATAACCGAATACGGAGTCGAAGCTTTTGATAAAGGCATTCTCCTGAAGCAGGCATTTAGCTGGGTTATGACTGGAATAACAGTTGCTGGTTTCTTCTATGTCGGAAAAATTATAAATGATTCCCCTGAATTAATTGACAATGTAAAAAATGAAATGAATATATAAAACCCAGCAGATGTTTAAAAATTGTAACAACTGCCCTATACTTATGGAAGAATCAACCGTTACACTAGTTAGGAAGAAAGAAATTACCAGGAGGAAAATATATATGAGGAAATTATCTCCTTTTTTATTGATGATAAGCATATTGCTATTGGGTGCTTGCGGCAGCCAGGAAAATAACCATGAAGATCACGGAGATGGCCAATCTGGCGGGGAAGGCGAATTAACGGCTATCAGTGCTGATTTGACTGTTCCTGAAACAGCAGAACCCGGTGAAGCTGTGGAATTCCGTACACACGTGACTCAAGGTGAACAGAATATTACCGATGCGGCGGAAGTGGAGTATGAGATTTGGCAAGAAGGACAAAAAGAAGAAAGTGAAATGATTGAAGCAGAAAATCACGAAGATGGAACTTACACTGCGGAAAAAACGTTTGGCGTAGACGGTGTGTATCATGTGCAAGTTCATGTGACCGCCAGGGATATGCATACTATGCCAAAAAAACAAATTGCTGTAGGAGATGCTGAGATGACTCATGACCATGAATCACACTCTTCTGCAGAAGGGGATCACGATCATGGACACAGCGAAGTCTCCTTTCATTTAACCAAGCCTGAGACGATTAAGCAAGGAACCAGCATTGAGTTGACAGCACAGCTTGAAAAAGAAGGTGTACCTTTGAAAGGTGCCGATATTCGTTTTGAGGTCTGGCTTGAAGGAAGTGAGGACCATGCATGGGTGGAAACCGAAGAATCCGAGGCAGGCAGCTATAAAGGGAATGTTGAATTTAAGGATCCTGGTTTGTATCATATAACCATTCATGCAGAGAATGATGAAGGACTTCATGAACATTCGGAGGAAGAGATCATCGTTGAATAACAAAAGGCTGTTTTCGCATTGATTGTTGCTTTCGGAAAAATCCAAAGAGCCGGATTTTTCCCCGGATATTAGGAATTTTTCTCTAATTGGGGAAGAGCAGCTCTTTTCTTTCTTACTTACCAGGATATTTCGGGGGGATATAAGGCGTTATTTTCCGAATTACATACTAAATAGCAACAAAGTTTACGAAAAGAGCATAACAAAAAGAGCTGAAGCGGATTTATTCGCTTCAGCTTTTTTTGTTATTCCCCGTTTAGTTAAAATTATAGGTCGTGATCTGAAAGACAGCCGTCGCAATGGTTGCCGTAGCACTCATGCTGCTCATCAATGTGTTCTCCGCATTGTACACACTGCTTCTTAGGTAAGTTCCTGAAAAATTCCACTACATTGGTTAACATGTTGATCACCCTCCAGTTTTAGTGTACCCCTTTGTTATATAACTGTTATCTTTATATATCTTATTGTATTATAACAGTTGTCTTTTCGTCAATAGGATTTGTATCAGAATCCAAAAATAATGAAAAAATAGGCGTATTGAAGTATAGTGGTTATAGGATGAAAACCATTCTCATAACAGGGATGCCGAGAGGAGAGAGTTCATTGAAGTTAACGGTAATAGGCCATTGGGGCGGATATCCCAAGAAGAATGAAGCCAGTTCTGGATATCTGTTGGAAGAACAAGGTTTCAGACTGCTGATTGACTGTGGAAGCGGTGTACTGTCCTTCCTGCAGGATCATGTGGAAGCGCACGAGCTTGACGCAGCCATTGTATCTCATTACCATCCGGATCATACAGCGGATATCGGGGTGCTTCAGCATGCCCTATTAATTCAAAAGTACTTGGGGAAACATAATAAATCACTGCCGGTTTATGCTCACAATGAAGACAAGCAGGGCTTTGAGTCACTTACATACAAGGATTTGATGAAAGGTATAGAGTACAATCCAGCTGCAACCTTGAAGGCAGGCCCTTTTTCCATTTCTTTTTTACAGACTAAACATCCGGTTCCATGTTACGCGATGAGAATTGAAGCAGGAGGCAAAACACTGGTTTATACGGCTGATTCTGCCTATCAGGAATCTTTCATTCCTTTTGCAAAGGGAGCCGACATCTTTCTTTGTGAATGTAATTTTTACGGAGACATGGATGGAAGCGGAGCAGGGCATATGAACAGTCTCGACGCTGGCAGAGCGGCAAAAGGTGCTGGTGTGAAAAAACTGGTGCTGACCCACCTTCCTCATTACGGAAATCTGGATAATCTGGTAAAGGAAGCCCGGAGCGCATTTGGCGGGGAAGTAATACTCGCCCGAAAAGATTTGCAGCTGCATATTTAACGAATTTAAGGAGGATTTTTTTATGAAATTCATAGACAATAAAGGCATTACAGATCCGCGTATAAACCTGGCTATCGAGGAGTACGCTTTAAAAAATTTAGATATTGATGAAACATATCTCTTGTTTTATATCAACGAGCCCTCCATCATCATCGGTAAGAATCAAAATACTATTGAAGAAATCAATACTGAGTATGTGGAGTCGGAAAACCTGCATGTTGTGCGCCGTCTTTCCGGAGGGGGAGCGGTCTATCATGATCTTGGAAACCTGAACTTCAGTTTCATTACGAAAGATGACGGTGAGAGCTTCCACAATTTCCGTAAATTTACCGAGCCGGTGATCAAGGCATTGAAAAAATTAGGAGTGGATGCTGAACTAAGCGGCAGGAATGATATTGAAGCAGAAGGCCGAAAAATCTCCGGCAATGCCCAGTTCTCAACGAAAGGGAGAATGTTCAGCCACGGAACACTTCTGTTTGATTCTGAAATCGAAAATGTCGTTTCTGCCCTGAAAGTCAGAAAAGACAAAATCGAATCAAAGGGAATCAAATCAATCCGCAGCCGTGTAGCCAACATTTCTGAATTTCTTGAAGAAGAGATTTCCATCACTGAATTCCGCTCCATGCTGCTTCGCTATATCTTCGATGTGAATGAAATCGAAGAGTACGAACTGACAGAGGAAGATTGGAAGAACATAAATGAGTTATCCGAAAAAAGATATCGAAACTGGAATTGGAATTACGGGAAATCACCTAAGTTTAATCTTCAGCACTCCCACCGTTTTCCAGTCGGTTCCATTGATATCAGGCTGGAAGTGAATAAAGGGCTCATCGAAAACTGCAAAATTTATGGCGATTTCTTCGGTGTCGGCGATGTCAGTGACATTGAAAACAAACTGATTGGCTTGAAATATGAAAAAGCAGAGGTCGAGCATGCCCTGGAAGGTGTTGAAATTCCGCATTACTTCGGAAATGTTACTAAAGAGGATATCATCAACCTGATATACTGATTTCCTTTTACCACTTTTTTTCTGAAAACAGGTTATTTCTTTTTGCTTCTGGATAAAACATAGTAAAGAGCAGATTTGAAGAAAGTGGTGAATTCAAATGGAAAGAGCTCAAGTTAAACGATACTGCGAAAACGATAAGAAAGAAACGATTCATGATGCTGTCGAAGATGCGCTTGAAATTCAGTATAAGTGTACGGTTTGCGGCAGAGAAGAGCAGGTTGTTAAGAATTTCTTTTGATTAATTGAAGCGTATGGACAATAGATTGATTGTCCATACGTATTTAATTTGGGCTCTTTTCTTTTATGGCTCGTAAAATAACGCCAACATTCACCATCGATATCCTGGTAGGCAAGGAAGAAAAGATCTACTCCCTTGGTTTAGAGAGAAAAACCCCGGTAACCCGTTCGGTTGGTGAGGAGAAAAAGTAATACACATTTTAAACAGAATCCTTCTTAACACATCAAATAACATAAAAATAGCAGACCAAATGGTGAATTTATGGGTCTGCTATTTTTTTATTATATGGCCAGATCAAAGGAAATATTAGCTGTATGTCGCCATTAGATTGGTCTTATAATAAAGGGTTTGTTATCAGAATTCCCCGAACTTATTATTGGTTGATTTTCCTTTAACGGGAGGTTAATTGAATGTCAAGTGTACCATCACTGATAAATAGAAATGAAAGCTGACAGAATATACTTCGTCTAATCTTCAAGATGTAGATTTATTGGGAGGGGTCTTACTATTAAAAGAATAACAATCGGCTTAGCTATAACTGCTTTATGTTTTGCTTTAATCGCTTGCTCACCTCCACCTGGGGAGAGTGCTAAATCTGACGAAGAAATCGGAAAAAATGATGAAGATAATGAAAAATACCAATCTGAAATAAAAATTGCTTGGGAATTCGTTAAGAAAAAAGGCTGGGATGAATTAGCCAAAGGAGATTGGAGAAACGCTTCAGTAGAGGTGACAGACACCAGTGATGGACATATGCTGGATGGTGAGCCTGAGAGGGATGAGGTGTTAATGGTTTCTTTTGAATCTAAAGAAAACCTTATCAATGGGGTACCTCAGATTTTTGTCGACCTTCAAGAAAAAGAAGTTGTAGGATATGTCCCAACAGAATAAGGATTAAACGGGGCGTTTGATGAACAAGCAACCGCCCTCTTTTCAAGGGCAGGATAGTGAAAAAAGCAATAAGAGAAAAATTTATAAAATGATATACCTTTAAACAGGGGGAGATAAATGATTTTAGAAGATAAAAGGAGACCAGATATGGTTTTGGAGAAGGTAATAAAGAAGATCAATATTCAAAGTGAGTACAAAACTTTTGTAGAGGAGTATACAGCTACCTTGCTTTCAGAGTTCACTGGGAAGATTCACAGTATTTATATGTGTGGCTCAATTCCTAAAGGTACTGCTAAGCCATTTAAGTCTGATGCAGATTTTACAATAGTATGCGAAAGACCAGAAGATATAGATTATGATAGAGTATCATGTCTGAAGGACACGATTTTACAAAAATATCGATTAGTAACTAAGGTTGATACGGTTATTTGTTCACTGGATGATATAAGAGGTAAGCCCAATGAATGGGGATTTTGGATCAAGATAATCTGTGTTTGTATACATGGTACTGATATTGGCGAAGAAATACCACCTATTCTTATTTCACCTGAGTTCATATTAAACTTGAATTCAGACACTCAAGAAGCAGTGGACCGCGTTCGCGGTTTTCTATCTAATGCCAATGATGACACACTTAAATCCAGATATACCAAAGGTTACTCAAAGAGATTAATTCGTGCATTATACTCTCTGGTTTTAGAAGATACAGGGGTTTGGGAAGATGACATTACTAAGATGAAGAGTGCCATATCAGATTATTGCAATATTGATTCAGCTTTAGTTGACTATCTGTATGCGTGTTACTTGGATAGTAATGTAGATGTTGAAGAATTTCTGGGGATTGCAGAAGAAGTATATAGTTATATTGAGAAGGCTTTAACTGCATTGGCTGCTTCCAGAACTACTCCTTCAAAAAAATAAGTTTTTCTCGTGCATACTCGCTTATTCGCAGATGATTTATCGTTGCATTTGTAGCTGGATTTTTATTGGGTTTGAATAAACATAACAATTATCACGATGAACATATATTAGAGAATAAAAAACTGGCTCAAACATTAACTTTGATATCCAATTCTTTTCAATCCGTTGATAAAGTATATGAAAAAGGACATGTTTTGGGATGCTGATTATTACAAAGCGTTATTGAAGTAACAGAGGCTTAAATGGAATACCACAGGATCATCCTACTCGGATGATCCTATTTCTATCTTTAACATTGGTGTTTTCTAAAAGATTGTGGTTTTTAGTCTTTTTACCACCGATATGATTGGAGCGGAATGTGTGCAGCCTCCTGCGGGATTAGCGGGCCAGGTAAGACCTAGGTTACGTACCTACTGGAACGTAACCCCCAATCTAGTTGCAGCACCCAGCCCCTCGGGGTCAAATAACCCGAAGAGAATAAGAGGAAGTTTGCCTTTTTTTCTATTCGGAACATTTGCCTGTCGGGCCTGATCATGGCGCTTCCACTTTTTATGCAGGCGAAGCTGAGGAGGCTCATCCAGCTCCAGCGGCCAGCGGAGTCGCGCACCTGGAGCGGAAGACAGTCAACACTATCTAAATAGATTCTTTATACTACATCGATCTTTAATAAAGCTATTTAACAAAGTTAATTTTCTTTAAACCTCAACCAAACAGTACCAAATAATGAAGATTTCAACGGCCAAATAGAGTAGAGAACTTGTATTTTATGTATTCTTTATATAAAATATATTTTGAAAACTTATAATTTTTAGATGAATGACCATTCATTCATCTTTTTGAAAGGGGAGGGAGAACGTGAATCTTTCAACACGTTTAGAAGAATCAGCCAAGGTTCATACAATGAAGCCGGCTTATTATTTTATGGGTCAGTCGAGTACATATGGGGAATTGAATGGCGCCGTCAATAAATTTGCCAGCGGACTTGAGAAGCTTGGGATTGGCAAAGGGGATCATGTAGCACTGGTGCTGGGGAATTCACCGCATTTCATCATCGCTTTATACGGAGCGATGAGAGCAGGGGCAACGGTCATACCGATCAACCCAATTTACACGCCTGACGAAATAGGCTATATCATGAAAAATGGGGATGTCAAAGCCGTCGTCACGCTGGATATACTGCTTCCGCTTGTGGAAAAGATGCATCATCATCTGCCTGAAGTAGAACATTTCATTTATTGTGAAACAGGGGATGAAAGAGCAAAGGGCATCCAGCCGGAGCAGTTGTCAGCTTACCCAAAAATGAAATCGTTTACAGAAGTTGTGGGTTCCGGCGATCCGGGATTCAGAGGTCCTCAACTTGATGAAGAGGATACAGCTGTTATTTTATATACCTCAGGTACGACGGGGAAACCAAAGGGTGCCATGCTGACACATAAGAATCTTTATTCAAACGCAAGGGATACCGGGGAATACCTGAAGATGAATGAAGACGACAGGGTCATCACGACACTTCCGATGTTCCATGTATTCTGTTTGACAGTTGTCCTGAACGCACCTTTAATGATGGGGGCAACGCTGCTGATTGCACCGAAGTTCAGTCCGCAGGATATTTTTAAATTGGCAAAAGAATATCAGCCGACTGTCTTTGCCGGTGTGCCGACGATGTATAACTTCCTTTATCAGTATGAAGAAGGAAATCCAGAAGATTTCTCGACATTAAGACTGTGCATTTCAGGTGGGGCTTCGCTTCCTGTAGCACTCTTGAAAAACTTTGAAAAGAAATTCAATGTTGCGATTTCAGAAGGATATGGCTTATCAGAAGCTTCTCCAGTTACATGCTTCAATCCGCTTGACCGTCCGAGAAAGGCAGGGTCTATCGGTACATCCATTGTGAATGTGGAAAACAAGGTGGTAAATGAGCTGGGGGAAGAAGTGCCTGCAGGTGAAGTGGGAGAACTGGTTGTCAGGGGTCCTAATGTCATGAAGGGTTACTATAAGCTTCCGGAAGAAACCAATGCAAGCATCCGTGACGGCTGGCTCTATACGGGAGACTTGGCGACGATGGACGAAGAGGGTTATTTCACGATAGTGGACAGAAAGAAAGACATGATCATTGTCGGCGGCTATAATGTATATCCGCGTGAAGTGGAAGAAGTCCTTTACAGTCATCCCGAGGTAGTCGAGGTTGCTGTGATCGGGCTTCCGGATCCGGAAATGGGTGAAGCAGTAAAGTGCTTTGTGGTGAAAAAGAATAGTGAATTAACTGAACAGGAACTAATTGCGTACTGCAGTGAGCACTTGGCTAAGTACAAGCTTCCAAGTTCAATTGAATTCCTCGAAGAGCTTCCTAAGAATACAACAGGGAAGATTCTGCGCAGAGCTTTGAAACAGCAAGTCGTACAGTCATGACCATAGAGGCTTATTTCCGGCGGCAGGAGCCATCGGAAATAAGCCTTTTTCTTCCGCGTCCTGCTTCATTTTCTCAGGGTCAAATAACTCCAGGAGAATAAAGGGAAATACCCCTTTTTCTTGTGAACGTGTGCCAGACTGAGCTGAGCTGCCGGCTTACTCTTTTGTGCTTGAAAGAAAGGTTTTTAGCAGTCATTGTCGAATGAGTTTATGGAAGCGTTTTATTCTTATTAACAATAGGGGGATACATACATGGAATCCATTTTATTGGAACAGCGTGAGCATTTAGGAATCGTCACGATTAATCGGCCTGAAAGCATGAATGCCTTCAACTACGATACATTGGTGGAATTGGAGAAGATGGTCGAATCCATCCGTATCAATCCTGATATCAGGGTTGTCATATTTACCGGGGCGGGAGAGAAAGCGTTCAGTGTCGGAGCCGACTTAAAAGAAAGAAAGAACCTGACGGAGCAGCAGGTGAGACGGAATGTCATGAAAATCGGTGATGTGTTCAATTCTGTGTCCACCCTTCCTCAGCCAACTATCGCTGCGATGAACGGATATGCATTCGGCGGCGGCATGGAACTGGCTCTCTCCTGTGACTTCAGGATCGCAGTCGGGGGTACCACCATGGGGCTTACCGAAACGAGCCTGGCAATTATCCCAGGTGCAGGAGGAACACAGCGCCTCCCGCGTTTGATAGGAGAATCCAAAGCTATGGAACTGATCCTGACAGCCCAAAGGTTAAAATCAGAGGAAGCCTTGGAAATCGGCATGCTGACGAAAGTCGCATCTGCCGATACATTTATGGAAGAAGTCATTGGGTTTGCTGAAAAAATGCTGTCCAATGGGCCAGTCGCCCTCCAGCAGGCCAAATTTGCCATCAAAAACGGTATGAATACTGACCTGCAGACAGGTCTGCAAATAGAAAGAAAAGCCTATGAAATCACAATTCCCACCGAAGACCGTGTCGAAGCTCTGGCTGCCTTCAGTGAAAAGCGGAAGCCGCAGTTCAAGGGGAAATAACAGATAGACAGAAAGAAGCATACCTTTGTGGATATGCTTCTTTTAGTTTGGCTCTATTCGTATACTTTGTTGCTATTTGGAATGCGTAAGATAACACCGTAAATCGCCGGAAGTATGTAAGCAAGAAAGACAAGAACTGTTCCCCGTCAAGAGTGAAAGATCTTAGTATCCGGGGGAAAATTCGTCTCTTGGGATTTTTCCGGAAGCAACAATCTATGCGAGAAAAGCCTTTAGTCTTGAGTATCATAGGTGAAAATATTGGTATATCCACAAAGGTTGCAAAATAACCGGAATTTATAGATGTGCTCATTCACCTTTTCGACAAGGTCGACCTGCTGAGGTCCGGCTGTCAAATTGAAGATAGCAAATGACGGTGAATCAATAAATGGAGAAAGAGGGTACACCCATGGCAGTATACGCTGACAGCCCTCACACTTATATATGTTTTCAATCTCTTCCATAGAAGTTCACCATCCAATTTATGTAAAGATATGTATGCTGGCTTTATTTTACCATTCGCCAAGTGGGGTATCCACACATATTCCTATAGTTATATAATTTCAGAAATTGCAGAAGCAGACCCGATGAAGAAGAAAATGGTAAAATAAAGGTAATCTTTCTTCCTGTGAGGTAATGTATGAAACTTAAAACCTTTATATCTTTAATTGTTTCAGCAGCCATTCTGCTGATTATTTTCATTTTACTATTTGGAGTTACATTCGGAATTTTATTTATCATGGCCAACCTTTTATTTTCCGTTTTTCTATACTACATATCTCAAGGTTATAAAAACAACAGGTGGAGAATCGTCCATAGGGCAGCTCTCATTTTATACGCCTTATTTCTTATTTCCTTTGGGACCTTGCAAATCATGCTGGTAATGGAGGAGAGTAGGCCTTTACCGGATGATATTGATTATGCTGTCATTCTTGGTGCTGGTTTAAAAGGGGAAGAACTTTCACAAACATTGAAGTCAAGACTTGAAGCGGGAACTGAGTATCTCCATGACCATCCGGAGATTCCAGTCATTGTATCCGGCGGACAAGGGGAAGGAGAAGACATACCAGAGTCCACCGCAATGTTCAGGTACCTAGTGGAAAATGGCATTTCAGAAGACAGGATAACAGAGGAGAACCATTCCACCACTACATGGGAAAATCTACAGAACTCCCAATCGATTCTGGAGAGCAAAGGCAAGGCAGATGGACACATATTAATCATCACCAGCGATTACCATGTGTTCCGTGCTAAGCTTACCGGTGAGCAGCTTGGGCTGGACTGCAGCGGACTGGCAGGTGAGTCGGGGTTCTTCATCAAAGTCAATTATATGATCAGGGAATACTTTGCTGTCGTGAAGGCTGTCGTGGTAGGAGGAGAATGAATGGAAACAGCTCTTCGTTCAAAGCAAAGAGCTTACAGGTGCAGCATTGATTAAGATTGTTCCTCACCTGGGAGCGTTTAATATTCATGCACCGTGTTTCTATTTCATTCTAAATGATAATCTGCATAACTTTCACAATTATTCTTGTATACTAAAATCTTCCCCGCTATAATATAATGAAATTATTTATTTCGGCAATTGATATATTTATAAAAGGGGTGAGGACAAGAGTGGAAGCTTTGATCAACACAAGGAAGCCTGGTGAATTCCGACTGGGCCTCCAGGCAGGTATCAGTATTGCAGTCGGGTACTTTCCGGTTGCGCTGACGTTCGGTCTTCTGGCGCGTACAACCGGGTTGTCACTTTATGAAACAGTCCTGATGAGCCTGCTTGTGTTCGCGGGGGCTGCTCAGTACATTTCTTTAAGTTTAATAGCGATTGGCACGGGTGTTTTTGAAATCATTCTAACTACATTTATTGTGAATATCCGTCATTTCTTGATGTCGGCTTCCTTGAATGAAAAGCTCGAAAAAGAAAAGGGCTGGGTAAAGGCCATTTATTCTTTTGGGATCACAGATGAGACTTTTACCGTTATTTCCGTCAAGGATGGAAAGGTGAAAACAGCCTTTGCTTTTGGAGTGATCCTCATTTCTTATGCCAGCTGGGTAGTGAATTCGGGACTGGGATATATCATTGGACAGATACTTCCTCAATTCCTGCAGGTGAGTATGGGTGTGGCACTCTATGCCATGTTCGTGGGCTTGCTCGTCCCTTCCATGAAGAAAAGTGTGAAGGTAGTGTACCTTGCCGCAACGGCAGCTGCTTTGAACACAGTATTTCTGTTTACTACTTCTATATCAGAAGGATGGGCAATCATGATATCGACCATTTTGTCTGCTGTCCTTGTAGAGTTTGTGACAAGCCGGAATCTGAAAGGGGAGCCCTCCAATGAGTGAAACTATTTTAATCATGATCATAGGAATGGCGGCTGTCACGTATATTCCGCGGCTTGTACCACTCATCATGTTTCAAGGAAAAGAGCTTCCTCCATTCCTGCAGGGAGTTTTAAAAAATGTGCCGTTTGCCGTCCTGGGCGCCCTTATTTTCCCGAAGATCCTGTTGATCAGTGAGGGAGATATTTGGTTTGGCGTTGTTGGAGCCGCTGCAGCGTTCATCATTGCTTATCTAGGAGCAAATGTCATTGTGGTGGTGCTTGGAGCGATCGCGGTGCTTTCTGTATATTCGTTGTTATTTATGTAGGGAAGGGTCTTTGGATCCTTCTCTTTTTTTAGATCAGTTTTTGAGGAGGCTGTTCACTCGAGGTACACGGCTCCCGGGTTGTGAGTGCTCTTTTGAGAAACACAAGGCAGGTTATTTAATGGCTTGAAGTGTCTTATATAGCTCTGCAAAGGAAAACTTGGTTGGCTTATTTGGCTTGAAGTGATCATTAGAAGTCTGCTAAGAAACAGTTGGCTGGCTCATTTGGCTTGAAGTGTTCATTAAAAGTCTGCTAAGAGACACTTGGCTGGCTTATTTGGCTTGAAGTGATCATTAGAAGTCTGCTAAGAAACACCTGGCTGGCTTATTTTGCCTGAAGTGATCATTAGAAGTCTTCTAAGAGACACTAGGATGGCTTATTTGACTTGAAGTGATCATTAGAAGTCTTCTAAGAGACACTTGACTGGCTCATTTGACTTGAAGTGATCATTAGAAGTCTTCTAAGAGACACTTGGCTGGCTCATTTGACTTGAAGTGATCATTAGAAGTCTTCTAAGAGACACTTGGCTGGCTTATTTGACTTGAAGTGATCATTAGAAGTCTGCTAAGAGACACTTGACTGGCTCATTTGACTTGAAGTGATCATTAGAAGTCTTCTAAGAGACACTTGGCTGGCTTATTTGGCTTGAAGTGATCATTAGAAGTCTGCTAAGAAACACCTGGCTGGCTTGAAGTGTCAATAGAACCCTGCTAAGGAACACTTAGAGAGTTTTTGACTTAAGGTATCGTTGATAACCTTTAGAGAAACTTTGGGGATTGTGTCACTTGAAATGTGGTATTAGAAGTATGCTGCCAGCGTTTGCTCTCCCGGACATACCGTGAGCCTTCGCACTACACTAATGGCTTGTTAGACTCTAGGTTCCTTTATACCAAGTGTATCCCTGATCAGTCACTTCCATCTTTCGTGACATTAAATATGTTTTTCCATATGTGGCAAACTAAGAAGAGTTTGTTCAAACTGGTTGTTCTATTTAGTAGGACATGTCATTACATATATTATAGAGGAATGAAGGGAGGAACAAATAATGCGTAAATGGGCTTTCAGGGCTGTGTTGTTATATTTGCTGTTAGGGATCTTTTTTACGTTTATCTTTACTTTTTAGCTGATTCATCTTTGCCTGAAGTTTATAAGGGAAGCAGTGCAGATCCGGAAACGTTTATGAACGGCAGGGAACTGATGCTGAGTGAAGAATATTCGAAGATAAAGAACCTGTTGTTCTTTCTTTCCACACCATATGAATGGCTGTTTTATTTCCTGATTTTGATACTGGGGGTTTCCAAGGCATTTGAGCGCTGGTCCGAGTCGACATCGAAGTTCAGGATACTTCAGACGGGGATTTATCTGTTCTGGCTTTCGCTGCTCTCCAATGTTGTCATTTTTCCTTTTCAATATATTTCTTACAGGATTTCGAGAGATTATGATATTTCGACCCAGACCTTCTCTCAGTGGATGAAGGATGAATTGACGGATTTCTGGGTGAATTACCTGACGATGTTCATCATCGTTTCCGTTCTTTACTGGCTGATCAGGAAGTTTCCCAAGAGATGGTGGCTGGCTGCATGGGCTTTGTCGGTGCCATTCAGTATATTCATGATGTTCATCCAGCCTGTCCTGATTGATCCTTTGTATAATGACTTTACCCCTTTGAAGAATAAAGTTCTTGAAGAAAAAATTCTGGACATTGCTGATCGGGCAAATATTCCTGCTGATCATGTGTATGAAGTCGATATGTCCTCTAAGACAAACTCGCTCAATGCCTATGTGACAGGGGTTGGTTCAAATTCAAGAATCGTTCTATGGGATACGACGATTAACAAGCTCACCGAAAGGGAAATCCTTTTTGTCATGGCCCATGAAATGGCTCACTACGTCGAGAAGCATATTTATATCGGCATAGCCTTGTACCTGGCTTTTTCATTCTTTGGTCTGTGGATTGCAGCTAAACTAATGAAGTTCATTGTTAGCAGACATGGAGAAAAGGTGAAGGTGGAAAAGGTCTCCAGTCTGAGTTCACTTCCACTGTTCCTGGTGATCACCTCCATGCTTATGTTCACCATCAGTCCGTTCTCTAATTTTATATCCAGGTATCAGGAGACGCGCGCCGATCTGTATGCCATCGAAATGACAGGAGACAAGGAAGCTGCCATTTCCTCATTCCAGGAACTTTCAAGGGTGGGCTTGAGCCAGGTCAATCCGCCGCTCCTGGTAAAAATCTTCAGATACGGGCATCCAACAATGCTTGAAAGGCTGATCATGCTGCAGGAGTATGAAAAAGAATAGATGAAACTAAAATTCCTCCCATCCGTATGTAATAGTACAGACAATGGGAGGGATTTTTTATATGGAAGAAATTAATTCTCGGCTAGATAAGGTAAAAGAGGATCTAAAATTACATAGAAAATGGTCAGAGCGGCAAAACAGTCTGCAGGAAGAAATCAAAGAGGCAAGAACAAAGCTGACTCATCTTAAAGGTGAACTGCAAAAAGAAAACCAGGATGTGGAAAAGCTGGAAGGGTGGACGATAACAGGTTTGCTGCTGACAATGACAGGAAAGAAAGAAGACCGGCTTCAAAAGGAGAAGGAGGAGGCAGTCAAAGTAAAGCTTCAGGTTGATGAGTGGGAGCTGACCCTGCAGGAGCTCCTCCAGGAAGAGAGGGAAGTGTCCAGTAAACTCACGGAGTTGGGGTCTCCCCATACCCGTTATGAGCTGCTGCTTGAAACAAAAGAAAAAATGATACATGATTCTTCTTCGCCTTTAAGCCAGCTGTTATTCAACCTTGCCGAACAGTCTGCTGAATATAAAGCTCAGCTGAAAGAGGTGAAGGAAGCCGAAGATGCAGCCGCTTTGGCTCTTCTGAAATTAGACTCGGCATCTGATTCGCTGGAAAGTGCCGGAAACTGGGGAATGGTTGACATGGTCGGAGGAGGTCTTATCTCAAGTGCGGCTAAGCGATCAAGGATGGATGAAGCCCAAAGGTCGCTTCATGAAGCACAGAGATATTTAAAAAAGCTGGAAAAAGAACTAGCCGATTTGAACATGGAATCGACTCAAACTCTGCAGGTTTCCGGTTTTCTAAATATGACCGATTTATTTTTCGATAACTTTTTCTCCGATATGATGGTTCAGGATAAAATCAGCCGTACCGCTGCAGGAGTGACCGAAACAAGAAGCAAGCTTCGTGGTCTTTACGAGAAGCTGGGACAAGATGCGAAGAAACTCTCTAAAGAAATAGAAGAGGCGGAAGAGAAGAAGAAACAGCATTTGGAGAAAGCATGAAAATGAAAGGTGGACTGACTTTGGGGGTCAGTCCATATTTTATATACCGTATTCTTCGTTCAGGTTTTTTAACTGCAGCGACAATGCCATGAATTTCTTCTTATCTCGCTGATCAAGTGCGCAGTCCAATTCTTCTTTTAACATTCTTTTTTGATTGACCAAGTGCAATTCATTCAAGACCATATCAACGTAAATTTCATTCAAAGTCATCTCGGTGGCTGTTTTCCGGGACATTGCACAAGCCTTCATCATCTCTGAATAAGTTTTCTTTTTATCCATTTGGGCTCACCTCTAAAGTCTTTTTTAAAAACAGATTGCACAGAACCTGGTTATCACATGACAAATGCATAATAAGTCTTGAAAGGATACTGCTGTTTTAGCTCTCGATAAAGTGATCGGATGATGATTCCGGTGGATTAGGAAACAATAAAATCTACCACTGTGGACAACTTATAGCTATGTTATCCACGTCCAGCTTCAGTGCCCAGCCTGCTCAAGGTCAAACAACCTGAAGAGATTAAAAGGAAAGACCACTTTTTAATCTTTGGAACATTTGCCTGTCGGGACTGATCGAGGCGCTTCCGCTTTTGTTTGTTATATTATATGAGAAAAAAGATGAGAAAACAACGTAAATATTTTAATTTTCTGAAAATTATTTAGGAGGACAAATTATGGAAAACGAGTGTTATTTTTGGAATATTATGCTATTATATTAGAGAAAAATGTAGAGGAGGCGAAGAAATGGTCGAAAAATCTCGTATAATCGAAGAATATGAAATCAACCCTTATACGATGTTGATTATGCCAATAGAATATGGAACCCGTACTTATACGGAAATCCATGAAGGAAATGAAACCTTAATATCTCCATTTAAACCCTTTGAAATCATCAAGAAAAGCTGTGAGTTTTACGGGTCTTCTTATCAAGGAAGAAAGGACGGAACCAAGCGTTTAACAGGCATCACTCATAAAGCCCCCATCATTGTAGATCCTCATTCGTCTATTTATTTGTTCCCAACCACTTCACCAGCCAAATCAGAATGTATTTGGATATCCCATGATCACGTACTTTCCTACACTAAATTAAACAGCAAAGAGATAAGCGTTACATTCCGTAACCGCAGGAGTTTTACCCTGCCCATGTCATTTGCCAGTTTCGAGGCTCAGATGATGAGGACGGCGATGCTTCGGATCAACTTTCAGCATCGGATCTTGAATGCTGACAGAAAGTCTTCATCACAGAATTTTGGAGTCTTTCCCGGAAGGGCTTCCGAGCATGTGCCGGTGTATGCCTGGGGACAGAAAACCTCGGGGGAGGATGTATAACAGTTGGCTGAAGCCGCCTTCCTGTTGTGAAGGCGGAGGTTTGGCCAACAGCTTAAAGCGTGAGGAGCCTCACGCTTTTTTGCTTTCCTGGGAGGTGGTGTTCAGGAACCGCTGATACAAGTAATGCCTCAACAGATCCTCGACCCTGTTGCGCAGCCGGGGATTGAAGTAGTTGTGATGCTCTTCGTATCCTTTGTAGAGAAATAAATACATGGTGAAAGCATCGTCCGATTTGATTCTTTCCACTTTCATTCCGTTGTGTTTCATGTGCTTCTTCACGCTTGCAAGCTCGCTTTGGATGATCTTCATTGTTTCCTCGATCAGTTCCAGGTAGGGCCTTTTCAGTTTGAAGGGACTCTTTTCCACAACCGTGAAATCCCTGTCCAGCACAGTCAAGACCATCGGCAGGTAAATCGCCTGCTCTAAGATGTTTCGATCTTCCTCAGATATCCTGGTCATAATTATGCTCCTTCTTATAAGGAATTAAAGAACGTGTGTTCGTATTTTTATTGTACGTACTTTTTACTGATTTATCAATATCCAAAATTGAAGAATAAGGTCGAAACGGAATCTTTTTTCTAGTATGGATGTTTATCCGGAAATCTAAACACAAGATAAAAGCACAAAAATCGGTTATAGAAAAGTCTCTCCGAACCAAAAAATTTCGCAGACAAAGGATTTGAGCATGGCCTGTCGAACTTTTTAAAATAAGGTATACATTTAGATTGAAAGGGAGTTGGCATTTTGATAAACAGAAGAGGAATCACTGCAGAAGATTTATTTGCTTTGAAGTCGGTTTCCGACCCGAAGCTTTCACCTCAGGGAAATGAAGCCGTATATGTGTTAACCGAAATGGACAAGGAGAAGAACGACTACATATCGAATCTTTACCATCTTTCTATTAATACAGGAATTAGCAGCCAATGGACGTTTGGGGAAAATCGCAATACTTCTCCAAGATGGTCACCGGATGGGAAAGAGGTTGTTTTTGTATCAGACCGTTCTGGCAAAAATCAGTTGTATTTACTGTCAGTGAACGGAGGAGAAGCGCAGCAGCTTACCCGCTGCCCTAATGGCGCATCACAGCCGCTGTGGTCTCCCTGCGGTACGAAAATTGCATTCTCGACAGCTTTAAAAGAAGGAGAGACCCTGACAGAAGGGGAGGCAGAAGAAAAGCTGCCCCAGCCTCTTGAAGTGAAGAAGATGAAGTACAAATCGGATGACAGCGGTTTTTTCAGTGGAAAAAGAAGCCATGTAGCAGTCATCGAGTTGGAAACATTGGAGATGAAGGAAATCACTGAAGGGGAAGTCGATTACTCCCTGCAATCCTGGTCGCCTGATGGCAGGTATATAGCCTATGGCGCTGACAAAAGCGCCGACCTCGATACCTCTTTTCAGACCGATTTATTTTTATATGATGTAGAGGAAGGTACCGAGAAAAAGGTAACGGGCGGAACGGGGTATTTCGGGAATGCCGCCTGGTCGCCCGACAGCCGCTCCATCGCTCTTCTTGGTCACGAGAAAGAGTATCAAAACGCTACGCTTACGAAGGTATGGCTGTATGAAATGGAAGCAGAATCGTTAAGCTGCCTGACAAGTGAACTGGACAGCCCAGTCGGCGACTTCATGGTCATTGATTTTCAGCAAGGCGTGTCAAACCCGGGAATCCAGTGGGCGTCGGATAATCAAAGCTTTTATTTTCTGACCTCAGACAATGGAAATACTGTGTTGTATTACGGAAATCGTGATGGGTCCCTGTATCCGGCACTATTGGATGATCAGCATATTTACGGATTTGATTTGGATGCGGACAATCAAAAAGCCATTGCTGCCATCAGTAACCCGGAACTCCCAGGCGACCTGTTCATGCTTGATATTCCTTCAGGGAGTTTGAATCAGCTCACATCCGTCAATGAAGAATTTCTCTCAGGAGTGGAGCTTTCGAAAACAGAAGCTCTTACTTTTAAAAGCAGCGATGATTTGGAAGTGAACGGCTGGCTGATGAAGCCTGCAAGCCTTAAAGAAGGAGCGAAATGCGGCTTGATCGTTGAAATCCATGGCGGTCCTCATATGATGTATGGGAATACCTATTATCAAGAGTTCCAGATGCTTGCAGCTGAAGGATACGCTGTTCTCTTCATCAATCCGCGCGGCAGCCATGGATATGGACAGACCTTTGTAGATGCGGTCCGTGGCGACTACGGCGGCGGAGACTACGAGGATGTAATGGCAGCCGTGAATCATGCTGTCGAAAAATATGACTTTATTGATAAGGAGAGACTGGGTGTCACAGGAGGAAGCTACGGCGGCTTTATGACCAACTGGATTGTCGGCCATACCGATTTATTCAAGGCAGCTGTCACGCAGCGATCGATTTCAAACTGGGTGAGTTTCTACGGAGTCAGTGACATCGGGTACTATTTTTCCGAGTGGCAGATTGACGCAGATTTGAATGATATTGAAAAGTTGTGGAAGCACTCGCCTCTTGCTTATGCAGAAAATATTGATACACCGCTTCTGATCCTTCACAGCGAGAAAGATTACCGCTGCCCGATAGAACAGGCGGAGCAGTTGTACATCGCTGTCAAAAGGCAGGGGAAGGAAACGGAGATGGTGCGGTTCCCTGAATCGAATCACAACCTGTCCAGGAACGGCAAGCCTAATCTAAGGGTGGCCAGACTGAATTATATTAAGAATTGGTTCAGAAAGTATATTTGATGTCCTGACGAGATACCCGGTAAAAGTGGTAAGTGCTTTTGCCGGGTATTTTTGTGAGGAAGTACCGTGTAAATGATATTTCATTTTGGTGACAATATTAAGAAATGGAAGACCTTGTGATATACTTTTTAAAGGGCTTTTTTCTGAAAAATTGGCTCTTTTCTAAAACCTTGTTGCTTTTGAATGTTATTTTATTCTCCTTTTAGTTAGAAGGATTGGAGCGGAAGGCGTGCGACCTCCTGAGGGAATAGCGGGACAGGTGAGGAGCCGCAGGCGAAGCCGAGGAGGCTCAACGCCTGCCCCGCGGAGTCGTGCGCCTGGAGCGGAAATCCATTAAAAGCATGCACCTATATATATAGCAAGGCTGACAAGATAAGAGCTGCTCTCTTTGGAAAGAGGAGCCTTTGATTTAAGGGAATAATACGGATATGGGGATTTTTCCAAAACAGCTTTTTATAATACTTGGAATATACGTGATTCAGGTATTTTATTGAATATAAACCAGGCTATTGTATTCTCTAATAATGAGTAATGAGAGAGTCAGGACGAAGAAAAATTTAAAAACTGGTTTTGTTCTATGAATGTTTAGGGGAAAGATATAGTATGGATATTGAGATGATAAAAGCATGGTTCACACTTGAAAATATAATGAATTTAATAGAGGAATATCGTTCTTTTGGTCCATTGGCCGGCATTCTGCTGCCGATGGTGGAAGCATTCCTGCCCTTTCTGCCGCTGGTTGTTTTTGTTCTGGCTAATGTGAATGCATTCGGTTTATGGTTTGGATTTTTATTTTCGTGGATTGGTGCCTCCCTGGGAGCTTTGATTGTGTTTTTGCTGATAAGAAAATATGGCCAAGCCCGTATCTTCCGTTTCTTGAAAAAAACAAGCAGGTGCATCGATTGACAGTATGGGTGGACCGCCATGGATTTGGGCCGCTTTTCCTGCTGCTGTGCTTTCCTTTTACACCATCAGCACTGGTCAATATCGTGGCGGGCCTGTCGGGAATCAGTATTTTGCAATACATGCTCGCTGTTGCAGCCGGAAAATTTGTAATGATTTTCACCATTAGCTTTATTGGGCACGATATTGTATCATTATTTCAACAACCATTGCGTACTGCATTGGTACTGGCTGGCATCTTTGTTCTTTGGATAGCAGGTAAACGGGTGGAAGCCCGTATCAATAAAAAAGTAGAAAAAGATCACTCCCGCGGGTAATCTGGGTAGGAGGAATTAGATTGAGAGACAGCATTAAAAGAGAGAGCCTTGAATGGGTGAAAGCTTTAGGAATCGGTTTGATTATCTTCGTCGTCATCAGGACTTTCCTGTTTTCAAATTATGTTGTGGAAGGCGAATCCATGATGCCCACCCTTGAGGACGGCAATAAGCTTGTCGTCAATAAGATAGGCTATCAGGTAGGGGAACTCCACCGTAATGATGTAGTTGTATTTCACGCAAGCGAAAATGAAGATTATGTTAAACGAATCATAGGGCTGCCAGGGGATACCGTGGAATATAAAGATGATAAATTGTATGTGAACGGTGAAGCACAGCCGGAGCCTTACTTGGAAAAATTCAAGGAGGAAATGGTCGGAACCAAACTGACAGGTGACTTCACCCTGGAGGAAATCACAGGTGAACAAACTGTTCCAGAGGGGAAAGTATTCGTGCTGGGCGATAACAGGCGCAGCAGTATGGACAGCCGATACTTTGGATTTGTCGATCAGGAGCAGATTGTCGGAAAAGTGAACATGCGCTATTGGCCGTTGAATGAATTCGATGTCCAGTTTGGTGATTGAAGGATAGACGCTTGATTCTTATGAATCAGGCGTTTTTTAGTTGTCCAGGAAATATAAAATCAATCTCTGTTGATGACTGTGAATGATGTTGTTCCCGTTATCTACGCCCAGCACAGCACCGGAGAGTCTGTATTCACTGAAACGGCCCCGGGGTCAAATAACCTGAATGGCAGGTTGTCGGGGAAGAAGCAATATCTGTCTAAAATAGATAGATATTAGCTGGATGAATGCGAAACGTACCAATACAAAGAGATTGGTAGAAGATAACGGTACGATTAGAAGGAAAACGTACCATCAACGAGGGACCTGAAGGAGATAATGGCACGATTAGCGGGGAAACGTACCAACAAAGAGAGAGCCCGAAGGAGATAATGGCACGATTAGCAGGGAAACGTACCATCAACGAGGGACCTGAAGGAGATAATGGCACGATTAGCAGGGAAACGTACCATCAACGAGGGACCTGAAGGAGATAACGGCACGATTAGCAGGGAAACGTACCATCAACGAGGGACCTGAAGGAGATAACGGCACGATTAGCAGGAAAACATACCAACAAAAAGAGTTTAAAAGAAGATAATGGTACGATTCACGAGAAAGCATACCATCACAGAGAAGCACAGTAAAAGATAACGGTAAGTTTATGCCAAGGCATCCAATTACAAAAGGATATTAAGTCCAGTCCAGGAGGTCCGCCAATATGCAGCAGTTAAAGACAAACCTGATTCCAAAAATAAACACATCATTCAACTTGCGGAAGGCAAGTTGATTGGTGTGTTTATTAAAGAACCAGCAGGCACGGAGTATTCTCAATGGAACGCCGCACTGAAACTGGTTTTACTCCTCATCGTTCACTTCGCCATCGCCCACTTCGTCTTCTCCCGGAGCATCACCGCATGCAGTCATCGTTGTGGCAAGCATGGCAGCAAGAAGCATATAAAGCAGCTTCCTCTTCATATTATCCCTCCATTCATTAAGGTCTAATTTTCAAAATCTACTCATAGAGTGCACTAAAACAGCAGGAATATCCCCTTAGGTGTTATCCTGAAATATTTCACAGCCATTTTAAAAGGAAAAATGGGAGTTATTGTCGAAATATTCAACTATAAAGAAGTTGTGGGGAGGATACATAAATGAGGTTGAAGGATAAAACGGCAGTTATCACCGGCAGTGCGAATGGAATTGGACTCGCGGCTGCTAAAAAGTTTGCTGAGGAAGGCTGCACAGTTCTCATGGCGGACTTTGATGAAAGCAAGGGAGCATGGGAGGCTGAAGCAATAAGGGAAGCAGGAGGAAATGCGTTTTACTACCAGGTTGATATCGCCAATCGCGAAAGCGTTAACAGTTTTGCCGGGAAGGTGATCGAGCAATATGGCAGTATCGATATTTTAGTTAATAATGCAGGGATCACGAGGGATGGAATGATGTCGAAGTTGACAGAGGAAGATTTTCAAAAGGTTCTCGATGTCAATCTTACCGGTGTTTTTCATTGTACTCAGGCGTTTCTGCCGGCACTGATGAAAAGCGGCAAGGGAAAAATTATCAATACAGCGTCTGCCAGCGGACTTTTCGGCAACGTGGGCCAGACCAATTATGCAGCATCCAAGGCAGCTGTAATCGGGATGACCAAGACATGGGCGAAGGAATTTGGACCGAAGGGGATCAATGTCAATGCTGTCGCACCCGGAGTGATTGAAACGGAAATGACCGCAAAGATTCCGGAAAAGGTAAAAGCACAAATGAATGCTTTGATCCCATTGGGAAGATTCGGGAAGGCGGAAGATGCGGCAAACGCCTATCTATTCTTAGCTTCTGATGAATCCGACTATGTGAATGGAATTGTTCTTCAGGTTGATGGCGGAATAATGATGTAGTGAGGAGATGGAAAAGATGAAAAATGTAGTGATAACGTCTGCGCTCAGAACTCCTGTAGGAGCTTTTGGCGGGGCATTCAAAGACTTGCTGCCGACCGATTTAATCGTGCCGGTAATGAAAAGGGCTGCGGAGGAAAGCAAACTGGGAGCGGGAGATATCGATGAAGTCATACTGGGACATTGCATCCAGCGGACTGACCAGCCGAATACAGCAAGAACGGCAGCGCTTTTGGCCGGATTCGATGATACTACAACCGGTTATACCATTCAGAGACAATGTGCCAGCGGGATGCAGGCAATCATTTCTGCAGTCATGCAAATCCAAACAGGCATGTCCGATATAGTGCTTGCCGGCGGAGTGGAGGCCATGAGCTCCAGTCCTTACATAATGAAGGGCCATCGGTGGGGGCAGAGGCTTCAGCATGGGGAGATCCGCGATTCTGTATGGGAAGCTTTGGAGGATCCGATTCATGGAATCATGATGGGGGAGACAGCAGAGAACCTTGCAGAAATCCACAATATAACTAAAGAGGAACAGGATGAACTCGCGCAGTTGAGTCATCAAAGAGCTGTCAAAGCTGCTGAAGAGGGATACTTTGATGCTCAGATTGTTCCTATCACAGTCAAGTCCAGAAAGGAAACCAAAACGGTCACAAAGGATGAAGGTCCGCGGGCTGGCCTGACGATGGAGAAGCTTTCTTCTCTCAAGCCTGCTTTCCGCCAGGGAGGAACCGTGACGGCGGGCAATTCTTCAAGTCTCAACGACGGTGGTGCAGCCTTGATCCTGATGTCGGAGGAAGAAGCAGAAAAGCGCGGTCTCAAACCACTTGCGAGAATCGCAGGATGCTCAGTGGCTGGAGTCGATCCGAAGCTGATGGGCAGGGGACCGGTACCCGCAGTGGAGAAAGGTCTCTCCAATACGGGCTGGTCTCTTGAAGAAGCAGATCTTATCGAAGTGAATGAGGCTTTTGCTGCACAATATATTGCTGTAGAAAAAGAACTCGGCCTTGACCGGAATAAGACTAATGTAAATGGAAGCGGGATAAGCATCGGCCATCCTGTAGGCTGTACAGGTGCCAGGATTGTGGTTTCCCTTGTCCATGAATTGAACAGACGGGAACTGAAAAAAGGGATTGCGTCTCTATGTGTAGGCGGAGGCATGGGAGCAACTGTTTTTGTAGAAACATTATAAAACAGAAATAGAGAGCCTGGGAACGTCCTGGCTCTCTATTTTGATTATTTACTTTACCGAATGCGATCTGCGCATTTTATTTTTCGTGCTGCTCCAGCATATTGTTATTCACCCTCATAAAAACTCCGAGAAGCGCCTGAATGCCAAAAGCGCCTATCAGCAAGAGCAGTGCCTGCTTATAAGAGAGCACCATGATGGCTAAAGGAGCAAAACTGGCACCGGTCAGAAGAAAAAAAGAGTATAAGCTCAAAGCCTTTCCTCTATGGCCGCCTGCCCAATTGCCAATGAAAGTGATAATGGTGGGGATCAGCAAGGAAATTGCAGATACAAACGTTATGGATGATAGAAGGTTGATGATGAGACCCGAGAAGAAGAAGAGCGGAAGAACGCTCATGCTTCCCAGCAGAAGTCCCAGGAACAAGGTTTTCATTTCGCCCAGCTGTTTTATCAAATGGCTGGTAAGTAAAGATAATCCTGCACCCAGCAAACCGGCTGAACGGATGGCGAGCAATTCACTGGAACTTCCCGGATAGTAGCGGGATAAGGTGTCATAGTATCCGACAAAGGTGAAAAGGAGAAGAAGGACAATTCCATAGCATATGAAAAGAGAAGGGTTCTTTAAAATAGAAAAGTACGCAGCAAGGGAAAAATCTTTCTTATCCGTATTGACAGTAACCGGAAGTTCACTGTGGCCGAAAAGGAATAAGAAGCCATACACGGCCGCAAAAAAATAAAAACGGTCTGCCAGCCAAACCAGCCTGACAGGGAGCTGCTGATGATCTGTCCGAGGATGCCGGCAGCCAGAAACCCGGAGTTGATTAACGCGAGAAGAAGAGTGCGCTTCTTCGATTCAAACAGTTCATAACAATAGGCAAAAGCAACAGGTGCAAAGCTTCCCAGGAAAAAGCCCTGCAGCCCCCGGGTTAAGTACAAGCTCCATTCGTCTCCTGAAAGTGCCACAGCTCCTGTAGCGAGAGCTGAAATCCCTATGCCGAATACAATCACCGTTTTTCGGCCGACTACATCGGAAATCCCTCCAAAAAGAAACAGGCCTCCAGCATAGCAAAATGTGAAAATACTTCCCGCAAGGACAACTTGTTCAGCCCTGATGGAAATCGAGACCGCCACAGCTTCGTACATCGGAATCAAGGTGTATATGTTACAGGCCACAAAAATACCCATGGTGACCAAAAGAGTCTCTACACGCAAAGAAGAGTATTTCATATTTCATCACTCCCTTCACACTAAAATATGTAAGGAAGCCTGTCGGATTTACACTCAATACTACTCTCCAAAAAATTCCCATGAATAACGGAACTGCAATCCCCGACAGAATCAACTCAGTGTATTATAATAAACTTAGACAATTTTTTGCGCAGCTATGGATGAAATGGCTGGAGCGATGGAATTCTTTATAAACAGCCGGATGCCGGGGTGGAGTTAAAAAATGAAAAACGAGACAGTGACTGATTGGTTGAAGAAAAACGAGATCAATAATGAAGATATCAACTTTATTGAAACAGTATTGACCTTTTCCTCTTCGTTAAAAACACTTCCCAATAAACATGATGTTATAAATAGAAGTCTACAATCATCGTTTCCTAGTAAAAAGGTTATGATGATATCTTATTTAACCTACCAACAGTTCACACAGATTTTAGAGGATAACGACATTGAAATTGATCCAGTGCAATTACTCAACCATTATCGTTCACAAGGTGTTTGTGTAGAGATTTGTGATGAACTGTTAATACAAGTAAAATAGTACCGTTTTTTATAGATTGCAATTCCTATGCAGCATCTCAAGTCGCAAAGACTGTGGCTGTTGAAAAATAAGACTTGAGAATAGAGCGATTCAAAATAAACTTAAAGTCATTATAAATAATAGAAAAAATAATGAACACAGGGAGTGGGAACATGTCGGTCAGATTTATTTTGGGACGTGCCGGAACGGGCAAAACCAATATGATTCTAAATGAAATCAAAGAAAAACTGAGACAGGAACCAAACGGCAGTCCTGTCATTTACCTTGTTCCGGACCAGATGACTTTCCTTTCTGAATATAATCTGGTCAATGAAGAAGGAATTAACGGAATGATTCGTGCGCAGGTATACAGTTTTACGCGCCTTGCCTGGAGAATCCTCCAGGAGACCGGGGGATTAAACAGATACCATCTCTCCAGTGTCGGTCTGAATATGCTGATCCGGAAGATCATTGATGATAAAAAGGACCAGCTGAAATTATTTTCACGCGCATCGGATAAGGCCGGTTTTATTGAACATGTGGAAATGATGCTGACTGAATTCAAGCGGTATTGCGTTTCTCCTGAAGAATTATCAGACAACCGGGAGAGCTACGCGGAAGGCGGGCAGCAGTCAAAAGCATTAGCAGACAAGCTTCATGACCTGCAATTAATTTATAATAGCTTTGACGAAAATTTATCGGGTAAGTATATCGATTCAGAAGATTATTTTACTTTACTGGAAGAGTCGGTAGAGAATTCAGCCTTTCTTAAGGAAGCAGAGATTTTTATAGACGGATTCCATAGCTTCACACCCCAGGAATATTCGGTGATTGGGAAGTTGATGGACTATTGTCCAAGGGTCACGGTTTCGCTGACTGCGGAACCTCATTCACACCAGAATGAACAGAACGATTTATTCAGGATGACTTCTGAAACCTACGATGCACTATCCGAGCTGGCACAAGTATCCAGAGGCGGGATGGAAGAGGAAATAGTTCTGGAAAAAACAAGCCGATTTCAAGACAGAGGGCTTCAGCATATAGAGCAGAATTTTGAGAAGCGGCCGGTAGTGCCCTTTGAGGAAGGGGCAGGATTGAACATACTTGAAGCCTCTAACCGCAGAGCGGAAATTGAAGGTGTGGCCCGGGAAATCAGAAGGCTCGCCAGAAGCGAAAATTACCGCTATAAAGATATGGCAGTCCTTGTACGTAACGGCCAGGAGTATCAGGATGTCATTGAGACGGTGTTTTATGATCATGAAATTCCCTACTTTATTGACCAGAAACGGAAGATGCTGAATCATCCGCTGATCGAGCTGATACGCTCCACATTGGAAATCATGAACAGCAACTGGCGGTACGAGCCTGTATTCAGGGCAGTCAAAACGGACTTGCTGTTCCCTTATGACCGGGATCCCAAGCTTCTCAGGGAGCAGATGGACAGGCTGGAGAATTATGTTCTCGCTTATGGAATCCAGGGAGATAAATGGACGAGAAAGGACAGATGGATCTATCGCAGGTTCCGCGGACTTGAACAGGCTGATATGCCTCAAACAGATAAGGAACGTGAAAGGGAGCAGGAAATCAATGAACTCCGTTTGTTTATTTCTGCACCGATTCTGCGGCTCGGACGCCGCCTGAAAAAGGGCAGGACTGGCCAGGATTTATGCGAGATCTTATACCTCTACCTGGAAGAGCTTGATATCCCTGCCAAGCTGGAACGGCTTCGACTGGAGGCGGAAAACAGAGGAGATATCATCTCAGCCAGGGAGCATGACCAGGCTTGGAATGCTGTCATGGATCTGCTTGATCAATTTGTGGAAATTCTGGGAGATGAAGAAGTAACCGTCAAAAAGTTTGCTTCCATCATGGATGCCGGAATCGACTCTATGAGATTTTCGCTGGTGCCCCCTGCAGTTGACCAAGTCATGATCGCCAATCTTGAGCAATCGCGGCTTGCTGATTTGCGGGCGGCATTTGTCATAGGGGTGAATGACGGTGTCCTTCCTGCCAAAATCACAGAAGACGGGATTTTTTCTGATGAAGACAGGGAGAAATTGACCTCTTCAGGGCTGAACATTGCTCCGGGAAGCAAGACCAGGCTGCTCGATGAGGAGTTCATTGCTTACAAAGCCTTCACAACCCCATCGGAAAGGCTTTATGTGTCATATCCGATTGCGAATGAAGAGGGAAAGGCGCTGCTGCCGTCAGCCTATATTAAAAGACTGTCAGAACTGTGCCCTCATACCCAGATAAGCCTGCTGATCAATGACCCGTCCGAGCTGCCAAGAAATGAACAGCTCTCTTATGTCAGTCATCCGAATGTGACCATTGCGCATCTTACAGCCGGCCTTCAAGCAAAGAAGAGAGGCTATCACCTTCAGGATTTCTGGTGGGATGTTTATAACTACTATCTTGCCGATCCTGTTTGGAAAGGACGGGCCAGTCATATTCTTTCCAGCTTGTTTTATCAAAATAAAGGGAAGAGGCTGGGAGATGATACGAGCCAGGCGCTTTATGGTGATGAAATATTGGCGAGTGTTTCAAGGATGGAGATGTTCCACGGATGTCCATTCTCCCATTTCGCCAATCATGGCTTAAAGCTCAGGGAGCGGGATATCTATCGTCTGGAAGCACCGGACATTGGGGATATGTTCCATGCAGCGCTCAAATGGATTTCGGAGGAAATCGACCGGCATGGACTAACATGGAAACAGCTTACGAAAACGCAGTGTCTTGAATTGGCCAGAGAAGCGGTTCTGTCACTTGCCCCCAAGCTGCAGCATCAGATCCTGCTCAGTTCCAATCGGCACCACTATATCAAGAAGAAGCTTCAGGATGTAATCGGCCGGGCGTCCTTGATTTTGAGCGAGCATGCAAAAGCGAGCGGGTTCTCACCCGTTGGCCTTGAATTAGGATTCGGTCCGAAAGCGGAACTTCCGCCATTCTCTTTCACTTTGAAAAACGGGACCAAGATGGCCCTGCAAGGCAGGATCGACAGGGTTGATAAAGCGGAAAGTGACGAAGGAGTCTATTTGCGGATCATCGATTATAAATCGAGTGCCAGGGACCTGGACCTTACGGAAGTATACTATGGTCTATCACTGCAGATGCTGACCTACCTGGATATCGTCCTGACTCATTCGCGGAAATTGATTGGGGCAGATGCAAATCCGGCGGGAGTATTCTATTTCCATGTTCATAACCCAATGGTGAACAGCAAAAAAATCCTTACCCTTGAAGAGATTGAAGAAGAAATCTTCAAAAGCTTCAAGATGAAGGGGCTGGTACTTGGAGAAACCGATGTTGTCCGCATGATGGACCAATCATTGGAATCGGGAACGTCCAATATCATCTCGGCAGGATTGAAAAAAGACGGAACCTTATCATCGCGTACGAAAGCGGCAGACAGGGAAGAGTTTGATGTGATGAGAGCACATGTGAGGAGCCTGTACAAAAAATCAGGTGACGATATCATGTCTGGAAGAACGGATATCACTCCATACAAATTAAGGGACCGGACGCCATGCCAATTCTGTTCATTCAAACCCGTCTGCCAGTTCGATTCATCTCTTGAAGAAAATGAGTATCGCATTTTTACCGAAGGAAAACCGGCAGATCTGCTGCAAAAGATGAAAGGAGAAGAAGGTGCCCATGAATAATATTCCAATGAAACCCGAAGATGCCACATGGACAGATGATCAATGGAAAGCAATCTGGGCAAAAGGCAGGGATATCCTTGTTGCAGCTGCAGCCGGTTCTGGTAAAACGGCTGTCCTGGTTGAGAGGATCATTCAAAAGATGCTGGATAAAGAAGATGGAATCAACGTGGACGAGCTGCTTGTTGTGACGTTCACCAATGCTTCTGCGGCAGAAATGAGACATAGAATAGGAACGGCATTGGAGAAGGCGATTACGGCCGACCCCGGTTCCTACCATCTTAGAAGACAGCTGAGCTTGCTGAACCGCGCATCCATTTCCACTCTCCACTCATTCTGTCTGGAGGTCATACGTAAATACTATTACCTTATTGATATTGATCCTGGTTTCAGAATCCTGGATGATACAGAAGGGGAATTATTAAGGGATGAGGTCCTTGATGAGTTGTTTGAGGAGGAATATGGCAAAGAGGATAACGACTCATTTTACAAACTGGTGGACACCTTTACAAATGACCGAAGTGATGCCGCTCTCCAGGATATGATCCGCAAGCTGTATGATTTTTCAAGGTCGCATCCTGATCCCGATGCGTGGCTGGGGAATCTTGTGGATATGTATGATGTGGAAGAAGAGGGAAGCATTGATGACCTTCCTTTTATAGAAGCCCTGACATTTGATGTTCTGCTGAGCTTGAAGGGCGCACAAGCCTTGTTCCAACAGGCGTATGATTTAACAAAAGAGCCCGGCGGCCCTGCGCCAAGAGCCGAGAATTTTTTGGATGACCTGGCCCTGACTGAACGAATCAGTTCTTCTTTTCAACAGTCATGGAGCGAGGGGTATGCGGTGTTTCAATCTATTAAATTCTCAAGATTGAAACCATGTAAAGGGGATGAGTATGATCCCTCCCTCGTGGAAGAAGCAAAGGCAATGAGAGATAAAGGCAAGAAAATGGTTGAGAAGATAACGGAAGATTTCTTTTCCCGAAAACCTGAAACCTACCTGAGGGATATGAAGAAAATGAGGGAGGTCGTTCAATCCCTTGTCGAAGCTGTAAGAGGCTTCAGTCAAAAGTTCAATTCATTGAAAAATGAAAAAGGAGTCGTGGATTTCGCGGACCTTGAACACTTCTGTTTGGAAATCCTGACGGAAAAAGAGGGAACTGAAGAACTTAAGCCATCCTTTGCAGCTGCGCAATACAGGAAACAGTTTAAAGAAGTGCTCGTGGATGAGTATCAGGATACCAACCTGGTTCAGGAGTCCATCCTGGGTCTCGTAACGGCAGACGAGGAATCAAAAGGAAACCTATTTATGGTAGGGGATGTTAAACAATCAATCTACCGATTCCGCCTGGCAGAGCCGAACCTGTTTTTAGGAAAGTATAACCGCTTTACCTCTGAAGGTGCCGAAACGGGAATGAAGATAGACTTATCAAGGAATTTCCGAAGCAGGATGGAAGTTCTTGATGGAACCAATTTTTTGTTCAAACAGATTATGGGTGTGAATGTCGGGGATATTGAGTATGATCATGAGGCACTGCTTGTCAAAGGAGCGGCCTATCCGGAAGATGAGAAATATCCGATTGAAGTGGCTGTCATAGACCAGTCTGATGGAGGGGCTGCCCAGACAGTTGACACTCCTGACATGGAAGGCTTGGTTTATGACGAAGCGGACTTGGAAAAGTCAGTGGTTGAGGCAAGGTATATGGCTTTGAAGATCAAAGAAATGATAAGCGAAGGAAAAGAGGTATACGATCCAAAGGCAGGCCGTCACCGGAAGCTGCAGTACAGGGATATTGTCATCCTTCTCCGTTCGATGCCATGGGCTCCTGAAATCATGGAAGAGTTCAAGAAACATGGTATTCCGATCTATGCTAATCTTTCTTCAGGCTACTTCGAAGCAACAGAGGTTGCCATTATGCTGTCGCTGCTGAAAGTGATCGATAACCCTTACCAGGATATCCCGCTTGTATCAGTGTTGAGGTCCCCGATTGTCGGAATCGATGAAGAGGGACTTGCCGAGGTGAGGATTCATTCAAAGTCAGGAACTTTTTATGATGCGCTCCAGAAATATATCAGTAAAAAACCAGGTCATTTCAATGAGGAATTACATGAAAAGTTAACCGTGTTTCTCTCCAATTTGACTGTGTGGAGAACCAAAGCGCGTCAGGGAGCTCTTGCAGAATTAGTCTGGCAGCTGTACAGGGATACAAGATTTTATGATTTTGCCGGCGGGATGCCTGGCGGAAAACAGAGACAGGCCAATTTAAGAGCCCTTTATGACCGGGCACGCCAATACGAAGAAACTTCTTTTCGCGGTTTATTCCGCTTTCTGAGATTCATTGACAGGATGAGGGAGCGCGGAGATGACTTAGGAGCGGCAAGAGCCCTGAGCGAACAGGAAGATGTCGTGAGAATGATGACCATCCACTCCAGCAAAGGGCTTGAATTCCCAATCGTTTTTGTGGCCGGACTTTCAAGGCAGTTCAACTTGATGGATCTGAATCAGTCTTATTTACTCGATAAGGAATATGGTTTTGCGTCAAAGTACCTTGATCCGGAAAAGAGGATCAGTTATCCTTCATTGCCTCAGCTGGCTTTTAAAAGAAAGAAGAGGCTTGAGACAATAGCAGAAGAAATGAGGGTCCTCTATGTCGCCCTTACCCGCGCGAAAGAAAAACTATATCTCGTAGGTACTGTAAAAGATGCGGAGAAGTCCATCAAACAATGGAACGCGGCTGCCCGCCATCAGGAATGGCTGCTTCCGGATTTTGAAAGAGCCAAAGCCTTGAGTTTCATGGATTGGGTAGGACCTGCTCTGATCAGACACAGAGATTGTTCTGTTTTAAATGAAGGGGACTCTGCATCTCGTCCGCTGCATCCTGAACTTGGTGAACACCCGTCTTGCTGGAAGCTGGACGTCATCCCAAAATCTCATTTTCTCATACTCGAAGGAGAAGAAGGTGATGGGGAAACGGAGTGGCTGGAAAGGATCAAAGCCGGACTTCCAATTGAAACGGAATCCTCTGATAAAAAGGAAATCGCTGATACATTATCGTGGCGTTATCCATTTCCAGAAGCGGCTGTACTGCCTTCAAAGCAATCCGTTTCGGAAATCAAAAGGATGTTTGAGATATCTGACGAAGCGAGCAGTGACAGGCTCGTGAGGAAGATTCAGAAGCCGGTCTTCAGGCGCCCTAAATTCCTTCAAGAAAAAGAGCTGACTCCCGCTGAAATCGGAACTGCCATGCATATGGTGATGCAGCACATTTCTTTCTCTGAAATGCCCGGCGAGCAGTCGCTGAGGTTGCTTCTCGAGAACCTGAAGAGGAAAGAGCTGCTGACAGAGGAGCAGGCAGCAGCTATCGATCAACAGAACATCCTAGGATTCTTCAAAAGTGAAATAGGGCAGAGAGTACTGAGAGCCAAGGAAGTTCACCGTGAGGTACCTTTCAGTATGGCTGTGCCTGTACAGGAAATTGATGCCCGGGCTTCTGCCAAGGATTCAGAAACCGTCCTGGTCCAGGGGATCATCGACCTTATCTTCAGGGACGAAAATGGTCTTGTGCTCATGGATTACAAAACTGACGGCATAGAAGACCGTTACAAAGGCGGCTTTGAGGAAGCAAGACCGATTCTGCTTGACCGTTATCGTGTTCAAGTAGGATTGTACACTAAAGCCGTTGAAAGGATCTGGAAGGAACATATAAATGAACGATACCTTTATTTCTTTGACGGCAGCCATGTGTTGAACGTGGAAAATGAATAGTATTGAAAGCTCCGGGGGGTCCGGAGCTTTTTTTCATGGTCCTATAGAAAATCTCCCTTCATGAGGGGATAAGCAGATTTCTCTGACACTTCTTACCATTCAAGCAGGCGGTTTAACTGTGAAGGACATGAATAATCTAAAATAAGCGGAATTTTTCCGGCTAAGCTGCAAAATTGCATTCGATAAGGGGTATATAAGCGGAATTTCTCCGCTTAATCTAGCTATTTCTGTTTCTCTTTTTAAAATAAGCGGAATTTTTCCCCTTATTTCTTAAATTTTTTCATTGAGGATAAATTGCTATTTTGAAATCAATCAGTGATCCTTTCATGCAGAGGACGGTAAGAGAGGCTTCAAGCCGCAGAGCAAACCACCAGTACTCACTGGGTGCTTTGATTTGTTTGGAAACGCCATGTTGTGGAGACAGGGGAACTCAATGTATTTTTAAACCTTTGGAAGGGTAAATATAAGTTGATTACTTGAAAAGGCACCGTATTGCTTTAGAGCAAGGCGCAACAGAGGAGGAATCCTTTGTAAAAAGCAAGGGTTACCGGCACTCAAAGCCTGCCATGCCAATCAAAAATAAAAACGATCATTTCCTGCACCTGTCAGTCTCCGGCCGGCTGCCCAGGCTGCTATCCGCCGGTTTCTGCATTGTGCCTCCAGAAGCTCCCTTGAAACACCTTCATGTCTATTCTAATTAGCATGACAGGTCACATTAATAAAAGGCCCAAGATAATTGATGGTGCCGGTCTGGCATAATACTCTGCGGAAAATCATCCGCAAATAGGCAGCAGGAGGCGGAAAGCGTGGCCAGGAATTCAATTGGCACTTGTGATTTATGTATGAGAGAAGAAGTTGAGACAACCAGGCATCACCTTACCCCTAAGGAAGAGGGTGGGACTTTCCTGCCGACTGCTCAACTCTGCAGGGCCTGCCATAAACAGATTCATTCGCTTTATACGAATGAAGAACTGGCTGCAAGGCTTACGACTATTGAAAGTCTCAGGAAAGATGAAAAAATCAGCAGGTTTTTGAAATGGATCAGAAAACAGCCAGCCACCAAACTGGTTAAAGCGAGGAAATCGAATGAAAGAAGACGAAAGGGAAGGCGATGATTAAACCATCGGCCTTCCCTTAATTATTTCCGGTAATCGGCTGGTCGATTACATTGCAATCGAATGTCGTATTGGCGCTGAAGACATTATAGGTAAGCTGGAAAGGACCAGTGTTGAAACCGCCGGAGCCCCCTGTTGTTTTTTGGCTGGATTTTGGAGAAATAATTCCGGCATCCCCGAATTGGACATTTCCTCCGCCTACACTCAGAATCTGGACAGGTCCTATAATAGCCGGCATATGAATACATCCTTTATCGTCAAATTGGCTTATAATTTTACTTTATGAAAAAAACAGGATAAATGTTCATTTCAACTCACGCGCTTTGAGCTGCCTGATGTTCTTAACTCTGGATTCCATAAACACATTTCCTGTTTGGCCGATATGGAGAACAGATGAAAAGGAGGAACCCACGATGTCGATTTTGTTTACTGTTATAGGGCACTCGTCTATTTTTGTGAAAGCAACTGGAGAAGGGGGTGGAGTGAAAGGAATAGGTTCGCTGTAAATGGGATATAGGCTGAAATCACCTTCGCTGGAAAAGAATAACTGCCTTTCCCTCTGAACCGCGAATGCTTTTTGCTGCGACATAATTTCCTTGGAATCTCCAATCTGAAGGACCGAGCTGAAGGAGAGAGTCCTGATTTTAAATTCTTTTACAATGGAATATCTATTGCTCAACAACATTCACCCTTTCGGAGTCAGCGGCACAAACGGTCCAATAATGAGTGACTCTGCTGGCGTGTCGAAGGTGGAGGCGAGCTGGATGGTACTCGCGTCTCCAATCAGAAGCAGGGACGAACTCGATACTGCCTCCACATTGAGTGTGTTGACACATAACTCACGGTTGATCACTTGAAGATTCATGGTTTGCTCCTCCTTTTAAATTATCCGGAAGATTCGACATAAAGGAATGAATGGCATTCGTGATATCACTTTTCAACTTGACGAAAATTTTATCCTCCCAGGCTGTCTCTCCAGGTTGTCTTACTTGATGCACCGGCATGGATTGGAGGTAGAATTGGATTCTCTGAGGCATTTGCTTCTTTATATCTTCTTTGATCAAATCATAATAGGATTCATCCAATGAGGTACCCAGCTGAAGTTCGGTATCACTGATGATTCCCGGTACCTCTTTTACAATATAATCATTTACCCTTGGCATGAGGGATTTCTGCATGTCTTCCATGTCAACCTGCTTGACGGGGGGAACGGGAGAAGAGGTCTGTCCTTCGACGGCAAAATCTTCAATTTTCTCCAGGTCGCTTGGATTCAGGCCGATATTGAGTGTACCTTCAAGGGTTTCCACCTTAAGCTGATCAAACCGGTACTCAATACTTTCGACATTGATTGATGGCTTTTCTTTGAGAGCAGAGACTTCTTGCTGCAGTTCCTGAATGAGTGTCTCTAGGTTGTTTATACGTTTGGCTTGCTCAGCGATATATTGATAGAGCTGCTGGTAAGTATAATACTGCTGCAATGTCAGTCACCACTTTCTTTGGCTTTATTTTAAGGTCCCGGTGCAGCAAGAGGAACCAATAAATCGTCTCCCACAGGAGGAGTCGGGCCGTCTTTCTCGGGTTCCGGAGCTGGTTCGGCAAAGCCTCCTGTATTATACAAATAAGATGTCGGGAGGATCTGACCGGATGTGCCTATTTGAAATACGGAGGAGTTGGTCATTCCTCCGATTTTAATCATGTGTATATGAATGGACTGTTGGACATAGAGCTTCATCTTAATCACACTCACAATGTAAAATTAATTCCCTGGTCAAGCGTATCATCATCAATCGTGTAGGTGACAGAGTTTTCGTTATATACAGAAATTCCGTCCCCGGTAATAAATGAACCCGCACCGGCAAAAGTTTTTGCGGAGGAAACCGGACTGATCTGAAACACGTCACCGATATGAAAGACTCCGGACGATCCCACACTGATAACTTGAACAGCTCCTACAAAAGCCGGCATACTGTTCACACCTTTTCTGCTGAATTAGTTAGTTTATCTTATGACAGCGGGCAGGGGATGTGATAATCGCCTAAAAGTCCGAAACAAGTTACAATAGGGGATATAATAATTTAAGAAGGAGACAGAAATATGCAGGTACTTCAACCGGTCAATAAAAAGGAAAGGCTGCTTTCACTTGATGTGATCAGAGGTTTTTCATTATTGGGTATATTTATCATTAATATGATTTCATTTCATTCACCGTTTTTATATGTTGATCACTATTCCTGGTGGAGTTCTCCGGCTGACCAGCAGCTGTTCCCATGGATAGATATCCTCGTTCAATCCAGCTTTTATCCGCTGTTTGCTATGCTGTTTGGTTATGGATTGGCGATTCAGCAGGAAAGATCTTTGGAAAAAGGGATAAACTTTTACCCGCTTGCTGTAAGACGCCTTCTCGTGCTCTTGCTTATAGGGTGTGTCCATGCCTTTATAATATGGTCCGGGGATATCCTAATCAACTATGCTTTATTCGGTCTGATATTGCTGGGATTTATGAAGCTGTCAGGAAAAGCATTGCTTTGGACTGGAGCTTTATTATTTTTGCTTCCTCAGCTGTTTTTCAGTATCCTGATGCTGCTCATCAGTTTTACAGATCCGGCAGGTACGGCATTTTACTCTGATTTAACTAATATCACAAATTCCCTGGAAGTCTATAGCAGTGGAAGCATCAAGGAAATTTTTCTTCAGAGATTTGAAGATTGGTATAATGTCAATGGACCTGGGAATATTGTATTCTTAATGCTTTCAATTCTTCCAATGCTGATGATTGGAGCGGGTGCAGGGAAACTGAAGATACTTGAACGGATTCCCCAAAATAAAAAGTTCTGGACTGTGATGCTGGCCATTTTCTCTTCAATTGGATTGGTCCTGAAATCATTGCCATTCACAGTGGATGCCAACATAGCTTCCGCCTATATTCAAGATATGCTTGGTGCTCCATTCTTATCAGTATCATATGCGATACTATTGGCTTTATTATTGATTAACCGAAAATTTTCAACTGTTCTTAAGCCTTTGGCCGCAGCAGGAAGAATGTCCTTGACTAACTATCTGGCCCAGTCAATCATAGGAACACTGATATTCTATAATTATGGCTTAGGGTTATACGGGGAAGTTACACTGGTAACAGGCACATGGCTGGCAGCAGCAATATTCCTGATCGGTGTAATTGGTTCCGAGTTGTGGCTGTCAAAGTTTTCTCAAGGACCAATGGAAAAGGTGTGGAGAGTCCTTACTTATAAAAAAGCCCGAACTCAATCTTCTGAATAACAGGCTGTTTTCGCATACATTGTTGCTCTCGGAAAAATCCCAAGAGCCGGATTTTTCCCCGGGTACCAAAGGTTTTCACTATCGGAGGGATCAGCTCTTTTGTTTTCAAGTCAGCTAGGCTATTCCGGTGAATTAAAGGTAGTTTTTCTAGGGAATTAGTATTAAATAGCCGCAAAGTTTATAAAAAGAGCCATATAAAAGAGAAAGGGCAGGGTGAATCATGAAACTGGTCTCATTTAACGCAAAAATGGAAGAGAGTTACGGTGTTGTAAAAGAGGCTGGAGAATCGATTTGGAATCTGGCTGGATTGGAAAGGAGTTTTGATGGGGAGGAAGTGCTGCCTACCTCGCTGCTGCACCTCATTCAAGAGGAACAGAAGTATTCGAAACGCTTGAAGGAGTTAGTAAGATTCGGGGAGTCACTTGAGGATCAGACTTCTTGTATTTATTTATGGAAAGATGTCACCTTGCTTCCTCCGATACCGAAACCGGCCAAAAATATCATGTGTGTGGGCAAGAATTATCGTGAACACGCTATTGAAATGGGCAGCGAGGCAGATATTCCGGAGCATATCATGATATTTACAAAGGCTCCAACATCCGTGACTGGCAGTATGACTGCAATTCAATCTCATGAATCTCTTACATCGCAGCTTGATTATGAAGGGGAACTAGCCGTCATTATCGGCAAAAAAGGGATAAATATTTCGGAAGAAGAAGCCCCTGAACATATTTTTGGTTATACGATACTCAATGACATCACGGCCAGGGACCTTCAGAAAAAGCATAAGCAGTTTTTCCTTGGAAAGAGCCTGGATACGACTTGCCCGATTGGTCCTTTTATCGTAACGGCAGATGAAATTAAAGATCCTGAAACTCTTACAATTAAAACAGTAGTGAACGGGGAAGTGCGTCAAGAGGCACCCATCAGCGATATGATTTTTCCAATAGCGAAGATCATATCAGAGTTATCAGCCGGCATGACCCTCGAACCGGGAGATATCATTGCAACAGGCACTCCTTCAGGGGTTGGAAAAGGCTTTAAGCCTCCCAGGTTCTTAAAATCCGGCGACAGAATTGAAATTTCCATAGACAGAATTGGAACGCTCGCAAATACGATTCAATAGAAGTTACAATTTTTTGTCTGAACCAGCTATTATTCGTGCAGATGAAGACAGGTATGGTAAGATAATGGGGATATTAGTAATGTTCAAGGAGGATTTGTACATGTTTGATAATACTCATGCCCATATTGCAACGTGGGTGATAGGGATTATTTTGTTCTTCGCAGCACTGTACCTACATAACAGCGGCAAAAAGAAAGCGATGAAAATTGTTCATATGACATTGAGACTGTTTTATTTATTGATCATCCTGACAGGAGTTCTTCTGTTCTGGAAGCATCAAGGGGTCTTCCCGATGCAGTATGGACTGAAGTTATTGGGAGGACTATGGGTCATTGCCATGTTTGAAATGATTCTGGTCAGGACCAACAAAGGCAAAAAGACAGGAATCTTCTGGGCGCAGCTCATCATCGCCCTGGTGGTTACAATTTATCTTGGTGTTTGGCTGCCATTGGGCCTTTGGTCACTGGCATAAATACGGTAAAGGCTGCTCTGGACAGAGCAGCCTTTTTTCATGGTCTTGAAAACCCCTGGCTATGCCCGGGGTTCCAGCGAGCTTATAGCGAGGAAGGGGAAATTTCCCTTCCATTAGAGGATAAGCAGGTTCCTTAACACTTCTTACCATGCAAGCAGGCGGTTTACCAGTGAAGGACATGAAAAAAATAAGCGGAATTTTTCCGGCTAAGCTGCGAATTGCCTTTGATCTGTGGTATATAAGCGGAATTTTTCCGCTTAAGCACAGCTAAATGGATCATTTTCGCATCTTTTTAGCTAATAAGCGGAATTTCTCCGCTTATTTCTTGAAATTTTTTATTGTAATAGATTACTGATGAAATCATTCAGTGGACCTTTTAGGCAGAGGGCGGTAAGAGAGGCTTCAAGCCGCAGAGCAAACCACCAGTTCTCACGGAGGTTTTGAATCTATTGTTATAAACAACCTCTGTTGATACCTTTTAACTATAATATCCGGTCGATGATGTGACAGGCAGCGACAATAGTGATGTCACCTGGGGAATTCAGCGCAAGCTATCCAGCCCGCTTAATGTTAAAGCAGCAGCCGCAAATAATAACGAAAAAGAGCAAAATTCCTCATCTTTCCACAAAATTAACTAAAATTTATACATTATATCTGAAAATTATGGTATTTTTTATATAAGTGAAATAAGTAGATACGATAACGCACGGTTACTTATCCAAAGACGAATTGTTTACATAGATTGTTACCAAGAGCGGTGGTGTGTCAATGGCTAAATCATTTAATCATATTTATTCTTCTCAGGAAAAACTGGCTGAGTACATCAGCGGCAATAATTTAGATTTTTATCCGACGGTTTTTATACAGATATTCCTGGGACAAGTGCCATTAGATCAGGCGAAACAGATTAGAGCACAAATCATTTCATATCTGCCTAAGGCTGTCATCATTGGGTGCAGCACAGATGGTCAGATTACCGATGGGAAGATTGTAAATGACTCACCTGTCTTGTCTTTTACGGTACTAGAGAAAACAGAAGCCGTTTCGAAGCTGATAAAAATCGATGAACACCATAAAGCCCATGAGACGGGCCGGCACCTGGCTGAAAAGCTTGTCGGTTTGGAAACGAAAGCGGTCATCCTATTTGCAAGCCGTCTTGAGGTGAATCTGCATGAGATACTGCAAGGATTTCATGCGGTATCGCCCAAGGTTCCTGTCAGCGGCGGCGTTTCAATGGATGTGCCAGGAAGGCATCAGTCAATTGTATTGACGGAAAATGAAGAATCTGAAAAGGGCATTGCAGCGGTTGCCCTGAATAGTTCCAGCTTGATTGTACAGTCATTTATCAATGAGCAGTGGAAAGAAGTTGGAAGGCCGTTGACAGTTACGAAGTCAAAAGGATCGGTCATCGAAAAGATCGATCATATGAAGCCACTGAAGGTGTTGGAACACTATCTTGGGGAGCGTTTTGTTTCCCGTCTGCCGGAATCAGGTGTCGAATTCCCTTTCCTTGTGAAACGTAGTGAAGGGGTTTCCACTCTCTTTCCATTAAGAATCAATGGAAATGGTTCAATCGAAATGAGTAAAGAAGTGAAGCAGGGAGACAGCCTGACTTTTGCTTTTGCTGATCTTGAGTCGATTGTCGACTGTTCTTTAAGAGAATTAAACCGATTAAGGAGGAAGCCGGTCGAATCTCTCTTTATCTTTAACTGTGCAGCGCGGAGGCAGTTCATAAAAGACTTTACGAAGGCTGAAATGGAAATGATGGCCGAGATAGCCAGCACAGCCGGTTTTTTCTCGCATGGGGAAATTTTAATGGACGGCAGCAAGGCGCCTGAGTTGTATTCACACTCGCTGACCTTTCTCGCTATCTCTGAAGATGATCAGCTGCTTCCCATAAATAGGGAGAGGTTCCAGTACGCACTTACTCCAGAAGGGAATACAAGGGTTTCTCTCACACAGCTGATCAATGCATCTTCAAGCGACATTCAGAAGTTGAATGAAAATATCCAAATCTCTGAAGAATACTATCGGTCCCTGTTTGAAAACAATACAGATTTCGTCTATTCCACTGACTTAAAAGGAAGGTTTAATTCTGTCAATCCTACCTTCCTTAAGACATTTGGTTACTCTGAATCTGAGTTGATCGGCAAGCTGTCCATATCCTTTATATTTGAAGAGGATGTTCCCAGGATCAAGAGGCACTTCTTCAGGACTCTGTCAGGGAAGGAGCAATTCTATGAACTCTGGATACCATCCAAATCCGGGGAGGTTCAATTATTTCATATAAAAAATATACCGATTACCATAGATGGAAAATGTGTTGGGTTATTCGGAATTGGCAGGAATATTACTGAACAGAAGAAGACAGAAGAAAAATAACGCAATTGGCTTATTTTGATGCGGAAACCGGACTCCCGAACAGAGTGAAATTCCGGGAATTGTCTGAAGAGTTCATAGAACGCGCTTATAAGAAAAAGCGCCGTCTCGGCATCCTTTTTCTTGATATAGACCGGTTTAAACTGGTGAATGATACACTTGGGCATTCTGCAGGTGACCGGATTTTAATCCAGCTGGCTGAGAGGATTAAAAGTGTACTTCCAAAAGGGGCTTATCTTGGGCGGTTTGGCAGCGATAAATTCACGATACTGATCAGCAAAAATGTAACGGACGATAAAATCAGGCAGGTTGCCGCTATGATTGCAGAACATATCCAGAAGCCGATCCTCCAGGGCAACCAAGAATTTTATATAAAAGCAAGTATAGGAATCGCAGTCTATCCCGATCACGGAACCAACCTCTCGGATCTCCTGAGAAATGCTGATACATCCTTGAATTGGGCGAAATCCAATGGCGGCGACCAGATTGTTTTCTTTACAAATGAGATGAATATACATACCCTCGAAAAGGTGAAAATGGAAAGTTATCTGCGAAAAGCGCTCGAAAGAAAAGAATTCAGCATCTATTACCAGCCTATTGTAGAGCTGAGCGGGAGAAAGGTTATTGGAGCCGAAGCCCTTATCCGCTGGAATCATCCCTATTTGGGGCTCGTCTCCCCAATGGATTTCATCCCGCTCGCGGAGGAAACCGGATTGATAGGTTCAATAGGTAACTGGGTGCTTCAAGAGGCTTGTAAACAGGCGAAGGAGTGGCAGGCAAAAGGACTTCCTGATTTTTATATATCTGTGAATGTTTCTGCTAATCAGTTTCAGCAGCCTTCCTTCACCAATGAAATAAACCAGGCACTGCATGTATCGGGTTTGTCTCCAGAGTATCTGTGTCTGGAATTGACCGAGAGTGTGATGATTCAGCATTCCGGACATACAATTGACAGAATGGAAGAGTTGTCGGCACTTGGAGTGAAAATTGCAATCGACGATTTTGGTACTGGATATTCGTCCTTAAGTTATCTTAAACATCTCCCTCTGCATATTTTAAAAATCGATAAATCATTTGTTCAGAATATCGAGGAAAGCAGTTCTGATTACGCAATCGTCCAGGCGGTTTCGATGATGGGAAAAGGGCTTGGGATGCAGGTAATCGTCGAGGGGATTGAAACGAGTGACCAACTGCTCCTTCTTGACGACCTCAATTGTGACCTGGGACAGGGATACTTCATTTCAAGGCCGATTCCCCCAAAGGAAATGGAGAAATGGATTAGGGATTCACGGGTTTACCTTTTAAGTGAAAGGTGACTGAACTTTGAGTTGCGTTCGTGAAAATGAAGGTTATCTTTATATCTTTTGCAGTTTTTAAAGAAGGCCTGCCTGCAGTTCAAACACGTTTTTTTACCATCAGGAACTTGGATACCATTAAACTAATAAGATAAAGAAAAGCTGTGAGTTCCCCCTGGGCTTCAGCTTTTCTTTATTGAAGCTCACAGGGCCCTGAAAAGGAATTTAATAAGGAATAACCTATTAAGTTGTTCTATGGTTTTAAAAACGACCTAGCTATCTTCGAAAAGAGCAAAAAAAGAAACTGTAAGCCAGCAGTTTCTTTTTACATTGTCTTATTCCAGCTTTTCAATAACGATTCTCTTTCCGGTACTCAAGGTGAACTCAAATCGGTCGCGTTGTTTTTTATAATAAGTAAAGTGATGCTGTACCGAACACACTGTATCCCCATTATCAAACGTCAAAAAGTTCACCCCTTCTCTTATTTTCCTGTCTTCGAGAAAACAGAGGTGATTATGGCAGAATATACAATCATACAACGAGAATTCAAGTGAGTTCAAGCTGGTCAGGAACTGGAAAAAAGAATCATCATTTAACTCCTCGATCAGCATTTCGAGTGAATAGATCAGTGCTTTTTTTATCCGGATCGTTTCTGTATCCTGGAGATTCATTTGATCATAGGCGGTTTTTACAATGCCTTGAGACTCTAAAATTCCTCTTTCCCATCCCTGGTCACGAAAAACTTCAACTTCCTGCTGTGTGTAAAATTCCAAGTCCGTCGCTTCATCCAACTCATCATCAAAAAACACCCATTGATTATGAATGAATTCTACAGTTCCTAGTGTGTAGGAGCGGTTTTGCCGCTGAAGGAGCTTCTTTCTGTACAGGTTATTCACCTATTTCCCCCCTTACCTGAAAATGTTATATCAACATTATCTACATTTTGGGCCTATTTTAGCATATTCATTTAAAGTAAAAGTGAAATAAGACAATTAACCATTTTCAGAAGATTGCATATGATAATCCATATTGCATCTAGCCCAATTTTGCCTGAGAAAGAAAGGATGTCTGATATGTGCGGAATAACAGGATGGATCAACTTTAGAAAAGATTTGAGAAACTCCAGGGATATCTTGGAGACTATGACTGAGACACTTTCCAAAAGGGGACCGGATGATTCCAATGTATGGCTGGATACTCATGCTGCTTTTGGCCATAAAAGACTGACAGTTGTGGATCCTGCAGGCGGAAAACAGCCAATGGCAAAAGAGGCGGCTGGGCACAGGTTCGTTATATGTTATAACGGAGAGCTCTATAACACGGAAGATATAAGAAAAGTCCTTCTTTCCAAGGGCTATACATTTAATGGACATTCAGATACTGAGGTGCTCTTGACTTCCTACATCGAGTGGAGGGAAGAATGTGTTCATCATCTGAACGGAATCTTCGCATTTGCTGTATGGGACAGTGAGAAACAGCACGTATTTATCGGAAGAGACCGCCTTGGTGTCAAACCATTCTTCTTTACTGAAAAAGATAATGGTCTTTTGTTCGGATCGGAGTTAAAGGCATTGCTTGCACATCCATCTGTACCAGCAGAAGTAGACAGAGAAGGGTTATCGGAAATACTTGGACTTGGTCCGTCACGTTCTCCGGGGTCGGGAGTTTTCAAGGGTGTAAAAGAGCTGAGACCGGGCCATGCCATGGTATTTTCAAAAAATGGTTTAAAGGTCTGGAGATATTGGAACGTGAAAAGCGGACAGCACACGGACAGCTTTGAGGACACAGTTGATAAAGTGGGTTTTTTGGTGAAAGACAGCATAAACAGACAGTTGGTATCGGACGTTCCTCTGTGTACCTTCTTATCTGGAGGACTGGACTCCAGTGCTATTACAGCCATTGCGGCAGAGGCTTATCAAAAGGAAGGGAAAGGAAGGCTTCACACTTACTCTATCGATTACGAAGGCAACGATCAGCATTTTAAATCGAATAAATTTCAACCCAACTCTGACAGCAAATGGATCAATTTAATGTCTGACACGTTTGATACCGTTCATCACAACTGTATCATTACACAAGAAGAATTAAAGAATCACCTGACTGAGGCTGTGCATGTAAGAGATTTGCCTGGGATGGCAGATGTAGATTCATCGCTGTTGTGGTTCTGCAGAGAAATCAAAAACGAATTCACAGTCGGATTATCAGGAGAGTGTGCGGACGAAATCTTCGGCGGGTATCCATGGTTCCATAATGAAGAAGATTTTAATCGTAAAGGTTTTCCGTGGATGAGATCTGTAGAGGAGAGGCAGTCCCTGTTAAAACCGGATTTACGTAAAAAGCTGAATCTCGAAGAATACGTACTCTCGAAATACAGTGAAACAGTGGCAGAAACCCCTGTCCTGGAAGGTGAAACGCCAATAGAGGCTAAAAGAAGGGAACTTTTCTATCTGAATATCATCTGGTTCATGACGACGCTGCTTGACCGAAAAGACCGGATGAGTATGGGAGCGAGCCTCGAGGTGCGTGTCCCATTTGCCGATCACCGGCTGGTTGAATATGTTTGGAATATCCCTTGGAGATGGAAGATGCACGAGGACAGGGAAAAAGGGATCTTGAGAAAAGCTCTGGAAGGAACATTGCCTGATGAGGTGCTTTATCGAAAGAAAAGTCCTTATCCGAAAACCCACCATCCTGTTTATACTTCCTTGGTTAAAAACTGGCTTGAGGAAATATTGCAAGATAAATCCAGCGCACTGTATGAGTTATTTGATCATAGGCAGCTTAAATCACTTGTAGAAACGAACGGAGAAGCCTTTAAAACACCTTGGTTTGGACAGTTGATGACAGGACCGCAGCTCCTCGCTCATCTTGCGCAGATTCATGTGTGGTTCAAAGATTACAATATTAATATTGTGGATCGATGATTACTCGAAGCTCATGCCGTAAAACGGTGTGAGTTTTTATGAGTTTAGGGGGTTGTTTCATTGTCGCTTCAAGTTTACTATCAGCAATTCTCCATGGAATTCAGAGCCGGGGTAAGAAAACTTTTGATTATTATGCAAGAGGAAGGGCGTTTTTATGGCATGAGACCGTGAAAAATGAAATCAACGTAGTCAGCAGGCGCCGAAGACGGCACCGAATCTCCGAAAAACGAAATCGATGCGGTTAGAAAGCCTCGCAGACAGTATAGAATCTCGTAAAAACGAAATCGGTGTATCCAGGGGGCCCCGCAGACGACATCGATTCTCGCAAAAACGAAATCGATGTATCCAGTAAGCCCCGCAGACGACATCGATTCTCTCAAAAACGAAATTGATGTATCCAGAAAGCCCGACAGACAGCACCGAATCTCAAAAAAGTGAAATCAATGCCGTCAGAAGACCCCCCAGACAGCATCGAATCCCTAAAATTCTGAATTACACAGCCAAAATCCCGCAAAGACATCATCGGCCGCACTTCAATAAAACTCAGCTGCTAGACCACAAGTGAAAACCCCTTCCGCTACATGGAAGGGGTTAAAAATCATTCATTCTCAATGATATTGTTTTTTCGAAGCAGGAACACTCAATCCATCAAGCTTTCTCACTAATTCTTTTCCAAAAGCAGCATTAGGCTGGTTGGAGTGGGATGTCAAAACGGTTTCACTCAATTCATAAGCGGTTGCCCCGTGTTCAGAGAAATCAAGGCCAGCCAATTCATCCTCACTGGATACACGAATTCTGTCTGCCTTGTTCACAAGATAGATGACAGCACCGGAAGAAGCAGCGACCCATAGTATGACGGCTCCCACGCCAATTGCCTGTGTCCCTAAAAGGGAAAGGCCTCCTCCATAGAAAAGTCCATTTGAGACATCAAAGAATCCGATTGCAAGGGTTCCCCAGATTCCGCAAAGGCCGTGAACAGCAATTGCTCCGACAGGATCATCCACCTTTAGTTTCACTTCGATGAAGCGGACGCCTTCGACTAAGAGAATTCCTGCTGCTAATCCAATCACAATCGATCCGCCGATGGAAACATTGGCGCATCCTGCTGTGATTCCGACCAATCCTCCTAACGCACCGTTTAATGTCAGGGATGGATCGATTCGATTAAAGCGGAATGCTGTGTAAAAGGCAGATGATAGAACGGCTGCTGAAGCAGAAAGCAGGGTGGCGGTGATGACACGCGGTACCAAATCAGGATCAGCTGTCAATGTGCTTCCTCCGTTGAAACCAAACCAGCCGAACCACAGGATGAAAACACCAAGGGCGCCTATCGGTATGTTGTGGCCGGGAATGACATTCACTTTAGAGTTGGTATATTTTCCAATCCGCGGTCCAAGGAAGAGTACAGCTATGAAAGCAGCTACCGCACCGCTTAAATGAACGACAGTTGAGCCGGCAAAATCAACAAAGCCCAGTTCTGAGAGCCAGCCTCCGCCCCAAACCCAGTGTCCGACAACAGGGTAAATGAGTCCAGTAATGACGACGGTGATGAGCATATAGCTTCTCAGTTTCATTCGTTCAGCAACGGCCCCTGATATTATTGTTGCACAAGTTGCCGCGAACACCGCTTGGAATACAAAGAATCCAATATCTTCACGTCCAGCCAGCAGGAATCCGTCCGTACCGGTTAGACCGTTGGCCGTGCTGCCAAACATCAATCCAAATCCAACGAGGAAATAGAGGATGGAGGCGATTGAAATAGTAAGGAAGTTTTTCATCAGGATATTCAGCGTGTTCTTAGAACGGGTGAAGCCCGATTCTACCATCGCAAATCCTGCATGCATGAAAAACACCAATAAAGCTGCAGTCATGACCCACATTCCATCAACAGAACCCTGGACACTTTGGGCAGTGGGAGTCTGGGCAAAAGCGGGAGTGGCAGCCAGCAAAAGAAAAGCAGATAAGCACGAAACTTTTTTTAGCATGATATTTGTTCCTCCTGATTATTTAGATTGTGTTGAAGCAAAAGCAAAAGAATAGGAGAGTCCTGCAGTAAGTCTTGATGGAAAATTTGAGTTTAATGATGAGTCAAATTTCTTTTGGCAAAATTAAATAAATGCCTGTTTACCACGTTCTTTCGATCGAATCCGGACAACTTCCTGGATATCAGATATGAAAATTTTTCCGTCCCCGACATTACCGGTTGAGCAGTATTCGCAAATCAAGTCGATAATTTCCTCCGTTTCAGTATCCTCTACAATCATTTCAACCCTGACTCGGGGTGAGAGAGCAACTTCGAAGGTTGTGCCTCGAAACAGTCCTTGTTTACCTTTTTGTTTGCCGCAGCCAGCAGCTTCAGATACAGTCAAACCATTGAAACCACTTGCAGCCAGGCCTTCTCTTAGTGCTTGAAATACTTCAGGGCGGATAACGGCCACGATTTTTTTCAAATCATTCAGCTCCTTTATTAATGTTAGAAAAAATAACATAAGTAAGTTATGTTTTATATCATATTCTGAATACTTGAAAAAATCAACTAATAAAAACTTATGTAAGCGTTTTAATGTAAAAAACTTAACAAACCTTATCTTATTTTTATATGAATCAAGATAAAAACTGAAAAATGGGCTGTCTAATTTGAGGATCAAGTGAATAAATCATCAGTGCAGGGACACAAATAGGGTGGGAGTTCTACCAAAGAAAAAATCCCCCCGCTAAACAAGCAGGAGGATAAAACTATTTTGCTTGGGCTTTGCCTATAAAGCTTTTATTCATCCAAACTCTTGATCTCCAGCGGCGGAGCATGATCACTCCCCGCAGCCATTCATCTGCGATAAAGGAAATCCACACGCCGATCAAGCCAAGCCCAAATACAATTCCTAATAGGTAGGACAGGAACACACTTACTCCCCACATGGAGAGAATGCCGACGTATACAGGGAATTTGACATCCCCTGCTGCTCGGAGTGAGCTGATTACAACGAGATTGAAGCTTCTCCCTGGTTCGAGAATAATGGTCAGCCAAATTAAAATGCTCCCAAGGTAAATGATTTCTTCATTGCTTGTGAAGATTCGTAAAAGTGGTTCTGAAAACAATGCAAAAATGACTGCCATACCCAAGGATATGAAAATTGATACCTTCAAGCTTTTGATGCATCTTTCGTATGCCGACTTGAAATCTTTGCGCCCAACCATATGACCAATCATAATCTGGGTTCCCTGGCTGATTGCGAGTGCGAATAAAAAGATGAACATCATGAGATTCTGGGCATATACCTTTGTGGTCAATGCTTCTGTTCCAAGAATGGCGATAAAATAAGTGATAGCCATCTGGGAACCATTGTATGAAAGGTGTTCTCCAGCTGATGGTATGCCGATTCTCAGCAGGTCTTTAATATGCTGTACCGGAATAAGGCGCTTGATGGAGAATATTCCAGGAATTCGTTTCACCAAAACAAAGGTTATGGCAATAAGGCCGATGGTCCGGCTGACCACAGTTGAAATGGAAACACCTTCAACTCCCAGAACCGGGATACCGAACGGTCCAAAAATGAATAAATAATTTCCGATTACATTGAGGATGTTCATACCGATCGTGATATACATAGCATCTTTAGTAAATTCATAGCTTCGCAGTGTAGCGCCCGCTGTCATGATTAAAGCCTGGATAAAAGAGAATCCGCCAACAATGGTTAAATAGGTGGATGCTTCACTACGTAATTCTTGGGGAATATCCATCACGCTGAGAATCTGTTCGTTGAATATAAATATGAGTAAGCTTAATAAAAATCCAAATATAAGGTTGGCTATTAATGAAACGACGGCCACTTCACGTGCGGTGCCGATTTTATCGGCTCCTAAATTCTGCGAAACAAGTATGGAAGTTCCGGTTGCGACAAATCCAAACATGACAATGATCAAGGACAGCACCTGATTTGAAACCCCGACAGCTGCCACTGATTCATCTGAATACTGGCTAAGCATCAATGTATCGGCATTCCCCATCAGCATATGCAGGAATATTTCTACGAAAATCGGCCAGGTAAGTGCGTATAGACTTAGTTTTTTCTTATCTAGACTCATGATGCAGTCATCTCATTTCTTACAAAATATAATACTCAATTATACTGAAAATATCAGTAAGAGGGGTAATGGAAAAATATCCATTACATAACTCGCTAAAGAAACAAAAGACTCCCGGCAGTTCGGTCTTTTGCCGGGAGGGAGTGAATTAAAATTGCAGTATGCTGAAGCCGAGCGGGTTTAGTTCCACCCCTATATCATCCGAATCGGCAGCGAACTCTTGATCCTGCCAAATATCTGTGATTTTCTTGCCTTTCAGGTTGAATGGAAGAGGGTAAACGACATTCTTATCAGCCGCATTCAAAATGATGACTATTGTTTTCTCACCGTCTGATTTAGTGTAAGCTATGCAATCTTCGTTAATCTCAGCAGGCATGAAGGTGAACGTTCCATCATTTGCGAGAAGCTTATGTTCCTTTCGAAGAGAAATCAATCTTTGGACATGCTCGAAGGTCCCTCTATCCTGCTTTGCATGATCCCACTCCATGCATTTTCTGCAGCCTGGATCTGCTCCTCCCGTCATCCCGATTTCATCTCCATAATAAAGACATGGAGAGCCAATGAAAGTCAGAAGCAAGGTGAAAATTTGTTTTATTTTTCCTTATCCTCCATGCATTCTGTAAGGATTCTTGGAGTGTCATGGCTTCCGACTAGGTTAAAGGCGGTTTCCATTACATTCTTTGGATACATATGCACTACATGTGTCATGCTTTCTATGAATTGCCTCGGATTAATGGTGCCTTTGGCAAACAAATTCAGTATATTGGTGGTGAAAGGGTAATTCATGACCGCGTCAAACTGATCTCCTCTGAGCCAAGGCATTGAATCATGCCAGATTTCGCCAAGGATATATAAATCAGGTTTGATGGCTTTTGTCTCTCTGCGGAAATCCCTCCAGAAAGAGTGATCCACTTCATTCGCAACATCCAATCTCCAGCCGTCGATATCAAATTCTTTAATCCAGTATCGGCCGACTTCCAAGAGATACTCCCTGACTTCCGGGTTTTCAGTGTTAAGCTTTGGCATGGATGGCTCAAAGGCAAAAGTATCATAATTAGGAATAGGATCCTCTTGAAGAGGAAATTCCCTAATATGGAACCAGTCTTTGAAAGATGAACTTTCCCCTTTTTCCAAAACATCCTGGAACTGAGGGAAATACAGCCCGCTGTGATTGAACACTGCATCCAGCATAACTCTGATTCCGTTTTCGTGACATGCTTTGACAAGGGCTTTAAGTAATTCTTTACTGCCGAACTGAGGGTCAAGTTCAAAATAATCAATGGTATCGTACTTGTGATTGGAATGAGCTTTGAATATCGGTGTAAAATATATCCCGTTAATTCCTAATTCTTTTAGATAAGGAATACCATCTATAACCCCTTGCAGATCACCGCCGAAGAAATTATCAGGTTTAGGTTCTGTGCTTCCCCAAGGAAGGGTGCCTGCGGGATCCCAGTCTTTATTCCCATTAGCAAACCTTTCAGGGAATATCTGGTACCAGATGGTGTCTTTGACCCAAGATGGAGCTTTAAAAACGTCGATAGAATTAAGGAATGGAAAACAGAAGTAATCTCCAACATCATTTGACGGCTGGTCAAGAAATCCTCGGTCTCCAAAGAAATTAGATTCCTGGCCATCCTCCAGGAGAAACCCGTACCGGAGTCTTTTGAAAGGTGGTTCGACTGAAGCGAACCAATAATCGAAAAGCTGATCTGATCCAGTATGAATCATTGGCATTGAGGAATAAATCCATTTTCCGTCTTTCCACTCGTAAGGATCTCCATGCAGTAAAGAGACCGATTTCAGATCCTGTTTTTTCGTTCTGATCCGAATATGTATTTCTCTATCAGTGCAAGCGTATGCATAATTATCTTTTGGCCTATGGTAGACAGCTTCTAACTCCATATTTCAGCCTCCTTTATCAATTTCACTTAAAGGTTATTGCATATCAATAGTAAAGTCAATCGGGATGTTATCAGCAGAAAATAAAACGTTTTCAAAAAAATTCAAAAAAAGTATTGTCAAAAAAATTATAAGCATTATAATAAGGGATAGGTTGTGCAATCGGTTTCACAAATATGAAAGCGGTATCTAAATGCCTATATTTTTTGTCGATTTGTGCAAACGGTTGTTCAATTTAATTTTTTTGTACTCAGGAGGGGTCAGAATGAAGAAAGCACTATCATTATTGATGGTCATCATGCTGGTTTTAGGCGCATTGGCTGCCTGCGGACCTAATCGTGAAGAGGGAGCAGGGAACAATAACCAAGGCGGAGACGATAATGAAACACCTGAAACAAGCAAACCAGAGAAGCTTGTCATCTGGGAAGATGAGAAAAAATCAGGATGGTTAGATGAAGTAGGTGCCAAGTTCACAGAAGAACACGGTATTGAAATTGAAGTCAAAGAAGTAGAAATGGCTACGAAGATGAAAGAACAGCTTCGTTTAGATGGTCCGGCTGGGACAGGCCCGGACGTAATTACATTGCCGCATGACCAAATCGGGGAAATGGCTCTAGCGGGTCATATCGCTGAGCTTGATGTAGAACAAGAGATAGTAGATCGTTTCTCTGAATCTTCTATTTTGGCGCAATCTTATGAAGGAGCACTATACGGCCTTCCGAAATCTTCTGAAACGCCGGTATTCATTTACAACAAAGAGTTGATGGAAGAAGCTCCATCCACTATGGATGAAGTTTATGATTTCTCTACTGATTTCACTAAAGACGGAAATTATGGTTTCCTTGCACTGTGGGATAACTACTACTTTGCTCACGCTCCTATTGGAGGAATGGGTGGGTATGTTTTCGCGGAAAATGACGGTGCATTGAATCCAGCAGACCTTGGATTGAACAATGAGGGTGCTGTTGAAGGTGCTGAGTATATCCAAAAATGGTATGAAGAAGGATTATTCCCTAAAGGGATCGTCGGAGAAAACGGCGGAGCTGCAATGGATGGATTGTTCAATGAAGGAAAAGTTGCTTCTGTTATGAACGGACCTTGGTCTTTCCAAAGCTATGAAGAAGCAGGAATTGATATTGGGGTTGCTGCTATGCCAACTCTTCCAAATGGAGAGCCAATGAAAACATTCATGGGTGTTAAAGGATGGCATGTATCCGGATACTCCGAGAACCAGGAGTGGGCACAGACGTTCATCGAATTCATTACACAAGATGAGCACTCAAAACTTCGCTTTGAACAAACAAAAGAAGTTCCTACGAATACAGCCCTTGTAGATGATCCTGCAATTGCTGAAAATGAAGGAGCTAAAGCAGTTGCCGAGCAGTCTCAGCATGCAGTGCCTATGCCGAACATCCCGGAAATGGGAGAAGTTTGGGATCCAATGGCAGATGCTTTGCAAACGGTAGTCACTGGCAAACAAGAGCCGAAAGCAGCCCTTGATTCAGCAGTAGACACAATTGAGCAAAATATCGAAGCGAACCATTCTAACTAAACATAATAAGGGGACTGACTCTTGGTTGAGTCAGTCTTCTATATTAAAGCTTGTTAACCTCAGAACAGTATAGTTACTTCAGGAATTTCATGAAGGAAGATGCTATCTTTCTTGATGAAGCTTCTGAAGCTTATAAAATTACAAAGAGAAGAAGGGGGAATTTAGGATGGCTGAAAATTCCTATCAGACAAAACATCGAAAAACAGCACTTGCCCTTTCCTTAATACCCGGGTTGGGCCAGTTTTACAACAAACAAAATTTAAAAGGCGGATTTTTCTTAATAATGGCTGCGGCCTTTATCTTCGTATTCCGTGATTTGATTGATTATGGACTGTGGGGGATCCTGACCCTTGGCGAAACGACTGCCGCGCCATATAGAGACCACTCCATTTTCTTGATGGTCTATGGGATTCTCGCAATCATCATAATATTATTCGGATTAGGCTTCTATGCCTTCAATCTCTATGATGCTTTTAAAAACGGAGAGAAAAGGGACCGCGGTGAGAAGCTCAGCACGATCAGGGAGCAGTACCGCAATCTTATAGATAATGGATTTCCATATCTTATCATGTCCCCTGGCTTCCTGCTGCTAGTATTTGTGGTCATATTCCCAATTATTTTCGTTGTGCTTCTTGCATTCACGAACTATGATCTTTATCACTCGCCTCCAGCGAAATTAGTGGACTGGATCGGCATCCAGAACTTTATTGATATCTTCCAAATCGATATATGGAGAAGCACATTCTTCTCAGTATTGGCATGGACGTTAGTTTGGACATTCGGGGCAACGACGACACAGGTTGCACTCGGAATCTTCCTGGCAATTCTGGTCAACCAGAAGGACTTAAAAGGAAAAGCCATCATCAGGACTGTTTTCATTCTTCCTTGGGCTATTCCAGCGTTCGTTTCGATTCTGATTTTTGCAGGGATGTTCAATGAATCCTTCGGGACGATTAATAACGATATTCTCGCGTTTCTCGGTATCGGTGAAATACCATGGATGACAGAAGCAATGTACACAAGAATCGCATTGATCTTCATCCAGACATGGCTCGGTTTTCCATTTATCTTTGCCATGACTACAGGTGTCCTTCAATCGATTCCCGATGAGCTTTATGAAGCTGCTACAGTGGACGGAGCTTCAAGCATACAGAAATTCAGAAATATCACTCTGCCGCTTGTTCTTTTTGCAACGGCGCCGATTTTGATTACTCAATATACATTCAACTTCAATAACTTTAATGTCATTTATCTGTTTAACGGCGGAGGCCCTGCTTTGACAGGCCAGAATGCAGGCGGAACGGATATCCTTATCTCATGGATTTACAGCTTGACCATGACATCTGCTCAGTACTCCAAAGCGGCTGCCATCACTTTGCTGCTTTCTATCATTGTAATTACTGTAGCGATCTGGCAGTTCAGAAGAACAAAATCATTCCAAGAAGAGGATATGATGTGATATGAATATAAAAAAACAGAAACTCATCAGATTGACACTGTCCTATATAGCCATTGCGATTATGTTTTCCATCATCTTGTATCCAGTTGCATGGATCATAGGGTCATCATTCAACCCGGGTCAAAGCTTATCTGGTTCTAGTATCATTCCAAAGAATGCAACATTAGCACATTACAAAGAACTATTTGATTTAGAACAAAGCAATTACCTTATCTGGTATTGGAATTCCTTGAAAGTCAGCTTATCCACAATGGCATTGACTGTGCTGATGGTCAGTTTGACAGCATATGCGTTCTCCCGCTATCGTTTTGTGGGCAGAAAAAATGGATTGATGACTTTCTTGATCCTGCAGATGATTCCAAACTTCGCAGCTTTGATTGCCATTTTCGTATTGGCTCTTGTAACAGATTTGCTTGACACACATCTTGGATTGATCCTTGTGTATGTCGGGGGGCAGATCCCGATGAACACTTGGTTGATGAAAGGGTATCTTGACACTATTCCCAAAGAACTCGATGAATCTGCGAAAATGGACGGAGCGGGGCATTTCCGGATTTTCTTCCAGATTGTCATGCCGCTTGCCAAGCCGATCATAGCTGTAGTCGCATTATTTTCTTTTATAGCACCGTTTGCAGATTTCATCATTGCAAGCATCCTGCTGAGATCAGAAGAGAAATATACCTTGCCGGTTGCATTATATGATATGGTCGCTAAACAGTTCGGGGCGGAATTCACTACGTTCGCTGCGGGATCAGTACTTATCGCCATTCCGATTGCCGTCCTGTTCCTGTACTTCCAGAAATACTTTGTTTCCGGATTGACGGCAGGGGGAACAAAAGGATAATCTTAAAGGCGTAACTAATTAAATTTAAGGAGGAGCGGAGATGAAAAGAAGAGTATTTTCTCTTATTCTTATTCCGTTTCTTCTTTTTTACGCCCTCCCTGCAGGAGCTGCTGAAAAAGAAGAACGTACATGGCAAGATGAATCAATTTATTTTTTGATGATTGACAGATTCAATAATGGTGATCAATCCAACGATCATGAAGTAGACAGAGACGATCCTAAAGCCTACCAAGGCGGGGACTTTCAAGGGGTCATCGATCAGCTTGATTATATAAAAGATATGGGGTTTACAAGCATCTGGCTGACTCCGGTATTCGATAACCAGGAAAAAGGTTATCACGGCTACTGGATCAAAGACTTCTATAATACGGATGAACATTTTGGTTCACTTGAGAAATTCAAGGAGCTTGTAGACGAGGCTCACAAACGTGATATGAAGGTTATTCTGGACTTCATTGTCAATCATGTCGGCCCTGACCATGAATGGCTGAATGATCCGGAAAAAGAAGATTGGTTCCATGAGAAACAGCCAATGAACATGAACGATGATGAAAGCCTTCAAAACGCCTGGCTGTATGACCTGCCTGATTTGAATACAGAAAACCCTGAAGTGAGAAAATATTTGTTGGATGCTGCGGCCTGGTGGATCGAAGAAACGGATATTGACGGCTATAGGCTGGATACCGTCAGGCATGTCCCTCAAGATTTTTGGGAAGAGTTTTCCGAAACGGTAAAAGCTGAAAAGGAAGATTTCTATTTATTAGGGGAAGTTTTCGATTATGACCCGCGCAATATTGCCAAATATGAGGGAGTCGGGATTGATGGATTTGCTGATTTCCCGCAAGCCCAGGAGATGCGGGATGTTTTCCAGAAACCCGATACAGATATGGACCGCCTCTTTAATTTCTGGCAGTATAATCAAACCTACTTTGAAAATCCATATTTAATGGGTACATTCATTGATAATCATGATATGGTGCGGTTCACCAATTTAATTACGCAATACAATCAGTTTCCGGGCACGCGGTGGAAGCTGCCCTTGGCCTATATGTTTACCGTGCCGGGACTGCCAATCCTGTACTACGGTTCAGAAATTGCGCTGAGCGGAGGGGAAGACCCTGATAACCGCAGGCTGATGGATTTCAGAACAGATGATGAACTTATCCAATATATCACCAAGCTTGGTGAATTGAGAAATACTCATACTGCTCTAACAAGGGGCAGTATGGAACTGTTGTATGAAGAAGATGGAATGGCCGTCTTTAAAAGGGAAGATGAGAACGAGACGCTAATCGTAGCAATTAATAACACTAGTAAATCTCAGAGTGTTAAGTTGAAATCACCGCAGCTGGCGGAAGGAATGGAACTGAGAGGTCTGATAGAAGGAGACCTTGTCCGGGCAGAAGGGGATAGTTATGATATCATTCTCGACCGTGAAAAGGCTGAAATATATACACTACAACAGAGAAGCGGCTTGAACTATGGATTTATCGGAGCCCTTTCCGCTGTATATATTATTTTCCTTATCTTTATTTATTACGTTTGGAAGAAAGGTAAAAGCAGACGGAAGACCGAAGAATAGTAAATTTCAAGTGTAGTTTCGAGTTATCGGGGAAGGGGAGAAAAATGTGGCTGTAACTATAAAAGATGTAGCAAAGCTGGCTAATGTTGCGCCATCTACGGTTTCAAGAGTGATAGCCAATAATTCCCGAATAAGTGACAGTACAAAACAAAAAGTGAGAGAAGCAATGAAGCAGCTGGGCTATCATCCAAACTTCATTGCCAGAAGTCTTGCGAATCAATCGACCCAGGTGCTGGGTCTTGTGCTGCCTGGGTCGGCTGATAAGTTTTTTCAAAATCCGTTTTTCCCGACAGTGCTCCGAGGTTTGAGTGAAGGCGCGCATGAGAAGCAGTATGCGTTGCAAATGACTACAGGACAAAGTGAGCAGGAAATTTATGATGGTATCGTTCAAATGGTTCAAGGAGGAAGAGTTGACGGAATCATCCTTCTTTATTCAAAAGTGGAAGATAAAGTCATGATGTACCTCAAAGACAGGGAGTTTCCTTTTGTAGTGATTGGCAAACCTTTCAAAAATGCCGATGAAATTACTCATGTCGACAACGACAATTTCCGGGCGACAAAAGAAGTGACAGACTACTTGTTAAAAGCCGGGCATAAATGCATCGCTTTTGTAGGCGGGGATTTGAACCTGGTGGTTACTGTTGAACGTCTGCTCGGCTACGAGAAGTCCCTAAGGAATGCAGGTATTCCACTTGAAGACAGATATATCATACATGAAGAATTTTTAAGAGAAGGCGGCCAGGAAGCCGTAAAGGAATTGATGAGGCTGGAGAAACCGCCGACTGCCATGGTGGTTGCGGATGATTTAATGTCCCTCGGCGTTTTGAATACTTTAAATGAGATGGGAATCTCGGTACCCGAAGATATTTCCATTATCAGTTTCAACAATGTTATGCTGGCAGAAATGTCGCGTCCGCCGCTGACTTCAGTAGATATCAATATTTTTGACCTGGGATATCAGGCAGCCCGGAATCTTATTCAAAAAATTGAAGATCCGCGAGAGCCTGTGAAACGAATCACGATTCCTCACCAAATCGTAGAACGTTCTTCATGCAGTATTATGAAAACGCTGAAAAAATCCTAAATCCTGATACTAAGCCGGCCTTTGATGGCTGGGTTTTTTGATGGATTTTGCCCTGCGATGCAATAAAAATGCCAGCCCGGGAATTCGAGCGCATTGAAAAACTGAGAATTTCTAGCATATATCTTTTATCTTGAATAGTTGCTCTTTAATACTGGAGTAATTTTAGAATCCTTTTAATGTTCACCATGGAATCTTGTATTTACATGTCAATTAGACCAGAGCCAGTTTGAATGGTTTTCAAAGACAAATCTTTGAATATGCGATTCATTATAATTCAATATTAAGACAATAATTATCTTTTACCACCTCGGAAATTAAGGAAAAGTCGATTAAATCATTTATTCTCCGTAACAAATTGGCTTGAGGAATGACGATATCATAAAGCCTCCATACTTACTGAACATTCTTGTTTGTTATTGTTGAATCACTGGAAACCGCCCACTTTTATAGATAGTTCTATAATAATGTTAGGCTTTATTAGCGGATAATGTTCTTTTCTCTAAACGTTGATTGGAGTGGAAGGTGCACGATCTCCTGCGGGACTAGCGGGACAGGTGAGACCCCCAATCCAGTTCCAGCGCCCAGCCCCTCGGGGTCAAATAACCTCAAGAGAATAAAAGGAAAGTGCCCCTTTTTTTCTCTTGAGAACATTTGCCTGTCGGGTCTGACCAGGGCGCTTCCACTTTTTATGCAGGCGAAGCCGAGGAGGCTCAACGCCCGCCCCGCGGAGTCGTGCACCTGGAACGGAAATCAACTCTTTTTCGTAAAACAATAAGTAAAAAAGGCAGAATTGCTCTTTGAAGTGAGCAATTCTGCCTTTTTACTTATTGTTGGAATTTTTTAGTGCCTCAGGAATCCAGGCTGTCATTTTCGTTATCCATTTACGATCTTTCCGCCGTTCACATGCATGACTTGGCCGGTAGTATATTGTGAATCATCACTTGCCAGATAGACATATGCCGGGGCGAGTTCGAATGGCTGTCCTGCTCTGCCAAGCGGCGTATCAGCCCCGAATTGCGCCACTTTATTTTCAGGGAAGGTAGAGGGGATCAATGGTGTCCAGATAGGACCAGGTGCCACTCCGTTTACCCGGATATTTTCAGAGGCCAGTGATTGGGATAGAGAGCGTGTGAAAGCAACAATGGCTCCTTTGGTTGAAGAATAATCGAGCAGCTGTTCATTGCCAGCGTAAGCAGTGACAGAAGTTGTATTTATAATAGAGCTTCCGCTTTTAAGATGCGGCAGTGCGGCCTTTGTCAAATAGAAGAAAGAAAATACGTTTGTTCTGAATGTCTTTTCCAGTTGTTCATCCGAAATGTCCAGCAGGCTCTTTTGCGGATGCTGTTCCGCTGCATTGTTGACAAGTATGTCTAGCTGCCCAAATTGATCAACTGTTTTTTGCACAACTTCCGCACTATAGGAAGAACTTCCAAGGTCACCAGAGAACAGTAAGCAGGTTCTGCCTTCTTTTTCAATAAGGTTCTTTGTGTCCTGGGCATCCTGATCTTCATCAAGGTATGCAATCGCAATATCTGCTCCTTCCTTAGCAAAATACAGCGCTACAGCTTTACCGATTCCGCTGTCTCCGCCAGTGATAAGGGCAACCTTGCCTTCCAGTTTGCCGCTTCCTTTATAATTATCGTCCATATATTTCGGTTGAGGGTGCATCTCCTTTTCTGTACCTGGCTGATGATCCTGGTGCTGAGGCGGAAAATTATTTTCTTGAGACATAGAAAACTTCACTCCTTCATTAATTTGGGATCTTGAATGTTTCAAGTAAAAAAAGTGATTATCGTGCTGACAATTTCAAGTTATCTTTACCCGGTAGACTGTAAATATAATCACGTCACTTATCTTTTATCATGCTTTCAGCTTTATACCCTATTATGTTGATAAGGTCTTTTGGCGATGAATAGGGAGGAGAGTAAGCTGTTTCAATTTCCTGCAACCGATCGGCCGTTACATTCCCATTGATGCAGGCTGCAATAATATCAATTCTCTTATCGACTCCTTCACCCCCTATGATCTGGGCTCCAAGTATCCTGCCCGAGTCCTCGCTGAAATGCATTTTAATATTGACTCTTTCTGCTCCCGGATAATAACCTGCGTGGGATTTTCCTGTGTGTGTAACTGTATGGAAGGGGAGGTTTTCTTCTAAAAGCTGTTTTTCGTTTAAGCCTGTAGAAGCTGCGGTCAGGCTGAAAACTTTTACCACTGATGTACCAAGAAGTCCTTTGAAACGAATGGGATCCCCTGATATATGCTTTGCGGCAATGTAGGATTGCCGGTGTGCCGGCCATGCCAGAGGTATTCTGATGGGTTTGCCAGTAATCGCGCTGGTGCTTTCAACAGCATCACCCACTGCATAGATGGAAGGGTCATCGGTCTGCATATACTCGTTCACTACGATACCCCCAGTCTGGCCAATCGGAAGACCGGCTTCTTCAGCCAGCTTTACCTGCGGTCTGACACCGGCAGCTGCAATAATAAAATCTGAATGTATCGCATTTCCTCTCTGAGTAAAGATAATTCCGTTTTCATCCACCTCCTGGACTCCATCGTTGAGGAGGACATTGATTCCATGTTCTCTCACTTCTTTTTCAATGATTTCACTCATGTCTTCATCCAAGACGCCCATCAGATGGGGCGATGCTTCTATCAGGTTGACATCAATCCCAAGACCCGAAAGGTTTTCCGCCATTTCTATCCCTATAAAACCGCCGCCAATTATTGAACAGGAGGAAGGCTGTCTTGCCTTAATGAATTCGTTGATTCTATCCATATCTTCAATATTCCGCAGTACAAAATGACGGCTCTCCTTCAGGCCTTTAATGGGCGGAAGGAATGGGGCAGCACCCGGTGCGAGAACAAGAAGATCATAGTTTTCCTCGTATTCCTCATTTGATTTCACATCTCTGACCTTAATACTCTTCCGGTTCCGATCAATTGATAAAACCTCATTGAAGATACGGACATCTATATTAAGTTTTTCTTTCATGGATTCGGGATCCGCCGCAAACAGATGATCTCTGTCTTTGATGATGTCACCTATAAAATAGGGCATGCCGCAGTTTCCGAACGAAATGTATTCATCCTTCTCAAACATGATGATTTCACAATCGTCATCCAATCTTCTGAGCTGTGATGCTGTAGTAGCTCCTCCTGCAACACCGCCAACGATCAATATACGTCTTTTCATTGATATTCCTCCTCAGTGCTTGGGTATTATGAAAATCTAGAAAATTATGAAAGGGAGCAGGATTTCGCCAAGCGAATATGTCCCGGCTTCTAATTTATTGCTGTTTAAAAGTGAATGGAAATGCAAGTGGACAGGTATCTGAAAAAAATCTGCGTAAAAACGACTCTCTGATTTCCCTGCAGATACCGATCAGAGCACTAAAAGACTAGGTATTAACGGTTTCGCGCTGCTGAATAGGAAATTGCAGATAACCTCTTATATCCTTCGATAGCAATCAGCCTCCTATTAAAAAGCAAATTTCTTTTCGTAAACTTAGTTGCTATTTTATATGATTTTCGGTGGATTACCCCATTATTCACAGGGGATATCCTGATAAGCAAGAGAAAAGAGCCGCTCCCTTAATAGAGAGAAAAATCTCATATCCTCAGGAATCCTGCTTTAGGGGTTTTCCCTTCATTCCCTTTAAATTGGAGGATTGGAGTGGAAATCCATTACTTCTCCGGAAGTGAAATAGAGCCATTAAAAAAGCCCGCTGGATATATTTTACCCAGCCGGCTCAATTAAAAACGAAGCGGTATCAGCGGAAGTTCACAAACTGCACATCTACAGACAAATCGGCTTCTCGAATGGCTGCCATGATTTGCTGCAGATCATCTCTGCTTTTTCCGGTGACGCGAATTTGATCATCTTGAATTTGACTCTTTACTTTCACACCTGAATTCTTGATGAGTGTATTTATTTTCTTTGCATCTACTTTTCCGATTCCCTGGATTAATTTGGCTCTTTGGCGGACAGTACCGCCTGAAGCGCCTTCCATTTTGCCATAGTCCAGGTTTTTGACAGGAACTCCCCGCTTGATGAGTTTGCTGATCAACACATCCTTTAGTTGATCCATCTTATAATCATCGTCAGAAACCAGCACGATTTCTTCTTTGTCCAAAGAGATATCACTTTTGCTTCCTTTAAAGTCATATCGTGTCTTGATTTCTTTTACTGCAGCACTGATCGCATTTGTCACCTCAGGAAAATCAACCTGAGAAACTACATCAAATGAATTTTCTTTTGCCATGAAAATGACCTCCTTATGTATTGCTTTAAGCCAAGCTTTCCTTATATTGACCTGTTAGTTATATTATAGACAACGAAATAATCCCATACAACTTTTAACAATGGCTCTGATCAGTTTCAGGATTCTAAGAAGAAAAAGAACCGGCTCTGGTCTAAGTCCAAAGCCGGCCCTCTTATTAAATTCCATATCACCCTAAAGGTGGTCTGTCTTCTTGGAGTATTGGCGTTTTCCCGCTTTGCGGTTCTTTTCTCTCATCATATTCTTCTCATGAAGAAGAGCGTTATTGTCTTTTGCTTTCTTATCATTGTCTGAAGTATGCGGCAAGATAGAATTCTCCCTTCTGAATCTAAAATCAGATTTAGTTTTTCCTGAAAGGGAAATCATTATTACTAGGAAGCAGGGGATTGATTGGAAAAGAATATGGCCAGTGTACCCGGTCCTGCATGCGAGCCTACTGCAGCTCCAATGATGTTGATATATATTTCTTTAGGCTGAAACCTTTCCTGTATCAAGGTCTTCATTTCAAAGGCAAGTTCCTCATCATCACCATGGCTGATGGCTACAACCTGCTGCCCCAGATTTTCACCCCGCTCTTCCATAAGGTCCAGAATCCGCTTCAGGACTTTTTTCCGGCCGCGGATTTTTTCGATTGGAACGAGTTTACCGTCTTCAACATGAAGAAGAGGTTTAACATTGAGAAGGCCTCCAAGGAATGCAGAAGCTTTTGACACCCTCCCGCCTTTAGCCAGATAATCAAGGTCTTCAACAGTAAAGAGATGTTCCATATGTTCGCATTTATTCCTTGCGGCAGCGACTATTTCATCAGCGGAAGCTCCACTTTTCAATAACTCAGCCGTTTCCCTGACTGCAAGGCCATAACCGAGGGAAGCACACTTACTGTCGATGATCGTTAAGTCCAGTGCAGGGTATTCATCTTTAATTTGATCTCTGATCATGACGGCCGTCTGATAGGTTCCTGATAATTCGGATGAGAAAGTGACATAAATGCCTTTATCCCCGGTTTTGGCAAGCTCTGTAAAAACGTCTTGGAAAAACGAAGGGGAAGCTTGGGAAGTCTTAGGCATTTTTCCTTCCCTGATTTTTTGAAATACTTCTTCCGGCTGGATAGTGACCATATCCTCAAATTCATTCTCATCAATAAGAACGCGAAGAGGAATCAACGTTACATCGTAATCAGTATAGAAAGCTTTTGGAAGATCAGATGCACTATCAGCAAACAAACGGATACTCATTGGACTATTCACCCTTTAATATGTTTTTATAAAACTGTACAGGCCGATTGATGACGAAATAATGAATGTATGTATATGGAAGCATCAGGTTGCGCCATACAGCCCTTGATTCTTTTTTCGGTTGGTTTCGTAAATATTGCACTCTTCATATCCAGAAATATTTACGAAACCAACATTTAGTTTCAAAAAAGTTATGCTATATATACTAAGTCTAGCTATTTATAGAAAAAATGACAATCATTTGTTGTTTTTTTCATTTTTGGGATAAATAAAGGAAAGAGATATATTTAAAAGGAGGGAATGCAATGTCTCGAGACTTTGTAGTATTAGAAACGAAAAAGCTGGTCATCGTGTTATTTGGTGCCCTTTTGAACGCGCTTGCCCTGAATCTGTTCTTAATCCCCGCCAATGTTTATGCCAGCGGATTCACCGGGATCGCGCAGCTTCTTTCAAGCGTTTTATCAGATTACACACCTTTTGCAGTATCTACAGGTATTCTGCTTCTGCTGCTCAATATTCCTGTTACAATCCTTGGGTGGTTGAAGGTCGGGAAGTCTTTCACCTTTTACAGTTTTGTCTCAGTCCTTTCGACCACCGTATTTCTGGGCTTCATCCCTGTGATACATCTGTCTCCTGATATCCTGCTGAATGCCGTATTTGGCGGTGTCATTGCGGCTGTCGGGGTAGGTATGACATTAAAGTGGGGGGCATCCACTGGGGGAATGGATATTATCGCCATGATTCTATCCCGATTGAAAGATAAGCCTGTCGGTACATATTTCTTCCTGATGAATTCAGTCATCATTATTACTGCCGGCCAGCTTTATGGATGGGAAAAAGCATTGTATACTCTTGTCACACTTTATGTCTCCACCCGGGTGATTGATGCCATCCATACCAGACATGAAAAACTGACGGCTATGATCATCACAAAGAATTCAACTGAACTGAAAGAAGCGATCCACTCTAAATTGGTCAGAGGAATCACCACCCTTCCTGCAAGGGGCGGTTTTACCAACGAGGACAAAGAAATGCTGTTTATCGTCATTACCCGCTACGAGTTGTATGATCTCGAACACATCATCAAGGAAGTCGACCCTACTGCCTTCACAAACATAGTAGAGACAGCGGGCATCTTTGGCTTCTTTCGAAGGGATTAATAAAGGATTAGTTGAGGATAATAAAGGGTGCATCCTTAAAGAAAGGGGTACATCTCTTTGAAAAAAGCACTCGTGATTCTATTTTCCCTCTTCTCAATATCATGTTTTCAGGCAGTAACCATCCAGGCTGGAAATCAACTCCCGGAATGGAAAGTTAAAGTCATGGAAGGGGAGGACAATGCGGAAATAACATTAACTGTATCCAATAATACTTTACACAAAATGTTCTTGGAATTCTCTACGAGCCAATACTACGACTATATAGTAGCTGACCAATCCGGAAAGGAAATATACCGTTATAGAGACAATAAAGCTTTCCTGCAGGCAATCCAGCGAATCACTTTAAACAGCGGCGGGAAAAAGGTTTGGCAGGATAAATGGAACTATACAACTTCCGACGGAAAAAAGTCCCCCCCTGGAGAATATACGGTCAGGGCTCTTCTCCAGGCTGAACAGATTAATGGAAAGCCAGCACAAGAGCCAATTGACGACTCAGTGAAGCTGACGATTGAAGAAGAAAATCCTTCTTTTAGAAAAGTTGAGATGTCTTCTTCCAAAGAGATTTATTGTGTTATGGGGCAGGCGAAAGTTTCGGCCGGCAATTTTTATTACACAGTGGAGGATGGCCATAACATCCTGAAAGAAGAAACAATTGTGAAAGTGAACAAGGAATCTCCAAACTGGAGCAACTTTGAATTTAGCTTTGAGCTTGAAGTGGATGAAATCAATAAAAACCGGCCTGTGCTTATAAATTTATATGAAAGAGACCTTGAAGAAGGAACGATTTATAATAGTTATACCATCAGAATTAATTGAAGATAGCGGCGTTTGCTTTTTTAAATAAGGTGTTAAAGGGAGCTTCTGGAGGCCAGTGGTTACTGGGTTTGCTGAGGAAGGTGCCTTAAGGGAGCTGCTGGAGACCAAAAATCATTATAATATAGCCGTTTGAAAAGGAACTGTACAAATTGTGCAGTTCCTTTTATTTTGTGGGGAGTGATGATTCTTGATGGAGGTAAAATGGTTTTAATGGCGAGATAGGTACATGAGTTATGACTTGTTGAACAGAGATATGTATTCACGTGGGTCGTGCGGGTACATGAGATAAGCTTTTATGGTGGAGATATGTATCCAAGTCGCTGGGGTGGATACACGAGAGGAGCATATTAAGTGGAGATATGTATCCAAGTCGGCCGTGCGGGTACATGAGGTAAGCTTTTATGGCGGAGATATGTATCCAAGTCGGCCGTGTGGGTACATGAGATAAGCTTTTATGGCGGAGATATGTATCCAAGTCGCTGGGGTGGATACACGAGAGGAGCATATTGAGTGGAGATGTGTATCCAAGTCGGCCGTGTGGGTACATGAGGTAAGCTTTTATGGCGGAGATATGT
>NZ_NIJF01000036.1 GCF_003316765.1 Bacillus sp. P14.5 | reverse complement strand
GTGATAATGGTTCCGACGCCATCAATATAAAGAAGTAGGCGAGCAGGAACAAGAATAAGGCACGGTATTTTTGATCTCCTTGAATGTTTTCGCAAGACGCCTAAAGCTGTTGACGACAGGCTTCGGTTCAGGCTCAATATAGTAGCGCTGATGAACATTTCTGAACATGGGGATTGCGAACAGCCCCCACCATAAAGCCGTTATCAGGAAGGCAATCTTGCTTGCCACAGTAGTCGAAAGGGGATGGTCCCGCTTTGAGACAGTACAATGATGGCAATGCTGATGAGGAATGGAATGGTGCTTCCGATATATCCCAGTCCATAGCCTCTGGCAGATATCCTGTTCATTCTTTCATCCGAGGTCACATCGGTAAGGAAGGCGTCATAGAATACATTTGCCCCTGCGGAACCGACTGCAGCGAAGGTATAACATATTAATAGAATGAGCCACTGGTCACTTGGAATGAAGGCAAGGACGGCTGTAGCCGTGACACCGAGCCCAAAGAAAAAGTAAAGAATTTCTTCTTGAATCCTTTATAGTCAGCAATGGTTCCAAGAATCGGACCCAGCATGGCCAGTATAAAGGTGGCAATGGCAATGGTGTATCCCAAGTAAGCTGTTGAATCGGATGGGCTGACCCCTGCATTGGTGGCCGCCGCCTTGTAAAACAGCGGAAAGACTGCCGTCGAGATAATGATGGAATAGGCCGAGTTCGCCCAATCATAGAACATCCAGCTGTTTTCTTCTTTCGTAAAACTTTTCATCGGCTTTGACCTCCTGGGAACGATTTCAAATTTATTGTACAAGAAAAGCGGGAAAGAAGACGGAAAGTCCCTATTCTTTACATAATATTTACAGTTTCAGCAAATCATTCACAACCTGTCCATCTGTTTCTCCCAAGTTAAGCCCAAGCAGTCTGGCAAAGGTTGGCCCTTCGTCGACAAGACGCATGGACGGGATGATGGCTCCTTCTTTTATTCCTTTACCGGAAGCCATGAAAACTGTTTGATATTCGGGTTTTTCAGGTGAATAGCCATGCGATGCATAAGTGTATTTTCCGGATAAAACATCTTCAGGAGTTATTTCGTCAAGGTAATTTCCTTCGAGGCCTTCTTTAATATAGAAGTCCTTTAAAGCTTCAATCATGAAGGCGCAGTTCCCGTCAGCTCCTTTTTCTCCGGCTTCCTTCCCGGTTAAGAGATTTTCTATGCCGTTCTTTTCATTTTCTATAAGACCCAATAAAATATCTTTCACAGTGTTCTGCGTCTTCTGATCATGTTGGTCTTTCACATAAATATATGCCGAGCCATCGCAGCTCTTGCAATAGGCTTTCCAATCCGTTACACGTCCCTTGTCATTTACGGTGATGAGTCCCTTTTCCTTCAACAAAACATTAGGTTTTATCGCTTTTGATTCATCGAGTGCGCTATGATCGCCGAGGGCAATGATTGTTGAAGCGTCGTATATGCCCGCTTCCTTTAAGGCCGAAAGGATTCTGCCCAGACGCTCATCATGTCTTTTAAGAGCGGCATAAGCCTCTTCTGAAGAGAATCCGTGGTAATGCCGGTTGGAATCAAGGTCGGTAAAATGGATGAGCATGAGGTTGGGCTTCTTCTTACGGATGGTTTCTACCGTTGATTCCAGTACAAAGTCGTCCAGCTGCGGCTGAAAGAGCCCATTCCGGATATGCCCGAATCGGCGGTTCATCTCCAGCTGAAATGAAGTGCTTCCATTCCAAAGAGAGACCGCTATTTGATGATGCCAAGGCCGGTTGGCGAATATTTCAGGCATATTGTAGTCGATATCCGCCTTGGCGGTCACAGGCCATAGTAAAGCAGCAGTAGTCATTCCTTCTCGTTTTGCTTCATCATAAAGGGTTGTACCTTTGATATGGTGTCTTTGCCAATACCAATCAGGGGAACTGCTTCCAGGCTGAAGATGAGTATTGTTAATGACTCCATGCCTGTTTGGAAAGTTACCGGTGACGATTGTGGCATGGCAAGGGTAGGTTACGGAAGGGTAAATCGTCTCGACCGCTTTGCAATAAGCACCGTTTTTTAGAAATTCTTTAAAATTTGGGAGTTCATTCAGTGTGGGAAAATCCAATGAAGAAAGACAGTCAAATGAAATAACGATCAGGTGGTCTGTAAGTCGCTCCATGAAAGCCTCCGAAATCAAAATAGTTTAAAAATTCACTTTATGTATTTAATATACCAGAAAATGTGAAATAGACCAGAGCGGATTTATATTGAAGCCCAAATGGCAAGCAGGAGTTCTACTTCACAACAAATAAAGGGCGAAAACCATCATTAGCGGTTTTCGCCCTTTTAGTCATGTTATTTTTTAAGCAGATCAGACTCTGTTCTTTTAAAGGTGAAGCCAAGAATCTTCAAGCCTGGATATAATCATAGTCGTAATCCATTTTATCGTCTTTGAAATAATTCGCTATCACATCTTTGTCAGAATGGGGAACTTCCTTTCCTTCGACGATTTGGGCTCCGTTGATACAGCCGCTTGTCAGCAAAATAAGATCATTTTCATTGCTGAGTGAAAGGGCTGACAGAACCCCCTCAGCTCTCGTTCTCTCTGTAGAGATATTCTCGGCAGAAGGATCAGAGAAGCCTGCAAGCACATGGCTGATGATCTCATCGGGATCATTGAAATCTGGATGATCAACAGAAACGACAATTTCGTCTGCCTTTCCTTCAATCGTTTCTGCCATCAGAGGCATTTTCGATTTATCTCTGATTCCAATTCCTGTAATCAAGACGATCAATCGGTTATATTCAAGTTTTTTGACTTCCCTTAGCAGGTTATCAAGAGCTGCCGGAGTATGTGCATAGTCAAGGAGGATCTTTCTGTTTCCATACTCAGTCAGGATTTCAAATCTTCCTTCAGGTCCTTCAATCGAAGGAAGAGCCAGCAGGATCTGGTGAATCGAAAAACCCGAGTGCATAGCTGTGCAAATGGCAGCGAGTATATTGGCGACATTATAATTTCCGATAACCGGGACTCTTACAATATAAGATTCGTCTTGAACTCTTAGTTCAAAAAAGGTCTCATGGCCGATGGTTCTTAAATTGGATGCTTTCACATCAGCATTTGATCTTTTATCAAGACTATAAGTAAGCACTTCTCCGGGATACATATCCAGGATGTCCATGCCCATACCTTCATCATCTATGTTCACAACTGCTTTTTTTGCCTGTTTAAACAGTTTAAGCTTAGCTTTTTTATAATTTTCAAACGTCCCATGGAACTCCAAGTGTTCAGGAGAGAGGTTGGTATGTATGGCGATATCAAACTCTATTCCTTCAACCCGTTTTTGTTCGGTGGCCACCGAGGATACTTCCATGGCAGCCGCATGGTCGCCGCGCTGATGGAATTGCTCAAAAATATAATGTAAATCAGAAGATTCCGGTGTAGTCGGAGTGCTTTTTTTCAAATTGATTTTTCCTGTGGAAGAAATAATGCCGGTCGTCCCGATTGAGCCGGTCGGTGTTCCGAGCAGTGTCATCAAGGATTTCACATATGCAGTGACAGTGGTTTTCCCGTTCGTACCCGTCACGCCGATCGTGGTCAGCTTCTCATGAATTCTTTCGTAAAACACGATGGACAATTGAGCAAGAAAAGCCCTGGCATCCTCTACCAGAAGAAAAGTCCTGTCTGGATATTTTTGGCTGGCTTTCTCGAGTACACTGGTGTTTTCTCCGGCCAGAACAGCAGCTCCATTATGGATCGCGTCTTCAAGGAAAGAATGGCCATCGTGCTTTTCGCCGCTCATGCAGACAAACGCAGCATCCTTCTGCACTCGTCTAGAGTCATAGTTGACGTTTGAAATCTCTCTCTTATCTTGTCCCCAGAGGCGTTTGATTCCTAACTGTTCCTGTGATGTAAAATCGATATTCATGGCTCTCTCCCTTTGCTTTGAAAGTCGGTGATCCCAGCTTTATCTATAGTTTGACCGTAACAGCAGCGAGCATATACAAGATGTATAATTGCTTGTCATGTATCTGTGGACATACTGTCTGAATTTCTATCCCTATTTACCCCGATTTCAGAAAAGTACGCTGGAAAAAATTTCTTCTGCAGAAAACAGTCATTTAGTTGGACTTCGTTAGAAGCATTTGAACGATCTGTTATTTATCCATAGGATTCCTGTTAAAATAAATTTAAATCGTATTATGCAGCAGATTGTTCTGAGAAGATTTTCCAAAGTGGATGGTATATACTTTAGATAAAATTCCAGAGGCGGGAGCTCGGAGGAATGTATGGCCGGAAATCAACCAAGGGGCTTTTTTCAACTCATTCAATTCAGCATCATTGGAATAATGAACGCATTTATTGATATTCTTTCATTGAATTTGTTCTTGTTTCTATATCCTGCAGAACAAGGGACGGTTCTAGTCCTGTTCAACACCGCGGCCTATACTTTAGCCGTTTCAAATAGTTATTATTGGAATTCGAGGCTGACCTTCAAAGGCAGAAAAGGATCGAAACGAGTGAAAGTCACCTTCATGATCCAGGCGATTGTCAGCCTATTGATCAGTAATATAGTGTTTATAGGATCGGTTCACTTGCTGGGATATACAGCAATGCAGCCTTTTCTTGTACACAACCTTTCAAAAGGGCTGGCGATGATTCTGTCATCAGGGGCAAGTTTTTTCTTCATGAAATATGCCGTCTTCCGGACGGAGAAGGAAACATACGGAAATAGAAAAAAGAGCAGCAGGTAATATTTCGCCCTTAAATCAGTACTAAAGGAGGAGAAGAGTAAATGAGCGTTGTAAAATGGGGAATCCTGAGCACGGCAAACATTGCAAAGAAAGCAATGATTCCGGCACTGAAAAATTGCGAGAATGCAGAAATCACTGCGATTGCAAGCAATAGCGGGAAGGCGGAAGAGACCGCAAATGAATATTCCATCCCGAAAGCTTACCAGAGTTATGAAGAACTTTTAGAAGATCCCGATATTCAGGCGGTTTACATTCCGCTGCCAAACACGATGCATAAAGAGTGGGTAATGAACGCGGCCGAGAAAGGGAAGCATGTGCTTTGTGAAAAACCGGCTGCATTGAATGTGGAAGACGCAGAGGCAATGGCCGAAGCCTGCCGTTTAAATAATGTCCTGTTTATGGAGGCCTTCATGTATCAATTCCATCCACAGCATAAACGTGTGAGGGAGCTGATTGCAGAAGGCGTGATAGGGGAAGTACGCCACATGCGGTCAGCCTTCACCTTTAAATTTGATTTTGAAAAAAACAAACAAAATATCCGGCTGGACAAAAATTTGGGGGGAGGAAGCATCTGGGATGTCGGCTGCTACTGCATCCATTCCACCAGATACATTCTGGGGCAAGAGCCTAAAGAGGTCTATGTGAATGCAAGTATTCATGAAGGTTTTGGTGTAGATACCAAAGCAGCAGGCATCCTCAGCTTCGAAAACGGGATGACAGCCAGTTTCGAATGCAGTTTTGAACAACCGATGAGAGATTTCTATGAAATTTCAGGAACCAAAGGGACGATCAAGGTTCCATTTGCATACCGTTCAGATCGTTTTGTTGATGGTGAAGTCAGCATTGTCATCCTGGATGAAAAAGGGGAAGAGAAAAAAGAGGTATTAAAGGGAAATCAATATGAAATTCAAGCAGCCCACTTCGGACACTGCATACTGAATGGAGAAAAACCCGTTTACTCATCCGAAGATACCATCAGGAATATCAAAGCCATTCAAGCTTGTTATGAGTCCCTCAAATTGAATAGTCCAGTCCGTCTGTAAATCAAGAAGCTGAAAGCCATATCTCAGGAGTGAGTGCAAAATTAAAAATTACACATCAAAAGGAGTGCCTAATCCTATCGATTTTGACACTCCTTTTTGTTTTGATCTATATAGTCAACAAAGCATAAACATGAATTAAACAAGAATAATACGTCGATTGTTTTGTGATTATTTCTAAGGGGCATATAGTAATCAAGACCTTAGATTCAATTGCACTGATACTATTAATTGTCGGAGGCTTAAACTGGCTGCTTGTCGGATTATTCGAGTTTGACTTAGTGGCAGCGATCTTCGGCGGGCAAGAAGCCATTCTTTCTAAAATTGTTTACGTCCTTGTTGGTCTTTCAGCGATTTACTGCATCAAGCTTTTTGCCAGGATCAAAGATTAATACAACCTGCTTATTTGCAAACGAAAGCCATTCCAGCTTGCTGGAATGGCTTTTATAGCGGTTACTTGATTAAGCGTACAGTTCCCTGGGACGAAGCACTTATTATTTCAATTTTAAGCTTTTACGGAATCCCACAGGTTTTCGATACCCTGAACGCGCTTGATGGCAGTAATAGCTCCCTGGTGCAGGCCTTCATGCCAGTTTGCGAAGGACACCACTTCGGCCAACGTTTCAAAAGCGATTTCCTTTGTCATTTGGAATGGTTTCTCCCCTTTTTCGGATAATCGGCCCAAGAAAGAATCTTTCAATCTTTTCGGCTGTTCGGACAGAAGCTGCCTAAGCTCCGGGAGTGAGGGGGGAGAACCCTTCCAGGAATCCGGGCTTGTATTGAAGCCGAATAGTTCGGGAAAGCCTTCGGGAATTTGTCCTTTCTCTCCTGCGAAAGAATGGATAAGATTTTCCTGGCTTAGATAAATATGTCCCAAGTTCCAGCGGATCGAATTTTTAAAACCGTCTGGAACAAGGTCCGCCATTTCCTCCGTTGTATTATCCAGGGCAGCTATCGTCCTCATGCGGATGAAATCCATTTGCTTAAAAAGTTGTGAATCCTCCATTATTAGTCCCCCTACAGCATTTTCCTTACTACTTCTGTATATGTGGAGGAAAACCCTTTTATTTTTTGGAGGGGTTAGGATAGACTGATATCAGGAAAGAGTATAAACCTAAAAATGTAATTAAGTGAGGAAAGAATCTCCACGGTTATTACAGGAGAGAAATGCTCGGAGCATGAACTGAAAATTATCGTTTTAGATTAAAGCATCTAACATCACGAAGAGAACAGAAAAATAAAGGATTCAGAGCGAATGGGTTGAAGTTATTATAAGAGGAAATTTAAAAATAAATAAAATACTTAAAATAGAATTGCGTTAATCTGAAACTTTTTGAATTGCAGTGCGTATATGTTAGTAAGAACATAGTACATCTGGGCGGAGGTGAAAACATGAGCATATTAAAAAGGCTGTTCGGCAAAAAGGAAAAGGAAGTGCCGGTTGTAAAAGACAGAAATGTTTTCACAATCGAAGTCGGGGATATAGTGGCTTATGACCTTGAGGACTATGAAGTAGTCAGCAAGCTAACATATAATGACCATGGCTTTGAATGGATTGGATATCAATTGGAAAGCCCGGGGCGTACAGTCTGGCTCAGCGCCGAGATGGACGATCAGGTATATCTGGGGATTTATGAGAAAGTGAAGCTGAAGCTGAGTGAGCCCATTCCGGAAGAAGTTGACTATAACGGCACACGCTATTATCTGGATGAGTCCGGGACTGCAAGAGTAAAAGGACAAGGCAGAGGGAAAAATGTAAATGACATAAATTGCCGTTACTTCGACTTTGAGGACGAAGAGGAAGAAAGCTATCTGTCTGTGGAGATCTGGGGCAGTGAGATTGAGGTAAGCCGCGGGTATGAGATCAATGAATATGAAATTAAAATAATCGCTAGCAATTAATCAGGAGGATGAAATCATGTTTCAATTATTTAAAAGAGTAAAGACAGTAGTCGGTTCAGAACTGAATGCCATGCTGGATAAAGCAGAAGATCCAGTAAAAATGCTTGATCAGTTCATGCGCGAGATGGAAGCGGATATCCGTGATGCGGAGGCTGCAGTAGCAAAGCAGATCGCGAATGAAAAAATGCTTCAAAGAAAATTTGAAGACGCCATTAAAATGGCTGAAAAAAGACAGGAGCAGGCTGTCAAAGCACTGGAAGCAGGAAATGACGATCTTGCCAGAAGAGCACTTGAAGACAAAAAGGTCCACAGCGCCCAAGCTGATTCAATGCGTGAATCCTATGATAGAGCTAAAGGCGATGCCGACAGCTTGCGCAAGAAGCTTGATGAAATGAAGAATGAATACAACCAGATGAAGCTGAAGAAGGATTCATTAAAGGCGCGCGCTGAATCGGCAAAAACCCGTACCAAAATGAACCGTGCGATGTCTTCCATTGGCGGAGACGAATCAAGAAAAGGCTTCGACCGCATGGAAGAGAAGGTCCTGCAATTCGAAGCGGAAGCTGAAACAAGCGAGGATATGAAATCATCAAACCGCAGCCTGGATGACGAACTTGATGCATTAGATAAGAACAATGACGTTGATGACGAACTGGCAGCGTTAAAGAAACAACTAGGCAAAGAATAGACCAGTAATTTCAGGAACCGCGCGAGTGGCGGTTCCTGCTTATGTGTGTCTTCTTGATGATATAACATTGGGAAAATGTATCCAGGGTGTGCTCTTGGGTACATGAACTAGGCAAAATATTGGATAAGATGTATTCAAGCACTCCTCTTGGGGACATGAACTTTGCGTCATGTTGGAGAAGATGTCCTCAGGCAGCATTCTTGGATACATGAACTAGGTGAGATAGAGGAAAAGATGTACCCAAGCACTCCTTTTGGGTACATGAACTAGGTGAGATAGAGGAAAAGATGTACCCAAGCAATCCTCATGGGTACACGAGCTAGTCGGGATAGAGGAAAAGATGTACCCAAGCAATCCTCATGGGTACACGAACTAGTCGGGATAGAGGAAAAGATGTACCCAAGCAAGCCTTTTGGGTACACGAACCAGGTGAGATAGAGGAAAAGATGTACTCAAGCAAGCCTCATGGGTACACGAGCTAGTCGGGATAGTGGAAAAGATGTACCCAAGCAATCCTCCTGGGTACATGAACTGGTCGGGATAGAGGAAAAGATGTACCCAAGCAAGCCCCTTGGTTACATGAACTAGGCAAAATATTGGAGAAGATGTATTCAAGCAGTCTAAATAGGAACTAATCATATCACTTTGAAGCAATGCGCAACTGAAAGTAGGTGAGTAAATGAAGAAGTCGTTAACTGTATTAATCATTTCGGTGGTTATGCTGACTGCCTGCGGGCCTGGCTCCGGTTCAGGAAGCGGTTCTATATTTAAAGAAGGTATAGTTGATTTTATCAATAATGAATATAACTTTACCGATACGGTGGCAAGCGGGACAGATGACAGCAATTATTCAGAAATATACATAGCAGAAAATCAGTCAATTGACGAAGTTGCCCAAGCGATCCAGAATCACGAGGAACCTGAAAGGATCAGTGATAAGAAGGACAATAAGCAGGTGATTGTCTATGATGAGTTATTTGTCATCCTAACAGAAGATGAAGAAGACAGTGCGAACACCATGATCGAAGTGGCTAATGACCAGTTTGTCCGCAACAACTACAGCCCGAGTTTCTTTGAGGGGCTGCTGCTCTATTCGGTTTTGAATAGTTTACTCGGTACAAATGACTGGGACAGAAGCCAGCGGCTGAAATGCCGAAACAACCCTGAATCGTGTTACGGAGGCTACAGCAGATCAGGTGGAACCTTTTCAGGCTACAATAAATCACCTATCCGCGGAGGATCATCCTCTGTAAGGGGCGGCGGTCCAGGTGCCGGAAAATAAAAAGTGGAAGCGCTATGTCCAGCCCCGGCAGGTTAATTGATCCGTGGGAGCTGGAGGCTGCAACTGAATTGAACAAGGAAATTAGAAGGGAGATCAAGGCATGGAACCATTTATTTTAACACTTATGTACTTCGCAATCGCGATAGTGATTGTTATTGCAGGACTTTTTATCTTCGAATTGTTAACAAGTAAATACAAGGATTGGGATGAGGTGCTCGCGGGAAATCAAGCGGTTGCCCTTTCCATCAGCGGAAAAGTCATTGGTATCTGTGTCATCCTTGCTTTTTCGATTTATCACAGTTCCGCGTTGACGGATACATTGATTTGGGGAGCATTCGGTGTCGTCTTGCAGATGGTTGCCTACTTGCTGTTTGAACTGGTTACAAGAAAGTTCTCTGTTGAAGAACAGCTGCACAAAGGGAACATTGCGGTTGGAATCATCACTTTTGCTGTATCAGTCGGGTTGGCATTTGTCATCGGAGCTTCGATAACGTAAATGTGAAAACCTCCGTTCGGCTTTCCAGCTGGACGGAGGAATAGATTAACTTTTGACCCGAAGGCTTTCATAAAGGGGACTTATCAGTGGAAAACGAAGGAATTCGAAAAACGAAAGCGATTTATTGGGCTTCAGGGATAGTCTCGATTTGCGGGATCATCTTTGAAGTCCTGTTTGGTGCCGCGGGTTCATATATTTTAGGAGACGGCGTGAAGCAATATACGTTGACGATCTCGCTTTTTTTGACAGGTATGGGAATCGGTGCTTCTGTCAGTGAAAAGGTGACCAAGAACCTTATTGTCTCTTTTATTTGGATTGAACTGCTTATCGGCCTGATCGGGGGACTGTCCATCTTCACCTTATTCGGAGTAACAGCCTTCTTTGGTGAAGGGACGGACGCCTTTTTCCTCTATGCCGTGACAGCCATTGTGGGAGCATTGACAGGCGTTGAGCTTCCGATATTGATCAGAAAAGCAAATGAAATTGGAGAAACGTTGAATCGAAGTACAGCGAGAGTGCTTTTTTCAGATTATGCGGGAGGTTTGATTGGCGGATTGTTGTTTGTCTATCTGCTGAGACCACAATTCGGCTTGGTCAAAACAGCTTTTATTGTCGCCTTGGTGAATGTCATCGTGGCCCTTTGGCTCATCGTGTATTTCAAGGATGAAATTGCCTCTTTCAAGAAACATGCAGCTGCCGGCATTGCGGTATTCCTCTTCTTATTATCCGGAGTGTTTTGGGGAGAGGAGATGGCCTTTTCTTTTGAGCAAAAGTTGTACCGCGATCCCATCGTCTTTTCTGAGAATACCAATTATCAGCAGATCATTCTGACGAAAGAACAAGGCGATCTGCGGATGTTCCTGGATGGCCAGCTGCAATTCAGTTCATCGGACGAATACCGGTACCATGAAACCCTTGTCCATCCGGCAATGGCCGGTGCGGAAAGAAAAGAAAATATACTTATCCTGGGCGGCGGGGACGGATTAGCAATCAGGGAATTGAGAAAATATGATGAGGTCAAACATATCACTCTTGTAGATCTCGATCCCCGTGTTGTGGAGCTGGCAGAAGAGAATCCAGCCATAGCAGAGCTGAATGGACATGCCTTCGAAGATGATCGTGTCGAGGTGGTCAATCAGGATGCCTTTAACTTTATGGAAAAAGCCACAGATTTTTATGATGTTATTTTAGTCGACCTCCCTGATCCAAATAATGAATCATTAAATAAACTGTATACCCTTGAGTTTTATCAGCTGCTCCGCAACCACCTTCCCCCGGGCGGCACAATCATGGTGCAGAGTACAAGCCCGACTTTTGCGACAGAAGTGTATTGGAGCATTGATAAGACCATTGAGGCTGCCGGCATGAAAACAGAAAACCTTCATGTTGATATACCGAGCTTCGGTGACTGGGGGTTCGTACTGGCTTCCCGGGAGGAACGGTCTTTAGCTGATTTCGAGATAGAGGTGGAAACCAAGTTTTTGACCAATGAGCTGCTCAAGGGTTTAAGTACTTTTGGAAAAGATATTGATTCCAGGATAACCGACGAGAATGGTGACGAAGTGGAGCTGGAAATCAACACCTTGATCAACCCGAATTTAATCCAGAAATATGAGAAAGCATGGACAACGTATTAGACAACCGGGACTGCTGGTTTGTCTAATACGTTTTTTTGTACTGAAAATCGGTTAATGTAATAAGAATATGGCGATAAAGAGAATAGGGACTCTTTTTCGGAAAGATTCATGTTGGACTGGAAGATGAATATAATAGGGGTGTATGGAACTTCTGAAAGCCAATACTAAAAAAAGGTGTGTTTGGGTTTGGAATTAGACAGTAATTTACAGCAAATCACAAGTACCTTGCAAGCGAGGGCGGGCAGCAGTGTCAATGTGATGCTGGCGAAGGACTTTCCGGGAAATCGGATAGCAGGCGGAAAGTATAATATGGGCACTCATACCATTACGATGTATATTGATGAAATCAAGAGACAGTGTAAAATCCTTTTTTCGACACTGGACCATTTTTATGAATACTTTACGGTTGTTTTTGCCCACGAATTGGGCCATGCAGAAGATAAAGAACTGGAAGAACTTGCAGACAGGATGGACGCCGCGGATGATTATGAACGAAAGCGGATTGCCTTGCAGATTGAAGAGAATGCCTGGTGCATCGCGAAAGATTTGATTCCCGAGATCGATGGAAACTTCACCAAGCACATAATCCAGGAATCCCTTCTTTCTTATCGAGACCAAGTTAAGACAGAGACAGTCTCTGTACCGGCCTGCATAATTCCATAGTGCTCTCTTCATACTATGGGTGTAAGACCTTAAAGGAGAGATGAACCATGGGACGCACAAAGTCAGGCAATGCAAACGCACAGCGTAATGACAACCAGAAAAAAGGTAACAGGACGAGCACTGAAATGGTGGAATTCACCACAGGTGACGCTAAGAAGAAAAAGAATCGATTCCAGGATTAATGGAAAAGGGCATCTCTCAGCTGAGAGATGCCCTTTTTGTTAAGTTGTATTCTTGCAGACACGGGCAGGTGTTTGACGCTGTAAAGAGTCGTTTCGCCGAATACCCTTCGGTCGCGCTCAACCCGCCGGCTGCCGGGACCCTAAGGGGTTTTCTTAAAACCTTATCGGCCGATAAATAGAGGTTTTCCGCTGATAAACCTTGGAAAAGCGCTGATAAAAAACTTTTTTCGCCGATAAAGTCGGAGAATACGCCGTGAAACAGCTGGTATCCGCCGATAGGATGACCAAATAGCCCTGGACGCACGTACCAGAATTATCGTTATCCGCTCACCTAAACAAGTATTAATACTTCAGCTTCTTTAAAGGCTTCTTAGCCGGACCTTCAAGTACCTCTCCTCCGATAGAGAATCGTGATCCATGACAAGGGCAGTCCCACGTTCGTTCACCATGGTTCCAATGGACCTCGCATCCCATATGGGTACAGGTTGTATCAACGATATGAAGAGTGCCTTCATCATCCTTGAAAGCCCCGCCTTTTTGACCATTGACGGAAACGTGGGCTGCTTCCCCATTCCTCAAATCGGCCGGAGATTTCGAGACAGAAGTCAGCTTGCCTTTGATCAGATGCTTGGCCACATCACCGTTATACTCCAGATAATGCTTGATGCTCGGGTCCGCGACAAATCTGGAAGGACTGAAGATTTCTTCATAGGGGCTGGCTTTCTTGACGATAAGATCGGACAAAATCATTCCAGCTGCAGTCCCGGAGGTCATGCCCCACTTTTTGAAACCAGTCGCGACAAAGATGTTTTTATGGTTCGCGGTCAATTGGCCGATATAGGGAACTTTATCAACCGAGATCAAGTCTTGTGCGGACCACCGGTAAGAAAGTTCTTCGATTCCGAGAACAGCTTCAGCATACTCCTCCAATGCCTCATAATGCTTGACGGTATCTTTTCCCTGTCCTGTTTTATGATCTTCCCCTCCAACAAGGATGAGTTTCTCTCCGTTAACATCGGTATATCGCAGGGAACGGGACGGGCTTTCAGCATTCAGGTACATGCCTCCCGGAAATTCTTTTTTTGCTTTCACTCCGAGAATATAGGAGCGGCTGGCATACATTTTCGCGAAATAAAAGCCTTTTCCATCAAAGAAAGGAAAGTGTGAGCAGATCAAAACGTTGCTGCAGTTCACCTTATGGCCATCCCTGGTTACGACGGACGGGCTGCTTCCTTCCTGGATATCAACAGCCGTTGTATTTTCATAAATCGTCCCGCCATGATTAGTGAATTCATCCACAAGCACTTTCAAATACTTCAACGGGTGGTACTGTGCCTGTTTTTTCATAATGACTGCGGATTTGATATCAAGGTCAATGGGAAGCTTATCAACCAATTCGCCATCAATGCCAAGTTTATTATAGGCGGTGAACTCGTTTCTCACCTTTTCATCATATTTTTCAGTAATGGCATAGACGTACGCATCCTCTTCGGTTAAATCACAATCGATTTGCAGATCTCTGACATTCTTTTTTATGTATTGAAGAGCATCATCATTTGCCTGATAGTACGTTTTCGTCAGGTCGACCCCAAAATGCTGAATGAGCTCATCATAAATAAGCCCGTGCTGAGCGGTAATCTTTGCTGTTGTATGGCCTGTAGTCCCGTTCAGGATGCTGCCTGCCTCAATAATCGCTACCTTTTTCCCTTGCCTGGCTAGTTCATAGCCCGCTGTAATTCCCGCTATACCTCCGCCGACAATGGCAATCTCCACCTCGGTATCCTGTGAAAGGGGCGGATAGGTGTCAAAGCTGACAGACTCCCTCCAATACGGCTCCGGCTGTTCATTCATAACCTTTTTTCTATCCTCTGATGACATATTAATCCTCCTCAACTACTGATAAGTCTATAGTTTCCAAAATGAGGTTATTTATGCTTCTGGTGACAGTCACTCCCCGGTTTTTGTCGAACGGTCTTGGTGGAGTTGTTGCCTTTCGGTGGTGTCCGGCATAAAGCCGCCGCCTCTGAAACAAAAAAGCCCCTGCACAATGCAGGGGCTGATCATTCAGATAAGTTTTTCCGCCGCTTCAACGGTTTGCTTCAGCAGCATGGAGATGGTTACCGGGCCGACACCGCCTGGTACCGGAGTGATGGCTTCAGCTCGTTTAAGGCACTCTTCGTAGTCGACATCACCGACATTGCCTTTGTTGTAGCCGGCATCCAGAACCATGGCCCCTTCTTTGATCCAGGAACCTTTGACGAAATTCGGCTTTCCGACAGCGGCTACCACGATATCCGCTCCTTTAACGATTTCTTCAAGGTTCTCTGTGTAGGAATGGCAGGTTGTCACTGTTGCGTTCCGGTTCAGTAGCATCATGGAAACAGGTTTTCCTAGAATCGGGCTCCGTCCGATGACGACAGCGTGTTTCCCTTCGATCGGCAATTTGTAATAATCCATAATTTCCAAGATTGCTGCAGGTGTGCAGGATGGATACGTGCCGAAGCCAAGTGAAGTCTGTCCGAATCCCAGCGAAGTGACTCCGTCGACGTCTTTTTCAATAGCGATTGCTTCAAAGGCAGCTCGCTCATCAATTTGTGGGGGAACAGGATGCTGAAGAAGGATTCCATGAACACCCTCATCTTCATTCAGTGATTGAATTGCTGCCAATAATTCTTCTGTGGTGGTGTCATCAGAAAGGTGAATTTTTTTGAAAGGATGCCGAGACGCTCACACGCATTTCCCTTCATCTTGACGTAAGTGGCCGAAGACGGATCATCACCGACCAGAACGGTGGCGAGGCAAGGGGTTATCCCATTTTCTTTCAGGTTTTCCACTCTTGACTTTAGTTCCTCTTTTACTGCACTTGCGACACGGCTGCCATCCAGAATTATCTTTTCTTTCACTGTCATTACATTCCCTCCTGGTTATTGTTGAATTGGTTGATTTCAGAACAAGAAAAGAGGCTGATTCTAAGGACATACTTCTGCCTAAAAAGGTGTCCGGAAAATCAGCCTCAGCCCAGGCGAACGGCTAGTAGCTTTAAGAAAAGCAGCTCCCTTGTGGTTGGTTCCACAGCTTCGCCAGTCACTGCTTTCGTCATTTAAATTGATGTTCCTATTGTAACACGAATATAAAATGGTTTTCCACCCTTAATGTTCGTTTTTTACGATGAAAGTTTTGAATTACTTCTTTTAAAACAGAACAACCTGCTTGTTAACAGATGAGGAACTTCTGGCAGCCTTCTAATATGAAGCAGAATCAGTCAAAAGTCGCAGGGAAGGATGGGGCGAATTAGGGAACGCCTTCTCTCTCTTATACCCGATTTGTTGGAGGATGGCCTTCCATATAATGAAAGTAACAACAGAAATGAAAGGGGAAATTAAGTATGGGTAAAGAAAAAGTGGTCATGATTACTGGGGCTTCAAAAGGATTAGGGAGAGAACTGGCTTTTGCTTTTGCCAGGCAGGGAGCTAAGCTTGCGATATGCGCACGAGGAGAGGAGAAACTGAAAGAAGTACAGCTGGAACTTGAAAGGACGGGTGCAGAGGTGGTCGCAGTAGCTGCGGATGCGTCCAACCCAAGGGATGTTGAACGATTTGTTTCGATTACGGAAAGCACCTATGGAAGGGTCGATGTCCTGATCAATAACGCATCCGTGTTCGGGAGGGGGCCTTGCCTGCTGCTTGATTATCCTAATGAAGAATTTCAAGAAGTTCTGAGAGTCAATGCGATGAATCCGCTGATGATGACTAAGCGGGTTCTGCCCGGAATGCTTTCACGTAAAACAGGATCGATCATCAACCTTACTTCAGAAGCGGGCAAAACAGGGTTTGCGGAATGGGGAGCTTATGGAATCAGCAAATTTGCAGTGGAAGGGATGACACAGACATGGGCAGATGAACTTGAAGAAACAGGGGTAAGGATGAACATGGTGGATCCGGGGGAGATGGATACGGAGATGCATGACAAAGCCGTACCTCATTGTGATTATGAGTTGGCAGAACCTTCAGATGTAGTGGATGTCTTTCTTTATCTGGGTTCAGACCAAGCTTCAGGAGTGAACGGGCAAAGGTTCCAAGCTCAGAATTTCAACTCCAGTAAGGGGGCGGTCTGATGGGAGCAATCTCAAATGCATTTGAAGTCCCTCAGTCTCTCAATGCTAAGGTGCCGGCAGAACTTCGAGGCAAAGGCAGAGACGATGTCCGTCTTATGGTCATGGATGGAGAAGGGGTGTATCATGAGCGTTTTTCTTCTCTTCCTGACTTCCTTGAAAAAGGAGACCTTCTTATTTTTAACAACAGCCGTACCATCCCTGCAGTCCTAAAGGCAAAAGCTTGTAAACATGAAGTGGAAATCAGGTTGTCCAGACAATTGGACGGGCAGACGTGGGAAGCGCTGATCTGGGGAGGCTTGTTTTCAGCTGGATATGAACTGGAGTTGGAAAAAGGAGTGAAAGCGGTCATCACCGGCAATGCCGCTGAAAAACTGTTAGTCACTATTTCCTTTTCCGTAAAGGGTGCTGAGCTGATGGACTATATTTATAGGTATGGCGAACCGATCCGCTACGAGTATATTGACTCTGACTGGCCGCTTGATGCTTATCAGACTGCCTATGCCTCCGTTCCCGGTTCTGTCGAAATGGCATCTGCGGGCAGGGCTTTTTCTTGGAAGATGCTGCGTAATTTAAAAGGGAAAGGGATAAAGACAGCATTTTTGACGCTCCATACCGGATTGAGCTACTACGGAAAGGACCGCTGGCCGGATCCTAATAAGCATCCGGAGGCTTTTCACATTCCGGAGGAGACGGCTGAACTCATCAACTCTGTGAGGGAGGCAGGAGGACGGGTCATTGCTGTCGGCACCACCGTGGTCAGGGCTTTGGAAACAGCAGCAGATGAAAGCGGCCGCCTGCACACGGCAACAGGAATCACCAATCTTTATATCAAGAAAGAATACAAATTAAAAGCGGTCGACGGTCTGGTTACTGGTCTGCACGAACCGGAGGCGACCCATCTTGAAATGCTGTCGGCGTTCACCTCTCCCCATAGATTGTTTACAGCATATAGGGAGGCATTGAAGAAAGGCTATCTATGGCATGAATTCGGCGATATAAATTTAATTTTGTCAGAAAGAGCCCATTCATGAAGTGGCATCATGCCGGGATAGAGGTAGAGAGGCTGGAACGGTCCACGGCCTTCTATGAAAAAATATTTGGATTCAAGGAAGAAAGCTGCCTTAAGATGGGGGAGGAAAAGATCGTCTTCCTGACCCGTGGCCCCATTGTTATTGAGTTGATTGAAAATAGAGAGCAAACCACAGGTCCTTCTAATCTTCATTTTGCCTGGGAAGTCGGGGACCTTGCCTATTGGATGTCCCGCTTGGAGAATTGGGGTTTGAAACCTGAGGAGGGTCCGTATAGTTTAGATAGAGGATGGGATGTCATATTTTACAAAGGGCCTGATGGGGAAGTAATTGAACTCGTTTCCAAGAGAACAGGTGTTTATTAAACTATCAATATATGATAAAGTATTTCGGGTGGCAAACTAACATTTAGGATGGGATAACATGAACAGAGAATACGGGTTACGCTGGTCGTTCTTCACCATCGGACTATTAGTATTGGCATTCGGAATTACTTTGACGATTAAAGGAAAGGACCTTGGCATCGGGCCTTGGGATGTTTTCCACTATGGACTGTTTCTGAAATTCGGTCTGACGATTGGAACGTGGTCCATTATTGCCGGGCTTATCCTCCTGCTTGTGACAGGTCTTGCGACAAAGACGTTTCCTAAAATCGGTGCATTCTTGAACATGCTGTTAATTGGTATATTTATAGATTTTTTCAATTTTATCATTCCAGACACTTCTTCCATTGTGGTGCAGAGCATCTTATTCGCTGCGGGAACCATCATTATCGGTTACGGCATCGGACTTTATGTTTCAGCTGACTTTGGGGCAGGCCCGCGGGACAGCTTGATGCTGCTGATCGTGGAAAAAACAGGCTGGAAGATTCAGTGGGTAAGAAATGGAATTGAGGTGGCGGTATTCGTGCTGGGCTGGCTGCTTGGCGGACCGGTCGGCATAGGAACCATCATCATTGCCTTTTTCCTCGGCTCGGTTGTCGGCTTTGCACTCCCGCAATGCCAGCGTTTCATGCGCAGCTTAATTGCAAGAGGAGCCAGTGCCGAAACAGCTTCACCAAAAATGTAGCGAGTTTGGCCTTAACCTGAAACCTGTAGTGGTTCAGGTTTTTCTTTTTTGTATTGGGGAGAATTTGTTGATATTCTTCCCAACCAGTTGTGAGAACTGAAAAATGAGTCGATAGAAGAACTACCGCTGCCTCCTCCGCCAATACATTTTGAAAAAAATCAGCCAGAAACCAGCCGTGGCTGGGGGACAAGCTAAAGTTAGTTTCTGTTTAAAAAAAGCTGTTTTCGCAAAATTATGGCTGTCTTAAAAGTAATGGATTTCCGCTCCAGACGCGCGACTCCGCGGGGCGGGCGTTGAGCCTCCTCGGCTTTGCCTGCGGGGTCTCACCTGTCCCGCTAGTCCCGCAGGAGGTCGCACGCCTTCCGCTTCAATCCTTCTACGTAAAAAATGGAGGAGAATAAAATAGCATCCAAAAAACAATCTTTTAGAATAGAACCTTTTTTAAATAGCTCCCTTGAATTGGAGACTGCTGATAGAAAGTGGAAAGTGGCTGATAGAAGTGGCAAACTGGTTGATAGACTGACAAAAGAAGTGGTTGATAGAAATGCCAACATCGTCGATAGAACGGTAAATTCCGTCGATAGCCTTACCTGCCGCGTTGTTAGAAGAACCATCGAGCCTCCCGCCGGAACTGGTCGATAGACTCCACAGCATTCAATATCGCAATGTTGAAACTTTTCAGGGTGTATAAACGTATATACTTATATAAGCAAAAACCGAAATAAAAGAGTTTCCAAGGAGGATATGATGAAAGTTAAAACAATTACCGGCTGGACGGAAGACAGTTTGGATAAAAAAGTAAATGAGTTCTTGGCTGACGCTTCAATCGAGGTTGAGGACCTTAGATTCTCTAGTACTATTTTTTCATACAGTGTAATGATTTTGTATAGAAACAAGGCATTATAGAGTGGATGATTGGCAAAAAGCTTGGATAGGAAGGAATCCAAGCTTTTTTTAATGGGGGAAAAATCACTGTTTTCAGATTCCCAAAGGAAAACACACCCTTCATGAAGAAGCAATTAATAAATAAGTCTACTGGAGGAATAAGATGAAAAGAACAGCCAAGCTTTTCAACTATCACGCATGGGCAACAGATAAATTGCTTCGTTATATTGAAAAGGAAGTACCGGACACCTTTTCTGCAGAAATCAACAGTGTGTTTCCGTCGATAAAGGACACCTTTCAGCATCAGTATGAGGTGGACTGCTTGTGGTATGGCAGGATGAACAACAACTTCCATATCGAAGAGGGATCCTTATCATCACCGCAAGATTACCGGAATGCTTTTCAGGCGCTTCACCAGGAGATAGAGAGATTTATCTCGGAGAGCTATGATTTCAACAGGGAAGTCAGGTATAGTATTTCAACAGGTGAAGAGTTCACAAATAATGAAGAGGAGCTGCTTCAGCACCTTGTGAATCACGGTACATATCACCGGGGAAATATAAGCGCAATGCTGCGTCAGCAGGGATACGCCGGACATTCGACAGATTATATCTATTATCTGAGAGAGCTGGAAGGATGAAAGAGTATATTGGAAATTGCCAGGTCTGTGGAAAGCCGGTCTACTGCCTGGATGGTTTTTTCAATGGCGTCCATGACCCCGCTTCAAAAACGATTATATGTTTCCAATGCACATCTAAACAGGAGGAGGCTGACAAGTGAATTATTCACAAAAGCTGATTACATATTTTAAAGGACATGCAAATAAAGATAATGCCGAACCCATGAAGGCATATATGAGAAATCAATTCGAATTCCTGGGAATCAGGACTCCGGAGCGCAAAATAGTGTTGAGAGAGTTTCTTAAAGAAAATGGTGCGCCTTCATTGGAAGAACTGCCTGAAATCGCTCGGACACTATGGAAACAGCCGGAGCGGGAATTTCAATATCTTGCCCTGGCTCTGCTGGATAAAAATCGAAACAGGCTCCAGCCGGAACACCTTTCGTTAATCGAGGAGCTCATTGTCACGAAATCATGGTGGGATACAATCGACACGATTGCAGCGCGGATTGCCGGTTTCGTAATCAAGAAATTTCCGGTGGAAGGGGGAGTGTTTCTGGAAAAGTGGATTGCCTCGGATAACTTCTGGCTCAACCGGACGGCCATCCTTTACCAGCTGAGTTATAAGGAAGAGACTGATGAAGATAAATTGTTCTCTTACATTAAACAGCATGCTTCTTCCAAAGAATTTTTTATAGAAAAAGCCATCGGATGGGCGCTGAGGGAGTATTCGAAAACTGCTCCTGAAAAGGTTGCAGGCTTTATTGAAGAAGAAGAGTTACGGCCGTTGAGCAAGCGTGAAGGGTTGAAACACCTAAAGAGAGTTAAGTAATAGTCGTGAACAGAAGCCGGTTCGGAACGAGCCGCTTCCGCTTTCTTATAGGCTGTTTTCGCAAAGGTTGTGACTTTGAGAAGTAATGGATTTCCGCTCCAGGCGGACGACTCCGCGGGGCGTGCGGTGAAGTAAAAGCGGAAGCGGCCGTTCAGCGACGTACAGATTTTAGGGCTCTCGGATGAGATAAAGGAATCACGAAGAGCTTAAGCGATTCGATGATGACTTATTGCAAGGAGAGAGACCGAAATCTGCTAGTCGCTGGCCGCTGGAGCTGGATGAGCCTCCTCGGCTGCGCCTGCGGGGTCTCACCTGTCCCGCTAGTCCCGCAGGAGATCGTCCACCTTCCACTCCAATCCTCCTACGTATAGACGCTTTCTAAAGCATCAATCATTTAGGAATTAGCCTAATTTTTCGGTCAAATGATCAGGAGGCGTTTATGAATCCAGCCAGCTCCAGCGCTCGAGGGTCCGTACCCACTGGAACGGACTTAGCCCCTCGAGGTCAAATAACCCCCGGAGATAAAAGGAAAGACCGCCTTTTTTCTCTGAGGAGCATTTTCCTGTCGCTGCTTAAAGAGCCGCTTCCACTTTTTTTCACTGGGCATTCACCCAAGCGGATCTCCTGCATAAGATATAGAGTGTTCTCCTATATATCTGAAAAGGAGTGGTTACAATGAGCGGAAAAGTTCGCCATTATTATGCGGGAGGAAATACAGCCCGCGGCTTCCATAGCTTATACGCCTCAAATCTGCAGGGGCTCGATCGCTTATTCATCTTGAAGGGCGGGCCGGGGACGGGAAAATCCTCTTTGATGAAGGCAGTCGGCAGTCATTGGAATAAAGAAGGCTGGGATATTGAGTATCTCCATTGTTCATCAGATAACGATAGCATCGACGGAGTGATCATTCCTGCGTTAAAGGCGGGAATAGTGGATGGGACGGCTCCTCATGTCATCGAGCCTGATTTGCCTGGTGTTGTCGAGGAATATATCAATCTGGGTGCCGCATGGGATTCACGTATTCTCAGGACCCATCGGGACGAGATTGCGGTCCTGACTTCTGATATTTCCGCTGCCTTCCAGACTGCTTACAGCACGTATGCCCAGGCTCTGAAAATCCATGATGACTGGGAAAAGATCTATATCCAAAATATGAGCTTTGAAAGCTGTGATGCTTTGACAGCTGAACTGATGGAAAAATTATTTTCCCACATATACTTAAACAAACACGCTGAGGTAAGGCATCGTTTCCTGGGGGCCGCCACACCTGAGGGGCCGCGTGATTTCATCGGCAACCTGACCGAGGAGCTTCCCAAACGGTATTTTATCAAGGGAAGACCTGGAACCGGGAAATCGACGATGCTGAAAAAACTGGCCCAGGCTGCAGAGGACAGAGGACTCGATGTTGAAATTTACCATTGCGGCTTTGATCCGAACAGCCTTGATATGGTGATTGTACGTGAGCTCGGTTTTGCCATTTTTGACAGCACGGCACCGCATGAGTATTTTCCTGAACGGGCCGGTGATGAAATTGTGGATGTTTATGAAAGGGCAGTTGAAGCTGGAACCGATGAGAAGTATGCCGAAGAGATTGAAGTCATCAGCAGGAAATATCGAGAAAAGATGAATGAAGCTACCTCCTATCTGGCAAAAGCCAAAGCCTTGCATGACGACCTCGAAGGATACTATATAAGCGCGATGGATTTCAATGTCGTCGAAGAGCTGAAAAACGGGATACAAGCAGAGCTGGCCCGCCTGTCCAATCAAGAATAAAGAGACCAGGGGATAATCCGGATGGCGGGTTATCCTTTTAACATTTCATGATATAGTAAACGTGGGAGAAAATTTTTTTACAGAAAAAAAGGGGGCTTAAGAATGAATTGGAACGATTGTGTGGAGCGCCATAATACACACTCCGTAAAGTGGTCATTCTCAGATGAAGAAATCATCCCGATGTGCATTGCTGATATGGACTTTCAAGTGTCTGAAGCAATCACAGAGGCTATGAAGGATAAAGCAAAGCATGGAATCTATGGATATACCACCTTCAGCGAGCGTTATTTCCATAGCATCCAGATGTGGTGGAAAAAACGTCATGGATTGAAGATAGATAGAGAGTGGATTTCATTCAGTCCGGGAATCATTCCGGGAATGAATGTCCTGCTCGGAATTTTAACAGAACCAGGGGACGGTGTCATTGTGCAGGACCCCGTTTACTATCCATTCTACAGCACGATTGAGAATCATGGCTGTACGGTTATGAAAAACACCCTTACATATAAAGACGGAATCTATGGAATCGATTTTGAGGATTTGGAGTCCAAGGCAAAGGATCCAAAGACCAAGGTGCTGATTTTGTGCAGCCCGCATAATCCGGTCGGAAGGGTGTGGACAAGGCAGGAGCTTGGACGGGTGGCAAAGATTTGCCTTGAGCATGATGTCTGGGTAATCTCAGATGAAATGCATGGTGATTTGGTTTTTGAAGGGACGGCTCATCATCCCATATTCAGTATTGATGAAGAACTCCAGCAGCGAAGCATCCTTTGTGCTGCCCCGAGCAAAACCTTCAACATTGCCGGATTGCAGACGTCTATTTTAATGATCCCTAACAAAGAACTGAGAGAAACGTACGAAGCAAAGCTGCTGAGTTTTGGGTTGTCCAGGCCGAATGCCTTTGGAGTGGAAGGAACCATTGCGGCTTACGAACAAGGAGAACCATGGCTCAATGACCTGCTGATGTATCTGGAAGAAAATCTGCGATACACGGTGAATTACTTAAAGGAAAATATTCCTTCGGTAAAGCCGGTCATACCTGAAGCGACGCATCTCATTTGGCTTGATTGCTCGGAATTGGGAATGGAGCATGAAGAACTGTTCGGATTTTTTCTGGTGGAAGCCAAAATTAAGTTTGATGAAGGTTATAAATTTGGTCCAAGCGGCAGTAAATTCGTAAGGATGAATATTGCCTGTCCGAGAGAAAGGCTGACTCTGGCTTTAAGAAGAATGGATGAAGCGGTGTTGCGAAAACGTGTGGAGGACAGAGCGAGTTCTGTTTGAGTGGTTGATGGGATTTAGGCGCCTCTGTTTCAGGAATCCATGTAACCACAAGAGGAAATTTGATGTTTACCAAGTACAACAAGAGTTATAATTGTACTAACGGTTATAACATATTAACCGAGTGATTTACATGACTAAAACGGTGGTGGAGAAGAGAGTGGAACGCAAAGTAACTAAAATTGGAAATAGTTTAGGAGTCACATTTCCAAAAGAAGTTTTGGATCATTTAGGAATACAGCATGGAGATGAAGTGAATTTCGAATTGCAAAATGGTTCAGTGAACATAAAAAAGAAAGCGCAGTTGAAACTTCCTAAAGGTGTCGATGCGGACTTCTTAGAGCAGATGAATGATATGATGACAGAGTACGATGATACGTTCAAAGGCCTCGTAAACAGGTAATATGAATGACAAAATACCTTACTGAACATCAAGTGTTTTTTTTGAATACTCACCAAATCAATGTCTATTCTCCTTTGGAACAAAAGGGGATAAAGTTTCCACATCTTCTATAAGCGAACAGCCTTTGCAAGTCTTTATATGTTTCTTCGTCAAAACGGATATAAACTTATGGTATCACCCCAAGAAGCAGAAGACTTCACTGTTTTGATGGTAGAAAAGAAAAACCCTTCAATTCCGTTTGACGATATAGTGGGGTGGATTGAAGATAACTCTATCTTGTCCTCCTAGGAGAACCTCCTTGCTAAAATATGGTTGGTACACCTCATCTATTAAATGAAAATCAAGAATACCTTATATAAAAACCCGGCTGCCCTTTAAAGGACAGCCGGGTTTCATTATGCGCGTTTCTGCATCTCCATCAGCACCTGCTGGTAAGCCTTCGCTTCATTGGCCATCCCCTTTTCTTGATACAGGCGGGAAAGCCATTTGACGGGGGCTGGATCATTCGGGCGGAGTTCCATATCCCAGCTGAAACAGTCGATGGCTCGGTCGAGAATATTGAATTGGTAGTAATACTCTCCCAGCTGCGACTGCTGCTCCGGATCATCCAGCAGAGCGTTCATTTTTTTGATTTTTTCCGCTACAGGCAGTGAAATGTTTTGAGTTTGCAGAGGCGAAATCCACTCTGCTACAAAGGGCAAATCGTGTCCTTCAAGAAGTGACTGCACACAGGATTTCATAATTTTCTCCAACTTGCTCGGATGTCCTTGAAGGACGGAAATGATCATGGTGTTCAGTTTTTCAATCGGGATGGTTGTTTGCTGCCAATTCACCCCTTCGAAGATCCGGGAGAGCATATTCACATCCATCTCGCCGGCGCTAGCAGGAGCATCGCTAAGCAGTTTCAGTGCTTTTTCATACTCTCCGGACTCTATCAGTTCATGTAGCAGAAGCTGTAAAATTTCTCTGTTTTCCGGAATTTCTTTTGAAAGTGCGAACAGAAGATCTTTTTCATCTTGTTTATCAAAGTGGGTGCGTATCCATAAGGTCAACGGTTGGAGAGTATCATGGCAAGGGTTCTGAAGCACACTTTCAACCATCAAAGCGGTGATGGTCAGCCTTTGTTTCTGCTGAAGCAGATGCTGTTGAAGGGCTTCATTATTTTCCTGTTCATGCCTGTTCCGCCAAAGTTGGGAAGCGGCATAGAGCGGGTCTTTTTCGAGAAGTTTGAGAGGGTGCTGTTTATAGGTTTTTTCATAAGGCTGGAAGTGCAGTTCGGCGGATGTCTGGCGGACCCAGGAGTGTTGGGGTGCGGCTTCGGCCAGTATCCTGAGAATCTTATAAGCGTGGAGAAATTGTCCATTTCGGCGGTACTGATAATAGTGGTTCCGGATCAGGCGGAAAAGCTTTTCGGGTGCGAGGAACGAATCCAGTGCCCTGAAAATATAGGCTGTCTCCTGAATAGTCCTGCTGGCTTGCAGCTTTTTATGAAGGTCATTGAAGCTCATGATTTTGAGCGGTGAATTCTGCTCTATCAGTTGATCGGCGAGAGGGTGTGGGCATAAAAAACAATTCCATCTTTGAAGGCCTGTTCGATAAACGAGCTCCGTTTAAGCTTCAAGGCTTTCTTGCAAGTCAGGAATTGTTCTTTATAGAAAAACAGGTAATGAAGTTCATTCTGTGGATCCACAGCTTCCACAAAAGCGATATCTCTGTAAAACGCGATTCGTTCCGGGGTAAACTCCCCATGCTCCATCAAGGCTTTATTCGTGGTCATGCTTACCGCCTCCTTTTGTCTTCAGTATAACACACATCTGCTGCAATAAACATGAACAGGCAAATGCGGCTTCTTCGACCGAGTAATCTTTCCGGTATAAAGCAATACTAGTTGGGAAGGAAAGTTCTGCCGAATGAGGGTGAATACATGTCATTACAGTTAATTGAAGCCTATATTCCGAAGAAGCATTTTGAAAAAGTAGATGAGAAGCTTAGGAAGTTTGAATCTACTTCTTATGTGGTTCGGAAGCATTCAGAAGAAAAGCTGCTTGTGAGAATGATTGTGAAAACGACGGCTTCGGAAGAGATCCTCAACTACCTCGAAAGCATCATCAATGTAGTCGAAGGTTTTGAAGCGACATTATTTCCGGTGCAAAGCCATATCAGGCGGAAAACGGAAGTGGAAATAGAAGAAGAGAATAAGGAAAAAGAGGAAAAGCGAAATTCAATCCAAAGGGCCAGCAGGCATGAGTTGTATGTGAAAATTGAATCCATGAGCAATGTTCATATGAATTATTTATTGTTTGTCGTGCTTTCCTCCATCGTAGTGACGATAGGAATCATAAAAAACAGCTCGGCCATAGTCATTGGCGGAATGGTGATCGCACCGCTGCTCGGACCGGTGATTGCCTTGGCTTTCGGATCGATCCTTGGTGATTATAAACTCGTCAGGCAGTCGTCGCTTACCGTGTTCGCGGGCATCGGGATCTCATTACTCATAGCGGTTTTGTCAGGTCTCGTGCTGCCAGTCCCGGTTGAGAGTGAAGAGTTTGTCTCACGGATGCAGGTTGATTATATGGATGGGATTTTGGCCCTCGCTTCAGGCGCTGCAGGAGCACTGGCAATCCTGAGGGGATCGCCGAGCTCCCTGGTCGGTGTCATGGTTGCGGTCGCCTTGCTTCCGCCGACAATCGTTCTTGGCGTCACTATAGGAGCCGCTTTATGGGAGCATGTCCTGCCTTCTCTGCTGCTGCTTTCCGTGAACATCAACAGTATTCTTCTCTCTGCGGTAGTGGTCTTTAACTTGTCGGGTATCCGCCCTATCAAATATGAGGAGATCCAGAGGGCGAACAACTCCCGCAAGTTCGCCCTGATTTTCGTCAGTATCATTTTTCTGATCCTGATCATTACAATCTTCTTCAATAACCACGCCTACTCTACTAAAGTTGTGGAAGGGTTGCCAGCACAATAACTTTGTCCGTCACACGTAAACATGTTAAAATAATTAGGAATGAATAATTAGCATCAATAGCATTTGGTGACCTGAAAAGTGTGCGTTTGACGCGCACAATTGTTTGTGAAGCGTTTACAAATTCTCACTATTATACATGGAGGGATTACATTATATGACTAGTAGAAAATTAGACCAGTTTTTGCAAGAAAACCTTAATGACCTGAGAGACCGGGGACTATACAACGAGATAGACCCAGTGGAAAGTGCCAACGGGCCGGTCATCAAGATTGGCGGAAGAGATCTGATTAACCTTTCTTCCAACAACTACCTCGGTCTGGCTACAGATGAGAGGCTGAAAAAGGAAGCAATCGAAGCGGTTGAGAAATACGGCGTCGGTGCAGGTGCAGTCCGTACGATTAACGGAACCCTTGATATCCACCTTGAACTGGAAGAAAAGATCGCCGAGTTCAAAGGAACAGAAGCAGCCATCGCCTATCAATCCGGTTTCAACTGCAACATGGCAGCTATCTCGGCCGTCATGAACAAAAATGATGCTATTCTTTCCGACGAATTGAACCACGCTTCCATCATTGACGGCTGCCGCCTTTCACGTGCAAAAGTCATCCGCTTTAACCACTCAGATATGGAAGACTTGCGGGCAAAAGCGAAAGAAGCAGTAGAATCCGGCCAATATGGTAAAGTCATGGTCATCACAGACGGAGTATTTTCCATGGATGGCGATATCGCAAAGCTTCCGGAAATCGTCGAAATCGCTGAAGAATTCGATATCATGACATATGTGGATGATGCCCATGGTTCAGGTGTACTCGGCAAAGGATCCGGTACGGTTAAGCACTTCGGATTGTCCAGCCGCGTGGACTTCCAAATTGGTACTCTTTCTAAAGCAATCGGAGTCATCGGCGGATATGTAGCCGGTAAGCAGAATCTGATTGACTGGTTGAAAGTGGCTTCAAGACCGTTCTTGTTCTCCACAGCCGTGACACCGGCTGATGTCAGAGCTACAACAAAAGCGCTTGAATTAATCATGAACAGCACAGAACTTCAAGATAAAATGTGGGAAAACAGCAAGTATCTGAAAGAAGGCCTGAGCAAGCTTGGCTTTGATATCGGTCATAGTGAGACACCAATCACACCATGTATCATTGGTGACGAAAAGACGACTCAGCAGTTCAGTAAGCGTCTGAACGAAGAAGGCGTTTATGCGAAATCCATCGTCTTCCCGACAGTTCCCCGCGGAACAGGCCGTGTAAGAAACATGCCGACAGCCGCACATACAAAAGAGATGCTGGATAAGGCTCTTGAGATCTATGAAAAAGTCGGTAAAGAAATGGAATTGATCTAAACAAAGATTCGGACGGAGTTAAAACTTCGCTCCGTAAATAGAGAGACAGCAGGACGGGCAGAAATAGGGAGGTTGTAAAGATGAAAAAGATCCTAGTAACGGGAGCTCTTGGCCAAATCGGTTCAGAGCTTGTCATCAAAATGCGTGGAATTTATGGAAAAGACAATGTCATCGCGACAGATATCCGAACCATTAACAGTGAGGTCGTAACGGGAGGACCGTTTGAAATCCTGGATGTGACGGATTATGAAAAGATGCTCGACATCGCTAAAAGGCATGAAGTGGATACCATCATCCACTTGGCGGCACTTCTGTCAGCAACGGCAGAAGCAAAGCCACTGCTTGCATGGAATTTAAATATGGGCGGACTGGTCAATGCCCTTGAAACGGCAAGGGAGCTGAATTGCAAATTCTTTACACCAAGTTCCATTGGTGCATTCGGTCCATCCACACCAAAATACAACACACCGCAGGATACCATCCAGCGCCCCACCACTATGTACGGTGTCAACAAAGTATCCGGTGAACTGCTTTGTGACTACTACTACAATAAATTCGGAGTGGATACACGCGGCCTGCGATTCCCTGGATTGATTTCCTATACAACACCACCAGGCGGAGGAACAACCGATTACGCGGTAGATATTTATTACAAAGCGATTGAAAATGGCTCCTACACATCTTATATCGACAAAGAGACGTATATGGACATGATGTATATGCCTGACGCGTTGAATGCAATCATTGATTTGATGGAAGCCGACCCTGCCAAGCTGCAGCACAGGAATTCATTCAACGTAACGGCTATGAGCATTGAACCGGAAATGGTGGCGGAGGAAATCCGCAAACATATCCCAGACTTCAAGCTGGACTACGATGTAGATCCAGTCAGACAAGGAATCGCTGAAAGCTGGCCAAACTCCATCGATGCTTCAGCAGCGTCAGAAGAATGGGGCTTCAAGGCAGAATACGACCTTGCTCGTATGACAGAAGATATGCTGGAAAAATTGAAGAAGTAAAGGTAAGAGCGGGTGCCTGGTGCACCCGCTTTTTTCTATGGTGAGATGGGGTTAGAGTGGCGTGGAACGTATCAACAAGTCAGAAAGCCAAGAGGATAATGGTATGAATAGGGGTGAAACGTACCACTAAGTCAGGAAGCTAAAAAGATAATGGTAAGATTAGCCGTAAAACGTACCAATAAGTCATGAAGTCAAAAAGATAATGGTAAGATTAGTCGAAAAACGTACCACTAAGTCAGGAAGCTAAGAAGATAATGGTAAGATTAGTCGGGAAACTTACCAACAAGTCAAGGAGCCAAAAGATAATGGCATGATTAGGCGAAAACGTACCACTAAGTCAGGAAGCCAAAAGATAATGGTAAGATTAGCCGTAAAACGTACCAATAAGTCAGGAAGCTAAAAAGATAATGGTAAGATTAGTCGTAAAACGTACCACTAAGTCAGGAAGCCAAGAAGATAATGGTAAGATTAGTCGGGAAACGTACCAACAAGTCAAGGAGCCAAAAATATAATGGCATGATTAGGCGTGAAACGTACCAATAAGTCAGGAAGCCAAAAAGATAATGGCATGATTAGTCGTAAAACGTACCAATAAGTCAGGAAGTCAAAAAGATAATGGTAAGATTAGCCGTAAAACGTACCACTAAGTTAGGAAGCCAAAAAGATAATGGCATGATTAGTCGTAAAACGTACCAATAAGTCAGGAAGTCAAAAAGATAATGGTAAGATTAGCCGTAAAACGTACCCCTAAGTCAGGAAGCCAAGAAGATAAGGTAAGTAATTCGAAAAAACAGCAAATTTTTGTGAAAGGTTCTTTTCTAAAGGATTGTTGCTTTTGAATGCTATTTTATTTTCCTCTCCCTTTTACGTAGAAGGATTGGAGCGGAAGGAGTGCGACCTCCTGCGGGACTAGCGGGACAGGTGAGACCCCGCAGGCGAAGCCGAGGAGGCTCAACGCCCGCCCCGCGGAGTCGCACGCCTGAAGTGGAAATCCATTACTTTTAAAACAGCACAATCTTTGCAGCACAATAATCCGCAAAATAAAAACCCGCAAGCCAATTAAGACTTACGGGTTCCTTAAAATATTTAGAATACAATATGTCCTATAAGGACAATGATCGGCAATGTAATAATGGTTCTTTCAAGAAAAATGATAGCAAGGTCTTTAAAGCCTACCGGTATTTTCGAGCCAAGCAGCAATCCGCCGACTTCTGATAAATAAATCAGCTGGGTCACGGAAACGCTGGCAATGACAAAGCGTGTCAACTCACTTTGTATTCCTTCAGCAAACAGAGCGGGAAGGAACATATCAGCAAATCCGACGAGAATACTTTCTGACGCCGCAGCTGCTTCCGGTACCTGCAAGAGTTCAAGAATCGGGATGAAAGGCATGCCGATCCAGCTGAATACCTGAGTATTCTCCGCGATGATCAGAGCAGTTGTACCGATTGCCATGACAATCGGTGCGACTCCGAGCCACATGTCCAATACATTTTTAAAACCATCCTTAAAGAAGGTTCCGATATTATTATTTTTACGGGCTTGGACCAACGCCTCCTGAAATCCGTATCCTAATCGAGAATATCCTTCCGGGATAACATCCATAGTATCCTGGCCTTCCTGCCCGTTGTAATACGTGTTCGGCTTCCGGGAAAGAGGCGGAATGCGCGGCATAATCAGCGCGGCGACTATTCCAGATAGAACAACAGCTCCATAGAATGGAAGGAAATAATTGCCCAGACCGACTTCAGCTATTACGACGAGACTGAAGGTGATGGAAACTACCGAGAACGTCGTCCCGATGATGGCAGCTTCTTTTTTGTATAGTATCCTTCTTCGTATTGTTTGTTCGTTAAAAGAACACCGATCGTTCCATCTCCAAGCCAGGATGCAAGAGCGTCGATAGATGATCTTCCAGGCAGTCCAAACAGCGGTCTCATCACTTTGGTCAGCAGGGCACCAAGCAATTCCAGTAAACCGAAATTAAGCAGAAGCGGCAGGAACAGGCCTGCAAAAAGGAATACAGAAAAAAGGATGGTCAGTAATCCATCTACACTGAGCAGTGTGCCGCCTGTTGCAGAACCCCACACCATTTCCGGCCCGATTTTAAACAAGGTCATTACCGCGAAAATCCCGCCGAATAGCCGGATGATTAACCAAAGAAGGTTTACTGCAAATAGATTATTTAAAAAGGCATTATTTATTATAAAAGCTGGTTTAAATATCTTGGCAATAAAAGAGCCAAGAACTGTTACAATGATCAAACCTGTCATAATGGCAGGAATGAATTCTCCTATATAACTCTGTAGGTAATCTGATAACAGAGCTATAGGTATGGTCAAACCCTCTTCCTGTGGAATGGGAGTCATAAATAAGAATATTCCCAAAAGAGACGGAAGCAGAAATAGAAGTACATTTCCTGTGCTCGCCTTTACTTTTGCATTAGATTGTCCATTGTCCATAGCGACTTCACCTCAAAAACGTAATAAAATACATGATAGTTTATATTTATTCAGTTGTCCAGACCTTCCTTGAAATACCAAGCTGCCAAGTGAGCTATCCTCCCCTCCTTTTCCCCTTTCTTTACCCCTAGAAACAAAAGAAACTATATTCAAAATATTACAGCAAATCAGACGTTTTCGACAGAGACCTACGTTGTGCTTCTTCTCCTGAAATTTCCATAAGAATTGGCGGGGGAAATGTGAAGAAAACCCTTTTAATTAGGCTCTTTTCTAAGAGATTGTTGTTTTTTAATACTTTTCTACCCTCCTCCCCCTTTAACCTAGAAGTATTGGAGCTGAAGGGCGCAAACTCCTGCGGGAGCAGCGGGCGTCTAGTTCCAGCACCTAGCCCCTCGGGGTCAAATAACCTCAAGAGAATAAAAGGAAGAACGCCTTTTTTTCTCTTGAGAACATTTGCCTGTCGGGGCTGAACAAGGTGCTTCCACTTTTGATGACAGGTGAGACCAAGGTTACGTACCACCGGAACGCAACCCCAAATCTAGTTCCAGCGAGCCCCTCGGGGTTGACCAAGGCGCTTCCACTTTTTATACAGGGGGAAGCCGAGGAGTTCGCGCACCCTGAGTGGAAATCCGTTACTATTAAACAAACACAATTTTTGCAAAACAGCCTTTTATTTACAGCCGTTTCAGAGGAAGTATCTTAGTACTAGTGTGACCATTTTTTAAGAACAACTACTCTTTAAAGCAGCAGTATTTACGAAAAACAGCCTCACAACTAAAAAAATATAGGGAAAAAGGTTTAGATGTAAATTAGAAGGGGTAAACAGGCAAGCATGTCAGTTTAAAAACAGTAGGTGAGCGGTATGGTATCTCTTTTTGACCTAACGGATGAACAAGTGGTGGAAATCTATCAACGGTCAGTGGAAGAGGAAGTTGTTTACGAATTTATAGAAATGGTAGAACAGGAATTAAGCAGACGCGGTCTGCTGACGGCATAGGGGCTGCCTTTTAGGTGAGCTTCTTTTTTTGTTTATTTTCTGATAGTGTGATGATGCTTTTGAACAGGCTTTGTTAACAACTTTCTTATAACCTTTACCAGATAGGGCAGAATAACTCAGAGTCTTTCTTTACAATAAATTAGTATTTAGATGTTAAAATGCCTTAAGGCAGGAACAGCATGTCTCATTCACCAAAGAAATAAATCCCCTTAAGAAAGAAGGTAATATGAATGATTACAATGATCGCAAGCGATATGGATGGCACACTTCTGAACGGAAAACAGGAAGTGAGTGAAGAGAACCGAAGAGCCATTCTGGAAGCACAGGAAAAAGGTATTGAAGTGGTAGTGGCGACTGGAAGATCATATGAAGAAGCAAGGTATGTCCTGAAGGAAGCAGGTATTACCTGTCCAATCATCTGTGTCAACGGAGCAGAAGTCCGGAATGAAGAAGGACAAGTAATGAAAACGAATGCTATAGAGAAGGAGAAGGCTTTGGAAGTGATGCGTATCCTGAAGGATCTGGGCATTTATTATGAACTCTATACAGACAAAGGTGTTTATACAGCAGATTATGAAAAAGGCATCCAGTCAATCATCGATATTTTCAAAACGGCCAACCCTGAAACTTCTGAACAGGCGATCAGGGATTCAGCGCAGGAACGCTTTGAAAAAGGACATATTAAAGTGGTCGATGATTATAGTGAAGCTTTTGAGAATGGAAATGTTGTTTATAAGTTTCTGGTATTCTCCTTTGATGATGACCTTCTTGCAAAAGCTAAGGGACTTCTCAGCGATGCAGGCGGACTGGCCATCAGCGCATCGGGACGTGAAAACCTGGAAGTGACAAGTGAAGATGCACAGAAAGGCATCGCCTTGCTTGATTTGATCAAAGAAAAAGGGCTTAATCCCGAAGACGCACTGGCGGTTGGCGATAACCTGAATGATCTTTCCATGATGAAAGTTGTCGGAAGGCCGGTAGCCATGGAGAATGCGGCAATTGAAATACTTGATTTCTGCAAGTATAAAACCGTCAGCAATGAAAACGATGGTGTGGCAAGGGCAATATACGATGCTCTGGAAGATAAATCGGCAGTAATGGATTAAACTCGTTTTTACGGGTACATAATGGATAGATGCATACACCTCTGAATAAAAATTCAGGGGTGTTTTTTATAAGGTTTATCGGCGATTCGGTCACTTTTATTGGACATAAATTTTTGTCCTCTAAGTAATGAACCTGATTTGAAAGGAGATGCACAATGAAAAACAAATGAAGCTTGCTGGTACTTTCTGCTTTCTGCTGCTGGCCTCCTGTTCCAACACTCCCTCAGAATCTCCTGAGGCGCCTGAGACACAGGAAACAACTGCAACTAAAAATGTGGATGTGGAAGTACTTGCGGAAAACCTGGAGGTTCCCTGGTCAATCAATAAAGCTGGAAATGTAATTTATATCAACGAACGGACAGGAGGAGTCATCAAGTTGGAGGACGGTGAAGCGACCAGGATGGAGGTAAGCTTGAAAGAGCCTCTCGCAGAGGTATCGGAGGCAGGCTTTCTCGGATTTGTCCTTCACCCTGATTTCCCGGACAACCCTTCTGCTTTTGGTTATTATACATACCAAAACAGCAGCAGCCCGCACAATAGGATAGTAGTGTTAAACCTTGAAGGGGAGGTATGGGAAGAAGGTCAGACACTGCTCGATGACATTCCAAGCGGCCAGTACCACCATGGCGGCCGGCTTGAAATCGGTCCGGACAATAAGCTGTATATTACAACAGGAGACGCTACTGAAGAGGATATTGCCCAGGACGAGAACTCACTGGGAGGAAAAATCCTTCGAATGAATTTGGACGGTTCCGTTCCTGAAGATAATCCGTTTGAGGATTCTTACATGTTCAGTTACGGCCATCGAAACCCTCAAGGCATGGCATGGTCTGAAAGTGGTGAGCTTTACAGTACAGAACACGGACCTTCAGCAATGGATGAGATCAACCTGATTAAAGCGGGTGCAAACTATGGCTGGCCTGTCATAACTGGTGATGAAGAACAGGAAGGCATGCAGCCGCCGGTCATCCATTCCGGAAGCGACACTTGGGCCCCATCTGGAGCAGCTATCAATGAGAATCAACTGTATTTTGCGGCTCTCAGGGGAGAAGGAGTGAAGAGGCTTTCCTTGGATTCAGGAGAAGTGGAAGATGTCCTTTCTGGATTTGGAAGAGTAAGAGATGTGTATATTGAAGGGGATACCCTTTATTTTGTCAGCAATAATACGGATGGCAGAGGCAATCCTGCAGAAGGCGATGATAAGCTGTACAGTGTCCCGCTGTCTCAATTGAACAGTGATGCTGAAGAAGAATGACAGAGGGCTGAAAAATAAGCGGTGCTTATACAAGGCAATGAATATTTTTACAAAAGTAGAGGTTGTCGAATGACGCGGAGAATCATTCGGCAACCTCATTTATTTCGAAGCTTCTTTTTCTACTAATTCCATAAAATCCTGGACGACTTTATGATTGTTTTTGTCTCCTCCAAGCTTCAGCATGGCGCGGCCGACAAAATTCCTGCCTTTGTTATGTCCTTCATAAATAAACCGTGTTTGTGTTTCAGCTAATTTCTCCAAAGTGAATGAGAGATTCACCTCAAAAGCTTTAGCAAGAACGAATTCAAGGCGTTTGAACTTTCTTGTTTCTGTATCTTCATAGCCAAGCGTTTCAACAATATAGGTTTCAACTCTCTTTCCTTCTTGATATTTCTGTTGATACATGGAGCCAATGACTTCTTCAGTAATGTGGACAGGCTTATTTTCGATTACCTTAGGCATAATCCGGGGCATGTTCTCCTCCCGAAACAGGTTCCATACTTTTTCAATATTGGCAGAAATGATCGTTTCCTCTCTCCATTGAATCATTTGTGTTCCTCCCTTCCCGATTGTATAAATGCATCAATTTCAACAATCTTTTCCTGTAATTCTTCCATTTGTTTTACAATAAGTTTTCTTTTTTTCAGCAACAGGGTCTCCAGGTTGAAGAAAGACTCATCATTCATCACTCCCTGCATTTCCTGGATAGTCAGCCCGAAGCTCCTTAGTTTGACAAGCAGGACAGCCAGAAAAAAAGATCCGTCATCATAATAGCGGTAATGATTGCGAGGATCGATGTAAGCAGGCTCCAGCAGTTTGATCTCGGCATAATAACGGAGAGTTTCCTTGCTGAGCCCTGTGATTTCCGCAAACTCACTGATCTTGTACATAACGTCCCCCCGATATCTTTATCATAAACTATGGGGTGCACCCCCTGGTCAATGGTTTTGTTAATAGATCATTTCCTGAATAGGCAGCTTCTTCATCGAAAAGAGTATAGATAATAAATATTCTTGATAAGTTATCTTTGGTCCTGCCAAGCTTAGTATAGAGAAGTATAATCAACCAAAAAAAGTATTAACAGAATCATCTTTTTTCAACCTGATTTTAAGTGATTCTTTTTCCTTAAGCAGATTGGAGTCGGGCGCCTGGAGCGGAAATCCATTACTTCTCAACCACCCCTCTTTGCTTAAAACAGCCCATCCAAAAGAAAACGCATACAAAAAGTTTTTATTTGAAAATTTCAGAAAATGTATTGACACTTAAGATTTGCCGTTGTAAAGTGTAAATCAAGTTAAACAACAGAATAAATTTCCATACTTCTTATCAAGAGAGGCAGAGGGACTGGCCCTGTGAAGCCTCGGCAGCGGACTACTTAGTAGTACCGTGCCAAATCCAGCAAGCAACGCTTGAGAGATGAGAAGAGGACGGATTACATAATCATGCCCTCTTCGCTTTCAAGAAGAGGGTTTTTTATTTTGTCAGCAATCTTCATTTTGACTAACAATAAGCGCCAAGGAGGGAAAAGAGCTAGTTTACACTTATAAAACAGAGTAATTCCATAAAAATAATCATGATTCTTATCGAGAGAGGCAGAGGGACTGGCCCTATGAAGCTTCGGCAGCGGACTCCTATATGGGGAACTGTGCCAAATCCAGCAAGCAACAGCTTGGGAGATAAGAAGAGTCCTTTTTGCCTGCGGGCTGAAACCTCTTCCTCCCTCCGGAAGAGGCTTTTTATTTTGAAAAATTCATCAATGGAAAGGAGCCGCAACATGATTGAATTCAAAGGACTGACTAAGACGTATGAAAGTGGAGATGCGCCTGTCCGGGCATTGGACGGCATTGAATTAAAAATAAACGAAGGAGAAATATTCGGGGTGATCGGGTTCAGCGGGGCAGGAAAAAGTTCATTGATCCGATGCGTTAACTTGCTGGAGAGACCGACTTCAGGAAGTGTGATTGTGGATGGCAAGGACCTAACAAAGCTCTCTCCTAAAGAAATCAGGGCAGTAAAAAGGAACATCGGCATGATCTTTCAACATTTCAATCTTTTAAATTCCAAAACGGTGTTTGCAAATGTCGCTATGCCGCTAAAGCTGGCCAAAGTGTCAAAAGAAGCTATAAAGGAACGAGTTACGGAGCTCCTCGAGTTTGTCGGGCTTGAAGATAAAGCGGACTACTATCCAGACCAGTTATCCGGCGGGCAGAAGCAGAGAGTCGGCATTGCACGGGCACTTGCGACCAGGCCATCCATATTGCTTTGTGATGAAGCGACATCGGCACTGGATCCCCAGACAACCAACTCGATTTTGGAGCTGCTGAGAAAGGTGAACAAAGAATATAAAATCACCGTGCTGATTATCACCCATGAAATGACAGTCATTCGTGAGATTTGTGACAGGGTGGCAGTAATTGAAGCGGGAAAAATCATTGAGGAAGGTTCGGTATTCAGTGTTTTTTCCGCACCCAGGACGACTACAGCACGAAACTTTGTCAGCACGGTGATGAATGATAACTTACCGGAATCAATCAAGGACATCGTCAGGGAAAATGAAGGGGCACAAAAGGTTTTCAGAATCAATTTTGTCGGTGAATCTGCAGGACAGCCGCTTCTATCAAAAATCGCCAAAAAGTTTGATATCGATACGAATGTATTATTCGGCAATATCACAGAGCTGCAAGGAGTGCCTTTCGGAAACCTGATTGTTGAATTTATCGGCAGTGAGAGTGAAATCAACCGGGCGCTGATGTACATCAACCAGGAAAAAGTCGCAATCAAGGAGGTCGAAGCCAATGCTAGTTGATCAGGAACAGATTATTGATGCACTCATTGAAACGGTACAAATGGTCGCCTTTTCGCTGTTATTCTCCGCTCTTCTCGGTTTGCCTCTGGGGATCCTGCTGGTTGTGACCAGAAAAGGGCATCTGCTGGAAAATCTGCCGGTGTTCAATGTGTTGAATGGAATCATCAACGTATTCAGGTCGATTCCATTCATCATACTCATGGTCGCCATCATCCCGGTGACTAGGCTGATTGTCGGTACATCCATAGGTACAGCTGCAGCGGTTGTTCCATTGGTTTTCTATGCGGGACCTTATATTGCAAGATTGATAGAAAATTCGCTGCTGGAGGTCGAACCAGGCGTCATTGAAGCAGCAGAATCGATGGGAGCCACACCTTGGCAGATCATCATTAAATTTTTGATACCGGAAGCTTTAAGTTCATTGGTTCTGGCTTTTACTATTGCAACTGTCGGGCTGGTCGGCGCATCTGCCATGGCAGGCGCAGTCGGCGGGGGAGGACTTGGAGACCTTGCCATCACCTACGGCTACCAGCGTTTTGATACAGCCGTCATGCTGATCACCGTCGGCATATTGGTCATCATGGTTCAAGGACTGCAAACGTTCGGAAACATCACATCCAAAAAAATCAGAAGAAGATAACAGGAGGAATCATTCATGAAGAAATTACTATTGGCGTTACTTATTTCAGCAGTGGCAGTGGCCGGAGCGGCCTGCTCAAGTTCAACAAGCGGGGAAGAGACAAAGAAAGTGAAAATCGGTGTCAGCGGATCCGATAACCGCATTTGGGACTTTGTTTCAGAGAAAGCAGAAAAGGAAGGTATCGAAGTCGAAATCGTCCGTTTCTCTGACTATGTTCAGCCAAACATCGCGCTTGCAGAGGGAGAACTTGATGCCAACGCGTTCCAGACCATCTCGTATTTCAATGCTTTCAAAAAAGAACATGACTTGGATTTAGTTCCGATTGCCACTACTGTCATCGCTCCGATGGGAATCTACTCTGATAAATACAAGTCAGCAGATGAAATCCCGGAAGGCGGCAAGATTGCCGTGCCTAACGAAGCAACAAACATGGGAAGAGCCTTGCTGCTGCTTCAGGAAGCCGGATTGATCACACTTCCAGAAGACTTTGACGGAAACGGTGCAGTAGAGAAAATCGTCGACAACCCTAAAAATCTAGAAATCGTCCCTGTAGTAGCGGGCCAGACGCCAAGAGTGCTTCCGGATGTAGCCGCATCGATCATCAACAACGGAATTGCAGTAGATGCTGGATTCAATCCGACGGAAGACTCCATCTTCCATGAAAGCGAAACAGCGACACCATACATCAACATCATTGCTGTCCGCGCGGAAGATAAGGATAACGAAACACTCCAGAAGCTTGGTGAGCTTTATCAACAGGACGATGTAAAAGAATTTATCGAAAAAGAATACAAAGGCAGCACGATCCCTACATTTGTTCCATTAAGTGAAATTGGAGAGTAATAGACTTATAAAAAAATTATAACAGGAGGAATCGCCATGTCTTCAGTAGCAGAAATTAATACGAATCTAAAAAGTGTAATTATCGAGAGTGTAGATAGTCAAAGGGAAAAATACATTGCCGCGAGCCACAGCATCCACCAGAGACCGGAAATCGGAAATGAAGAATTCTTCGCTTCAAAACTTCTTTCCGACATCCTGGAGGAAGAAGGCTTTACAGTAGAAAGAGCTGTTGCAGGTCATGAAACAGCCTTCCTGGCAAGAAAGAAATCAGAAAAGGCAGGACCAGCCATCGCTTTTCTGGCAGAGTATGATGCACTGCCGGGAATCGGCCATGCCTGCGGCCACAATATTATTGGAACAACCAGTGTAGGGGCAGCCATTGCGTTGAGTAAGGTTCTCGATACAACCGGAGGTGAGGTGGTTGTTCTCGGAACACCTGCGGAAGAAGGAGGGCCGAACGGAAGTGCGAAAGGAAGCTTCGTGAAGCACGGCTTGCTGAAGGGGATAGATGCAGCCATGATGATCCATCCGGCCAACTCGACAAGAGTGACATCGACTTCCCTTGCTGTTGACCCGCTGGATTTTGAATACCATGGGGTCCCAGCCCACGCTGCTGCTTCTCCGCATGAAGGGGTCAATGCCCTTGATGCCGTCATCCAGCTGTTTAATGGAATCAATGCATTGAGACAGCAGTTGAAGGATGAGGTGCGAATCCACGGAATCATCACACATGGAGGAGATGCACCCAATATCATCCCTGAATATGCCAAAGCCAGATTTTTCATCCGTGCAGCAACAAGAGCCCATCTTGATGAAGTAACCAAAAAAGTGAAAGCTGTGGCAGAGGGAGCTGCCCTGGCAGCAGGAGCCCAACTCAAGGTCATTGCTTTTCAAAATGAAGTCGATAACCTTCTTTTGAACAAGAGCTTCGACCATGTTTTCAAAGGGGTCATAGAAGAATTAGGTGAGACGGTCGATTTGAACGACAGGGAGGGACTTGGTTCCACGGATGCGGGCAATATCAGCCAAGTGGTGCCGACCATCCATCCATTCATCAAAATCGGGCCGGATAACCTCGTTGGACACACGGTGCCATTCAGGGAAGCGGCAGCCTCCCCGCAAGGAGATGAAGCCTTGATTAAAGGAGCAAAAGCCTTGGCACTGACCGGTCTTGAGCTGCTAACAGATCATCAGACGCTATCTGCTATTAAAGAGGAATTTTTGGAAAGGAAGCTGCAGCAGGAAGGTTAATAAGCAGTAGATTAATAGAAGGCAGAATCCAGTTGGGTTCTGTCTGTTTTTTAGTTTCAGTTGCAATGTGCTCAGAATACCCTCAAATGAGTAAAATAATCTGGTATTACAACTGCCTCCTATCTTTCTAAAGATAGGGGGCAGCCTTGTTTATGCAGGCTGCGTTATTTATGATAGAAATAAAATAGTTGATCAATCAGGAGGGTTACAATGAATCATCAAAAAATGATCGATGAGGCAGCCGCCTCTGTTAATAAAATGCGCGAAAAGATCAGCGTCAGTCCCTGGAAACCGGCTTACCACCTGTCACCACCTGCTTTTTGGATGAACGATCCAAACGGGTTCAGCTATTATCAGGGTGAATACCATCTCTTTTATCAGCATCATCCATTTTCACCAGAGTGGGGCCCGATGTACTGGGGACATTTTAAAAGTAAGGACCTGGCCCATTGGGAAGAGGCACCGATCGCTTTGGCTCCAAGTGAAGAGTATGATCGCGATGGCTGCTTTTCCGGCAGTGCCATTGAAAAGGACGGTAAGCTTTACCTGATGTATACCGGGAATCAATGGACAGGCCCTGATCATGATACAGATCTGTATCAAACGCAATGCCTGGCTGTCAGCGAAGATGGAATGACTTTTGAAAAAATAGCTGAAAACCCGGTCATTGATCCTGCGCCCCAAGGGGATATCCACCCACACCATTTCAGGGATCCGAAGGTTTGGAAAAAAGGGGATCACTATTATTGTGTCCTCGGTTCACGCACTAAAGACCATGTTGGACAGGTCCTCTTATACCGCTCCGAAAATCTTATTAAATGGGAGTTTGTCAATGTAGCAGCGAAAGGGGAAGGCAATTTCGGATTCATGTGGGAGTGCCCCGATCTGTTTGAAATGGATGGCCGGACCATCCTTGTGATGTCTCCGCAGGGAATGAAGCCGGAAGGGAATCTCTATCAAAACCTCCATCAGGCGGGATATGTAACCGGAGACCTTGATTACGAATCAGGAACGCTTCAGCATGGAGATTTTGAGCTGCTCGATCATGGCTTCGATTTTTACGCACCGCAAACGATGGAAGACCCAACTGGCAGAAGAATCATGACTGCCTGGATGAATATGTGGGAGAGCCAGATGCCGGAGCAGGCTGAGGGATTTGCAGGGGCGATGACGATTCCCCGTGAACTGGTTTTGGAAAAAGATAAACTGAAGTCCAAACCAGTACCTGAATTGGAGAAAAGGCGGAGAAATCATAAACAATTTAAAAATGTGGCCGTTCAAGGTGAAACGTCACTTCCCGGTGTCGAGGGGAATGCTGTTGAACTGAAAGTCACCATTGATGCAAAAGAAGCTTCCCAGTTCGGTCTGAAACTGAGAGCCGGAAACAAGGAGGAAACCGAACTTCTTTATATCAAAGAAGAAAGAAGCCTTGTGCTCGACCGCAGCCTTGCTGGCAGAGGTCCCGGAGGCGTCAGGAAAGCCGAAGTTGAACTTAAGGAGAATTTTCTCGAACTACACATCTTCATCGATCATTCTTCTGTTGAAGTATTCATCAATGGCGGTGAAAAAGTTATGACTGCCCGGATATACCCGAAAAAAGACTCATCTCAAATCAGGTTTTTCTGTGACGATTCAATTGAATTGCTGCAAGTGGATAAGTGGGATTTGTAAAAGGAGTACCAGCGTCACTTATACATGTTAAAGAGGCTGGGACAAAAGTAGAAAACTAATTGATGCAAGTAGAAATCATCGAAAATAAAACCGCATGAGATCAAGGTTGATCTCATGCGGTTATTAGGCTCTTACCTTAAAGATGTTATTTTTTAGATTAGGTTATCCGCCAGTTCCTGATCGTAGGCGGATTGGAGCGGAAGGTGTGCGACCTCCTGCGGGACTAGCGGGACAGGTGAGACCCCGCAGGCAAAGCCGAGGAGGCTCAGCGCCCGCCCCGCGGAGTCGTGCACCTGGAGCGGAAATCCTTTCTTTATACTCAGACACATTCTTTTGAAAAGAGCTTTTTATAAGGTTTTGTCCCAGCCTCTTTATTTGATGTACCGTGCTCAGCCGGCGAGGTACAAGATCATGGGAAATATGATTTTTGATGTACCGCGCTTCGCCAGCGAGGTACATCAGCACTTCACTCAGTCCTGTGCACCTATCCCGTTCATAATCATTTGAACAGTCATATCGATTTCTTTTTCATCATCCCACTTCGTTTCAGGCAGGAATATATGCCGGATGAGAAGGTAGCCGAATACACTGGAAGCGGTAAAGCGGATAACGGTTTCTGTCGGCAGCTCAATGATCTGGCCTTTTTCTTTATAGAAGTCGACCAAGTGCTGAAAACGATGAAAGACCTTTTCAGCAATATGTTCCTTGAATTGTTCTTTTAACTCCGGATGAAAAGGAATTTCCTGTATCAAAATCCGGAACGCACTCATATTTTCCTTTAAGAAAGCCTGGCGGTTCAAGATCATCGCTTTCAGGAAGTCCTCATACTTTTCATATTTTGTATTAAGGACTTTGTTGATATCACGGATGATAAAAGGAGCGATAAGCTTGGCCATGGTCGGTGCCACGATGGAAAGCAAAAGATCTTTCTTTGTTTTATAGTGGCGGAAGATCGTCCCTTCGGCCACTCCTGCTTTTTTGGCGATTTCACTGGTGGAGGTAGCAGAATATCCTTTTTCCGCAAAGATTTCCAGTGCGGCTTCCAGGATTTTCTGCTGCTTTTCTGTCAGTTTTTCATCGCTGTTCAATAGTATATCGAGCATATCGTTTTGTTCAGTCATGATAAACCCCTTGTAAGATAAGTTACCTTATATTTTACGGTATTTTCTCAATGCTGCAACATTTAGAACGATGAACAAAAGAGAGAACCCTAATAAGAATGACAGGTTTCCGGTTATATCGCTGAAAGCAGCTCCTCTGATCATAACATCCCTCAATGCATCCGCAGCATAATAGAGAGGGGTGAACGGCCCAATCCAGCTCAGCCAATCGGTAATCGTCTCAAGATTGAACAATCCGGAGAAGAAGATTTGCGGAATCACCACAATGGGAATGAATTGCATCATCTGCAGTTCGTTTTGAGCAAAAGCAGAGAGCAGGATGCCAAGAGTCAGCGCCGTTAGTGAGAGCAATGCGATGATGATCAGGACATTCAAAAAGCTGCCCTCCATCATCATATCCAAGACATAGATCGCAAACCAGGAAATGAAGGCCGCCTGCAGGACCGCAAAAATACCGAAGCCGAGTACATAACTGATGACCATTTCCCATATTTTCAAAGGACTTGCCAGAAGTCTCTCCAATGTTCCGCTTGTTCTTTCACGAAGAAATGAAACCCCGCTGATTAGAAAAACAAAGAAGAAGATGAAGAATCCGAGCAAAACAGGCCCAAAGGAGTCAAACATACCCATTCCTTTTTCTCCGTGCAGAAGCTCAATGTCCAAGTTTGGAGTTTCAGTTTGTTGAGTGAACAGGGACTGTACTTCCTTCATCACCATTTGATTGATGGAAGGGTCGCTGCCTTCGAGGACAAGGAGAGGCGGATTTCCTTGTTCAATGGAAAGATATCCGTCAATTTCTCCGGTTTCAATTGATTCTTCCGCTTGTTCAGTGTTGTCAAAATGAACGAAGTCATTTGAATCTAATGCTTTCAATACTTCCTCATTTTCTGCTGAGATTCCAATTGCGGGGTCATATGGATCTGAATCAAAGATGACCCACATCATGGTCAAAATCAAAACGGGAGCTAAAAACATCAATGCTAAGGTCCGCTTGTCTCTGAAGAGCTGCTTAATGATTCTGATGACAAAACCAGTTATTCTCATGACTTAATTCGCCTCCGTCGATAAAAAAACTTCTTCAATAGAAGAGACACCGTATTTTTCTTTTATAACAGAAGGCTTTTCACTGCCTAACAGCATGCCGTCACGCAGAAGACCGAGCCGGTCACATCTTTCTGCTTCATCCATGACGTGTGTTGTGATCAGCAAGGTCCTGCCTTTGGATTTCAATTCCTGGAACTGCGCCCAAATTTGCTGTCGCAATACAGGATCGATTCCCACAGTCGGTTCATCGAGTATCAGGACTTCCGGATCGTGGAGAAGAGCTATGGCCAGGGAAAGCCGCCTCTTCATGCCACCCGAGTATAAAGCCACTGGTTTATGAAGGTGATCAAGAAGGTCCACGGTTTTCATAACAATCTTGATGCGTTCTTCCCTCTCTTTCTTTTTAACCCGTAAAGGGCAGCAAAAAAGTTCAAGTTTTCCTTGGCAGTCAGTTCTGTGTAGAGTGCATCTGACTGAGCCATGTACCCAACAGAGGTATAAACAGAACCGGCCTCAAGAGCGCCTCCTTTAAATTGAATAGTCCCAGAACCAGGAGTTTCCAAACCTATCAACATTTTGACAAGTGTGGTTTTTCCAGATCCGGAAGGACCGATCAACCCATAAATTTCGCCTTGAGGAATTTCCAATGAAATATCCCTTAGTACTTCTTGCTTTCCAAAAGCCTTTTTGACATTTTTCATAACAATAATAGGCTGCAACAACAACACCTCCAAATAATGAGTGATTACTCACTTTTTATCATACAATGAATTTTAAAAAGTGTAAAGTGAGTAATCACTCATTTGTTGATTAAAAAAGAAAGGCTGAGCCTTCCTAAAATGCATTTCTTAACGAACTGATAAATTGTACTTTATGCTTATCAAGAGAAACTCCTGTGACAGCCATTTTTTGAGCAACTTCCGGTTTGACGCCGGTAATGGTAACTGAAACTCCCAACAGCTTCAACGCACTCAGAAGACCGTTGATGGAATGGAGAAAATGAGCGTTAGCTTCAAGTACAGAAGAGAGGTCCACTATCAAAGAAGATAATTTCTTTTGTGAAACACTCATCAAAACTTTTTGTATGATTATATCTATTTCAAGATCGTCAATGATTGTTTGGTTAAGTGGAAGAATTCCCTTCCCTTCAGGAAGCAGGATAATATTGGAGGCCATTTGCTCCAAGTTGTACTTAAACTTTTCCTCTTCCAGGACAAATTCTGTGACATCGGAAAACTCAGCCAGAGCCCCGATAATTTCACTGTTCTCTTCGAGGAGATGTGTTTCCAGGTTAAAATAACTATTGAAATCACCAAATTGATAGGGCATTCTCTTAACTATGGTCGGCCTTCCATACTTTACCGTGTTTTCAATATGTCTTACATCTTCAGGTGCGTCAGGATGGAGGTCATAAGCATTTTGCTGAAGAACCTCTTCTTTTTTCACTTTCAATAACTTTTCACAAGCGGGATTCAGGTATAAAATTTTATAATTTGCATCAATGATCATAATGGCGTTTTTTAGAAAATCCATTGCATTCGCCTTATGTTGTGACATTTCCAGTATACTCTTCTTCAAAAGTGCTCCTCCAAATAACCGTCTTTTCTAAAGTATAGCATCATATTGGTTAGAATATCCAAGTCTAGGAGGAATATTTCTATTAATATAGTAGTTATACAGAAAGACAAGGAGGAGGGGCAGCGTGCAAGCACCAGAAGAAATAGTAAGAATTTGGAGTAAATTCGATGACTTTCCTATGGAGACACTTACAAAAGCGTGGTTCTATAGCAGGGGAGACACCAGGCAGCGGGATCCCGAAATCATGCAGTTACACCGGGAGAAATATGGAATCACGGGAAATTGCTTTGATTTAGCACTTTGGCTGCTGCATGAATTTCAGCAAGGGGGCATCGAGGCCTATCCGGTCGGACATGACCTGAATACAAGCAGTGCCCATGTTGCTGTAATCGCATTAGGTGATGAGGGGGAAAGATATCTGTGTGACCTGGGGGACCAGTGGCTTCAGCCTGTGTTAATTGAAGGTAGGCACTCTCTATTTAAAACTAGTAAACTTGAAGGGTTTTTTCCGGCCAGTGATATTCAGGTCTTCCCCGGGGAATCGGAAGTCGAGGTTCTATATCACCGTCCAAACGGGAAAACATCCAGGCAGGTCTATGAACTGAGTCCGATAAATATAGACTCGTTTATGGAGGCTGCGGATCGTTCCCAGAGTGACGTAAAGTCTGACCCGCTTCTTGAAGTGAGGATCCCATACAAGAATGAAATCGCTCATTGGGAATTCGGAGATTGGAAGAGTTTCCTGAGCACGACGGAGGGCAGGTTTTATGATGCTCCGCTGCATTCAATTTCAGAGTGGGTTGAAAGAATTCATGGAAAAACCGGATATGATAAGGAGATGCTTGAGGAAGCGCTGATGTTTTATCAGAGGAAGAGGAAGGATTAAGAGTATAAAGTGACTGAAGGCAAATAACCCAAAGAGAATAAAAGGAAAGACCACCTATTTTGTCATTATGATTATTCTTAATTATTTTTGGGGCGATTTAATAGACAAGAATAATAGTAAATAAAATAAGATCAATCATATAACGGGTTCTGTTTTCCCTTTCAAAATTATAAATTGCACATCAAAAGGAGTGCCAAATCGCATCGGTTTTGACACTCCTTTTTCTTGATAAAGGGTATTCTTGCTAGCTGGGGAACCTGTTAAATTGGCAATACAAAATGTAATCTAAATAGCAAATGGCAGAACTTTTTGTTCTTGAAGTTTTTTTGCGCAATTTCCTATTCACTTTTATCCCCAATATTAATATAAGGCTCTTTTCGTAATTTTTTTGGCTATTTAATATGTGATTTGGAAAATAATGCCGGAATTCCCCCCGAAATATCCTGGTAAGCAAGAAAGAAAAGAGCTACACCCTCCGTTTATAGAGGAATCCTTCGTATCCGGGGAAAAATCCGGCTCTCGGGATTTTTCCGAAAGCAACAATCAATGAGAAAACAGCCTAATATATAGAAGTAGTAAATTATATAGGAAAGCTTGCAGTGTTATGATTGGAACGGAAGGTGCGTGACCTCCTGAAGGAACTAGCGTGACAGGTGAGACCCCACAGGCGAATCTAGCTCCAGCGGCCAGCGACTAGCAGATTTCGGTCTCTCTCCTTGCGATAAGTCATCATCGAATCGCTAACGCTCTTCGTGATTCCTTTATCTCATACGTGAGCCCTACAATCTGTACGTCGCTGAACGGCCGCTTCCGCTTTTTATGAAGCCGAGGAGGCTCACCGCACGCCCCGCGGAGTCACGCACCTGGAGTGGAAATTAATACTTGTTGTTGGATGCGAATCATTCAGCCATTTCTTTGGCTAATTAGAAGTTTGTAATTCAAATAGAACCCGTAACAAATCATGAGTGATTTGTTACGGGTTGGTCTGAAATTATTCTGATTTGTATGCTTCTCCATACTGCTGGCAACACATGGTTTATTCAACCTTGTCGTTTTCCCATTGGTAGGTCCAGAAGTGTTCGGTCGTCACCCACTTCAATGCCTCCGGATCCTGGGCAGCAATACCTTCTTCAATCTGTGGAAGCATCCAGGCTGTCTGGGAGCTGTGCGCTTTCATTGCTGCTATCTTTTGATCTTTAACAGAAGTAATGTCATATACAACATCCGGTTTCCCAATATATTCCTGGCAGTTATTTGAGAAAGCCAGGCAGTGAAGCTTCGGACGGGAAGCATTGGGAAGACGGCGGACTGCCCTGACAACTGCCCGAGCGGTTGCCTCATGGTCAGGGTGAACAGAATATCCCGGATAAAAGGTGATAATCAAGGACGGTTTTAATTCCTCTATCAATTCTGTCACCATGTTGGCGAGCTTTTCATCATTTTCAAATTCAAGGGTTTTATCACGATACCCCATCATACGCAGGTCTGTGATTCCCATCACTTCTGCCGCCTTTTTCAATTCTTCTTTGCGGATGAGAGGTAGTGATTCTCTAGTCGCGAAGGGAGGATTCCCAAGGTTGCGGCCCATTTCGCCCAATGTCAGGCACGCATAGGTGACAGGGGTGCCGCTTTTTATAAACTGTGAAATCGTTCCCGATACCCCGAATGCTTCATCATCTGGATGAGGAAATATAACGAGAACGTGATTTTCTTTTTGCATACTGTACCCTCCTCAAAATGGCTGTGCCTACTCAAAAGGTGTCGGACTGATTTGCAGGGCCACTGCGAGTTTACCATCATTGCCATGCCCTGCCATCAGCAGCTGGTTCTTATCTGTTTTTTCAAAGTGGGTGAGTCCTTCCGCATAAATCCAGCCAATATCAAGCTTCAATCCTGCTCTGAAAGGGCCCTCACCGACAATCTTTCCGTGCTGGTAGTTTACCAATGCATTGCGTATGTAAGCTCCTGCTGAGAAGAAATCTTCTTTAAAGTGGGAGGCATATGCTCCGTTGGTCGTTTCTAAATGTATATAAACATCTTTGCGGGCGAATTCATTGATCAGGCCCTGAACCTTTGCCAGCGTTATAGGTTCCATACTCCTCTGCCTCCTTATCCGGTAAATCAATCTGATTACTTCCCATTTTACTAAAACCATCATTAGAATGCGAAAACAACGTCTCCCGTATACCCCGGGAATGTAAAAAAGCCGGCAGAGCCGGCTGCAGAAACTTTTTATTTCAATATGTCGATGGTCAAACCGAAGACGTTCCAAAGGAAGATTAAATTCACAATAGATAATACCCAGGCTAGTGCCGGATTTTTATAATGTATGCTCAGGACTACAAAGATTACGATATCCAAATAAAAAGACCAAAGCAGATTCCAGCCGTTATGGTGGGTGATTATGCCTGCTTCAAAGGCGATGACTTCAATGCCAAAATATATGAGCACCCATAAGCCAATCCAGAGAACTCTTCTGCTTTTGTTCTCGGGAAGGCGGCCGAGAAAGATAAGGGTCGTTGCCCAATAACGTATGATCATTTTGATCAAGGAAATGACAGTATGGTTAGGGAGGTAGCTGCTATCAAAGGACGGCTGAAAGAGCCACATCGATTTGTTATAAAGTAAGTATTGATACAGCAGGTCCCCAACCAGGAAGAAGAGGAAAGTCGGATAATAATCGCGCCAGTTCTTCCAATCACCCCATTTAATGACTGCAAGTAAGAAAAGAAAGAATAGTAAGGTATGCATTTGATTTACATCCTTTTCGGTGTTTTTTTACAATTTTTACCTAAAAAGGTCTTTCTATTCCTTTTTGAGGATAAATGAGTCTTTTTCATCATTTAGAGTGCTGTTCGCAGAGTTATTTTCGTTATACTCTATTCGCAACAATCCCGGCGGGCGAGCGGAAAAATAAGGGGAGATTTTCCCGTTAATGGCAGATTGAATCTCATTTTGCAGGTGAATAGAGGGAATTTTTCCCCTTATCTAAAGAAAAAGCACCTATTTTCTAGTGATTTAAGTTAAGAAAGGGGAATTTCTCCCTCTATTTAAGCTATTTTGAGTGGTATCTATTAAATAAGGGGAATTTTTCCCTCTATTTGATGAAGAGCAAAGCACCCTTGGTGACCCCGACGGGCTAAATGCTGGAACTAGACGACCGCTCGTTCCGAAGGAGTAGTACTCCTGCAGTGAAGGTCATCCTGAGCAAAGAGGGAGGAACGAGAGGGTCCTTTCACTAAAATATGTCGCTATTTTAAAGTCTCCAATGAACATTCATCTTGCTTTGAGGGAAGCTGTCTTTCTTTTTCTTAAAGCAAATAGAACTAATAATAAAAAAATGGCCCCCAGTAGGGAGCCATTTTCAAGGTTAAGATAAAAAGGTATTCAGGGTTAAGATAAAAATGTATTCAGGGTTAAGATAAAAAGTCATTATGCTGCATTTAGGGAAAGATTATTTCTTGCTGCCGACGACAACTACTTTCCCTTTGTCGAGTTCTTCCTCATAACGATCTGCCTCTGCGTCCGTTAATCCCAGGGAACTCATCTTGGAACGAAGCTCGTCACCGCGCTTCTTGAAAGTGTTACCCAGTGAGTCGAACACACCTTGCTCGCCCATGCCGACACTTTCAGTATGCGTTCCTTCTGTCAGATCTTTTGACCGTTCTTTGTCGTGAGCAAAGATATAAATATCGTCTTTCTCGTAACCTTCACGGTTTAAGCCTTCAATTACTTTCGTTGCTTGTACTCCGTTTTCAACTGTTTCTACTTTATACATTGTTACAGCCTCCTCTATAATTTTGATGAAGCGGTATATCTAATATCTACCCGGTTTATCGAACATTAAACAAACTCAATAGGTGGTGAAATTAAGCAGTTTCTGAATTCTGTAGCCGATATATTTCACCCAGGACATTTCATATTCCTTCTCACTGAACTTTTCAGTGTAAAGTGCATCTTCATTATCCCAGATTCTATTGAAGTAGTTTGACAACTCCTGGTTGATTTCCTGGTCGAGAGGGGTTTCCACCCACAGGTTGGTCTCGAGGTTCAGGTCCTCAAAGTTCCTTGTTGTATAGTTAGTTGAACCGCCAAGGATGGTTGCCTTGTCCTCCTTTTTGATGTAAAGGAGCTTTGTATGGTACTGTTCCATTTTCGTGTTATACCAGCGAATGTGAATATTATCTTCCCCGCGCTCTTCCAATTCGGATGCCACCGGAATGTTGGGCAGCCCCATTTTCTGGTTCCCAAAGGCATTTTGGTTCGGATCCAGGATGATTCTTACGTCAGCACCCCGGCGTGCAGCTTTGACAAGCCCGTCGATGACTTCCCGTTCAGCTAAGTAAAACATTCCAAGCCAGACTGTATCTCCTTTACCGGCTTGATCCAATTCAGCCAAGGCCCTCTTATAAATTTTTCCTTCCGTCAGCACCTGTACTTTTATGCTGCCGCCGGATTCTTGACTGCCTTGATAATCCGGCAGTTGAGGGCCATCCGAGTATCGGGCGGCTGCTTTTTCTGTCTCAAGGATATCTCCGATGATCGGCCCTCCAACTTCAAATGCAATGTTGGAATGAAGTCCGCTTGCATTATGAGGGTTTGCCGAAGTAACAAGGGATGATTGGTCTGTGACCACTACTTTTCGGTGATTGGCCTTCACATTCAACAGTTCCAAGTAGGATCTGAGTGTTACATCCGGTGCGGTAGAAGCCAAAGGATTCGGAAGCCATCCATCATCTTCGGGTTCTGACTGGAACCATTGAAAAAAAGTTCTCCAGACAGCACTGTATACATAGTTGGAATCTCTTAAGGGCTTCAGATCTGTATACATTACCTTGATTCCATTCTCTTTCAGCTGCTGTACTTCTGGAGCGTGGTGGGAGCCGTAGGTAGTATTTATATGATCGGTAATAAAGACCATTTCTATTTCAGGATTGCTTCTCTTTTTCTCGATGAGTGTTTTCGTCAGGTTTCCTGCTAAATCAGGCATGTCGTGATCTCCATCATAATAACTGTTAAAAAGGAACATATCGATGACGACAAAGTCCTCTGCCTCCGCAATCATCTCGTTGACCCTCTCGAATATTCTGGATTCATGATGAAAATTTCCTGATTTGTCCTTATAAGAAAGGTCATAGAGGAAGTTCACATCATCCGTCCGGAATACCTGACCTTCATAGGAGATACCTTCGGGAAGAGGCTTGTGGGTTTGATAAAACATAATCGCCCCAAAAAATACCAGTACAAGGAGTGCGGCAACTACATTCCTCATATTAAGCCGGTTTATCAACTTTTTCATGGGTTTTCCTCCAATAAGTAGTAACTATTCATTTACCCTCTTATGTAAATAAGTATTCCCACTTCCGACAATATTTTCTATAATATGAACAGAGGACGGTGAACTAGTTGAAAAGTAATGAAAGTAAAATAAGAGAGATAGAAGCTCTCTTGGAAGAATTGAAAGACAGCAGCCAGCAGACAAGTGCCACGGCCGTTTTAGATAGAGGGAAAATCAAAATGCCTTTCTTCAAAGCAGGAAAAGCCATTTTCAGTGTTTGGAAAAGCAAGTTTCTTATCATATTGCTCATTTTGGTCATTGTGATTGCAGGTCTTTCAATTGGCATGTATTCCTGGTTTGCCGGCAGTACATTTCAGGAAGAACAGGGATCTTTTGTCGAACAGATCAAAGACATGAATTCACTGGCAACCGCTCAAGCTTTTACCAAGGCGGTCATTGAACAGGAAGATAATAAGATCTTTGGAAAAGAGATTTCAGCGGACGTACCGGGCACGAAGCGAAAACTGTTATTGGTAGTACCGGGAACAGTCCTCGCAGGGGTGGACCTGAAAAAAGTATCAGAAAATGATATTTTAATAGATGAAGAGGGAAAAGAAATGACGATAGAATTGCCAAGAGCCGAGATCCTGCAGTCTCCTTCGCTTGATACAGAGAATATCAAAACATTTTCTGTGGAAGGAATCTTCAGAAGTGATGTGGACTGGGAGGAAGGGTTCGGCCTTGCGCAAGCGGCCAAGGAGCTTATTCAGCAGGAAGCAATCGATCAGGGATTGCTGCAAACGGCAGAAAAGAATGCTGAAAAATCGCTCAGTGAATTTTTTGGACAGCTTGGCTACAAAGTAACAATCGAATATAAAGGTTAGCATGGAAGGGTGTTATCGTGGCTGACAATTTTACGAACGATTGGAACGATGTACTGAAAGATGAAATGGATAAACCCTATTTTCTCAATTTGCAGGAATTTCTTGACGAAGAATATAAAACTCAAAAAATCTTTCCTGAGCAGAATGATATCTTCAATGCCATGAATTCCACTGCCTTTCAGGATGTGAAAGTGGTTTTGCTTGGGCAGGACCCCTATCACGGAGCGGGACAGGCTCACGGCCTGAGTTTCTCTGTTGAGGAAAATGTGAAGGTCCCCCCGTCACTGAGGAATATCTATAAAGAACTTCACGAGGATATCGGATGTGAGATACCGGGACACGGAAACTTGAGTAAATGGACTGGACAGGGAGTCCTTCTGCTGAATACTGTTCTGACAGTCAGGAAGGGAAAGGCGCATTCTCATAAGGGAAAAGGCTGGGAAACTTTTACTGACCAGGTGATTGAGCACCTTAATCATCGCGAGGAACCTGTTGTTTTTATGCTTTGGGGAAAGCCTGCGCAGGAAAAATTGAAGCTGATCGATGCTGAAAAGCACTTTGTTATACAATCTCCACATCCGAGCCCATTCTCCGCGAGGAAAGGATTCTTCGGAAGCAGGCCTTTCTCACGGGCGAATGATTGGCTGAAGAAAAATGGAGAAGAGGAAATTGACTGGTGCATTGAGTAAAAGCAGCATTTTCAGACTACATCCTTCATGTTTCACGTGAAACAATGGGGAGTGATGGCGAACCAAAGCGATAATTGGCTTTGGTTCTTTTCTTTTTATAGTTAATATAGCTTTAAAAAGAGTCGATTAGAACGGAAAGCCTGTACCATTCACCTCCAGGGAAGAACGCTTAGCGGGTTTGAAGAAGCCGGTTCTGTCCATAGAGAGCAAAAATCCTTTACCTCTTAATAGCCACAATCTTTACGAAAAGAGGATATGAAAAGTGTGCCAGGCTTATCACTCATAGGATAGGCAAATTCGAGATAAGTTTGATAGAATAGGGAAGAATGCTGGATAGGGAGACGAGAGAATTGCCAGAGAAAAAGAAAATCAATTGTTTTCAATGCCAATACTTTTACACAACATGGGAACCGGCCCATCCACGGGGATGTAAAGCATATGGATTCAAAACGAAAGCAATGCCCTCCTTGGTCGTCTTTCGTTCTTCGGGAGAAAGCTGCCTGAAGTATACTCCGAAGGGCAAAAAAGGAAAGTAACTTACGGCCGGCTTACTTTATTCGCAAGGGATGTTATGATTTTCATTAACACAGTGTGCTTATGCAGGGACCGCATTCTCGGCCCGGGAAGTCCTCTGTTGGGAAGATTAACAGCGTCTTGAAAACTAAAGAGAAGGCTCTTTTTAAAAGATTGTTGCTTTTCGAGACTATTTTACTTTCTCCCTTTTATGTAAGGGGATTGGAGCGGAAGGCGAGCGACCTCCTGCGGGACTAGCGGGACAGATGAGACCCCGGAGGCTCAACGCCCGTCTGGAGCGGAATTCCATTATTATTTAACAGATACAATTTTTGCAAAAAGAGGCAAAAGAAACAAAATAAAGACCTACAGGTAAGGAGGGACACAATGAATATATCTCATGTCTCATTAATTAATAAAATGGAGCAGGAACTCCTTAAAGCAAAGAAAGCGGAAAGACCGCAAAACATCCGGGAACACATCAACTCCATCAAGGCTTTGTGTGAAGTGATGCTGGAAACCGAAAGCGTTGGTTCCAGCCAGCCTTCCTTTTCCAAAGAAATACCTGCTCAGAGGATGACGATGCCCGCTGTCGATCAGCAGTCCCAGACAGTGAGGATTACGGAAGAAAGCAAACTGGAGACGGACGATGGAGCCAATGGTGACTCGCTGTTTGAATTTTAATATTTATAAATGGGAGTGTTAGTGAGTATGAAAACATTTATTATTATAGGAGCAATCAATGCATTTCTTTCAGTGGCATTGGGAGCTTTCGGTGCACATGCGCTGGAAGGGAAGATTTCTCAGAAATATATTGAGACATGGAACACAGGCGTACTTTACCAGATGTTTCATTCAATCGGGATTTTGATCATTGGGGTACTGGTGGGCAACATCGCAGCCGGTTCAATGCTGAACTGGTCAGGCTGGCTTATGCTTGCCGGGATTGTGCTGTTCTCCGGAAGCTTGTACATATTGAGCCTGACAGGGATCAAAGTGCTGGGGGCCATCACGCCTTTAGGAGGGGTAGCTTTCCTGATCGCATGGGTTCTGCTCATCATTACGGCTGTGAAATCCATGTAAGGCTGTTTTACTAAGGAATAATCATCATAAAAAAGACTGCGCGCCAGATGGCTCGCAGTTTTTTTATTGGCCGGAGTTCTGTTTTTATCTTGGCGAGTAAGAAACAGTAGGAGCTCCTGAGCCGAACGGATATTCATACTCGATTTCTTCATCAAATGTGATGTAGTCCAGATAAATCATTGGCAGAAGATAGCGCATTCCCGTTTGGGGGTCGCTCAGGACAAGGTGGTCACGCCCGGCTGCTTCAATGATTCCTTTGAATACCTTGGCATTCCACTCTCGATTGTTTTCGAAAGTCATATAGACTGTAGCGACCTTTCCCTTATTCAGGCGCAGAATGTTCTCAATGTAGGATTCCTCTACAGGGAGCTGGCCGGGAAAGTTCTGTGACGGACTTTGAGCGCTGGCAGGCTGGGGAACCTGCATGCCTTGGCCGCCGTAATACTGGCCTCCCATATAGTTCTGGGGCTGGCCGTAATATGGGGGCTGGGTATAGCCATATCCATAGGGATTTCCGCTGGTTGATTGTTTCACAATATTGACCTCCTTGAGTAATCATAATCCTTCATGTGGAAGGTATTTCACTTCTGGTCACAAAGCAGGGTATTCTTCCTTTAAGGCTCTCTTTCCTTAAAAATAAGTAGATAATGATAAAGAGAGCATGCTCTGATTTCACTATTTCATTTTTATGTAGGCAGGGGCTTGAATATTCCAGATAGATGGAGAATGTGCATGGACAAATTTTCGTGTGTAATTTATTTGCTGAGGAAGCCGTTGGACGCTGGGTGCTGAAGGGCCTTTCGTACTCGTTTCATCCAGACAAAAAAGGGTGGAGGAAATGGAGATTTTGTTTCCAAGCTGGAAGCATGGATAGGAGAAGAGTGTAAAAAAACCAAACAGAATTTATCTGTTTGGCTTGTGAAACATAAAATTATACGTATAAGAAATGGGATAACTTCTTTTCTTCCAATAGGTTTCCTACAAAGAAAGTTCCGAAATCGCCATAACGGGCGCTGACTTCATCGAAGCGCATTTCGTATACAAGCTTTTTGAATTGAAGGACATCATCCGCAAACAATGTAACTCCCCACTCATAATCATCGAAACCAACTGAGCCGGTGATGATCTGCTTCACTTTTCCTGCATACTGGCGGCCGATCATACCGTGGCTGCGCATCATGCTGCGGCGTTCTTCCATCGGCAGCATATACCAGTTATCATTTCCTTGGCGGCGCTTGTCCATCGGGTAGAAACAAACATGCTTGGCCTTTGGAAGGATCGGGTAAAGACGCGCGCGTACATGCGGGTTCTCATAAGGATCTTCACCATCAGCAAGGTAGTTGCTCAACTCTACTACTGAAACATAAGAGAATGTAGGGATAGTATATTGAGCAATCGTCAATTTATTGAATTCATTTTCAAGGTCATTCAATTCTTCCATTGTCGGGCGGACAATCATCATCATGAAGTCTGCTTTTTGGCCGACAATCGTGTAAAGCGCGTGGCTTCCTTCTTCTTGAGCTTGTGTTTTGTTCATTTTTTCAAGGAAACCATGAAACTCATTGATTGCGATTTGTCTTTCGTCGCTGGAAAGCATTTTCCAGGAAGTCCAGTCCATTGCACGGAAGTCATGCAAAGAATACCAGCCATCTAATGTTTGTGCCGGTTCACTCATATGTATCACTCCTTATAATCTTGTATGCACCCTTACTATATCATAGTTTGGCCCAATTACCTGAATATGAATCTTGACTGAATAAGGACAATTTTCCCCTTAATTGTGAAGCAAAACTGCATACACGTGTATTGAAAAGGGAACAATAAAGCAGGCTGAAAAGGGAAGAAATTTTCTAAAAACAAAAACAATTGCGTTGGAAACGCTGCCACTGTCCGTTATTCTTGAAATCTCCCGGCAGAAGAGTATGCTAAAAAGTGGATAAATGAAGGAGGGCTTAATTCATGAGCAATCTATTTGAAACACTACAAGCGAAAGTTAAAGGAAAAGACCTGAAGATTGTTTTTCCTGAAGGACAGGATGAAAGAATCCTGAGTGCGGCGTCACGTCTGGCTGCAGAAGGAATCCTGACTCCAGTCATTATTGGTAATGCAGGCAGTGTCCAAGCGAAAGCAAAAGAGGTGAACGTTTCCCTCGAAGGCTGTGAAATTCTGGACCCGTCTGACAATGAATTCATGGAAGAACTTGTACAGGCTTTTGTGGAAAGAAGAAAAGGCAAAGCGACTGAAGAAGACGCTAAAAAGATTCTTCTCGATGAAAACTACTTTGGAACGATGCTCGTCTATACAGGCAAAGCACACGGTTTGGTGAGCGGCGCGGCACACTCAACAGCTGATACTGTCCGTCCTGCACTTCAAATCATTAAAACGAAGGAAGGCGTGCGCAAAACTTCAGGTGTTTTCATCATGGTCCGTGAAAACGAAAAATATGTATTTGCCGATTGCGCGATCAACATCAATCCTGACAGCCAGGATTTGGCTGAAATCGCTGTGGAAAGCGCGAAAACAGCCCAAATGTTCGATATTGACCCTCGAGTGGCGATGTTAAGCTTTTCTACAAAAGGCTCGGCAAAATCCCCTGAAACTGAAAAGGTAACAGAAGCAGTGAATGTGGCAAGGGAAAAAGCGCCTCATTTAACATTAGATGGCGAATTTCAATTCGATGCTGCCTTTGTTCCTTCTGTTGCAGAGAAAAAAGCACCGGACTCTGTCCTCAAAGGCGATGCGAATGTATTTATCTTCCCTAGCCTCGAAGCAGGAAACATTGGATACAAGATCGCACAGCGTCTAGGTAACTTTGAAGCGGTTGGGCCGATCCTTCAAGGATTGAATGCTCCGGTCAACGATCTATCCCGCGGCTGTAATGAAGAAGATGTCTATAAACTAGCGCTGATTACGGCAGCACAAGCATTATAAAGGCAAATTGACGGTCTCCATGGCGGGGGCCGTTTTTTGATAAGGCTTCGTCCTGTTGAAGGGGGATATGATATAATAATCCCCATGATAATCGAAGGAGCAAGAACGATGGAAATACAAAAAAATCAATCATTATTAATACAGCCGGAATGGAGGATCATCGACCAATCCAGCCTGGGCCCGATATTCGATGCCCTTCAGTCCTTTGCGATCGATGATACCCTTTGCACTTCAGTGGGAGCGGGAACATCGCCTGCCACTGCGAGATCGTGGGTCCATCACGATACGATAGTACTCGGAATCCAGGATACCAAGCTTCCCGCTTTAGAGGATGGCCTGAAGCTTCTGGAAGATCGCGGATACCGGTACATCGTCCGTAATTCGGGGGGATTGGCGGTCGTCCTTGACGAGGGCGTCCTCAACTTTTCGCTCGTGTTTCCTGATACGGAAAAAGGCATTGATATCAACCGCGGATATGATGCCATGCTGCAGCTGACAGAAGATATGTTCAAAGATTTCCCAGTTGATATTGAAGCCAAGGAAATCGTCAATTCCTATTGTCCAGGCAGTTATGACCTCAGTATAAACGGCAGGAAATTCGCCGGCATCTCACAAAGAAGGATCCGGAATGGCGTCGCCGTCCAGATTTATCTCTGTGTAAATGGAAGCGGATCTGAGCGCGCTAAAGTCATCAGGGATTTTTATTCAGCTGGAAAAAGGGAAGAAAGCAGCAAATTCGTCTTTCCTGAGATCCACCCGGAGGTGATGGCCTCCCTTTCTGAACTTCTTGGTGTGGAATTAACGATACAAGATACCATGCTTAGGTTCTTTCAGTCTCTGAAGGAGTTCAGCGGGAAAATCTATGCAAGCCAGCTGGAAGGCAGCGAGATTCCTTTATATGAAGGCTATTTAGATAGGGTTCACCAAAGAAATGAGAAAGTTTTAGAGAAATAGTATTCGGCGGTCCATTGGGCTGCCGATTTTTTTGCGGAAGCAGGGGAAGATAGATGCTCTTCACCGCTTTAAAGCGGTGAAAGGGACAGTCCCTCTGAGATTTAAAGCGTTAAGGAACTGTTATGCAGCCTTACAAATCAAAAAACACTGGCAGCGGCCAGTGTTTTTGTTCTATTCTGCTACTTTTTCAAGATTGCCGTTGCGGTCCATTTTGAATCTTGGGGCTTTTCCTTCTTCGTCCTCAAATAATACAAGTTTTCTTGCGCGGTTCATGATCTGCATCATGGTTTCGTAATCTTCCTGCATCGTCACTGTATTTTTTTCGAGCTCGCCAATTTTCTTTTGTAAATCAGCGTTCTGGCGTCTGATTTCGGCATTCTCATGCTTCAATCTCTGATTCTCACTTTTTAAAATATCAGAGTGAAAGTTCGAGTGTGCCAAGCTTTGTAAATACATAATGACTTTTTCAAGAGACATTTCCATTTTTCCTTGGACCGGCTCACGTTTGGCAGCCGGAGTGTTGAATACCGGCGCTGCGGCAGGAGGATTCACTTCATTGGTCTGTACAGCTTCCTCTGCAAACTCTGTATCGGCGGCTTCAGAGGCTTCCATCGCTTCCAATGTTTCCATTAGCGGACTAGTATACTCTTGATCTTCAGAGCTCATCTCAGAAGACATCGATAGGGACATTGCGTCGATTTCATCATAAGATGGTGCGGGCGGCTGATATAGCAGCTTTTTCTTGCCGCCCTGGTCTTTTCCAAGAATGCGCTGTCTTTGCTTGCGCTGTTTCTTTGCCAGGCTCAAGGCTTTTTCGTATTGATGGCGAACTACAGCATTCCATCGGAAACCGCAAGCTGCGGATGTTCTGTTCAATTTATCTCCTACTTCTTCAAACGCGTTCAACTGCGTACTGCCTTCTCTTACATGCCGTAAAACAGTTTCGGCTAATAGCAAATCATCTTCCTCTGTCCAAGCGTCCTGTCTGGATTTCATTTATTCCAACTCCCTTATTTTAGTAACTTTTCTTACTAGAAGTCTGTACAAAATAAACAGAATCTATACGAATATGTTAAAATTATTTTTTCTGCTAGTTTCGTTGTCGTTCCGCTGGGGAAGGGTATTCTGAGTCTGTCAAGAGCCGGTTTAGGAGCAAAATTTTTTTCTGGCTTTTAACCCTTGAAATATAAACAATTTTCACCATTTCTATTTATTTTTCGACAAGCTTCGAGATGTTTTTATGAAAAAAACCGTCTATAATAGATATATGTTAGACAGGAAGAGGGTAAAGAATGGAATATTCCAAATTGAAGTTACATGAGGAAAAAGTTTTTAAAGACCCTGTTCATCGTTATGTACACGTAAAAGATCAGGTCATTTGGGATTTGATAGGGACGAAGGAGTTTCAGAGGCTGAGGCGGATCAGGCAGCTGGGAACCACTTATTTAACGTTCCATGGCGCGGAACACAGCCGTTTGAATCATTCCCTCGGTGTCTATGAGATCGTACGGAGGATCGTAGACGACGTTTTCCAGGGCCGGCCTGAATGGAGCCAGGATGAAAGGCTTTTAAGTCTATGTGCTGCACTGCTTCATGATTTAGGTCATGGACCTTTTTCCCATTCTTTCGAAAAGGTCTTTCATCTCGATCATGAGCATTTCACACAGGAAATCATTCTGGGGAATACCGAGGTAAATCAGGTCCTTTCAAAAGTGGGCAGGGATTTCCCCAAGCATGTCGCCGAGGTCATAGCAAAAACATACGTGAACAAGCAGGTTGTCAGCCTGATTTCCAGCCAGATCGATGCCGACCGGATGGATTATTTGCAGCGCGATGCCTATTTTACAGGAGTCAGCTACGGCCACTTCGATATGGAAAGGATCCTGCGCGTCATGAGGCCCCGGGAAGATCAGGTCGTCATTAAATCAAGCGGGATGCACGCCGTAGAGGATTACATAATGAGCCGTTATCAGATGTACTGGCAGGTGTATTTCCACCCGGTAACACGAAGTGCCGAAGTGATTCTGACAAAGATCCTCCATCGTGCCAAGGAGCTCTATCAACAATCGTATACTTTCAAATACGATCCTCTCCATTTCTATTCCCTCTTTGAAGAGAACGTATCGCTTGAGGACTATCTGAAGCTCGACGAAGCCGTCATCATGTTCTACTTCCAGACATGGGAAGACGAAGATGATCCGGTGCTGAGCGACCTTTGCCGCCGCTTTATGAATAGGAATCTTTTCAAATACGCGGAATTCGATCCAGCGAAGGAATACAAGAAACACAGGGAGCTGGAAACGTTATTCAAAAAAGCCGGCATCGATCCGGAGTACTATCTCGTCGTCGATTCATCATCGGACCTTCCTTACGATTTTTACCGTCCCGGTGAAGAAGAGGAACGCCTGCCGATTCACTTGCTGTTGCCGAATAATGAATTAAAAGAATTGTCCAGGCAGTCGGATATCGTGGATGCGATCTCAGGTAAAAGAAGAACGGATCACAAACTCTATTATCCTGCCGACTTTCTATATGATGAAACATCCAAGAGAAACATCAAAAGACAAATCCGTTCGATTTTGGAACTCGATTAATAGCGAGGCTGTCTCAAAAGCCATAGCCGGAACCGCGGTTGCAACTCGGTGCCGGACCCTTCTGAGACAGCCTCCGTGCACCTAATGGCGGAACACCGAGTAATTTTTGAAGTAGGAGATGAAGTAAAAGTGTTAAAGGATCACACGAAATTAATGAGTGCATTTTTGGCTTCCGGGGAAATCACCGGCAGAAAGAAACTGCAGAAAATGATATATATAGCCAAGAAATTATCTTTCCCTTTTCAAGAAAAGTTCCAGTTTCATTTCTACGGTCCTTACTCAGAGGAGCTGACCCTTCGAGTCGAAGAACTGTGCAACATGGGATTCATCAGCGAGCTCAAAGAGAAAAAAGGCGGATACTACCAATACCGCTACACCGTGACAGAAGAAGGCCAGGGCTTTTTGAACATGTACGAAACGGATATGCCCTTCCTTAAGGACTGCCTGGAGGAAATGAATGAGCAGCCTTCCCGTTTTCTTGAACTCGTGTCAACGGTGTTATATTTCGATAATCTGTCCCGCGAAGAAGTGGAAGAGAAAGTCTTTACCCTCAAGAGCAAGCAGAAGTATACGGTTGAAGAAATCGATGCAGCCTATGAATATATCGATGGGTTGAAGAAGAAAATAGCACATTAATTGGGAGGCCCGTCACTGGTGTGTGGCGGGTTTTTTTGTGGGGGTCATGAGGACTGGGGTATTTGGTGAGGGTTAGGGCGTTTTGGATGGTGGGCGATTTGCGAGTGGGAGAGTGGGGCTTTTATAGACCCGAGGCTAGTGAAAGTTGCAGTGGAGGGGTCTCAAGGAAGCTTTTAGAGACCCAAGGGCAGTGGAAATAGCAGTGGACGGTTCTCAAGGGAGCTTTTAGAGACCCAAGGGCAGTTAGATTTTCTTGGAAGGAGGTCTCAAGGGAGCTTTTAGAGACCCAAGGGCAGTGGAAGTTGCGTGGAAGAGGTCTCAAGGAAGCCTTTAGAGACCCAAGGGCAGTGAGATTTGCGTGGGAAAGGTCTCAWGGAAGCTTTTAGAGACCCAAGGGCAGTGGAACTCGCGTGG
>NZ_NIJF01000117.1 GCF_003316765.1 Bacillus sp. P14.5 | reverse complement strand
GGAATTTGTGAGTGCCACTAAAAGGAAAAATAGGCTTTCTGGTGGCACTCGGGGAATTCGTGAGTGCCACTAAAATAGGGAAAAAAAGCTTTCTGGTGGCACTCGGAATTCGTGAGTGCCACTAAATAGGGAAAAAAGCTTTCTGGTGGCACTCGGGGAAGTGGTGAGTGCCACTAAAAAGGAAAAATGGCTTCCTGGTGGCACTCGTGGTATTCGTGAGTGCCACTAAAAGGGATAAAAGGCTTTCTGGTGGCACTCGGGGAAGTCATGAGTGCCACTAAAAAGGAAAAAAGGTTTTCTGGTGGCACTCGTGGAATTTGTGAGTACCACTAAAAGGGAAAAGAGGCTTTCTGGTGGCACTCATGGAATTCGTGAGTGCCATTAAAAGGAAAAATGGCTTTCTGGTGTCCCTCGGGGAAGTGGTTAGTGCCTCTAAAAGGAAAAAAGGCTTCCTGGTGGCACTCGTGGAATTTGTGAGTGCCACTAAAAAGGAAAAGTGGCTTTCTGGTGTCTCCATTTCAAAGCCCTACTTTCCAACCCTTGAACAAATTCATTTTTCCTTCTATATAGGCCTCGATATCATTCGGATACTTTGCCGCTAATTCACTTTTCAGCCTGCCGTATTTTTCCGCTTCATCTTTCATTGCTCTCAGATAATCCCTTAAAACCAAATGCCTTTCGATTTCTTTACTGCCTGATGCATAGATATGAACATGATACAACCTCTCGCCTTCTCTATTTTCATAGATAAAGTATCGGCGGCCGGCTATTCCATTTTCACCTTTCCCGGTGTAACCCAAGGCCTCCAATTCGCCAGTCCTGTCATCCGCGGCACCAATGTCTGGAACCTCAATGAGAAAGTCGATGATCGGTTTTGCTGCCAACCCTTCCACCGACGTCGATCCTATATGATGAATCACCGCGTTCGTTCCAAGAAAAACTGTTTCAAGCCTTTTCTTTTCTTGAAGAAATTGCTCCCTCCATTGCGGACGGTAAGAAGTCACCTCGACTTTTCTGGACATCACTTATAATCCTTCCAGTTCATGCTGCTTTCACCGAGAAGCTCTTCAAAAGATTTGTTTTTCTCTCGCCGTCTCATTTCTTCCCTTTTCTTCTCAGCTTCCTCTTCCTTCCGGGTAGTTTCTTCTTTTTCAAGCTCTTTCTTCTTATCCTTTAAGGCCTGAAACACATCGGATTGCAATGTGTCCTTCAGTGTCATTTCTTCATCCTTATTCTTTGCGGCTGGACGCTTCCGCTGCTGTTTTTTCTTCATGGGGATTTTCCTCCTCTTTTTGATTTGTACTGTTAACGCGGTGCCCGCTATTGGTTGATGATGCTTTTTCCTTTGAATCGTCCCGTTGTTTTGTCCCTTGGCCCTTGTTGTTGGTATGTTTCCTCAAATCGTACCGTTATCTAGGGCTGGCTTTTTGTTAATGGTACGTTTTCTCTCGAATCGTACCGTTATCTAGAGGCTCGCTCTTTGGTGATGGTATGTTTCCATCCGAATCGTACCATTATTGAAAGGCTTGCTCTTTGTTGGTGGTACGTTTTCCTCAAACCCTCTCCAAACCTCTGAGCTCTCCCCCTAAGACAAAAAGAGAAGCAGCCATACCGAAACTTCAATACCATGATTTTACCAAAAAATAAAAAAGAGAAGCTTAGCGCTTCCCTCTTCAAAAAATCTACCAGACCTCTTTTTTTCGTGGTTTGATGTTCCTCGTAGCCCGTTCGAGAGACATCAGACCTCTATATTTCATGGTTTGGTGTCCTTCGTGGGCGCTTCGAGAGACACAAGACTAAAATGCGTCTGTTACCAGGTTATCATCAATAATCAATTGAGGTTCGGTTGTCGAAGTTACATCCTCAACAGTATAGCCTTCTGCTATTTCCCGCAGCATCAGACCTTTATCCGTTACATCAATGACGGCACGGTCGGTGATGATTCTGTCCACTACGCCTTCTCCTGTCAGCGGGAGGCTGCACTCTTTCAAAATTTTGCCCTCGCCGTCTTTGTTCACATGTTCCATGATGACGATGATCCTTTGAGCTCCGTGGACAAGGTCCATGGCGCCTCCCATTCCTTTGATCATTTTTCCTGGGATCATCCAGTTGGCCAGATTCCCTTTCTCGGATACTTCCATTCCGCCAAGGATCGCCACGTTTATGTGTCCGCCCCTGATCATTGCGAAAGATTCAGAGCTGTCAAAGTAGGAAGATCCCGGAATCGCTGTTACCGTTTCTTTTCCGGCATTGATCAGATCAGCATCCACCTCAACCTCCGATGGATAAGGTCCGATTCCGAGTAATCCATTCTCAGATTGAAGAACAACCTGTTTATTGTCAGAAATATAGTTGGCAACCAGTGTCGGCATCCCGATTCCAAGATTGACATAGAATCCATCCTGAATCTCTTTTTCTGCTCTTCTGGCTATTTTTTCTCTCATTTTCGCGCGGTCCATTTTCTTCTCTCCTTTCTCTCATTTATTATTGGCTGCTGACTGTTCTTCGTTCAATCCGCTTTTCCTGTTCTGCCTGGATGATGCGCTTCACATAGATGCTTGGAGTATGGATTTCGTTTGGATTAAGATTGCCCGTTTCCACCAGTTCTTCCACTTCAGCGATCGTCACTTTTCCAGCGGCTGCAATCATAGGGTTGAAGTTTCTTGCTGTTTTGTTATAGATCAGATTCCCCATTTTATCGCCTTTCCAGGCACGGACAAGACTGAAGTCAGCTGTGTACGCTTCCTCCAATAAGTACTCTTTTCCGTTGAATGTCCGGGTTTCTTTTCCTTCTGCAATCGGTGTGCCGACTCCAGCAGGGGTATAGAATGCGGGGATGCCCGCACCGCCTGCACGGATTTTTTCAGCCAGTGTCCCTTGAGGCACCAACTCTACCTCAATCTCCCCTGAAAGCACCTGTCTTTCAAACTCTTTATTTTCTCCCACATAGGATCCGATCATCTTCTTGATCTGCTTGTTGCGCAAGAGCAATCCAAGTCCCCAGTCATCCACTCCGCAATTGTTGGAAATGACCGTTAAGTCTTTTACACCTTTCTCAACAAGTGCAAGAATCAGGTTTTCCGGAATTCCGCACAGTCCAAATCCACCGACCATCAAAGTGGCTCCATCTTTAATATCTTCAATTGCGTCATTAAAAGAAGTATATACTTGTTTCATCAAGGTTCCTCCTTCGCTATATTTTTAGACTTTTTCTACTATCGTTGCTACACCTTGTCCGCCGCCGATGCAAAGGGTCGCGAGTCCGCGCTTCGCATTTCTGCGGCCCATTTCATGGATGAGGGTCACAAGGATCCGCGTCCCGCTGGCCCCGATTGGGTGGCCAAGGGCAATCGCCCCTCCGTTCACATTCAGCTTTTCTTTATCAAACTGAAGTTCCCGGTCGACTGCAAGTGACTGGGCAGCAAATGCTTCATTCGCTTCTATCAAATCCATATCTGTCAGGGACAGGCTTGATTTCTCCAATACATTCTTCACTGCAGATACTGGTCCTATGCCCATGACAGCCGGATCCACCGCAGCATTGGCATTTGCTTTGATCGTCACAAGCGGAGTGATGCCAAGCTCTTCCGCCTTCTCTTTTGACATCACGACCACAGCTGCCGCTCCATCATTGATGCCAGATGCGTTTCCTGCCGTGACACTGCCCTCTTTTTTGAAGGCCGCCCTTAAGCCTGACAATTTATCTGCTGTCGAACTCTTACGCGGAAATTCATCAGTTTTGAAAACAAGCGGCTCCCCTTTTCTTTGAGGAATTTCGACAGGGACAATCTCACTGTCAAACTTACCGGCTTCCATGGCAGCCGCCGCTTTCTCCTGGCTCCATGCCGCGAATTCGTCCTGCTCTTCCCTGTTGATGGAATAGCGGTCGCAAAGGTTTTCTGCCGTCATTCCCATATGATAATCATTGAATGCACACCATAAGCCGTCTGAAATCATGCTGTCGACCACTTTTCCGTCGCCCATTCTATAGCCGTTCCTTGCATTTGGAAGCAAATAAGGGGCCTGGCTCATATTTTCCATTCCTCCGGCCACAACGATATCTGCATCACCGGCGATAATTGCCTGTGCTGCCAAGTGAACCGTTTTGAGCCCTGATCCGCATACTTTATTGATGGTCATCGCAGGAACCGTCTCAGGCATGCCTGCTTTTAGCGCCGCCTGCCTCGCCGGGTTCTGGCCAAGACCTGCCTGAAGCACATTCCCCATGATGACTTCATCCACATCATTCATCGAAACTCCTGCTTTTTCCAGTGCATCCTTAATCACTATTGCTCCCAGCTCCGGTGCCGAAATATCCTTTAAAGATCCGTTGAAGCTGCCTATGGCAGTACGGACCGCACTCACGATTACTACTTCCTTCATGTCATTGTCCTCCTTATGCAGAGCTTGCAGCAAAACGGGGCAAGCTGCCTCTCTTTTTTACATCTACTTATAATGGTTTCTCTGTAAGCGCTTAAATTCCTTTTAATTCGTCAAAAAATTTATAGTTGCTTTTTAAATCTGAATTTTTCTACAATGTAGATAGAACTTATTTTTATCTGGAGGTATTTCAATGGACTTACCGAAAAAAGTCACAATCATCGAAGTCGGCCCGCGGGACGGCCTGCAAAACGAAAAAAACTTTGTCCCTACTGATATTAAAATCCAGTTCATCCGTGCTCTTAAAGACGCCGGCTTGAAGGAAATGGAACTCACTTCGTTTGTGTCGCCCAAATGGGTGCCGCAGATGAAAGATGCCGGTGAAATCGTGGAAGCCTGTTTGAACAGCGAACGGGACATGGTGCTTGCCCCAAACCGGAGAGGTGTCGACCGCGTCCTTGAAACCAAAGGAAAAGCCGTCGCGGTTTTTGTCGGTGTCAGCAACAGCTTCAACAAGAAAAACATCAATAAAACGACATCCGAAAGCCTTGAAGAGCTGAAGCCTATCGTTGGCGAACTCAAAGAAAAAGGCTATTTTGTCCGCGCCTGCATCTCTACCTCATTCTATTGCCCATATGAAGGAAAAATTCCTCCACAGGAGACTCTGCAGTTGTGCAGGGAATTCGCTGATATGGGTGTGGATGAACTGAGTGTCGCGGACACAATCGGCATGGCCAATCCAAAAGAGTCCCATGAGCTCTTTTCTTTGCTGAAGAACTCCCTTCCGAATGTTTTGATAACAGCGCATTTCCACGATACACGTAAAATGGCGCTTGCTAATATCCTTGCATCCCTTCAGGCCGGAGTCGATCGATTCGATACTTCCGCCGGCGGACTCGGAGGCTGTCCATTCGCCCCCGGGGCCTCAGGCAATGCGGCGACGGAGGATGTAGTCTTTATGCTTGAACAAATGGGCATCGATACCGGAGTAGATCTCGACGGACTTGTTGCAGCGGTGAATATTGTTACGCCTCATCTTTCCCGCAGCATCGACACCGGCTACTACAAGCTGCAGACTGCCGGTCAATAACCTGAATAGCTCCCACTCCCTTGAGCATCCTAATCCTGTATCTATTTAGGAAAGGAAGAATAACATGAGCCAAAAACGCGAAAAGGGATACAGCCAAAAAGGGAAACCGAATGCTGATATCGTGCAGAATGTGATTTCAAAAGAAGAACTGGAAAAAGCAGTTCATCCAACAAACCGCCAGAACTCTGAACAGTGATGTGAGATTTACTCTATTGGAAATGGCCGGTCCGTATGTTTATGCGGGCCGGCTGTTTTTGGCTGGAGTGTTTGTTGGTGGAGGGAAGGAGGGATTGGTGATCCCATCCGGGGGACATCTTATTGTCTTTTTTCGCTTTATATTTACTTCGCTTCACGTCCGAGGGACATCATCTTGAGTTTTTTAGCTTTTGATGTACCTCACTCCCGCCGCTAAAGACCCGTTACCTATACCGCCGCCTTCCCTCCCCCTGCTAAGAGCGCGTTTCCTGTCCCTGTTTTAGAGGAAGTGGTAAAATATAGAGAACTAAATCTTGGAGGCTTTTATCATGAAAAAGTGGATTCCTGCTGTGGGCGGTGCTCTTGCAGCTGCCGCCGGTCTCGGCGTTTATTTAACGAACCAATTTATGTACTTAAAGAAAAAGAATGAACAAGAAATACTTCACCGTGAAATTTCAGCCGGACGCCTGAATATGGAGGACTACAATGCACTGCCCAAGGAGGAGGTCAGCATCCCCTCTCCCTTTGGCTATAGGATCAAAGCGGTCTTTGTGAATCCCAACCCCGGCAATAAATATATGATTTTTTGCCATGGCGTCACTGAGACCAAGTTTAATTCATTAAAGTACATGAACCTATTTCTGAAAAGGGGCTTCAATGCCGTTGTCTATGATCATCGCCGGCATGGGGAGTCAGGCGGCAAAACTTCGAGCTATGGCTTTTTTGAAAAGCATGACCTGCAGGCGGTAGTCGAGGAGCTCATCAGGCGCCAGGGTGAGGATGTTTTCTTTGGTATCCATGGAGAATCAATGGGGGCTTCCACCATGCTTCTTTATGCAGGTTCTGTGGAAGACCGCGCAGACTTTTATATTGCGGACTGCCCTTATTCCGACTTCGGTGAACAGCTTTCCTACCGGATGACGAAGGAAGTCAGGCTGCCGATCCAGGGGCTCCTCCTTCCTCTTGCCAATTTGTTTTTGAAGCTTCGCGAAGGATATACCCTGAAGGATATCTCACCCCGGTCGGTTGTGGAAAATATCGAAAAACCGGTGCTCTTCATTCACAGCACCCCGGATGACTTCATTCTTTCATCCATGACGCAGGAACTGTTTGATAAAAAAATGGTCCTAAAAAATTATACCTTGCTGAAAATGGCCTTCATGCGCAATCCTATAATGAGAATAAGGAAGAGTATGAAAAAGCTATAGATGAATTTTTGGAGGACGCACTTGCTGTCAATCAAGTCTCTTAATTCGGTACATTAATAAAGAGGCTGGGATAAAACCTTATAAAAAGCTCTTTTCAAAAGAATGTGTCTGAGTATAAAGAAAGGATTTCCGCTCCAATCCGCCTGCGATCAGGAACGGCGGATAACCTAATCTAAAAAATAACATCTTTAAGGTAAGAGCCTAATAACAAAAATGAACCGCATGAGATCAAGTATATAACCTTGATCTCATGCGGTTTTGTTTTCGATGATTTCTACTTGCATCAATTATTTTTCTACTTTTGTCCCAGCCTCTTTTTGATTTAATGAATGATAAAGCTCATTCTTCCGTTTAATATCTGGCTGGGGCTCTTCAACTGAAACGTATTAGCGGAAGAGGAAAAGTCGATTTTCAAATCCTTGTCGTAAAAGACTGTTTTTGATTTCTCGACCAGTACCGGCATTGCTTCTGTACTGATTTCGATATCATCCCAGCCCTTTTGAGTGACGTATTCCAAAACAGGTATTCCGCTCATGACGCATCCGCAGCCTTCTGTTTCATACTTTATTTTTAAATAGCCTTTTTGACCGCCTATTTTTGCCTTTAAAACCTCTTGTGCTTCATTGGTTATCGTGATGTTCATCTGTAAACCTCCTTGACGTTCTGCTCTTGGCGTTAGTTTACCATATGACTTGGCTGTTTTTCATTTTTAGGGATTATGAAGGATAAGTCCTTTTTAAACTGCGCTCATTTATTATTTCCACTCGCAGACATTTCAAAAGCTTCTATAAAGTATCACAGAAATGTTGCATTTTTCCAACCTTCCACTTACTATCAAGGTGGGGACTCTTTGTTACATACAGAAAGGATGATTTTTATGACAAAAGTGCAAATCAAAGTGAATGACAATGGATCTTTAAAAGTAACTGGTGACGTGGAGCTTGTGGACGCTGAGGGCAATGTTTTTCCGACGAAGAACGTATTTTCTCTTTGCCGCTGCGGACTTTCAACGAGAATGCCTTTCTGTGATGCTTCTCATAAAGGCAAGTTTGAATCATGTGTACGTGCAGAAAAAGTCCTGGATGACAAATAAGTACTGCACGAGCCTGAAAAAGGTTTTTCCTTTTCTTTCAGGCTTTTTTGTTCTATTCTTCCGTAAAACGAATGTCTGCTATGTCGTTGATTGACAGGTAATATTTCTTTTCGAAGCGGTCAAGGATATGAAGCTTTCCCTTCAATCCATCGTAATAATGAATGCGGCCGATGAGCAATTCATGGCGCCGGCCGGCATAATGGGTAATGGTGACCAGGCGGCTGAACTCCATGGCTTCCGCTGTGATTTCGTTCAACTCCTCAAGATGCTGTTCATCCACTTTCTTCTGCTGCTCAAAACTGTCTTCGTGTGCCCAGTCCCTCAGCAGCTTTACATGTTCAGGCAGCATCATGGAGGTCCACTTGATCCTTCCACGGTCGCGGTTCATGTTCATCCCCTCTTTCTCTTTCAATTTGACTATTTCGGCTTGATTTCAGATTCTGTGCGGCTTTTCCTTCAGGCCGAGCCAGGGGACGCAGGACAGACCTAATTGGGCGGTCCTTCACTCTACGCCTTATGCCCCCCCACCAAGGTCGCACGGTGCTTGGCAGTGCCGGCAGCGGTGTAGGAAATGGCCCGCAGCAAAGCACCCGATCCGTATTTATGGCGGATTTGATCGACGACATATCCGAGCTCCCTTTTCTTCCAGCGGTCTGGTTCAAACAGGCTGACCTGCATGCTTTCGTCCGGAAAGAGGTTGCTGAGGCTGATGGAGATACTGCGGACGGTTTTGCCGTTGTAATTTTCCTTAAAGAGTTGAAGGCAGACTTTGTATAAGTCCATGGTGATATTCGTGGGCTCTTCTATGGATCGTGACCGGTTGAATCCTCCGCCAAATTCCTCCTGGCTGTAGCCTATGCTCAAGCTGATGGTCCGTCCTGCCTGCCGGTGATTACGGGTCCGCCGAGCCACTTCTTCGCATATCTCAAGCATGACGCTTTTGATTTCCTCTTCTTCTTTATAATCACGCAGAAGGATCTGGCTTTTGCCAAAGCTGACCTGCCCATCCATGATCGGCGCTCCGATTTCCGACAGGTCGACTCCCCATGCATGATAATACAGCTGGTTGCCCATGATTCCGAATTTGCTTTCAAGTTTCTGCAGTTCATATTTGGCAAGCTGGCCGACATTGAAGATCCCCATGCGGTTCAGGGTTTTCTCAAGCCGCCTGCCGATTCCCCACATTTCACTCAGCGGGGAAACACTCCATAATTTCTCAGGAACATCTTCATAGGTCCACTCAGCGACTCCATGCTTTTTGGCCTCCAAGTCAAGGCACAGCTTCGACATCAGCATATTCGGGCCGATTCCGATGGCACAGGGAAGCTGGAACTCCCTTTCAATGTCCTGTTTGATTTTCCAGGCGATGGTATGGGCGTCACCCCAGAGATGGGAGGTTCCATCTATTTTCAAAAAGCTTTCATCGACACTATACGTATGAATCGCATCTTTGGGTACATACCGGTGAAACAGACGGGTGATCTCGGTGGAAATGCGGATGTAGGTAGCCATAGCAGGTTCAACTACCAGGATTTTGGGGTCCTTTGGTACTTCGAACAGACGGGAACCGGTTTTGATGCCGAATTCCTTTTTAATTTTGGGGAAGCAGCCAGGATGACGCTTCCGGGACGGTCCAGTTTCCCCGCCACCGCCAGGTAGCAGTCCAATGGATCCAGCCCCTTTATGACAGCCGAGCAGCTTGCATAAAAACTCTTCATATCGATGCATAAAATCTTCTGGTCGGGAAGCTCACCATAGTCGACAGTCATTTTTCTCCACTCCTTCCTGAAGGGAACATTCGTTCTATTTTATCTAAAATTGTATACGAATATACGTTCGTTTTCAAATATTATTTGTTGGCACACAGTGAAAAATTTTGAGGTTTTGGACAAATAAGGGTAAACAGCAAGGAATGGACAATTGAGGGCAAACGAGGAAATACAGTTCAATTAGAAAGTTGACAGGGCTGGACAATACCAAGCGTCCCGTTAAAAACAGTACCCTTTACTATTTAAAGAACCAATTCCAGCAAGTTCTTTGTGATAAAATTATAAATATTTGAAATTAATTGGAGGAGACAAATTGAGTAAAACAGTCACTTTTTCTTTTAGCAGTACAAATTATGAAGGTACAGGGGCAGCCGAAACATTCACTCTTGAAGAGTTAGGCATCGACGAGGAGATGGATGATAAAGCATTGAAGATACAAATGGATAAAATATTTCAAGCTTGGGTTTGGGATAAACTAAATATTTCTTATAGTGTAGTTATAGAGGATGAGAGCAAACAATGAAAAAACCCAGGACCAAATAGGCCTGGGTTTCTCATCATTTCTTGAAAAAAGCATTTCTCCCCAGACGCTCGACGATTCCTGGAAACAGGGTATAGAGGACGCTTCCGGCATTCATCCAGCGAGGCAAATTGATTTCCCTGGTATTGGTCAGCATTTTGCCGACAATTTTGCCGGCAACAGCATCCGGGTCGAGCATGAACCGTTCCACATTTTTGGCATAAGTTCCGGAACGGTCTGCGACATTGAAGAAGTTAGTCGCAATCGGCCCCGGGTTGACGGCCGTAACATAGATATTTGAAGAGGCTGCTTCCATGCGCAGGCTGTTCGTGTACCCGAGCACAGCATGCTTTGATGCGGAGTAGGCGCTGGATTTAGGTGTTGCCAGCTTGCCTGCCTGCGAAGCGATGTTGATGATATGCCCTGAGTTTCTTTTTTCATGATCGGCAATACATGCTTGGTGCAGGCGATGAGCCCCAGTACATTTACATCAAACATCCCTTTGATATCCTCAAAGCTTGCTTGGTCCGCTTCATCAAAAATCCCGTAACCGGCATTATTGACGAGGATATCCACATTTTCCACCTCTCTGTAAATCGATTGAAAAACGGAGGGGATTGATTCAAACCGGGATACATCGACACTGTGGATAAAGGCTTTCACCTTATAACGGCTCTCGATCGTTTTCTGCAGTTCTTTTAGGCGGTCTTCGTTACGTGCCATCAGCACGACATTCGCACCGCTTTCCGCTGCTTTGAGGGCGATTTTTTCACCAATTCCGCCGGACGCACCGGTAATGACTACATTTTTATTTATTAAACGCTGATTCACGGTTTCACCTTCTTTTTAACAGAAATACAGCAGGACACCGTCCCGTTCTTCACGGGATATCTCGTGTCTCGCTTCTAAATAATCAATTTGAGCCTGTGTTTCCGACAACGTCAAACCAAGCTCTTTACGATAAACGGATGGAAAAAGTTTTCGGCACAGTGAAAAGAGTGACTGTGGATCATTCTTCAGCAGTTCTTTCACATGCATAGCCCGGTCGTGCTGTTTTTTCAACCGTTTATGTATAAGTGAATGAACGTCCGAAACCTCTTCCCCATGCCCTGTATAAGCCAGGCTGATATCGACTTGCAGCAGTTCCTGCAAGGATTGATTGTATTGAAGCTGAGGCTTAGGCCGCTCTTCTTCCTCTCTCTCAGGTGGTTCGATCAGCGGATTGGGCGAGATATGAGAGAGAATGTGATCCCCGGCAATCATCGTGCCGTCCTTCTCGCGCCAAAAAGAAATATGGCTCTGGGCGTGGCCCGGTGTGTCCAATACAGTCCATTCCTTCATTCCGGGAATCGAATCCCCTTGCATTAGTGTACGAGTCAATCCCCTGTTTCCCATGAACTCAAGGGGAGCCCTGATTTTATGGATGAAGTGCAAGTATTCTTGCGGAAGTCCGGACTGCAAAAATAATTTTACATAAAAGCGATCATGCTCTTCCACAAAATTATCGGTCCTCACCAGCCATCTTTCATTGGCGGGGTGGCCGATTATATCGATGTGGTCGGGCATCCAGTCAAGCATCCCGGCATGATCAGGGTGATGATGAGTCAGGATGACCTGCTCAATGTCTTGTATTGAATACCCTAATTCCGCAAGATTTAACTCGAGGACTTTTCTGGCTTCCGCGGTTTGCGGACCGACATCAATCAGACTCAGCGCTTCCCCTTTTACAAGGTAGACATTTACGTCCCCGACTGCAAAAGGCGTCGGGAGCACTATTTTAGCTATATCTCCAGCCCAATAGGCATTCATATATTTCACCACTTTTTCTATATTTAAGGCTGTCTTCGCATAAATTGTTGCTTTAGGAAAAATCCCAAAAGCCGGATTTCCCCCCGGATATTAGGGATTTTTTCTAAACGGAGGGAGTAGCTCTTTTCTTTCTTCCTTATCAGGATATTTCAGGTTAAATATGATGCTTCTTTAGGAAATTCATATTAAATAGCAACAAAGTTTACGAAATGAGCCTTATTTAAAAATGAATGAGTATTCATTCTTTTATTTTACTTCTTTTCTTACGAGATGTCATGGGGTGAAATGATTTTTTCTAAACAGCAATAGATATTCTAAGAAAAACACTGAAGACTGCATGATAAGATACTAATTGCTACAATAGATAAAAATGCACTGAATTGCAATGTTAGAAAATAGAGTACAGGAGAAGTGATAAATGCTTTTAGTATTGCTTGCGATCAATTTGATTGGCTGGGCCATCTTATTCACGGATATAGCCTTGGGGCTGAGGAAGATCGATTCATTGGAAAAGGCTGAGCCTGATCACGAGGGGCCGCTGATTTCCATCATTGTTCCTGCCAGAAATGAAGCCCACACCATCATGAAGAGTATAGAATCACAGTTGAAATCCACGTATAAGAGAATTCAGTGGATAATCGTGAACGACCGCTCTGTTGATGAAACAGGTGCAGAAATAGAGCGAATCGCTTCTAAGGATAAGAGGATCAAGACGCTTCATTTAACTCAGCTGCCAAAGGGATGGCTTGGAAAGAACCATGCCCTCTATCAGGGATATCTTCACTCGGAAGGTGAGCTTCTTCTCTTTACCGATGCCGATGTCCATTATAATCCTGATGCTATCTCAAAAGCAGTGAGTGTTCTGAAAACCGAGGGTGCCGATCATCTCACGGCAGCCCCTTCTCTGACAGCGAAGGGATTTTGGCTGCAATCATTCATTGCCTTCTTCCTGTTTGGGTTTTCATATTTTAAACGGCCATGGAAAGCGAACGATGAACGTTCTTCCATCGGAATGGGAATAGGCGCTTTCAACCTGATGACCCGGTCAGCCTATGAAACAATCGGCACACATAAAAGCTTGAGGAACCGGCCGGATGATGACTTGCAGCTCGGATTCAAAGTCAAAGAGCATAAATTAAATCAACGAATGGTGACTGCCATCAGCCTCCTGCGGGTTGAATGGTACCCTACATTGAAAGCCGCTTTTCAAGGACTGGAGAAGAATACATTCGCAGGCCTTTACTACCGCTATTCAATGGTACTTCTGGCCGTTGCCGGAGTGTTTTTTTCGCAGGTGTTCCCTTTCCTGACGCTTCTGTCATCGGATGCCACTGTCAGGCTGCTGAGCTTGGCGGTAATCCTTTTGATATTAGGCAGCTATACATCAGTCATCAAAAAAATGACTGACTTTCATCCGGGACTGTTCCTTGCACTTCCGGTGACGGCCCTCATCTTCATTTTCAGCATCATCAGAGCCGTTGTCCTGACCTTTGCCAGAGGCGGCGTGATCTGGAGGGGCACAAAATATTCCTTAGAAGAACTCCGCAGTATGGAGAAGGACTAAGGCAAAATCCTTTTTCAGAAAATTTTCTGCTGATATAATAAGCATGTATTTAGGAAGACGAAATATCAAAAAGGCTCTTTTCGTAATATGAATCTCGAAAATCACCGACGTAATTCGAGATATAACCTCGTAAGCAAGAAAGAAAAGAGACTATCAAAAAGGAGCGGATAGCGTGACAGCCAAATTATTTGAATCATATAAAATCAAAGATCTTACTTTGAAGAACAGAATCGTCATGGCCCCAATGTGCATGTACTCTTCACATAATGAAGACGGAAAAGTGGAGAATTGGCATAAAACCCATTATACCAGCAGGGCGGTCGGCGGAGTCGGCCTGATCATTCAGGAGGCAACGGCTGTGACTGCACAGGGGCGGATTTCCCCGCAGGACCTGGGCATCTGGAGCGACGACCATATTGAGGGACTCAGCGAACTCGTATCTCTGATGAAAGAACAAGGCGCCCATACCGGTATCCAACTGGCACATGCAGGAAGGAAAGCTGTGATTGAAGGAGACATCATTGCTCCGTCCTCCATCGCATTCAACGAGAAGATGAAAACACCATTGGAAATGAGTAAAAGGGATATAGAAGAAACGGTCACTGCTTTTAAGCAAGGAGCAGAAAGAGCGAAGAAAGCGGGATATGACGTAATCGAGATCCACGCAGCACATGGATACTTGATCAACGAGTTCCTCTCTCCTCTTTCCAACAAGCGTAGCGACGAATATGGCGGCTCTGCTGAGAACCGCTACCGATTCCTGCGCGAAGTGCTTGAAGCGGTCAATGAGGTTTGGAACGGCCCTCTCTTCGTCCGTGTATCGGCAAAAGATTATGCAGATGGCGGTTTGGATGCAGAGGATTATGCCGTTTACTCATCGTGGATGAAAGAACAGGGAGTCGATCTAATTGATGTCAGCTCCGGGGCCGTAGTTCCGGCGAAAATCGATGTCTATCCAGGTTATCAGGTCAAACTCTCCGAAACCATCAGAAGCAAGGCAGAGATTCCGACAGGCGCAGTCGGCCTGATCACATCTGGTATTCAGGCAGAAGAAATCCTTCAAAATGAGCGTGCTGATCTTATTCTGCTGGCAAGGGAATTCCTTCGCGACCCGTACTGGCCAAGAACTGCTGCTAAAGAACTTGGGGTCGAAATCGAACCGCCTAAGCAATATGACAGGGCTTGGTAATATAAGGCTCTTTTCTTAAACTTTGTGGCTATTTAATATTGATTGCGAAAGATAGAGCCATAATTAACCCGGAAAATCCTGTTAAACAAGAGAGAAAAGAGCTTCTCTCTTTGTTTAGAGCGAAAAAGCCTAGTATCCAGGGGAAAAATCCGGCTTTTGGGATTTTTCCGAAAGCAACAATGTATGCGAAAATAGCCTAATATTAAGAGTGCAAACATGGCGTTTGCACTCTTTTTTGTTTGATTTCGGGATGGAGGATTTACAGCTTAATTTGGGGGTGTGAGTTTTGCTATTTTCTGCTCTGGTGTCTCTCGGAGGCTTCCCGAAGGACACCAGAGACCCTTCTTACCAGCCCAAGTGTCTCTCATCCACTTCCCGAGGAAACCTGCAGCCCTTTTTCCAGCCCGCGTGTCTCTCGGCTGCTTCCAGAAGGACACCTGAGACCCCTTTTTCCTCTCATAGTGTCTCTCAAGACCATACTGAGCCTAAGCGAGTTAGAACCAAAAAGGAAGCCGCCTGCCATCTCTAATCTATCATTCACTCCATATCCGATCGACAGAAGTTTCCCCATTTTCAAACCTCACATGAAAAACATCAGGATTGGATAGTTTCATAAGCTCTTTGTAGCCAAACAACTCATCAAAGTATCTTAGAAGCAGCGTAGTCAGGTTGCCATGGCTCACAACAGCAACATGGTCGTCACCGCTCTCGAGGATTTCTTCCAGAAACGAGGAAGCCCTCTCGAAAGCTGTACGATTTGACTCGCCTCCCTCTAGTGTATATTCATAGTCCTCAAAACTCTTTTCAAGATGCATCATCCAGTCATCAAGATCAGTGCCGCTCAATATCCTTTCACCCAACCGGGCATCCTCTATAACAGGAAGGCCTCTGTTTTCTGCGAGCGGCTCAATCGTCTTCCTGGCACGCAAGAACGGGCTGCTGTACACGGCATCAATTTGCCTTCCTTCAAAAAAATCAGCCAGAGAACGGGCCTGTTCCTCACCAAGAGCCGTAAGCTTTGCTTCTGCCGGCTGCCCTTCCGCTTTTGCGTGTCGTACAATATATAAGTGTTTCATCTACCATCCCCGCCTTCTATCCGTTGTCTAGAATATTCCCTCAAAGATATCGGCGCCGACAAACCCGCAGCTAACACACTGCCTGCTCATTCGCACCGAAAAATCTACTCTTTAGTTATGGAAACTTCAAAAAAATCACTCGCTATATAACTTTCAGGAAAGATTTCGCGTGCTTCCTGCTGAAGTTCAGGCCATTCCGCTTCTGTGAACCTCGAGCTGATATGGGTTAAAAACAATTTCTTTGCACCGGCTGACAAAGCGGTTTGAGCTGCCTGCTTCGTTGTGGAATGAAAGTAATCATGAGCCATTTTTTCCTGGTCCCCACTGAAAGTGGCTTCATGAATGAGGGCATCAGCCTTCTCCGCAAGTTTTTCTGCCGCAGAAGAAACTCTGGTGTCACCAAGGACCGTAACAACCCTTCCTTTTACAGGAGGGCCGAGAAAGTCGGTTCCATCTATCACCCTGCCGTCTTCCAAGGTGACTGTCTCACCTTCTTTCAGCTTTTTAAAAATAGGTCCAGGCTTGACCCCCAAATCTTTCAGTTTTTCCGCCTGGAGAACGCCCGGCTTGTCTTTTTCTACAATACGGTACCCAAAACAAGGAATCGCATGATCAAGCAGACGCGCTTCTACAGAAAACAGTTCATCTTCAAAAATGGGCCCTTCTTCTATTTCTTCAATATGTAAAGGATAAAGCAGATGAGTTCCGCTGATGGATAAGGAAACCTGGATGAACTCCCTGATCCCCGGAGGACCATAAACCGTCAATTCAGTTTCTCCTCCTTGAAAAGAACGGCTTCCCAGCAATCCCGGCAGTCCGTAAATATGATCACCATGTAAATGAGTGATGAAAATTTTCTCTATCTTTCTCGGTTTTAACGTTGTATGTAAGATTTGATGCTGCGTCGCTTCACCGCAATCGAACAGCCAGACGGCCCCTCTCTCTTCCAAAAGCTTTAAAGCAATTGAGGTAACATTTCTTGATTTGGCTGGCACGCCGGCACCTGTTCCCAAAAAAAGCAAGTCCATTGAAGATCCTCCTCTCCTGATTTTTATCCCCTTCATAATAGCACAACCCGGCACACTGCGTGGTATTAAAGCTTCTATCTCCGCAAACCTGATTAAGGGGAAATTCCGTACTCTGCACGAAAGCAGCACCTAAAATAATCAGAACAAAATTGGAGACACTATTAAAAAGGTACTGACATTCAATACAGCATAACTTATTTCAAAATTAGTATGTCACTAAGAAGAATTATTGTGTACTATATAGAAGGGCCTGTCTGAAATCATACAGCATATGATTTGCTAAATATGTTTTAAGTCTTTAAAATTAAGTACTTGTATGGAGTGTTTTTCAGAAAAAGGTACAGCATATAATAGACTTTTCGCATGGCAGGGTATCATGAGCCGAGCAACGAGTGGTCCTTTCTAGCGGAACAGTTATTTAATAGGAAAAAGTGAGGTCTTAGCAGTGAAACATAATGATACGCCATCAACTTTACTAATGATTTTCGGTGCAACTGGAGATTTGGCTAAAAGAAAGCTTTTTCCTTCTCTGTATCACCTCTTCAGAAAAGGAAAAATTGCTAAAAACTTCGCCGTTATAGGTGTGGCACGACGTGAGCTTTCCAATGAGGAATTCCAGGCACATGTGAAGGAATCGGTCCTGACATCCATCGGCAAAGATGAGAACATCGAAGAATTCGTCTCTCATTTTTATTATCAGTCCAACGACGTTGCCGACAGCAATTCATACATAGAGTTAAATAAACTGGCTGTTCAATTGGATGAACAGTACGAATTGCAAGGAAACCGAATTTTCTATCTTGCCATGGCACCGGAGTTCTTCGGTACCATCACAGACCACCTGAAACAAGACGGACTGACGGACACGCAAGGATTCAAACGCCTGGTAATCGAAAAACCGTTCGGTCATGACCTTCCTTCCGCAGAAGTCCTGAACAATCAAATTCGCGCAGCATTCTCTGAAAAAGAGATCTATCGTATCGATCATTACCTTGGGAAAGAAATGGTTCAGAACATCGAAGTCATCCGTTTTGCAAATGCCCTTTTTGAACCTTTATGGAACAGCCGCTTCATTTCAAACATCCAGGTGACATCCAGTGAAGAACTGGGAGTCGAGGACCGCGGCCGTTACTATGAAAAGAGCGGAGCACTAAGAGATATGGTGCAAAACCATATGATGCAGATGGTCGCCCTTCTGGCAATGGAACCGCCGATCAAATTGACGACAGATGAGATCCGAAGCGAAAAGGTCAAGGTGCTTAGAGCCCTTCGCCCGATGAAACAGGAAGAAGTGAAAGATTATTTTGTCAGAGGACAATACGATGCTGGATTCATTAACAATGCAGAAGTTCCCGGGTACCGTGCAGGAAGCAATGTCGATCCTGAGTCTAATACAGAAACGTTTGTCGCTGGAAAACTGATGATCGATAATTTCCGCTGGGCCGGCATGCCATTCTATATCCGTACAGGAAAAAGAATGAAAGCCAAGTCGACCAAGATTGTCATCCAGTTCAAGGATATTCCGATGAACCTTTATTACAATACCGATAAACAATTGTCGCCGAACCTTTTGGTCATTCATATCCAGCCCGAAGAAGGAATCACCCTTCACTTGAATGCCAAGAAAACCGGCCAGAACATTGAAACGACACCGGTCAAACTTAACTTTGTGAACAATGGAGTCGACGGCATGAACACACCTGAAGCTTACGAAAAGCTTCTGCATGACTGCATGCGCGGTGATGCAACGAACTTTACGCATTGGGATGAAGTGAAACTTTCCTGGGCATTTACGGATACCATATCAAATGTTTGGGAAAACACAACGGAAGAAGAATTCCCTAATTATGAATCAGGAACAATGGGTCCGCTTGCCGCAGACAAACTGCTGGCACAGGACGGATTCTTCTGGTGGCCATTCTCTGAACTTGAAGTCGACGAATGTTAATATTTTTGAAAGGATGATACAGGATGAAAATTTATGACATTACTGCACCCATTTTTAACGGAATGCCGGTTTATAAAAACAAGCCGGAAAAACAGCCGGAAATCAACACGAATACAAATGGACATGTGACAGAGTCAAGGATCTCCATGGATGTTCATACAGGAACCCATGTCGACGCCCCTCTTCATATGATCAATGACGGCGAAACAATCGAAACGATCGATATCGAGCAGCTTGTCCGCCCGGTTAAAGTACTGGACCTGACCTCTGTCGAAGAAAAGATCACTAAGAAAGATATTGAAAACTATGATATCCAGGAAAATGATTTCCTCCTTTTCAAAACAAAGAACTCCTGGGATACAGAGTTCAACTTTGAATTCATCTATGTAGCGGAAGACGCAGCTGCATACTTGAAGGAAAAGAAAGTGGCCGGAACGGGAATCGATTCTCTTGGCATCGAAAGAGCACAAGAAGGACATCCGACTCACAGAACCTTGATGGGCAGCCGCATCATCATCATGGAAGGCCTTCAGTTGAAAGAAATTGAAGAAGGCTCCTACTTCATGGTAGCTGCACCATTAAAAATCGAAGGCACGGATGCATCACCTGCACGTGTCATTTTGATGGATGAGTTGATCGGATAAGAAAATATTTATAGTAAAAGACTCGTCAGATATTCTGGCGAGTCTTTTTTATAGGTTGTTTTCGCAAGTATGTTTTCGAAACGCTCTTTTCGTAAAGATTGTGGCTGTTTAAGATTAATGGATTTCCGCTCCAGCCGCAAGACTCCGCGGGAGATCGTACGTCTTCCGCTCCAATCCTCCTACGTAAAGGGGATGAAGGTAAAGGTGCATTCTAAAGCATCAATCATTTAGTTAAATAGACTGTTTACGTATATATTTTGGCTTTTAAAACCCCAAGAACTCCGCCTAATTCTATATTTTTTCTCTCTAAATGGGGACCAAATTATTTCTTTTTGCTTACCAGAATATTTCCTATGAATAAGAGCCTAATCTTACGAAGCTCTTACAAAACAGCAGCAACATATGCGACACCAGCCTTTTCTGTCTTCTCAAATCTTTTTAAGCATAGCTTATCTCATTGTCCCTGCACCATTCGATGGCAATTTGTTTAAACTTTTTTGTTCTGTAGGAATACCACTGGTCATTTAAATCCCACTCGGCGATTGTATCCTTGAATCTTCTGAAAGCGCCTCTCCCTCTAATCGCACTTAAAAGGTCATTTTTCTGTTCTTCATTTGAAATAGAGAAGCAAAAACCTTCCATGATGTCGTACTCATTGATATCAAACTTGGTTGGAAGTTCTCTGTAGTCTTCAAAGTTCTCGACCACTTCCATAGCCTCCATCCGCTGTTCCTGCTTCCACTGAGGCAGATGATCAAATGGCTCCTCGTCTTCAGCGGCAGCCAGTTCATCCGCAGAAACAGAAATAATTTTTCCTGTTTTTATATTCAATAAATTACTCCATTCATCAATGTGGATTTCCATATGTTCAACTATTTCTTCCAGCTTCACTTTAGCCGTCAACATGTGCACCTCTTTTTTCCCTTAATAGTAACAACCTTCTGCTGCCTGAGTAAAGTGTTCAAAAGACTGCTCAGATAAACTCTTTTACCGGCTAAGGTTAATGGATTGAATTTCTTCTCATAAAGAGCATTCGAATACAAGTCAAGGATAAAAGGAGGAGAAGCATTGCAAGAAAAGTATAGAAATTAAAGAAAATTGAATTAGAATAAGTATTTATAAGATCAACCTGCGACACATTCTCAAACGATGGGTTCTGCTCGACAATCAGCAAGCGGAGTTCAGCAGCTTTTTTTATTGTGGCAGCCAATTACAGCACTACTGATGATAGTTAAGTTCCTTACTGCCTTTGTTGCCAGAGATGCAATCAACTTTTTGAAAAGCCAATAAGTTCCGTAAATGAAGATGAGGAAAAATGGAAACAATACCATGAGAGGAAAAAGGCCTGGATTGCCGTTGCCGCCTCCTCCACTCATTCCGCTATCAGTCACTAAAGGTTCGGTCAGGATGTTTCCTAAGATAAACATCATTATTGTCGCCAACACACTAATAAAATATATACCGAGATAAATCAACCTCAAATTAGATCCCCCGCTTTCCAAAAGCTCACCTGTATAATTTAGATGACTAACAGTTTGATGCGCTGCCTATGAATACAGTTCTTCTCATTCAGAAATTATGGATTACTGAGTTCACGCCTGGATATGTCCTCTCAGATACTATTCTTTCTTTTCAAGTTTTTTCTTATAATTGAGGTCGATAACAATATCTCCGACCCCCATTGCGATGAGTCCATTCAGCAAAGCAAACAGCGGAATGACAACTCCTCCGCCGCCACCCAAGATTAAATTCATAATCATAAATACAGTACTAAAAAAGACAAAAGCTATACCCAATACATATAATATTTGACCTACAAGCAATTTACCCCTCTCCTTTAACAAAACAAAATGATTCTTTCTAATGAAACAGCTGAAGGAGGGACAAAAGGATTCAGCCCACTCCTTAATGAGAGTCTATTTTCATTTATTTTATCACCGAATAAAAACAAGTGTCAGTGAGCTTGCTGCCATCTGCTGATAGGTCATCATTTCTCAGCGTACCTTCAAAAGTGAAACCCAGTTTCTCTGGAATAGAACGGCTTTTGAGATTGGTTGATTCACACCTGATTTCAATTCTCCTGAACCCAACGTGATTCAAACCCAGATCCGCTATGCCCTTAACAGCTTCGGTCATGTATCCATTACCGCTGAATACTGTGTTAATCCAATAGCCGATTTCACATTTTGGAATGTCCCAATCGATCCCCTGGAGACTGGTTGTTCCTATGAATTCATTGGTCTCTTTAAGAAAGATAAGAAAACGAAAGCTATCTCTCTGAAGGAATTTAATATGAGCATTTCTCAAATTAACCTCTGTTTCCTCAACAGCTGGAATTTCCTGCGCGAATGGCAGCCATGCTTTTAGCTCGGGAAAGGATTCTCTGATTGCCATATTAACAACTTCACCATCCCCGGATTGGTGCGGTGCCCGAAGGATCAGTCTTTCTGTTTCAACTTTTAATGGAACATCTAATAATATTGGATTCATATAACTCACCTTTCTGAAATAATAATTTATAGTTAAGCCGGATCAAAAAAGCACAACGTCGTTTAGAAAACACACCCATTGAAAATTGCTCAATAAAAAAACTCCCACCCCCAAGAAAATGATTCTTGAGGACGAAAGTTATCACTTCGCGGTACCACCTCAGTTTGTTGATATGTCGCCATACCAACCTCTTCAGGTACTGTCATACCCTATCTTCATAACGGAAGAACCCGTCTCGCTATCCCTAATGCGGTTCATTAGATTGGCAAGAAGCTCCAAGGCTTTATTCATCAAGGCGGATATTGCTCCTTTTCAGCGGGAGGGAGCTCTCTGTGAATATCTACTTCCTGACTACTGTTCTCATCAACGCTCGATTATATCGAATTTTCTAAAGATTATATCCTTTATCGTTGCACTTGTCAAAGTCATTTGTAATATCCCTGCTGGTTATTATCACATACAAATAAAATCTATTGATTATTTATGATACCTAAGATTTTTCCTCTCAACTTCTCAGAGCGATATTCACTTCTCTTAACCTTATCCACCTTTGTCCATCCAATCAGGTAACGAACATCAGGGTCTTCTTCTATAGCTCCCTTATGTTCACTATACACCTGCTGAAACCATTCTAAGGATAGAAGCTGTTCAATATTTTGGTTGATTTTTTCTTCTTCCGGCATACCACGCAAGAACATTTGCATTGCCATACCGATATTGGCGAGGATTTCAATGATCACTCTTTCCCAACTCCATCTATAGGTTAATAACTTCATATACGAATCAAATCCAGTAAGGTTCCCTTTTGCTTTAACGATTTTCGGCTGCAGCAGCATTATTTACTACTGCAATCTTAAGTAACACCCTTCCTCTCACCCCGCCCTTTCAGCAGTTTTAGCAGAAACTGCCACTGTAAGATAGCCGTAAAATTTGGACAGCGGAAAAATCAGACTGACTGCGATCAGACAAAAACCGCCTGCGGTTACTGTCCATAATGGTCCAACGAGGGAGGCGAGCCAACCTCCAAGCAGGAGACCCCCTAGAAGGCTTCCATTGAAACAGGTTGTCAGGATTCCGGAGATCCTCCCGAGAAGTTCTTCCGGCACTCCCTGCATCAGCATGCTGTTCAGAGGGATATTGATGAAAGGATTAGTCGCCCCGATCAAGCTCATCCATATATATAGGGATACCAGCGGAACCACTGTATGTAAAACGTATACAGGAATGACCACCGCCGCTAATAGTCCGGAAAAACCAAAAGAATACATGATAAGCGCTTTATTGCTGACCTTTTTCATAAGGAGTGGAACAGCAAGGGCACCAAGGATGCCAAAAGCCCCTTCAAGTGATTCCATCATTCCGAAATGCACCTGGCCTACTTCAAAAACATTCAGGATAATCGCGTATACATTGGCGCTTACAATACTCAGCACGAAAACAGCAGAGGTAAGAAGAATGAATATTCCTGTAATAAACCGGTTACTGGTTACTGACTGAAGTCCCTGCTTCAGGGATTCCAGATAAGAGATCCCCGCCTCTTGATGACTCTTCTCTTCTTCTCTATTATCCAGCTTCACCCCCAGCAGAAACAACGCCGATATGAGAAAAGTAGCTGCATCCAATATGAAAATCAGTGAAATATGGTCAACCAGCAAAAGAAATCCTCCAATGGAAGGAGCAATGATCATCATCATCATGTAGGTGGATTGAGAAAGGCTCACAGCTGCGGGTATCTCATCCTTTCTCATGATGGTCGGTATGACGGCGGACTTCGCTGGTTCAAAAAACACCGCACCGATTCCCTGAAAAAATATCAGGAGGAGCAGCAGCGTGATGGATGACTGACCGGCAATCATCAATAAAACAATCACAAATCGGTATAAATCGGCACCAATCATCATCCACTTTTTTGAGAACCGATCGACCAACGGGCCAACGAGTGTCCCGAACAACATTCCAGGAAGGTGACGGGCAATCAGAATGTAACCAAACACCATGGGATTGCTGGTCAACTTGGAAGCAAGGAATAAAATCAGTAAATGTGAAATTCCATCTCCTAATTCAGATATCACCTGAGCAGACCATAAACGACGATAAGAACGGTTTTTGAGTAATTGGAACAAAGACATCTCCTCCATTAATTAAATGTATTTTATCGTTAAAATAATTTTAAACGAAAAATATTTTTGTAAACGTGTATTGTTAAAATTAATTTTAACGCTTTAATATTTTTCAGCGTACTAATCTGATAAAATAGATAGAGGAAAACAAAGTGAGAGGTGATTGGCTTGAAGATTGATAATCTGGAAGTGGCTAAAGCCATTTTTGATCCGAAGCTGGAAAGGATTATCACAAGTGTGAAATTCAGCAGCAAAACAGTAAAAGAGATTGCTTCAGAGCTCGATGAAAAGCAATCCCGCCTGTATTATCCCATCCAAAAGTTGCAGAATCTCGGTTTGATCATGGTTACAGAGGAAAGAAAAGTAGGCAATATCCTAGAAAAATATTATTCATCCAGGCATCTCTATGAGGATGACATCACATTCAATTTCGAAGGCGATTTCGCCATGGATCACAGGGAGTTTTTGATTTCCAAGATAATGTTCAGTTTAAATAAGGGATTAAACGTTTTAAAACATGATTTGGATGGTGATCCGGCAAGGCAGGAGAACAGCGCAATGTTCACTGAGTATGGTTTGGAGCTGACCTCTGAAGAATGGCAGCACCTGAATGATGAGGTAAGGAAGCTCGTGGATAAACGCGAGGTGAAGAACGAAAATAAAGACGGGGTAAAACCTTATAAAATGATCCTCTTTTCTTATAAAGATGAGGAAAATCATTAAAAAAGCTCTCCAGCAAGCCGAAACCACTGAAAATCTACCGAATTTTAGAAAGGAACTAATCAGAGGCACTTATCCGCAAGGTTCAATGCATGTTAATAAATAGAGGGAAAAATTCCCCTTATATACTAAAAAGCACTGAGAAATAGCTAAAATAGAGGGAAAAGTTCCCCTTATATGAATTAAAACACTAGAAAATAGGTGCTTTTTTTCATATAAGGGGAAAAACTCCCTCTATTTTCTCCAATATGAGCTGCAAATTGCAATTTAGCGGGAAAATCTCCCCTTATTTTTTTCGCTGAATACTTAATTAAGGCGTAGGCGACTTCCACTATAAAGCCCACCATCGTGCGCCATCCCAGCGGTGTCGGACACCTTGAACTGAACAAGGCAGAATCACTCTCTGAAGTGATTCTGCCTTTTATGTTAGACTTTTTCAGTTCCCTCAGCATGGTCTGAAGAGCCTTTCTAGTTTATTTGGACATCCACTCTGTATGGAAGATTCCTTCCTTGTCTGTGCGCTCATACGTATGGGCCCCGAAGTAATCTCTCTGCGCCTGGATAAGGTTAGCAGGAAGAGTTTCTGTGCGGTAGCTGTCATAGTAAGAAAGAGCAGCAGAGAATCCTGGTACCGGGATACCGTTTTGCACTGCTGTAGAGATGACGTCACGAAGTGCATATTGGTAGCTTTCAACGATTTCCTTGAAGTAGTCATCAAGAAGGAGGTTGGACAAGCCCGGCTCTTTATCATAGGCATCTTTGATCTTTTGAAGGAACTGGGCGCGGATGATACAGCCGCCGCGGAAAATCATCGCGATTTCGCCATAGCTGAGATCCCAGCCGTATTCTTCAGAAGCAGCACGCATTTGTGTAAATCCTTGTGCATAAGAACAGATTTTACTCATGTAAAGCGCTTTACGGATCGATTCAACCAATTCTTTTTTATCGCCTTCGAATGGTTTCGTTTCCGGTCCGGAAAGAATCTTGCTTGCCTTCACTCTCTCGTCTTTAATGCTTGAGATAAAGCGCGCGAAAACGGATTCTGTGATGATTGGCAGAGAAACTCCCAGGTCAAGCGCGCTTTGGCTTGTCCATTTGCCTGTTCCCTTTTGTCCTGCTTTATCCAAGATCACATCGACCATCGGCTTTCCTGTTTCATCATCATACTTGGTGAAAATGTCAGCCGTGATTTCAATCAGGTAACTGTCTAATTCGCCTTTGTTCCATTCGGCAAACGTTTCATGCAGTTCTTCAGCACTGAATCCAGCTACATGCTTCAATAGGAAATAAGATTCCCCGATCAGCTGCATATCGCCATATTCAATCCCGTTATGGACCATTTTCACATAGTGTCCGGCACCGTCCGGCCCGATATATGTGGTACAAGCTTCACCATCAACTTTCGCTGCGATATCCTTAAAGATTGGCGCTACCAGTTCATACGCTTCTTTCTGGCCGCCCGGCATGATGGACGGACCTGTAAGCGCACCCTCTTCACCGCCGGAAACGCCGGTACCGATAAAGTGAATTCCAGATTCACTCAGCTCGTGATTCCGTCTGCGCGTATCTTCGAAGAATGTGTTACCCCCATCAATCAGGATATCTCCTTTATCAAGAAACGGCTTCAACTGTTCAATTGTTGCATCTGTAGGTCCTCCTGCTTTTACCATAAGCAAGATCTTTCTTGGTGTTTCAAGAGACTGTACAAATTCCTCAATGCTGTATGTACCAACCACATTTTTACCTTTTGATTCTTGAAGCATTTCATCCGTTTTTTCACGAGAACGATTATAAACAGACACTGAATATCCTCTGCTTTCAATATTCCATGCCAGGTTTTTACCCATTACCGCAAGGCCGATCACACCGATTTGTTGTTTCGACATGTTCATACGTCCTTTCATTTGTGTATTTAGTTAAGTAAACAATCCTTATAAATTTAACAAAGACAGCGGGCCAAGTGCAAACAATACACCTCATCCTTATTGTTGCATTAGGCCTGATAAAATAATCTGGAAAATACTATCCGCTGCCGGTTATTTATCTCTACGCAAAAAATCCTTATTAAAACTCGTATCATTATGGGGATCCCGCTTCTCCTGTTTCGCCGAGATTCCTCTTTTAATCATATCTTTTCCGTACTTGGTCTGAAGTTTTTCTAATGCAAGGTACAGGGGCTCCTTCTTGGCATGTTCTTCAAACGAGAAGATATCAAGCTGGAGAGCGGCATCATTCCGCTCCACAAGATCCTGGCCCGTCACTCCCAGCAAACGGATTGAATTGCCATTCCAATGCTGAAGAAACAGCGTTTTAGCTGCTGTAAAAATTTCCTCCTGCGAGCCGACAGGGTTCTTCATCTTCTTGCTTCTTGTTATGGTCTTTCGATTCTTGAATCTCATCGTAATCATAACCGTTGAGGCAAGTGTCTCTTTCGATTTCATCCTCGATGCCACTTTTTTGGACAGTTGATTCAGCGTATTCAACAATTCCTTTTGATTGGCGGTATCCCTTGGGAGAGTCGTCGAATTGCCGACACTTTTAAAATCGTAAACAGAATCAGGATCCACCGGCCTGTCATCCCGCCCGTTGGCTCTCGCTTTCAAGCGGAGTCCATTGATGCCCAGCTGTGCTTTCAATTGAATTTCGTCTGCTTTGGCCAGTTCCCCGATTGTGTTGATCTTCAATGTATATAATTTCTGAGCTGTTTTCTCTCCAATACCATGCATCTCTTTTACATCAAGCGGCCAAATCTTATCTGGTAAATCCCTCTTGCGGAGCACCGTGATGCCCATTGGCTTCTTCATATCAGAAGCAGTCTTGGCAAGAAACTTATTGGGCGCGATACCGATACTTGAAGGCAGGTCCAACTGGGACATAATCTGGTTCTGGATGGATTCAGCAATAAATAACGGACTCCCTAAAGTATGGCTGTCTGTTATATCAACATATCCTTCATCGATCGAAACGGGTTCTACGAGTTCGGAATACTGCCTTAATATCTCGAACATCCCCTGAGAGGCAGCACGATATCGATCGAAATTCGGACGCATGATGATCATCTGCGGACAAAGCTTTTTCGCTTCCCATAATGTCATCGTGGTCTTGACCCCGAACTTGCGCGCCTCATAACTGCAGGTCACGATGATTCCGCGCCTTTCATCAGGGTTCCCAGCAATCGCCAGGGGTTTTCCCTTCAGTTCAGGGTTGTAGGCAGCCTCAACAGATGCGTAAAAGCTGTTCATATCGACATGAAGTATGACTCTTCCGTTTTTAGGATAGTGAGGATGCATGCAAACCAGCCCTTTTTTCAGATACTCTTTGAAAAGGACAACCTGCCCTTTTCCCTCTCTATTAGTGTACTATATAATCTCTCAGAGCACACGTTCGGGATTCGAAAGGGCTGCATGTTGGGTATTCTAAGGGAAGTTTAGGAAGATAGCTTGAGAAGCGAGGGACATTAAAAGAGAATAAACTTAAGATGATGTACCTCGCAGACGAAACAAGGTACATCCCAATAGAATAATTATCCTCGTACCGCAACCTGGATCTTCAGGCCTGCCTTAGGAGGTACAGCTTTGACTCTCCAAGTTTTATACTTGTTGAGCTCTCATATAATCCTGGATTTCCCTGATTCCATCCAGGCTCTCGACTAGAATATCTGGGTCGACCATCGTGATCAGCCTGTCTTCAAGGTTGATGACACCAGAGAAATACTTCGTCCGGGAGTATGCCATTAATCCCATTTGTGTCAGGGCTCCTTCAGGAATGTCCAGTATTTCCTTTGCTTCATTCACGATAATCCCCAGTGAAAGAATTTCCGACTTCAATACTATCAGTTTTTTATCTGAAGTGGATTCTGTTCTTCCATAAAGAATATTGGCAAAATCGATAACCGGCACCAGCTCTCCCCTTACCTTTGTAATACCTAATACATATTGAGGAAGCTGAGGGATTGGGGTGATATTCTCAGGTTTTTCAATTGATATTACATGACCGACCGGAATGGCGTACTCTTCTTTTCCCGCATGAAAAATAATTGCTTTTTTGTTTATATCCATAGTGACGCTCCTTTACTAGGTAAGCTTTCAAGTTTTATGTATATAACTAATTTACCATACAAATTAATCTTTGTGAGAATTAAATAGGAGCTAAGAAATACTCCTCTTTTTTATCGGTTTTAAAAAACAACATATATAGTGTTCCGCTAAGATTTTTCCATTTGGGATATCGGCTGGCTTAAAAATCTACTAAACGAAAAAACAGACCCTGCATTGAGAAGCAGGGTCTGCTCTGATTCCTATTATTCGCCTGAAACCTCTTGAACGATCGCAACTACCATTTCAGTCAGTTTGGAAAGTTCTTCAACAGACATTCTTTCGTTTTTCGTATGAATTTCTTCATAACCTACTGCAAGGTTTACTGTCGGTACGCCAAAGCCGGCAATGACATTTGCATCGCTTCCTCCGCCGCTTGTCAGCAACTCACTCGGACGGCCGATCCGCTGTGCGGCTTTGCGGGCAACTTCGACAACGTGATCGCCTTCTCCGAATTTGAATCCAGGGTACATTACCGTCACTTCTACTTCAGCGCTTCCGCCCAATTCACTAGCAGCTGATTCGAATGCTTCTTTCATTTTTGCTACTTGAGCTTCCATTTTTTCCGGAACAAGTGAGCGCGCTTCTGCCAGAATATCCACACGGTCGCAAACAATGTTTGTGGCTCCGCCTCCCTCAAAACGGCCGATGTTAGCTGTCGTTTCTTCGTCGATTCTGCCAAGCGGCATCCTTGAAATTGCTTTTGATGCCATAGTGATAGCCGATGCACCTTTTTCAGGAGCAACCCCCGCATGAGCAGTTTTTCCATTGATGATTGCCTTCACTTTAGCCTGTGTTGGTGCAGCAACGATGATGTTGCCGACTTTTCCGTCACTATCCAAGGCAAAGCCGTAATTTGCTTTCACTAAAGAAGAATCAAGTGCCTTTGCGCCAACCAGTCCGGATTCTTCACCAACTGTAATGATGAACTGGATTGTACCGTGAGAGATGTTCTGCTCTTTCAACACACGAACCATTTCCAGCATTGCCGCAAGTCCGGCTTTGTCGTCCGCCCCGAGAATCGTCGTACCATCTGAGTACACATATCCATCCTTTACAGAAGGCTTGACGCCTACAGCCGGAACCACTGTATCCATATGGGAAGTGAAGTAGATGGCATCTGCTCCCTCCTTAGTTCCATGAAGAGTGCAGACCAGGTTTCCTGCTCCATGCCCTGTCTGTTCCATTGTGTCATCTTCAAAAACATCCACCCCGAGGTCCTCGAATTTTTTCGTGAGGACTTTGGCGATTTCCGCTTCATATTTTGTTTCAGAATCGATTTGTACCAGTTCTAAAAATTCATTCAGTAAACGTTCATGATTAATCATACTTTTACCTCCAGTTATGTAGTCACTAGATAAGTATAGCTTTTATAGTGAAGGTCTACAAATGTTAGAAATCCTGGCTTTATAACGGGATATTGCCATGCTTCTTCTTCGGGCGTTCTTCCTTTTTATTTCGCATCATTTCAAGGCCCTGAATCAGCTTAATTCTCGTTTCCCGGGGATCGATGACATCATCAACCATTCCCCTTGCCGCAGCGACATAGGGATTTGCAAATTTTTCGCGGTATTCTTCGATCTTCTGCTCCCTGACGGCTTCAGGGTCTTCACTTTTTTGAATCTCTCTTGCAAAGATGATGTTCGCTGCCCCTTGTGGTCCCATAACCGCAATTTCTGCATTCGGCCAGGAGAAGACAAGGTCAGCTCCAATCGATTTACTATTCAATGCTACATAGGCTCCTCCGTATGCTTTTCGAAGGATGACAGTCATTTTTGGAACCGTCGCTTCAGAGTACGCATACAGGATTTTGGCGCCGTGTCGGATGATCCCGCCGTGTTCCTGCTTGATTCCGGGAAAGAATCCTGTAACGTCTTCAAACGTGATCAGCGGAATATTAAAGCTGTCACAAAAACGGATAAAACGGGAGGCTTTGTCAGAAGAATCAATATCAAGTCCTCCTGCCATCACTTTTGGCTGGTTGCAGACGAGCCCCACTACTTCCCCTTTGATACGGGCAAGGCCTACGACAATGTTTTTGGCAAATTCCCTTTGCACTTCCATGAAAGAACCCTCATCCACTACCTGCCCGATGACCTTCCTGACATCATAGGGGCGAATGGCATCGAAAGGAATAAGATCTGTCAGATCAGGACGGTAGTCGTCTTCCTCATCGGCCGTTAACATAGGAGGCTTTTCTTCGTTGTTCTGCGGAAGATAAGACAGGAGATCCCTGACTGAATGAAGAACTTCCTCTTCAGATTCACCCCTGAAGTGGGCATTCCCGCTGATTGTATTATGTACCTTCGCGCCGCCGAGATCTTCAGAGCTGATCTTTTCTCCCGTCACGGTTTCAATCACCTTTGGCCCCGTGATGAACATCTGGCTTGTTTTATCCACCATGAAGACAAAATCAGTGATAGCCGGGGAATATACAGCTCCGCCTGCGCATGGTCCCATGATGACTGAAATCTGGGGAATCACCCCTGAATAGATCGAATTTCTGTAGAAGATATGGCCATATCCATCCAGAGACACGACTCCTTCTTGAATACGTGCTCCGCCGGAATCATTCAGCCCGATGAACGGTGCTCCATTTTTAACAGCCAAATCCATTACATTAGCAATTTTCTTCGCATGCATTTCACCAAGTGCACCGCCGAACACGGTAAAGTCCTGGGAGAATAAGTAGATCGGCCTCCCGTTCACTTTTCCGTAGCCGGTTACCACTCCATCTCCAGGGCCCTTCATCCCATCGAGACCGAAGTCTGTACTTCTATGTTCAATGAACGGATTAAGTTCGACAAATGAGCCTTCGTCCACTAGGATGTCAATTCGCTCCCTTGCCGTCAGCTTCCCTTTGTCATGCTGTTTTTCAATTCTTTCATCTCCTCCGCCAAGTTGAACTTCTCTGCGGCGGTCATATAATTCATTGATTTTTTCATAGATATCCATTCTTTCCTACTCCCCCTTGATGTTGGTCTTGTCGCAAAGTTCGTATAAAACGCCGTGAGCCGACTTTGGATGCAAGAATGCTACCTCCGCACCTCCTGCACCAGGCTTAGGCTGTTCGTGGATCATCCTGACCCCTTTTTCCTGCAGTTCGTGGATTCTCTCCTGGATACCGGCAACGCCAAATGCCACATGATGGATGCCTTCTCCTTTTTTGAAAGGAAAGAGGCGATGGCGCTCGATTCGTCCAGTGGTTCCAGCAGCTCCAGTTTTATATTTCCTCCATCTATAAAAGCTACCTTCACTTTTTCAGATTGAACTTCTTCGATTTCAAGTAGAGAAAGCCCCAATGTTTCTGTATAAAAAGGCAATGCTTTCTCAATAGATTTGACAGCTATCCCAATATGATCGACTTTTTCCATGAATATCTCTCCTTCATTAAGAAGCTTAACATGTAATAAATTCGATAAAATAATTCAAATTCCTTCAAAAAACCCAAATTTCCGAAAGCGGTTTCTTCTCAAACAGGGGTTGTCAATCTGCACAAGTGAGGATAAAATAAGGGAGAAATAGATTTTCACTGCGGGAGTTGAAAAAATGAACAATAAAAAACTTCAAAAAACAGTTGTTTATGTAATGTTATTCGCTATGATCACTTCAACTATCATGATGGGACTTTCCATGTTCTTATAAAAATACTAAAAAGAGGTGTTTCCCTTATGGGGATGCACCTCTTTTTCTTAGGCTGCTTTCCGAAAAATTGTGGCTAGGGAAAAGTAATGGATTTCCACTCCAGCCGTACGACTCCGCGTGGCGGGCGTTGCTCCTTCGCTGGGCAGGCCTGTATAAAAAAGTGGAAGCACCGTGGTCAGTCCGAAAAGGCAAATATTCCGCTCCAATACCTCTATGTATAGGGGATGAAATTAAATCAAAACTGCCAGTGTGGATTGGTGGTTTGCTCTGCGGCTTGAAGTTCTTACAGGCCTCGGCCTAAAAGGCCCACTGAATGATTTCATCAGCAATTTATCCCCAATGAAAAATTTTAAGAAATAAGGGGGGAAATTCCGCTTATTTGTTAAAAAGATGTGAAATTTGTCCCATTTAGCTGTGCTTAAGCGGAAAAATTCCGCTTATATACCCCATATAGAATGCATTTTCGCAGCTTAACCGGAAAAATTCCGCTTATTTTAAATTATTTATGTCCTTCACACAAACCGCCTGCTTGATTGGTAAGAAGTGTTAGGAAAACCTGCTTATCCCTCATGAAGGGAGATTTTCTCTACCTCGTTGTAAGCTCGCTGCCCCCTACGCACAGCCAGGGGTTCTCAGGACATTGAAATAACAGTCTAAAGCAACAGTTATTTTTAAAAAACAATAAGATAGAATTTTTATTGGTTTTCGGGAAAATCTTATACAGAATTCTCCCTCAGATACTAAGGTTTTTCTTTCTGGACTGGAAAGCAGCTCTTTTCTTCTTGCTTACCACAACATTTCTCCTCACCTCATCGCACCATTTTCCCTGCCCAGCTCTTCAAAGGATTTTCCGCTTTTGACTATCAGGACTTTTGTACCGGAAGGCACTTTGTCAAAGAGAGTCTCCACATCGGCATTATTAAGCCGGATACAGCCGTTTGAGATGTATTTGCCGATGCTGTCAGGACGGTTGGTCCCGTGGATTCCGTATATCCTGCCGTCCGTTCCTTCAGCATCGAAGCCCATCCACCGGGTTCCGAGCGGGTTTTCAGCATCTCCGCCTGGTATATCCAATTTTCGATAGTAGGGATTTTTTGCTTTTACAATAATGGTGAAGAGTCCCTGAGGTGTCGGTTCATCCGTCTTGCCTGTTGCAGCACTGTACTGTTCAACGATCCTCTCCCCTTGTATATACGCAATCTCATTCGTTTGTTTATTGATAATCAAAAACGGATCACCCGGCAGCGGATTTTTGCCCAGCGGCCAAATAGGAGAAACAATAAGTAAAATAGAAAGAAGCAAACGCAATTCCTTCTCACCCTCTCAAGGCTTAGTAGGAATTAGTTTGCTTCTTGTGTGTTAATCTCATTCTCTTTGTTATGGCGGATTCCTTTAAAGGAACTTTTGATCAGGAGATAATCTTCCATTTCTTTTAAGAACTGATAAAGAGCTGCTCTTGCTTCGAACTCATCCCTTGTTTGGGGAAGCTCCATTTCTTCGAATTTGACCCTCATATCATAAAGCTTTTTTAAATATAATAACGCCGTATTTCCAGGATGGATGTGTTCACTCAATTCTTCCATGAAGTCAGCTACCATTTTAGACTGCTCCACTTTAAGGGAGATGGAAGTCACAAGAGGAAGAAGCCGCTGCAGGATATTAAATTGCTTTTCTCTCATCTTAAAGTATAGATAATAGAGATTTTCATGGCGAAGAAAATGGTTTTCCACATCTTTAAAAGCCAGCGTCTTGGCTTCATTAATCAGATCTTCTACCTCAGTGATTTCCTTGCCCGCCCAGCCCTTGTCTTCATTGGTTCTTAAATATCGGACAATTTCAGTGAAGATCCGGTGAAAATTATCTTCGACCTGTTCCTGGTAGGCAATCAGCTTGCTTTCAACACTAGGCATATAAAGATTTGCCAGAAGAGCAACCCCGATTCCAATGGCAATGATGCCAAGTTCATTCAAAATCAAATCTGTTGTGACATTTTGAGCTGAATAAACATGAAGGATGATGACACTGCTTGTGACAATCCCTTGAGTGATTTTCAGCATAACTGTAGTAGGAATAAAGAATAAAAGCAGCAGTCCAATAACAACCGGATGATACATAATCAATTCAAACAGAATGGAGGCAAAAACTATTGCCAGTATACAAGCCAGGAACCTGCTCCAGGCTGCTTTCAAGGACTTTTTCTTCGTATCTTGTATGCATAAAATGGTCAGGATCCCTGCCGAAGCAAAGTTCTCGAGGCCAAACCATTGGGCAATCAAGATAGCAACCGCTGTACCAACAGCAGTCTTGGCTGTACGATAACCTATTCGAAACATAATTGGCAGCTCCTGTACTAATTTACTTTTCTTATGTAGTGTTGCCCATTTACCTTCTCTTTAAAGGATCTTCCATTTGAGGAGGAAGATTGAAAAAGAAAAAGAGTGACAGAATCACTCTTTTTTAAGCTTATACTTCTTCGCAATACTCGTCGAAATAGCCCTGAAGCTTATTTACAACCGACATAGGGTCATGCCCTTCAATTTCATGGCGCTCAACCATTGTCAAAATCTCTCCATCTTTCAGCAGCGCGAAAGAAGGGGAGGATGGAGGGTATCCCGTGAAGTAGCTGCGTGCTTTCGCAGTTGCTTCTTTATCCTGGCCGGCAAAAACAGTTACCAGGTTATCAGGGCGTTTATCATAATGTACAGCATGTGCCGCTGCCGGACGGGCAATACCGCCGGCACAACCGCATACAGAATTGATCATAACAAGAGTTGTACCTTTTTGGGAAAGCGTCTCTTCCACTTCCTCGGCAGAAGTCAGCTGTTTATATCCTGAAATCTCCATCTCTTGACGCGCCTGACGGACAACGTCATTCATGAATAAATCGAAATCCATTTCCATGTGTTGCACTCTCCTTTTTGCTAAAGTAGCATCTTTTATAAAATGCTAATCATACAGTATCTATATCATATCAATTTTACCTGTCCCTTATCAATCAAATAATCTTTTTTATTCCCTTCATTCTGCCTTCAATAAAACTTGGAGAATTTATCCTAAAAAAATTAAAAGATAGGTTTATTAACCTGCATGCCGGGTACTATAAAAATACATCTAGATCCATACCCCTAAACTCCCTAGATGGTGGATAGCTCATACAGGAGCTATCCTCTTTTTTTTGCCTGCTTCCACTTTCTCAATTCACCTTCAAATTTTACTCATCTTCCACCCCATTACCATTAACGTTAAAGTATAATAGTAAGAAACAACGGGATAGACAACAGCCAATAGCGTAATGATTACTCCCAGCTTAAAGTTTAAACTGTAAATCAGGAGGAATAAGATGAAGACAGCATTACTAATCATAGATGTTCAAAACGCTATGTTTACAATGGAGCCACCTGTTCATAAAGGAAATGAATTACTTGAAAATATCCAAAAAATGATTTCCTATGCGAGAGATAGAAATATCTATCTCATATTCGTTCAACATTCCGGCCCGAATAACAGTCCCCTAGAGAAAAATACAGAGGGTTGGGACCTTTATGACACTTTATCGCCCCAAGCAGAGGATATTATCATACATAAGAAAACGCCTGACAGCTTTTACGAAACCAGCCTGCAGGAATACTTGAGTCAACTGAAAATTGAGCACCTGATCGTAACCGGTATCCAGACTGAAGCCTGTGTCGATACAGCCTGCAGAATTGGGTTCAGTCTTGGCTACAAGATGACCTTGGTTAAGGATGCTCATTCGACTTTCCATAAGGAAACCCTTTCAGCCTCTTCTATCATTGAGCATCATAACGAGGTTTTGCGCTGGTTTGCCGGTACAGTATCGACTGAAGAACTTATATCTTCTTAAGGAGCCTTTTAGGAGGCTCTTTTAGTACACTTTGTTATTAAGAATTTTTTAAGAGAGCATCCTATTGCATGGGGAATATCCTGGTAAGCAGAATTGAAAAAGTTGTTCTCCATTTTAGAGAGAGAACAACTTAGTATCCTTTGGATTTTTCCGAAAGCAAAAGTATGTGTAAAAACAGCCTTTAAAAAGCTGTTTTTGCAAGATTGTGGCTGTTTTAAAAGTTATGGATTCCACTCCTTCTACCTACAGACCTTAAGCCCTTCTATCCGAAGGGCAGGTCCCGCTAAGCAAAAGCGGCCACAGTAACAGCCTCTCTACCACATTAATCCAGACATTAGTTAATGGCTTTAAGTGATGGCGCCAAGTAAATGAATGAAGACAGGGCTGCTATCAAACCGCCAATGACAATAGCATGACCGGTTCCAAACGTTTCAGCTATCACCCCGGCTGTCAATGCTGCCAGGGGCATCAACAGCCAGGTCATGAACCGGCTTGTCGCTCCAACACGCCCCAGCAATTGCTCCGGACTTAAGATTTGGCGGATCGTCACGATGCAGGTGCTCATAATGGCTGCCGAAATTGTCCCGATTGCGTTCATCACTGCCAGAAGAACAAATGAGTCGGCCAGTCCAAATCCGATGATCGAAACTCCTCCAATCGTTCCTCCTGTAAAAAGAATCATCCTGTATGTAAAAGCCTTCTTGATGAAGTTCGTCAGCAAAGCACCCGCAATGGCTGCACCGCCTCCAATTGACAAGAGGTATCCGATTTCGGCGGAACTGAAACCTGCTGACAACTTAAGGTGGACCACCAGCATGGTAATAAAAAGCGTGGTTCCAAAAACCGAAAAGAGCATGGCCAGATTGGTATAAAGAATCGGCTTTTCCTTAATTACAAACACAAAGCCTTCTTTTAACTCAGCCAGCCATCCGCTTCCCTTCTCAAGCTTTTCATGAGTAATATTCAAGCTCAACACAACCAAGAATCCCATCGCAAACGATAAACTGTTGATCAGCAAACCAACCCCTGGATTAAATATGCTGATCAAAATGCCGCCGAGCCCGGGGGCAATGAAAACAGCTGTTTGAAAAATCCCTGTATTGATGGAATTCACCAGCTGCAGATCATTTTTCCGCACCAGCTTTGGAACGGATGCAAATTGAGAAGTATTATAGAGTTGAGTCAAAATCCCCATCACGAGTGCTGCAAGGTAGATTTCCCAGATATAAAGATTGTCCAGCAAATAAAGAATTCCCATTATCCCGCTTATTATGAACCTCCCCGCATCACAGAAAAGCAGGATCCTTTTTCTATTCAGTTTGTCAGCAAAAACACCCGCAAGCGGCTGTAATAGAATCGGCAGCCTTTCAAGCGCAGCCACGATTCCCATGCTCAACGGAGAGCCGGTAATAGCCAGCACGATGAGCGGCAGAGCGATCATGTAAATTTGATCTCCAAAGAATGACACCAGGTTTCCCCCGATAAACCTAAACACCTGATAATTCTTTTTAAATTGGGGCTGTTCCTCCTCGATTGGCACCTTGCTAATTGACTCTTCCATTCCGTCTCCCCCTGCCCGTTACTTTTTAAAAAATTTTTAAGTTCTTCTCCCGCTGAATGAAGAATTTGCTCGTTTATATAGTATTTCGATGCACTGTCGGATACAAGACGGGCCGATTTCAATAGCTTCAAGTGATGATGGACAGTCGTTTTTCCCATTCCCATTATCTCGGTCAGTTCTTGAAGGGTTCTCTCTTTTTCGCTGATCAGTTTCAGGATTTTCAAACGGTTAGCATCTCCCAATGCTTTATACCGTTGAACGAGCATTTTATCGGGAACATATTGGCTGTCTGGTGAAAGACTTTCATTCGCTACAGGATAATATATAACCTTGGTGCCTTCCAGGTCAGCCTCAACATTCCATGGACGATAAAAATAGTGAGGAATCAATAAAACAGTGAACACACTTGGTTCCGGCCTATATTTAATGCCATCCGTTGCCCACTCGACAAAATGCTCCGGTTCCATCTTCTCACTCATGTTACGCTTCGCTTCCATATCTCTTCGAAGAATCGCCTCCAAGGTACCTTCCCGGGGCTTTATCACAGAGTCATACCAGCCCCTCAAAACTGTAATCAAATGGTGTTTTAACTCTTCCGCCTCTACTGTAAAAATGAACTCTAAATAGGCCGGAATAAATGAGTTCTCCCTAGTTTCATCCTGCAGCATCTCCAACGCTTCCCTAGAGCCTTGTAAAAGCTGTGAAACTGCTGGGTTCAGGTTTTTCCCTAAGTAAGGAATGGCAGCCCCCTTGAGCTCTTCCTCAGATAAATCTCTGACATAGGAGGCAAAAGAGGCCAAGTCTTGAAAGTCCTCCTGATGAAGCAACTGAAGAAGTGTTTTCCAGGTGTTGTTTTCTTTGACATATGTAAGCTGGTCATTTAGTTTCCTGGAGAAGGACGTGCTTATCCCGTTCAGTTCTTCCTTGGAAAAATCAAGCGTTTCAACCAGAGATTCATTGGTGATTGCCGCAATCCCCAGTGCGGCCTCCCACAAAAGGGAAGATTTCAGCTCAATCCTGTATGTTTCTCTTTTCCTGCTTCCTATAGAATAAATATCCATTCTAAAACCTCCTTTTTTACATTCTATAATAATAGAATGTAAAATTCAATAAAAATAGAACGTAAATTAGGTGATAATTTAAAGGCTAGTATGAGCAATAACGCGTCAAATGAATATGATGCGTTCAATATTCAGGGAAGCTACACAAGTTAATCATAAAAAAATCCTCCGTCTGAGTTGGCATTAGAAGTCTTTAACTCATATCCGAAAGAGATTTTTTTCTTCAACAAAAAAAGACGTCAGGATGTGCCTGACGTCTTTGATGATTCTATTTATTCAGCTGCTGCCTCTTCTGAGACTTCCACTTTAATGGTCCTAATTCTTCGGTTATCAACTTCTTCAACTGTGATCTTCACATTTTCGTAGTCAAAGCTTTCACCCTCAGAAGGGATATCCTCAAAACTTTCCACAACCCATCCTCCTATCGTATGGTAGGAGCTTTCCGGTTCTGGCAGATCTAATAAATCTGTGAATTCGTCCAATTGAAACTGGGAATCAAATTTGTAAACATTTTCGCTGACTTTCGTCATGGAATGGAATTTCTCATCTTGTTCATCCCAAATCTCCCCGACAATTTCTTCAAGAATGTCCTCAAGGGTGATCAATCCGGTTGTTCCTCCGAATTCATCCACCACAATTGCCATATGGACCTTATCTTTTTGCAATTTAGATAGCAGGGTAGAAATCTTGGCAGATTCAAACACAAACATCGGTTCTCGGATTAATTCTCTAACGTTCACTTCCCCATATTTTAACAAATGGGTAAAGAACTCTTTCTCCGAAAGGATACCGATGACATTATCTATGTGGTCTTCATAAATGGGAATACGGGAAAAACGCTCTTCAAAAAAGATCTCCTTGATTTCCTCAACAGACTGGTTCACTTCTGCTGCCATGACGTCAATTCTCGGTGTCAAAACTTCAGATACCATGATATCATCAAAATCCATTGACCGGTGAATCAATTCCCTTTCCTCTTTATCAATTACGCCTTCTTCCTCACTTATATCAAGCATCACTTTTAACTCTTCCTCAGTGACTGATGGCATAGAAGCGTTTTTGGAAAAAACCTTAGATACCCATTCCTTTAATTTGATAAAGAAGAAATTAACCGGAGTTAGAATTTTTATTAAAAGATATAGAATTCCAGATATTTGCAAAGAGTACGTTTCAGCATTCTCTTTAGCCAATGATTTAGGCAGTATCTCTCCAAAGATCAGGATTAATATAGTCATGCCAAATGTACTGATGATCAATCCGGTGTTTCCTCCAAAAAGATCGGTTGCAAGTTTAGCTGAAATGCTTGCTGCTGCTATATTTACAATATTATTTCCAACCAGGATTGTGGATAAGGCACGATCAAAGTTATCAGCAATGTAGAGGGCCTTCCTGCTGCCTCTGGCGCCTTCACTTTCATAATTCCTTAACCTGATTTTATTCACACTTGAATACGCAGTTTCTGCAGAGGAGAAAAAGGCAGAAAGCAAAATTAAAACACCTAGCAAAATCAATGAATACAGTGGTATATCGTCCAAAAAAACGTCACGCTCCTAAAATATTTTCATCTATTATATTTAAACTAATCAAACAGAAAGCATCACCAGCGATTGCAGCAATGCTACTGCTTGAGGGGAAACTTTGTTCAAAACCTTCTTTTTATCTTCTTCATTAAGAGAATTCACAAAATGGAGGATGTCATTTATTTCACCATTGAGATGATCCATCTCAATTTTGATATGGTTGACCTGTTCCTCAACAACTCTATAATCTATATTATCTGTTTTCTTTAATAACAATCTCTGTTTTATTTCGGCCAGTGTCATATGATTTTGCTGGCAGTGTTCAATCATCTTTAAGTTCTCAAGGGCGTTGAGGTCGTAATACCGGTAGTTATTGGCCGATCTCGTACATTCCAGAAGCCCCATTCTCGTGTAGTAATCAATCGTGCGCCTGGATACTTCACAGACTTTAGCCAGTTCACCTATCTTATACAACTTCCCAAATAAATCACCTCAGCGTAAGTATACTCGCTTTCTCTTAAACTGTACAGTTCTGCGTAATGGTTTTCTTCACTGTTTATGAATTTCAACAGTTATCTTCCCACAAACATGTGCATTCTAAAGGGATGAGTTTTTAAAAAACTTTCTATTTATAATGTATTTCTGTTTAACAAAAATTTATGATCCGTTCTTCAAAATCCCAAGATATTCCTTCCAGGGACCAACCTCTTCCCGGTATCCTTCCGCCAGTATCCTGGAAATCTGTGCAATGTGAGTCAAATCATGAACTACCCAGGTGGAAAGCAAATCCCTGGCTTTTACTACTCCAAAGGCAGGGTGAAGTCCGGTGCGGTCTAAATCTGCTTCAGGCATTACCAGCTCTTTCATCTTAAGATTTTCTCCCTCCTCTTTTGGAGCTCCTCTAACTTTTGCTTCAGCGGCACACTTTGTACGTTATTTAAATGGGCGAAACGATCAAACGGAGGAAAAACTGTCTTCTCCCCTTCCTCCAGAATCGTCTCCAGCCTCGGAATCCAGTTGTAATTTTCACATTCAATAAGATGGTCGGCCGCCTGTATAGCATTCCAGGTTCCTTCCCCTTCGTCAGAAACCAGCCATTTGTCCGATAATCCGAACACCAAACTATGCAGAGTCAGTGGAGTTCTTCTATATTAAAGTTCATTCTTCTGACTCCATTCGTACTGCTAGTCTATAACGATTTCTTCTTAATAATCGAAGTTGGGTTTCGAATTTCATATTCTACAATCAAAAAGTTTATGAGAATGCATAAAGAAAGAGGCCGCTTGTTTTCTGATGGCCTCTATTCTGTCAATAATTATCTAAAGGACTCAGCCACAGCAAGGAGTTCAGAGCTGCCAATCATTTTATCAGATCCGCCCTTTTCATACGAAACTGTGACTGAAACATCTTCTTCCTGCCATGAAAGAATGCTGGAAAATCTTGTTTCATGGTAATTCCCAACTGTTCCATTGACCTTCAACGCTTCTATTTCCACTGAAGTTTCCCTTATCGATTCCGGCAGGTCTTCGTCCGTCTGATCAACGAACCTGGCACCTGGTGTATAACTGAGATGAAGAACCTGCTCTTCCTTTCCTTCTATCTTAATCCAGTAAGGGGCTGGAGAATGAGCTTCCATTCCTGCATTTTCAACTAGTGAAATTTCTGTCATCACAAAGGGAATGATTTCAGGAAATTTCAACTCAGCGGGCAGCTCCAGCTGATCCCGGTCCGTCTTGTAAAAACCAGAGGGAACAGAATCTCCATTTTCTGTTTCAATTAATCCTAGATTAGCTGCACCAAAAAACACAAACAAAGAGAGACAGGCAGCTATGAAGACACCTGACAATGTTTTCGCAAACCAAAATTTTCTTTTGCCTGATCTTATAGAAGCGCTCTCTTGAAGTTTATAGTTTTTCATCTTCTTGGTCCCCTTCTAATTGGTCTTTCTAATTGGAAGATTCCCAAATGGAAAAAGTTTCATTATTTTGAATATTTTATTTGAATTTTATCCAAACAACTCGATTAGATCTTCAAACTTTTCTATGGAAAAATCATACTCCTTTGCTTCCCCAAATCCATAATGAGCATAAACAAAGGGAATGCCTGCATATTTTGCCCCCTGCAGGTCTCCTTCAGTATCGCCAACATAAACAGGGCTGGAAAGATTGTTCCTTTCCATGATCAACTTAATATTTTCTCCTTTGGAAAGCCCCGTGCGGCCCGGATTCTCATAATCCACAAAAAACTTTTCAAGCCCATGGTATTTATAAAACGCTTCTATGTATCCATCCTGGCAGTTGCTGACAATGAATAATTTGTATTTATTTGAAAGTACCTCAAGAACTTTTTCGATATTTTCATATAAGTCCCCGCCTTGATTTCCCAAATATTCACTTTCAAGGTCACAGCACTCTTTCAGAAGAGTCTTCCGTTCCACTGCAGACAATGCAGGAAAAAGCCGCTCTCCAATTTCCTCGATTTGCAGCCCCATTGTAAAGCTGAATTCCTCCCTGTTGAACTCCCTTTCTACTTGAGGGTGTTCCTTGGTTATGCTGTTCCATGCAGTGAGGACTGTATCCATAGAGTCCCACAAAGTTCCATCCAAATCAAAAATAATGCTGTCCATGCAATTCGTCTCCTTTATGTGTTTTCTCTACCTACTAATTCTTTATTTGCAGGCAAATACCTTCAAAAAGACGAGCTTCTTTTAGTTACGCACTTTTCGCAAAGATTGTGGCTATTAAGAAGTAATGGATTTCCGCTCCAGACGCACGACTCCGCGGGGCGGGCGGTGAGCCTCCTCGGCTGCGCCTGCGGGGTCTCACCTGTCCCGCTAGTCCCGCAGGAGGTCGTACGCCTTCCGCTCCAATCCTCCTACGTAAAGTGGGATTAAAGATTCTCCCCCTAATACCAAAGTTTTCTTTCGAAAAGGGGAAGCAGCTCTTTTCTTCTTGCTGAACAGAATATTTCCTATTAATAATTTCGTTGCCTTACAAAGTTCCTATAAAATAGTAACAAAGTTTACGAAAAAAACCTTTAGGTGTGGCGGGAGGAATACCCGGAACCGCCAAGAAATTGGTTCAGGCAGAATCGCTGACAGGGGTTCTATAGAACATAACACTTCTCATGCTTATAAATCAGCGGTGTGGGGAAAGGATCTTCTCCTTCCTACCTGCTACTGTAAGGTAACTGGTGTAACTGATTAAGTGTTTCATCTGTGGTAATAATAGTGGCAAATTCTTTGTGAAGCATCGCTAGCTCAGCCTCTTGGATAGACTCTGCTGAATGTTTTTTACCATTGGCATCAGTGACTTCAAATGCCGCTATGGCATCAGATACCAGATAGGTCTGATAGCCAAAGTTGCCGCTCATTCGGGTTGATGTGGAAACACAATGCTGCGTGGATAAGCCAGTTATCATGACTGATTTTATTTCATGCTGATCAAGGTAGGATTGGAGATCTGTTCCAATAAAAGCGCTATTGAAATTTTTCGGAAAGATTTTTTCTCCTGCTGCCGGCTGAATAATTTCTTTGAATTCAGTGCCGACCGGGTCTCGATGGTAAAGAGGTGAATCGGGCTGCAAGGATAAATGTTTAGAGTAGAGCACCGTGCCGCTTCTTTTTCTCCATTCAGTCAGCAGCTTTGCCATATTTTGTTCAGCTTGCGGGTTATTTCGTTGTCCCCAGCTGGGATCATCAAAACCCTTTTGTACATCCAAAATCAATAATGCGGGAAGATTGATTATTTTTTTCATTTCGTTCATTCTCCTGTCTGCTCCAGCTCAGTATAGTTTCTGCAGACTTAACCTAACCTGGAAGATAGAATCCGATACATATTGATCGAAGGCTGTTTTACATAAATACATGCTTTCTGAGTGATTAGCTATTTTCTTACTTACCAGGATGTGTCAGGGAATTATGGCGTTACCCCACCAAGTTCATATGTAAAGGCAAATTTTACGAAAAGAACCTTTTTCAAAGAGTTAAGTTGTTGAAAATTCTGATTGTCCAGTGGGACGACTCGAAGGGCTGGCAGTCAAGTATAATCGGAAGCGCCGTTCAGCGACGAAAAGATTTTAGGGCTGCCGTATGAAATAATAGAAATAACGATGACGAAAATAGCTTAGTCAATAAAAATGCCGGCTCGGTCAAACAAGGACCGCCGCCAGTACTAATTAGTAGAAGAGAAACTTTCCCCAAGATTTCTTAAGATGTATCCATGAACTAATTTACTCTTAACAAAATAACAATGGCAGCCTGACCAGATCCGGAAAGATCTAAAGACAGGCTGCCTGGTGTCATTTTTTATAGAGCTCCATTAACGTTTCTACCGCTTGGGAGGCAGTCTTGCTCCCAGAGATTACTTCTGCTTCAATGTCCGGAAAGCTGCTTCTTATATCAGGGTCATGAAAAAAGCTGTTCAGGACCCTGTCAGATATCATGGAATGAAGCCATTCTTTTGTTTGTGATTTCCTTCGAACGGAGAACACTCCGCTCTCCTTTGTTTCAGTTTGGAAATCTGAGATGGTTTGCCAGATGTCGCCAATACCTTTCCCGTGCAGCGCCGAACAGGTAACGGCCTGGGTTTCCCACCCTTTTGTCGCGGGCTGCAGGAAATGCAGGATCCCTTTATATTCTCTTCTCGTTTTCTCAGCTGCCGGCAGATTGTCTCCATCCGCTTTGTTGACAACAATCAAATCGGCAAGCTCCATGATCCCTTTTTTCATGCCTTGAAGTTCATCTCCCGCTCCTGTAATGACGAGCAGCATGAAAAAATCGACCATCCCTCTGACAATGACCTCGCTTTGCCCTACCCCTACTGTCTCTACCAATATGACATCATAGCCTGCCGCTTCACATAGAAGCATCGTTTCACGGGTCTTCCGGTGTACACCGCCCAGTACCCCTCCTGAAGGAGATGGCCGGACAAAAGCATTCGGGTTTCGAGACAGATTCTCCATCCTTGTTTTGTCACCGAGGATGCTGCCTCCCGTTACGGTAGAGCTGGGATCCACCGCCAGCACTGCTACCTTATATCCCTGTTCACAAAGCGATTCACCGAAGGTCTCGATAAAAGTGCTTTTCCCTGCGCCGGGGACGCCTGTAATGCCAATTCTGATGCTCTTTCCTGTATATGGAGTCAAATCCTTGAGCAGCTCCTGGCCGCGCTGAAAATGTTCCTGTGAATTGCTTTCAATCAGTGTGATCGCTTTTGCAAGATCCCGCCTGTTTCCTGATCTGACTCCTTGTGTCAGTTCCTCAATTGGTTGATGGGCCTGTGGTTTTTTCTGAATCTCTTTGTCTTCTTTCCCTGATTGAAGGAATCCGGCATTTACTCTGTCACTTCCTCATAACCGAGTTTGCGGTAGATTTCCTCTATCACTTTTTGTGCAGCAACCGGGATGACTGTTCCCGGGCCGAAAATAGCTGCAGCTCCATTTTCCATAAGGAAGCTGTAATCCTTTGGTGGAATAACGCCGCCGATGACGATGATGATATCTTCCCTTCCCAGCTTCGCAAGCTCTTTCTTAAGAGCAGGGAGCAGTGTTTTATGGCCGGCTGCCAGGGAGCTGACCCCTATGACATGGACATCGTTCTCCACCGCTTGCAGTGCTGTCTCTTCAGGTGTCTGAAAAAGAGGTCCGATATCCACATCGAAGCCGAGGTCGGCAAATGCGGTGGCAATTACTTTAGCACCGCGGTCATGGCCGTCCTGTCCCATCTTGGCAATCATGATCCTTGGCCGGCGCCCTTCATCCTCACTGAATTCTTCCGCCATTCTTTTCACCCTGTTGATTTCATCTTCATTTGAAAAATTGGAACTGTAGACACCGCTTATAGAGCGGATCACTGCTTTATGACGACCTGACGCATTTTCGATCGCATCCGATATCTCTCCAAGAGTAGCGCGTTCCCTGGCGGCTGACACTGCAAATTCAAGAAGGTTGCCCTCTCCTGTTTTTGCAGCGTTTGCCAGTGCCTCCAATGCCGCTTTCACCTTGCTGTCGTCACGCTGGGACCTTAATCTCTCCAGCCTTTCAATTTGCTTGCGGCGAACCTCGGTGTTATCGATATCCAGTACATCCAGGTCATCCTCTTTATCCAGGCGGTATTTGTTCACACCTATGATGACTTCTTTTCCGGAATCAATCTTTGCCTGTCTTTCAGCAGCTGCTTCTTCTATCCTCATTTTAGGCAAGCCTGTCTCAATCGCTTTTGTCATGCCGCCCAATTCTTCGATTTCTTCAATATGATTCCATGCTTTATCCATCAGCTGTTCTGTAAGACTTTCAACATAGTAGGATCCCGCCCATGGGTCAATGACATCTGTTATGCCGGTCTCTTCCTGCAGATATAATTGTGTATTTCTTGCAATCCTTGCTGAAAAATCGGTCGGCAGGGCAATGGCTTCATCCAGCGCATTGGTATGAAGGGACTGCGTATGGCCCATGGCAGCAGCATGCGCTTCAATCAATGTTCTGATAACATTGTTATACGGATCCTGTTCTGTCAAGCTCCACCCAGATGTTTGAGAATGTGTCCTCAGCGCCATTGACTTAGGGTTCTGAGGTTCAAACGTCTTCATCATGCTTGCCCAAATCCTTCTGGCTGCCCTCATTTTTGCCACTTCCATAAAGTAGTTCATGCCGATACCCCAGAAAAATGAAAGTCTTGGCGCAAATTTATCAATCGGGATGCCTGCCTTAAGGCCTGTCCTTACATATTCAAGGCCGTCTGCCAGTGTATAGGCGAGTTCAATGTCCGCCGGTGCTCCCGCTTCCTGCATATGATACCCCGATATGCTGATGCTGTTGAATCTCGGCATATTTTTGGACGTATATTCGAATATATCCGCTATGATTTTCATCGACATCTCAGGCGGATAGATATAAGTATTGCGCACCATATACTCTTTTAAAATATCATTCTGTATAGTTCCAGACAGTTTTTCCGGAGAAACCCCCTGCTCTTCAGCTGTCACGATATAGAAGGCAAGAATCGGCAATACGGCACCATTCATAGTCATCGATACAGACATTTGATCAAGCGGAATCCCATCAAACAGGACCTTCATATCCAAAATGGAATCGATGGCCACACCAGCCTTGCCAACATCGCCGACAACACGGGGATGGTCTGAATCGTACCCGCGGTGAGTCGCAAGGTCAAAGGCAACCGATAATCCCTTCTGGCCCATAGCAAGGTTGCGGCGGTAAAACGCATTACTTTCTTCCGCAGTAGAAAAGCCTGCGTACTGCCGCACTGTCCACGGCCGGTTCACATACATCGTCGGATAAGGCCCCCTTGTAAATGGAGCAATTCCGGGCATGTCGTCACCATGAGAGATATCTTTTGTATCTTGTTCTGTGTAAAAAGGCTTTACATTGATTTTTTCATTGGTCTCAAAGACTGAATCCGAACCTTGGTGACCGGCAGCATGGTTTGTTGACTTTATGTCTATCTTTTGAAAATCCGGCTTACTTTGCATTTGAAGTCCCCTCCCATCTGCCTAATAGAGCATCTAATTTCTCTACCATGTTCTGGCCGCTGTAAATGTACCCGTCCAATCCGGCAGCCTTTAAATCTGCCATTACTTCATTATTGAGTCTTCCAGCTAAATCTATCTTCCGCCCCTTGGAATTATCAGAATCCAAGATATCCTTTGCCATGGCTTCATACTCTTCATCTCGTCCGCATATCACAAAGTAATCTGCTTTGGATTCTTCAATAAATGTAACCGCATCGTTAACCGTCATGCACTCACCGCTCTGAAGAACACCTATACCACCAGCAGCAAGGAAACCGCTCACAAAGTCAGCCCTCGGTTTGTGCTGCTTGATCTTTCCGAGAAGGATCAAGCCGGCGAGAGGTTTGTCTTTTAATCTCAAAGCTCTCTCGCGAAGATTTTCAAAGTCAGCAGACAGGCGCTGCCGCTTTATTCCCTGTAATTGCTCCTTTTGCTCTGGTGACAAGATTCCTTCAGTGGATTCCTCAAGATTGGAAAAGATATTTGTTCCGATCAAATTTTGTTTTCTGACAGCAACGTCCTTCTGCCTTTTTTCGAAGATCTGTGTTATTTCATTCTGAAACTGCCCATTCCTCAATACATTTAGCAGTCCGCCGACTCCATCTATTTCCTGGAACTTTTTCCAAGAGTGTTCTGCCAAAGTATTCGTCAAGGATTCAATGTAATATGAACCGCCTGCCGGGTCGCTCACTTTGTTCAGATGGGATTCCTGGCTAAGAATCAATTGGGTGTTACGGGCGATTCTCTCAGAAAATGGAGTCGTAGTTCCTGACACTTCATCAAACGGTGCTGTGTGAATGAAGTCTGCACCGCCAATTACCGCTGAAAAGGTCTCATTCCCGGCGCGCAGCATATTGACATAAGAATCCAGCTTAGACTTAGTGAACCCGGAAGTTTCGGCACTTATGATAGCCCCTGTATCGCTTATTTCATACGCTCCGGCAACAGTCTTCCAAAGAGTCCTGAAAGCACGCAGCTTGCTTACTTCTGTAAAAAAATTGCTGCCTATGGAGAAATTAAAGACCAACTTTCCTGCAGCCTGTTCTGCTGACCATCCCTCTGTTTTCAATCTCTCTATCACAGCGACTGCTGCAGCGAGTGCATAGACCAATTCGTGAATGGCATTGGCTCCCGCTTCATTTAATGAGGAAGTATCCACAATAATGGTTCTTAATTCAGGAGTGCTATCCTTTAAATATGTAATGTTTTCTATCCAGGAGTTCACCACGGAAGAAGATTCATCGACCACCATCTCAGGAATGGGATCTCCGCCAAATACACCTGTCAGTTCAGAATATCCGTCTTTTAGCAAGCTGAAGCCCTCTGAAGATAGTGAGGTAATATGTAATAACGGTGCTTTTTCTTTGATGGCCAAGGTGAAAATCTTTTCCATGACATCTTTGGTGAGCTCTCCGCTGCGGTCAGCAAAAGAAACGGTATCCTGGCCTCTTGTTAATGAGGTTTGAAGCAGTTCGGGCAGACTCTTTATGTCTTCTGCTGTGATTCTCTGTGCTACCTTCCAGTCTCTATTGGAAGAATTGCGGCTGGAGCTTCGCTTTCCGTGTATATCATCTTTTGTATACAGCGGCTTTAACGTAATGCCCTCATATGCTTCCTTGTATAATTGCTCTATTGGCTTTCCCTTAAGGGATTCTTCGGCCTTAACCTGCCAGTCTTGGAGACTCACTTGTTCAAATGAAGTTTTTTTCATATTATATATGTCCATATATTCGCTTAACGCTTCCCCCTCCCGATTGATTGTAATCGGTTTCATAAAACCAGTAAATTATTCAAAATTTTTTCACTAATGCTATTTTAGTATATAAAAAATAGGCCCGCACTTCAATAATAGCGACTAAACTTTAGAAAATGCGCTTCACTGCTTTAAAGTACTAAGAGGGACTGGCCCTTTTCTTGCTAAGCAATTTAAAAAACCGGTTTGCGCTGGGCAAACCGGTTTTCTTCTATTAATAGATGGATGTATTTTCTTTAGAAATGTTTTCGATGATTTCTTTCACGCGCTGCAAGAAGCGTCCACATACTAATCCGTCCAGAACACGGTGATCAAGTGACATACAAAGGTTACCCATGTCTCTTACAGCAATCATGCCATTGTCCATTACGACAGGGCGCTTAACAATGGATTCTACCTGCAGGATGGCCGCTTGAGGGTAGTTGATGATTCCCATTGATTGAACGGAACCGAATGAACCTGTGTTGTTCACTGTAAAAGTTCCACCTTGCATATCTTCTGATTTCAGCTTGCCGCTTCTGACTTTTCCGGCAAGTTCAGTGATTTCGCGGGCAATGCCTTTGATTGTTTTTTCATCAGCATTCTTGATGACCGGAACAAAGAGTGCATCATCTGTCGCCACGGCGATTGAGATATTGATGTCTTTCTTCTGGATGATTTTGTCCCCTGCCCACATTGAGTTGATCATTGGGAATTCTTTAAGAGCCTGCGCTACTGCTTTTACAAAGAACGCAAAGAAAGTAAGGTTGTATCCTTCACGCTGTTTGAATTCACCTTTGATCTTGCTGCGGTATTCCACAAGGTTTGTAGCATCTATTTCCATCATAGTCCACGCATGGGGAGCTTCATGTTTGCTGCGCAGCATGTTGGAAGCGATCGCTTTTCTGATTCCTGTAACCGGGATTTCAATATCGCCAGGCATAACAGGTACATTCGAAGCTGCAGCTGGTTTTGAAGGTGCTGCAGCAGCCGGCGCCGGTGCCTCCTCAACAGGAGCTTGCTTAGGCTCTTCTTTAGCCGGTGCAGAAGCTTTTGCATCGCCAGGTTTAGGAATATTTCCTGAGTCAATCAGCTTTTGAAGGTCTTTACGAGTGATTCTTCCTTCTTTGCCGCTGCCTTCGACTTGTTCAAGATCGATGTCATGCTCTTGTGACAATCTTAAGACCGCTGGCGAAAAGCGTACTTTCCCTTGGCCTTTTTCAGCTTTCTTTACTGGTTTCTTAGCTTCTGTCTTTTCTTCCTGAGGAGCAGAATCACTAACAGGATCTTGTTGGGCTGGAGCTTCTTCAGCTGAACCGCCGCCCTCCACTTCGATGGAGCAGATGAATTCGCCTACTTCCAATGTGTCTCCTTCTTCAGCGATCAACTCTTTAATTGTTCCTGTAAAAGAAGACGGCACTTCCGCATTCACTTTATCTGTATTGACTTCAGCAATTGGATCATACTTATTGACGTGGTCTCCAGGACTTACAAGCCATTTGCTGATTGTACCTTCTGTAACACTTTCCCCGAGCTGAGGCATTTTCATTTTTTCAATACCCAAAGAGGAACCCTCCTTAACTGCATTTTGGTTTAGTAGCTTTTATTAAAAGGCTTTTTCACATAAATTGCTGCTTTCGGAAAAATCCCAAAAGCCCGATTTTTCCCCGGATACTCAGATACTCTCTCTATTCAGAATGAGCAGCTCTTTTCTATCTTTCTTACCAGGATATCCCAGGTGAATTATGGTGTAATCACTTAATTCATGTGAAAAAGCAACATAGTTTACGAAAAGAGCCTATTAAAATTCCGCAAGCTCACGCATCGCTTTTTCAACTTTATCAGGATTCACCATGAAGTATTTCTCCATTGTCGGTGAATATGGCATAGCAGGAACATCAGGGCCGGCAAGACGCATGATAGGAGCATCGAGGTCAAACAGGCAGTTTTCGGAAATGATAGCCGCTACTTCACCCATAATGCTTCCTTCTTTGTTATCCTCTGTAAGAAGAAGTACTTTACCTGTTTTAGAAGCTGCTTCGATGATCGCCTCTTTATCCAATGGATATATGGTTCTAAGGTCAAGGATCTCTGCTTCGATGCCGTCTTCAGCAAGTCTTTCTGCAGCCTGCAAAGCGAAATGGACACATAGTCCGTAAGTGATGACAGTCAAGTCTTCCCCTTTACGCTTAACATCTGCTTTCCCGATAGGAAGAACGTAGTCATCATCAGGAACTTCACCTTTGATCAATCGGTAAGCACGCTTGTGCTCAAAGAACATAACAGGATCTTCATCACGAATGGCTGCTTTTAGCAGCCCTTTCACATCATAAGGTGTAGAAGGCATGACTATTTTCAGCCCAGGCTGGTTAGCGAATACTGCTTCAACCGACTGAGAGTGATAAAGTGCTCCATGGACACCGCCGCCATAAGGGGCACGAATAACCATTGGACAGCTCCAGTCATTATTAGAACGGTAACGGATACGAGAAGCTTCAGAAATAATCTGATTTACTGCAGGCATGATGAAGTCAGCGAACTGCATTTCTGCTATCGGACGCATGCCGTACATAGCCGCACCGATCCCAACACCAGCGATGGCAGATTCGGCAAGCGGCGTATCCAGGACACGGTCCTCGCCAAATTGATCATAAAGGCCTCTAGTTGCGCCAAACACTCCGCCTTTCTTACCGACGTCTTCACCAAGAACAAATACTTTTTCGTCTCTTTCCATTTCTTCACGGATTGCCTTTGTAACTGCATCAATATAAGAAATTACTGCCATGAATTATTCCCCCTTACTTCTCTTCTGCGTACACATGTTTCAGTGCGCTCTCAGGCTCTGGATATGGTGCATTTTCTGCATAATCCGTTGCTTCATTGACAATTTTCATAACACGGTCATTGATTTCTTTTTCAAGTTCGTCGTTCATAACGCCTGTTTCTTTCAAGTAAGCACCAAAAGTGATGATTGGATCTTTTGTTTTCGCCTGCGCCACTTCATCTGGAGAACGGTAGCTGCGATCATCATCATCCGAGGAGTGAGGAGTCAGACGATAAGAGATTGTTTCAACTAAAGTAGGGCCTTCGCCTCTGCGTCCGCGGTCTGCTGCTTCCTTCACCGCTTTGTATACTTCTAGAGGGTCGTTTCCATCTACTGTCACACCCGGCATGCCGTAACCAATTGCACGGTCGGAAACATTTTCACAAGCCAATTGCTTTTCGATAGGAACAGAAATCGCATATTTATTATTTTCACACATGAAGATAACAGGAAGCTTATGTACTCCCGCAAAGTTAGCGCCTTCATGGAAATCACCCTGGTTGGATGAACCTTCACCGAAAGTAACGAATGTGACAAGGTCCTTTTTCTCCATCTTCCCTGCAAGGGCGATCCCTACAGCATGCGGTACTTGTGTTGTAACCGGTGAAGATCCTGTTACGATATTGTTTTTCTTCTGCCCAAAGTGACCAGGCATCTGGCGTCCGCCGGAGTTCGGGTCTTCCGCTTTCGCAAATCCTGAAAGCATTAGTTCTGTTGCCGTCATACCGAATGTGAGTACAACCCCCATATCACGGTAGTAAGGCAGAGCGTAATCTTTTTCTGGGTCCAATGCAAAAGCGGCACCTATTTGCGCAGCTTCCTGGCCTTGGCAGGAAATAACGAATGGAATTTTACCCGAACGGTTCAATAACCACATCCGCTCATCAATACGACGTGCCATCAACATAGTTTCATACATTTCTAATACTTTCTCATTGGATAAACCAAGAGCATCATGACGATTTTCAGCCATTTATTTTACCTCCCAAACATTTATAGGGGGAGAACCTGCTGGCTCTCCGACTCCTCTTATGTGCTCACATCCCTTAATGGGTGTGGGAAAAACTATCAAAAAACTTATGAGTGAATCGCCTTGCCGTCTACTGCCAATGCAGCTTCCCCAATTGCTTCGCTCAGCGACGGATGCGGGTGGATAGTATGCGCTACTTCCCAAGGTGTCGCATCCAGGACTTTTGCAAGCCCTGCTTCTGAAATCATATCTGTGACATGAGGGCCGATCATATGAACGCCGAGGATATCATTATTGTCTTTATCAGCAATGATCTTCACAAAGCCATCAGACTCACCGTAAACCAGTGCTTTCCCAATGGCACGGAAAGAAAACTTCCCGATTTTAAGGTTATGGCCTGCTTCTTTAGCTTGATTTTCAGTCAATCCAACGCTCGCGATTTCGGGATTGCTGTAAATGCACTTTGAAACAAGGTTGTAATCAATCGGCTCTGGATTTTCATTCGCCATATGCTCAACAGCTGAAATCCCTTCATGTGATGCGACATGAGCCAGTTGAAGGCCGCCGATTACATCACCAATCGCGTATATATGAGACTCTTTTGTCTGCATATGCTTGTTCACCTTAATGAAGCCTTTTTCGACTATAATATCAGTGTTTTCAAGCCCAATTCCTTCTGTGTTAGCCTGACGCCCTACAGAAACCAGCAGCTGATCTGCAGAGAATTCTTTTTGCTCTCCTTTGATTTCAGCTTTGATCTTCACTCCGCCGTCTTTTTCAATAGTTTCAGGCAGTACCTTTGCATCTGTTACAATCTTGACGCCTTTTTTCTTCATCAGGCGCTTCATTTCTTTGGAGATTTCGTGATCCTCTGTCGGTACGATTCTATCAGCATATTCGATGACAGTTATGTCCACGCCAAAGTCAGAAAGCATGGAAGCCCATTCAATTCCGATCACTCCGCCGCCGACGATTATCATGGACTCTGGAAGGTTCTCGAGTTCAAGCGCTTCATCAGAAGAAAGAACAAATTCTCCATCGATATCAAGCCCTGGCAGCGTCCTTGGGCGGGAGCCCGTAGCAACGATGACATTCTTAGGGATCAGCATTGGGTTCTCTTCTCCGTTATTCATTTCAACAGAGACTGTTCCAGGCATAGGAGAGAAAATGGATGGCCCGAGAATTCTTCCCATGCCTTCAAATACGTCAATCTTTCCTTGCTTCATTAAGTGCTGAACACCTTTATGAAGACCCTCAACGATTTTTTCTTTTCTCTCTTGGACGCGTGTAAAGTCCAGCTTCACATCATTGATCATGACTCCAAAGCTTTCAGCGTCTTTGGCAGTTGCATACACTTCGGCACTGCGAAGAAGCGCTTTACTGGGGATACAGCCTTTATGCAGGCATGTCCCGCCAAGTTTTCCTTTTTCGACGATTGCTGTTTTCAGTCCTAATTGAGAAGCACGGATAGCCGCAACATAACCGCCGGTCCCGCCTCCCAGGATGACCAAATCATACTCTTCAGCCAATGGTATTCCTCCTCCTGTATATTAAACTGTCGCTTTTGTTTTCACATTTCCCGGATAGTCTTTTTCCTGCTCTTCACCCTTCAATACGCGAAGCGCTCCTTCGGCAAGTGCCTGAAGCTCATTTTCGCCGGCATGAACGATGACATCTGCTATCCAGTTGACTCTTTCACTGATTTGTTTAACAAACTCTTTTCCGTAAGCCAAGCCTCCGGTGAGGACTATCGCATCCACTTTCCCTTGCAGCACAGCACTGGCGGACCCGATTTCCTTGGCAATCTGATAAGACATCGCATCGTACACGAGCTTAGCTTTCTCATCGCCTTTTTCCACCATTTTTTCTACTTTGACAGCGTCATTGGTTCCAAGGTATCCAACCAAACCGCCTTGTCCAACAAGCTTCTTCATAATTTCATCACGGTAATAGTTACCTGAGAAGCACAGATCGACCAAATCACCAGCCGGAACTGTACCGGCGCGCTCAGGGCTGAAAGGACCATCTCCGTGAAGGCCGTTATTTACATCAATAACCTTGCCGTTCTTATGGACTCCTACAGTAATACCTCCGCCCATATGAGTGATGATCAGGTTAAGATCCTCATATTTCTTGTCCAGGTCTTTGGCAACCCTTCTGGCAACCGCTTTTTGGTTAAGGGCATGAAAAATACTTTTTCTCTCGATAAGGGAAACACCTGATATTCTTGCAATCGGCGCAAGCTCGTCCACTACCACCGGGTCGACGATGTAAGAAGGGATGTTGAGTCCTTCTGCAATTTCATAGGCAAGGATGCCGCCGAGGTTGGAGGCATGCTGGCCAGAATATCCTTCACGCAAGTCTTTCAGCATTTCTTCATTGACCGAGTATGTTCCACCTTCGATCGGTTTCAAAAGACCCCCGCGTCCGCAAACTGCACTGAGCTTAGAAATGTTGATCCCTTCTTCATCAAGGGTTTCAAGTATCGTTTCTTTTCTAAACTGATATTGATCGATGATGCTTTCAAATTCATTGATCTTTTCAGCATCATGCCTCAATGTCTTTTCAAAAATTGAGATTTCGTTATCAAATACACCAATCTTCGTAGATGTAGAACCAGGATTGATGACCAGAATTCGATGTTCTTTCGCTTCCAATGTTGTTACCTCCAATGTAGAAAAGCATTTGCCTTTCTTTAGTGGCCCCTTTTTCTCTTTCTGTTCCTGCACCCCTTGTTCATCTTTAAAGGAAATTACAGCCGGCTGGGAATGCTCACTTACCAACCGGGAAACGCTTCGCTTCCAAGAAGCCAAGCGTTTTCTTCCTGCAGCTTAGCGGTAGCTTAAGATATGCTTTCCGTTTTGCAGGAATTGGCTGCGTGACTTGCGGTTTCTTTCGATTCTCTCTTCAGCCATGCGGTCAGCTGCAAGGTATGTCGGAATGCCGTCACGTTTTGCGATTTCGATTACACGTTCTACGTTATTGTAAATGCCTTCTACCTTTTTCATCGCACGGTCACGGTTATAACCATAAAGCTCATCTGCAACATTGATTACCCCGCCGGCATTGATTACATAGTCAGGGGCATAAACGATACCCATTTCGTGAATGGTGTCACCATGTGCTGTATCTTTAAGCTGATTGTTGGCAGCACCAGCGATTACTTTTGCTTTTATTTGAGGGATTGTTTCATCATTAATTACGGCACCCAAAGCACATGGCGCATATATATCACAATCCACGCTGTAGATTTCATTGATGTCTACTGCTTTGGCACCGAACTCATCTACAGCACGCTGAACAGCTTCTTTGTTAATGTCTGTCACGATCAATTTAGCGCCTTCTTCATGCAAGTGGCGGCAAAGTGTGAATGCCACGTTTCCTACACCTTGGACGGCTATTGTTTTGCCTTCTAAAGAATCAGTTCCAAAAGCTTCTTTGGCAGCGGCTTTCATTCCGCGGTAAACACCATAAGCTGTTACTGGAGAAGGGTTCCCGGAAGAACCGAAAGCAGGGGAAATTCCAGTTACATAATCAGTTTCTTCATGAATAAGATCCATATCAGCCACTGTAGTTCCCACATCTTCCGCTGTTATGTAGCGGCCGTTCAAACCTTGAATGAAACGTCCGAACGCACGGAACATCTCTTCGTTTTTATCTTTGCGGGGATCTCCGATGATAACAGTCTTTCCTCCACCAAGGTTAAGTCCTGCCGCTGCATTCTTGTATGTCATACCTTTTGCCAGGCGAAGAGCATCTTCAATAGCTGCTTCCTCAGAATCATAGGTCCACATGCGAGTACCGCCAAGAGCTGGTCCGAGTGTAGTATCGTGAATACCGATAATCGCTTTCAATCCGGAATTTTCATCCTGGCAGAATAATAGTTGCTCGTAATCGTATTTCTCCATATAAGTGAAAATTTTCATTTTTGTTTCCTCCCTGAGTATGTTTTATATTTTAAGTTTTATCTAGAGGCAGAACAGATCGCCAGTGCCAATGAATACAATTTACTTTCCGCACTGTCTGCCCTTGAGGTAAGGACAATCGGTGCCTTTGCTCCCGCAATGACTGCTCCAACCTTTGCCCCAGCAAAATAAATAAGTGATTTATATAGTGCATTACCTGTCTCTATATTCGGGACCAGTAATATATCAGCCTTGCCGGCAGCCTCGCTGTGAATTCCTTTATGCTCGGCCGCTTCAAGTGAAACAGCATTGTCGAGTGCAAGCGGTCCATCTACTACACAGCCCTTGATCTGCCCTCTCCTGTTCATTTGAGTAAGAACGGCAGCATCCACTGTTGCCTGCATGGATGGATTCACCACTTCAACAGCTGCAAGCGGAGCAACTTTCGGGTTCTCGATGCCGATTCCTTTGGCAACGCCAACCGAATTATTGATGATTTGAACCTTCTGCTCAAGATCCGGCGCAATATTCATTCCGGCATCAGTCAAAACAATCAGTCTGTCATAGCCCGGAATTTCGAAAACGGCCACATGTGATAGTGCACTGCCGGTTCTTAGTCCGAATTCCTTATTTAAAACCGCCTTCAAAATCACCGCAGTGGCGATATTTCCTTTCATCAATGCGGTTGCCTCGTTGTTCCTCACAGCTTTTACAGCGGATTCAGCAGCTTCTTTTATGCTGTCAGCGTGAAGAATAGATACAGCCGGACTGTCCAAAAGCTCAGGTGAAACAGCTTTCAAAATTTCGTTTATCTTCCCACTGTCTCCAAACAGCAAAAACTTGGCCATTCCGCGGTCCACTGCCATGGAAACAGCTTCCAGGACTTCCTTGTCTTCTGCTGCCGCTACTGCAACTGTAGCGTCTTTCAAATGGGTTGCCTGTTCTATTAAATGGTCTAAATTCATAAGTTGTTTCAACCCCTTTCCTAAATCTCACCTTCACACTCTTATATACATGCAAGAATCGTGCCAACTAACAACTATTGAAAACGCTTCATTTTTAATAATTATAATGCGCAATCTTTTTCTTAGTCTGCAAGATCTTGCGTGCTATCTGATTCAATTTTATGTTTTTCCAGCTTATAATACAAATTTCTCACTGATATATTAAGTGATTTGGCGGCAGCCGTTTTATTGCCTTTATTATGCTCTAAAACTTCTTTAATAATATTCTTTTCGTACTGAATCAGCATGGAAGCCAGGTCACCGCCCTCCGGACCTGCAGGAAGATTCAACGCATCCTTGCGTTCCGGAGCTGTCTCTAAAAACGGCAGATGATTCGGTTCAATGATCGTTTCATTATATTTCATGAATATTATTGCCCGGCCGAGGATGTTTTCCAACTCCCTAACATTTCCGGGCCAATGATAATCCATCAGCCTGTCCATCGCGGAAGGATTAATCCCTTCAACATTCCGTCCATAATCCTGGTTGATCTTATGGATGAGCACCTCGCTTAGAGACGGGATGTCTATTTTTCTCGTCCGCAAAGGAGGTATCTGAATCGGCATCCTGTTCAGCCTATAGTAAAGATCCTCCCGGAAGCTTCCGCTGGAGATAGCTTTTTCAAGATTCACATTGGTCGCGGCAATGACCCTTACATTTATGCTGATCGACTTCGTGCCGCCCACTCTTACAATTTCACTTTCCTGCAGGACCCTTAGGAGCTTAGCTTGCGTATCCGCTTTCAATTCACCTATTTCGTCAAGGAAGATGCTGCCGTTATTCGCTTCTTCAAATAATCCTTTCTTCCCGCCGCGCTTGGCACCCGAGAAGGCTCCCTCTTCATATCCGAAAAGTTCGCTTTCTAGCAGGTTCTCGGATATCGCAGCGCAATTCACTCGTATAAATTTATTATATTTTCTGTCACTGGCGTTATGGATGGCATGGGCAAACAGCTCTTTCCCTGTCCCGGATTCCCCTCTAAGTAAAACAGTTGCCGGTGTCTTGGCACCTAGTTTCGCTTGTTCGACTGCGAGGTTCATCTCTTCTGAAACACCAACAATATCATCAAAGGAATATTTGGCTTCCAAGGTCCTGATAATCCGTCTAGCCCTATCCAATTCGTTGGTCAATGATTGAATCTCAGATACGTCATGAATGACGCCGACACTGCCTTTAAGTTTCCCATCCACAATGATGGGTGCCACATTGACGATGACCTCTTTTTTGTTTGGCCCTACCCTCATCTTGCTTCCTCTGATTGCCCTCCTAGTTTGAAGCACCTTCAAATGAATACTTTCACCCTCGGATATGTCGGCAGTTGCAGGCTTTCCAATGATTTCTTCCTCAGCGAGGCCTGTTATCCTCGTATAGGCAGGGTTAATCATTATTCCTTTTCCCTCTTCATCCACAACCGATATAGCATCATCACTTGATTGAATGATCGCTTGAAGCATCGTCTGGATTTCTTTAAGATCGGTAATTTCCTCTGCCAAATTAACGACTTCCGTTATATCTTTGAATACAGAAAAAGCACCTACGACCTCATTATCCTCTGTGATCATCGGGATTCGGTTTGTAATGATTTTCAGCCCATTTTCCAAAACCAGTTCTTTATTGACTTCATTTCTACGGGACTCAAGCACCCTGGGCAGTTCACTTTTAGGTATCACTTCATAGATGTGTTTCCCCAAAGCATCTGCAGCAGCTGTCCCGATCATTTTTTCAGCACTTCTATTGAACAAAATAATCGTTCCGCTGGTATCGATCCCTACCATGCCATCACCCGTCGAATTCAGGATGAGATCGCGTTTGAAATTGCCAAACTTCATTTCGTCAATAAGGTGTTCCTTTTCTTTAAGAAGCTTTGCCGTCAAATAGGCTACACTTCCAGGAATGACGACAGCATTTTTCCCCCTGGCCTCTCTCAGGGCCTCGAATACCGCCTGGTCTCCCGTGACTTCTATAATGATATCTATTTCTTCATCGAGAAATTCTGTCCAGTCATTTCCGAAAGGTATTCCGTTTTCTTTTGCATAACGGATACCCGGACTGTCCTCATTCAGGTCGCAAACAGCAGCGACTTCGAGCATCGAGGTTTCCCTCAAAATTCTAAGAATCGCTATTCCGCCTTTTCCACCGCCAACTACTAAAACCTTTTGCAAGTTCTTTCCACCTCTTGGTATTGAGACTGCAATATCTTTCATACTCTCTCATTTTAGCGCAACTTCCTTTGGTTGACAAATTTCTTCTGTGATATAATATCTCCAGAAACAAAGATTAGAGGAGAATAAAGCTATGCAAAGATTGATCGCATTAATCATCATGCTTATACCCGGAGCACTTGCAGCACTGGGAATAAAACTGATGAGAGATATGCTGTTTGGAATACTTCAGCCGCCTTTTCCGGCATTATGGCTGCAATTCGTTCTGGGACTCCTGTTTTTCTTAGGCGGCCTGGGTTTCATTGCCGGTTTCATCCTTCATAGAGATCGAAAAAGAAATAAAGTTCAGGACCGTTTCAGGAACAGGGATTCCTAATACAAAAAATCTATCCGTTTAATGGATAGATTTTTTGATTTCATTGATATTAATTGTTAGTTCTCTCAGCGCTAAATTTCTTTTTCTGTACTATTGATAATTCCCCTCTACCTATTGCTTGATTCAAAGTAATCCTTACACTCCCATGGACTTCTTCAGGTTGACAGCTTTCTCGGGATAATCCGTAATTATGGCTGAACACTGAATCGTAAACAGCCGTTTCATAAGAGTCTCACTATTTATGGTATAAGGCCTCACTTTAATTCCAGCCTTCATGGAGTCAATGATTAGTGCATCAGGCGCCACCTTTACGTTGGGATGGATCGCTTTGGCATTTATTGATTGAGCATATACCCAGGGCATAAACAAACCGTTAGAGTATAGCGGGGCAATCTCTACATCCGGGTTAAGTCTGTAGCAATGCACAATCGAATAGTGATTAAACGATGAAATGATGGTCCTTTTTTGAAAACCATATTCCTCAATGAGCGATACCACCTTTTCTTCCAGCTGAGGATATGGAATGATCCCATTCTTCAATTCGATATTGCAAATCATTTCATTTGTCTCCATCCAGTCAAAAACATCCCTTAAAGTCGGAATACGGACCTTCTGCAAAAACTTTTTGAACTTGTAGCTTGCATCCAATTTCTTAATTTCCTTAAGTGTTAAATCTTTTATAAATCCTTTTCCATTCGTCGTCCTGTCCACTGTTTCATCATGGATCACCACAACTTCTCCATCTTTTGAAAGCTGAACATCCAGCTCCATTCCATCTGCACCTGCACGCTCTCCTTCCACAAAAGCTTCCATTGTGTTTTCAGGGCGAGTCCCTGCAGATCCCCGGTGGGCAAAAATTAAGGTCATATAGAGCAACTCCATTTCATGATGAACTAAAATTCATAATCGAAATCGTTTTCCGTTTATACCTCTATCCTGTCACACGAAAAATAAAACCTGATAAATCAAAAGATTTACCAGGTTTTGATTATGATTAACTTTAAAAGATAGTATTATTGCTTATATTAATCCTCACTCTTTCAAGAAGCTTTATGCTCCAAACGAAGCTTATCGGCAACCATTGCGATGAATTCGCTGTTGGTAGGTTTCGCTTTGCTCATGCTTACCGTGTACCCGAATAAATTCGAAATGGAATCAATATTACCGCGGCTCCACGCAACTTCGATGGCATGGCGTATGGCACGTTCCACACGGCTGGCAGTCGTGTTGAATTTCTTGGCTATGTCAGGATACAGAACTTTCGTGATTGAACCCAGCAGTTCAATATCTTTATACACCATGGAGATGGCTTCTCTTAAATAAAGATATCCTTTAATATGGGCAGGAACACCAATTTCATGGATAATGCTTGTTATGTTGGCATCAAGATTCCTAGGCTTTGATTCTGCAGCAGATCGTGTCATAGATGATTTTCTGAAGACCGGACTTGATTTTCCACTTACCTGACGGATGTGACTGACCAGATTTTCCATGTCAAAGGGTTTTAGAATAAAATAGGAAGCCCCTAAGTCCACAGCTTTCTTTGTTACATCTTCCTGTCCGAAAGCCGTCAGCATGATTACATTTGGAATGACATTGCGTTCCCTGATGCGCTCAAGTACAGCCAAGCCATCAAGATGAGGCATGATGATATCTAACACAATAACATCCGGCTGCACTTCATCCAGCATTTCTAAGCATTCTTGTCCATTATGAGCGACCCCAACGACCTCCATGTCATTTTGGGATGAAATATACTCCTCCAGTAACGATACTAACTCACGATTATCATCTACCACACACACTTTAATTGAATTCACTACAGTTTTCCTCCTCAATCCGATATGATCCATATCCAATCTCTATTTTCCATTCTAAAGTAAATTTTCGACAAAGCAATAAGAAATCCTCTAAATTTTAGAAAAAATCTCAAGAATAATATATTTTCTCTTATTTCCTCAATTTTTCTCTCATTTTCGACCTGATTCGATATGAGGGTTATTGGTTTGTCGAAAAATCTTTATGTGTTTATCTTAACAGAATTTTGAGGATTGAAAAACCAAAAGTAACAGGTCTCTTCAGCTTAGATTTTAATTACAGTTAGGTTCAACGGGTATCAACATCAAAAAACAGACGGTTTCACCCGCCTGTCAGCTTGCTTTTTCTCTTTCCTCTTCGTAGATATTAATGCCGGCTTCATTCAGCATCCATTCGATATGGACTCCGTAGCCTGAGGTTGGATCATTTACAAAAACATGTGTCACTGCGCCGATTAGCTTACCATCCTGGATAATCGGGCTGCCGCTCATTCCCTGTACAATTCCCCCTGTTTTGTCTAAAAGGGCTGGGTCTGTCACCTTGATGACCATTCCTTTTGTTGCAGGGAATTTTTGAGGGATGGTACTGACGATTTCAATATCGTATAGTTCTACTTCTTCTCCATCTACCACTGTTAAAATCTGAGCCGGTCCTTCTTTGATTTGATGTGACAATGCAATCGGCAAAGCTTTATCAACCATCCCATTTTGGATGTCTCTGTTCAGCTTTCCAAAAATACCAAATGGGCTGTTGCGTGTAATATCTCCAATTACTTCCTTATCTCCGGTGAACCTGGCCAGCTTTTCCCCCGGCTTGCCATTAGCTCCCTTCTCAATCGAAGTGACAGTACTGTGGACGATCTCTCCATCTTCGACCACGATCGGCTTTTTGGTATCCATATCAGAAATAACATGGCCAAGGGCACCATATTTCTTCGATTGAGGATCGTAAAAGGTCATCGTCCCGATTCCTGCCGCAGCATCACGGATGTATAATCCAAGTTTATAGGACTTTTCATTACTGTCTTTTATTGGTTTTAATTCTGTTTGTATCGTTTCTTTATCCCTTCTTACAACTACATCCAGAGCATCTTTGCTTTCGCCGGCCTCTTGAACAAAAGGTGCCACATCTGAAAGCTCTTCAATTTTTGTTCCATTTATTTCTGTGATCATGTCTCCGACTTGTATTCCCGCCTTCTCACCAGGGGATACTTTGCCTTCTTCAGTTTGTACCAAATGGTGACCTACAACCAGCACACCCACTGTATTCAACTTCACTCCGATGGACTGCCCTCCTGGAATGACTTTGAAATCCTTGATTACTTCTACATCAACCTTCTTTATCGGAACACCCGCAAGCTCAAGGAGAACTTCTTCTTTTCCTGCAGCATTGCCCTGAATCGTTAAAGCTTCCGTCGTATCCTTCATTGCCAGTTTAGAATTGGAAGCAGACATTGCCGATACAGGTGCTGCCTTTGGAAGAGTAACTTCTTCACCCTGCATCATGACTATTTCATTTGGTATTTGTATATATTGTTGAACAGGTTTCAAAAATCCTATGAAGCAAAGTGAAACAAGGAGAATTCCACCAATCAATTTCCTTAGTAATTCTGAATTCATTTTTTCACTCTCCTCGCTTCTAATCCACACACACTTTCTTCTTGGCTACAGTTTTAATTTTGCCTTGAAAGAGAACATTTATAACAGCCGTTCAGTAAAAAAAGCTACCCATTTTGGATAGCAGTGGGAATGCTGTAAAAGATGAATAAATCTTTGTGCAACAGACATAATAGGATTAAATTGACACAGCTGACGAAAGATTATACAAGAAAAACAAAAAAAACTCCATAACCTTTAAGGTTCTGAAGCTCTTCCTATTTATTTGCTTTTAATTGATTCAGCAAGACCAAGCAATTCTTTAGCATGCTCCCTTGTCAAATCTGTAATTTCAACACCTGATATCATCCGGCCTATTTCACGTATTTTTTCTTCAACATTCAAGGACGTGACAGAAGTACTTGTCCGTCCTCCTGTTGATTTTTTTGCAATATAAAGATGGGAATCAGCCATTGCAGCTACTTGCGGCAGATGGGATATGCACATAACCTGTGAATTTACCGATACTTGATAAATCTTCTCAGCAATCGCCTGTGCAACACGCCCGCTTACACCGGTATCCACCTCGTCAAAGATAATGGAAGTAATGCCCTGATGCTTAGAAAAAATCGTTTTTAACGCAAGCATGACCCTGGACAGCTCCCCTCCTGAAGCCACTTTCGAAAGGGGCTTCAACGGTTCTCCAGGGTTGGTGGAGATATAGAACTCTATCTGATCCGCTCCATCTTTTCTATATTTGAATTGTGCCGACTTGGAAGGCTCTTGAATAAAACGCACTTCGAATGTTGTTTTATCCATATAAAGTTCCTTCAATTGTTCATGAATTTTTCCTGTGAGCCTTTTTGCGGCTTTTTTACGTATAGATGAAAGCTGCTCTGCTTCTAAGTATAAATCCTGTTCCAAAGACTTCAATTTACTTTCCAAATCGTGGATGAGCGTATCCTTGTTTGTAACTGTTTCAATTTCCTCCTCGATTGCAGAACTGTATTCCAAAATTTCTTCAATCGACGAACCATACTTTCTTTTCAGAGTATTAATTTCGTTTAAGCGGCTTTCAATGACATTCAGCCTGTCCGGCTCAAATTCCAGTTCATCCAAATCTGAACGCACTGTGCCAGCAGCTTCTTCCAGCAGGTAATAACTGTTGGTAACAGCTTCCATAAGACTGTCATATTTAGAGTCGATTTCCGCTGCGCCTTCAATATGGCTCATGGCAAGGCCCGTCCAATCCAAAGCACGCCCTTCCCCCTGTATGCTGTTATAGCAATTCTGAAGGGACTGGAAGAGCTTTTCAAAATTCATCAGCTTATTTTTCTCTTCCATGAGTGACTCATCCTCTCCCGGCACTAGAGAGGCTTTTTCAATTTCAGTGAGCTGGAATTGAATCAAATCAAGTCTATGGGCCATTTCTTGCTCATTCTCGTTGTATTTCTTAAGACGGCCTTGAACGGCTTCAAACTCTTTGTATACTTCTCTATAGTTATGAAGGGATGTTTTCAGCTGAGCCGAAGCAAACTGATCCAGCAATGTAAGATGAAGCGTTTCATTCATGAGCTCCTGATGTTCATGCTGGCCATGGATATCTATAAGGGTTGACCCAAGTTCCCTTAGTATTGCAATCGTAACCAGTTTTCCATTTATCCTGCAGACGCTTTTCCCCTGGGCGGAAATATCTCTTCTGAGGATGATCATTCCTTCTTCTACTTCAATCCCGAATTCTGCCGCTTTTTTATAGCAGGGATGTTTTTCATCTTCCAGAGTAAATAACCCCTCAATTTCAGCCTTTTTTTCACCATGTCTGACAAACTCGGATGAGCCCCTGCCGCCGACAAGCAAGTGGACGGCATCGATGATGATGGATTTACCGGCACCCGTTTCACCTGTAAGTACCGTCAGCCCCTCCTCGATGGATACTGTCAGTTCGTCAATGATAGCGAAGTTTTTGATCGAAAGTTCCTGTAACAATACTGATTCACCTCATTTAAAGCATATCAAGAAATTGCTGCGATATTTTCTCCGTATCTTTTTCTGTTTTGCAGATGATTAAACATGTATCATCACCGCAAATGGTTCCAAGTATCTCTTCCCAATCGAGATTGTCGATAAGGGCACCTATCGCATTAGCATTTCCTGGCAGCGTTTTCATTACGAGCATATGTCCAGCGGAATCAATTTTTACGAACGCATCCGTCAATGTCCTTTTCAATTTTTGCAGGGGATTGAACCTCTGGTCAGCCGGAAGACTGTATTTATAACGGCCGTCCATCAGCGGAACCTTAACCAGGTGCAGTTCTTTAATGTCCCGTGAAACAGTAGCTTGTGTCACATTGAAATTGGCATTCTTCAATCGGTCGACAAGTTCATCCTGTGTCTCTATATCATGATTGGAAATGAGTTCCCGGATCTTTATCAACCTTTGCCCTTTGTTCATCATTATTACCCACACCTTTTACTCAATTAACTGCTGTATATTTATACTTCACTATTCATGTTAGCTTATTTGAATTATTAACTCAATAAAAAACAATGCTGTATGTGCCACCAAAAGTGGAAGCGCCTTGAACAGCCCCGACAGGCAAATGTTTTCAAGAGAAAAAAAGGCGGGCTTTGAAACTCTTTTGACAACATCCTTCATAGTTTTTATACCCGTATATTCCTGAAGGTTTATTGGTTTAGTGTTCTAGAGACACCTATTACGGCTGATTGCGTTCTTGTGGGCTCAAGAGACGTTTTAGAGACCACCACGGCTGGCTCGGGCGGGCTTGTCCTGGTCACAAGGGCCGTTCAAGAAGGTGTTTTTGCTCTCAGTGACCTATATTATTATGTAAAAAAGTTACAGAAACGTGTTTTAATCCTAATACTCCACATTTGAGGCTTGGTTAACCAATGAACAGCTTAGAATATGCCTTTACTAACAGAAAAAAGAATAAACGTTGAGTTTATTCTTTTCCCCTTAATATATCTTTGTGTATAGCTTCTTAAATCTCGCTACCCGTATCTTCCCTCAATATAAAAACGACTATTCCTTCGATTTAAACTCACCATGCGCATCATCCACGATTGATTGGATGGTGTATGAAAGCTTATTTTCACCAGTCTCTTTTTGGTTCCATGATAAATGGATGAGGAACTCAATATTTCCTTCTCCGCCGGTAATCGGGGAAAAGGATAGGTCCCGGACATCATAGCCTTCTTGAATGGCTAGCTGTACAATCTTTTCTATAACAGCATGGTGGACTTTAGGGTCTTTGACGATTCCCTTCTTTCCAACCTGGTCTTTGCCCGCTTCAAATTGCGGCTTGATCAATGCCATAACATCACTGCCTGGAATAAGGAGTGCTTTCAATACCGGCAAGATCAGTGATAAAGAAATGAAGGAGACATCGATTGTGGCAAAGTCAGGCATTCCGGCGGAAAGGTCTTCCGGTTTAACATAACGGAAGTTGGTCCTTTCCATGACGACCACCCGCTCGTCCTGTCTCAATTTCCAGGCAAGTTGATTATAGCCTACATCAAGGGCGTAGGACATTTTCGCTCCGTTTTGGAGGGCGCAATCTGTAAATCCTCCTGTGGATGAACCGATATCGATCATCGTTTTCCCGTCCACATTTAAATCAAAGCGGTTCAATGCCTTCTCCAGCTTCAGTCCGCCTCTGCTCACATAAGGAAGCACTTTTCCCTTTATTGTAAGTGGAATATCTTCATTCACTTTTTCTCCAGGCTTATCAAGTCTGGATTCCTTGCTGTAAACCAAGCCGGCCATAACGGCTCTTTTCGCTTTTTCTCTTGTTTCAGCCAATCCCCGTTCAACGAGGAGTACGTCTAATCGTTGTTTTTTACTTTCATGTTTAAGCCCTTTTTTGTTTTTTGGTGTCATTGATAGGATGCGGTCCACTACATTTTCTGTTGTCATGCCAATTTCTTTCAAAAGATCGTTAACGCTGCCATGCTCAATAAATTTATCTGGTATTCCTATACGCTCAATGACAGCCTCTTTGAATCCCTGGTCATGGGCAAACTCCAATACTGCACTTCCAAATCCGCCTTGCAGGACCGCTTCTTCGATCGTCAAAATCGACATATCGTCCCTCATGATTCCGGAAAGCATCGCTTCGTCCAAAGGTTTGATGAACCGCGCATTCACAACCTTAACGGAAATTCCTTGCTTCTCAAGCTGCTCTGCTGCTTCAAGAGCCATAGGAATCGTTGTCCCGAAGGTCAATATTGCAGTATCATCGCCTTCTCTTAACACTTCCCACTGTCCGATAGGTATCGTTTTTAATTCCTTGTCCATTTGCACGCCAAGTCCATTGCCTCGAGGGAATCTCAACGCGATTGGACCGCCATCATATTGAATAGCCGTATTGACAAGGTGCTGGCCTTCATTTTCATCTTTAGGCATCATAAGTACCATGTTTGGAAGGTGGCGCATAAAGGCAATATCGAAGACACCTTGGTGGGTTTCACCGTCAGCCCCTACCAGACCTGCCCGGTCAATACCGATGAAGACGTTCAGGTTTTGGCGGCATATGTCATGAAGAACCTGGTCATAGGCTCTTTGGAGAAAGGTGGAATATATAGCAAGGAATGGCTTCATTCCTTGAGTCGCCAGACCTGCGGAAACGGTAGCAGCATGCTGTTCGGCTATTCCAACGTCAAACATACGGTCAGGGAATTCGCTTGCGAATCCCTCCAGTTTTGAGCCGACCGGCATCGCTGGAGTGATGGCAACGATCCGTTCATCTTCCCTGGCCAATCTCCGTACAGTTTCACTTACCAAGCCGCTCCAGGAAGGAGGAGCGTTTACCGGCTTGATTAAATCACCAGAATCCATTTTATATGGGCCTGTCCCATGCCAAGTACCTTTTTTATCTGCTTCGGCTGGGTGAAAGCCCTTCCCTTTTTTGGTGATGACATGCAAGATGACAGGGCCTTCCGTCTTTTTGGCATACTGGATGTTCTCCATTAAATCATTATAATCATGCCCGTCGATCGGTCCAAGATAAGTGAAGCCCATTTCTTCAAAGAACATGCCCGATACAAACAAATACTTCAGGCTGTCTTTAACCCTCTCCGCTGTTACCGCCAGCTTGCCTCCGACTGCAGGAATTTTTTTCAGGATATATTCCAGTTCATCTTTGACCCATTGGTATTTCCCGGCAGTCCGCAGCCGTCCAAGCACATTATGCAGCGCACCGACATTGGGAGCAATCGACATCTCATTATCATTCAGGACGACTATCATATCTTTCTGCTCATGGCCAATATGGTTCAATGCCTCCAATGCCATACCGCCAGTCAAGGCTCCATCACCGATAACCGGCACAATGAAAGAATCCTCTTTCTTCACGTCCCTGGCAATCGCCATCCCCATTGCAGCTGATAAGGAGGTTGAACTGTGTCCTGTTTCCCACACATCATGCTCGCTTTCCACCATTTTCGGAAAGCCGCATAAACCCTTATATTGCCGTAAAGTGCCAAATTGTCCCGCACGGCCGGTCAGAATCTTATGGACATAAGATTGATGGCCGACATCCCAAAGGATTTTGTCCTTGGGGCTGTCAAAACATTTATGAAGAGCAACTGTAAGTTCCACCACACCTAAATTAGGGCCGATATGCCCGCCGGTCTTGGATAAAGTTTCTATTAGAAATTTCCTGATATCCTTGCTCAAAAGTTCAAGTTCTTGCTGAGATAATGATTTAAGAAAGGAAGGGTCTTTAATTGATAACAGATCCATCCAGTTCACCAACTTTCATACCTAAATGTTTTGTTTCGTCTTTTCACGTTGTTTTCGCTTTTTATCTTTTTTATCTTTTATGATGGTAATGTGGAATTTATCCTCCACAAATTGTAACACTTTTCCTACTTGAAAGATAATATCCTTAGAGTATTGAATAGCCATAGTTTTCCCTATAGCTTTCCCCCCTACGGTCAAAGCCGCCAGAAAGCTGGTCAATATTACATTTATCGCATACTCCGCAGGTGAACCGTTGTTGATTTGCAGATCGATGGTCAGGCCTATCAGCACGATTGCAGCGGCTGCTCCGCTTATAATCCCGGATATATCCCCAATTACATCGTTACAAAAGCTGGCAAATCTATCTGCATTGCGGACAATACGGATAGACGGCTTGGAACCGTAGACCTTTTTGGCAGCCATTGCATGGAAAGGAGTTTCATCTGCAGCAGTGGCGGCTATTCCAAGCATATCAAAAAAGATACCTATAAAAACAATGATAAGCACAACAATCAGACCAATCACCCAGGTAACTTCGTTCAAGATTAAATTTGAAATGATTGAAAAAATTGCCGCTAACACAAACGTGATAACGGCAATGCTAAGACTCCATTTTATTGAGTTTTTTAAAACGTCCTTCATTAGGCAATTACACACCGTTTCTTTTTATATAATCTATGTCAGGCAATCCTGGAAATCTTCATATGTAAAAGGATGGTCATATATTGAGTAAAAATTGCAGCTTAGGTCCAGTAGGTTTTCCCAATCAGATACCGGATGTCGCCATACCGGCGGTTTCCCTTTAAACCCGATTTAACTGTGTCACCAGCAGTTAGACTGGATTACCACTTAGTCCGCACTATAATCCTCAACATATGTCACAAATGGGAACAGTCTAGGAGTTTTCCTCAACAACCTTTAACCAAGTTCTTAGCCTCTTTTGCAAAGAGGATTTCATATGGGCGAAAAAGCACATATCAATGGCCAACTGATGTGTACCTTGTAACCATAATCCCCTCACACTTCACTCAAGGCAGGCTACGCTGCTAGCGATTGTCACCGCATCGCAGGTCTATACTCCGTTCTATTGCTCATGCATCGTGCCGGCCTAGAAACGGAACCTCCGCGGCGCAAGGGTCAACGCCCACATGCCATTGTGGATCGCCCTTGTGCCTTACTCCCAGCTTCGACCCAAGGCTGGGCGCCTCAAGCCAAAACAAGGAACTTCATCGATGTGCCCTTTAGTGGATTTTTAGGCCCACCTTCAGAACTGGTAGATCGACTAGAATACTGCACCATCCCTTATTCAATTATATTCATTGTATCATGAATTGGCTTTTTTCTCAAATACGCGGACTAGTGATCTCTTGATGCTATCATATCCGCAATTTCGACGAGAAGACCGTGGTCGAGATCAGATGATGAAAGGGCGGACTTGGCTTTTTGAAGGTGGCCTCCCAGCTTCTCTTTTGCACCGCCGAGAGTCAGGAGTGCAGGGTATGTGCTTTTGAATTTGTTCTCATCGCTCCCTACTCTCTTCCCCATCTTATCCTCCCTGCCCTCGACATCCAGAATATCATCTTGAATCTGGAAAGCCAGACCGATATGGCTGGCATACTCCTCCAATAATTCCACTTGGCTTTCGGATGCATCTGCGAGGATCGCTGCAGCCATGACGCTGAAAGCCAGGAGTCTGCCGGTTTTATTCTTATGTATGTATTGGAGCTCTTCAACCGTCAAGGTTTTATTTTCGCCTTCCATGTCGGCAGCCTGCCCGCCCACCATGCCTTCCGGACCAGCGGATTTTGCCAGAAGGGACACAAGCCGTACGATTTTCTCTGGTGAGACACCTTTAATTCCGGACAGTACTTCAAAGCTGTAAGTGAGCAGTCCATCACCTGCAAGAATGGCTGTTGCTTCACCAAACACCTTATGGTTTGTGGGTTTCCCCCTCCTGAGATCATCATTGTCCATGCTAGGAAGATCATCGTGAATAAGGGAATAGGTGTGAATCATTTCAAGTGCAGCAGCTGCTTCAAGGCCGATTACCGGATCTTTCCTAAAAGCATGGAGAGTTGCAAATAAGAGAACCGGCCGAATTCTTTTGCCTCCAGCCTGCAAGGAATAAGCCATGGACTCTTTTACTTTTTCAGGAGCTTGGAGTCCGGCAACCAACTCATCCAATTTGGTTTCTACCAGTGCTTTATATTTTTCCATAAAACTTGCTAATGTTACAGCACTCACGAACTCTCCTCCTCGGATAATGAGAATTCTTTTTCTCCTTCATCAGTCATCAGCTTGGTCATTTGTTTCTCGGCATGTTTAAGCGTATCATGGCAATACTTTGACAGCTCCACGCCTTTTTGATATTGCTGGAGTGCCTCCTCAAGAGGAACCTCTCCTTCTTCAAGGCGCTGGACAATGCTCTCCAGCCTTTCCATTGCTTCTTCAAATGACATCTTCTTTTCTTCAGCCATCATTTTTCACTCTCCTCTATTGAATCTACACGACAATGCAGCTTTCCGTCCTGAAGGTGAACTGTTACTTTTTCTCCTTCTTGTACGGCTTCTTTTGATTTAACGAGCTTTTCCTCTTTTGAGTATACGAGACTGTACCCTCTATCCATTATTTTCAGCGGACTTAAGGCTTCCAATGTGGAAACGGTCCTGCCAAAATCGTTTTGTTTCTGTCTTAAAATGGAGTTGAAATTAGCTTCAAGCTGTTTGGCCGCACGAAGGTGCTGCTCTTTTTTTGCTCCCAAAGCCTTCCCGGGTGGACTCTCTTTAAATTCGAATCCAGATGTCCGAGTTTATCTCTACCTGCCTGCATCCTCAACTGCTGGTTTTTGTTCAATTTCTCTATCAAACGGTCAACAGCCTCGATCTTCTGTTCATACAACCTGCGTGGATTTCTAAAAATAATGGAAGAGCTGGCACTTTTCAATCTTGCCCTTTCACTCTTCAACCTCGTCTTCATTCCCCTGAGCAGCATGATTTTTCGGTTTAATACCCTTTCCAGGAGGTCATCGATATGAGGAACAGCCAATTCAGCTGCAGCCGTGGGAGTAGGAGCTCTCATATCTGCGGCAAAATCGGCAATTGTAAAATCTGTTTCATGTCCGACAGCAGAAATAACCGGAACTTCTGAGTTCGAAATAGCAAGCGCCACCTGCTCCTCATTAAAAGCCCATAGCTCTTCAATCGAACCTCCGCCTCTCCCGACGATCAGCACATCCATTTCTGCATTTTCATTGGCTTTTTTAATGGATTCGGCGATCGATTGTGCCGCCCTTTCTCCTTGAACCAAAGCGGGATAAACAACGATCTCCCCAATAGGATATCTTCGCTCAATGGTCGTGATGATATCCCTGACAGCAGCACCAGTAGGAGAGGTAATCACACCGATTTTGCGAGGAAATTTGGGCAGCGGCTTCTTTCGAGATTCTGCGAATAATCCCTGTTTCTCCAGCTTTTCCTTTAATTGTTGGTAGGCCAGGAATAAATCGCCGATTCCATCAGGCTGCATCTCTTTTACATAAATCTGATACTGCCCTCCTGCCTCATAGACAGAAATATCGCCCCTCACCAGAACATTCATCCCATTTTCAGGGTTGAATTTCATCGACGCGTTCGCGGAAGAAAACATGACAGCCAGTATCCTCGCCCGCTCATCCTTCAAAGTGAAATACATATGCCCGCTAGAGTGGCGTTTAAAATTTGAAATCTCGCCCTTCACATAAATACTAGAAAGATGAGGGTCTTTGTCAAATTTTCTTTTGATATATTTAGTTAATGCCTGAATCGTCAGGTATTGGGAATTATCCATTATCCGTCTCCCCTCAGCCTTATGTTCTCATTCCATTCATTTCTTTTGTTATGTAAGCTGACCTTAACAAAAAGCTGCTTTCCGTTGTCTGGAATGCAGCCTTCTGGATACTATTATTTTAACAAAAAATTGGTCAGGATGTAGGGAAAACACTCTGAAGTTATTTTTTGCTGAACACGTGCCTCGCAGATTTGACTGTATTGAACATGAGCATGGTAATAGTCATCGGTCCAACGCCGCCTGGAACCGGTGTGATATACCCTGCTTTTTCTTTGGCGCTGTCAAAATCTATATCTCCACACAGCTTGCCTCTCTCATCACGGTTCATTCCTACGTCAATGACAACAGCACCCGGTTTGATATCTTTTCCATGAATGAAATTAGGCCGGCCGGCAGCTGATATCAATATATCGGCACTTCTTGTATGGGAGGCAAGATCCTCCGTTTTTGAATGGCAGTACGTTACGGTTGCATTCTCCCTAAGAAGCAGCTGACCCGCAGGCTTTCCGACAATATTGCTGCGACCTATTACAACTGCATGCTTTCCGGACGGTGATATTTCCTCATATTGAAGCATCTTCATAATTCCATATGGGGTACAAGGAAGAAAGGAATCTTCACCTATCATCATTCTTCCTATATTCACAGGATGAAAGCCATCAACATCCTTGCCAGGAGAAATTTGCTCTAATACTTTTTCTGTCTGAATCCCTTTAGGAAGAGGCAGTTGAACCAGAATACCGTGAATCGTTTTATCGCCGTTCAGCTGTTGAATTTTTTCAAGCAGTTCGTTCTCGCTGACTTCCTCACCGTATTCTATTAAAACTGAATGGATACCCATCTCCTGGCAGGTTTTCCGTTTCATTCTGACATAAGTCTGAGAAGCGGAGTCCTTGCCCACAAGGATGACAGCAAGCCCCGGAACCAGCCCTTCCTGCCTTAGCAGTTGAACTTCCTCGCTAATGGAATCCCTATAGTACTGTGCAATTTTCTTTCCGTCGATCAATTTTGCGGGCATTATAATCCCCCTTGTTCACCCTGCTCTTCAATCATTGAATTGACTTTTGAGAGCACACCATTAATGAACTTTCCTGATTGGTCGTCTCCATAAGACTTGGCAATCTCTATCGCTTCATTAATGACAACTTTATTAGGTACATCATTTACTTCCAATAATTCAAAAACAGCTACACGGAGGATATTTCTATCCACTTTCGCCAATCGATCAAAAGACCACTTTTCAAGATTCTCCTTGATCAATCCATCAATTTTTTCTTTATTGTCTGCAGCCCCGTTCACAAGGCTGTCTAAATATTCATCTGATGGGGCACCTTCATAGATATTCGTTAATGCCTCTTCTGCCGTCATTCCGGACATATCCATTTGAAACAATGCTTGTAAAGCTTTTTCACGCGCTGTACGTCTTTTCATTCCTTTGTACTCCTTTTATTCTCATCAAATTTCGTCATATCAATGATAATAGCATAACCCAGTCCATGAAAGCACGCAAACACCAATAAATCCGCTATTCTGAAAAATGTTCGTCTTGAAATAAAACATGAAATATATTGGTTCTTATCCTGGTTAGAGCTGCGGTGACTAAAACCAAAAGGCTATTTTCGCATACATTGTTGCTTTCGGAAAAATCCCTAAAGCCGGATTTTCCCCCTGGATACTAGGCTTTTTCGCTCTAGACGAAGAGAGAAGCTCTTTTCTCTCTTGTTTAACAGGATTTTCCGGGTTAATTATGGCGCTATCTTTCGCAATTAATATCAAACAGCCACAAAGTTTACGAAAAGAGCCAACCAAAAAGGTTCTTTCTATAAAAATTATCACAAATGAAGATTCCTTAAACTTCTCAGGCTCCCGGTTTACAAATAAAAACCAAAGGCTGCAGCCTTTGGTTTTTATCATTCAGTGATTCTTTTCTCACCAGCTTATTCTTCTTCAGCCAGTTCCTGCTCTGTCTTTTGATTTTCAAACTGAACTCCCACAACATGAATATTAACTTCATCAGCTTCTAAAGCCGTCATGTTAAGAAGTGCCTGTCTAATGTTATCCTGGATCTTTTGGGCGGTATTCGGAATGGATACACCGAATTGCATGGTGCAATAAACATCCACTTGGATACCTTCCTCGGCAAGCTCGACTTTAACTCCCTTGCCATGGTTCTTCTTTCCGAGCCTTTCAACGACACCGCTGGCAAAGTTACCGCGCATTGACGCAACTCCTTCTACCTCTGAAGCAGCAATGCCGGCAATGACCTCGATTACTTCCGGTGCTATTTCAATTTTCCCTAAACCGTCTTTACCATGTGACATTTGCAATAGGCTTTGGTTTTGGTTTTGATTTTCAGCCATGAATGTACACCTCCACTGATTTCGCCTGAATACTTATATTTTATTATATCACAGCTTTGACTAGGACTTCATTACCTCATGTATCTCCAAAAATTTCGTATTAAAATCACCGCTTACGAACGTTTCATGCTCCAATACTTTAAGGTGGAATGGAATAGTGGTATGAACGCCTTCAATGACGAACTCACTCAATGCCCTTTTCATCCTGGCGATGGCTTCTTCCCTTGTCGCACCATATGTGATCAGCTTGGCTATCATAGAATCGTAATAAGGAGGGATCATGTAGCCGGGATAGGCTGCTGAATCAACCCTTACACCCAATCCGCCTGGAGGAAGATACAGTTCAATCCTACCGGCTGATGGCATGAAATTCTTCTCAGGATTTTCGGCATTTATCCGGCATTCAATGGACCATCCATTGAATTCGATGGCTTCTTGTTTTAACTCCAATTGTTCCCCGGAAGCCACTTTTATCTGCTGCTTGATAAGATCGACCCCTGTTACTTGTTCCGTAACAGGATGCTCCACTTGGATACGTGTATTCATTTCCATGAAGTAAAACTTTTTGTTCACATGGTCAAAAATGAATTCCACTGTACCCGCACCTGAATAGTCAACAGCCTGAGCTGCTTTAACCGCAGCCTGCCCCATCTCGCTCCTGATATTCTCATCCAGAGCAGGTGAAGGAGTTTCCTCAATCAGTTTCTGCAGCCGCCTTTGGATTGTGCAGTCTCTTTCACCAAGATGAATGACGTTTCCAAAGTTGTCTCCGAGGACCTGTATTTCAACATGCCTGAAATCTTCAATGAACTTCTCTATATATACACCGGGATTGCCGAAAGCTGTTGCCGCTTCCTGCTGTGTGATATTGATCCCTTTAACAAGTTCCTGCTCTGTTTTGGCTACACGGATCCCTTTTCCTCCGCCTCCAGCTGTAGCTTTAATGATGACAGGGTAACCGATTTGTTCCGCCAATGAAACCGCTTCCTCGGCATCCTTCACGATTCCCTGCGAACCAGGCACAATTGGCACTCCCGCTTCTCTCATCGTCTCTCTTGCTACATCCTTCGTACCCATCTTGGAGATCGCTTCCGGTGACGGACCGACAAAAGTAATGTTGCACTCACGGCATAACTCTGCAAAATCAGCATTCTCCGCAAGGAAGCCGTATCCGGGATGGATGGCGTCGCAGTCAGTAAGCTTGGCCACACTGATGATGTTAGTAAAATTCAAATAACTGTCCTTGCTTGCTGTGGGTCCGATACAATAAGCTTCGTCAGCTAATTGGACATGAAGCGCTTCTTTATCAGCTTCGGAATAAACAGCCACGCTGTCTATTCCCATTTCCCGGCAAGCACGAATAACACGTACAGCTATTTCTCCTCTATTTGCTATTAACAGCTTTTTTATCATAGAATGTTCGCTCCTTATTCAGGCTTAACCAAAAATAGCGGCTGACCGTATTCTACCAATTGTCCGTCTTTCACTAGTATTTCTACAATTTCACCTTTCACTTCCGCTTCAATTTCATTGAAAAGCTTCATTGCTTCCACAATGCACACTACTGAATCGTCAGTGACTTTGCTTCCTGCTTTCACATAAGCACCCGCATCTGGTGAAGGAGATTGATAGAAAGTTCCCACCATCGGAGAGACGATTTTATGAAGGTTCTCATCCGCTGCAGGGGCAGGCGCTTCTTCTTGAACCGAAGCTTCTTGTGCTTTAGGTGCTTGCGCAGGTGCTGCGGCCGCCGGTGCAGAGACTACTTCTTCAGCTTTATGTACTTCGTTATTTTGTATTGCTGCTTTTTCTTCCACATAAGTAACAGCCTTATTCTTTTTCATTTTTATTTTGCTGCCATCCAGTTCGTATGAAAACTCATCAATGCTTGATTGATCAACAAGTTTTATCAACTCGCGTATTTCTTGAATCTTTAACATAATGACACCCCTTAGAGTAATTATTCAAAATTAGGACTAGCTACTAATATCATACGATAAGACCTAGTAAGAATTCAATATGATAATACAACTAATCTTATTGAACCCTTGTTTTGTTAGAAAACCATCCTGCATGTAGTCCTCCTTCTATTGTAAGCTTCTTTTTCATATTTTCAAAGCCGCAGGGAGGCATTCTTCTTAATATGTTCTTACAATTAAAGTCTTGATTATTGTGCAGTCTTAAAATGTTGTACCATTTTTAAAAAGAGGAACCAGTTTCATAAAATGTTTTTTAGAGGAACGGGAGAGCCAGGGGTTCTCATGCTTTCCAAATGATATCTTGCTTAAAAACGTCATAACATAGTTATTGCTGGGCCTTATTTTCTGTTGGGCAGGTTTTAACTCAATACCATTTATATTACTTTCAATATTTAAGTCTTGATTAGAGTGGCGACCTCCTTTGGAACCAGCGGGGTCCTGTTCACCCCGCTCGCTAAACAGGGGCAAAAATAGGTACCTCTGTAAAATAGAGGAAAGAATTTCCCATAATTATTAAATAACCTCGAAATCAGCTTAAATAGAGGAAACAAATTCCCTTATTTTACCGCTGGTTACTTTTCTCATAAATTACTGCTTCTGAATAAACCACAGTGCGGAATCCCCGCTCTTGAAGTGGGAGCATTCTCTCTAAACAGGGAGAGCAGCTCCTTTCTTTCTTACTTACTTACTTACCAGATTACTTCCCCTGAATTAAGTCGATCGTGTTGAATTCATTTCGAATAGCAACAAAGTTCTCGCATAGAGGCTTCCTAATGGCTTGTTTCTTTAAAATACCATTCTACCTCCTGCTTATTTATTTAGAGGAACATTGCGACAGTAGAACCACCTCCCGTTGAACTAGCGGGCAAACCGTATCCAGCGGAAAGCCACCACTTGTTCAGGCGGGATAATCTTTATTCAGCCAATACAAAAAGAAGCCGCCGCCTATGAAGGCGCCGGCTCTAGTTAATGTTAGTTTGCTGGCTGAAATTTGACAGCCACTTTTTGCATGGCTCCACCGAGTTCATCATTCACTAGACGGATGATTTGATTCGCATCCGCAGCGGAGTGTTCTTTTGCTTTCACAGTGATACGAACCTGTTCTCCGTCCGCTCTCACCAACGCATCTTCATATCCCATTGTTTTGATCATTGTTTCCAGGACCGTTTCTGTAGTAGCAAGCTCTTTTAGTTTATCCATTTGCTCAATGGCTTCATTTTTTTCCTCGATTGACAGGTCCGCTGATGCTACTTTTGTTTCCAATTCTTCTCTGCTTCTAGAGCGCTGATCCAGGAACTCCATACGAAGAGTTTCAAAGACTTCATCACCGGCAGCTTCTGTTACGATATCCACTTCACCTTCAGCAGCCGCTTCTTCATTTTCAGCAGATGTTTCTTCAGTTTGGGCTGAAGATTCTTCTTCACCAGCAGCCATATCAGTTGCCTGCTGTGTAGGAGATGTAATGTAATACACTGATAGAACAATCACCAGACTCAACATTGTCAATAACCATACCGTTTGCTTTTTCAATAACATATAAATTTCCCCCTTAATTTTTAGGCATTACCGCTACCCTGTGGCTAGGAACGTCAAGCACACGGGTCACAGATTCGATGATCCATTTTTTTACTTGTATGTTATCAGCGCCCTTGGCTACTACAAGAACGCCGCTGATTTTAGGTTTTTCGTCTCCAATATAACAGGCACTTCCTTTTCGCCATCTCTAATAATGACAAGCTTTTCATCAGATGTTTTATCTTCGATGGATCGGTTTCCGCCTTCCCGGTCTGTTTCTTTGGTCAACTGAGTTTGGGAAGAGGTATCCTTTTGATAGACCTTCCGCTCGGTTGATTCTACATTGATGACGATGGTAGGATCGCTCACGCCTGCTATATCTTCAAGTGCTTCCCTCAGCTGGTTTTCGTACCGATCTTCATATTCTTCCATCACAGAATCCTTGGAGTCTTTTTTTCCAAAGGCCGGGACATCCTCTTCTTCAGGCTGAGTACCGGTTTCCATCACCATCGCCGTCTCCTGGTTCCCGCCGCTCCACATATCGCTTATGAGCATGATCGCGACTCCGAACAGAAGCACAATTAAAAAGTAATGGTACTTTCCCGCTTTCTTTCCTGGCTCTGTCTTCTCTTCTGATTCTTTCGCAAATAAATCTTTCAAGAATTGGAGCGGACCTTTGTCAAATTTCATTTTTCTTTGCTGCACCTCCTTCAATCATGATCACTAGTTTGTCTTCTGGTATATTCCATTTTTCCGAAAGCATGCTTTGGATTCCCTGGCTGCTTTCATCATCTTCAGGAACACTTTTAGAAGTATCGATATCTACTGGTTTAATTGCTGTGACTGCTTCTTCCTTGGAGGTATCCAAGTGGATGGAGACGGACAAGATGCTTTCCGGCAGATTTTCAAGGTCTTCCGCTTCCAGTTCGATATGTTTTACCGTCAAGTTATGTTTGTCTATCATCTCCTTTTCTACGTCATTTTTCATTTGGACAGCCATCTGTTCTAAAATATATGCACGTTGTGAGGCTTGTATTTCTTTTTTCTTCATTTCTACTGAATTTTCTAGTGAAGCCGTCTGAATTGGACCCTCCAGGTTGATTTCGGCAATAGCTTCTTCAAAATCTGCACTGAATAATTTCATGAGCGGGGTGAGTATAATTGTAATGAGCAGCAGCCCGGTGACGATCTTGGTGTATTTCTGCATATTGGAACTGGGGAGAAGCATATCAACCACACTGGCCAATAAGATAAAAACGATAATATTGGTGATCCACTCTGTTAAAAACGACATCTTCTTCCCCCCTTACCTGACCATTAGAGTAATATTGCCTGCAGCTATCATGATGGTGATGCTGAGAAAAAACATAAAAGATACAATGGCGAGTGCCGCGAACACATAAATGACACTCTTGCTGATCGTATCAAGGCACGCGATGACCGGTCCCCTCCCAAAGGCTGCAACAGAGCGGCTGCCAGCTTATAGACCAAGGCAATCATGAGGATCTTCATCGCAGGGAACGCGGCAATCATCAAGAGGATGGCAACTCCGGCGATTCCAACTGTGTTCTTCAACAGGACTGACGCACTGATGACAGTGTCTGCGGCATCCGTAAACATCCTTCCGATGACAGGAACGAAATTACCTGTTACAAACTTGGCCGTTCTGACCGTAATTCCGTCCGTGACGGCTGCAGTTGCGCCTTGAACGGAAATGACACCAAGAAAAACGGTCATGAAAATCCCGAGCAGGCCGATGCTCCAGTTTCTTAAAAGATTCGCCAGCTGGGTTACCTTATATTGCGGCGACAAAGTGCTGACAATGCTGAGCAGCGCTGATAGAAACAGGAGCGGAAGAACGATATTCTGTATAAGAAGGCCGCTCGTATTCATGAGGAAAATGATCACGGGATGGAAAAAGGCTGCTGATATCAGACCTCCAGAAGAAGCTATAAGCGCCAGAAGCAGCGGAATCAGGGCGATGATAAAATTAGTCATCGTCGCGATTGCTTCCTTGGTGTAATCAATCGCAACATGGAAGCTGTTGAGGGCAATGATGATCAAAACCATAAAAACAATGGCATAGGCAACTTTACTGACACTGCCTCCTTCAAAAGAATTTTGCAGAGATTGCAGGAACGTACTGAAGATCGTCAACAATATCAAGGTTCCAAGCAGCTTTCCATTCATGATCAGCTCTTGGAAAGCAAAATGGAAGATCCCCGAAAACCATGCCTTGAAAGAAAACTGCTTGTCCCCTTTGATAAAATCGACCAAACTTCCTTTTTGGCTCTCGGGCAAAAAGCCGCCATATTGGGTCATGACCTCTTCCCAATACACTTTCAGCTCATCCAGTTCCAGTTTTTCCAATTGCTCTTCCAAAAGTTTTTCTCCCATGGGAGTATTTGGTTCTGCGTCTTCTCCTTCAGCTTGTGCCGGCACGATTCCAAGAATAAGTAAAAGTAAAGTACAGCAAATTATTCGTAATAATCGACGCATTTTTTCACCTCTAAAGGCAGCACCAGCTCCCTTAACTGGTCGGAATCATATTGATGATGGTTTCGATGATGACAGTCAAGATCGGTACTGCCATTGCTAAAATAAGAATTTTTCCAGCCAATTCCACCTTTGCGGCGAGCGCTCCTTGCCCCGCATCCTTTGTAATATGGGACGCAAACTCCGCTATATAGGCAATTCCAATGATTTTTAAAATCGTTTCTACATAAATCATATTAATGTTCGCGTTAGCTGCCAGCTTCTCGATCATGCGGATAATTTCGTAAATCTGATCGACCAGGAAGAGGAAGATCGCACAGCCGACAAATACAACGAGCAGAAAAGCAAAGTTAGGCTTTTGCTCTTTAATAATCAAGGCGAGGAAAGTGGAAACCAGAGCTATTCCCACTACTTGTATGATTTCAATGACCTATTCCCCCTCTCAACCTTGGAATAGAAACACTGACTTGATTTTTTGGAACAAGTCATCTACTACTGAAGCGACCATGAATAAAATGTAGATAAAGCCAAACAACGTGACCCACTGGGCATATTCCTTCTTTCCGACCTGATCGAGTATTGTATGAAGAAAAGCCACCACAATACCGACACCAGCAATCTTGAAAATCATATCTACGTCAATTCCCATCTTTTCCCCTCCTGATCATTACAACAGTAAAATGATGAGAAGCAGGCCTGAAAGAAACCCTAAACTTTTCGTCATTTTTTCATATCTCTTTTGCTTATCCAGCGCTTCCGATTCTTCCCGTTCCAAATGGGTCAGAGTCAATAAAATATGCTTTTGCTGCGTTAACCGGTCATGCTTACCCAGGCTTTCGCCGAATTGGCTGAGTATTTCATACTCCCTGGACTTAAGTGCTGTCATCTTCCAAACCTCTTTAAGACTGGCCTCCCAAGCTTCATGTACAGTTGTTTCCTCCGTGGTGATCTTTTCAGCGAATACTTCAAAAAACCAGGCAACCGGACGCTGAAGCTGCTTCGAAAGCTTGCGTGAAGCTTCATGCAGAGGAGTATGTCCATACATGATTTCAGCTTCCAATGATTGCAGCGCTGATTTCAATATTCTTAATTGCCGTGGCCGTTCACTCAGATATCTTGAAGCTTCAAATCCCGCCCAGGAAGTAGAAAGGATGATAAAAACCGCACCGATGATCTTAATCATTTATGTCACACTCACTTTTCTCAAAAGCGAATATCCCGCTTGATTTTTGATATCTTTTATCTGACCGGGATGGTCTCCTCTTGCCAATTCAACAAATCTCTCTATCACATTCAATTCCACAATCTCTTTCAGGTTCGGCCGCTTTGAAATTTCCTCTAAGGAATGGCCGTGAGTTGTCATAATCAGGGAGATTCCCGCATTTACTGCTTCCAGAATGGCTTGGCCATCTTCCTGGCGCCCGATTTCATCGACAATGATGACCTCCGGACTCATCGAGCGGATCAGCATCATCATCCCTTCCGCTTTCGGACAAGCATCCAGCACATCCACACGCGGTCCGAACTGCAGCTGCGGCACCCCGTGTACACAGCCGGCAATCTCAGAACGTTCATCTACGATTCCAACTTTGTAAGGTCCGATTTCCTTCTCAGAAAGACCCGTCGATACACTTCTGGCAATATCCCTGAGCAGAGTGGTTTTTCCTGTTTGAGGAGCCCCGATAATCATGGTATGTTTCCAGCCTCCATCAAATAGGTAGGGAATCAGCGGATCCGCTATACCAATGGCTTCCCTGGCAACCCTTATATTAAATGAGGCGAGATGCCTGATCGCTTTCACCCTGCCACCGTCAAGGATGACTTTGCCGGCTAGTCCCACACGGTGGCCGCCTTCTATCGTGATATATCCTCTTTTCAATTCTTCTTCCAATGTATAAAACGAATGGTTAGCCAGCTTGTTGATAAGCTGTTCTCCATCTTTCCTTGTCACAACATAGGGAAGAAAATAAGGTATACCCCTGGCCGTCACTTCCAACGGACGGTCAATCCTTATTCTTATCTCTTCGATCAGCGGCTGGATATGGGATGGCATGCTAATGATTTTTTCTGCGATAATGGATGGAACGATTGATAGAATCTCTTCCATATTCCCTCCTCCTAATTTTGGTGCAAGTACTTTTAAAAATTTTAGTACATGCCTTTAGTTATTAAAATCTATTCGGAGATTAGGAGAATATGACTTTATTATGGGGAGGCAATATAAGAAATCGGACTATATCGCTTTAAAGCACGAAGAGGGACTGTCCCTTTTTATGCTTTAAAGAGGTGAAGCTATAACAGAACAAAGGCTCAGGCTCTTTGGCCTGCCCCTCCTAGCCAATGATTCTGTTGAGGTTTTTATGCAGGCCAGGAGATATGTATTTCCGGTGGGATGTGTATGAAGATGGAGCTGCTTCGGTCAGGAAAGATGTATTTTGGTTGAGATGTGTATGAAGACGGGGCTGCTTCGGTCGGGAGAGATGTATTTTCCTTGAGATGTGTATGAGGATGAGGCTCCTTCGGTCGGGAGAGATGTATTTTCCTTGAGATGTGTATGAAGACGGGGCTGCTTCGGTCGGGAGAGATGTATTTCCAGTGGGATGTGTATTAAGACGGGACTGCTTCGGTCGGGAGAGATGTATTTTTAGTGGGATATGTATGAAGACGGGGCTGCTTGGTCAGGAAAGATGTATTTTGGTTGAGATGTGTATGAAGATGGGGCTTTCGGGCGCTGACCATGGACGTGTTCCCAAACAACAAAAAAAGCTGGAAGGCTTAGCCCTCCAGCTTTTTGGTCAATCAGTATTAACCACGTGAAACGTATGAACCATCCGTTGTATTGATGACAAGAACGTCACCTTCATTGACGAAGAATGGTACGTTTACTGTCAAGCCCGTTTCCACCGTCGCCGGCTTCGATCCGCCTGTAGCCGTATCTCCTTTGATGCCCGGCTCTGTCTCCGTCACTGTCAAGGAAACTGTGTTCGGCAGCTCAACACCAAGTGTCTCACCATGATACATCATGATTTGAACTTCCATGTTCTCTTTCAAGAATTTCAATTCATATTCTATCGCAGATGCAGCCAATTCGATTTGTTCATATGAATCTGTATCCATGAATACATGCATATCTCCATTTGCGTATAGATATTGCATTCTGCGGTTGTCAATTTGAGCTTTCGCTACTTTTTCACCCGCACGGAATGTTTTTTCCTGAATCGCACCATTGCGAAGGTTTCTTAATTTAGAACGGACAAATGCTGCCCCTTTACCTGGCTTAACATGCTGGAAGTCCATTACGCGCCAAATTCCGTTATCTACTTCGATTGTAAGACCTGTACGAAAATCATTTACTGAAATCATGAGTGTTCCTCCTAATATTTGAATAGCCGAAGAGTGACTATTTACTGCATGTTCATTATGCCATATTGTTTTCTTGCGGCAAAGATTTTATTAAAGAATGATCAAATCTTTTGTTGAGTGCGTTAGTGTTTCATTGCCATTTTCTGTGATAACGGTATCATCCTCGATACGCACTCCGCCTACACCTTGAACATAGATCCCCGGCTCAACAGTAACAATCATGCCAGGCTTCAATACTGTTTCAGAAAGGTGGGATAGTCCTGGTCCTTCATGAACTTCCAGGCCGATGCCATGACCTAGTGAGTGGCCAAAGTTATCACCATAGCCTTTTTCTTTAATGTAATCCCTTGCGATGGCATCTGCCTCAGCACCTGTCATACCCGGTTTGATTCCATCCATTGCTTTCAGCTGTGATTGAAGAACAACATCATAGATTTCTTTCAGCTTATCTGAAGGCTCGCCTACTGAAACCGTTCTTGTCATGTCAGAGCAGTACCCTTTGTAGTATGCGCCGTAATCCAATGTGATGAAATCACCTTTTTCGATGACCTTGTCGCTGGCGACACCGTGCGGAAGAGCCGAACGAAGACCGGAAGCTACGATGATATCAAAAGAAGAAGACGTCGCCCCTGCTTTTCTCATGAAGAATTCGAGTTCGTTTGACACTTCAAGTTCCGTTTTGCCGGGAGCAATGAAATCAAGGATATGCTTGAATGCGGCATCAGCGATATCGGCAGCCTCTTTAATTACTTGAAGTTCTGATTCTGTCTTAACTAAACGGATATCTTCGATCAGGCCGCTGATCGGCACAAGTTCGGCTTGAACTTTGCTGCTATAGCTTTCATATGCAGAAAAGGTAAGGTAATTCTTTTCAAAGCCGAGTTTTTTGATGCCCAGTTTTTCGGCTTGAGCCGCCACTTCATTAGGGATTGGTCCTTTATGCTGGACGATTTCAAATCCCTGCGCCTGTTCAGCAGCTTGCTCTGTATAGCGGAAATCCGTAATAAAAACCGCGTTGTCAGCAGTAACAAGGGCCACCCCTGAAGATCCAGTGAAACCTGTCATATAACGGCGGTTATAATTACTAGTGATCAGTATCCCATCAATGTTGTTCCCTGTAAATTTCTCTCTTAATTTATCAAGTTTGCTCAACCTCTTCATCTCCCTTATGTTTTTTTATAAGAGCCTGCAGGGCGAGTTCATATCCAAAGAGACCCAGACCGACAATCTGTCCAGCGGTCACTTCTGCGAGAACAGATTTGTGCCTGAAAGCTTCTCTTTTATGAACATTTGAAATATGAACTTCAATAACGGGTAAATCGACACCAGCTACAGCGTCCCTTATCGCATAGCTGTAATGAGTGAACGCTCCGGGATTAAAAATGATACCCGCGTATCCAGCATCTTCAGCCATATGGATAAAGTCAATAAGTACCCCTTCATGGTTCGATTGCTGGGCTGTCAGTTCATATCCAGCCTGTATGGCCGCTTCTTTCAAATTGCCTTCAAGCTCATCTAGCGTGGCAGTTCCATAAATATCTGGTTCGCGTTTCCCTAATCGATTAAGGTTCGGACCATTAAGCAGAAGAATCTTGTGCATATGTATTCACCCATAAAAATAGAATGTTCAACATGAACATTCTAACACAAACTAATTGACAAACCTACTACAATGTCTGAACTCTTAATGGCTTACGCCTTCTTCTTTTTCATTTTGATGGCGGAGTTCGTTTTCTTCATATGAGATTGAGTAGCCAATGAATACTCCATACAGGATATAAATGCAGGCAGCCGTGATCAGGGTATTGTAATCGGTGTCGGTCAACGCTTTCATACTGGGGAACAGAGGGTTCAGCACCAGAAACACAGCCAGCATCAAGGCTATTCCATATCCCGCTCCCACCCACATGGATGTTAGCTTTCGCAATGTGGCATAGTATACGAGCGCAGCCCCAATGGAAATCAGTCCATACGCCACTATGGATATCACAATTCCAAGCCAGCTGTCTTTCCAATTCCCTGCAGCCCATGGCTCAAGAATGATATTCGGCTCAAGCTTTGTAAAGGAGAACATGTAGCAGATGTAAGATATCAGGCTCCACAGGATTCCTCCCGCAAATCCGGTAGTGACTACCATTCCAATGAACGAGAACGGCTTCTCCTGCTTATTCTGTTCCAGCTTCTTATCACTTGATGGTTCTTCTTCTCTTGCAGACATATAAACACCTCCTTTGGGTAGTATGTCCATTTCCTTGAAAGTCTTTCATATTTAAGCTGGAATGAAGGTTTTGGTGCATCCCGTCTTAAACACATTCCCGCTTGCAAGGTATCAAAACTGAAGCGCGGCCAGTCTCATTACCCTATCTCCAAGGATCAATCTGCAAATTTCCAGATCTATTTCATTCTTCGTAATTAGAAAACAAATGTGTAAAATAAACAGATTTACGGTTAAAAACAACAGAAATAGTCTAAAATATAGATAAAGGACTACTATGCTCTTATATCCTGTTACAAAGGAGGTGACCTTCTTGAGTGCTCGTACAATAATTGCAGGAGTTATTATTCTTTTTGCATCCATAGGGTTGGTTTCCATGCTTATAGGAGATCCCCTTGCCCTTCTTCAAAGGATCGTGATTTTTGCAGTGATTGCCGGAGTCATTTATTTTGTATTCCGGAAAGTGATGATGGGCGGTGGCGGCCATGGAAAAAACAAAGATCAAAAAGCTTTCCTGAAAGCAGCAAAACAATCCAAGAAGCGTTATAATCATAAAAAAACCACTGCAGCAGTTAAAGCAAGCGCGCCAAATCCGTTCCGCAAAAAGTCCCATCGAAAAAAATCACAGGCAAACCTCACGGTAATTGAAGGTAAAAAAATAGAAAAAATCGAGCCTCTCTCTAAGCTCGATTTTTTTATTTGGCTTGATAGAATTAAATATTGATAAAACAGATAATTTTAAGTGTATCACTATGAATGCCCTTCTAAATAATTCTCTAAATCACTGTGGGAATTAAAGGGAGCCCTGCGGCTCTAACAGTAACAAATAACAGCTTTGATGCTTATCCTCCCTATCCTAGCCAAAACTCCATCCCCTCAAAAATTCTTTCGCCATATTATAACCATACCCTGCAAGTTCTCTTTTCTTTTCATCTGTCAGTTCAAATTCTGTTGTCAATACGCCTTCAGTGGGTATGAAAATAACATTGGTAGAATGCTTCCTTGAAATATAGCGGGAATCGTGTGCATCCTTCATGGTCTGAAACAGGGCAGCGTACAGTTCTATGGCATTTTGGATTTTGTTTTTAGGTCTTTCCTGGGCATCATGACTGAGCTTGATACCCAGGACAGGTCTTACCTTCTTTGTATTTTCTTTATCAAAAAGCCACATAGGGAAATTGCTTAATACCCCTCCGTCGACGACTAGGTTCAATCCATCAAGAGATTTTAATCTTACTGGTTCAAAGAAATAAGGCAGACTTGCACTCATTCTGATCGCCCTTGCCACTGGGAAGGTTTCTTTGGGTATACCGTATTTCTCCAGGTCATCAGGCAGCACTATCAAGCGGCCATTTGATAAGTCTGAAGCAACGACCCTTAATGCTCCAGGTCTCAGGTCGGCAAAGGTGTATATCCCCCTCACCCTTAACTTTTCTTCAATCCACTGCTCGAGGGCATCCCCTTTATAAAGACCAAGCTTCCAGTACACTTTCAGCCATCGGACAAAGGGCACAGAAGAGAGCAATGGATTCTTATCCAGTAAATCAGACAAATCAATTTCATCCATTATACTGAGCAGATTTTCACTGTTATAACCTGCTGCAATGAATCCGGCTATGATTGCGCCTGCACTCGTCCCCGCAAGCCTCTTGAATCGAAAGCCTTTTTCTTCGATTGCCCGGTAAGCCCCTATCAGCGCAAGCCCCTTGATTCCGCCGCCTGAAAACACGCCATCGATGTTCATGGGAATCATCCCCTTCGAAGTATCCTTATAACTTTCTTATTCATTTCGAAGGGTTTTAGAATAAGAACAAGCCAAATTCCGCCGGTGCACTTCATCACATCGCAGCATTAAAAGGGACTGTCCCTTTTAACGCTTTAATGCAGAAAAGGATCGAAACCAAAAAAGAAGGAGGAACAGATCCCTCCTTCTTTGTTAGATTATAGTCCGCACTTCAATTGTGCTCCACAGTTGGTACATGTGTTGCATCCGCCCATATCTTTAACTGTACCTTTTCGGCAGACCGGGCAGGTGTTGCCTACTTCAGATCCAATTGTTACATCTGTTGACCTGACATCCTGGATAGTATCAACTAGTACAACAGGCTTTTTGCCTTGTGGTGTTTGTGGTTCAGTTTCTTCTTCATCAAAACTGTTTTCTTCTGCTTTCAAAGTCAGAACCTGAGAATCACGGCTTCCATCCACGTAGACTGTGCCGCCTTTCGCTCCGCCTTTATACAATCTTTCGTACACTCCCTGTACTTGGTCCACTGTATAACCCCTTGGCGCGTTGACTGTCTTCGAGATAGAGCTGTCAATCCAGCGCTGGATCACACACTGTGCATCAGCATGAGCTTCAGGTGCCAGTTCCATCGAAGAGACGAACCATTCAGGAAGGGCATCTGGATCTATTTCAGGATTACGCTCAAGGAACTCTTGTACAATTTCAGCCTTCACCTCGATGAATTTACCCAGGCGTCCGCTTCGGTAATAAGTGAAGGAGAAGTATGGTTCAAGACCGGTCGCGACACCTACCATCGTTCCTGTACTGCCAGTTGGGGCAACAGTGAGAAGATGAGAGTTTCGGATACCGTTGTCCATGATAGACTGGCGGACATCCTCAGGCATTTTGCTCATATATCCTGTATTGATGAATGCCTCTCTAAGGCGGTTCGTTTCCCCTTCTGTCTCACCTTGAAGGAATGGGAAGCTGCCTTTTTCCTTCGATAATTCTACAGATGCACGGTAAGCTGTCACGGCAATTGTTTCGAATACTTCATCCACAAGCCTGTTGCCTTCCTCAGAACCATATTCTTTTTCGCAGTAGATCAATAAATCAGCAAGTCCCATAACCCCAAGGCCGACACGGCGTTCTCCGAGTGCCTGTTTTTTGTTCTGTTCAAGGAAATAAGGAGTGGCATCGATTACGTTATCCTGCATACGCACGCCGACTTCTACTGTCCTCTTCAGCTTTTCAAAATCGACTGTTTTATTTTCTTTGTCCGCAAATTGTGCAAGATTAACAGCTGCGAGGTTGCAGACGGAAAATGGTGCGAGTGGTTGTTCCCCACATGGATTAGTCGCAACAACCTTCTGTCCATATGCTTTTGCATTCGTCATGTCGTTGGCATTATCAATAAAGAAAATACCTGGTTCAGCCGAATAAGTCGCACATACATTAATCAGATTCCATAATTCTTTCGCTTTCATCTTTCTATACGTACGGACCTTGTAGCCCATCTCTTCCCATTCTCTTACATCACCGATTTCATGCCAGTTTTCATTATAAAATTTCATTTCTTCTTCGTTATATTTCTCAACATCAGGGAAACGAAGGCTGTATTCTTCGTCATTTTCCACAGCTTCCATGAAATCACTTGTCAGGCAGACCGAAATATTCGCGCCTGTAAGAAATTCAGAATTATGGACAGAGTAAGTACCGCCCGTTCTAAGCTTCTCTTCAGCTTCCTTGATGATCTTGTCCGAAAATCCTCCCAGCCCGGGAATCTGCTTGTAATTAATAATTCCTTGGTACATATCTTGTTCTTGTGCTGTAAGAGGCGTGAATTTCAATTTATCCTGAGCAGCTTTTTTGATATGCTCATCTTCTGTATTTTCAAGAAGATAGCGCAGAATACGCGGGTTTTGCATCTTTGAAATGATGAATTCAATGATGTCAGGGTGCCAATCCGACAACATAATCATTTGGGCCAATACGTTACGTTGATACGCTACATCAACTCTCTAAGTCACCTTAGAGTTCAGACCATATCTTACACTCTTTTGAGTGTCCTCGCACTTGGGAACCGCTTGATTCCTACTCTACTTGCTTCCGCTGTTACAGCGTGCTTTCGATGGTCGTTGAACCTTCTCCATTTTAAAGGAGCTTGGCTGCTGATTGTCTTTTTCCACTTACTGTTTTTTAGCATTCACGTTTGCCGTTTCCAGCTGCGTTGTAGCCAGTAAGTCATTTATGCGCTAATTTTTTATTAGAGTACTGTTTAGAACCTTTAATTTGCAAAATATTAGCGTCATATAGTTTCATGTTTGTCTCCTCCATTTTCATTTTCGGATGACATATACATGATTACTATTAAAGAGTTTCCAGCAATTCACGAGGTTTATTTATAGACGAGGCACTTATTTACCACGTCTTGATCCACCCTGCTCCACAAGATGAGTCAGCTTCGCAATATCGTCCAGCCATGATACAGATCCAGATGACTTTCCGTTCACTCCCCGCGCCAATGTGTTTCGCGGTCTCAAAGTAGATCCATTCGTTCCGACTCCGCCGCCGCGGCTCATGATTTCCATCACCTGTTTGCGGTGGTCGGAAATTCCGTCCCTGGAATCTTTCACGAAAGGCATGACATAACAGTTGAAATAGGTGACATCCGTATCAGCACCTGCTCCGTACAATACACGGCCGGCCGGCACAAAATTCATATTGACGAGTTCGTGGTAGAATTTCTCGAACCATTCCTGCCTTTTTTCTTCTGTCGTCTCTACACTCGCAAGCCCAGTTGCGTTTCTCTTCGCTATTTGCTCATAGAAAATTTCTAGCGGCTTTTCAATAACATCCAAAGAACGCCTGACAACGCCGCTCTCAGATTCCACAGGGTTATCGATTGAACTTCTGTACTCCTCAATGATTAAAACCTCTGCCTGCTTGTTCTCCCAGTCAAGGCTTTTAATGAAGCCAAGTCCCCTCGCCGGGAATTTAGGATCTTCCTTGATTGTTAATACAACGAAATCTCCTTCAGTAAGGGTAATCTTTTCCGTATCTTTAAATGAATAGCGGTCAATCATTACGAGGCGGGACACACCCTTATGAGTAATGTGCATATCCGGGGTAATGGGATGGACTTGCGGAAACATACCGATCGCTTTATTCAGACTCTCTCTGTTAACTATCATTTCTTGTTTGGATACGACAGACATAAATACAACTCCTTAAACTACTATATTGAATGGTTTCTGTTTCTCTCAAGGTTGTTAATTTCAAAAATAAATTTATCACAGCCTGTAATGAAAATCAACCAATACACACTATATATAGTGTGTAAAATATTTTTCGACACACTACATATTGTGTTTCGTTCATGTGGAAACTTTTTTGTCAAACTGAAAATATGCTGGAAAGAGGAGGGATTGGAAGGGAATCATAGATTAGCCAGCACAAATCAACAAAACCCGACAATTTTCAAGGTTGAAAATTATCGCGCTTCTACTAACCCTTTTACGAAAAGGAAAAAAGCGATTTTCATCGCTTTTTGAAATTCAAAAAAAGTTATTTGGTTTTCTCTTCATACACAAAAAAGTTACCGTTTAAAATTCCACTCATCTGATTCGTACCTTCTCCTTGCAAGGTCCTCTACATATTGTGTTTCTTCCTGGGAAAGCACATATGGCTCGAGCTCTATTTCTAGTCCCTGCTCAAACCCTTTTTTGAAAGCCTCTTTCGCCATCTCGAGGGTGACGGTTTCGCTGCTGATCTCATTGACAGCCACAGCTTTGCTCTTAAAGGCACGCTGCATTCGTTCCTTCACCCGGTCATTCGGGTATTTGAACAAGCTGAATAATTTATCTTCATCGAGATCAAGCAAAATAGAACCGTGCTGAAGGATGACACCTTTTTGGCGGGTCTGGGCACTTCCGGCGACTTTCCGTCCTTCCACCACCAGTTCATACCAGCTCGGAGCGTCAAAGCAGACAGCCGACCGCGGACTTTTCAACCCCTGCTTCTCTTCTTCAGTTCTCGGCACCGCAAAATAAGCCTCAAGCCCTAAAGCCCTGAATCCCCTGAGAATCCCTTCTGATATTACCCGGTAGGCCTCTGTAACCGTCTTAGGCATTTCCGGATGCTCTTCCGTTACAATCACGCTATATGTAAGTTCATGTTCATGGAGGACACCCCTGCCGCCAGTCGGACGACGCACAAAGCCCAACCCGTGTTCCTTCACAGCCTCCATATTGATTTCTTTTTCAACCTTTTGGAAATAGCCTATCGACAGAGTGGCAGGATCCCATCCGTAAAAACGGATAACGGGGGGGATTTTCCCTTCACTATGCCAGTCAAGCAAGGCTTCATCCAATGCCATGTTATAAGAGGGAGAACAATTCCCCGAATCGATATATCGCCATACTTCTTTGGTCATAACCTCATACCTCTTTTACTCTTTTTAAGTCGATTTCTAGTCTATCAAAGTATAAGAAAAAACAAAGAAGAAAAGCCCGGCCTGGTTGAATGGTGACTGGATATGACAGTAGATCAGCAGAAGATGAATTTTACCATAAGATAGGGCGCATGCCGGGGGAGATGAGTTAATATAGAAAAATGTACCATTAAATCAGGAAGACAAAAAGATATTGGCATAATTAGCCTGGAATCGCACCATTAAGTCAGGGAAACAAATAGTTATGGTATGATTCCCTCGGAAACGTACCATTAAGTCAGGACGACAAAAAGTTTATGGCATGATTAGCGCGGAATCGCACCATTAAGTCAGGGAAACAAATAGTTAATGGTATGATTCCCTCGAAAACGTACCATTAAGTCAGGAAGACAAAAGTTATTGGCACGAATAGCCGGGAATCGCACCATTAAGTCAGGGAAACAAATAGTTAATGGTATGATTCCCTCGAAAACGTACCATTAAGTCAGGAAGACAAAAAGTTATTGGCATGATTAGCCGGGAATCGCACCGTTAAATCAGGGAAACAAAAAGTTATTGGCACGATTAGCCGGGAAACGAATTAGGATCTTCGCAAAAAGAGCGTGGAAAACACCCTGTCCTTCAAAAGTCACACACCTTTCAAAAAGAATTCTTGTTCTCCCTAATAGAGAATAATATAATAGAAATAGATTTCTTTTGTATCTGAACAAAAGAGAGAATATAATAGATAATAGGGAATTGTGAAAGGGGTCAGAAATTTTGTCAGGTTTATATTTTTTACTAGTCGTTTTAGGGGCGATCATCGTCTATTCCATAATTACGTTTTTCTTGCAAAAACGTATTGTAAATAACCTGACGGAAGAAGAGTTCCGTTCAGGATACCGTAAAGCCCAGCTTATTGACGTCAGGGAACCGAACGAATATGAAAACGGCCATATCCTTGGTGCTAGAAATATCCCGCTTTCCCAGCTTAAACAAAGGAAGCAGGAAGTCCGCAATGACCAGCCGGTATATCTATACTGCCAGAGCGGCATGCGCAGCGGCAGGGCAGCGCAGATGCTTCGCCGCAATGGATACAGGGACCTTCACCAATTACAGGGCGGGTTCAAGAAATGGACTGGAAAAATTAAAAAGAAGAAATAATGCACCAAAGCCGATTTCAACTGAAATCGGCTTTTTTTCAGCTTGAAATCAAGCTCACCCTCCCCATGAAATTTCATTCAAGAAGTCAGCTTCATATCAGTTGAAAGCCCAAGCTCTTCCGGGTTGATATTGACAGAGCTGGGAAGTGTCCGCAAAGCCCGGTCCAGTAACCAAACGATTGAAACAAAAATCACTCCTGCAGCTGAGCCGGCAAATACCGCCACCGGGTTGACCGCATCGGCCAGGTATCCTCCCAGCAAAGAGCCAAATGGCATAGCGGCTGCCCCAAGAGAAGCAGTGACCGAAAAAATTCTTCCCATTAAATGTTGAGGAACAATCGATTGAATCGCTGCTCCCATGATGACATTCGTTGCTCCAATCGGAATCCAAGATATTCCGAAGAAAAGAATACTGACAGTGGTGGATGGAATGAATCCTGATATCATCCAGCAGCTGCCTCCGAGAAAAAATAATATGATCACAAGTCTTCCTAGTGAGTATTTTTCCAACAAAGAAGCAGACAGAGCACCTATCAATGCCCCTCCCGATATGGCTGCTAAATAAAGCCCATAGGCTTCAGAACCTCCCCTTAGTTCCGCAAAGGCAGGCAGCACCGCGTATGTTGAACCAATAGCGAAATTTGCCACAACGGATCCTAATAAGAATTTCGCCAGCTTTGATCGGAAGACAATGCCAAATCCTTCAGCTAAATCTTTCTTATACGAAACAGCTTTTTCTTTAACCGAAGTTCCATTTTGCCCATTTATTTGCTTCTCCCCCTTAACATTAATCATTCTGAATAGAATGGCCGTAATGATGAATGTAACGGCATCGATCATATACAGAGTAATTGCACCCACCAAAGCGACCAATATGCCCGCAATGGCGTTAAATGCCAGGTCGACCCCTTGATAAGCGAAAGAAAAAAGCGAGTTGCCCTTCACAAGCTGGTCTTTCCGGATAAGCCTCGGCAGCAGGGCCGATTGCCCAGGATAAGCAAATTGTTCAATAGCAGATATAACCGGCATGATCACTAGGATAAAGGTTATAGTGAGAAACCCTGCATAGTGGGCTATAGGAATAAGCAGCACCAGCAACGCCTGTAGTATCTGAGTCCATACAAGAAGTTTCTGAATCTGCAATTTATCAATAACCGGCCCCGTCAAGAATTGCAAAGTTCCAGGCAGAAGGGTCAGAAATCCTGCTAAGCCAGTGTAAAAGGCACTTCCACCTAATTCAAATACAAGCCACATAGCTGCTACATAATAAAGACTGTCACCCATATTGGTTACCATTCTTCCGAAAAATAAAGCAGCAAAATTCCGATTTCTCATTAACAGTTCTTTCATCTTTAAAACTCCTTTCCATCCGATTGAATTTTTTCACTGTCTTGGATACTGTCCGACAAAATACTTTTCTCGGTTAAATTAATTTTACTGTCAGGGTTAAAAGATGGAGATTCATGGCTGAATCCCCTTTGAATTATTCATTTTCATCTGAGCTGGAAATCCTTTTTGAAAAATTAGATTCATTTACCTGGAAACCATAACCAGACATATAATAATGTTTGGCTTCGGGATTGTCGGTATCCTCTTTTGCCCGGTTCTGAAACTCTTCCAGCAGCTCAAAATATTTATTCGTATACCACCTGAAATTCTCTTCTGTCACCTTCGTTTCCCATGAGGTAGCTAGGATGTTCCATTCAGCAGGATCTTTCGGCCCCGCTTCTTCAAATGCATCATTGGGTGCCTCCAGCAGCCTGGTCATGGTTCGGTCCAGCATGCCATACATCATTTGTCTTTTTGTATTGCTGATTTCTTCTGTATGAGGCATAAGACTGGCATCTGGATAAAACCCGCTGGCGACAGATTGATAGAATTTTTGAATGATTCCATTCTTCTCTTCTGTCTTCACAATTTCAATCAAACCCAGCTTTTCAAGCTCGCGAAGGTGATAATGAATTCTTGCCCGGGAAAGATCGAATATCTCTGAAAGCTGCTGCCCGGTAAATGCACTCTCGACCAACCTTAACATCAGCTTCACTCTGAATGGGTCACTCAAAGCTTTCAGCTGATTATAATCCCTGATAATCATCATAGGTTCCAATTTTTTTCACCACTAGTTTTTTTTTAACTCGGTTAAATTATTTTTACCGGTTAAGTTTAATTTATCAGTTCTTCCAGGTTTTAGCAATACCCATTTTAAAAAATATTTCATTTAATGTTCCGGGCATTTTTGGACTTATGATCTCTTGAAGAAAGTGAATCACCGCCCAGTTTAAACACGAAAAAGGATGCCCTTAGAGGACATCCTTTTACTGTTAACCTTCTTTTGTATAACGCAGAACAGGTTTACGTGCCGCAAGAGTTTCATCTAGACGCTTGATGACAGTCGTATGCGGTGCTTCCTGTACAATTTCAGGATTTTCTTCTGCTTCTTTGGCAATTTGGATCATGGCATCGATGAAATCATCGATGGTTTCTTTGGACTCTGTTTCAGTCGGCTCGATCATCATACATTCCTCTACATTCAATGGGAAGTAGATGGTTGGCGGATGATAGCCGAAATCAAGCAGACGCTTGGCGATATCCAAGGTGCGGACTCCCAATTTCTTCTGACGCTTTCCGCTGATGACAAATTCATGCTTGCAGTGGCGGTCATACGGCAGGTCGAAGTGAGAAGCCAGCCTTCTCATCATATAGTTGGCATTGATGACCGCATTTTCCGTCACCGCTTTCAACCCGTCAGGACCCATTGTGCGGATATACGTATAGGCACGGACATTGATGCCGAAGTTCCCATAGTAAGGCTTCACTCGTCCGATTGACTGAGGACGGTCATAGTCGAATTCATATCCGTCTTCACGCTTCACCAGGATAGGCTTAGGAAGATACGGAATCAAATCAGCTTTGACACCGACTGGTCCGCTTCCAGGACCGCCGCCCCCGTGAGGTCCTGTAAAGGTTTTGTGAAGATTAAGATGAACGACATCGAAGCCCATGTCTCCTGGACGTGCTTTCGACATAACGGCATTAAGGTTGGCGCCATCATAGTAAAGCTTGCCGCCGGCCTGGTGGATGATTGAAGCCATCTCCAGGATGTTTTCTTCAAATAAGCCCAGTGTATTCGGATTAGTAAGCATTAACGCGGCAGTATCATCACCTACTACACGTTTAAGGTCCTCCATATCAACCAATCCATTTTCGTCGGATTTCACTGTCACAGTTTCAAATCCTGCCACTGTTGCCGAAGCAGGGTTAGTACCATGCGCAGAGTCAGGAACGATGACCTTCGTACGTTTGGTGTCTCCATTTGCTTCATGGTAGGCACGGATCATCATCAATCCTGTCCACTCTCCGTGAGCACCTGCTGCTGGTTGAAGCGTCACTTCATCCATTCCTGTGATCTCTTTCAAGTGCTCCTGTAAATCGAACATCAATTCCAATGCTCCTTGGACACCTTCTGTTTCCTGAAGAGGATGCAGATGGGCAAATCCATTGAATCTCGCTACATTTTCATTAATTTTCGGATTGTATTTCATTGTACATGAACCTAATGGGTAAAAACCGGAGTCCACCCCATGATTGCGCTTGGACAGGGCCGTGTAGTGACGCATGATATCCAGTTCGGAAACCTCTGGAAGTTCGGGTGATGCTTCTCGAGTGTATCCTGCAGGAATCAATTCGGACAAGTCAACTTGCGGAACATCCATTTCAGGAAGGCTGTAGCCGGTACGTCCTTCTTTAGATAGTTCAAAAATGAGAGGCTGATCGTTCTTATTCATGATAATCCCCCAATTCTTTTGCAAATGTATCGATTTCTTCTTTTGTGCGAAGTTCTGTAACCGCTACAAGCATATGATGATTTAAGTCAGAATCTGTAAGACCGAGATCATATCCGCCGATGATTCCTTTCTGAAGCAGAGCTGAATTAATTTCTTTTACAGGACGATTCGTTTTGATGACGAATTCATTGAAGGAAGGACCTTCGAAAGCAGTCTCCAAACCGTTTTGTTTAAGGGCTTGTTTTGCATAGTGCGCCTTTTGGATGTTCTGGACTGCCATTTCTTTGACGCCGCTCTTTCCAAGAGCCGTCATTGCAACAGAAGCAGCCAAAGCATTAAGAGCCTGGTTTGAACAAATGTTGGAAGTCGCTTTATCACGGCGGATGTGCTGTTCACGCGCTTGAAGAGTCAAGACGAATCCTCGCTGGCCGTCTTCATCAACCGTCTGTCCGACCAAACGGCCTGGAACCTTGCGCATCAGTTTCTTTGTTACAGCGAAGTATCCGCAGTGTGGTCCGCCGAAGGCAGTAGGAATTCCAAACGGCTGTGCATCACCGATCACAATATCGGCTCCCAATTTTCCAGGAGGCGTCAGCACGCCAAGCGCCAATGGATTAGAGGACACAACAAACATCGCTTTCTTGTCATGTACGATGCCCTCAAGCTTCGCTAATTCTTCAATTCTTCCAAAGAAGTTAGGATATTGAACAATGACAGCCGCGATTTCATCAGACATCATCTCTTCTAGAGCAGCTGTGTCCGTCACACCGTCTTTATGAGGGATTTCGACTACTTCGATATATTGTCCTTTCGCATAAGAGCGCAGAACATCTCTTGATTCTGGATGGACGGTACTTGAAACAAGCACCTTCTTCCGCTTGGTCTGGCCTGCGCTCAGCATCGCTGCTTCAGCAAGCGCCGTACCGCCGTCATACATAGAGGAGTTAGCCACATCCATGCCAGTCAATTCACAAATCATTGTCTGGAATTCAAAGATCGCCTGCAGCTCCCCTTGAGAGATCTCCGGCTGATATGGTGTATAAGCAGTGTAGAATTCCGAACGTGACAACACATGATCCACAATAACAGGCATGTAATGGTCATAAACCCCTGCACCAATGAAAGAAGTATGAGAACGCAAATCCGCATTCTTAGCAGCCATCCGGCTTAACTCTTTCATCAAGGTCGTCTCAGGTTCCGCTTTCTTAATGTTATATTCCCCTTTAAATCTTACTTTTTCAGGAATATCTTCAAACAGCTCATCAACCGAGCTGACTCCAATCGTGTCCAGCATTTCCTTTTGAACTTGTTCTGTCATCGGCAAATAACGATGTTTCATAAGGAATCCCCTCCCTGCTACTTCTTTGGTCTTTTATAGAATGGTGTTGGCACTACTTTAGCTTTAATCTTCTTGTTGCGGATCTCAACATATACTTCTGTATCAAGGCCGCTGTATTCAGATTTAATGAGAGCAAGCCCGATATTCTTTTTAAGTGTAGGAGACTGTGTGCCTGTCGTGACTTCGCCAATTTCTTCGTCATTGGCATAGACTTTATAGCCGTGACGAGGAATTCCGCGCTCAAGCATTTCAATCCCGGCAAGTTTACGGGGAGCTCCCTCTTTTTTATGTTGAGCCAATGTTTCTTTTCCAAAGAAATCGGCTTCTTTATCAACTTTCACCGCGAAACCGATGCCTGCTTCTATCGGAGTGATATCCGCAGAGAGCTCTTGTCCATATAGGGCAAGGTTCGCTTCAAAACGAAGAGTATCACGGGCGCCAAGACCGCATGGCAGGATTCCTTCAGGCTCTCCTGCTTCCAGGATCGCTTTCCAAAGATCTGCAGCGCTTCCGGCCGGGCAGTAGATTTCAAATCCATCTTCGCCTGTGTAACCCGTTCTGGATACAAGGGACTTGATACCATTTAAGTCTACTTCGTTTTGGAATTTAAAGAATCCGATATCGCTTAAGGCCGTGCCTTTAGCCAGCTTTTGCAGGATTTGTTCTGCAAGTGGTCCTTGAATCGCCAATTGAGCGTATTCTTCGGATAAATTCTTCAGTTCAGCATTTTCAACCGCATGATCTTGAAGCCATTGATAGTCTTTTTCAATGTTTGAGGCATTGACAACCAGGAGGTAATGGTGATCCTCAATCTTATAGACCAGCAGATCATCAACGGTTCCCCCGTTTTCATAGCACATGGCTGTATACTGTGCACCGCCATTTTTGATGCGTGAAATATCATTTGTCATCATTTTTTGAAGATAATCGAGTGAACCCCTGCCTTTGACTTCAATCTCTCCCATATGAGATACATCAAACAAGCCGGCTTTGGTGCGCACCGCTTCATGTTCTTCTTTAATGCTTGAGAATTGGACAGGCAGCTCCCATCCGCCAAAATCGATGCACTTCCCGCCATTTTCTTTGTAGACTTGGAATAAAGGCGTTCGTTTCAATTCTGCCATTATATTTCCCCCTTTGCCTGATATCTTCATTCTACGAACCTTCTTTACTAGTCCCGACCGGTTAACAAGAGATGTCATTCAAACACACAAAAAAGGACAGAAAAACCCCTGTTAAGAGATCCTCTGTCCTTTCACCTGAAAGTTTACCATCTTGATGGCTTTCTTCGTGGGTGGCTTCGTAAAACTGAAACACTCTCCAGAGATGCGTCCGGCAAGAGTCTTTTTGCCTGAGAGATTCACAAGAAATTTGCTTGCTCCTTCGGCGCTGTCATCCAACAGTCTCTCCTCTTGCTTTCATTCGCCAATATTCATTGAATAAATTGGTCATACTAACAATATAAAGAATTCTGCTCGAAATAGAATGTTCGGTTTTTTACAAATTTCTAAACTTTAAAAATCTACTTACATCCTATCATTAACAAAGCATTTTCGGCAATCATTTTTATGATTAAAATAAGGAGTTGTTTTTATGGACGTAGAAGTATTATTCGATGACAGCTGGTACCTGGAATTCGATTCCCGAATCGAGAAGGATGGCCCATGGGCAGATTGGGATCTGTTCAAGCTGGCGGTAGAGGTTGAGGAACATACGGTTATTCCGAACTTTGAAGGGCTGCAGGCACCGAAACATTTGTCTAATCTTACTCCCCTTCCCCATCAGCTTGAAGTTGCCAGACAAGTGGTGGAGTCCATGAATGGGAAAGCGATATTAGCAGATGAAGTGGGACTTGGAAAAACCATTGAAGCCGGACTTATTTTAAAAGAATACATGATTCGGGGACTGGTCAAGAAAGTATTGATCCTCGTCCCGGCATCCCTTGTTTCTCAATGGGCAATAGAACTGAACTCGAAATTCTTTATTCCGGCAGTGGCCCAGAGGAAAAGCTATGTCTGGGATCAATGCGATATAGTCATTTCCTCAATAGACACAGCGAAAAGAAGTCCTCATAGAGAAAAGGTTTATGAACAGGACTACGACCTTGTGATTATAGATGAAGCCCATAAATTAAAGAACCATAAGACGAAGAATTACGAGTTTGTTCAAAACCTGAAGAAGAAGTTCTGCCTTCTTCTCACTGCCACACCCATACAGAATCGTGTAGAAGAAATATTCCACCTGGTCTCTCTATTAAAACCGGGACACCTGGGGAATGAATCAGGGTTTACCGAGAAATACAAAAAAGGGTCGCGGTCTGTCGGGAATGATGCTCACCTGAAGGAATTGGTCAATAAGGTGATGATTCGCAACCGGAGAAGCGACACCGGTATTGAATGGACTAAACGGCATGTCAAAACCGTCCTCATTGATTTCACTGAACAGGAAAGAGATCTTTATGACAGTTTCAACGTGCTTAAAGGGCCTCATGACGAATGGGCATCAAGTTCCTTTTCTCTGTTGACTCTGCAAAGAGAAGCATGCAGCAGCCGTGAGGCCGTCTTCTATACTCTGAAAAATATGCTGGAACGCCAAGAACATCCTTCACCCCTTCTCACCGAAAGGGTCAATGGATTAATGAAAAAGGTTGAAAATGTTCAAAGTAATTCCAAGGCCCAAGAGGCACTTAAGATAATCCAGTCTGTAAATGACAAGGTCATCATCTTTACAGAATACCGGGCGACCCAACTGTACCTCCAGTGGTTTCTCAAACAAAACGGCATTAGCTCCGTTCCATTCAGAGGGGGATTCAAGAGAGGAAAGAAAGACTGGATGCGGGAACTTTTTAAAAATCATGCGCAAGTACTGATTGCAACAGAAGCCGGTGGAGAAGGTATCAACCTTCAATTCTGCCATCATATCATCAACTTCGACCTTCCCTGGAATCCGATGAGACTCGAACAAAGAATCGGGAGGGTCCACAGGCTCGGCCAGACTAAAGATGTCCATATTTATAATTTTGCCACGAAGAATACAGTCGAAGAGCACATATTGAAACTGCTCTATGAAAAAATAACTCTTTTTGAAAAAGTCATTGGCCAGCTTGATGATATCCTGACAAAGCTTGATTTCGGAAAATTCGAGGATCACATGGAGGATATCTTCACCAAATCCCGCTCTCAAGGTGAAATGAAGATCAAGATGGATAATTTGTCGGCAATGATACAGTTTGCAGAAACGATGAAGGAGGAGCAGGAAAATGCAGCAAAACGAAATTCATCAATTTCTTGAGCGTTACTTCACTGCCAATGAGTGCCAGATAGTTGAAAACCAGCAAGGCTATATGGATGTTCAACTTACAATCGAGATGGATAAAGAATTGATGAACCGTCCATTTTATTGGCATTATCTTGAGAAGACCGGCGGGATCCCTAATCCGATGAGACTGTGTTTGATTACCAACCAGGAGAAGGCACCCGATACAATTAAAGGCGAAGTGCTGCATTTCGGTTCACCCCGCCTACATCAGATTTTCCGCTCAGCCCGGCAGCTGGCGAGCTATACCCGCCTTTATGAAAACAGGGCGGCTGTGACCGGGAAGCAAACACCCTTGCATCCGTGGCTCGGTTTAAATATCAAGATTTCCTATCAATGCGATCTCAAGAAAGACTTACTAAAATCAATCGGACTTAACCTTATTAATGGAGCCATGCGGGAGAATTTCCATAGGGACCTCATGAAAAAAACCCTAACTCCTAAAATACCGGATTTTTCCTTCACCCTGACTCCGATTATCAAGCCAGCGAGCGGAATTGCCCGGATTCGTTCACAAATTCAAAAAGAACTTCTCTCACAGCCGACGGACTGGGCAGAGTCCGCAAGAGTACGTTGGCAGGAGGATCTGGATCTGCTGGATCAATTCTATGAAGGGATGGAAGAAAAGCCTGAATCCTACTTTGTTGAAAAACAAGCACTCTCTGAACAATACGAACCAAAAATTAAAGTGGAGATTATTAACGGAGGACTATTTTATCTCAACCAGTAGACATAAAAAAAGGGATGGAAACAGTTGAGTTTCGATCCCGATTTCTTATTTTTCTTAAAAAGAACATTAAAGCATAGGGGATGACACCAAACCAGCGGAACAAAAAGGATTGCTTCTCCGTCTTCCTCAGCTGCTTGATGGTTTTCCTTTCCTGGGGTGTTTTCTCAAAGTGCCTGACCGCTGTTTGAGTCACATATTTCACATAATCATTAATTGACATAGATTCCACCATCCTTAAGAGCTTCACCAATAGTGTCACCACGTGTCTATAACTTTAAACCAGAGAGTATCCTCTGCGGCTTTGCCTGCGAGATACAAAATGGTAAACTGAAGACCATATAACTCTTTACAATGTGAAAAAGGCTTAGAGATGCAAAAAACCTCTAAGCCTTTTTCAGTAAATACCCATAAGTTTTATATGTTCATTAGTCGCTTATAGACCAAGAACTAAGTTGGGACCTTTAAAGTAATTCAGTTAGTATTTTTTCTACTGTTTCTTCAATCGTTAATCCAACTGTCTCTATTTCAAAATCAGAGGCGTCTTGATAGAAGGGCACCCTTCTTTCATACAGCGACTTCAAACCATCCATTCCCTTCTCCCTGATAAGCGGCCTTGCATGATCTCCGGCAATCCGTCTGGCTGTTTCTTCAAAGCTGCAATTCAGCCAGATCACCTTCCCATTGCGCTTCATCAATTCGCGGTTTTCTCTCCTCTCTGCCATTCCTCCCCCGGTCATGACTATACACTGTTGTCCGCCCTTCAACTCCTTGAGAACTTCCGTTTCGATCTCTCTGAATCTATGCTCTCCATACTGATTGAAAATCTCCTTGATTGTCATTCCCTGCTTTTCTTCAATCAACTGATCGGTATCCAAACAGTCACAGTTTAATTCTTTTGCAAGCTCTCTTCCTATAGTCGACTTGCCAGAACCCATAAACCCTATCAAAAAAATCATGTTATCCCTGCTCCCAATCAAGAATTTCCTTTGTATTATTTAAGTAAGTAACAAAAACCGGCTTATATATCTTTTCATCCGTCTCTGTGGTAAGAATCAAAGTACTGACATCCACTTCTTCAACCACCTTATATCGTACTATACCATCAGGGTATGTGAAAAAACCATTCACCGGGTGATCTTCTTCCATAAGCTTGTCAATCGTGAAAAGCAGCATGCTTTCTCTTTTATAACCAGTCTCCATAACGTCCAAGTATGAGTACCTGGAGATAAATACAGATGCAGCTGTAACAGAGAAAGCTAAAATGGATGTTGTGAGCAGCATGGCAAACGGCAGAATATAGCCCTTTTCATTTAGCATAAGTAAAGAACCTCCCTGTCTTTTCAGCCTCCCCTTCAAAAACTGCATTTATTTCCACTCCGTTTTTACACGGGGAAAATTCTAATGCCTGCAAGGGACCAAGAACTAATTCGTGCCCCCGCCGGTTCACTCTCCTCCTCAAGAAATCCCCGTATCTTTCATATAAAATCACTTCACCGTTTTTACTGAAAACAATTGATGAGTCATTAACCTTTATATCCTCCGAACCATGGAACTCCTGCCTGAATTGCTGGCTGAATAAATTCCATTCATACTCTTTGGAGGGACTCAGCCTGTTTTCCGCATATGATACAGCATTAAAAATGACTGGAGTGCAAATGGCAGCCAGCAGAAAAATACTTAGTGTGAAGACAGCATGCAGCAGGGTATACCCCTTTTGGTCCCTCACCCTCTCACATCCTTCGATAGGCAGAAACTTTGGCGGCCTCCAAAGTACTCCTGGTATTTAATGCAGAGTGTTCCAGTTTCCGTATTGTTAACGATCTCATATAGCCGCCCATCCCTTTCATAAAGATGACTGGCTGTACTGCCGGAAAAAAGGTCTTCCTCCAAATGTTCATATAGGATTCTGGCAGCCGTCAGAGCACTTTCTTTTTCCTCTAGATCAGCCACCAAATCGATTATAAAAGGAACGAAAGTAAGCACAACAACAAAAATGGACGAGATCGCCACCAGTGCCTCAGCAGTTCCAAATCCTTCTTCATTGTTCAACATTGAACCGCCCCTGCCCAATCTGGAAAGACAGCTTTATCTGTTCTTCACCGGCCGCATAATAAATACTTCCGAACTTATCCGTGTTCCCATTCGCATGAATCACAATCTTTTCCAATGAGGAATTAGGGGCCTGGGATATTCCATCCGGCAGTGTTCTTACTAATAAGCTCTTCCCTCCATAGACTTTTCCAGAGTACTTGCCTTCAAAGGGATAAAATTGCAATACAACTTTTTCTTTTTGGTTTATAGCATAACTTTGTAAGTAGTAAAGATCCGCCATCAGGGTGGAAACAAAGTTCTTCTTCGTTAGAGCTTCACGAAAAGGAAGGATGCTGAATGAGGTGAAGAAAAGAAGAGTAATGGATATTGATAAAACAAGCAGCATCTCAAGCATGGTATATCCATTTGGTTCTCCCTTCACATTAACTTCCAACGATAACCTCTCCTTCGCTGTTAATGGTGATAGACCTTCCATCAGGACACTGTTGATAATCGTCTTTTAGATACCCTTTATCAATCAGCGCTTCGAGATCAGCAGGAAGGGCTTTTTCTTCCATCCGATAGGCTTCAACCTGCCCTGAGACCATATTCTCAAAAGCCTCACAGCCCTTGCTGTTGATGGATGTACCCTGTTTTGTGACATTGGGAATCGTGATGAACAGCAGGACTGAAATTACTAACAGGACGATCATCATTTCAATAAGGGTAAAGCCTTTTTCATTATTTATCATTTTGAGTAACTCCTTTTTTAAAAATTATTTTATTTCTGGTTAGATAGCCTTATATGGGATATTTTTGTTGGATGATGGGTACTGGGTGAGCGCTCGTCACTCAGCAGTCTTCTGGAGGGGTTCTGCTTCCAAGATGGCCGTTTTCATGCAGTTAAACGGCTCTTTGGGGGACACCTTCTAGGAATGCTGTTCTTCATGTCCTCAAGCCGGCCTCTTGGACACATATTATTCAATGGATGCAGGCCTATGAGTAAACCTGGCTTCCTGTCGACACAGTTTTGTATAAACACCAGTTCAATCAACCCAAAGACTGCATCACTTGAAACATCGGTACCATGACAGAAAAGTAGATAAGAAGAATAAACAGACCTATGAACAAAAATACTACAGGCTGGATGACTGTCAGCATATTCTTGCCGCTTTCCTCGAGGGTTTCCATACAAAATTGGCTGTAGATGAAAAGCTCTTGGGGCAGCTGGCCTCTCCTTTCACCGTGTCTTATTACTTCTAAAAATCCATCAGTAAACAGTCCGAAGAACTCGATCGTTTCCGGAAAGCTCTTTCCGATTTTCAAGTCTTGAATCATGCGCCCTGCAGCTTCCTCGAATAACGGCCTGTATGTCTGGCTCTCCATTTCTGTCAGTGCTTGATTGATTGACATCCCGCTGTTCAATAAGAAGCTCACTTCCCTTGAAAAGAACTGTGTATACAGCAATCTAATATATCGAGAAACATATGGGACCCGGAGAAGCAGCTCTGCTTTCTTTAAAGGGGTATAAGATTGGAATCGCAGATAAATGATCCCGCCTGCAGTCATTGAGGCAACTAAAAGAGCCAAAAAAATGGCGGGAAGGTTCTCGAAAATGTTGAGGAATAAACGCAAGTTATTTTCAGGGGTATAATCCAGTGAAGAATACAGGATTTCAAATTGAGGGAAAAGAACACTCTTGAGTAAAATCATTACGCCGATCAATATAATAATCAGGACGAGAGGATAGGTCAGCACTTTCATTAAGGCTTCTCTATCCTTTTTTCTGGCGGTCAAATATTCACCTGCCTGAATAAGCGTTTCCGCAATTCTGCCATGTCTTTCAGCAAAATAAATCTGCGAACATACATGAAGAGGCAGACCGGAAGACTGAAGGACAGCTGAGAGGGACGATCCATTCTGCAGCTGAGACAACATCATGAGTCTGATGGCACCTTGAGCCTTATAGTGTCCAATAAACACAAATTCGATGGCATCTGTCAGAGAGTAGCCGTTGGACAAAAGTTCTCCCAGTCGCTTTAAAAAGGTTCCATGATCTTTTATAGTCTTTTTCACTCAATTTTCCACCTGTTCAGTTCCCGCTCAGGAATATATCCAAGGGCACAGCCTTTTCGCAGCAAAGTTGTCAGGGTGGGGTAGTAATAGTGTGCGCGTTCTCCTTTCGCTTCTTTCAGGACTTCATTCAATGCTTTTCCACTTAATATTTCATAGATTGCCGCCCTTTTCTCCCGTGGATCTTTTTCGCAAGTTTCTGTGCAGGTGTCCCCGCAATAAGGGCAAACCAGGTTGATGAGCCGTTGTGCAGAAACTCCAATCAGGCTTTGCTGGATTTCATGCCACTGTATCCCAAGCTCCATCAACCGATAGACAGCTCCTTTTGCATCTCTGGTATGGAGGGTCGATAAGACTAAATGTCCGGTCAGGGCTGCACGTATTGCAATCGCTGCCGTTTCTTCATCCCTTATCTCCCCTACCATTATGATATCGGGATCGTGACGGAGTATGGCACGAAGACCGGCGGAGTAAGTTACACCCGCCTTTTCGTTTACCTGTACCTGGATTAGGGAATCATTGAATTTCTCCACTGGATCTTCCAAGGTGACCACATTTCTTTGTAACACGGACGAGCAATGTTCTACAAGGGAATAAAGGGTTGTAGTCTTCCCGCTGCCAGTCGGTCCTGTGAAAATAAGCAGGCCATGGGAATTCATCAATAAAGCAAGGAGTTTTCGGGCAGAAGATGGAAACAGAGCTAATCTTTCCAGAGGCATGTTCAATTGCTGAGGGAGGATACGGATCACAAGGCTTTCCTTCAAGCCGGTAGTAGGCAAGGTGGAAATACGGAGGTCGAGGATTCCATTCATCATTTGGACCGTGAAAGATCCGCTTTGGGGCTTTCTCTTTTCACCAATGTCCATTGATGCCATAAATTTAAAGTGTGAAATCAAGCGGTCTCCTTCTGGCAGGGGAATACTAACATTAGGGGTGAGGATCCCATTGCTTCGATGCTGCATGAGGTAATCTTCCTTACGGGGAAACAAATGGATGTCTGTGACGTTCTTAGATACGGCTTTTTTCAAGACCGAATCAGCTAAAGCTTCAATTGAGTAGTATATTGGCTGCACCACCTTTCATTTATTCAGTACAGAAATTCGACAAGATTTTAATTTCCCCTTCTTTTTTGTGTATATTTTTTATTTTTTTTCATACTAGTAATGTAACGTTCTCAACCAGTGGGCTATAGCCAAGCGGTAAGGCATCGCACTTTGACTGCGACACGCGTTGGTTCGAATCCAGCTAGCCCAGTATTGAAAAAGAGAGGAAGGTTCCAGAAATGGAATCTTCCTCTCTTTGTTGACCAAGAAACGGGAAATTAAGAACATAACTTGCGGGATCTAGAAAAGAAATAGGAAATGAGGAATGAAGTGAAGGACATTAGAGATATTCCCTAGACGGTCAGCTCATACATCGCCCTTTTATTTGTTAAACTTCTGAGTCCCTCCGGATCATATCCTACAACAAGCTTCTTTCCATCTGTAAGCAGCGGCCTTCTCAGCAATTTAGGTTCTTCTGAAATCAGCCGCACAACTTCAGATAAACTAAGGTCCTCTAATTCGACTCCCAGTGCCTTATATTTCTGGCTGCGGGTGGCGAGAATCTCATCAACTCCATTCGTCGTCATGGAGAGTAAATCTATAATTTCCTGTGTGGTTGGAGTTTCCCTGAAAATATGTCTTTCTTCAAAATCAATAGAATTGGAATTCAGCCATTTTTTTGCTTTTCGGCACGAAGTACAGCTGGGATAAGTAAAAACGTTAACTTGTTCATCCTTACAACCTCCCTAATAGTGGACAAATTTAAAATCGTTTAATTTATATACCTATTGTATACCACCTGTATAACTAATGTACACCAATATATCTGACTTTTTTATTTTTATTTTCGCCAGAAGAGTGCACTGCCTTCAGAAGCCGTATATTCCGGCCGCCTACCGCTCTGATTTTTTCATCTTTATTAATCAGTGAGTTCGGCTTAATGAGTTTAATCCCGGCAATCTACATAACATTTCTTCTTTAATATTTTTTGATATACTTAAGAATCAAGTATTTTAAGAAATTAAAGAGTAAATCTTATTTCAGCAAGGGTATAATAAAGGGAATCATAAGAAAATCTCCAGCCAGTTTGCGTAATCGTCACAAACTGGCAACAAAGATTATTTACTTTTGATGGATTTTTCATTTATAATGTTTATTGATGGACTGAGGGTGCAAAGGAGGGATACATATGGATCGTATGTACAGAGTATTGGGATTTTGGACTGGAATATTTGCAGTCATGTTTTTCCTGGGAGATATGAAAACGACTTCACTGATCTTTTTGGGACAAACAGGATTCTTCATTCTGCTGGGTTACTTGAAATTATCTGAGCGTATGTATATTTATATTTTCTTCGGATACTTAACTGTATTTTTTGCCGGCTTCACATATTGGACAGTTTTCATGATGACGCCAGGCGCAGCGCACTAATAAAAAACCCTTAAAGCTTTTAGCTTTAAGGATTTTTTTATGGTGAGAATAATAAAGTCTTACACTAGTGGATAACTTCGATTCTACTTCTTGTCTTCTGTTTGCCTTTAGACTCCTTAAAAACCGTTCAGGAACGGGTTTGTATCCATTTCATCGGCTATAGTCGTTTCTGGTCCATGCCCTGATAAAACAATTGTATCTTCAGGCAAAGTCAGCAAATGATCATGGATGCTTTTTAATAATTCCCGGGAGTTTCCGCCAGGCAGATCGGTTCTCCCTATGCTGCCCTTGAACAGAGTATCACCAGCAAATACAACCCCTTCCTCTTCATAATAATATGAAAGGCTGCCTGGAGAATGTCCGGGTGTCTCGAATAATGTCAAAGAGATGTCCCCGAAGGAAAGAGTCTTTTCATTGGTTATTATGTAATCCGCCGGCTTCATTCTCATCAAGCCGCTCATCGCAAAATGCTGAGAACCATTCAGAGCCGGCTCCATAAGCCACTTTGCTTCTTTTTCATGAACATAAAGAGGGATATTGTACTTCTCCCTGACCTTATCTACTGCCCCAATATGGTCAAAATGAGCATGTGTAAGCAGTATCGCAAGAGGTTTCAATTGATTTTCCTTCAGCCAATTGATAAGTTTCCCCGCTTCTTCTCCTGGATCAAAAATGACACATTCTTTCTTATTGTTCCAGAGACAATAACAGTTTGTTTGCAAAGGACCTAAAGGTAATCTCTTCCATCTCATCTGCGCCACCTCCAAAAATCGTTTGTTTCTATTGTATCATTCCAGCAGGAGGGATAAAAATCATTCTTGTTGAAGTTATCCAGCCTTTGCCGCATTTGTATCTATCATAATAATGGATAGAAGAATCGACTTCATAAAAATATTAAAGGATTGAATTATTGGACAAAGAAGTGTCAAACATTTGAACTGTACAAACGCATAAAAAAATATAAAATAAATGTAAGTGCACATTATTACATATGCTAATTATATTATCTCACTTTTGGGACTTCCGTTAAAAGGGGATTAATTTGAAAGGAGTTTTGACCAATGGGTTTTGTTATCATTACAGCTCTAGTGACTTTGCTTTCTCTATTCGCCAGCGTAAGTGCGTTGAAAAACAAAAATGCTTTAGGCATTCTTTTCGGATTAGGAACACTTGGCGTTTTTGGCTGGTTCACAATCATGACCGTCCTTCACTCAGGTTATCCTGGCGGACACTAAATAAAAAATGGAGCCAAGCGGCTCCATTTTTTATTTGTCTGCGCAAAGCTGCCGATTCATTAAAACAACACCCTTACATTTTGTTTTCCACAGAGGTCAGTTTATCCTCCATCTTTCTTTTTTATCCCTGCGATCATCAATTCTGATATTCGTTGCAACTCTTTGTATTCCCTGGCTGAATGGGGCCTCATGAATTTCCTGCACGATCCGGAACAAATCCGGCAGCTCTCCCTCTATCAAAGTGCTCATCGGAGTAAGTTTGAAGGAAATGGTTCCTTCGTCTTCATGTCTTTTTAATATCTTTTGTAACTGCGCTACATAATCACTCACGCTTGGTGTAGCAGTCCCAATAGGGATAACGGTAACATCCACTATCGCCATAAAAATCATCCTTTCTATTTAATGATCACTAAATCTGCTGCCTCTTTATTTTTCAGATCAACGGCCTGCTTCAATTCATATCCTGTTAAACAATAATCCCCCGATGGTGAACACTCAAGAGGTTCATTTGGGAGTCCGTGCAGTATTTGTTCACGCTGACCCGTTTTCATGTTCCACTTTTCCAATGTGAATGTACCCTGATAGGAATCTTCAGGAATTGATTCGCCAGCGGTCAAAGAGACAAATGTACGTTCAGAATCTATCTTATCATAATAAGGGACCACCCAGTTAGAATAGCTGCTGAGCAGGGGCTGTTCCAATGAGGAAGCTATCGTTCCTTCTTCTGTTATAAATTGATAAACCGCCTTTCCTTCTGTTCCTTCATCTATTGAGATTGATAGTATGTAAGGAGGCAGCGTATCAAAGTGAATCGTTTCTTCTTCCACAAGAACTTTTTCTTCCGAATACAGGTTCCGGGAATACAAAGGAGCTGTTAGACTGATGCTTTCCTCGGGCCACTCCTGGTAGAGGAAGCTGCTCTCATTAACCCATTTAATAAACGGCTGGGGTGAGTCCACGGATGATACAGTACCTTGTGACAAGTCTGCCAGCATAACCTCAAATGTCCAATCCTCCGCAAACCTGGATATAAATAACAAATCAGGATTTCTGTCATTCCATTCAAAAGCCACTTCATACGACTCGATATCCTTTTCGAAAATCACATCTCCGTTTAGATCAATTATCGTCATTGAGGCCGAATAAGTAAGCGGGGCGCTGTGAATCAATATCCTTTGTCTGTCAGGACTTATCTTTGCATCCACAATAACCTCTTCATCAGAATATATAATATTTTGTTCACCACTGAAAATATTATAATCCAGTAACTGATTCTCATTTCCGGATTTAGATAAAATAATGACCCGGTCACTATCAATCCAGTCTATAACTCTTTGAAAAGAAGTTTCCTCCAGTTTAAGAGGTTTTAATTCTTTTTTTTCAGCCTCTTTTTGATCCTTCACCTGCTCGTTTTCTGAAACAGGTTTTTCTTCCGACTTATTACTTTCAGGAGTCTCGCCACTACATGAGGCTAATAGAAATAAGCATGACAAAAGTAAAAAAGCTTATAAGTTTTTTTCATATTTATTCCCTCCCCCATTCTTACTCCCTATTAATTAGTACGTTAATTCCACGAAAATGTTTCAATTTTTTAAAAGAATATGACAACTTATCCTCTACCCTGCCTGCCTTCCTTCCCCTATTAGAGGTGATGAACGGGACAGACACCACAAGTTTCTATACTTAATTTGTGATAAGCAAGCAGATAATAACGAGCTTTCTTGCCCCTTTTTAAAAGCTCTAAAAAAAGGCTGTCAGGGTACATAGACCTCTGATCAACCTTTAATATAGGTTCTTTTCGTATACTTAGTTGCTGTTCAATATAAAATTCTATAAAAGACTGCCATAATTCACTTAAATATATGTGAAAAGAAAAGGGTTACTCTCTTCAAGTAAAAAATCCGGCTCTTGAAATTTTTCGAAAGCAGCACTCTAAACAATTACATCCTTGATATAAGAATAAATGACTATAGTACATTTTAACTCGCATTTGCCAATATAACAATCTTCAATATACTTACCGGTAGATTGCTACAAGAAATATCCCAAGTCCCGATTCATATATCCGATTGAATTGAGATAAAGGCAGAGGGTTGATACCCATCCCAAGTTCTATAGTAAAACCAGGACGCTGAAATTCTTGAATGAACCAATCTTTATACCCAGCATAGCTGTCAATATATCTCACCGAACGGTACCCGCTTACCCTTTCAAATTCCTCAGCGAGCATCTCGGATTCAGGAGGTTCAAGTCCTTCATATCCCCAATAAAATTCCTCTCCTTGAGTATGAAGGGCAAGAACTCTATCAAGATCTCCATTCCTTGCAAGCTCAGCCATCGCAGCAGCCTCAGGTTCCGATAATGGTTTATAGCCTGGGAAATCACGCGGGGCAGGGCTCTTCTCCTCTTTTCTTTCCTTTTCTAATTCCCATTTTGCAGGGTATTGATTGTTCAGATCTACGCCATTGATATTTGCCTTCCACCCTGAAAAATTAGTTTTTCCTTTGTTCATCTCAATCAGTTCTTCCCTTAAAGATGAAGGGGGCCCCTCAATCACAAGATCCACTCCATCTGGATTCACCATCGGAACCAATGAAAGGGTAACCTTTGAATACAGTGGCTCTGTAACAACCCCTCTGATACTTCCTCGATTGACCAAAGATAATAAATAGTCATTCATAAACCGCATCAAAATGGGCGTCGCAATCCATTCATTAGCATGAAAGGATGCATTGATATGCACCTTTTTCTCACCATTTCCAATAAGAATTTCATAAAGGGGTTTCCCCAAGACAGATTCACCGATTTGGTTGACCCTAATAAAGGGAAATGCATTTTCCAACCTTTTGATATCCCGATCCATAATATCAAAAGAGTACGCCTGCTGTCCCATTACCACTGGCTGTGTAATCCTCAGGGGTATGTTCAGGTTCTCTCCCACCTGTAAAGCATTAGGATTCAAGCTTTGATTCAGCAGAAGCAGAGCATCAACTGACAAGTTCCTTCTTCTGGCTATTGCCCAGAATGTATCTCCCTGCTGAACTGTATACTGTCCGATATAAAAACCGGGAATTTTTATTATTTGACCAATTTGCAGTGAATTGCTGGATACTTCAGAGTTAGAATCAATAATGGGCTGGAGAGGAAGATAAAACAACTGACTGTAATAATAAAAAGTATCGCCTCTTCTGACTCGTACTTCCATTGTTCATACCTCCTGAAATCAAACTCTCTTACTACATGTATGTTGTAAATGATGATTGATGACAAGAAAGAGAGGTAAGTTCCCGCTCAGCATTATCCAGATTGCAGAGATCTCGTATGAGGAAAGTCAACATAACGAACGTAGTGAGTTGATGTTGACTTATCGCAAGGAGGGGGAGGGAAGACCGCTAGTCGTTGAAGCCTGGCCACTAGATTAGCAATAAGGAAGACCGAAATCTGCCACCTGTCTGGGGTTGAAGCTGGATTACCTAAAAAGCTGTGGGTACGGGCCCACGTGCGCTTTAGCCGGATTCCAAAGCCACCTAAGTTCCTTTCCTTATCCCCCTCCTATCATCCACAAAAAAAGCCTGCGGAAGGGGTCCGCAGGCTTTTACTTATTCTTCATCAGGAGAACGCATTTCATTCTTTTGCTCGTAGAATCGAAGCAAATCTCCATAAATGATTTGGTCTGAATAATTCAATTCTTGCTGAGTACTTTCAATTAGAGGTTCACAGAACTTCATATCGTCCGGCTGCTCAGTTTCTTTGTTATAACACTCGCCACCGGCATATACATGGTCCTTTGTAATGAAACGGCCGTCTCGCAAGATAGCCAGGTCCTCACGATCTTTGGAGAATAAATCTGAACCGAATTGAATATCTCCTTTTGAATCGATTCCAAGAAGGTTAAGAAGGGTTGGACGAAGGTCCACTTGGCCTCCCACCTTGGAAATTGTCTTTCCATCTTCCATACCTGGGATGTGGATGATCAATGGCACACGTTGAAGTTGAGTGCTAACGAAAGGATCCACTTCTTTTCCAAGGTATTTGCTCATGGCAACATTATGGTTTTCAGAGATACCATAGTGATCACCATACATGACGATTACTGAATCATCATACACTCCACTGTCTTTCAATTCCTGGATGAACTCTTTTACTGCTTCATCCATGTAGCGTACAGTTTGGAAATAACGATTCAAAGTGCCTGAATTAGAATCAAATTCGTTAATATACTTATCCTCTTCATCAAGATAGAAAGGATAATGGTTGGTCAATGTAATCATTTTGGTATAGAAAGGTTTTTCCATTTCTTTCATATGCTCAACTGACTGCAGGAAGAATGGTGTATCCTTCATTCCCCAGTTAACAGAGTTCTCTTCATCAACTTCATATTCTGTCAGTGAATAGAACTTATCGTATCCAAGTGAGTCATACATGATATCGCGGTTCCAGAAACTCTTATTGTTGGCATGCATCGTTGAGGTGAAATAACCTTCATCATTCAACCTGTCTGTCATGGATTGATATTCGTTTCCGGAATGAGTGAAGAACACCGCTCCTCGGTTCAGTGGATAAAGAGAATTATCCAGAATGAACTCTGAGTCGGATGTTTTCCCCTGCTGCGTTTGATGGTAGAAATTATCGAAATAGTAACTGTCTTTAATGAAATCGTTCAAGAATGGAGTTACTTCTTCCCCATTCATAGTGTTGTTGATCGGGAATGACTGAAGCGACTCCAAAGAAATGACAATTAAATTCTTTCCTTTTGCGGCACCAAACAGATCATTATCAGGTTTGGTATGGTTTGCACGAACATAATTATCAATGTCGGCAAGTTCACTTCCGTCTGCAAGCGCACGCTGTGCTGAAGATTTGGATTGAAGGAACACATCATAGATATGATAGTTGTAAGTTCCAATGTTTTTCACAAGTATTTCCCTGTCAAAGGTACGCGTCAGTAATTGTGGTCTTTCAGCTTCAGCGAGACCAAGGTTGAAGAACGTAAGAGCTATTGCAACAAAGAAGTAAGCCCTTCTATTCACTCTGCTGAACGTATTAACTTCCAGCATGGAAGATTTAAATTTGACCAACAGGGCAAGAATTACTGTATCAATGAAATACAAAGAGTCTGACCAGCTTACGATCTCCCCGGCACTCGTACCCAGGTCTGCGAAGTTGCTGGTCTGCATCAATACTGGCAGTGTCAGGAAATCGTCAAAGAATCGGTAGAAAGCGACATTTCCGTAGAGAATAAAGGAAAGGACAAAGCTGGTGATCAAAATGTACCTTACCCTCGATTTCTCACTCTTCAAGAACAAGCTTACCCCGAATATAAAGAGCAAAAAGCTTAACGGGTTTATGAGCAAGATGAATTCCTGCATCAGATTTTCAATTTTAATATCAAAACTAGTTTGATAGACAATATACGTTTTTAGCCAGAGTAACACTGAAGCAATGATAACCAGTGAGATTTTTGGCATTTTCAAGTTTTTCATTTTTTTACCTCCTTGCTGCGTATTAAATCGCAACAACCTTTTGATGGAAGACATTGACTCATTTTTACATTATCAGGTGCCTCCATCTGATAATCATTCAATATCTTAATACTTTTTTTACATTCCGTCAATTGTAAGTTAATTTAAACAGTTTATACTAATGTATTAGGGTGATTTTCAATTCCCTTATATAAGACGAGCCAAACCGGTAAAAGTTTCAAATAAAGGTCATTTTTTTATAAACACTACCATATACCCATTCCCCGCAAACAAATTCAGGTGAATGTCCGTTCTTTTGTCTCAGCCTCTTCTGCCGAATTTACAGCAAGACTAAGCACCCTTGTCCCTAGTACATATTTGTAATGTTATGATTTATAAATGGGATAATATGACATCACTAGTTTTTTTCAATTAGATATAAGGATTTCTACAGCTTTTATCACTTTTCATTGAAAAGATGATTGTTCACCATGATACTCCTGGTCGATCAAATAAGCCAGAGATAAAATTTCCCACTAAAATCAGTGAATGCTTATTATTTGCTCTGAACTATAATTTAAAACCTGCATTTAGGGAAAAAAATTTCCAGGTGCAATTCCCATCCGACTCTCAACTTATTTTGCCAGGGGATAAAAAAAGTGCTGATCGTCTATGATCAGCACTCTTTGAAGTGAATTTTTCTCGCTATTATATGGCTGTTTTTCAACCAAGTTTATTCTTCACAAGCCACGCGGCTCCGATCACTCCTGCATCATTCCCCAGCCTGGCAATGGAAATGGCGGTTGAGGAAGCAACCGTCGGGAATGCGAATGAGTTAAAGTACTTATCGACCGGGCTCAATAATATTTCCCCTGCTTTGGAAACACCGCCGCCCAATACTATTTTGTCGGGATTCAAAGCGTTACCCAAGTTGGCAATCGCAAGTCCCAAATAAAAAGCCAGCTCATCTACGATTGAAACTGCAAGTAAATCTCCTTCACGTGCAGCATCGAAAATTTCTTTCGCACTGAGTACTCCCTCAGTCTGCAGGCGTGAACGAAGAACAGAAGCTTCTTCGCTTTTTTCAAGAGCTTTGAGAGCCAAACGCACCACACCCGTAGCAGACGCGACGGTTTCCAGACAGCCTTTCTTCCCGCAGTTGCACTGAAAGCCCCCTTCCGGCATTACTGTAATGTGCCCGATTTCACCAGCTGCACCTTTACTTCCATGGACGATATCACCGTTCGTGATGACTCCTCCCCCTACTCCGGTTCCTAAGGTTACAGCTACAATATCCTTTGCACCATTTCCGGCGCCTTTCCACATCTCACCGAGGGCAGCACAATTTGCATCATTATCAATGACACATGGAAGACCCGTTTCAACTTCTAGCAGATCTTTTAAAGGGGTATTCTTTTCCCAGCCCAGATTGACCGCTTCATAAATAATGCCATTGTCCATATCTACAGGACCCGGTGCCCCCATTCCTGCACCCCTCAGCTTAGATTTCGTTTCTCCTAGTTCGTCCAGATGCTGATCGATCGACTTTGCAATATCAACGATGATATTCTTACCATTTTCAGAGGTATCTGTGGGAATTTCCCATTTATGTACAATCTCCCCGTAAAAACTGATGAAAGCTATTTTAGTTGTGGTTCCGCCTAAATCTACACCGACAAGCCATTTATCTGACATAAATAATTTCACCCTGTTTCTATTTATTGTTTTCCTTTGTGAGTTCACTTCGCAGAATAAGCATGGATGTTTGGAAGTCAGCAGGGCTGATCAAGCCTGTTTGATACAGCTCCCTCACTTCTTCCTGCATCATTTCCAAATCTGCCGCTCGATCACCCAGGTAAATGAAAACTCCATACTTCTTTAACATTTGCTGCACATCGTACATATTTTTCACATTCGGCACCGTCTTTCAAGCTTTGCTGACCCTTTCAGTATAAAATAAAGTCTTCCTCTACTCAAGAAAATCTCTTCCGTAATAATAATGCTTCCTGACGAACGTATATATGACCATCTAACAAACAATACAGTTTCTTCCTTGACGGCTGTCCAAAAGACTTTGACTTCCACAAACAGTCTCCAACCGCATGGATATAATAATGCTTTTAACACCTGAGAAATGAATGTACAGAATAGGACAACCAAAAAAGAGGCTGGGACAAAACCTTATAAAAAGCTCTTTTCAAAAGAATGTGTCTGAGTATAAAGAAAGGATTTCCGCTCCAGGTGCACGACTCCGCGGGGCGGGCGCTGAGCCTCCTCGGCTTCATAAAAAGCGGAAGCGGCCGTTCAGCACCGTACGGATTGTAGGGCTCCTGCATGAGATAAAGGAATCACGAAGAGCGAAAGCGATTCGATGATGACTTATCGCAAGGAAGGAGACCGAAATCCGCTAGGTGCTGGCCGCTGGAGCTAGATTTGCCTGCGGGGTTACGTTCCAGTGGGTACGTAACCTTGGTCTCACCTGTCATCAAAAGTGGAAGCGCCTTGGTCAGCCCCGACAGGCAAATGTTCCTCAGAGAAAAAAGGCGGTCTTTCCTTTTATTCTCTGAGGGTTGTTTGACCCCGAGGGGCTAGGCGCTGGAACTAGACGACCGC
>NZ_NIJF01000042.1 GCF_003316765.1 Bacillus sp. P14.5 | reverse complement strand
ATGCTGAAGCGCTTATCGGGAGCGACCCATGAAGTGCTCACAGGCGTCAGCGTCATCGGGCCAGAACGGCAAGACTTGTTCGTCACGACGACGCACGTCACGTTCATCGAGATCCCGGAAACTTGGCTCGAAGGCTATCTTGCTTCAACGGAGCCGTATGACAAGGCCGGCGCCTACGGGATTCAAGGGTCAGGGGGTCTGTTCGTCGAACGGATTGACGGGGATTTCTATAACGTCGTCGGTCTGCCGATCCGTCCACTCGCCGAGACGCTCGAGCGACACGGGGTATCGCCGCGCTTTCTGTGAATGAAGCGAAAGTAGGTGAAGGAATGACCATGGTGCTCGACCGAAGTGTTGAATCCGCGATCGCCCGGCTACTCCAAATCGGGGGCAGAGGTGGCGACCCGCACGAGACGGCCCGGCGGCTGTCCGACGTGTATCCTTCGCTCCGCGCGCTGTCGCTAGGCGTCCGTGAGCGACCTCTGTCAGATTGAAGGCATGACGAAGAAGAAAGCCGAGCAGTTGCTCGCGGCATTCGCGATCGGTCTCCGTTACGTCGAGGAACCGAAAGTGGAGACGCCGACGATCCGTTCGCCGCAGGACGCCTATGAACTGCTCCGCGATGAACTCCGGCTATTGAATCAGGAGCATTTCATCTGCCTGTATTTGAACACGAAGAACCAGCTCATCGCCCGGAAGACGCTATTCGTCGGCGGGCTCAATTCATCGATTGTCCATCCGCGTGACGTGTTTCGCGAGGCGCTCAAACTGTCGGCGGCGTGTTTCATCGCCGTCCATAACCATCCAAGCGGGGACGCGACACCGAGCCGGGAAGATATCGAGGTGTCAGAACGGCTCGTCGAAGCCGGGCATATCGTCGGCATCGCCTGTCTCGACCACGTTATCATCGGGGAAGACCACTACGTCAGCATGAAGCAGCGTGGGTATATGAATGGGTGAACAGGAGGCAGGCGCAAGTACGTCTGCTTTTTGTATGATTAGAAAATATATTAAAGTACGAAAAAACCACCCGTTCAGGTGGTTTTTGTTTGTATTGATTTAATTATTCAACTTTGATAGTCCATTTGCCGTCTGCAATGATGTTAAAGAAATACACGCCTGTATCTTCGACACGTTGCACCTGAGAACCACTGTAATTTCCAATTTCGTTAACGAGTGCTCCAGCACCATTTGTTTGAACAATGAAGTTTCTTTGTCCATCGTGTGTGAAAGTGAATGTTCGACCACCTTCTTCTAAAGTCATAAATAAGGCGGTGTCTCCACTACCATTTGCTTCTGAAGTGGGTAGATTT
>NZ_NIJF01000016.1 GCF_003316765.1 Bacillus sp. P14.5 | reverse complement strand
CGGTGCGATCAGTTTAACGCTCGCCGCCAGCATTTGGGGCGGGATGTACGTCGTCAGTAAATATGCGCTCGGCTATATCGAGCCGTTCACGCTCGTCTGGATGCGCTACGCCGTCGCCTTTTTTGTCCTGTTTGTAATGTGGTGGGCATTTGGACGCGAGCGGATTGATCGGCGCGACTGGAAATGGATCGCGCTCGTCGGAGTCATCGGTTATGTCGCCTCGATCTCGTTTCAATTCATCGGCACGAAACTGTCAGACGCTCATACAGGGTCGCTCGTCACGGCAGCGACCCCGGCGTTTATGGTGTTATTTGCCCGGTTCATCTTGAAAGAGCGACTCACGCCTGTCAAAATCGGGTCACTCCTATTGGCGACGCTCGGGGTCATCATCGTCGTCGGCTGGCACGTCGAAGGCACGTATTTCATCGGTAGCCTCGTCTTGGTCGGCGCGGCCATCACGTGGGCACTCATGTCCGTTTATGTAAAAGTTGCCTCTGCGACGATGTCGTCGCTGACAATCACGACGTTCGCCATCGGTATCGCTTTCGTACTGATGACACCGCTCATGGGCATGGAAGTCATCGCCTCCGGCTTACCCGATATGAACCCGGTGCTTTGGCTCAGTGTGCTGTACGTCGGCATCATCTCGACGGCCGGGGCGTTCTTCTTTTGGAACAAAGGTCTCGAGCTCATGGATGCGAGCGTCGGGTCACTGTTCTTCTTTTTCCTAACCGCTCGTCGGCGGCTACCTCGGCTGGCTCATCCTCGATGAACGGCTCGCCGAAACTTCTTAATCGGTGCCGCCTGCATCGTCACGGCCGTCACGTGGTCGACGCTCGCCGAACGGCGTCAAAAACGAGAACGCGAGACACGTCAGGCTGCCGAACGTCATATTTTGTAATGAAAGACGATCGACCCGTTCAGGGCCGATCGTCTTTTCAAAATCCGTGATGATCCAGTTTGTCTTCATCGCGCTTCATCTCGAGTTCGAGTCGCTGAATCGCGAGTTTT
>NZ_NIJF01000095.1 GCF_003316765.1 Bacillus sp. P14.5 | reverse complement strand
CTAGTTCCAGCGCCTAGCCCCTCGGGTCAAACAACCCTCAGAGAATAAAAGGAAAGACCGCCTTTTTTCTTCTGAGGAACATTTGCCTGTCGGGGCTGACCAAGGCGCTTCCACTTTTGATGACAGGTGAGACCAAGGTTACGTACCCACTGGAACGTAACCCCGCAGGCAAATCTAGCTCCAGCGGCCAGCACCTAGCGGATTTCGGTCTCCTTCCTTGCGATAAGTCATCATCGAATCGCTTTCGCTCTTCGTGATTCCTTTATCTCATGCAGGAGCCCTACAATCCGTACGGTGCTGAACGGCCGCTTCCGCTTTTTATGAAGCCGAGGAGGCTCAGCGCCCGCCCCGCGGAGTCGTGCACCTGGAGCGGAAATCCTTTCTTTATACTCAGACACATTCTTTTGAAAAGAGCTTTTTATAGGGTTTTGTCCCAGCCTCAATTCATTTTTATATGAATCCCCAAAAAAAGATGGGGCTATAATCATTATTGCTGCCATTGCAGTAAATACAGTTTAAACTGCACCTGCCAATCCTCCACTCATTGCCCGCTCTTTATGTTTTCAAGTAACAGCTCCATCAGTTCTTCCCCGCTCAATACTGCATGTCCCCCTCCTTGAGCCAAAGAAGGTCTTCCTCCGCCTTTACCACCTGTCAAGTTGACAGCATATTCTATGAGCTTTTTCATATCCTTGCCGCAAGCTGATCCGGATCCAAAAACAAATTGGAGCTTATCTTCATTTTCGCTCACCAGCAAAACGACAACATCATTTTCCTGCAGCATCCTTCTGGCCAGACTTTGCAGATCTGCCATGGACCTTTTACTAAACACATGTGCTGCTACTTTAATCCCGCTTATATCATAGTATGCAAGAATTAGACTTTCAGCTTCGTAATCAAGGTTTTTCTGCCTTGCTTCTTCCAGTAGTTTTTCGTTTCTATTCCCATTTTTGATTAAAGTACGGATCGCCTGGACCATTTGGGAAGGAGGTGAATTCAACACCCCTGTAAGTTCCTTTAAGACTTCATTTTTCTTATGAAGCTGGGTGGAAACACGCTGGCCGCAGACAAATGTCACCCTCATATGTTCCCTCTGTTTTTCCCAATTCAGAACCTTGATCATCCCTACCTGCCCTGTACTTTCAGGATGTGTTCCCCCGCAGCCATTATAATCATACTCAGGAATGATAACGAGCCTGATGTCTTTTTCCACCGAAGGCGTTTTTCGAAGGGGGTATTTATGTAGTTCGTCTTTAGAAATCCATTTGGTGTATACAGGAATATTTTCAAGAATCTTCTGATTAGCCGCAGCTTCAGCAGACATGCACTCTTCTTTTGATAGCTCCTTACTGTTTAAGTCGATTGAGCAAATGTCTTGTCCCAGGTGGAAGCTCACAGTCTCATACCCTGCCTCTTCAAAAAATGCCGCTGAGAGAATATGCTGGCCGCAGTGCTGCTGCATATGGTCAAATCGCCTGTTCCAATCAATCCGTCCATTTATTTCATAATCGGAATCAAGCTGCCTGTCCATATAGTGCCTAATAATGCCTTCTGTTTCCTGGACATCCACCACAAAGTTATCATTCAGCATCCCGGTATCCGAAGGCTGCCCCCCTCCCTCAGGGTAAAAAGCAGTTTCTTCCAAAATCGCGAACCATCTTCCATTCTCGCTTTTTTCCTGTGCAATCAATTTTGTTTTAAACTCACGAACGTATGGGTCATTGTAGTACAATTTTTGTGTCAATTTCTTTTACTCACCTTCTTTGTTCAAGATAGCCGGAGGGATCGGCAAATAGAGATATACTATCAATTATACCAACATATACAAGAAACAATCCTAGCAGAATAAACCCTATTTTAACGATCTTGTTCTGTACATTATCTGCATCCTTGTCTTTCAGCCCCGCAAATGCAAAAATCAATAGAGCCAAACCTGCAAGCAGCGGTACAATGAACATCGGCACTCCTCCTAATTTCCTTCAAAAGACGAAATTTTTTTTAGTATCTTGATTTATATTTTTCCATTGAAATGAGTATTCAAACACTAGAAAAGCTTTCCTATAGAGCGAACAGGTGACAACTGTGGTCCACAACGGACAATCGCAAGTCAATTCAACTCCAAAACACGCCTGCACTTCTTAGTAGGTAATGCCCTGAGATGCAATAATTTTTATGTGATTTCAGTACAGGTAAGCAACAATTTATGAGAAAACAGCCTTGTTTTAAAAAAAAACGCACTGTGAATTCTAAAGAGAATACACAGTGCGTTTTATTTGTATTTTGAATGTATGTCTCTCTAAAGTAAACCACTTATAAAGAGAGAGCCTTGATTATTATCCGTTGACAATGGTGCCTCCGTTTACATGGATCATCTGTCCGGTAATATAGGAAGCATCCTCACTGGCAAGGAAGACGTAGCTGCCGGCAAGCTCAGCAGGCTGTCCAGGTCTTTTCATCGGCACAGGTACAGCGTCGCCGCCAAATCCATCAACTGTTTCTTTGGAAAATGTCGATGGGATGAGAGGTGTCCAAATCGGTCCTGGAGCAACTGCATTCACTCTGATTTTCCGGTCAATCAATGACTGCGAAAGAGATCTTGTAAATGTGGTGATCGCGCCTTTGGTTGCCGAATAGTCTATAAGCTGCGGCATCCCTTGATAGGCAGTTATGGAAGAAGTGTTGATAATCGAAGCTCCTTCTCCCATATGTTTCAGAGCTTCCTTCGTCAGATAGAACATCGAGAAGATATTGGTACTGAACGTTTTTGTCAATTGTTCTTTTGTAATGTCTTCAATTGAATCCTGCGGGTGCTGCTCTCCGGCATTATTAACCAGAATATCCAATTTGCCATATTCATCAATTGTCTTTTGAATTGCTTGCTGGCAGAACTCTTCGTCACCCACATCTCCCGGAATCAACAGACACTTGGCTCCTTCTTTTTCAACATACTCTTTCGTTTCTTTTGCATCACTGTCTTCTTCTAAGTAAACTATTGCTACATCTGCACCTTCTTTAGCATAAGCGACAGCAACTGCTCTGCCGATCCCGCTATCACCGCCTGTTATCATCGCTGTTTTCCCATCAAGTCTCTTAGATACACCAGCCAGGTTGCTTGTAAAATCAGGCCTTGGGTCCATCTCGGATTCAATTCCAGGCTGATGACTTTGTTCCTGGCCTGGTACTGATTCTGGTCTTTTTTTATCTGCCATAATATTGTCCCTCCATAGTTTTGAAATATATCTTAACCATTCCCTTTGACTTTTGTGGTAAACATCATTCTCTCACCATTATTTTTGGACTTTGAATGAATTTCCCTGCAGAGGGCATTTTATAAAAAAAGGAGGAGTTTCATGAATCAATTCATTGAAAGAATCAAAGCGTTTTCTAAAAACCTGACTTATGATATAGCGGACGCAATCCACGAACATACAAGTGAGAAAATTCCTTTCTCAGATATTTCTGAAGCTATAACAAGTCATGAAAAAACGAAGCATACAATGAAAAAACTTTTGGAGAACGTCTATCATTCATATGAACTGGACCTATCCCCTTACTTCATAAAATTGGAAACGAAAGGAGAACAAAATGAATTCATTTTGCAGCTGACGATATCATCACAAGAAAAGATGATTTATTCTTTCAGGTCCTATGATGAATCCCCCGCATACCAAGAGATAATTTCTGTCCCTGCCCCTTTATGGGAAAAGATAAACGATCCTCTTACTCAAAAAAACATTCACTAAATGTCTGACTGAAAATTAATCTTGAACAAATTTAACTCGTCAGGTTGAAAAGTACATAACGCTTAGCTGTCCAGAATTGGTTCTGATTTAAAGTACAGAACTAAAAAGCTCAAAAGGGGTGGATCAGCTCTTTTCACTCATTCATACCTGGATTTTTCTTAAAAACTTTTGGCGTTATCGAGCGAAATTATATTTAGTTTACAAACTGAGCCTTCTAAAAGCAAAACGGTCAGAGGCATTTTCGCCACTGACCGCTTTGCATTCCTATAACATTGATAATGTGATTGCATTAAACTAAACCATTATTTTGGCGAAATAGTACCTTAATAATTGTATTGGGCTGGATGCCTTAATCTCTAGGCAGACATCCTATTGAAGAAAAGTGGATACCATCTCTCCTTATTCCTTCAGCACACTTAAAGGGATATCAAAAATCATCCAGAGTGTAATGATAATCGGGCCAGTCAGAATCCAAGCAGCCAAAGGCCTTTTGTAATGTATGATCAGCATTGTAAACATGATTAAATTGAAGGCTATATCCCAACCAAAATGCCAGCCTCTATGGTAAGTTAAGCCGCCGAAAAAATTAGTTATGAATTCATTCACTCCATAAATCGCTGTCCACATCAGCACACTGAAAACCTGCCCGCCTAAACCTTTTGGCAGCCTTCCAATAAAAATGGCGATTGTCACAGTGTAATGTACCGCCATCTTTAATAAAGCAATAAAAGTATGATTCAAATGAAAGAATTTACCGATGGGATCAATGGGGTGAAACATCCATAGAGAGTGTTCATATAAGAGAAACTGTGCCAGCAAATCACCTATGATTAAATAAAGCAAAGTAGGATAATACTTTTCAAACTCGGACCATTCACCGAATTTAATTCCTGCTAGAATATATATAAATAAGATAATCATACTCATTACAAAACCTGCCATATCAATATTTCTCTTAGTTTAAATCAAAATCTCCCTTTTTATGTGCAATAGTTCATTTCAACTTGATAAAAAAGGGGTGAAACCATAAGTGATTTCACCCGCCTTAGTAGTAAAATTGTTAATCAGTCATGGCACCATGAACGGGATAATCTTTTAAATCCAATTCCGTCTCCATGTCCAATGCCAGTCTGGCCAGCTCTGCACCCAGGTACGGTCCGCTTGTCAACCCTGAAGCTCCAAGTCCATTGGCAATCAAGATGCCTTCAAGTCCGGCCGGCCTTCCGATTATGGGAAGGAATCCTGGTGTAAATGGCCGGAAACCAACTCTTGTTTCAATTATTTCGCCATTAAAGATTTCAGGTGCAACCTTAATGGCTTTGTCCAATATTTCATGAATTCCTCCAGCAGTTGGACGAACGTCATAGCCGGTATCATCTTCGTGTGTGGCTCCAGCTACAATTCTTCCATCCTCAAAACTAAGCAAGTATTGATTGTTTGGCGGCATGACAACCGGCCAGTCTTCTGTCTGGACTCCGCTCATTCGCAAATGTACAATCTGTGCTTTTTGAAACGTCACATTCAGCTTCAGCTCCAAAGGTTTTAGAAGGTCGGCACTCCAAGCCCCTCCTGTAAGGATGACTTCATCCGCCAGATAACGTTCACCCTCAAGTGCGGCACCATAGACCTTTTCACCTTCAAAAAGGAGGGAAGCCTGGCCATGCAGCAGGCGGGCTCCATGCTTTTCCGCTCCGCTCAGTAACGCATTTCGGAGTGCCCTGCCATTGACTCGTGCACCTCCGCTCACATACACGGAACCGTACTCTTCGGATAGAATGGGGAACAGCTTTTGAGTCTCTGCCTCGGACAGGACACGAACTTCTCCAATTTCCGGAGCATCTTCACGCCTCTTTATGGCTCGTTCAGCCATCTTAACTAATTTAGCTCTATCTTGATGAAGGCTTAAAGCCCCAACCTGTTTATACCCGGTATCCGTCTCTCCATCCTCTTCAAGCTGTTTAATAAGATCAGGATAATAACGGGCACCTCCTTTGACAAGTCTGTACCAAGCTTTATTACGCCTTTGTGACAGCCAAGGACAAACTATTCCGGCAGCAGCATCTGTAGCCTGACCTCTGTGCCCTTTGTCCATTATGAGAACTTCTGCTCCTTGTTTTGCCAGATGATAGGCTGCTGATGCGCCAAGAATTCCTCCGCCAATTACTATGATTTTCTTCATTTGAACACCACTCTTCGCATTCTCTATTCGTAGATTGTACTAAAGGAATGCTGAATTCTCAACATTTTAATGATGTAACACTACAGTGTAAGCGGTGCTCAAAAGTTAAGGCTGTTTTCGCAAAGATTGTGGCTGAATTAAACGAAATGGATTTCCGCTCCAGGCGGACGACTCCGCGGGGCGGGCGGTGAGCCTCCTCGGCCTTCATATAAAGCGGAAGCGGCCGTTCAGCACCGTACGGATTGTAGGGCTCCTGCATGAGATAAAGGAATCACAACGAACAACGTGAGTTGATGATGACTTATCGCAAGGAAGGAGACCGAAATCCGCTAGGTGCTGGCCGCTGGAGCTGGATTCGTCTGCGGGGTTACGTTCCAGTGGGTACGTAACCTTGGTCTCACCTGTCCCGCTAGTACCGCAGGAGATCATACGCCTTCCGCTTCAATCCTCCTACGAAAAAAGGGGGGTGAAATTGAATTCTAAATCTGCAATTAATTAGAAAAATCCTATTAAAAAAACTGTTTTCGCATCAATTTTTCATTCGGCAGTATCACCCTCCTGACACTAAGAGTTATTCACTCTAAGCGAGGAGCAGCTCATTTCATTTGACTTAGCAGAATATAATGCCGTTACCTTAAGAAGTTAATATAAAACAGCAACAAAGTTTACGAAAAGAGCCAAAGTTAAAAAATCAGATTCATGTTGAGGCAGTCTAAACGAGATAACCCAAAAGAATACTTGGATTGAGTTAAGAGCCTCCCTCCAATGATTAAACAGATGACACTTCCTTTTTGAATTACAAAGAAAACAGCCCGGAACAAGTAAAACTTTTTGTTCGGGGCTGTTTTTTATTTCTTGGATAGAGAAACCACGTGCTTAGCTATTGAATTCGAAAGTGTGGATTCAATTGAAATCCTGTCCAGAGGAATGCCCAGCTGGACAGCTGTTACAGCTATCTCTGGCCGGATTCCGGAAAGGGTCGTTTTGACACCGATCAGGTTAAGTGCATCTATCAGCTGGAAAATTTCATGTGCTACCATCGTATCTATTATGACGACACCTGAAAGATCAATAAAAAGTTGATCGACTTCCTTTGCTGTGCATTGCTGAAGCGTATTTTCCAATATCACTTTGGCTCTGGCTGTATCAATGTCTCCCACAAGCGGAAGCAAGGCAGTATCGGAGCTGATTGAGATAATAGGTGAACTAAGCTCATTAATCATTTCCTGCTGAGCTTTTAGTTGTTTCAAGGAAGCGTTATGAGTGCCTTCGACAAATTGAAGAACGACATAATCAAATACGTCTTGGATAAGATCTTTCCATTGATCAATTCTCTGTTGTTCAATTTCTTTGTCGTTTTCTTTTGCAAATCTGTTGATATATGAGAAGTATTGATCTCTCACTCTTAAGAATTCTCTGATTACATAATGAATCGGTGTATCTATGTGCGCAGAATCATTTGCTATTTTATGTATCCACTTATTAAATTCATCAAAGAACGCGTCTCTTTCTTCAAGAAAGAGGTTTGCCATATGTAAGTAGAACTCATAATTTTGCTCCTTCAATTTTTTAACAGAGTCCTGGTCGGTGGTAACATAAATACCAGAGGATTCTTTTTTATTAATGGTTTGATACCATTCTTCACTCATTTCTTTTGTACGATTCAAGAAAAACTCATGCAATTCTTTGTTCAAGTGCATATAGTCTTACTCCCTTCTGCAGCGTTTACCATTTTATAATAACCTAACACCCTCAAAAAAGATACCTATAATGCTTTCGTGTCAAGGTTCAAACGCATTATTTCGTTTGAAGGACAGCACCAGGAATTAGTTTAATTTGAAGATTCCGCTTCGAGTTTATTGACAGTCCTGCTTTGCTTGAAGATGGAAAGCAGCATGGTCAATATAGGCAAAATCCACAAAAACACAGCATACGGAAGATATGAAAGGATTGGCACTCCTAAGATCGTGCTGCACATGATAGCGAGTACACTCCAGGGAATCATCCCCGGAAACAGCATTGTGGAATCCCCCATGACTCTTGCTAATTCCGACTTATTATACCTGTTGCCCCAATGGCTCAGGAAAGACCGGCCGGTTAAAATGATAGGCAGAGTCTGGTTTGCCGAAATCAATGAAATAACTAATGTAGCCAATATTGTTTTGAAGGAATCATAGAAGAGTCCCTTTGATTCTCTCAGCCATCGGTCAAGGAGCGGCTGAATGATCCGGTATCCTTCCATTATTCCATTATACGCACCAGCCAATGCTAAAAATAACAGCAGGAAATACATACTGGAGAGTCCCCCTCCAATCTCATCGGCTCCAAACCAAAGTGCTTTCAGGATTGAGCCGATCCTTATCCCGTCCAACAAAGCAATGAAACTGGCCGTTAGTACACTGCCTATGAACGCATACAGAATGTTGACCCTCAGCACTACAAAAGCGAGCAGGATAAAAGGGGGAAGAAATTTGATCATTGAAATAGTTTCCCGGTCGAACACCTCATTGATAAAAACAGTTGTCCCGTAATGCCTTTCCGAATCCATCACCATATAAAAAACTGCGCAAATGGTTATGGCAGCTATCGTAGTAGGAAGGAATTTAACAAATTGCTTACCTGCCCCGACTTCCACTGTATGTGAAAGAAGCTGATGAGAGCTTGAAAATGGAGAAGTCCTGTCTCCTACAAATGCACCTGAAACCAGCGCACCCGCAGTTATGGCAGGTGCAAGATCAAGCGTAAGCGCACTGCTCATGATAGGGATGCCGACAGCACTTAACGTTCCTACCGAAGTGCCAAGAATCATTGAAAAAACCAGAGAAATCAGGAAAGAAAGAAAATAAAAATGTTCCGGTGTGATTAAATAAAGAGCCAAGGAGACAAGCTGTTGAATCGCACCGGAAATATACCATGATGGAAGAAGAAAGCTGACGAGAAGCAGGATATAAATAACCCCTCTTGTCTTCTTGACTCCGTTCCAAGATATGCTAAGCACTTGCTTAACAGGCGCCCCTTTTAGAACAACCAGTATTGCCAGGGTGCTATAACCAGGCAGGAACCCGAAGAAAAGAGGAATGCCCAGACTGACAGAAAGCAAAACTCCTGATAATGTAACCACTATAATAGCCAGCACTTGCCTCATGGTAAAGTGCAAAGATTTCATAAAACACACTCCTATCCTTCTTAACTAAAGTTTACTATAAATCTTATTTTCTTGGACTGCTTTGAGTCTCCATATATTATATATAATAGGTTGCTTAATTAAGGGTGATAAATTACAATTATCTGAAATTCGATCTAGACTTCATCGAAAAATCAGCTACCTCCATTGTTACACCGGTTCTTTTTACAAACCTGACAAAATTGTCTGTCAAGAAACAAGGACAGGTCATTCAAGGTGAAAGCGGCATTTTATCAATAGAGTAGAAGCTTGAGAAACAGATGAGCTTCGCTTGTCGAATTACTCACTTAAGCAGTAGTGTCCGGTTCAGATTATGTTCTGATCAGACACTACTTTTTTCTTTAATGAAAGCTGGAAGCGGGCGATCAAATTGCACCACTAAACCAACGGCATTTATTTCTAATTCCATCTGCTTTGAGTGCCACTAAAAAGGAAAAAGCCTTTCTGGTGGCACTCATGGAAGTCGTGAGTGCCAACTTAAAAGGAAAAAACCTTTCTGGTGGCCCTCGTGGGAGTGGTAAGTGCCACTAAAAGGAAAAAGCCTTTCTGGTGGCACTCGTGGGAGTGGTGAGTGCCATTAAAAGGAAAAAGCCTTTCTGGTGGCACTCGTGGAAGTCGTGAGTGCCATTAAAAGGGGAAAAAGGCTTCCTGGTGGTACTCGTGGAAGTCGTGAGTGCCACTAAAAGGAAAAAGGTTTCCTGGTGGCACTCATGGAAGTCGTGAGTGCCACTAAAAGGAAAAAAGGTTTCCTGGTGGCACTCGTGGAAGTCGTGAGTGCCATTAAAAGGGGAAAAAGGCTTCCTGGTGTCCCTCCCCCACACACTCTCAACTAATTATTTAACGTCCGTGACTTGGGCTATGTGGAATCAAAAAAGCGATAAGAATTTGCGAAAAGTTGATCAGTAAATAACAAACGCACTGTGAATTCTAAAGTGAATTCAAGTGCGTTTACATATGTTCTTTAAAGGTCTGTGCCTCTATAGTAAACCGGATAAGCTGTTATAATTTACGAGTGTGTTAGATGAAAAGATGACAACTCTCTTCGTCGCTAATTACAATTTATAATTCCCTGCACCAAGGAAACAGTTTCAATTATTCAAAGTTGAATTCCCGCAGCTTATCGCTGTGGCTGGCGATCATTGCTATAATGGTATTTGCTTCTTCCTTACTGAAAATGAAATGAGATTCATCCTTTATCAGTTGGTCGTCCTCTGTCAGGATTCTATTCAATCTTCTCAAAACACCATCACCTGTTTCCTTGATGATTCCAAACTGATACGTGACTTCCACTTCATCACCGTGAATAAAGGCAGTGACCTCTGGTGTTTCCCATTCCACATCGACCTCTTCGAGAATATCATCTCCTTCTGCCTGCTCTTCGTAATCATAATCATGGTCATCAACTACATAATGTACAGGACCTTCTTCATCTTCATCATCCACAATATAATCAATATGATTATCATATTCATCGGTTTTATCACAGTAATCAAATTCTTCCATATTTAAATAGTCATGAAGACTTTCATGTACGGCATCAATCAGGTCTTCAATATCAGGAAGAATAATTTTCAGACTCTGTCCATAATCGACATCATAGGATTCCATGTAAAATTCCTCATTGTAGGGATCGAAAAGCAAAGAACAGAAGTAGTCTCTTTCTCCATCTTCCGTCTCTACATAGAATTCTATCCGGGGATGCTTAGCCCCTCGATCTATATTCATTTGACCAACGCGGTCATATTTCTCACAAATTGATTCAAGATGATCTTGAAGTTCACCGCTAACTCTGTCAAACCACTCTAAGTTCATAATAATCCATCCCTTCTTTGTCTGTCATAATTTTTTTCTGATATGAAAAACAGTATTTGGTAACATGTTCCTCAATTTGATTATGTAGAGGAAACTCACCTATGAACTAGAATCTGAACTCTTCTAAAAAAGTCCCATACTTATATACCTGGACAGCCCCTTTTGAGTACTAACACTGAATTCAGTTTCAAAGACAAATCCATTTCAATCTATTGCTCCCAGATTCAGTCTCCTCATTGGGCCCTTCTTTTAGTATGATGAAAATTCATTAAGAATAACCCCTGTTATCTTGATTTACTTTTTATGATAAAATTTCCATATGCACTTGATCAGACACTTAAGGAGAATGGATAATGAAACAATGTTTTAATTTTTGGCTGGAAATTGACAAGCTAAAAAGAGTAATTAGAAGAACCTACATTTCTGATGCGACCAGAAACGAGAATACTGCCGAGCATTCCTGGCATGTTGCCATGATGGCCATGACTCTCTGGGAAGTTTATGAACTTAAAGAAGAAGTCGAGTTATTCAAAAGTGTCAAAATGCTGCTGCTTCATGATATCGTCGAAATAGATGCCGGAGATACATATGCATTTGATGAAGAAGGGTACAAGGATAAAGTGCACCGGGAAAATCTTGCTGCTGACAGGCTGTACGGCTTGCTGCCTTCAGAAATCAGAGACGACTACAGAAGCATTTGGGAAGAATATGAGGACTTCCAATCCCCAGAGTCAATTTTTGCTCACATTATTGATCACATCCAGCCTTTGATGCTGAATATTGCCACGTCCGGCGTTTCATGGAAGGAGCATGGCATCCACTCTCACCAGGTTTTGAAACGAAATGAATGGATCCGGGAGGTTTCTCCGTCTATCTACAGCCAAATTGAGGAGTGGGTCGAAAAAGGCATAGAAAACCGCTGGCTCAAGCTGTAGTAAAAAACCTTATAAAGGAGAACATACATTGGAAAATTATGAAGCATTATCAGAATCATTGAGGGAATATAATGATTTTCTTAAAGAGGTTGTATCACCAAATGAGAATCATGCTGAAATATCAATAGCTGAGGGGAGCTGGTCCATCAAACAAATCATCACTCATATGTACCGCTGGGATCTATATCTTTTAGAAGAAGTACTGCCATCCGCTGTTGCCAAAAAAGAGGTGAGTTTTCCTTCTCATAATGAATACAATGCTGAATCTCAGGAGTATTCAAAAACAGTCAGTATTGAAGACCTCCTTCAACAGTCCATTTTACTAAGGGGACAATTGATAAAAGAGCTGGAAACTGAAAAATTTAAGATTATGCTGGATGAGCCTATTACATTAAACGGTCTGACTCATTGTCCAAATACCAAAACGCGGTACAGCCTCACATATCTGATGCATGAATTTGTTGATCATGACAAACATCATACCTGGCAGATCACCGATTTTTTGAAACTGACCCAGACAAAATAAAAACGCCATCCCGGCGTTTTTTATTCGTGGCTATCATTGTTTCCAGTTACATTCTTGATTGTTTTTGATGTCACATCAACGGCTCCCATAGCTGTATTTTCAGTAGCTTCCAGAGCTTTGTGAGTGGCATGGAATAGGGCGCCCGCTCCATCTTTAATATTGTTTGTGATTGTATCTTTATGATTTTGTCTATCTTGATCGGACATGAATTCACCTCCTGAACAACCTTAGGTTATGCTATTGTCAGGAAATTATCCTTTAAAGAATTTCTGATTCACATCTCCAGCCGCTTCTCAAGAAAGAATTGCCGCTCACCCTTGGGGAAGTCTTCCACTTTTCCAATAACTTTATATCCCAATCTTCTGTAAAATTCAGGAGCCTGAAAACTGAACGTATCCAGCACTATTAAGTATCACCCTTTATCTTTCGCCAGGTTCTCCATCTTCCTTATCAACTCTTTCCCAAACCCCTGCTTCCTGCAGTTTTGAGCGACCCACAAGAAATCGATATGACAGTGGCCCCAGAATAAGGTGCCTGTTATTCCTCCTATAATCTCCTCCTGCTCATTTCTGATAATATAGCTTACATTTTCAAGCGGTGTTTTCACTTCATCACTTATAATGTCCATGTTATGCTCTATCACTTTTTTTCTAATAAAGTCACTATCTTCCTGATTCCATTGCTGAATGATTTTCATTTCAAATTCTCTCTCCTTTTATCTGAAAATGTACTGCTGAATCGACCTGCCTTCAACTTCAAACTTAGTCCAAGCCCCTTTTTATACGTTTCAATAACTGACCTCCCAAATTTATTCGCCGGTTGATCCCCCTTAATCTGTGAAACCTCCCAATCCCCTTTGAACATATTGAACAATTGGAGTTCTGTCATCAACGCCGATGATTTTTCAAGAAAAAAATTCCGCAACCGTGAAGAATTTCTTATCTCCTTCTTGTATGTACCTCACGAAAACAAATCCTGCATCCTTATTCTCATACTTCAGATCATTGAAAATCTGCCTTCCTCTCTCCAGTAATGATCCAGACAGGGGTATTCTCTAAACCTTCCGTCGTTGAAAGCATCCGCACGATTAAACTCAGAAAAATCATAGAAGTAAAACTGCATAAGATTCCGGATTGTTTCTATTTCCTCCCTTGCCGCCTCCACAAGTTTACCATTCATTATTTGCCTCACTCCCCCAACTTGCTCCATTAGCGAAATTTATTATTTTCACCCCTTGGTTTGGAAGAACCTATGGCTGCCTGAAGAAACCTTATATACTATTCTTAGATGAATCCCTTCTTTCGGTATCATTTTTAACGATTATGAGCAATACCTTTTCAAAAGGTCTCTTTCATATGCTAACTTACATATGAAGATACTAATTATTGAGGAGGAGTTAATATGATCCCCGAAAAAAGCAGAAGTGTCAGCTTAGCGTCACGCCCGCATGGAAAACCGGAAAGGAACGACTTTCAATATGAGGAAATCCCTGTCCCTGTACTTGGAGAAAACCAAGTACTCTTGAAAACGATCTACCTTTCAGTAGACCCTTATATGAGAGGAAGGATGTCTGATGCCAAGTCGTACGTTGAACCTTTCAAATTGGGAGAACCAATTGAGGGAGGAGTTATTTCACAGGTTGTTAAATCCACTTCAAGCCGATTTTCTGAAGGAGATTATGTAATTGGAATGCTCCCTTGGCAGGAATACTGTGTCGTTTCCGAAAATGATGTTCGAAAAGTGGATGCTTCAATAGCCCCGTTATCCTCTTACCTTGGCATCCTTGGAATGACTGGTCTGACTGCCTATTTCGGCTTGACCGATATTGGCCAGCCTAAAGAAGGTGAAACAGTAGTCATATCCGGGGCTGCGGGGGCAGTCGGTTCTGCGGCAGGACAAATTGCCAAGATTAAAGGAGCCTATGTTGTAGGGATTGCAGGTTCCGATGAAAAGGTTAATTATTTGACTGAAAAACTCGGGTTCGATAAAGCTATCAACTATAAATCGTGTGGAAATATCAAGGAAGCATTGAAAGAAGCCTGCCCAAATGGAATCGATGTATATTTTGAGAATGTCGGCGGTGAAATAGGCGATGCCGCACTCAGCCTTCTCAATAAATTTGCCCGTGTCCCGGTTTGCGGTGCTATTTCAGCTTATAACAGCACAGAAGGTGATATCGGAAACCGTGTCCAGACCATTCTCATTAAATCAAGTGCCCTTATGAAAGGTTATGTAGTCAACGACTATGCAGACCGCTTTAAAGAAGGTGCTTCTCAATTGGGGAAATGGTTATCGGAAGGAAAACTTTCTTACGAAGAAACCATCACAGACGGCTTTGAAAATATCCCTGACGCATTTCTCGGCTTGTTCCAAGGGAATAATCTAGGAAAGCAGCTGGTTAAAGTCAGCGATCCCGAGTAAGAGACAAAATCACCTAACTTACGATTGTAATCAGCGAACACCCGGTCAACTACTCTGGTTCGTTAATAGAACGGACAGTTTAGTCGATAGGAGCCCTACTGCGTAGATAGAAATTTCATTTCGTAGATAGGACCACCACTTTCGGCGATAGAACCAGATTAGCCATCTTGGTAATAAAAGACAATGAGAAAAAGATCGACTTACGTAAATCTGTAGGCATTTAGCTTTCAGTATACTAAAAGACCGGCAGAATTTGGGCAGCCACTGAAAATCTTCAGATTTCAAAAATATTATTTTGAATCATAAAGTAAGTAAAAGCCGTCTCTTCACCCTATTAAAGGAATGAAAGACGGCTTTTTTCTCCTCGTTGATTGGAGTGGAAGGTGAGCGACCTCCTGCGGGACTAGCGGGACAGGTGAGACCAAGGTTACGTACCCACTGGAACGTAACCCCGCAGGCGAAGCCGAGGAGGCTCACCGCCCGCCCCGCGGAGTCGCACACCTGTAACGGAAATCAAGACCTTTGGAGTGAACGATTGCATTTTTACTTATTATTTGACTTTTTCAGTGACCACGAATTTAACTGCCGGTCTTTTACTTTACCTCTCAACCTCTATGTTTTTTGCCAGGCTTGTATTCTCTGCCGGCTCTTTTTCTTTAGAAAGAAACCATCCTCCCGCTGCAATGAGAAGCAGTACTGCATAAAAGGTAATCTTCCATTCTGGTGATTTAGCAAAACTTTCGCTCAGCACTCCTAAAGCAGGGTGTGACAGGGTGTACACGGTTAACTTAACGCCCACCCATCCAACAATCAAGAAAGCAGCAATTTCGAGCCCAGGTTTCCTGTGGAGCAATTTTACGAAGAATCCAGCTGCAAATCTCATTATGATCAAACCAATTAACCCTCCTGCAAAGATGACAAGGAATTTCCCGCCATCTAAGCCCCCTATCTGCGGGAGAGGTGTATCCGGAAGCACAATAGCAAGGGCTACCGCTGCCAAAATTGAATCCACAGCAAACGCTATGTCGGCAAGTTCAACTTTAAAGACGGTTGACCAAAACCCTGAAGGCTTCTTTTCTTTTTTAGCTGATGCTCCGTCGTTCTGTTTCTGAACGACAAGCTTCCTGAAAATATGATTACCAGCAATAAATAGAAGATAAAGAGCCCCAATTGCTTGAACCTGCCACACATTCACGAGGAAACTGATAGCGAAAAGGGAACCGAATCTGAATACAAAAGCTCCTGCTAATCCATAAAACAATGCCTTCTTCCGCTGCTCCTCAGGCAGGTGTTTAACCATTATTGCCAGCACCAATGCATTGTCTGCTGCAAGAAGACCCTCAATTCCTATTAGCAGCAGCAAAACCCATAAATACTCCATTATTAAAGCCCATTCCATTTATTATCTCCTCCTCTGTCTTCTTAACAGCCGCGCATTTGACTGATTGTTATAACATCCTGGTCTTTACTTTCAATGCCTTCCTTAAACGAAAGCCTGGTTTTAAACTGATAAAAATTTGTTTTTGTTGAAGGAGAGAGATTCTCAGGTATCTTAAATGTGAAGTTCCTCGGAGATTTCTCTTCAGCATAAATTACAGTAGAAGTTAAGATGGTTGCTGAATCAATCAAACTTTCTACTTTAGCAAGCTTGTCAATCCTGACTAACTCACATTCAATTCTGTTTATCCTTTGGTCCACCGTGCCTCCTTCAATATTAAATACTCCCTTAACAACTTCGCCGGGACAATATTCTTCTTTGGGGAGCTGCAAGTCAATTTTTGCTGCACCAATCCCCAACAAAGACATATATTTCCTTAAAAGCAATCCATTCGCCTCCATAAAATCATTGTTTTAATTCTTCATGTACTTTTCTTCAATACGCAATTCAATTTTTTCAATCTTCACTTTATCTTTTAGCAGCTCTTCTTTATTCCTTTTCACAAGCTCTTCTATTGTTTGTTGACCTTTTTTCATAAAGCTCACTCCCTTCATCCAATCATCGTCAATGTATCTCCAAGCCTTTTTTTCAACAAAAAAAGCCTTTACCAACTATGTGGTAAAGGCTTTATAAACGTAAATAAAGACCTGTACCAACGAGGTAAAGGTCTTGCTAACAACATTTCTGCTGCCAACAAAGCCGAGAGTTTTCACTCTGAAATGACGACTTTGCTGTAAAAGCTACTCCCCTTTAAGGAGAAACTATTCAACTTGTAAATTAACTATATAACAATCTCAAGAATCTGTCAATTAGTCAAATGCTCAATTTAATTTTTTACATGGTAATAAATCGTTTATTTACAATCCGCTGTTCAGGCAGACAGTTGGAATAATTCAACCTGTTTGAATTCTCTAACACCTTAGAACAATACTGAATTATTCTGTTATTGAAGTGTTAATTCTCAGTCTCTCAGTCTGCAGGGAGGCTGACGTTAAAGAGGAATAACCTATCCTTCTTTTTTTCAGAAAATCTATTGTATTGACCTGATCATTTAAATGTTTTCGCATAAATAATTAATGATCGGGCAAACTTTTCTTAACCCTTTCACAGTTAAAAATCTTATATCAAGATAACATTTTTAATCTTAATAATGTTCAAAATATTGTTCATTTTGACAAACTTGTCAATTTAATAACTATTTTGATATAAGATTTAATTGTTGCATTTGTAAAAATTTTTGATTAACATGGAAACTGTTCCCTAAGAAAGGGGATACATACAATAAAACAGATAGGTGGTTGCGTTTACATGAAGAAACAGTCAATAATTTTACTGTCTATCCTGCTTGTTTTAAGTGCTTTTCTAACAGCATGCGGCGGCGGTAACAACAACGACAATGACACTGCCGATACTGGCAGCGGTAAAGATGAGCAAGTTCTTAACTTGCTGGAAAGTTCAGAAATCCCATCATTGGATTCCACACTGGGAACAGATTCTGTTTCCTTTAACGTTATGAATAACGTCTTCGAAGGTCTATACCGCTTAGGTGAAGGTGACGAGCCTGTTCTAGGTATGGCTGCTGAAGAACCAGAAGTTTCTGAGGATGGTAAAACTTATACTTTCAAAATACGTGATGCTAAATGGTCTAACGGCGAGCCTGTGACAGCCAAGGATTTTGAATATGCCTGGAAAAAAGCTTTAGATCCTGATAATGCATCTGAATATGCCTATATCATGTTTGACATCAAGAATGCTGAAAAAGTTAACAATGGCGAGCTTCCTCTTGAAGAAGCCGGAATCAAAGCACTTGATGATAAGACACTTCAATTGGAACTAGAAACAATTGTCCCATACTTTAAATCGTTGCTTACATTTGCCACATTCCTTCCTCAGAATCAGGCATTTGTTGAAGAGCAAGGAGATCAGTATGGTCTTGAAGCGGATACAGCGATTTATAATGGTCCATTCGTATTATCCGATTGGAAACATGAACAAAGCTTCCAAATGAAGAAGAATACTGATTACTGGGAAGCGGATGTAGTTAAACTTGAAGAAATCAATTTCAATATTGTAAAAGATACGTCAACTCGTGTGAACCTTTACGAAACGAATGAGACGGACGTCGCTGTATTGTCTGAACAGTATGTAGATACTTATCAGGAAGATCCTAACTTCAATACACAGCTTCGCACTTCAACTTTCTTCCTTCGTCTTAACCAGGAGAATGAGGTACTGTCTAATAAAAATGCCCGTAAAGCTTTCGATATGGCGTGGGATAAAGAAGGTCTGGTAGAAGTTCTTCTTAATGATGGTTCCATTCCAGCCTACTACCTTGTCCCAGACGATTTCGTAACTGGACCGGATGGCGAAGATTTCCGCGACACTAATGGAAAGCTTGGTGAATTCAATCCAGAAGAAGCAGCAAAGCTTTGGAATACTGCTAAAGAAGAACTAGGTATTGAAACAGCTTCACTTGAGTTGTTGAACTATGACAGTGAAAATTCCCGTAAAGTCGGTGAATACTTGAAAGAGCAGCTTGAGAACACTCTTGATGGCCTGACAATCTCAATTTCTCAACAGCCATTTGCCCAGAAGCTTGAAGTTGAGCAAAGAGGAGATTATGACTTCTCATATGCCGGCTGGGGTCCAGACTATCCAGACCCGATGACTTTCCTGGATATGTTCATAACTGGAAGCTCTTATAACCAAACAGGCTTCTCTAATGAAAAGTACGATCAATTAATCGAAGATGCTCAAACAACTTTGCTGGATGACCCAGAAAAACGTTGGGAAGCTTTGTTGGAAGCTGAGCAAATCCTTTTAGAAGAACAAGCAATCAGCCCAATGTTCCAAGATGGCTCTGCTTACCTGCAAAGAGAGTATGTCAAGGATCTTTATCGCCACTCATTCGGTGCTGACTACTCTTATAAGTGGACACACATTGAATAAGAATATTTGAAAAGAGTCTGGGACAAAACCTTATTAAAAGGCTCTCTTCGCAAAGATTGTGGCTGAGTAAAAAGAATGGATTTCCGCTCCAGGTGCACGACTCCGCGGGGCGGGCGGTGAGCCTCCTCGGCTTTGCCTGTGGGGTCTCACCTGTCCCGCTAGTCCCGCAGGAGGCCGCACACCTTCCGCTTCAATCCGTCTACGTTCAGGAAAAGCGGTAAATAACCTGAAAAGTAATCTGTTTTAATAGAGATAAATAAAATGTAAAAACCGCCTGAAGTCAAGTATATAACCTTGATTTCAGGCGGTTTTATTTTCGATTATTATAACTTACATCGACTAGTTTTCAACTTATGTCCCAGCCTCTTTTTGCATGCAGTTCATTTGCAGGTTATTCTTTTGAACATTAATTCAACCACTAACGTTACCATTTTAGACACACCTTGAATCATATTCTCTATAGACTATGATTCAGTATAATTATAAAATGTAAAAAATTAGTGATTATTTTTTTGGAATTCATGTTTGTAGATCTGTCGATGGGTTATGGTACATTAAATACCTTTTAGCCACTAGCACGTTCTATTTGCTTTGAAGAATAGTAACTAAGGTCATTTTTTCAGCTATCTTATTTGCAGGCGCCATGGATAACTTCTTAATAAAGGTGTGACTCTATTGCGGGTGGTAAAAGTTTATTTCCCTGAAACCAAAGGTGTCATCAGGCTGATGGCCGTCGTTTATATTATTCTTTTGGCTGGCGGCAGCGCCTTTAGCCTTATTCTTCATGAAACACTTGCCCAATGGGCCTTTTTCTTGCTGCATAGCCTGCTATATATATTGGTATGTTCACTTATTTATTTTGCAATTAAAAGCCAGCGGATCATTATCACCGAGAAACAATTCATCCTGAAGGTGATCGGCATCACACGCCATAAGATCGACTTTGAGCATATCCGACAAGTCAGAAAAGGGAAAATGAGCGGATCTCCCATCATGGAAATCCTAGCTGTAAAGGGTTCATATTCTAAGGTATGTCCCGTTCCATTTCTTCCATTCTCAGAATCCTGGGTTGAGCTCCTCATGACAATTGAGAAGAAATGCGGAAGCAGTGCGATAGGAAATATGGACTTAAAGAGACGTAAAGGGGAAATCCGGTCTTGGAGAGAGAATTAATGAAACTCAAGAAAAAGGACAGCGAAAACTGTCCTTTTAATTTGCCCAATATACTCACCAAAGGCCTCACCAAATCATCTCCGCCCATTCCGGGTGATCGATAAACGGATTCCTATTTCCTTGATATTCTTCAAATATGAGATTATTTCTTCTCCTCTCCCTTTCATCTACCGGGTCCATGCTATGCCATTCCAATAACACCGACACCTTTCCATGAAAAGGATTGGAGCCATTCTCAACTTTGTCATTCAATTCTAGGTCCAGTTCACCTTCATCTCCTTCATACCTCAGGGCCATATAAAACAACATCCGTGCAGTATCGCCTTTCACTTCATCCCTCGGCTCCCATGAATCGGTATCAGAGAAATTTCCTTTGGCTTCTTTATGCGGAATACCTCCGTTATCGAAATCGAGATTGCTCCTTGAAGAATTAACCGTTGTATCTGTCGGGCGCAAATGATGTAAATCAGTTCCCTCTCCTTTAGCAGTTCCAAACCCTCCATGAGACTTCGCCCATACATGCTCACGATTCCACTCATCAGAACCTCCCCCATTCAAAAGTTTTGATTGTGAACGGCCTGTATAAAATAAAAGCACATTTTCTGGATTGTCAGGGTCTTCATCCGTTTCCCTCAGTGCCTCCCAGACCTCATCATAAGAAAGGGTTCTGTGGTCATCAATAATCTCGTGCAGCGCAGTCTTTAATTCCCTTCCTGTCTTACCAGAAGCGGATTCATAATAAGGATCAATTATTTCAGGTGGTTCAGGCTCTTCTTTCTCATCTTCTCCTCTATCCGTCTCTTCATCGGTTGACTTAACTTCAATAGAAGAGATGGATTTAATACCGGGATGGGCGAAATAGCTTTCACGCTGTCCAGTTACTATTATTTTTTACCCATTAATAAAGGGTTACTCTGTAAGCCATAGGAATTACGATAGTTGTCAGTTATTTGGACAAAGATCATTTTTCCGATGTCATTTTCTTCTTTTGAGTCAGCTATAGCCAAAGCGTAGTCATTCGTAAATTCCTCTTCCATAATGGTACTATTGGATATAGGTTGTCCTATAATATAGCCTTGTGTGGTAACCTCTCCTCCTTCCTCTTCAACGATTGTTTCTTCCACTGTCAGTGATGAATCTTGAGCAGTGTGGTAGGATTGGTGGAGGCTGCACCCTGTTAATGACACAAACAAGATAGCCATAATCAAACCGGTATATTTATGAATAGACAAATTTTCTTCTCCCCTATCCGGCAGTTTAAATGTAAAACATATTCTCACTTACTCTCATTAAGCTTACTATAAGATTTACTATATAGTAACCGCCAGATAGCTTGGTACATTGGAATTACTTACTTCAATGTATAAATTTTTCAGACGAGTCCCTCGCCTTAAGGCAATCCAACTCTAAAACTCTTTTACAAATTTCTGTAAACTTTGTTGCTTTTAAATTTGGACATCGAAACATAAGGCTATAACGATTGAAATGTCCTGGTTAGCAAGAAAGAAAAAGTGCTGCATTCCTTCTTAAGAGAAAACCCCCTTAGTATCCAGTTTGCAAACATTTTTTCGGGAGCATCCTGTTTGTAAATTAACAATTTTTAAAGAAAAGTCAATTATAAAAATCTAACAGAGCAGCCTTACTTGGCATTTGCAGAAGAAACGTAATTCAATGATACTTGAATAAAGTGACCTTAGTTTGAGCCTCTTATTTGGCAAGCGAAAAAGAGCAGCCAGGTAAAAACCGGACTGCCCTTTCCTTCTAATCTATAATCCTATAAGTACTAAGAGTATTTGATATTCTTAACTTCAAAACTTTATAGCTTCAGCCAGCCTTTTTGCAAAGGATTCAGGCTTTTCAAATGTCTGGACATGTAAGTATTTAATGGCAGGCTCTGCAAACAGCCAGTGGTTAGGAATTGCTGATATGGGAATGTCATTCTTCCCTAAAGCCAAAGTAAATTCAGGAACCTCCTTATGAAGCAGGACGATTTCTGCATGATTCTTAGCTGTTCCTTCTTCAGGTAATGCTTCAAAATATAGCTCCCTATCCGATTCGCTCTTGAAAGGCCTCCCTTGCACCGTCACATTAATATTCCTTGATATCTTCAGTGCAATCATCCCTTCGTTGGAATCTCCTTCCGCTCCCAGCAATTCCTTTAGTTTAACTGTGATCTTTTTCAAGTCTTTCACCTATACACTCATATCATATACGGAAAGTTTTTACAAAATCCGTGTTACTTTTCTATTGAAAATTCAATAAATTCGCTCGAAAGATTTTTCGCAGTATGTTTATTGAAGTTTTTCAAAGCGTTAGAAAGCTCCAAGAACCACTCCTTGTCGTTGGTTTCAAGCGCTTTATCAATTAAAAAATTCAGCTGTGGTTCTGTCAGCGCACTGCTTGTCTGCATTTTCTCCATCAAACTGTCATCCATATTAAGTGTGTACCCGATCAAATCCTTATCGTCACTGTCGATTACTCTTATCTTGAACAAAGGGTCAATGGGATCAATATTTTCCATGTATCCTTGAATCAAAGCCCCATTTTTGGCAAAACCTCTAACCCAGTCACCTACATTCACTTTATCGCGTTTGAAATTACTCATACTATTACACCGCCTTGTTTTTTGGTTTTCAGAATTCATTTTAATAAATTTATATTAGATTTTTTTATTATCTTAATTGCTAATTATCCTTTAATCGAGGAAGTCAAACATCTTCACCACATATTTAAAACTCTCTTTTCAAGAAAATAGCGACAGTCAATGCTGCTCTACTCAACTACTCTTTAAGAGATTTTTTCGGCAGGTGTGCTCTCTCCGGCAGACTAGCAGGCTCAAATAATTTGAAATAAAAAAACTTACCTATAAAGGAAGTTTTTTTAATATTGCGGCTGAAATTTTTTCCACCTCAAAAAAATTGGAAACAAGAGGGCTTATGAGTAAACACTTGCCTTTCCGCCAGTCCAGTTTCCCTTCATTCCTCTACAATCAATGCGATTGATAACACAACAGAGGTCAGAAACGCAATCATAAATGAATATCCGGCATATGCAGTGTCATCACAGAAATAGGCTGTCCCTGAACTAATGATAATGATTACAGAGCAGGTCATGATAACCTTAGGTTTTAATGTTTCTTGTTCCATATACATCTCCTAAACTTACTATTTTAAGAGGAAGCCCTTACCGGAGAGATTAAATGAATTGTTGATTTCTTATTATATGGTTTAATGGTAAACGGCCTCATGCTTCCTCCGAAACTCAGTGACACTAATTCTTCTTGTATGGATTTTAAAGCTTCTGCAAAGAACTTCCCATCGAAAGATACTTTCAGGTTTCTTTCTCCTTGGACTTCCACAGGTTCTAATCTTTCATGAATCTGTCCAACTTCAGATGTGCTTGAACTTAACCTGATTTTACCGTCCATATTCATTGAGAGGGTTACATTATTATTCTTCCACTGTGCGGCAAGCAGATTAGCCCTTTCTATCCCTTCGAGTAGCCTCCCCTTTTTAACAACCACTTCTGTAGCTGAATCTTTAGGAATGATCCTGTTAATATCCGGATAAGTCCCCGATATCAGCCGGGAGTAGAGGATCAAGTCTTCTGACTGAAATGTAAACATACTTTCACTGGGATACATGTTTATAAATTGATGTTTATCAATGGAATGAACAAGTTCAGTTAAAGTCTTTATAGGCAGGATGAAGGTTCCAGTCAAGTTCGTTTTCAAAGATGCCTTCCTCAATGCAAGCCTCTGTGAATTTGTCGCAATCATCGTCAATTCCTCTTCTTTAAAGTTCCAGTTCACACCAGTTAAAACTGCACGCGTATCTGATTTAGCAGCAGCGAATTGAGTTTCCTTTATCATTTCTGTCAGCAAAGAACCCTTGATACTGATTCCATCTCCAGGTGGTTTTTCAGGCACAGCAGGATAATCTTCTTCGTTTAGTCCACTCAGAGTTGTTTCAATATCCCCGCAAGTGATTTGTACCTTCTTATAGAGTTTCTTTATTGTAACCAGGCTGTTATTCGGCATTCTCTTAATAAGTTCATGAAAATACTTGATCGGTACCACAAGTGTTCCCTGCTCCACTATTTCCTCTTGTGGGCTTTCTTTCAAATCTATGGTTTTTATGATGCTGATGTCCGAATCTCCTCCCATAACTATCAGACTTTCCTTAACACCTTCTAATTTTACGCCGCTTAGGACTGGAAATGACGGGTTTGCGGAAATTACTCTCCCGACTATGTATAATGCTTTCTTTAATGTGTCAGTATGTATAATTAATTCCATGTTTCTCTCCCTCGTTTTGAATTCTTTCTCAATGATAACATATGAAATATTCTGAAATTAGGGAGAAGGTGTAATCAGGCTCTTTAGACTTTTCCGAAATCTTTTTATTAAAGCACCGTTCACAAGGATTGGGGGCTGAACTAAAAAACTTTTTTTCTAATGTTCAACTAGGAGTTAATCCAAGACTAAATCTTAAGCCGGTCTGCTTCTATGCCTGCTTTGTTGAGCTTTTGTTCAGCTTCATCCTGAATCAGGTCTTTCAGGATTACAAGCTCCGGGCTGAACTCACAATGACTTCCAAGCCGAAAACTCATTGCATGTTCGATCTGAAGCCAGGTTGATATGTCACTTTCGTTATGTTGAATCTGCGCTTCCAGCTTATCAAATGCATTTGCCACTTGGGCTTCAATAGAAGCTTTGTCTTCAAAATCCATCCATAATTCGTAAATTTCTTCACCAACCTCACCTCCCAAGGTATCTCTTATATTCATAATGGCTTTGATTTCATTTTCTCTTTTCTTAGATTTGATAGAAGCATTATTTAAAGTTTCAAATGCTGGAATATCCCCTGCTTCAGCTTCCACTAAATCATGGATAATGATCATCTTAAGAAGTTTTTCCATATTTATTTCAACGGAAAGTTTAGGACTGATCAATACCGCCATGAGAGCCACGCGCCATGTATGTTCTGCCACACTTTCTCTGCGGCCATTAGACAACCAGCTGTGCCGGAGTTCATATTTAAGTTTTTCACCTAGTTTGATTATTTCCATCACTTTACTTAATTCTGTTCTCATTTTATCCCACCTCAGTAATGAAAAGCGCATCCTTGCTGCAGGATGCGCTCTTTATTATTATTTCTCCTCTTTATCCTCTTCTGACGGTTCTTGCCCGCTGTCCTGGACAGCTGCTTGTGGTGCTTCTGCCAGCGCCGTTCCTCCACCCTGATGGGACGAATGGTTTGAATTGGATCTGGAGGCATAGGATTTAAGCAATTCACCTACATCAATACCTGTCATTTCCTTTAATGGTTCCTGCATATCGACCATTGTTTTGGTGATGCTTTTTCCGAAAGAAGGAATACCGTTTCCATTGCCGGAGTCAATGATTTTAACAGAGTCAATGTTATTTAAAGGCTGGGCAATCTTCTCTGCGAATAAAGGAAGCATTTCAATCAGTTTTTCGGTAATGATGACATCGCCATGTTTCTCCATGGCTTCAGCCAGCAGTTTACGCGCTTCTGCTTCTGCTTTACCACGTTCACGAATAACGTCCGCCTCAGCAGAACCTTCTTCACGGCGGATTTTGGCTTTTGCTTCTCCGTCAATTTCCGATCTGCGGGCTTCTGCTTCCGCTTTTCTCGTAGTTTCGTAGTATTCTGCGTCAGCTTTAGTTTTACGGACCTTGCTTTCTTCTTCCTCGAGTTTAACAGCACGTTCACGCTCAAGGAATTTCAATGTTAACTCTTCTTCTTTAACCTCTTTTGATAACTTTGCTTTTTCGAGTTCATAGGATTGTTCAGATTTGGCGCGCGCTCTTTCTGTTTCCTCTTTAAAAGCGGCATCTTTGATATCCTTTTCTTTCTTACTCTCTGCTATGGAAATTTGACGCTTATACTCTTCTTCTTTTGCTTGCTGATCTGTTTGCGCTCTGTGAATCCTCGTTTCACGTTCATTTTCCGCCTCAGCAATTTCAGCCAATTTGCGTACTTCTGCTATACGAGGGCGTCCAAGGTTTTCTAAGTATCCGTTCTGTTCATCCGCATCCCTTAAGTCAGTCAATCCGAGGGAAGTAATCTTGAATCCCATTAAATCCAATTGCTTCTGAGCGATTTCAGCCACATCTGCATTGAATTTTTCACGGTCGCTGTTGATATCCTCAACAGTCATCTTTGAAAGTATTGCTCTCAGGTTACTTCCCAATACTTCAATAATTTCCAATTCAATTTCGTCTTGGTCTTTACCGAGGAACTGCTCTGCATAATTAGCTATACCATTCAGAGAATCAGCCACCTTCACCATGGCAACCGCGTCTGCAACGATTGGCACTCCGCCATTGGTATAAACACGAGGTGTGGAGAGCTTCAATTGAAATGATGTCAGGTTGACAGGTGTGGAAGTTTGGAACCTTCTTAAGCGGTAGCCTCCTCCACGGATGATCTTCATGGATCTTCCTTCATCATCTGTAAAGATATTCGTTTCTTTTTCAGGATCACCCAATCTTGGTCCCGTAATAATCAAAGCCTGGTTGGACTTCGCAGTGCGGTACCTGAACCTCACCCAGAAGAAGTATGCAATCCCGGCGATTGCTGCGACAACAAGCACTGGAATCAAAATCATTAGTACACCGAATAATTCCATATTCAAACCCCTCTCTATGTTTGTCCCCTCTTTTGATTAACTGCTAGAGGGTATACTATGTATACGATGGAGAATACAAAATAGTTTCATATTTTACATTTTTTTAAAACTTTGCGCCGTTTCCCTGTCTTAAAATGGGGAAGACCTTCGGATGCAGTCGAGTCCGGGGGCAATTTTTAGAAGCCACTTTGTTATTCAAATTTTTAATTTCATAACGGCTGAAATATTTTATTAATATTTCTACTCTCTTCCCATTTTGAACATTCCTCATCTTCATCTAATTGAACAATGACGTCTGTCACTCTGTTCTCTCTTAATATCCCATCTCGAAGCCGATCTTTAATATCATCTGCATCTGTTAGATAGAATGATTCTCGTCCTTCAAAGGGCACACATCTTCCTAAAATTAAATGAGATGATATGTTAGGGAAATCTGCTTATCACTTCATTAAGGGGAAATCTTTTATACCACGCTATAAACTCTCTTGAACCTCAGGCATAACCAGGGGTTTTTAAAGAACATCAAAATAAAAAAGCCAGCAGGTAAACCTGCTGGCTTGAAAGACTTTCACTAAGTTTATGAATTATGCTTTATTAACGTTTGCAGCTTGAGGTCCGCGTTGACCTTGCTCGATGTCAAATGTTACTGCTTGACCTTCGTCAAGAGATTTGAAACCTTCGCCTTGAATAGCTGAGAAATGTACGAATACGTCTTCTCCACCTTCAACTTCGATGAATCCGAAACCTTTTTCTGCGTTGAACCATTTTACTGTACCTTTTTCCATGTTTGTTGCCTCCTAGTGCGTTTCACACATTATTAATACTATCCTTGCTCTCAGGGTATTCAGAATTAAAGATTTCATTCTCTTTCTTTCTTACATACCGAACAAAAATAATTCTTATTAATCATAACAGGTTATCGGAAGATTTGAAAGGAAAACACACTACTTTCTTTATAAAAAATTAATTTATTTTCTCTATGACATATTTCAGGCCTGCATGGGCATTTCTGAAAATAGGAAGCTGACCTGATAAATCTCCCGCAGCCAATGCAAATTCCGGGGTAATGCCGGCAATTACACATTGAGAACCAATAAGACTCAGACAATCACAAAGCTTTTGTATGTGGAATTTAATATTCATGTCCAATTCATAAATTCCGCTTAGATCCACCAGTACATATTCAACTTTGTTTAGTGCACATTCATGCAAGACAGAAGCAATCATGCTTTCAGCACGATCGTTGTCAAAATGTCCTATCAGCGGCAATGCAATGGTGTTGTCCCAGACTTTTATAATTGGGACAGAAAGCGACTTAATTAGTTTTTCTTTTTCTTGTTCCTCTATTGCCTTAGTTGTCACATCCATAAGCATGACGACATATCCATCAATTTTATCTTTCTCGTTTTTTATGGGGGTAACGACTATATCAGCAGCAAATTTATCGCGGATTGATATACGGGCCCTGTGGATTTCAGTCAGTTTATCCATTACTTCTTTTTGGTGAGAAGGAGTATGGTGAAATGCACTCATATTCAACCCGACCATGTCTTCAGCAGTATTCAGCCCAAATAATGGTGCGAGCTCAGTCATTAGATCAGCAGCATGACTGTTCATCCAGGAGACGGTATAATCCAGGTCTGCGATAATGATATTTTCTCCTATACTATTTAATGCATTTAACAGAGAAATTTTCTCAGGTAATTCTCCGATTGGTTTCATCTTTCTTCACCCTTACTAACAGAATACCCTTATTATACTACAAGTATATTAAAGAGTATCCTTAACATTATTGGGAAAAAGTCCGCATCTAACTAAAAAGCTCCATTATGCCTTGATAACCAAAATATGCCCCGAAGCCTATCAAGGACAGGCCGGATAAAATCGATACCGCGATAAGAACATTAGAATTAAAATATTTTTTTAAAGAAGTAGTAAGCAATGCCACAAAAACATCCCAAATAGTCAGCCCCAGAAATATCATGCTGCTGTAAACCAAAAGATCTCCAGTACCATTTTCCGAAGCGGTTTTCGCCAGAATTGATCCGTAAATGCCTAGCCAGAAAAGGATTGAGAGCGGACTGGATATAGACATAATAAAACCTGTAAAAAAGCATTTGGTCAACGAATCTTTTTTTCTGATGCTCTCGAATGAGTAAGACTTTACACTTATCATGCTTTCTATCCCTGAATAAATCAAAATAAATCCGCCGAAAAGCCAAAGAAATATCTGGACTGCTGGAATATTCAAAAACTGGACCATCCCGACATAGACCAACAGCATAAAGACAGCATCCGCTATCATTGACCCGGCTCCAACTACCCAGGCATGCCAAAAGCCATTCCTAATACCTTTATCCAGCCTTGCTGAATTGACGGGACCAATTGGTGCTGCCAGTGTCAAACCTAGAAAGACATAGCTGAAAAGAATTGTGATACTCAACGAACCTCTCCACCTTTATAAAAACAGCTTGTACAGTTTATGTTTTCTGAAGGTAAATTAGAATCAAAGAAAGTGAATGATTGACTGTCTTTCTATCAGAACTGCCGACAGACTGTTTCATAAAATTGGGCTTTCTGCTTGTTCATATTAGGCTTTTATCGTAAACTTTGTTTCCGGGTAATTTAATTCCTAAAGATGACGACTCATCTCATCCGAAATATCCTTGTAATCGAAAAAGAAAACGGCTTCCCTTGTTTTAAGAGAAATACTTATGAAGCGGGAGGATATTTCCCAGATTACGAAGGACACCTAGCTTCGAAAAACGGACTCCTGGTGTCTCTCAACATGTTCTCGAGGGACACCTATCATCAATAAAACGACTCTTGGTATCCCAAGCTGCTCAGCAGGCACCCCTAACAAAAAATCCGACTTTTGAGATTTTTCCGAAAAGCAGCATTGATAGCGATAACCGCCTCATACAAAAAACCTTTTGCTGGCAGCAAAAGGTTCAAATCTAATAATACAAGGCATATCTCTAAAATGGGATTCATTCGAGAATCTAAATATTAAATGGGTGCGGCAGCCCCATCAATTTACCGTTAAATACTAACTCGTCTTTACAAGCTCATTCCTGCTTTAGAAAAGCTTATTCTAAAAATCTTAATAAGTCACCATAAATGATGTCATCGGAAAGTTCCAGCTCACGCCTCACAGTTTCCTTATAAGGAATACACTTTACAGGAACTACCTTTTCGTCCGTGTTTTCATAGCAAATCCCATCATTGAAAGTAAGGTCCTCTGTTACAAAACTTCCATCTCGGAAAATAACCGGGTGTTCCTCATCTCTGGTAAATAAGACGTGTCCAAAAGAAAGTTTATTTTCCGTCTTGATGCCCAGCAAGTGAAGAATCGTAGGACGGATATCAATTTCTCCCCCTGCCCTGGTAACCAATCCACCTTCCTGACCGGGAATATGGATAATCAAAGGTACTTGCTGCAATGAAACATGGTTAACAGGGGACGCCTCTTTCCCCAGGATTTCATATATGCCCTCTTCAAACTTCTCTGATATTCCATAATGGTCTCCATAAAGGACGAACATAGTATTATCATAGAGTCCTTTTTCCTTCAAATCCTTGAATAACTTTTTAATTGCTTCGTCCTGATAACGGACAGTGGTGATATAACGATTGACAACCTCCACTTCGGTATCCGCTTCTTTGATATATTTATCTTCCTCTTCAAGAAGGAATGGGAAGTGGTTGGTCAAAGTGATCAGCCTTGAATAGAATGGCTGAGGAAGTTCCTCAAGCTTATCTGCGGTTTGACTGAAGAATTCAATATCTTTTATCCCGTAATTCACTGAGTTCTCCTCTGTTACATCATACTCACGTTCTGAGTAAAACCGGTCATAGCCCAAAGCATTATACATTTTTTCACGATTCCAAAAGGTTTTTTCGTTACCATGAAAAACGGAAGTATAATAGTCCCTTTCCTTCAAAATATGAGGAAGACTGTAATAGGTATTTTCAGGCTTTTGTACAAATACCGATCCGCTTGCCAGCGGGTATAATCCCGTATCAATCATGAATTCAGAATCGGATGTCTTTCCTTGGGCTGTCTGATCATACACATTGCTGAAATAAAAACTGTCTTCAATCAAATCGTTTAAAAACGGAGTAATTTCTTCTCCATTGATTTCACGGTTGATCACAAAATTCTGAGTGGATTCCATACTGATTAATACCAGATTTTTCTCACTCGCAGCGCCAAATAAGTCAGTTTTAGAACCTTTCTTGCTCTTTAAATAATCTACAGTATGATTTGCATCAGTCTTAGTGGCAAATGTCCGGTTAAGAGGGGTCACCGCCCCGAGAGCAAAATCAAAAAGATGGTAATTATAGGGCCCGAGTGCCTTTACCATGCCATCGCGGTCATACGAGGCGGCAAAGAGATATGGTGATCGGAGCAAACCGATACCGACCGTAAATAGTACGAGCAATGCTCCTGCAGCTGCGTATAAAACTTTCACCCTCGAATTAATTAAAGTCCCTTTTTGTGTTCTTGTTCTCATTATCCAAGGTAAAATAAACAAATCCGAAAATAGCAGCAGGTCCCAAGGGCTCATTAATTCCACGGTACTCGGACCCAATCCTCCTACATTGCTGAACTGAAAAAGTATGGGCAGGGTGACAAAATCAGTATAGAACCTATAGTACAGCAAGTCTCCATACAACAATGCATTGGCGACTACCCAGGCTGTCCAGAAGAGAAAAGGTTTGAAGCTTTTCGTGAAATAGAAACTGAAACCGAACAACAGCAGTAACGAACCAATGGGGCTTATCATGATAAAAGGAATTTCAACCGCTGATATAATTTTCAGATCAAACCCTAAGAATAATACAAATAATGTTTTTATCCAAATTGCGGTAACAGCTATGATGACTAGTCTAATAGATGAGATCTTGATGGCAGGAGTGATCGTGGGAAATTTCATAGGACCGCTGCCGCACTGGCTGTTTGTTCTTCATATTCTTCTATAAATTGATCCATAGCCATCATCACTTCGCTGGAATTATATTCGCCCATCAAGGCGATTTGAACCCAATTTCTTTTCAATAAGTAGTCACTTTCATAGCTGATAAGAATTTTTTCTTTTTAAATTATCACCAAAATCCCTTGAAGAGATGACGCCCGGCAGAGGAATGGTAATGATACCCGGAGAATAAGTGCTGTCTCCTAGACAAGTTATTCCCGACCTTTCCAGAGTCATTCTTACTTCCTGGTTAAGCTTAGCTTTGCTACAAGGATCCAATTCTAGTAATGCGGCATGAAAAGCGGCTACCAGGTTAGAAGAGTGGGTATAAGGAACGCTATTATGCTTATGATACATACCAAGATCTAAATATCGAGGCAATGACTTATCCGCGTCTACTGGATCACGATGAAAGACAATGGCCAGTCCCGGGTAAGAACCAATTGCTTTACCGCTGACAGTGGTTGCCATGAATACCCCCCTTAGATTCAACTGTGTGACACCAGCTGAACTGCACGCATCCACACATAAATTCACTTCATGCTTATTGCACAGCTGTTTAAACCTTTCCAAGTCGAACATATAACCAGTGGAAGTTTCACAGTGAGCCAGCCATAACCATCTGATATCAGGATGGCAATCAAGAAACTCATCTACTTCTTCCATAGTAATCTTTTCATTCCAATCCTTTGCTATAACTTCGTAGTGAAGTCCCATCCGGCGTGCGTGATCAATGAGGCGCAATCCGAATTCCCCGTTAGCAAGGATCAATCCCTTTTCCTCCTGGCGTAGCAATTGCGCTGCAACAAGATCATTAGATAGAGTGCCAGTCCCGACAAGCACATGAACATTTGTCGCACCAGTCAACTTCTTAAGCCTGCTTTGCACATCATTGATCTGTTCCATGAAATCCGTTGATCTATGGGAGACTGCTTCCTTAGAAAATGCTACTTCCACCTTCTTGTTTACCGGCACTGGACCAGGAAGGAAATTCATCATCTTCCTTTTTGAATCTTGTCTGTGCATCAGCCTGTTAAATGCCTTGGTCGCCCTTTCAAAATTGTCCTTCGTGATATACATAGGCTGGAAACGAGCGTCGTTTTCACCAACAAGCGGACCAAAAGTCTCAAAGCCTATACGCTTATACAATTTCAGCTGCCTGACAGTCCCGGAAATGAGCGCCAGATTATATCCATTCCTCAAGCAATGGGACACCGCTCTCTCTACCAGCTTAAAAAAGACGATACTGCTGCGGTAGTCCTTTTGTACAGAGAGTAACCGTATTTCACACGGGATCCCTCCTTCAGGCAAATAAGAATCAATTTCAGGTAGTTTTTGATCCAACGAGAATGGTCTATTCCCCCTGACCGCAATCATCCCAATCAATTCATTCCCTTTTTTTGCAATAATATATGTATTTTCATTGTGAAAACGGTCAATGAGCATTTTTTCTGGATTTCTTTCATGCTGAGGAATTTCATCCACAAAAGTTTCATAGTTCATTCTATGAATCTGGTTAAATTCTTCCCTCTCGTTTGCTATCTTAAAGTGAAGAGAAGCAGTTTTCATTCTAAAACCTCCTAATGGTGCCGGTTATGAAGTTGCGGCAATGGTGATTTTTTTATGTACGAGCAAGACTATAACAAACATGATCAGCAAAACTGTCCAGTATTCGAAAGGAGCGTCTACGAGATAAGCAGTGATGGGAATTGAAAGCATCGACATAAACCCTGCTTTCTTGTAATCCTTTAACAATATGAAAGTTATTCCCATGATAATACCGCATACCGGAATACTGATAGGGACCAGAAAAAGGGAGTTTGCAAAAAAGACAACTACTCCTTTTCCTCCCCTGAATCCAAGCTGCAGAGGAAAGATATGCCCGATTAGCAGGAAAAACGCACTCCAAGCCATGGCGAGACTTTCATTCTCAGTCATCCAGTAAGCAATCGCCATGGCAGCCGCCACCTTTGAAACATCCACGATGACTGTCAATATAAAACCTTTTTTCCCAAGAATCCTTCCTGCATTTGTAGCTCCCACATTTCCGCTTCCATAGCGGCGGATGTCGTCCTTTAAATAATATCCGGTTAAATAATACGCTCCGTTCAGACCTCCAAAACCATAGGAAAGGAGACAAACAGCGATTAACATATATAAATTCATGTAAATTCACGCTCAATCTTAGTTTTTTCAAAAAAGGAAGTGGGTAAAAAGACCGCCCCTTATAACATAACGAATCATATCCTTAAAAAGTTTCACTTTAACCATTGTTTTTTAAGAAAGCTGTTTTCACCTAAATTGCTGCTTTTGGATATCATCGAATTCCAAGGTTATCTTACTAATCGAAGTGAGCAGCCAAGTTTCATGTAAATTATGGAGTTATCACAACAAATATATATAAAAGCAACTTAGTTTACGAAAAGAGCCAATAAGAAAGATTCAAAGAGTATACCTATTCTTAGTTAATAATCCCGTTTTTTACTGATTTCTGTCTGCAATGATACTTCTATTCTAATAAAATTCCTTCTTGAAGAATATATTAACACTATCTTACTTATAGAAAAGAGGTGAGGAAATGGACTACAGAGGAAATCAAGAAGGTGATCAGTTTTTTTGCGCACAGACATCAAATCCTGCTCCTTTGTTTTCAGCGGAGGCTTTTTTTAATGCCGATAAATCAATTAAAAACATTTCATTGAATCAGCTGCGTGGTAAATGGGTGATCCTGTTCTTTTATGGAAGTGATTTTACATTTGTATGACCTACTGAACTAGCAGCGGTCGCTGCTATCTACCCTGATTTTCAATCTTTAAACGCTGAAGTGCTGGCTATAAGCACTGACAGTGTATATGCCCATAAAGTTTTTAGCGAAGTTTCGCCTTCACTTTCCAAAGTAATGTATCCTCTCGTGAGTGATAGAACACAAGAAATATCAAGAGCTTACCGGGTTTTGAATGAGAAGAGCGGAGCGGCATTGAGAGCAACCATTATAATCGACCCTGAAGGAATCATTGTTTCTAAGCTTGTCAATCCACTGGAAGTCGGCCGCAATATATACGAGATTCTGAGGCTTCTTCAAGGTATACAATATGGACGTGAAACGGGGCAGGGCATACCTGCCAACTGGATTCCGGGACATTCCGGCATTTCAAGGGACCCAAAGTTAATAGGCAGAATCTAAGATGACTAAAGTACCTGGTATAAAACTGCCCTTTATACCAGGTACCTGATTCTGCCTAATCCTGCAAAGCTTTCTTTACAGCCTCTTCAGCATGAATGGCAGCTGTATCAAAGATGGGCAGCTCCCAATCTCCGCCTGTTATAAGAAGGCCGATCTCTGTACACCCTAAAACAATTCCTTCAGCTCCCTTACTATATAACTTTTTCATAACTTCTTGGAAAAAATCTCTTGATGGACTCTCAACCCTGCCCACACATAATTCGTCAAAAATAATAGCATTAATTCTTTCTCTATCTTCTCTTGCAGGTATTATTACGTTAATTCCATTATTCAGCAGACGTTCTTTGTAAAAATCCTGCTCCATCGTATACCGTGTACCAAGCAGTCCGACTGTGACGATACCTTCCTTTCTGATTTGAGCTGCAGCTGCGTCTGCTATATGCAGAAAAGGGATAGTGACGCTGCTTGAAATATCCTGATACACTTTGTGCATCGTATTTGTACATAGGATAAGAAAATCGGCCCCGGCCTTCTCCAAGGATTGTGCTGCCTCTATCAATAAACCCGCCGCTTGATCCCATTTCCCGAGTGACTGGTATCTTTCAACTTCTTCAAAGTCCACACTGTATAGAATACATTTTGCTGAATGAAGCCCGCCTAGAGATGATTTCACCCCTTCATTGATGAATCTGTAATATTCTGAAGAAGATTCCCAGCTCATTCCGCCTATCAAACCGATAGTTTTCATAGATAAACACCTCAAATACTTCGAAATTATATAGGGATATTATAAGGTAAGTTTCTGTTTTTGGGGAATATTTTGTCTCTTTGATTTAATATCCTACTTCTTCACCTATCCTTCCAGAGTTATACAGCTTTGATTCTTCAGGAACTTTTCTTGTAGCAAAAGAAGGGTTCGTTTTTCAATAGCTGGATGATTTCACTGAATCTGTTTGGATACATCTTCTTCTTATTCTTCTTATTCTTCTTTTTCACTTGTTTTTGTCCTCAGGTTGTCTGCTTTACTTCTTCCTCTCCATCGTTTTCTTTGTTTGCAGGTTGATTTTCATTCCCGCGTCAAAGATCATCATTACTTCTAATGGAACATCTCCGGCCAAATAGCAACCTAACAGCTTCGATTCCTCGAACCATAGACTGTGCTGGTTGCACAAGCCTCAGGTCATAAACTATTGTAAATGGAGGGGCTGCCTTTCTAAAATCCCTTTACAAACACCAAGAGCCAACAGCTTATTTATCAAGCTGTTGGCTCTATAAGGGGTTTAGTTTCTCAAGAACGTATTTTTTCTTTATCTTTCTTGATTTGCTTGCTGCGCAATTGCCCGCAAGCAGCATCGATGTCTGTACCATGTTCAGTTCGGACGCCGCAGTTAATTCCCTGATCCATTAATGTACCGTAGAATTCCACGATTGCTTCCTTGGTACTGCGCTGGTATTGCCCATGCTCGTCCACAGGATTATAAGGAATTAAATTTACATACGAAAGATGCTTTTTACTTTTCAGAAGCTTGGCAAGCTGAATAGCTTCTTCTTTATGATCATTGACATCCTTTAACAAGATATACTCAAATGTAATCCTTCTGTTTGTCTTCTCCAGATAATAGTCAATTGCCGGCATGAGCTTTTCCAGTGGATATGCCTTATTGATTTTCATGATTCTGGATCGAAGTTCATTATTCGGCGCATGCAATGATACTGCCAAGTTCACTTGGATGTTTTCATCAGCCCAGTCATATATTCTGTTTGCCAGGCCGCTTGTAGATACGGTGATATGCCTCGCCCCGATTGATAATCCTTTTTGGTCATTCACTACACGAAGGAAATCCATCAAATTATCATAATTATCAAATGGTTCGCCGATTCCCATGACAACGATATGACTTACCCTGTCATCATTTCCTTTAGCGTCAAGATGATGCTGAACATTCATAATCTGCTCAACGATTTCTCCGCTTGATAGATCTCTGTTTTTTCTCAGCAGGCCGCTCGCACAGAAAGAACATCCTATATTACAGCCAACTTGGGTAGTGACACAAACGGAATATCCATAATTAAATTTCATCAAAACCGTCTCAATCAAGTTTCCATCTTCAAGTTTGAAAAGGAACTTGATTGTGCCGTCTTTTGATTCCTGTTTGATTTCCTGCTGAAGCGTACCGAGATGGAAATTCTCTTCAAGCAATGCTATCAGCTGCCCGCCTATATTCTTCATATCAGAGAAGCTTGTTACGCGCTTTTTATATAGCCAGTCCCAAATTTGTGAAGCACGAAATTTCTTTTCGCCCTTTTCAACAACCCAAGACGTCAATTGATCTATTGTTAATCCATATATAGAAACTTTTTCCATTGAAAACCCTCATTTCGAAATACTTGCCTTTTTCTACTTTTCTATACTACTTAAAGTATGCCAATGTCGCAACCCATTTATAATGAAAAGAAAAATATTATTGCCTAAAGACAAAGCAGTTCTATTCAAGAAGGCATAATGAGATTTTTTCCTTTGGCTCTTTCCTTAAACTTGTTGCTTCCTCACCTATTTTACCGGAACTATTATGGGAAGCAAGAAAACAGTACCCAGGAGAAAAATCCGGCATTTAGTAATTAAGGAAAACAATCTATCCTAAAATAGCTTTTCTTTTAAATTCGGAAAACGCTTTTTAGCAGACTTGTCATTTAGCCGTCTGTTTATTAAAATATGCTATCACAGAGTTTTTCCATCCCGCACATCTTTCAATATCCATCAGTTTTTCACTAATTAAACAGACGGCTTGCTCCAAATTATCTTGTTGTGTGTGAATTACAACATCATACTCCTCATTTTGCTGATGCACATAGTTCAGTTGACCGCCAGCCTGCCCAACCGGCCTGTCTCCCCTGGCCGCTTCCCTTCTTTCCAGTTCATCCGGAGGGCAATGGGATTGTTTAACGTCCTATAACAATCTTCATGTGTTTCCTCATTAAAAAGAATTTGATCTACAACGAGATTCACTCCTTTATCAGAAAACATAGCCACCGTTTTATGAAAGAAATATTCAGTCGGCACGGGTATTAATCTCTGATTATCACGGTCCTCCATCTTTTCGATGATATAATCGTAATCATCGATTGATAGATGGAAATAATTCGGCAGTTTTTTTACAATTGCTCCTGCTACTGTGCTTTTTCCAGAACTTGATACTCCATTTAATAAAATTATTTTCCCCTTTGACATGTCGGACACCATTCCATTTCTATACTATTTACTGACAGGATCACCATTACCTCTGCAGCTGGAAAACGTAATAACAGAAAGTTAATAATAAAGCATTAAAAAAACGTTTTAATTATTTCTATATACACTGCGAAATATCCTTTTTATAAAAAGCTATTTTCGTAAACTATGTTGCTGTTTAGTATTAGTTTCAAAGATATCGCCTTACTTCACAGAAAGCCTTTTAAAATATAGGCTAAAGAGAATTGGTATATGGGGGCATGCAAGTAAATGAGTTAGTGTGAGAAAAACTGTACCATTACTTATTGAAGCCACGAAGTTAATGGCATGATTAGCCAGGAATCTTACCATTAAATAATGAAGCAACGAAGTTAATGGCATGATTAGCTAGGAATCTTACCATTAAATCATGGAAACTCGAAGTTAATGGCATGATTAGCTAGGAATCTTACCATTAAATCATGGAAACTCGAAGTTAATGGCATGTTTAGCCAGGAATCTTACCATTAAATCATGGAAACTCGAAGTTAATGGCATGATTAGCCAGGAATCTTACCATTAAATCATGGAAACACGAAGTTAATGGTATGTTTAGCCAGGAATCTTACCATTAAATCATGGAAACACGAAGTTAATGGTATGTTTAGCCAGGAATCTTACCATTAAATCATGGAAACACGAAGTTAATGGCATGTTTAGCCAGGAACTTCCGCTAAAGTTCCTCCTGTGGGACCAGCGGGACAGATGAGACCCCAATCCAGTTACAGCGCCTAGCCCTCAAGGTCTGATCAAGGCGAATCCAGCTTCAGCGGCCAGCGACTAGTAGATTTCGGTCTCTCTCCTTGTGAATCTAGCTGCATGGCCAAAGGCGGCTAGCGGACTTCCCTGCCTCTTTGCGATAAGTCAACATCAACTTAACTACGTTCGTTGTGTTTCCTTTATCTCATGCGGAGACTGTCCAGTCCGTACGTCGCTGAACGGCCGCTACCGCTTTTAAAAAGCCGAGGAGGCCGGGCATCCGCCCCGCGGTGTCGGGCGCCAGGAGCAAAAATCCATTAATTTAAAATAGCCACAACCTTTGCGAAAATAGCTATACAAAAAGATCGATTTAAGATTTTTCCCCTGGCTCGAATAAAACTAAGTAAAATCGAAATAGAACGAAACTTTTTTGCCCTGTCAATCGTACTTGATAGCAATGAATATATTTTAACGATTTTCATCACTCTGCCTTTTTACCACTGGCCAATAAAGTTATATTATTGCTTTTCTTATCATCTTTATATTATATTCGGCAGACTAGTAAATTTAAGACCCCCGCCGCTTAAAACTCAGTCTTCGGACCGAGATAATAATCTATCAATTCAGATAAAATATCTATATAATAGAAAATACGTTTAACATTACTTTTATATTAAGGAGGGGTATTATGACAGGCACCATCGCTGTTGTCATGATTTTTTCCATCCCGATTATAGCCATCGTTACCGACCATTTTCAGAAAAGCTATAAGTATAAGCAAGCCTTATTAAAAGATGAACTTAAATTGGAAAAACTTAAACAAGAGAACTTTGTCATGGAAACTGAAATGATGAAATTGGAATTGGAGCGAATGAAGCTGGACCGTCCGAAAGAAGACAAGACTGAGGTCCTATAGATATACCCGGCCCCGGAACCCTCGATGAATCCTGGGCCGCTGCATCTTTCGTAATGCCAAATTCACTTCACTCCTTGCTTTATGACAGGCAGATCTACCACACCTTCTACCCGATTTCAAATTCCCCTGCCAGTTTCCTTGAATATTAATCAGTCGGGCAGGCAATGATTTCTCCCCCGGCTCAAGTCAGATTACTCCTAATACAAGGCATTTCGGTTGTAAGTATATTAATTCTTATGTACTATTAACTAGGAATCTTATAACTTATATACTAATGGGGTAAAAACATGGATCAATTAGAGTTACTATCGAAAAAATTAATCGAGAATAAATATACCATTGCCAGAGAAATAACAAATATCAAACCCTATCAAGAGTTAGACCTTGATGAATCTGTAATCCAAGAACTGCTTGAAGGCAGAGCACAATTCATTTACCTGCTTGCCCAATCACTTCAGCAGGATAAACCTGATTCACTCATGAAAGACATAGCTCACTGGGCTGAATTTGCCGGACAGGCGGCTATCGCTTCCAATGCACCAATGAAGAGCACTTTGAGCACTTCAAAGTTATACAGAAAACATATTTGGAAGTATATCCGTGAAATAGCCACAGAATATGACTTATCTCTTGAAACGGTTTTTGACGCAGCATCAATCATAGATCCTTTATTGGATGAAGCCATTTTGATTTTCGGGTTAAGCTATGTTCAATATCATGAAAATGCACTCAAAAATACAAAAGAGGAATTCCTCAGTATTTCCTCTCCAGTTGTTAAAATCTTTGATAGTGTTGCGATACTGCCGCTGATTGGCGATATTGATGGGGAGCGGGCACACATCATCCTTGAAAAAACCCTGAACAAGGCATCCCAATACCGCCTCTCACATTTAATCATTGATCTTTCAGGAGTCACGATGATGGATGATATGGTGGCATCAGAAATCATGAAAATCGCTGAGGCCCTGAAGTTACTTGGAATCAAGGTAATCTTAACGGGAATCCTTCCTGATATGGCACATAAGATCATCCAGCAGGGAATCCACCTTCCGGACATCGAAACACTTGGCTCACTTGAAAAAGCCGTCAGGGAACTCCTAATGATACAATAAAGGGAAGCAATTTTGCTTCCCTTTTCTATTTGTGCAGGCAAAATCTTCTCCAGCAGGAGGAAGTATATATTCATACATTTTTATTCTTGATTTAGATGATGAATTCTTGTTTTGCATTAATCCATTCATCAGCAAACTCAAGAATTTCGGCTAATGCATCTTCTTCAAAAGGGGATTTCAGTCCGGCCGCCTTGATGTGCTCATGAAATGTCCTGCTGCCACCCGCTTTACACATTTCCAGATAGCTTTGCCAGGCAGCCGCTGGGTCTTTTTGAGCTTTCTTCTGCAACTGTACTGCCACTGTATGTGCCAAGTCATAGTCTATGAAGTAAAAAGGGGTTAAATATATATGGGCAATACTATGAAAACTTCCGCCACTGCCCAAATATTTATTTCCGTCATAATCCATTTCAGGCATGTAGCTTTCTTCCAGCTCTCTCCACTTTTCTCTTCTTTCCTTGATAGAAGCTTGTGGTTTTTCATAAATGAAATGCACAAATTCATCCACTGCATTTGCGAGAGGCATGTACATAAACGCTTCTGCCAGGTGGGAGTACTTGTATTTCGATGAATCCTCTTTAAAAAAGTCATTCATCCACGGCCACGCAAACCTTTCCATTGCAAAAGAAAAAATCTCTGCAGAATCGACTGGAATAATATATTCAGGACACCCCAGCCCGCTGCTCATAAAAAATTGAAAGGCGTGCCCCGCTTCATGAGTAAAGACACGAACATCATTTGAAGCACCTGTTAAGTTTGCAAATATGAAAGGCTTTATTTCTCTTCCCAGATATGTTGCATACCCTCCGCCGCTCTTACCTTTTCTAGGATATAGATCATAATATCCATGTTGGAATAGGGTACTTGAAAATGTTTCAGTTTCTTCAGAGAGATCTTTCAATAGAAATTGCATACGTTCCATAAACTGCTTTTGATTTACCTTTATTGTGGGAGGACCATCCCTGAACATAATTTTATCATCGTAATACTTTAAGGTTTCCACACCAAGACTGCATTTTTGCCTCTCTCTTAAAGATGATACAAAAACTACGCCATGCTTCCTGACTTGATTTCGATAACTCTCTAAGTCAATAGGGGTAATGCCTATACGATTCATACGCTCGTAACCCAGCTTAATGAAGTTCTTCCTTCCTAATTTCAGCGAGATTTCATTTCTCACCTTTATTAATTCATCAAGAATCTGATCAAATTCATCTCCGTTCTCTTCAAAAAAAGTTGTTCTGGCTGCCCATGCAAGCTTCCTGACCCTTCTATCTGAACTAACCATATAATGACCTAGAGCGGATAACGGCAGCTTTTCTCCATGGAAATTTACTTCAGCTGTTCCAAGTAAATTCGAGTATTCTTCCATAAGTTGATTTTCAAGAATGAGCTCTTTTTCTATTTCTTCTCGATAAGAGTTTGCTTTCAATTCGGCAATCCTGAATAACTGTTTTCCCCATTTCTTTTCAAGCTCCTCTCTCTTCTTACAAAGAAGGAGAGCATGATAATACCCGTTCACTAATTTTTGATAGAAGGCATCCCATGACATGAACTTCTGATATGCTGCCGACGCTTTTTGATTATTATAATCCTGTACATGTCGAAGAGTAATAAGATTTTTAGCTGCTTCATATTTAAGGCGCAAAGCATTCATTTTCTTTAGAGTCCTTTCAAGGATGAATATATCATTTGTTCCTTGGAATTCTTTCAACACCTCTTCAAACTCTTTTTGAAATGAATCGAAATCAAATGCGTTTGAAATTTCTTCATTTTCAATTGTCTTCACCAATAACACTCCTTCTTAGTTATTACCTTTAATAGTAATTTAAATTACTTTATAAAACAATATTAATATCTGAAAATAAAAAAAGCCCTATTTATCCGGGCTTGAAAGGCAATTCCTTTGGTTTAATGATTCCTTTTATAAATGCATAAAACTTTATGTTCATGATATCCCTATTAAAGTCATTTTAGTTTTACCATTACTCGTTGGGAAAACAGTATATACCTTGGCTGTTTCCACAAAGATTGCCGCTGTTTTAATAGTAATGGTTTTTCACTCCCGAACTGCTGGATGTTGGAACTAGAAGCCCGCTAGTCCCTCTGGAGGCAGCACGCCTTCTGCTCCAATACTTCCAAGTATGATGGAAGTAGGATAAATTTAAAAGCAGCAATTTTTTTGAAAGGTTTTTCACAAGATACGTGATATCCCGGATACTAAGGTTTCTCTCTTTAACATGGAGTTAGTAGCTCTTTTTGTGATGACGTTATCTTCCGAATTTTATATCAAATAGCAACAAAGTTTACGCAAAGAGCCTGTTCCTTAAACAGTGAGACCAAGGGCATTACTTGAAAAATAAATTGTCTAACAAGGCAGCGCCGGGTCAGCTGAAGGGACAATGCTGTTTCCTTTGAGGTATTTCAGCAAATCGCTGCTGTTAAGTGGTCTGCTATAATGGTACCCTTGCGCATAACGGCACTGCTCCCTTACTAGAAAATGTTCCTGCTGAGGAAGCTCAACTCCTTCTGCGACTACTTCTATGCCAAGGTTTTCTGCAATGGACATGATCGCTTTTACGATCGCATCATCTTTACCGCTTTCATTCACACTTTTGATAAATGAACGATCTATCTTAATACTATGAATCGAAAAGTCTTTCAAGTAACTGAGAGAGCTGTAGCCTGTTCCGAAATCATCAATGGAAATCCCGATTCCATTGACTTTAAATTTTTCTAAAAGGGAAAGAGTATGTTCTGTATTAACCATAGCCATTGATTCTGTTATCTCTATTGTGACAAGTGAGGGGGATATCCCCGTTTCCGTTATAATATCCCAAAGCACTTCAAAGATATCCTTCTTTGAAAATTGTTTGAGTGACAGATTGACAGAAATGGTATATTCCTGATTCAGCAGCCTGTTCCAGTCATGAATCTGCCTGCAAGCCTCCCTGACCACCCATTCCCCAATGGAGACAATCATTCCCGTTTCCTCTGCAATATGTATGAACTCCCCGGGGCTTACCATCCCTTTCTCCGGGTGGTTCCACCTCAGCAGTGCTTCAAAACCGACCACTTTTTTATCCTTCAGGCTGATAACAGGCTGATAGTAGACTTCAAATTCATTATTAAGAAGAGCCTTGCTTAAATCGGCTTGGAAGGTGATATCCTTGTTAAATTGCTCCTCTAACTGGTTGTTAAAAATCGTGAAAGAGTTGCGTCCATCTCCTTTCGTCTTATACATACTGATATCTGCCTTGACCAGCAGTTCTCCAGGAGTTTCGGCATTATCAGGGTATGAAGCAACACCGATTGAGGTTGTTACTGTTATTTGACGGCCGTTGATAACGAGGGGATTGGATAAGTAATCCAAAATACTGCCGCAAAAATCTTCTATCGATAAGTCATTCATTTCTTCATGGTAAAAGATAACGAATTCATCCCCTCCCAGGCGTCCTGCCCGATCAAGAGGACCTAATTTACTTTTTATAAATGATGAGACTTTTATAAGCACTTCATCTCCAAAAAAATGGCCGTGCGTGTCATTGATATGTTTAAAATAATCGAGATCCAATAGTAATACATAAAATGGCAGTTTTGACTCCCCGGTCTTTTTAGAAAGGCTCTCCTGCATATAGGAACGGTTATGGAGGCCTGTAAGAGAGTCATGATAGGCCAAATAGTTTAACTTGGCACGTTCATCCAGGTATTGTCTTTCTCCTTGTGCAACGGTGATGGCAAATAACAGGATCGTGCTGACATATTCAACATTGAATATGTCATAATTTACAGTCAAACTGAATGACTCTAGAACTGTAATAAAAGAACAGAAAAGAGAATAACCGCAAATTATAGATATGATTCCTAAAGATAAATTCTTCACTTTGACCCGGGAATGCAGCTGATCGAATCTGATCTGCTGCAGCACCCTTGTAAGCAGGAATAAAGTTATAATGGTATGAAGCACAGCGAACAGAAGAGTGTTGTTAAGGATATATGTATCAAAACCTGTGAGTTCCAGGTAGAGGGTGCACTGAATGGCTACCAGGAATACTCCCGCTACTATACTGCTTATAAAATAACCTAAAGAATTTTTATCCTGCTCAATATTTTTCAGGTTATAAAAGACAAGACTGAACGCCAGCATAGTAAATGAAAACAAGCTGATGAACAGAACGGCCATTCCCGGCGTCCTTATGTTTTCAACCAAGCTATATTCAATTGCCAAAAGAAAGAAGACTCCCCATGTAATAACGGATGCCGAAAAAGAAAAAGGACGACAGCCATTGTCTCTTTAAAGAGGTGACTATACTTTAATAAAGCATAGATTGATATACTGATAATCAGTATTGAAATTAGTAAAGTCAAACTCTCGATACTCACCCAGCAGCCCCCTCCCAAATTATGTCTTTACTCTATATGCTGTGAAGCTTGAATGTGGATATTTCTTCCTACTTATTATATTTAAGTAATGATTATTACTGCAACATTATTTTTATGATTTATGCCGGTCAAGTCCTTATACTGCTACCCGAGTGGAATAACTCCGCTTGTGCACTAGTGATGAATCTATAGTCTCGCTTTATTGCCGTCTTCTTTTATCCCAATAGGTATATTATTTGATCCCCTTGGTATTTATCTCTCTTATTACACGGCTATATTCAACTATCTAAGCATTCTATACTATTTTACCATATATTTCTTTTAATCCTGCTTTATTTTACTTTTCTCGTATCTCTCTTTCATAAGCTATGTGTTTATTTTTTATAAAATAATTTTTATTAAAAGAGTATTTCCCAGTTTCTCCATTTCCATAGTTAAAGACCGGACAAGCTATGACCGGTCAAAGGTACTTTATTGAATTGGCATGAAACCAACATTCCAAATTCCGTCTTCATCTTTGATCATTTGAAACCCCTTCAGGCCATTATTATTGAATTCGATATAACCATGGTTTTCATTTTTTTCGATGAATTTTCCGTTTTGAATGCCGTTGTAAATTTCCAGAATTTCTTCTTTTGTAGTTTTCTCAGAAAGAGATATTTCTAAATGTTCCTCTTCTGTCCATCTTACATATTCTTCTCTGTCAGTATATAAGGCATATTCCGCTTCGTAGTTGTTTTCCGATCCTGCTATAACATAAAGCTTAGCTATGCTGACAGGTTCAAGGTCCCTAAGATGCTCCTCATTATAATCCGCAGAGAATTTTTCGTAAACCGCTTGCTCTGCTTCTGTTAGTGAAAATGCAGCAGCAGGAGTCTCGGATTTTTGTTCATCTGGGATTTCCAAATTGTCACCGTATGCAAAGGGCAGCTTTTCGTCCAGTTTCCAACCATTTTCATAGATCAAGGTCAGTTCGAAGACTGAAAATTTTTCACTGTTTTCAATATGAACCTTATATTCTATCCGACGGGCCTTCTTTCCATCTTTTTTGTAACTAAGTATTTCACCATCCGCCCATAGCAGTTCACCCGTGAAAGATTTATTGGGCTGAGCCAATTTATCATTCACCACAATATAAGGGATTTCGTCAAAAATGGCTGAAGCGATTCTCTCCGAGTACTTTTCCTGCAAGTAAGAAAGCACTTGTTCCTTTGTCCTAAAGTCTTCTCCCATATACCTATACTCCACACCATCATGTTTAAATCCACTCCCCGTATTCGGACCTCCCCCATTCACTACTACAGAATAATGAGCAAAAGCAGTTCCAATTAATTCAGCTGCTTCTTTTTCAGTAATGTCTGCTATGCTGTCAGAATTGAGCCGGGCAGGACTTTCCAAATTTCCCGGTGTGGAAGTTGAATTGTTCAGGTTCCATGAAAACATGATTTCTGACCCAATATACACGGCCGCCAGCATCAACAAGGCCGCCGCAAAATTGGGGATCCACTTGGTCCGCTTGCTTTTAGCAGGATTCAATCGTCCTCCCATCAACTGGCTGCGCAGTTCCTCTCTGAATTCTGGACGCGGTTTCAAATCAGGTCTTTCTTTCAGCGGCTGCAAAAATTCATCAACCTCTCTTTTGTTCATGAAATATCACCTCTCCTTCATGGGATTTAGACAACAGACCCTTTAAACGTTTGATGGCCCTGTGATAATTCACTTTAACTTTGGTTTCCTTCCACCCCAATATTTCTGCTGTTTCTTTAACCGAATACTCCTTTAGACCTCTTAGAATGACGACATTTCTGTAGTCAGGCTTTAAAGTGGATAACGCCTTTTGCAAAGTATGATAATCATCATTCCTTTCCAACTCTTGTAACGGATTTCCTCTGCTGTTTTTTTCTAGTTTTCCTATTAATTCAGGCACCAGGGAGATCATTTTTCTTTTTCTGTAGTGATCAACCGCTGTTCTTCTTGCAATGGAAAGAATCCACGTATTGATGGATGAACGATGTTCAAACCGGGCATAACTTTTAAAAGCCTTAATAAATGTTTCCTGAGTCAAGTCTTCAGCTTCCGAATGACTATTTGTAAAGTACAAAAGATAGTGGTATACATCTTGAAAGCATGATTCGTATAATTCATGTAAATTTGATTCTTTCACTTCCATCCCCCCTTGCAACCTGCACATTAGTCGTTCCCCAACCAAAAATGGTTTCATTTTTTCGAAATATTCCTTTGTTTAATTTCACTGTTTGGCTTCTATTCCAGGGCACAGTTTTGATAAAAAATCTTAAAAAGAAGCCCTTGAAAAGGCTTCCAGAATGTTTTATGTAATGATATTAAAAGGATTCGGTTATATTTTGAAGCAAAGGCAAATCCTCAGGATACATTTGACTCAGTCTCGCAAATTCGCCGATTGATTTCCAGCAAGCTTCTTCTATGTTTTGATCAGGATCATTTACTTCCAAATATCCTCCTGACATTTCCACGTGAAAATAATAAGTCGTTACAGCTATTCCTTTGATGACTGTCTGCTTGACCTGCAATCTTCGTAAAACTTCAACTTCGCAGCCTGTTTCTTCTTTTACCTCACGAATGCAGCACTCTTCAGGTGATTCTCCTGGTTCTATCCCTCCAGAAGGAACACTCCATAAATCAGTTCCCATACCTCTGACTACAAGTACTTCCCTCTTATCGTTTACACATATAGCCGCAGCGCCTCTCCATTCTTTCAATGAAATCCCCCCTACTCTTTGTTTGTTCTAATTGTATTATACAATTATTTCCTTAATTTCGGACAATAAGACCATTATTTTGTGTGGCTTATGACTGGCAGAACGTTAACTTGTCTCTCTACAAAAAGAGGCTGAGTAAAAAAAATAGATTTCCGCTCCAGGTGCACGACTCCGCGGGGCGGGCGGTGAGCCTCCTCGGCTTTGCCTGTGGGGTCTCACCTGTCCCGCTAGTCCCGCAGGAGGTCGCACACCTTCCGCTTCAATCCGTCTACGTTCAGGAAAAGTGGTAAATAACCTGAAAAGTAATCTGTTTTAATAGAGATAAATAAAATGAAAAAACCGCCTGAAGTCAAGTATATAACCTTGATTTCAGGCGGTTTTATTTTCGATTATTATAACTTACATCGACTAGTTTTCCCATCCTCTTCATACAACATTATCGTATTATCTGGTAATGTTCCTGAATTCAATAAATCAGAAAGAGTTGTTTCTCTTTCAATGAGTTAGCCACTGTCTTCAACTGGAAAGTCGGAAACTGAGGCTTTTCTCAAATATGAGAACTGTTACAAATCTTATTAAGACTGTTTAACAAACATCTTTTTATTTGATAGGTGAAAAGGGACATATAATAAAGAAAACAAGATGAACGCCACAGCTTCCAAAAGTAAGATGTACCACGGGTATGGACCGAGTAAATCGATTGGACTTGAGTTGACAGGTTTATGAAGCAGAAACATGTAATTCGCATCGATTGCGATATTGATCAAAAAACAAAAAAAGCGATGATATTCAAAGCCGCAAGTGATTTTAAGACAGATGAGTAGGTCGCTTTATACCCTTCTATCCAAACCATATATAAACAGGAAAGAACAATCGCTATATGCGCAATGAAAAACTGGAAATAACGAAAATGAGGAAATCCATAGAATAATTCCGGTGTTAGAATAGCAACGAAAGCACCTGTCATACTGACAAAAAAACTGATTTCAAAGATGCGGTAGCTTCTTGTCAGAAGCATGATCGTACACAAATACAGTGAAAGAGAACATAGCTGAAAAGGAAGGTTAATGGCGGCATCCCATCTGTCATTAAAGATATACCAATATTGAAATGAAACCTCACCAAATATGAGTAAAAAAACCAAGAGGTATCTGGTCAACTGCCTCCCATGTGCTTTTATCTTATTTCTTGATATGTAAAAAAGAATCATAAGGAGAATAGATATCCCTATGGCAGTCAAATGGGACATTGAGAACAATACAAATGGATATCTCTCACTATCAAAATTCAACACATTCTTCCACATCCCGGCCCCCTTATCCTGATGTCCTTTAAAGCGCTAAACCAGACTGTCACGCTTAGCGCTTTAAAGGACTTCACTCTATTGTTTATTATAATTATATTATGTTTAGCAGGGTGGTCAAGGTCTTCATTATTCTTCAGTTCTATCTTAATAACCCTAATGGTAGTCTATTATGGCTCTATGAATTTTATGCATAATGAAGAGTTTTTGAATCGAATGGTACCCATCCCTTCCCTGCAGGAAGTTTGTCCTTTATCCAAAAGAGTGTGGTCTTGAATATATCGATAAACTATTATTATAGATTTAAATTCCCTTATCGCTGCTGGATAAACGCGCGTCATTACAGCTGCCTTAATAATTTAAATTAAATGACATTTCCATTCTCTATTGACGGTTTATTTCTATGTTGGTAAGATGACTACTATTATATTTGAATAATAAACCTTGTATAAGTTCAGGAATACGGCCTGAGCGTTTCTACCAGCTACCTTAAATAGCTTGTCTACAAGGATAGTGATGATTGTTTTGATTATTTCTATTCTTATGGATGATTGCTCTGGCGGCTGATGGCTGCCGGGGCTTTTTTTAATTTGTACAATTGAATTCTTACTTTCCTGAAATTGCAGATACAGGGTGAAACAAAATTACTGATTGGGGATGCCCTGACTTGCAGCGGCTTTAAGCTTTTCAATTCATTTGACATATTAAGTCAACTATCAACACATGACAACTGGAGGTCAATCAGCATGAAGAAGTTTTTTCAATTTGAAGAACGAACTACATCCTATAAACAAGAAACACTAGCTGGAATCACCACCTTTTTATCAATGGCATATATATTGGTGGTCAATCCCGTCATTTTGAGCCAGGCCGGAATGGATAAAGGAGCGCTGTTTACCGCAACTGCCTTATCCGCCATCGTCGGTACTCTGCTAATAGGAATATTGGCGAATTATCCAATCGGGATAGCTCCCAGCATGGGGTTGAATTCATTCTTTACCTTTTCTGTATGCATCGGGATGGGAATCGATTGGGAGGTAGCTCTAACAGGTGTATTTGTGGCAGGGATCATTTTTATGATCTTAAGCTTGCTGAAAATCCGCGAAAAAATCATTAATGTGATCCCGCAGGATCTCAAGCATGCGATAGCTGCAGGGATTGGATTTTTCATCGCTTTTATCGGATTGAAGAATGCCGGAATCATTGTAGCCAATCCTGACACCTTCGTATCTATCGGCAAGTTGGCATCACCATTGACTGGCCTTGCGGTCGCAGGGTTTGTCATCACTGTCTTGATGCTTGTCCGTGGAATACATGGTGCTATCTTCATAGGGATGGTCATTACGACGATTATTGGAATGACCTTCGGCTTGATTGGTATTCCTGATTCCTTTGTCGGGAAGGTGCCAAGTATTGAACCTACATTCGGTGTTGTCTTTTATCATTTAGGGGATATATTCACCCCTCAAGTACTGACGGTAATCTTCACCTTCTTGTTTGTAGCTTTCTTTGATACAGCTGGAGCATTAATAGCTGTTGCAAGCCAGGCAGGGTTGATGAAAAATAATGAAATACCAAACGCTGGCCGTGCATTGCTTGCAGATTCCACTTCTGGGGTTGTCGGAGCCGTACTGGGTACATCGACCACAGCTACATTCGTTGAATCATCCGCAGGAATCGCTGTGGGTGGACGGACTGGTTTTACATCAATCGTAATATCAGCGTGCTTTTTTATCGCCTTGTTTTTCTCTCCGATATTAGGAGTGATTACTCCAGAAGTAACAGCACCGGCACTGATCATAGTCGGCGCGTTGATGGCCACAGAGATGAGCAAAATCAACTGGGGCCGCATGGAAATAGTCATCCCGTCTTTCATTACCATCCTGATGATGCCGTTGACTTTCAGTATCGCTACGGGAATTGCACTTGGTTTTATACTGTATCCACTGGCACTGATTTCTCAAAAGCGGTTTAAAGAAGTACACCCGATCATGTATGCGCTCTGCATCCTCTTCACTTCCTATTTCCTGTTCGTCTAAGGAGCTGCTTATGTGGGTAGGTAACTTTTATGAAACTGCCTAGTTAAGCTGATTAACACATTAACGCAAGAAAAGGGACAGTCCTTTTTCTTGCGTTAATATTAAAGACTTATCTTCTATAAGCTAATGGATTCGGTTTTCTGGTGCTCTCTTTTTAAAATGCTGTATTCCCAAGGATTGTGGCTGTCTTAATAGTTATGGATTTCCGCTCCAGGTGCGCGACTCCAATCCTTCTACGTAAAAGGATGAGGAGTATAAATTGCATTTAAAAGCCTCAATCTTTTAGATAGGCTCTTTTCGTAGACATTGTTGCTATTTAATATGTAATTCGGAAAATAATGCCGGAATTCCCCCGAAAAATCCTGGTAAGCAAGAAAGAAAAGAGCTACACTCTCCGTTTATAGAGGAAATACTTCGTATCCGGGGAAAAATCCGCTCTTGGGATTTTACCGAAAGCAACAATCTATGCAAAAAAGCCTTTAGAATGGTTCTTTTGGTAAATTTATTTTCTGTTTAATATGGTTTTAATAATATAACGTCGTTGTTCATTTAGTATCTCATTAAATAGAATGCCGGGTTCCTTCACCTTTAATATATGTGTCGGGACTTTTCGGTTGGAAATTCCGGTTCAGCCAATAGAGAGCTTTATAAATGGCTCTTTTCATAAATTATGCTGCTTTTTAATAAGAATTCTGAAGATAACACCCTAATTCACTTAAAATATTCTGGTAAGCACGACAGAAAAGAGCTGCTTCCGCCTATTAGAGAGAAAAACCTTAGTATCCTGGGAATAACCCGGCTCTTAGGATTTTTACTTAAATCAGCAAAATATAGGAAAGTCAGTCTTATAAATAGAGGGAAAAACTCCCCTTATTTAGTAATTAGCGGCAAAATCGGCTGAAATAGAGGGAATAATTCCCCTTAATGACCTAAAAATTTCAAAAATTAGTGATATTCGAGTGATTAAAGGGAAAATTTCCCCTTATTTGACCCCTAAACAAACGCCAATCTGTATTTAACGGTAAAATTTCCCCTTATTTTCATTTGGCTCGTTCTCCGTTTAAGGACAAGATATTCATTTAAACGCTGAATCCTCCGCACTAGTGGCTGTAATAACATCACGTGGCAACGGTGTAAGCCCTGGGCATGGGCAGCCTCGACAGGAGGATAATACTTTGAAAAATTAAGATTGCCTCAGCAACTGTGAGGGTCATTAAAATAATGTTTTTGAATTCCTAATAAAGAAAACTCGCCAATTAACCCGGCGAGTTTTCTTTTTCGACCAATTTTGATGCCAATACACTGTCATTTCAACATTTGCATCTCAAAACGAAACGAATCAGCATTGTTCCGGCATCTATATTTAATGATCATTTATAGTCTTTAGGTTTTATTTCTTCTCCATTTTTGCCGCTGTAGCGAAGACCCCAGCCGGTGAAGGCTGCAATCAGCATCACGATAAGCAGGCCCCATCCCTGAAAGACGTATGGTACCACTTCTGTCGGACTGACGATAGGCAGAAAATCATATTCATCAGCCGCCCCTTTTATGGTCGCCCATGCGAGCAATACGCCCCCGCTCCATGGAAAGATATATCCTAATGAAGAGGAAACCGTATCAAGGAAGTTTGCCCGGCGGTAAGGATGAATATTCATTTCTTTCCCGATTTTTCGGACAAATGGCGCAGCTGCTATTTCTGCTGCCGTATTGATTGTTATGAAAATATTCAGGAATGCCACGATTCCGAAGATTGACAATTCAGCTCTGCGAACCACATTATTGATCAATTTAAGGAAGAAGTTTTTGATGACTTCCATTGTGCCTGCTACCTCCATCAAATGAGCGGCAGCCAGAATAAATAATATTAGAATTGCCATATTGAAATAGCCGCCGATTCCGCTCATTAATGCACCTTCCACCACTGCTGTGCCAGTATCATCTTTATAAATATGGATGACTTCTGTAAAAGGTGTACCTGAAATAATGATAAATGCAATGGAAGCTACAATACCCCATGTAAGGGAAGTAAGCAAATGATGGCCTGATAAAGCTAGATATAAAACCAGTACGAATGGAATCAATAGCAGTAAACCATTAGGAGAGACCTGTTCCTGCAGCTGAGCCATGGCTTCTGAACCCGCTGCTTCTCCTCCGCCGCCCAACAGAACGAACAGAATAAGTGCAGGTATAGCCGCCGCAATAGAATATTTGAATCTGGACCTCACTACTCCCGGAACATCTGCTTCCTGTGTTGTAGCCGAAACGATTGTCGTATCGGATACCGGTGCCAGATTGTCTCCAAACACAGCCCCGCTAAGGATAGCTGCAAGCAGTACTACAGGATCGGCTCCCAATATGATACCTGCAGGATACATAAGGATACCAAATGTTGCGACAGTTCCGTATCCTGTTCCAACAGCAGTAGAAAACAGTGCTGCAAGCAAAAAGGTCAAACCTGCAAAAAGACCGCCTTCCAGATTGGTTTGAAAGCCAAACCATATCAGCCCATCAACCAGCCCTCCAGCAGAAAGCAATTTAGCGAACATTCCCGCCCAGAACCAGGCAATTACAGCTATTACCCCTATAGGCTGCGCCATTCCGGAAAATAAACTTTGAGCATAATCAGCCCATTTTGATTTACAGAAGAAAAGACCTATGGCAATTCCGATAACCATCCCGAGCACAAGTGCTTCCTCTGTAACAAGCTCAACGACACTTAGTGAAATCGCCCAGATTATAAAGAATACAAGCGGTATCGTTGCGGTAAAAACCCCGCCTCTGAATTCCAGCCGCTTGACCGACCTTTCTCCAATTGCGTCATCGATGACTTCATCTCTTTGTTTCTTATCCATAATGTCCCCCCTAAGTTTGTTCCTACTAGTCTATCATTCCGCAAAATATTTTGAAAATATTATTTTTGCATTAATAGCAATTTAGTTCTTTAGCACGGGATAACATAAGTATTCACCTGTTATAAAAGCAATATTTAAATAATATGTCTCACTCTTCTTACCTAAATAAAGCCACGATTTCCCGGATGCTCACATATTCTGCAATAAACACATCTTGGAGGTACGCCATGTATCAGCATACAGTAAAACCCGGTGAGACATTATGGTCAATTTCAGAAGATTACCGTACACCATTCGCTGAATTAGTGAGGATTAATAGCATAACCAATCCCAGCATGATTTACGCAGGGCAGCAAATCACCATTCCCGGACTTCCCGACCCTGATCAGATTCCTTACTCCATCAGAATTTCAACCAAACAAAGAAAATTGACGCTTTTAAAGAATGGAACAGTTGTTAAGACCTATCCGATTGCAGTCGGAAAAATGTTGTCAGCCACACCGATTGGGAAGTTTGTCATTATTAACAAAGCTCCCAACCCAGGAGGGCCTTTCGGAACCATGTGGATGTCCCTTTCCAAAAAGTCATATGGTATCCACGGGACCAACAACCCTTCTTCCATCGGAAAAGCGGTTTCAAAAGGCTGCATTCGTATGTACAACAAGGATGTAGAAGAGCTTGCCAAAACCGTTCCAGTAGGGACCCGTGTTATTATTTCTCCATGAAAAAGATTAATCACAAATGAGGTTTAGTCGCAAAATTGTCGCTGTGGCTCCTTCTCCGTAAAAGAGGGAGGTTGATAAAATAGCTTTAAAAAGCAACAATATTTTAGAAAAGAGCCTATAAAAAAAGAGGACGAATCCAATAACGGTTCCGGCCTCTTTTTTCTAGTTAGTGAACTATTGTTAGCTTGGCATTTGTCTTGCAAAGGCTCTTACCATTTAATCTTCCGTTAAGTAGAACTTTTCTCTTCTCTTCTTACTGCAAAACATCCTGATACTTATCTTCACGTTCGAGCACCCGCTTGGCAAAAGGACATTGGGAATCAATTTTCAAGTTATTCTCTCTTGCATACTGAACAGCTTCGTCAACCAATTTTTCGCCAACTCCCTGACCTCTCAACTGCTCTGAAACAACGGTGTGCTCAATGACAAGCGCTTTGGGATCAGAGGAATAAACTAATTCTGCTTCAGGTGAATTCTCGTCCCCGCCTTTATAGAATTTATTTGTCCCTTTTTGAATCTCACTCATTCTATCCGCCTCCTCTTTTGTTTTTACTGCTTTTATAAATTTCCGCATGTCAGTAGCTTAAGTGAATCAACATTGGTGCTTCCTGCTGTAAATGTTAAAAACCAACAGCAAAACTACGGTTTGTAAGGATAAGCTTAATCAGCGTTTTAGAATCCAGACAGTCACCATACACCTGCATCCTGTCCTTTTCCCTTAATAAGGAGGTGGTAAAACGTTATAATGTTCCGGGTGTTCAATTAATCAACTTTTTCTCCAAATAAAAAGGCTGTTTTCGCATATATTGTTGCTTTCGGAAAAATCCCAAGAACCGGATTTTTCCCCGGATACTAAGAGTTTTATCTTTTATCAGGGGATAGTAGCTCTTTTCTTTTCGGTGTTCCCAGATTTACCCCTCTCAATATGGGTACTTTTTCGGAATTAGTAACAAATAGCAACAAAGTTTACGAAAAGAGCCAATAAAAAAGAAGCTATCTTGGATAACTTCCTAATCTATCTTTATTTCCATTTTCCTTGCCTGTGTTGTCATTCCCATCTTTTCGTAAAAATCAATGGCGCTTTGATTAAACTCCCATACGCCCAATTCCAGACTGACAGCGCCGCATTCTTTGGTAAACTCCACTGCTTTTTCAAACAGAAGCCTTGCAATTCCCCTCCGTCTGTAAGAGTCCTTCACCCCCAAATCATGCATGAATACCACGGGAGCCTGTACTTTGATATCCCACTTAGGAGGCCACGTTTTTTTCAAAATAGTGAACCCGGCAATTTCTCCCTGATCCTCAACGATATAAACCTTTGAATCAGAAGAGGAAACCAACTCATCATAATAAGTCTTATCGAGTGTCTCTTCTGTCCTCTTATATTTATCCGGCCTCGCCTCCGCATGTATATCATGAACTTCTTTATGTAGAGGCTTCAAACTGGAATAATCCTTTAATCCCGCTTCTCTGATTATATATTCCACTTCATAGCTCCTCCGCTTAGATTCTGTAAAAAGTTTTATGCCACTGCTCCAGTATAGCGGAAATTTCATTCTGCACTTCTTGGTACTCACCTATATATCCCATTCGGAAGTACAGCGATTTCAAAAAATCCAATAGGTTCTTCTTTCTTTTGAAAAGAGGAACCGAATAACCTGTTTCTTCGAGTTGACCCTTTAAGTTTTCATTCATTGAATGAATCCACTCCAGCAGCTGCCCTTCTGTCATTCCTCTTTTCAAGAGAGCCTCAACAGCAAATATCAGCCTTTCATCCTCGTCATCCATGTAAACTGCTTCTTTTTTATAACAAGACGCTATAGCATCTAAACAAGCAGGAATCTGACTTTGCTGAAAATAAGGATGCGCAATGGAAGCTGCCAAAAGATCTGCGCCATGGGCAATGCTATGAGCCCATCCCTTCCCCTGTACATAGCCGCGGGTATCCCGCTCAGCCTTCAGGTATTGAATGGTCTTATCAATTGCTGCCAGAATCAATTCTTTGGGGAGCCGTTGAATTTCAGCATCCTTTCTCATTATCAATGCAGCTGACAATGATGAGAAGCTTCGTGTAAACACGGTGTCAGTGGACCTCTCGCCTATTTTATAAAAGAGATGGCTGTCATCTAAGGATACACTCAATAACCATTTTAAACTATTATCAGTCAGTACGTCTTTTTCCACCCATCTATAGAGTGTTGTATAGATTAATTGATCTCTCAGTTCAGGATCAGGGTGTCCAATGTTCTCTATCATTTCATCAAGGACCAATTCATAGTGGTATCCTTGATAGTCATTTCTTTGAAAGTCTTGCAATCTGCATTTAAGATCCATATTTAAATCCTCAATTCTGTTTTTTCTTCCATTCTTCTAAGAGCAAGCCATATACTTCATGGTCAACATACTTGCCATAGAGCTTCTCAGCGCACCTGATCCTGCCTTCTTTAACGAAGCCCAGCCTCTCCGGAATGCCTCTGCTCTTCCTGTTTTCAACCGCAGCCCTGATTTCTACTTTATTCATTTCCAACTCGCTAAACGCATGGTCTATTAAGGACTCCACCACCCTGGTCATGATCCCAAGGCCTTGGAACCCCTGCCCCAGCCAGTACCCGATATAAGCTATACCATTGCTCCTGTCAATCTGGTTAAAACCTGCAGTACCCGCTATCTCTCCTTTAAAAAGAATGAGTGCGGTAAGACTTTTTTGCTGAGCGTAATTTTTGAGGGAATATTGGATGAATTCCTTTGTATCTTCTGGTGATTTCGTTCCATCAAGCCAGGGCAGCCACTCTCGCAGATAGTCTCTAGAAGAATCCGTTAATGCAAAAAACTCTTCCGCATCCTTCAGTTCGGGTAATTTCAGGGAAAGGTTTTCGTCGATTTTATGTATAAACATTTCAGCAGCTCCTATTTGTTTTAAATGACTTTCATAGAATACAAGCTATATATCCCGCTTCCCGCCCTCACCTTATTCCTATCCGATGCGTGGTAGTAACAATTATTGATACACAATGAAGGGTTCTTTGTTCTGAGAATAATTTGTACAATCGGACTTGAACCGATAGGCACTCTCCCAGCCCTGCCATCATAAAGAGCAAATGCATCCGCTATATTCATAAGGCTACACCTTAAATCCAACCTGTGTGTACACCTGCTGAGAACCGCCTGCACAGTTCAGCAGCCTATACAAGGTTGGAATGAATCAGTTTATTTCAGTCATCCAGTTTGCCTGCTGAATCTTTGTATCCAGCAAACGGTATTCTTTTGATAAATCATCTATTTCTTTCTGGATTTTTCGAACACTTACAGTTGGAATCCTGCGGATCTCTGACATGCTGTATCTCGCTTCCACTATCGATGCCTGGTCGGCGAGGGTTTGAAGCATCTGTCTTTTTTGCATGATTATATCCCTTTTCACGAGGGCGTCGGAAAGTTTCCCGAAAGGTTCTAAATCCGTTGAAGCATTTGCTTTTTGAATCAGTGTTACCAACTCTTCAAGTTTTTTAAAAACGCGTTTCATCTCTTTTAACAGGATTTGCGGTTCCTCTGGGGGTTCTTCCCCTTCCTGAATAACCGCTGACCTTTCAAGTCTTCCCGACATTTGGGAAAGCCTCTTCTGCAAGTCGGCTCTTTCCAACAGCGCTTCTGCTAATTTCAAGTAGTCCACCCCCGATTTATAGTTCTGATTCATGATATATTACCATAAATTACATAATTCTGAAAAGGATGAATTTTTCTTTTGAATCTAGGATTTCATCAGACTTGAAACGGGAGGAACCCAGGCTGATGTCCTAAGTCCCTTTTTATAGGCTAACTTCACTATTGTAGATAATACTCCATAAGAACAAGCGCCGATTAATACTGCAAATGGATACTTCCACTTCAAATTGTTCTCACTCCTCATGCGGAAGAATTATTCATGTGCAGGGTTGATGATAGCCAGCACCTGATGGTCCTCCCACTTGCCATTGATGTTCACGCTCTTTCGGGCAAGTCCTTCTTTATGAAATCCTGCTTTCTCCAAAACTCGGATGGAGGCTGCGTTATGAGGCATGACTCCTGCTTCGATTCTATGAAGATTCAAATCTTCAAACCCATACCTTACAAGCATTGTTACTGCTTCAGAAGTGTACCCCTTCCCATTCTGTTTCCTGTCCATAAAATAACCGATAAACGCGCTTTGTAAAGAGCCGCGAAGAACTTGAAATAGGTTGATGGTTCCTACAAGTTTATTTTCGCGTTTTTGGTAAATCCCAAAATTGTAGCCCTCATCATTTTCTTTATCCCTTCTAAATTTCCGGATTCTCTCCTCCTGGGCTTTTTCAGTGTAAAAACCTGACGGCCGGCGCATTGAGAACTCTTCAAAGAAGTCCTTGTTTTCAGCTTGCAAGTGAAGTAATTCCACTGCATCCATTTCATCGAATTCTTTTAGAAAGATCTCTCTTCCTTCGATTATCTCGGTTGCTTTGAGAGCTGATATTCTGTCAGCGTTTGGCAGAACTTTTTTAAAAAATTTTCTATTTGGTTTTGGTGGTTATTGTCATGCTCAATCAAGCTGAGCAGATAATGATTCCAAGTCATCCCCTTACCAGGAATGGTGTGAGAAAACACATCTGGTGGCATTGAATAAAGCAGACCTATCAACTCATTTCTTGCACTGACAAACTCCTCAATCAATTCCTGTTTATCAGAACTTCGGGCATAGGCTGCTGCTGTATCATTGATTTTCTGAACATCAATGGTGAGATCAGGAAGTCCTTCATTATTCAGAAAAGGTTTCAACCGGCTGTCCATAACGAAATGATCCCAAAATATAAGATGGGCGATAACCTCACCTGTTCCCCACGACCCTTCCTTAAAAGACATGAACCACAAGTCCTCCGGTACGTCCTTGAGAGACAAAGCCCATTCTGCTATCCTGCTTTTCTCTTTAATAATTTTTTCTTTCACAGCAGCTTCCCTCCTACTATATATACTTTTTTCATAAAATCGCTGTCTTTCAATGAGAATATCGAAAAACTCACCTTAGCTCCCGGAATGACATTTGGCAAGAAAATCTACTCTCTGAGGATAGTTCCAAAAAGAAAAGAGCGCAGAAGGAAGCATTCTGCGCAAATTATTCTTATATCCAGGATAGATTCATTGAACCACATGCCGTCACCAATTCTATAGGGGGGACCCGCACCGCTGCTGTCGATTTATTCTGCTGTTCAGCGAGTATTTCGTTATCCTCGGCATTATCTCTAGTCACCTTTTGAGTCAGGACAGCACCGACAGCAACCAGGATCATCACAGCAATGTAGTATCCTTTTTCATTCAGCTCCAAACTGGTTTCATTATATAAACCGATGGAGAACAATGCTACACCGGCAATGAAAGAAAAGTAGGATAAAAAAAGTAAATGCCGGGGTATTTCTTCTATACTTATGCATAGTAACATCTCTTCTTAAAAAATTTATATGATAAAAAGAACATACCATAATTTTCTTGTAAAAGTGTAAAAAATTTTCATACTTTAATGTTTATTCATAATAAAAACTCATATGTATATTGAGAAAATAATACTCGGAGCAGTACTATCTTTACTTTGTCAGCCCCACATGATTGCTTGCCAATTTCTTCTCCTTTAATCCAGATACATGAAACAAATCAGCTCCGTCAGTTAGCAAACCTTTCATGCCGATTTATGGAAACAAAAAAGGCACCCTCAATGGATGCCTTCACATAAATTAATACTAAAACTTTTCCTTGAACCACTCTGCGGCTTTGTCCACTTCTTCCCTTGTCAGCTGATGTCCGCCTCTCGTCCAGAACTCTGTTACATCCGCATTTGAAGAACGCAGCGCCTCTGCCAGCTCCTTCGTCTCCTGAGCGGGGATTAAAGGGTCATTCTCCCCTGCGCCAATGAATACCGGTGTATCGCTTAAGTCCGCCATGTCCAACCCTCGGATCGGCACCATTGCGTGAAATAAAATCGCCGCCCGGATGGCATCGCTGTAATGGTACATCATGCTCGCTGCGATATTAGCTCCGTTTGAATACCCGACAGCCAGAACATTGCTGCGGTCAAAAGCATATTTATCAGCACTTACGTCAATGAATTCCTTTAATTCCTTCGTCCTGAAGACCAGGTCTTCTTCATCAAAGACACCTTCTGAAAGTCTCCGGAAAAACCTGGGCATTCCATGTTCTGAGACATTTCCTCTGACCCCAAGAACTGAACAATCCGGCGCAATCATCTCCGCCAGGGGCAGTAAATCCTGTTCATTTCCTCCAGTACCGTGCAAAAGGAGCAAAGTTGGGCCATTCTCTTGTTTCCCTTGCTTAAAAATATGTTCCATTTTCATTTCCTCCTTCTTACTCTTTTGTTTCAAGAGGCTTTAACCTAGCCTCGATTTGATCGCGTTGATCTTCAAAATATGGCGGCAAAGCCAGATTTTCCCCTAAGTGTTCAAAATCTTCATCACCTTCAAAGCCAGGACCATCCGTAGCAAGTTCAAATAAAATTCCGTTGGCCTCCCTGAAGTATAAAGAACGGAAATAATATCTTTCCACAAATCCTGAACTCGGTATCCGCAATTCCTTCAGCAGCTCAACCCATTTATATAATTCTTCTTCGTTTTCGACTCTGTATGCGACATGATGCACACTCCCTCGGCCAGGACGTTCAACAGGGAGATCCGTCCGCTCAATGATATGAACCTCTGCTCCAGTACCGCCTTCTCCAGTTTCCAGAACATTCACTTCGAATTGCTTTCCATCCACCGCTGTGGAGTAGCTTCCCTTCTTACGGTAACCCATTAAGTCTGTCAAAATCTTTTCTGTGTTTTCCCTTTTAGCAACCGTTAAATGGATGGGGCCTAAGCCGCGAATACCATATTCTTCTGGCACCGGACTTTTATCCCATGGTTTTCCGCCTGCTACACCCTCGTTATTTTCATCAGAAACCAGTATCAGGCGCTGGCCTTCAAAGTCCCTGAATGACAAAGCTGCCCTTCCGCTATCTGTCGAAATTCCGTCGTGCTCCACACCTTGTGATTCCAGCCTTTTCATCCAATAATTAAGTGCTTCATCTGAAGGGACCCTCAGTGAAGTAGCCGAAATACTATTCGTTCCCTGATGGGTGCGCCCCGCATGAGGGATTTCAAAAAAAGTAAGGTCGGTTCCCGGATTTCCCCGCTCATCTGCATAGAACAAATGATATACGGATGTATCGTCCTGATTGACCGTTTTTTTCACAAGCCTTAATCCTAACACTTTAGTATAAAACTTGTAATTTTCCTTTGCATTGGCGGTGATGGCCGAAACATGATGCTGGCCTTTCAATGGTTTTAACTCCATTTTGAATCCTCCTTTTAATAGGCTCTTTTCTAACACTTTAGTGCTATTTAATATAATTTTCGTAAACTAATACCATAACTCACAAAAACACCTGGTAAGCAAGAAAGAAAGAGCTTCACCCTGCGTTCAGAGAGAAAAACCTCAGTATCCGGGGATATCTGAAAACAACAATATAGGTGAAAAAGGCCTTTAAATAAGAAAAGTTATCTTAAATCAATTTTACCGTTAATTATCTCAAATTAAAAATATTTGATATGAGAATAAAAAATTTGCTGCTTAAAAGATCAATCTTCACCACAACTTCCATTTATTTGGTGCTTTATCCAAGAAACAATAAGCACAAAATAGAAATAAATCAATATTTATGGAGTTGACTATCACCTTGAAGAAGCTAGCTGTAATTCTTTTTATCCTTTCTATATTCTTTGAACTGCATGCAACCAAATTTTCAGGAGAGGCACTCGCCAATTTAGAATTCAAAATCGAGATGACACCATGGGACAAAGTTGAAGAACTTCTCCCACGGAATTCTAATTTCACGGTCATTGATGTGGGGACCGGCAAAAGGTTCAAGGTCCAGAGGAGGGCAGGCAGCAGCCATGCAGACGTCCAGCCTTTGACGCACCATGATACTAAAATTATGAAAGAAATTTATGGAGGAGAGTGGAGCTGGATGAGGAGGGCGGTTCTTATTCAATCTGACAACCTTCTTATCGCAGGATCCATGCACGGCATGCCGCATGGTGCCGGAGCAATACAAAATGGGTTTCCTGGTCATTTCTGCATCCACTTTAAAGGCAGCACTACTCATAAGACCCAGTCCCCTGACCTCTCTCATCACCTTATGATTTTGAAAGCCGGCGGAAAATTGGATTCATACCTTAATGGACTCGCACCGAAGCCTTTAGTCGATGCTTTCCTGGCAGGGATAAAAATAAAGATCAAGACTTGATAAGAAGAACCATTACCAATAGAAATGCCGATCTGAAAATCTTAAATGAAATTGAAGCTGTAAAGTGGCAGACAAGCATGGTCGCGAGTAAGGAAAATTCATTCATTAAAGAAATAAACGCAGATTTGAAACTCCATCTAAATGACAAGGGACCCGTAAGCTCACGTGTTTCGTTTACAGTAGTAAAAACCTCTCCAATGGCTCCTTGGAAAGTCGATGAATCAGCATTGATTAAACTGCTTAAAGAAAGGAAGGTGGTGGAATGAAAGTATTTTTGTCCTTATTGGTAGCTCTCCACGTAAATTCATCTATGGGAAAAATCCAATTAAAATATGGAGAAGAAATAGTCGGAGAACTTAGCCGGGAGGAATATCAATCAAGTCCCTACACTGACTATTTAATAAATGAGTCCAAACTGAATGAGTTAATCGAAAGTACCAACAGCAGAATTTCAAGACAACCCGTTGATGCGTCTCTCAATGAACATGGCGGCATAGTAAGTGAACAAAACGGACAAGCAATCGATTCAGAAAGATTTAAGCAGGCTTTCTATCGAGAATTTTATAAAAAAAATCAAGTATAATTGAAATTCCCACTAAGGCAGTGTACCCCAAGGTGGACAGTGAATTACTCGAAAGAATTAAACGAAAAAGAATCAGCCATTATGTCACTTACTTCAACTCACGAAACAAAGAAAGAGTCCATAATATCAAATTGGCTTCAGATGCCATCAACAACCAGGTTGTGTTCCCTGGTGAGACCTTTTCCTTCAACCAGATTGTCGGCAAGAGGACGGTTTCGAAGGGCTACCTGCCTGCACCTGTCATCGTAAAAGGTGAATTGTCTGAAGGAATCGGAGGAGGCATCTGCCAGGTTTCCTCTACCCTTTTTAATGCTGTGGATCGGGCTGGGGTGAAAATCTTAGAACGTTATTCTCATAGCAGGAGAGTGCCTTATGTTCCTCCAAAAAGGGATGCCACTGTCAGTTGGTACGGCCCTGACTTCACCTTCCGCAATCAGCATAATCAGCCTCTTCTCATCAGGTCGGTAGTAACTGGAGGGCAAATGATCATTATGGTGTTTTCATCAGAAGATCTTGACTTTCAACGCTGATTATTCTTGTCAATATATGATTTGATACTGTACTAACTCTTGGTCTCTGGGAAATTCCAGAGACCATTTCCCGATTGACACTCTCCTTTAACTATCCCACATATCCACGTAAAAAATATGCTATACTTAACATAACATTAATTATGAATACTCTGAAAAAACAAGGAGGTAAAATGTTATTATATGTTGGTTTTGCCGTTCTTCTAATGAATCTGGTCTTTTTTATGGCCAAATGGTTCGCTCCGGAATCTGAGCTTTTAAACAGTTTTAAAAAGACTTCTCATTTCTGGTGGACTCAGGTTGTTTTATTATTGCTCTCATTAACCATTATCTCCGGCCACTTTTACGGGCTTTCAAAAGCTCAATGGTACACTAGTCCCATGTTCGAGAAAGATTCTCAACTTTATGTCGGCGAAAAGAATGGCCCTGCTATTCTTCATGAAACTTTTCCATTTGCAGGCACCCCGTTTGAGACCGAAATCATTATCCCTGGCAGCGCTGATGGAAAAGACGCACTTCTTTCCCCAGTTTCTGAAAGCGGGGAAACGTTTGAGCCATTGGTGGTAACGATGGAGGAAGGCCGTTCCCCATTGTCCATCACGTTCCCCGAAAGTGGCCAATGGCGGATTGACGTTGAATATGAAGGCAGCGAAAGAGGCTCCATAGTCTTAGAAGTGAAATAATAAAAATACTAAAAAGAAGGCAGCCCGATGCTGCCTTCTTTCTCTCTACCTCTGATGGTTCTCTATCCAAAACCTTTTGATTACATTTCCATCTTCTTCAACATAGTCTTCATCTGGTACACCCCCATTTTTCAGTATGGTCTTTTCTGAACCGGTATTTCCTTTATCACAAACAACAAGGACCCTTTCTATTCCTAACTCTTTGGCTTTCCCTAGTGAAAGCGACAATATTTGAGTAGCATACCCTTTTCTTCTGGCGGTTGGGCGGATACCGTACCCTATGTGGCCGCCTGTATATAAAAGCTCATCTGTTAGAGAGTGTCTGATGTTGACGGCGCCTACAATCGTCTTATTTGAATTAATCAGCCAATAGGTTGAGTCCGGGACCCATCCAGCTGGAAGATTCTCACCTTTTGAATTATTTTCGATAAAGCTTAACATTGTTGAAAAGTCAAAGGGGTCTTTGCTAATGACCCACGGAACCATATTCTCTCCACTTTCTTTCCATTCGTTATAAAATTCCAGATATTGCTCCCGAAACTCAATGGCTGGCTCGATGAGCACTGCTTCATTTTCCATCCTCATCCCTCTTTCATCTTGTAAATTTCAACAATATTAACACAATAAGGATTAAATGAAAATTAAATTTTATTATACTTTCTGAAACACGGCTATAACATAAACCTTGAAGGCAGGCTCTATTTGATTCAGCGAGAAATATATTGTCATTACCCCACAGAGGAATTTCCGCCCCTTATCTGTCAGACTTAATTTTCAAGATTATTGATAAGCCAATATAAAAGCAATACTCCAGCTTCCAATGAGGAAAATCAAGCTGGATATAAAATATAGACTTATCCCCGAAGAACTCGCGGCTTCATATTGATGCTTATAAGAATTGTTGGTAATGAACTTCATTACCGTTGCTTGCGAATTAATGCTTGCCTTATTAGTAATATTCGTGATCCATCCTAATCCAAAAAAGCACAAACTCGAGACAAAAACAGTATCGATAAAGCTCCAGCTTCCTAACTCACTGAGTACATAGGAACCACCCGCCATCAGTGTGAGAAGAATAAAAATGATAGTGATGCTCAAGTATTTTGAACTAATTCTTTTCTCAAGGGTCTTACTTATGTAGTTAATTGCAAAAGCAGACGAAGTTAAAACGACTAAAAGAATAATTGTAAAAGCAACATTCCAATAATAATACATTCTTCTTCCTCCTTTTAAATGAGCATAAATGAACATCCTTATTTCTTATACGCATGAAATTGGAAAAAGTTTCAAATTATCTGAAAGCTGTTTTCGTGAAAATAAAAAGGCTGGAGGTTTTAAGAAAGAAGGGCAAACACATTTTCCGTTTTCCACAATAAAAAAGCGAGTGCAGCCGCACTCGCTAGTATTATTTATTCAATGCTTGCTCAACATCCTCAATGAGGTCTTCCACGTCTTCCAGACCGATGGAGACACGTACAAGTCCATCAGTAATACCTAGTTCCGCTCGTCTTTCAGAAGGTATGGAGGCATGTGTCATTTTTGCCGGGACTGAGATCAAGCTCTCTACAGCCCCAAGACTTTCCGCTAACGTAAAGTACTTCACGCCGGTTAACAGTTTTTCAGCATTTTCTTCGCTGCCCACATCAAATGAAATCATCCCACCAGCACCACGTGCTTGCTTTCCGTGTACATCACTGCCTTTATGGGAATCGAGACCGGGATAGTAAATTGAGCTCACCTTGGGATGCTTTTGAAGAAACTCCACAAAACGTTTAGCATTTTCTTCGATCTCTTCCATTCTGATACCGAGTGTTTTGATACCTCTCATCAGTAACCAGGAATCCTGCGGCCCCAAAATGGCACCCGCAGAGTTTTGAACAAAGTGCATGTCTTCTGCAAGTTTTTCCGAATCAACCACAATCAATCCTGCAACAACATCGCTGTGGCCCCCAAGATATTTAGTTGCACTGTGCAGGACAATGTTAGCTCCCTGTTCAATTGGGTTCTGCCAATATGGGGTGCTGAAGGTATTATCAACGATGAATAATAAATCGTTTTCTTTTGTAATTTTAGAAACTGCTTGCAGGTCAGTAATCTTTAGCAGCGGGTTTGTTGGTGTTTCAACATAAACTGCCTTCGTGTTTTCCTGTATAGCTTCTTTTATCTTTTCCGTATCGGATGTATCAATGAAGGAAACGGAAATTTCGAAGCGATTAAGCACTTTGGAAAGCAGACGGTATGTACCGCCGTAAACATCATCCGTAAAGATGATATGATCTCCTGATTTAAACAGCATCATCAAGGATGATATAGCTGCCATTCCAGAACCAAAAGCAAATCCTGAGTGTCCGCCCTCAATATCAGCGATCAATGTTTCAAGTGCATGTCTGGTTGGGTTTCCTGTACGGGAATATTCAAAACCGCGATGCTGCCCCACTCCATCTTGCTTGTATGTGCTGACTTGATAAATCGGAACGGATACCGCACCTGTCTGCTCGTCTCCAGTTATACCGCCATGAATTAATTTTGTTTTTCTCCTCATGATTTCACTCCTCATAAATTCCTTGACTTAAATATCGTTCGCTGCTGTCAGGGAAGATTGTGACAATGTTCGTTCCCTTTGCAGCCTTTTCCGCTTCTTTAAGAGCCGCTGTAAATGCCGCACCTGATGAGCTGGCAACCAGCATGCCCTCTCTAAGGGCAAGTTCTTTCACCGCTTTAAAGGCGTCCTTGTCGGATATCGTATAAACTTCATCAAAGTAGTCTGTATCCATATAGGAAGGAAGAAATTCCATACCTATCCCCTCTGTCTTATGAGGACCGGATTCTCCGCCATTCAAGATGGATCCTTCTGGTTCAACAATGACAGTTTTAACAGCTGGATTTCTTTCCTTGAGATACCTGGCCGTCCCCATAAAAGTTCCACCCGTCCCTCCGCCGGCAACGAAGATATCAATCTTCCCATCAAGCTCAGAGCTTAATTCCGGTCCCAGAGTTTCATAATAGGTCTCAGGATTAGAAGGGTTGTCGAATTGCTGGGGACAGTAAGAACCTTCGATTTCACAACTAAGTTCTTTCGCTTTCTGAATGGCGCCCTTCATCCCAAGTTCTGTAGGAGTATTAACGACTTCAGCACCCAAAGCACGCATAAGGGTCTGTTTTTCAAGGCTGAATTTTTCTGGCGTCACGAATATTACTTTATAACCTTTCCCTATCGCAGCAAGGGCAATTCCTATACCAGTATTGCCTGCTGTAGGTTCAATTATGGTTCCGCCAGGTTTTAGCGCCCCGGATTGCTCAGCACTTTCTATCAGCTTAATTCCCAAACGATCTTTGATGCTTCCACCAGGGTTAAAATACTCCAGTTTGGCGAACAACCGAACGCCTTCCGGAAGGCCCATTCTCGTCAGCTCCACTAATGGTGTATTACCGATCAGTTCTTGTACACTTTTAACATATTTCAAGAATACCGCCCCTTATTAAGCAAATACTTCTGTCCATTCAGCTCTTTTATCAAGCATGTCTTTTGCCAGCTCTTTAGCCCCTTCAAGACTGTGGCTTGCAGCAAATCCGCATTGTACTTCATTGCAAGCGGGAACTTCAGTTGCTTCAAGGACATCTTTTAATGTATTTTCAATTACATCGAGAACAGTCTCATAGCTGTCATCATTCAAAATCGTAATGTAGAAGCCTGTTTGGCATCCCATTGGACCGATATCCACGATTCGATCATGATGGTTGCGGCTGAATTCCGCCATCATATGTTCAAGCGAATGCAATGCAGGCATAGTCATGTATTCTTTATTGGGTTGTTTGAGACGGAAATCATATTTGTAAATCTTGTCTCCGCTTTGACCCTCTGTGGTTCCTACTAACCTTACGTATGGCGCCTTTACTTTTGTATGGTCCAGGTTAAAACTTTCAACATTCATTTTAGGCATATCCATCTCTCGCTTTCGAAGTTTAGTTTGATTAAAAAATAAGTCGTACAAGCACAGCAGCGTAAATTGCAATAAGTCTTATTAGAAGGCTGTTTTCGCATATATTGTTGCTTTCGGAAAAATCCCAAGAACCGGATTTTTCCCCGGATACTAAGAGTTTTATCTTTTTTCGGGGGATAGTAGCTCTTTTCTTTTCGGTGTTCCCAGATTTACCCCTCTTAATATGGTTACTTTTTCGGAATTAGTAACAAATAGCAACAAAGTTTACGAAAAGAGCCTATTAGAATGACCAGAAATTCCTGCTGAGTTATACATCCTGTCAGAAAAAGACAACAGAAGAAAGGGGGCAGTCATCCATTAAACTCACTGCTCCCATCTATGCAGTCATTCTCTCCATCTCATCAACTTTCTTTGGCTAAAACTCCTTCTGCTGCTTCCTGGTCGCTGTCATAATCCAAACATACTTATTTTTCTGAATAAATTCAACTGTAAAACCGTGCTTTTCACACATTCCTGTCAGCGTTTCCAAATAGGTATAATGCTCGCTGTTTAGGTCATCTACCAGATTATTATAATATGAGGCTATTGCATTTTCCATGATGGCTCTTTTTGCCGATTTGTCTTTAAAAACCGTATCGGCAAATACGATTACTCCTTCTTCAGGAAGGATTTTGCTGTACTTTTCAATCGCCTTGTCTTTATCAGCATCGGTCAAATGATGAAAAGCATAAGAACTGACGATAGAAGTTATTTGTTCATCCGGTACAGGAAAGTCGAGAAAATCACCATCCTTAATCTTTGCTTCCGGCACCTTCAACTGACCTATCTTTAACATCTCTTCAGAAGGCTCTATCCCGAAAACATTATAACCTCTGTTGACCAGCTTCCTTGTAAGATTTCCGGTTCCCACGCCAAACTCAAGTACATTAGGACCCTTGGCATTTCTGACAACGGACTGCAATATATCTTCGTAATTCTCAAATACTTCCCTATATTCGATGTCTCCATCAGCAGAGACCGTTTGGTCATATGATTGGGCCCAATTGTTGAACAAATCCACAAATTCGCGACTCATTTTCATCACCCTTATGTTTTCTCACAAACCCGATAAGAATACTCAGGTATGCTGTTGGGTTCTATGATACCATATAAATTTTAAAAAATAAATCCGCAGCTGCCTATTTTTAATAATTCATTGCTAATGACCTTTCCCACTTAATAGGTATAAAAGTGGGCAAACTTTCAAATTATAAAGAAGAAACAGTTATGGGACACTTTAGAAGGTTTCATTCACTTAAGGAGGTATCCAAAAGTCTTGAAACGAATCAATAAAAATTCAGTTCCTTTCATCATGCTTTCTTTCCTCCATATAGCCCTTTTGATTTACACACTACTTAAAAAACGCTACAGAAAGACAATTACCCTATTGCTGTCAAATGTCGCATTTGCTTATATATTTGAATACTTTACGTTCAATGTTTTACAGTCTTACCGTTACAACCCGAAAATTCTAAAAAAACGCCAGCTTGATAATGCTTTGGGAGCCCTGCTTTCTCAGGCGATATATATCCCTATTACAGGAACATTCCTTTCAATTTTCAGGCTGAGATGGCCTTCGAAATTCCTGGCTATTATTTATTTCCATTTAATTGAACTGTACTTCCTTAAAATCAACAATTATAGACTGCATTGGTGGAAACCCATTTACACCTCTCTTTTACTGCCAGTCTTTTTTGCTTGGAGTGACTTTTGGAGCAGCAATCTCCAAAAGAAAAATAATAAAGGGTTTCTATGGATCTCTACGTATTTGTCTTTAGGAGTTATAACAAAGACCCTTTTGTTTATTCTGGATATTTTTAAAAACCCAAAATCGGGTTAGGTCTTTTTCATACATGGAGAGAGCACTTCCTGATTTCCCCGCTGTATATGCTTATTTTTTCTGGATTGGCCATCTTGCCTGCAGTCAGGAATCACTTTCTAACAAAAGCAGCGGTAATGCTAATTATGTTTACCTTTAACTTATTGCTTTCACGGTTAAAGATCATCAACAATAGAGCAACCTTTCTATGGGTAACAATTCAAAATCTGTTTATGCTCTATTTATCGCCGAAAATAAAAGAGTTTATATTTCCAAAGACACAAGAAGACTGACACAACTTGAAGGTATGTCAGTCTTCTATCGTTAACAGTCTATCGGCATTTTCCAATTCTTTATCCAGCCCCTTGCTTTCATGGCTTCCGCCAAGCGGCCGACTCCCACGAGATAAGCTGATTCTCTCATAGAAGTATCCTTTTCCTCTTTCATCCGATAAACACTGTCAAATGCGTTTTCCATCTTTTCTTTCAATTTTTCGTTCACTTCTTCTTCCTTCCAGAAGTAATGCATCGCATTTTGGACCCATTCAAAATAGGAGACTGTTACTCCCCCTGAATTACATAATATATCCGGGATGACAAATATATTTTTTCTCTCCATAATTTCATTTCCTTGAGGAGTTGTGGGGCCGTTTGCAGCCTCCGCGACGATTCTTGCTTTAATTGATGGTGCAGTTTCTTCTGTAATTTGATTTTCCAGAGCGGCCGGCACAAGGATATCGCAATCGGCAGCGAATAATTCCTCATTCGTAATATCTCTGCTTCCCCGGAAGCCTTTGACTGTACCATTTTCATTAGCATAATCAATGAGGCTGACAATGTCTAATCCATTCGGCTGATAAGCCCCTCCTCCCGCATCGGTTATGGCGACTACTTTCACACCTTGTTCGTGAAGAAGCTTAGCGGTAATAGAACCGACATTGCCGAACCCTTGAATCACTGCAGATAATTTATCAAGTTCAAGATCCAAGCGTTTTGCGGCTTCCATGATGTTAATGACGACACCTCTTCCTGTTGCTTCGATCCTCCCTTCGGAACCACCGATTATCACAGGTTTTCCTGTAATGAATCCTGAAACATCCTTGCCTCTGAGCCGATCATATTCATCCAGCATCCAACCCATAATTTGTCCGTTTGTATTAACATCAGGAGCGGGTACATCCTTGTCAGGGCCTATAATCGGTTCGAGCTCCCTGATATATCCCCTGCTCAATTCTTCAAGTTCTCTTTCAGAAAGTTCTTTAGGATTCACAACAACTCCGCCTTTCCCTCCTCCAAACGGAAGCCCGACCAGAGCGGATTTCAACGACATCCACATGGATAACGCTACAACTTCGTCCTCGTTGACATTAGGGTGAAATCGTATCCCGCCTTTTGTCGGTCCAAGAATGTCTATATGCTGTGAGCGCATTCCAGTGTAATTTACATATTCTCCATTATCTCTCCGGACGGGTATGGAAACTTTCATTACCCTTTTCGGTTTCTTAAGTATATTGTATACTCCCTCAGGAAGCTCAAGCGCTTCAGCTGCTCTGGCAATCAATTGCTGTGCAATTAAATATGGATTGGTAATTTCCTGCCCATTTTTTTGTTCCTTAACCGGCATTTCCGTCTTCACTTCCGCGGCGACCTCATTCTCCGCTCCGATTTGAGGTTCTTTATTTGTTACTTTAGGTTTATCATCCATCCTAATATCTTTAGCTGGGTCTGGTTTTCTCATTGAATTCCCTCCATTAATTAATAGTCCGTACAGCAGCTGCTCTCATTTCTTCAAATACCCCACCGCTATATGTGTAAACGTTTTATCCTTGGTTATAAAAGGAGGAAACCTGTGATTCACAGGGAAAACGAACCTTAATCGCCCACAGGAAGTCGGACACCTTCCTCTCCACTCAAGCTTTGCAAACCAGGCTGGTTTGGCACCAGCCATTTGAAGATCTGCTGGTGATACAGCTTGTTATCAAAACCTTAGAAGATGGCAGAGATCAAAAGAAGATGGTTGCATTGGAACAGTTGGTTCTGAATGACCACTAAGGATGGAAACAAATAGTACGATTCTGATTCTAACGTGTATAAGCTCTGCCCTGATTACAAAATACACTCAAAGTAAAAACCATATACTGATTATTCATAGCTACCCTTGGCGGGGATATGGATAAGAGGTTGAGCCTCTGAGGCATACCCCTTTAAATAAAACACTATGCGCAAAGCGGAAAGAAAAACGGAAGGAGTTTTCGCTGAAGAAGAGAAGCATGGCATGTGCAAGGCGACCTTGAGAGGACTAAAAAAGTTTAAAAACAGGTAATGCTGGCATGAATCTTACGTAAATGGCAAACCGGAAATGGCGAGGGCATTGTACAATCTATTTCACAATGTTTTTTACTCTGAAATTAACACCCCCCACACCAATCAAAAAGTTGGAGTGGGGGTTCCTACTGACTGAAAGGCTGCATCAGCCAGGATGTCTTTACATTCTATCCGCTTCTTCCTTCCACACAGCTGCAGCTTTTCCTGGTCTAGTAGAATCCGCTGCTCCATAATAAAAATTTTCCTCTTTATTGATTAATATAGCCTGAACGTTCCCTATTGGCATAGTGTCATCCAGAATCTCTATCCCCAGACTCTTCAATTTCCGTTTGACTCCTTCATCGAAATCATCTTCCACCCACGCTTCCGGGGCAGTACTGTTATATAGCCGAGGATGTTCAATTGCTTCTTTCAGGTCCATTTTGAAGTCAATTACATTCATTATCACATGTGCAACCGAGGAGACAATCGTCGGTCCGCCCGGTGAACCAAGAGTCATGAACGGCTCTCCATCCTTCAGGATAATCGTTGGGCACTTCGCGCTGACCGGATATTTGCCACCGCGCATTTCATTGATATGCCCCTTTTCCACTTTAAAGTCTGTCAAATCGTTGTTTAACAAAAAGCCGTATTCCTCTATCATGATTCCCGTACCGAAATAATGCTCCAATGACGAGGTGCAGGAAGCGACATTTCCCCATTGGTCAACTGCCGTAAAGTGAGTCGTCTCTCTTCCTTCTGTTCTTTTTTGAGAGGCAGCTCCCTGTTTTATTTCACTAGTTTCATATTCCCAAGGGTTGCCAAAATCGATATCCGGATTTCTGCCGCCTTTAAAATCAATGAATTTGGCCCTTTCAGCGATATACTCCGGATCAAGCAAGCCATTCACAGGGACCTTGTGAAAATCAGGGTCGCTCATATAGGCAAGTTTGTCTGAGAACACCAGGCGCATCGCTTCTGAAAGAATAAAATACTTCTCCCAAGAGGAAGCATGATATTCACTGACATCAAACCGCTCGATGATCTTTAAGATTTGCAGCAGATTCGTTCCTCCTCCATTAGGAGGCGGCGGCACCGCAACATCGAAACCCCGATAATTCCTTACAACGGGGTCTTGAATCTGACATTCATAATTCTCCAGGTCTCTCATTTCCATATGGCCATTATGAGACTGCAGCCTGTCTATAATCGCCTCACCAATTACACCTTTATACAAGGCATCAATCCCTTCTTCCTTGAATATCCTGAAGGTCTTAGCTAAAGCTTTATTTTTTACCAGGTCCCCTTTCACCAAAGGTACCCCTTTTGGATAAAAAAACTCTTTAGCTGTATGGCCTACCCTGTCACCATATAGCTTTAAGGCAGTATCCCAAAGAGAATTTACTGTGAAGCCATTCTCGGCAAGATCGATTGCCGGATCAATCAGTTCCCCCAACTCTTTAAGTCCATAGGTTTTATGAATTGTATCCAAAGCTTTCATGATTCCAGGAATCCCCACAAAACTTTCATTCATCGTCCTTTCTACAAAAGGCATTACTTCACCATCCTCATTCTTACAAACTTCAGGATGTGCGCTCTGAGGTGCTTGGGAATGGCCATTGAAAACCTTCGTTTCACCTGACTCTTTGTGATGATAAACGATAAAACCACTTGCTCCAACACCAGTATTGAAAGGCTCGGAAACCGCAAGGGCAAACTGCATGGCTACTATTGCATCTGCGGCATTGCCACCCCTTCGCAGGATTTCGGCACCTATATCACTCGACTCCTTCGTGGCGCTTGCAGCCATTCCATAATCTCCAACCGCTTTATATTGATCTTCATTCCGCTCTGTTTTTTGGTTTATATATATCTCTCTTCTATTCATATATCAATACCTCCCGCTCTATTGAGCTCTTGTTGATCAGATTATCCTCTTACAGCATCAGATTCTCTGACTTACTTTTAATGGAAACTTTTTATTGAATTAATAGTATGGTTACCCTTTAAATTATTAAATCTAAACCTTCACCCCAAAAGATGGGAGTAAAGAAACAATTACACTTCTACTCTTGGAGGTTAGATTACTTATCCCTGCCTTAATTGGAAAGGTTCAGTAAAAGGTACCCATGATATTGAATTACCTCTGTTTGATTCTTCTACTCACCATAGAGATTTCAACGGGGGACCTTACTTTAAGCCTCAAATCCTTTATTTGGATAAACAAAGAGCCTGCACAATATTGTGCAAGCTCTTTTAGAGTAAATCATTCCAGATGGCAGAATTAATCAGTTGTTGTTATTATTGTTCTGTCTGCTGTTTCCGCCTTTTTCACCAATTTCTTTATAGAAATTCTTATCATGGTTGTTGGATGTGGCTTCTCCGCCTTTTTCACCAATTTCTTGGTAAAATTCTTTATCATGGTTTTCGGAAGTTGCTTCTCCACCTTTTTTACCTATCTCCTGATAGAAGTCTTTATCATGGTTGTTAGACGTTGTTTCTCCGCCCTTTTCACCAATTTCCTGATAGAACTCCTTATCATGATTCTCAGAAGTAGCTTCTCCGCCTTTTTGTCCGATCTCTTGGTAGAATTCTTTGTCATGATTGTTAGAAGTAGTCTGTCCGCCTTTGCGCCCTGCTTCTTCCAAACTCATTTTACCATTGTTGTTTTGATTGTTGTTTTTAGCCATTATTAATTCCTCCTTAAAGAATAAAATAGTTTTTTCATTAAGTTGAATTACTCTAGCTGTATTCTAAGATGACTTTACCAAATCTCGATGCGCGGCCTTGATGAATACACAACACGTTTTGCCGGTTGAACATTTCTTTCTCCCTTTGAAGAAAGAACAGCAGTGACTTTTTATCTTAACCCGTGTTCTTATTCTTCCACCTGTAAAGCCAATTAAACTACCATATAATCTTTTAATATATTTGTAATGTTATCGTAATTCTATTTATACTTTATTTATGATATGGAGTCCTATCTTTCTAGTACTTCTCTGCTTTTTTTAGTTTTGCCCATTTACTTCTGTAATATTTAATTTTACAAATTTAATTGATTATAAAAATCAATCATAAAGATTGAGCCGATAGTAAATACAAATAAATATCCTCTAAACCATAGAGGAAACTGAAATAGTATAACAATAAGTAAAAAGGCAGCATCGCTCACTTTAAAGAGCGATGCTGCCTTTTTCACTTCAGATCTCACGAAAAAGTGTTGATTTGCGTTCTAGGTACACGATTCCAACCAACGTTGAGAAAAATGAACACTATCCGCTAATAAATATCAATAAAAACTGGTGGTTTATATTGATTAAACTACAACAATCAATAATGTTCAGTAAGTATGGAGGAGTTTATGATATCGTGGTTCCTCAAATCAATATATTCAGGAGAATAAACTGTTCAGTCAACTTTTCCTTTATTTTCGAGGAGTTAAAAGATAAATATTGTCATGATATTGGACGGAATGCGGTTGATCCTATCCGCCTTTTCAACTATTTGTTTTTGAATACCATTCATGATGTAACGGATGTGGATATTGTTGAACGTTCAAAATAGAAGAGCTGCAGAACAGACTTCCCCCCTTCATTAATTCCGAGATTCAGTTGACCTTGCCGAGGGCACAGTATCTTGCCATTCATGACGCAATAAAGAATAAACATTCGTGTCATGGGAAACACCATTCTGAAAAATATAGCCTCTCAGGATTCCTTCCTTTGTAAAACCAAGTTTCTCAAGCAGGCTGAAAGAAGCTCTGTTCTCAAGAAAGGTCACAGCTCCTATCCGGAATAACTGCAATTCTTCAAAGGCATGGTTGATAACCGCCAGGACAGCCTCTGTGGTATAACCGCTGCGCCAATAATCTGGATGGATTTCAAAACCTATCTCAGCCTTTTTTTGCCTGACTTGCAAATTATTCAGCCCGGCCGTTCCGATAAAAGCACCAGTTTCTTTCAAGGTGATTCCCCATCTCATCGACCTTTTGCTCTCATAGCCTGATCGAAAGGACTGAATAATTTCTGCAGCTTGTTCTATCTTTTGCAGACTTTCCATTCCATAATATTTTGTCACGCTGTCCAAGGACATTATACTGAAATATGCCTCTTGATTTTTTTCAGTAATTTCAACTAAATTCAATCGCTTTGTTTCTAATTCAGGAAATGTCATATGTAACTCCCTCTCTGCTCGGCAATGTAACCTATATGGTAATAAAATCCGCACTTAAAATGTGTCGAAATTTGACGAGATAAAAAATTATTCACAAGAAAGAGGCTGGGACAAAAGTAGAAAACTAATTGATGCAAGTAGAAATCATCGAAAATAAAACCGCATGAGATCAAAGTTATATACTTGATCTCATGCGGTTCATTTTTGTTATTAGGCTCTTACCTTAAAGATGTTATTTTTTAGATTAGATTATCCGCCAGTTCCTGATCGCAGGCGGATTGGAGCGGAAGGTGTGCGACCTCCTGCGGGACTAGCGGGACAGGTGAGGAAAAGAGCTTTTTATAAGGTTTTGTCCCAGCCTCGCTGTTTTACTTCTTCTTTTTAACTCCTTCTGTCACTAAAGAGTTTTCATTGTTTGCGAGATATCGATCCGGATCAACGCCCTTTGAGGACTCACCGCTTTCCAAACGTTCATGAATTTCTTTATTAGCTTTCTCTGTTTTAGACTCTGCTGTATTAGAGTTTTCTTCCTGATAAAATCTGTCGTTTAATTGCTGGTTGGCTTTTTGGACATTTGTTCTATCCCTCTTATCACTGATAGCAATTACCTCCTCAAAAATATGATCTAACATACTTTCTATTCCCATTTTGCAATTGTCTAATCATTAATTGCTGCTGTCAGACACAGAACAAGGCGTGGACCTTTTAGCTTTTGATGTCTTTTCTATTCACATATAACCTGCACACTTTCAAAAATAAGAGGAATAGCAAACTGCCTATAAACGCCCCGCTGGTGTTCATCATCCAGTCATCAATATCTGTCGACCGGCCCAGCGGCAGTAAGAACTGATTTACTTCTACAAATATAGATAAAACACTGCCTGCTATTGTGGTTTTCACCAGTATCCATCTGCGTTTCCGGATCCACCATGAATAAAAAAAGCCGAATGGCAGAAAGAGCACGATGTTTGCCAGTAAGTTTCTGATAGGAATGTGAAGGTGTGTTCTATATATTAAATTCAGACGGAGGTTGTCAAATGGACGGAAATTCGTATTTCCTTCAAGTGCAACCCCCGGCACAAGTGGAGATAGTGTAATCAGAAATATTCCGCCTATTGATATTAATGTAAAAAGCACTGGTATTAGATCAGCCCATCTGGCCCCTGCTTTTCCCTTTTGATTCTTCCACACAAAAACCGCCATTACCAGCGCCGCGGTCACTAAAGCTAATATGGGGACTACCCAACCGAATTGTCTCCAAAGCTGTATCATTTTCAGCCTTCTTTCTACTCAAATTGCATTTTTATTCTATTAATTCTTACTATTAGATTACTATTCTATATGTATGAATAGTCGATTACTATTTTCACTGAAAAGATGCTTCTGTTCAAGTTAAATTTGACTGTTTAAGTGATTTTTATGGAATAGTTGCAGGAATAAAGATAAATGAGCATAATAATAAGGTGGCTTAAAAGATCGTTGAACAGGAGTGATTAACATGAGTGTACATAAAGCAATTACTGACCATTCAAAAAAACAGAATGGAATTGCCAAGGACTTTATAAGACTTGATCAGCAAAGAGAATATTTCATTGAGGAAGCAGTCAGCCTTTGTTTAAAGGGCGAAAACTTCACAACAGCTAAAATAAATGAAGTGACCAAAAGAATCAATGATGAAGCAAGACTGGGCATTGTCCCTGAACGGAAATATGTAACTAGTGAGATGGTTATGGAATATTGTGCTTCATTAACAAAAAAATAATTGAGAAACAACTCGCTTTCCTTTCTTTCTTGAAAGGAACTTTTTCTGAAACAGATTCGTTATCGAAGACAGTCCAGAGTACAATAAATTTTAAGGCAGAATCGTTTACATAAAGAACGATTCTGCCTTTTTTACAGGTATGTGCGAGAAAGTGTACCTTCCCATTCCAAATGCGATTACTCTTAAAGATATAAGCCTCCATGGAAACTAAAATTGTTTTTATGATTTATACGCACTAAGCATCCAAACATGCTGCTCCAGAGATGATTTGATTCCTATGAACATATCGGCTGTGGGCTGATCATGAAGGTCTTCAGCCGTTTCGATAAGCTTCTTGCTTTCTTTGATGACCTGCTCGAAATCTTTCACCAGAACTTCCACCATGTCCTTCGCGTTTTCCTGACAAGTTGCTTCTTCAATAGTTGTAGTTTCAAGGTATTTTTTCAGACTGGCCACTGGTTTTCCTTTTAAAGTCAGGATTCTTTCAGCAATTTCATCTATGTATTGACCTGCCTCATTATAATATTCTTCAAACTTTTCATGAAGAGTAAAGAAATCCGAACCCGTAACATACCAGTGATAATTATGAAGTTTGGTGTAGAGGATATTCCAATTTGAAAGCTGGTTATTCAGCATTACAATCAACCCATTTGACATTGTATACCTCTTCCTTTTTCCTAAATTTTATTTCAATTAAGTTAAATTGTCTCTTATAGCTTTCCTTTTCTCTGCAAATGTTATACACTTGCCTCTAGGTTCTATTGCTGAGAATCAAGCTCATAATTTTATCCTTCGAAACAATAATTTAGGTTTTAGAGCTTGGGACGCAGAGCCAACAATTAGAACGCACTCTTTAAGAGAGAATCAATTTTCCAATTGCTGATTGGAAGAAAGAGGGGTTAAGAATATGAAAAACAAATGGACATTAATGATGCTTGCGGGCATTCTTTCACTAGGCTTGGCAGCATGTTCAGAAAACCAAGAAAACGCTGAGGAAGCAGAAGGAAATAACGCTGCTAATGAGCAAACAGAAGAGCAAACTGAGGAGCAAACTGAAGAGCAGGCGGATCAAGCTGCTCAGATGGAAGAGATGCAAAAGAAATTAGAAGAACAGCATATTGATAAAGACAAAATAGTTGCCGTTGTTAATGATGAAGAGATTAAGGGTGAAGCCTACAATAGCCTTCTGACAGACAGCCAAATGAGCTATCAGCAAATGGGACAAGATCCTACTTCAGAGGAAATTGCTGCTCAGTTGAAAGAAAGCACGATTGACAGCCTGATCGGCCAGACTCTTCTCCTTCAGAAAGCTGAAGAAAAAGGATATGAGGCTTCAGATGAAGAAATTCAGCAAGAAATAACCACGCTTAAAGAGGGTTATGAAGATGAAGCCCAATTTGAGGAAGTGTTGAAAAGCAGCGGTCTGACAATCGATGAGCTTGAAACTGAAGTGGCTAAAAACATTAAATATACCGCATACATCGATAATGAACTGACTGTCGAAGAAGTAAAAGAAGAAGATGTTAAAGCATATTATGATCAAATTGTTGAACAAAACAGCGGATCTGAAGAAGCAGAGGGACAAATCCCTGAGTATGAAGAAGTGAAGGATCGAATTAAACAAGACCTTGAAGGACAAAAAACCCAAGAAGTCTTGGCTGCTGAAGTGGAAAAACTACGTGAAAATGCTTCAATTGAAGTGAATATCTAAAATTGCAGCACAAAAAAAGCCTGGTCCATCCCATGAGATGAACCAGGCTTTTTCTTTAAGCTTCTTTCACAAAATTGCCGGGATTGAAAAACGGTGGATTTCCTCTCCAAACGAACAAATTCTGCGGCGAGGGGTATCCTCCTTCGAGAGGAAGTTTCCGTTTTACCGGGTACGGGACCCTTGACTCACCTTTCATCAAAAAGTGAAAGCGCCTTGATCTGCCCCGACAGGCAAATATTCTCTTGAGGTATTTGCTCGAAGGACTGGGCGCTGCACCCAGACTCCCGCCAATCCCGCAGGAGGCCGTACAAAAAGGGGAGAAAATTAAAATAGGACTGTTAAGCAAAAAGATTTAAGAAAAACGCCTTTCTTTATAACTCCCTGATGGTCACCTCGGCCTCACTGCTTTCATTTCCATCCCATTTAGAATGGATCTCAAATACTCCATCTTTAAAGAAGTAAGGAAGTCTTCTTTTAAACCAAGGCTGCATAGGCAATCCCATAACCTTTTTCCGAGAAATCCATTTAAGTGTTCCTTCGGGAGGATCATCCAGCAGGTCACCATTTAATTCCGTGGCCAGGTAGTTATAGACGATATAACGATATTTCTTATGAGGAATGACAAACTCATCGATTCCTTTAAATTTCATTGATTTAACTGTCAGTCCAGTTTCTTCTCTCACTTCCCTTTCAGCCCCTTCCGCCGGACTTTCCGGAAAATCAATTTTTCCTCCAGGAGCTATGTAACCGGGGAAGCCTTTGTCGGGCGGCCTTTCAACCAATAGCAATCGGCCCTCTTTCTCAATCATCACCATTGTATATAACTGCGTCTCATAATCCTTCCAATTCATTAATATCACCCTATGATTTATATAGACTTTCTTGTAAATATTGATACTTGCTGGGGAGGAAAGAGAACAGTATTACTACTCCGTTGATAGGAAGAGTTAGAGTAAACAGTGCACATGTTTTCACTCCCTCTATTTCTGCCTTCCCCTATTCCTCACTCTCCCTTAATGAGCCGCCGATCTCCACTTTCGCTTATTTTCGACCCTGACGGTCAACCCCTGATTATCAAGAGTTTCCAAAAATGGAATCAGGTATTTCCTCGATAACCCAAGCGTGTCCTTTGCTTCAGACAATTCAAATTCCCTCTCTGTTTCTGCCTGGAGACTTCGAACGGCAGTAAGAAATACCTTTGCATGAAAAGCGAGCTTTTCGTCCAGAAATACAACTAATTCCTGTTCCCGATAATGCTGCAATAATGATCCCTGCATATCAGCAGGAATTCCGGCCTGTTCTAAATAAAACGCCATTTCCTCCGGCTTCATTCCATCTTTCTCAAGTTGTTCTAATACTTGCTGTGATCGTTTTTTCCACTGTGAAGGCACGTGAGGGGTAAAGTCGGATAGAGACAAGTAGTGTCCTTTTTGCTTCCACTTTTCACTGTGAAGATTCCTCTTGACTGCATAATCCAGCAGCGACTCTTTATAAGTGTCTTTATATAATTGAATAAGCCTGGCCTTATCATAACCGGCCTTTAAGGGATTTTTGTCATGAAAAGCCCTAAGCTCGGTGTTCATCAACTGAATTATTTGTTCGAGTACAAATACCGCAGTCAAATCGCCGTTTGGGAGCTGAAATACTGTGCCTTCTTCAAGCAATTCTTGAAGAGCAGGTGATGATAAAGATGTTTCTTGCAGAAATTGGGGTTTGCTCAATACCTTTTGTCTTTCTAATGCATCGCCTGCTCTTTGCAAAGGGGTTCCATTTTTCTTTTGCATCAATAATTGAATAGTTTCATTACCGAATTTGTATCTGCCCCCATTGGGATCGATGATGAAGCCTCCGCCAATGGTTTCAGCTGGTGTAGGTCTCCTGAGAATCAGCCGGTCATTCCGTTTCACAACTATACGATCCTCCAGCCTAACTTGACAGAGAATATCTTCACTCCCTCCTTCGGCATCATTACGGTCAAAGAAAATGATTTTGCCCATGGTTTCCGAAGTCCCTGTATGCAATTTTATTGGCATCCTTTGCTTAACTGGGTGTTCCAGTTCATCGACCAGGTTCAAACTTATATCAATGGTTTCCGTAACTGTAAAGAACTCCGATTTTACCAAGGCATCTCCCCGTTCAGCCTCTTCTTTGGATAGTCCTGACAGGTTGATTGCTGTTCTTTGGCCTCCGAAAGCTTCAGTAGCCGGTTTATGATGAACTTGAATCTGTCTGGCTTTCGTTTCTTTTCCAGACGGAAGCAGAAGCAGGGAGTCCCCCTCCTTGACGCTTCCTTCATAAACAGTGCCCCTTACAACGGTCCCTTGCCCCTTCACAGTGAATACCTGATCGATCGGCATGCGGAAATCTCCAACGACACTTCTCGAGGGAAGATCTTCTAAATGTCCGAGTATTGCCTGTTTAATCTCCGGTATCCCTTTTCCAGATATGCTATCGGCCAGTAAGACAGGGCTCTTCTCAAAAACAGTACCAATCAATTCTTCTTTGATTTCTTCCATGGCCAAACTATGTAATTCTTCATCGACATTATCCATCTTGCTCAATACCACGATACCTCGATCGACACCAAGAAATGAAAGGATTTCCAAATGTTCCTTCGTCTGAGGCATTACCCCTTCATCAGCCGCTACAACCAGGATTACAAGGTCAATTCCCGCTACCCCTGCTATCATTTGCCTGATGAACTTTTCATGGCCGGGCACATCGATCACAGAGACCTCCATCTCTTCTGTTTCAAGTAGAGGAGCAAACCCCAGTTCTATGGAGATTCCCCTTTCTTTCTCTTCTTTCAGCCGATCCGTTTCTTTATTAGTCAGTGCTTTAACCAATGAAGTTTTTCCATGGTCAATATGACCTGCCATACCGACTGTAAAATATCGTTTTGCCACTTACATACACCTTCTTTCTGAGTTGCAGCTATACATGCTAATTTTATCTAAATCTTCGGTTGAAGATCAAAAGCCCCGCCATCACAACGAGGAGGATAGAGAAAATGATCCCTTTGGACACATCGCCTTCTATGAATGTCTTAACCACCCAGATAAAAATAAAAATAGTAAACAAAATATCGAATAAAAACAACCGCTTTTTAGTCTTTTCCTTCACTTTCACTCTTCATCCTTTCTTCAATCATCCCTCCCGGCCGGAACCTGGCCATCCTATATTCACCGGCATGTCTGCCATTCTGGACAATAGTGCCTCTGGAGAACCCTTCATCTACGAAACCAAGCCTCTCATAGAGTTTCTTAGCCTGGAGGTTATTGTCCAGTACTGTCAGCTCCACTCTTTCAAGCATAAGCCATTTATCGGCCATTTCAAGGAGCTTTTTAATCAAGGAGGAGCCTGCACCTTTCCCATGGTATTGTTCATGAATCATAACAAAAAGAGTACCTGTATGAGATCTTCTCCCTTTTCCCTGATGCAGACCCGCAAATCCTATCACCTTGCCCTCATGAACAGCAACGAATTCATGCTGTTCAGGTGCGGCACCTTTTAGGATGTTTTCAAAACGTTCTATACGTACACTTGGTAATGATACCACATAAGGCATCACTTTTTCCTGAATCATAATCTCAGTGATTTCCGCAGCATCACATGCTTTTACCGGCCTGATTTCAATTTTCATTTTGGAAGCTCCCTTTCCTTATATATCTATTTATATTAATTCGACGTTCTTTCTTCCATCCCTTTGATTCTAGGTTGTTCCACTGATATATGTGTCTTTAAATGCACTCTCTGTATGATGGTTTTAGTTTTGGCATTCCTCTATATTTTGATAATTAGATAGAAGCTGTTTTCATACCTTTTATTAAACTCACATTCACTTAGCATATCTATTCAATTTCAATAATAACTTTTAATAAAAGACAAAGAGCGGAGGATGAGAATGCCCCAACAATATATCTCGACATGGGATGAACACCAATTTTGGCTGAATATGCTCCAGGATCACGCTTACTTTGTAAGAGATTACCTTTCTCCTAGTGAAACTAAGTATGTTATAGAAGCGGAGATGCACATAAGAAGTTTCGAATCTGTCTTACAAAGGTTAAGAACCATACCCAAGTCTGCTCCACACTCTTCTTCAGAAATGATCGAGCTTTCACAATTTGCTTATCATACTGCGGGAAAATACTATCTATTTGAAGGAAACATCTTAAATTTAAGACTGAAAAATGAGATCAACATTAACCTGACCCCTACGTATTTTAACGGTACACTGAACGAAAACGATGAATACTTAAGGATTCTTCAATACTTGATGAGGGGACAGGAACCTCCGCCTCTTTCTCTGGTGGACCTTTTATCTTTATGGCTGGAAGACCAGCTGGGGCATGCTGTTCTACTTATCAGGCTGGTTGATGGCATTGAATTTGATATTATCCGGCAGGCTGAAGTCCTGAAATTGAAGTTCTCTCAATTCATTGTAAAAAACAATGCGATTAAAGGATACTTGCGGTTCCTGCCAGCCAACTCTCCTATCCAAATACGATTCGCCCATGAGGTTGCCGAATCGGTAGTAGCCTTTAATAACCTGGTCGCCTATACCCTGGAGCTGTATGATGAAAAATCACTGGTTAACCAGTCCACCAGGAGGTTCCTATTTCACCACTTTCCTGAAGCCTGTTATTTCATGAAGAAAATGTCATACTATGCTCCAGGAATTCAGTACCCTCCATGCCAGGTTACTTATCCTCCCGGCAGATGAACCGCCTGGCCCCTTCTTGGTGACAGTCACCACCCGGTATTTGTCGACCTGTTATCAGACCATAGCTCAATATAATAAGGACTGCCAATGAAAAAGTTCAGTAAAATTTTAAAAAGGCAGAAACGTTCACTATAAAGAGCGATTCTGCCTTTTTCATATCTGGTTTATGAAAGAGTGTTGATTAACTTTCAAGATGTACGATTTCACTTTAGATGCGCCTGGTGGAAAAGGATTTAATCTCACTCGGTCTGTCATTTCATTAAATAAGAATCCACCGGTAAAATTAAGGGGAGATTTTCCCGTTAATTTCAATTTCGCAGCTCATTTTGATGTGAATAGAAGGAGTTTTTCCCCTTAGCCGAAAAAGAGCACCTATTTTCTATTGATTTTTAGTCAAATAAGAGGAGTTTCTCCCTCTATTTAAGCTAGTAATCACATACTTTTTAGTAAATAAGGGGAATTTTCCCCTCTATATCACTAGCCAAAGAACTATATCTGGCTCATAGGTACCACTTATCACATATCAGATCCTTGAATCAGCATCTTTCCAGCGTTTAGGTGAGAAAGTACCTTTCCAGCCCCGGCAGGTAAATTTTCCAACAAATACATAAAATGAGGAATGCATCCATAGAAAAAAGTCAACCTTTCTTCCGATTTCAGGAAGTATAGTTGACTTTTTCTATGTTAAAGAGAAATAGATTCTATAATTCGGTATATTCTCAGTGGAATCTGTGATTCAGCTGTCCTTCTAAGATTATTCATTTATTTCCCTTCTTTGATCAGCGCTTCCATATCCAAAGCAATCTGGTCAAACGGCACATCTTCATAACCACTGTAACTCTTTACAGTCCTGCCCTCTTGATTCACTAAATAAAAGCTGGTCTGATGGACAACCTGATCCGAATTAGGATCATCCGCCACAAGAGATTTAAATGACTTTTCGGCAAATTTAGAAATGTGGTCTTGCGAATAACCTGTCAAGAGATCCCATTTACTTGTATCAGCATCGTATTTACTGATATATTCTGATAAAGCTTCAGGAGTATCCACTTCCGGGTCGACACTGAAGGAAACGATTTGGTAATCTTCAATACCTTTTTCTTGAAGCTCTTCTTGCAGCAGAGTCATATTATAAGTCATAGGTGGACACACTGTATCACAGTTGGTGAAAATAAAGGCGGCAAGCCATACTTTCCCTTTTAAATCTTCCAAGCTGACTGTTTCATTATTCTGATTCGTATAACTAAAATCCTGTACCTTCCAATTATGATCAGCTTTAAAACCTCCGTTCCCGCAAGCAGCTAAAAAAGCCGAAGTAATTATCACGAACGTCAGCAACATAATTCTTTTAACCAAGGATATCCCTCCACAACACTTTTCTTCAAACAATTGTCCTCTTAATCTATGGTAGATTAAACAAACGATGAATACAATCTGTTCCAATGATTATACTTGAAGATTTTGTGAAGAGTTATATAAAAAACCCATAATTATAGCACCATGCCTTTTGCTGCGTAAATATGTGTTGAAGGAGAAGTTACTTTCGGAAATGCACAGACCCATCTGCTTCAAAAGGATTATTTAATAGGGCAGGGTGATCGGCGAGAATATAACCGCGGAAGTCAGCAATGTTAGTTATACTTTTTTGATGTCCAAAATTCTCCAAACTCTGGTACTTCTTTCAATGCTGCCCCTAAGAAATCACGTCAAAAATTCATAGCTTTCTTAATCAAATTTAATTTAATCCTAAACAGCCTATTGCCCCGGCATAAGCTCCATTTTCCAAAAAAACCGGTTCGTATTCAATAATATCCTGAAATTGACCAAAATCTTTCTTTAGTAAAGTATTGCCTTTCAGTGCTCCCCCAGAAAAAACGATTGTTTTGATTCCTTCCGCTTGCGCTTCTCGTGATGAAAGAAGAATGATATTCTCAGCCACCATATTGATTAACGAACGTAGTGCATCCGCAGGGGTCTCCTCACCTGAAAATTCACCTGCGAAGTTCGCCGCAGTGAGGTGTCCAGGGATTGGAGGCTTCTCGTTTTCATATAAGTCCTTTACCAACAAGTCGACTTTTTCACGATTTCCTGATTGGGCTGTTTGAATAATTTCGGAAAAACTTTCTAAACCAGCTAATAATCTCCCAAGCCCCATAATGGTACCGCCCCCCATACCGGTTCCGGCAAGGCGGCGATGCTGATTCCTTTCAGGATCGACGTAAAATAATGAAGTTCCTGTTCCAACATTTGCTAAAATAAATGGGTTCTTCTTCTGGTGCTCCTCATACAGCAGGATGGCTGCACCCGAGCATACTGCTTCAAACTCCGGTATTTCTGATGCATTTTCAAATAAGTTTTTAATTTGACCGGCTCTTCCGCCAGTCAGACAGAATTCTGAGTGAGGGGACAGCCAGCGAAGCCACTGACTTAAAGAATCAAGGTCGCGAGATGAGAAGGTCTTGTAATGCCTGGCTCCCCCTTCATTATATACCACTTTGATAAGCGTGCCGCCAGCATCGATTCCAATTTTGTTCATGAAGTGGTATCCTTCCTTTTAGAAAATAGAAATGCCAGTGTTGCTCCATTTGCAACCATAATCACCAAAAAGGCTGTAAGAAAGTAAAAAATACCTGTCAACCTTTCTTCAGGGTCGTTCGAAATCAGAAACCAGCAAAATGAGCCGAACAATAAAATAAGGAAATTCAAAATGGTTCCTTCCAGAAACGGCTTTTTGTAACTGTTAAAATCTATCAGCCGCTTCCAGCTCCAGAAAAAAGATGCCGCTGCAGACAGCAAAATGAATAAAATAAAGAAGAACAATTCCATATTATATGACTCCCCCTCTTCTTGGATATCTCTATCTTAGTAGAAAATTATGCCAATAGAAAGCCCCTGCAGCATAATAAACTATTCTGCGAATTACCCTTCATCCTTAATCACTAAACAGCAGCAGGAAAGATGAATGCTGCTTTTATTAAACGCTCTTTTCGTAAACTTTGTGGCTATATAATCTTATTCCCGAGAAAAACAACCTTAATTCTACGGTATAACCTATTTAACATGAACAGAAAAGAGCTGATCCCTAAACCCCTAGTACCCGGGAAAAATCCGGTTCCAGGGATTTTTCCGAAAGCACTAATTTATGCGAAAATAGCCTTCTTTAAATATGGTAGTTTTCAAATAAATTGTTCCCGCGGAAAATCCAAAGAGCCAGGATTCCGCCCGAATACTTTGGTTTTATCTCTACTCGGAGTGAGTAACTCTTTACTTTCTTGCTTAGCAGGATATATAAGATGAATCATGGCCTGGCCTTACAAAATTTATATAAAAAGCAACAAAGTTTATGAAAATATAAATATATTATGTGGTATTAGTAAGGGACCTGGAAATCTCCAGGTCCCTTCTTGCGCATTTAGGCTAAAAATTGAAATTTGGTAGTACTTCCTGTTTGCGATGAGATGACTTCCAAACGGGCATCTATTCGTTCTTTAAGTTCAGGAACATGTGAGATGAGCCCGACCAGGCGTCCGCTGCTTTGGATATCCATTAGTGCCTCGATCGCATGGTCAAGAGATTCGGGATCCAGAGTGCCAAACCCTTCATCTATGAACATCGTTTCCAGGGAAACTCCTCCTGCGTACTGTTGAACAACATCTGCAAGACCCAGTGCAAGGCATAAGGCGGCTTTGAAGCTCTCTCCACCTGAAAGGGTTTTCACGTGCCGGTCCTGCCCTGTGTATTGATCAAAAACAAGCAGCTCCAAGCCGCTCTGCACATTTCCTTTACTTCTGTCCCTCTTTCTGATCAGGCTGTATCTTCCTGAAGTCATCTTCATCAGTCTGTCATTTGCAACCAGCAGGATATCCTCCAGGAAAGATGCCAATACATACCGTTCAAATGTCAAACGGTGCGTATTTTGTCCCCTTGCCATCTCTGCAAGATGTCCCGCCAGGCTGTATCTAATTTCAAGGTCTTTCACTTGCTTGTTGAGTTGGCGAACATATTCCAGAATCGATTCATTTTCAATTTTTCTCATTTTCATGGAATTAAACTCTTCGTTCAGTTTTTTCAATGCATCGTTCATTATGGAGAAGTGCTGATGAAGAGCTTCAAGGTCTGGTTGTTCAGTGTCCTGAAGAGCTTTTTCAAGTTCTTCCAGTCTGTCAGTTACCGAACGTACTTCCTCGCCATAGCCGCTCACGACTTTTTCCATTGAACTAATATCTGAGTCTGACCGTTTAGCCTCCTGAAATGCTTTGTAACTTTCAAAGCCTTGTTCTTCGAGTATGTTTAGAAACTTCTGTCGTTCATCATCCATCTCTGTCTTTAGTTTAAAAACCGCATCCTGTCTATCCTTAACTTGTGCCTCATTAACAGAAACGTCTTTACCTATGCGGTTAAATAATTCCTGAGCTTTTTCGAAGGATGATTTTAACAAAATCAATTCCTTCTGAGCTGCATTCAATGCCGAAGTGTATTTTTCTCTGGTCCTTAATTCGGCCGGAATCGCCGATCGTCTGCTTTCCAACGCGCCCTTTTTAGCATGATACGCTTCTGACAGCATCAGTTCATCCTGTTTCAGTCTTTCGAGCTTTCCATCCTGCAGCTCTATGGAATTCTTATTTTGTTCCATATTCTTAATAAGAGGCTGAAGTTCCCCCAACTGATGATTGCCTGCATTCATTTCATTTTGCTTAGCTTGCACCTGGCTTTTTATAGACTCGATTTCAAGCTGGATATTTTCCTCTTTGAAGTTCTCCAGGATTTGCGTAATTTCCCGGAATGCTTCTTGCCTTTGTGTTTCAAGCGATGAATATTGTGCTTCAATTTCGTAAAAGCCCCTGCTTGCATCATTTAAACGGTTTTCTTTTTCTATTACCCTTTCTTTAGCGGCTTTAATATCCTCTTCGTGTGGCAGTTCATCTTGCAGATGTGCGGGAGAGGGATGCTGATCGGATCCGCAGACCGGGCAAGAGTCTCCTTCCATCAGTTTAGATGCAAGTATACCAGCCTGTGCTTTATTCCATTTACTATCCAGCCACTCCAAGGTGGAGCGGGCATCTTCAAGCTCTACTAAAGCCTTTTGGTGCTGTTGCTTTCTCATTTCCAGTTTGGCTGTGACGCTTCGGCCTTCATTTACTATTTTATGGTATTGTAAGAATAGTTTCTCATTGTTTTGCAGAACAGAAATGGTTTTTTCTGTTTCAAATAGTTCAATCCTAAGCTTTTCGAGATCAGCTTTTCTAACTTCCTGCTCCTGCAGCAGCTTCTTCTTGGCAGCCAGCTCTTCCATTGCCTGTTTAATAGAGTCATTTAAACGTTTGCGCTGCCCTTCAAGTTTAGTGACTTCATCTTCTAATTGTCCGAATGAGAATACATCTTCCCGCAGGCCTTCAAGAGTATTAACCCTCTTTCCAGCTTCATCTCTTTCCTCTTCCTTCTTCTGCTCTTGTTCCCAATTTTCACGGGCAGAATCCAAATGGTTCTTCAGTTCACGATTTTGCCTAAGGAGATTCTCTAATTCTTGCTCCACCGTTTTTAATTCACGATTCAACCTATGGCAATACTCATCCTGCTTTAACAGCTTGTCCGCTTGGCGGGCTTTTTGGATCTCTTCTTTTAATCTTTCAATTTTTTCTTTCTTATTTTCAAGAATTTGCTTTTGTTCCCGAAGCACTCTTCTCTTCTCAAACTGTTCTACCAGCTTCTGTGCTTGTATTATTTGCTTTTGAAGCTGGTCTCTATCTTTCTGTTTACTATCAAAACGCTGGCTCAAATCATTCAAGGTCTCATTCATTTCACTATTATGATTTACAAGCTTTTCTATTATAAGAGTATCATTCAAGGGCTCCTCCAAGAGAAGCTCCCTTAACTCCTCATTTTGTTCCGGATGAATTCCCAAGAGGTTCCTTGTCCTGTCTTCAACCGCTTTTTCCACATCCCTTTTCAGGAGATCACTTTCCTCTTTCAATTTATCCTGAATGGTTTTATAAAACTCGGTATGAAAAAGCCGTTGAAGAATCGCTTCTTTATCTTTACTGTCAGAAGTAAGGAGCTTACGGAATTCTCCTTGGGGAATCATCAAAATCTGCCTGAACTGGTTCGCATCAAGCTGGATGATTTCTTTGATTTTCTCATCCACATCCCTGACATTCGCAGCCAGCAGCTCTTTTGCCCCGCTCTCATCTATTGAATAAAACTCTGCCTTTGCGTTAACGGTTGTAAAACCGTCCCCTCGAGCTTTCTTCTTTTCCTGTTGAGGAGACCTTGTAATGAGATAAGTTTTCCCTCTCAAGGAAAAAGTCAGTGAGACTTCCGTTAAATCATTATCATCGGCAAATTGGCTGCGGAGATCGTTCCCGCTCCTGTCTTCTCCAGATGCTTTTCCATAGATGGCGAATGAGATTCCATCAAAAATGGTCGTTTTTCCAGATCCGGTTTTTCCGGAAATCACAAACATTGTCCGGTTCTCAAGAAGCTGAAAGTCAATGGTTTCAGCAGCAGGATAGGGTCCGAACGCCTGCATGGTCAATTTTAAAGGTTTCATTTCTTTTCAGCCTCCCTCTTCGCCTTCTCAATGACATTAATCATTATTTTCTTCTTTTCTTCTGAGAAATCAGAAGTGGTCATTTCAGTGTAGAACTGCTGAAAAAGTTCGAGCTCAGACTTTTTTTCATCCCTTAATGTCGAGTAATTCTCTTTTCTTGTTAAATCATATTGTTCTACTTTTCTTTCTAAATGAAGAACATTCGGGTAAACCTGGCGCAATTTATTAATGGGGTCAATAAGGGCCCCCTCGTCATGCAAGGTCACCTTCAGAAAATCATTTGTTTTTTGATTGTTGTAAAAGCCCGGATCCAGAAGCTCTCCCATAAAGCCTTCTATCTCCCGCATGTCTTGCTTTGGTGTGAGTGCTTTTTCCTGTATCGAGATATTTCCCTTAGAATCAATTTCAACAATTGAAACAGCCTTTCTCTGTTTGGCTTCAGAAAAAGAGTATTTTAATAGTGAACCTGAATATTTCACTCTATCGTGCTTGATGGCGTCCGGACTATGCAGATGTCCAAGAGCTGTATAGTGAAAAGGATCAAACAATTCTGAACCGACACAGCCCGAACCTCCTACAGACAAAGTTCTTTCCGAATCAGAAGTTTTCCCTCCCAGAACAAACGCATGTCCCACAAATACCTGCGGCCGTCCGGGATCCATATGCTTTTCAATCTCACCGACGATAGCCTGCATTGCATCATGATGGGAATGAATGGAATCGTTTTGAAGAAGCTGCCTGACAATTCCAGGATCCGCGTAGGGAATCAAGTGAAAATTAACACCTTCGACTTCTATTGGTGCAAAGTCATGCGTCAGCTTTCCTTTCAAGTATAATCTGCTTTGTTTATACCACGATGTCCCGAATGACAGTCTTTCAGCACTGTCATGATTTCCAGATATAGCGATTACCGGAATCTTCAACTCTACATTAATTTTGTATAAGATTTCATCGAGCAATTCCACAGCTTCAGTCGGTGGTACGGAGCGGTCATAAAGATCACCGGCAATGACCACTGCGTCAGGCTGTTCTTCTTCTACTAATTGAACAAATTGATACAGAACTTCCCGCTGCTGTTCCGTCATATAGATGCCGTGGACCAGCTTTCCCAAGTGCCAGTCGGCTGTATGTATAAATTTCATTATCGTCACCTCTCGAACAGATATTCTATTCGTATTATATCAGAGATTCCTGCCTGGTTGTTACAGATAGTGGAATGGTATGAATTAACGGTGAAAGCCGCAGTAATGCCCGGTCATGAACTATTTCTATTTATCAGCTATCTTGTAGTTATCTCCTGTGGCAGTACAATGTTGGAAGCAATGACAGCCTCAACTTGGTTTCGATCATATGAAAGAGGTGCATTTTCAATACAATCGTAATTTCTGCTTCCGTGACGAATGGTTTGCCTTGTTACACGGCAATGACCTCTCATATCTAAGACCATTCTCAGTTTGATACTTTTCAAGTCTGAAGTTGCCATTTGCTTCACCTCCTTTCACCTTCTATATAGAAGGAAAGGAGACAAAAAGACACCATGATATCATTTTTTTGCCAGCTTTCTCAATCACTCATTTACTCCCTAGATTGAAGATGGATTCCCTTAGAAGTGGAAGTGCTGCCTTATTAGGACCAGAAGTTTTTATAGAGTTCTTAGTTTTGGCCTGACTTATATACAACAAAAAAGGATCGTCCATTATGAAGGACAATCCTCTTTCAAATTACATATTAACCGTTGACGTCATTGCTAAGAGTGGATTTCACCAGTCCAGCTTCTTCAAGCAAGCTTGCAATTTGTTCTTCAGCTTCTGCGAATTTCTCGTTGGCTGCTTCAAAGTTTACCTCTTCATTTTGAAGTTCAGCAGCTTTCATATCATAAGACTCGGCAAGAGTTGTTTTGAATGATTCCAGTTCCTCCTCGTATTGAGAAAGATCCCCTGATACTTCCAATCCTTGCACTGCTTCGCTTGATGCAGCAGCAGATTCAGCAGCAGCCTCTTTCATTTCAGCAGTAGGAGCTTCTTCTCCGCTCATAGCAGCTTCATAATCATTCAATTCATTATCTACTCCGTTAAGAGTGCTTGTCATATTCAAGTAGAAATCCATCATCGCTCCGGATACATCCGCAGATTCTTCGGTTGATTCGGTTTCCTCTGCATTATCGGCAGTATCATTGTCAGCCGCATTATTTTCTCCGTTGTTTGAACAACCTGCAACCGCTAACAAAATAGCCAATCCTAACCACCATAATTTTTTCATGTTCTTCATCCTTTCTGAAATGCCCATGTTGAATAGAATTCTGGCAAAACCTACGTCACTGCAGACGCAGTTATAGATGTTTCAGCCGATTAGTATCTTATCATGGGAATATCAGGCAGGTAAAGAAATTTTCCTTCGATTCCCTAAAGTTTAAATCTTGGAAATTTTGTATTATTTCTGAATATAAACACCTAGAACTTCCCGCTTGAAATTTCCCTGTTAATTCTCCATAATAGAGGATGCTTATGTAACTCTTGTGGGGCTGATTGTGTTGCTGGTGCATGCCTCGGTCTTCAAAACCGCTTGGGAGGCGCGTGCCGTCTCCGCTGGGTTCGATTCCCAGGCAGTCCCGCCAAATTTGAGTTGAAATCACTATTATTAATAATTCTGAATGTCCTTGGTGGTGCAGACCCCCAAGGACATTTTCTTTACCAGTGGCTATTCTTTCCCCTTCTTATACATCCGATAAGCTGCAAAAAATAATATAACCCCAATAATGATTCCTGATAAATCCAATAGCAGCCCCATTAAGAACTCCGCCTTTCTTCTTACTTGGGTTAAAAATGTTGGGTTAAAAATGATAAAATTCCTTAGCGTATATTTTCCTGAAAAATGCAGAAATTAAAAGACATAAAATATAACATAAAGATTTTCGCATAAAATCATGGCTATTGCCACCTATCTTTGATCATGGAACGCAGAATAAGGGGGATAAGGGTGAAGAAGAAGTTTGAGAAGAAAATATTAGTTTTTTTGCTTGGCTTTGGTATACTTTCCTTTATGAATATCCTTCGAAAGCCGCCGATTAAAGACTGGCTGATTATCTTTTTGGTAAAGGGTTATATCTCTTCTATACTTGATAAGTTTGTGGTAAAGAAAGGGTATATTAAGTATCCTGTTAAACTAATCAACTTATTTGATACCAGTTTTATCTTTGATTATTTATTATTTCCTATCAGCTGTGTCTATTACAACTTTGCCACTTTCAAGAAAAGCTGGCGGACTATATTTATAAGAGTCCTCTACTTCAGTATTCCGATGACCATAATAGAACAATGGCTTGAAAAGAAGACAAACCTGATACAATACAGGAAAGGCTGGAACTGGTTATTTACTTTTGTATCGTTAAATAGTACCTTTTTACTTGTCAGGGTAATAATCTCATTAGTGAGGAGAAAAGCTGAAACTGAGAGTGAGCTCGAGGAATTACCAGAGCATTAGATTTCAGTTTTTACTCTTGCACGCTTGCAAGTCCTGTCCTATACCTTGACTTTCTCGTTCCTACTGAGTTTAAACAGAAAAAAACCGGTAAAAACCGGTTTTTTATCCAAGCTGTCCTGGTATTTTTTTGTCTGTGCTGTTTGTTGAAGAAGTACTGTTAAAGCCGGCTGTGCTATTTCCAGCGGAATTGCTGCTCATGCTTCCACCTGAATTAGAATTGTTCTCATCCATTACTTCTTCACCAGCTTCCTTAACCTTTCCGCCGATGTCTTTAAGATCTGAAGTAGCTTCTTTGGCCGTCGAAAGGATTTCAGTTGACTCGTCTTTAACCTGATTGACTTGGTCAACGATATCTCCATTTACCTTTTCATACAAGTTTTGTGCGTCATTGATAGCTTCCTTTAGAACTGATTGAGCTGATTTCAACCGATCTTGCAGGTCGTTTTTCACACCAGATGGGTCATTTCTCACTTGTCCAACCATGTCCATTGTGGAGTCCTTCATATTCCTAGTGTTAGAGGTAACCTTTTGTCTGGTGGTTGAATCAAGCATGGCTAATGCTCCGCCAACTACTGCTCCCAAAACCATTCCCTTAACAAGCTTTCCGTTCTTTTCTTCTTCGTTAGATGAAACATTAGTGTTATTATAAGAAACTGTTTGTGTCATAAAAATACATCCTCCTAAACTTATAGTTATATATTGTCTTAGTTTTTTCTTTCCCGATTATTTTTATTTTAAACTTGACGCCTTTGGAAGGGGAGGGCAGAAATTTTTTCCACACAAAAAAGCTGCAAAAATTTTCACAGCTTAAACTTTCTCTTTTGCCCCCTCTTTACCTCTCTTGGATTTTTTGGGAAGGGCAGAAGGCAAGGTCAAATCAAAGATCGTTCCTTTTCCTTTTTCACTTTGTACATGTATTGAACCGTGGTGGTCCTTTAATATTCTGAGGCATACCATGAATCCAAGGCCGGTTCCCTTTTCTTTAGTAGTATAAAAAGGCTCCCCGAGTTTTTTTAGCGTAGTATCGTCCATTCCGTCCCCTTCATCTTGAAAAGTCAGCAAGGCTTGCCCATTGAGTTCACTTGCCGATATGTAAATATTTCCGCCATTCGGCTGAGCTTCTATGGCATTTTTAATCAGGTTAATAAAAACTTGCTTGATCTGGTTTTCATCACATTTTATAAAAAGCTCTCTTTTTGTATACTGCTGATGAATGGAAACATCGAACAATGTTGCATTGGTTTGCAGCAAGGCTGTAACCTGCTGCAGTATATGCAGGACATTTTTCTCCTTGAAATGGACAGCCTGCGGTTTCGCAAGCATAAGCAATTCGCTGAGAACCATTTCAATTCTTTTAATTTCCGCAAAAATGATATCAAGGTAGTACTGATTGGTATTTGCATCAGATTTCATTAATTGAAGGAAGCCATTGATGGCAGTAAGAGGGTTTCTGACTTCATGGGCGATGCCTGCCGCGAGCTGACCAGCAATCGACAGCTTTTGTGATTGAACTGCAAGATTCTCGTTTATCTTCATCAGTTCTTCTTCAGCATAAATTCTATGGGTGATGTCTGAAATGGTGCCTATCGTTCCTTTGAAAGTACCATTTTCATCATAATTAAGCTTGATATGTAATTCCGCCCAGTAATCACCTCCATCCTTCGTTCTATAATGCACCTCAACTTTTGTACTTCCTGCCTTTTCTTTAATGCTTGTCCTAATTATTGGCAGTACTTCATGACGCTGCTGTAAGGGTAAAAAATGGAGGGCATTGGCATTCAAGCTCTCCTTGACCGTATATCCTGAAAAACTCTCCCAAGCTGGATTGAGAAATTGAAACTGCCCTTTTGAATCGGTCCGAAAAACCACTTCTTCGATTTCTTCCAGCACAAGGCTCATCTCATCGGATAATGTGCGGTACTTCTCTTCGCTTTCCTTCAGTTGTTCCAGATTTCTCTGATGGCGGTCGTAATACCCGCCAAGCCATACCCCGGCCCCCAAAATGAGAATCGTATACACAACATCGATTGTTAAGTTAATAGTATTATCCAATATAAAATAAAACATATAATCCCAAGCGACCACAAATAAAGCCACTGTTATAAAAGATGTAATACGACCCCTATATCGACTCATTTCGTCACCCTTCGATTCAATCTTATTGTTTTATCCTAATTTTCGCACAATTATCTTAAAAACAGTATACCATCTCTTGAAGAAAAAGGAATATTTTACTTGTGAAATATTTAGGAATTCGCTTTCGTCCTTAAAAGCACTAAGAGGGACAGTCCTTCTTCGTACTTTTAAACGACGAAGCGTTGAAAGGGACTGTACCTTTTCGCAATTTAACTCGTTAACGCAAAGTTAATCGTCTTTTTTCTAAACTCCCCCCTTGCCACTGCCCCTTCCCTTGTCTATAATGAAAGACGATAATTGGCTTTTACAGAATCTTGAGGTGAAAAAGCATGCAATTAGAAGGCTGGTTCTTAATCTTCATCCTTTTCTGGGTAGTCGTCCTCATTTCATTGTTTGCAATCGGTGGTTTCTTCATGTTCAGGAAATTTTTGAAACGAATGCCGAAAGAGGATGGACGATCTGATCTCGATTGGGAAGAATATTATGTTAATAAAACGTACACCCTATGGGGCCCTAAAGAGATCGAGATTCTAAATGAACTGGTATCTCCCGTTCCCGAATTGTTCCGAGACGTGGCGAAACAAAAGATCGCTGGTAAAATCGGGGAACTTGCCATGAAAGAAGAGGCAACGTCCATTTCACAGGAACTGATAGTACGTGGATATATCATGGCAACCCCTAAAAGAGATCATAAATTCCTTAGAAAAAAACTGGATGATATGAATATTGATGCTTCGCCTTACGAGCATCTCTTTTAGGGTAAATGGAAAGGAATTGAATCTATGAGTTTTATTCTAATTATCCCCGTTATTTTATATTTAATCTTTTTTGGCGCAGGTCTCGTTATCTATAAAAAATATAAAAAGCAAAAAGGCTGAAACAGAAATTTCTGTTCCAGCCTTTTATTTTGGCTCTTTTCGTAAACTTTGTGACGATTTAATACTTAATTCCGCGAAAACCAACCTTAATTACCCGGAATAACCTATTTAACATGAAAAGAAAAGAACTGATCCCTCCGATTAGAGTATAAACCCTTAGTACCCAGGGAAAAATCCGGCTTTTGGGATTTTTCCGAAAGCAGCAATGTATGCGAAAATAGTCTTTACTTTACAGCAAGAAGAAAGCAGCCACTGCTGCCAGCGCAAAACGGTAATAGGCAAATGGAGTCAGTCTCACTTTGGAAAGCAGCTTCAAAAAAGACATAATAGCGACCAATGCAACAATAAAAGCCGATATAAAACCTGCAAGAAACATATCGATATCCCCTGCCGAAATCACTTCATAGCTTTTCACTAAATCCAATCCGCTGGCGGCAAACATCATGGGGACGGCAACTAAAAAAGAGAATTCAGCTGCTGTCTTATGGTTTGCACCAGTCAATATTCCACCTGCGATAGTGGCACCTGCTCTTGAAAACCCTGGAAATAACGCAAGACATTGAAATAAACCAATTTGAAAAGCCTGGTTGTAGGTGAGTTCGTCCAAGTTTTGGGCAGTTGTATTTCGATTTTTCTTTTCTGCATATATCAGCAGAACACCGCCTGCTGCAAGAGCGATGATCACGGTCTGCGGCGAAAATAAGTACTCTTTAATATACTCATGCAGCAGCAACCCTACTATCACTGCAGGAAGCATTGCAAAAAGAATATGAAGGACATTCAGCCCCTCCTTGAAATTGAAGCTTAAAATCGACAATACCCGCTTCCAGTAATAAACTACAACCGCCATGATGGCACCCAACTGGATAAAAATGCTGAATGTCTTTTCCTTTTCCCCGGTGAAATCCAGGAAATGTCCGGCCAGGATCAAGTGACCAGTAGATGAAACAGGCAAAAATTCCGTGAGTCCTTCTATGATCCCCAATATTACAGCAATAATGATTTCATTCAAATTTTCCATCTCCTACATCATTCTCCATGCACACCGATAAGCCGGCATAAATGATTCTGCTTACAAATCTATTAAAATAGGTTATTATATATTGCTGTTTTTCAGTAGGCTGTCACTTCTTCCCAGCTCAATAAATTTCTATGACTTCAACTAAACCTTAATGTCGCTTCAGTTTAAAGTATATCCACCTTCATATTAACACTTATCGGTTTCCAGATACCGTTTGAACAGTACTATCTAAGTTATATTACTTCGAAGTATTTATACTGTAAAGATAATTTTTCCTCCTGCCTTTATCAATCAGAAGAATTAATCACTCTTCAGAACTATTTAATATATTTAGGGTAATCAATGGCTTTGTAATATAGCTGATAATCCATTAAAAATATAAGAAAAAACCAGCAGGCTGTGAAAAAGCAGCTGCCGGTTTTTTCTTGGGGGGTTGTCATCCAAATTGAGTTTTTAAGCCAATTCCCACCTGACTCTTTAACGTTTCCCACTGACCAAATAAGGAAATTCTTTCTGTCTTACATGAATTTCAAATAAATCAGCCATTAAAATTCATATTTATGACTATCAGATACAAGAGAAGCACCCCTGTTTAAATCGTATTAGTCGTTAGTTCATCTTTATCATCCAAAAGTTTTTTGTACTGCATATACATGGCCACTCTCCAAGGTACAATCATACCAAAGGCAAGAATCCAAAACATGCCACTAAGCTGCCCGTAATCTATACTGCTGCTTAAAACAAGTTTCGCTGCAATCCTGACCAGCAGCAAACCAATTAAAATGAACGCAAAGGCTTTTGAACGTTTAAGATAAATATCATTATCACGAACTTCAAAACGTGATGTTTTGACGAGGAATATAGAAAAGATCATACCGACAACCAACGCTTCTACCATTTCGGCCAGGGTGACCCTGAACATCGGAATAATAAACATTAGTGCACCTGTACTCATAAAAATGGGAGGCAGAATAATCTTTCTGGCTGTCACCGGCTTTTTTTGTGCCTTCATTCTTATAAAGATCACAAAAAACCCCATACCAATCGCAATAATGGATGAAGCAATCGTCATGGACATATTCATCATCCTTCTTTAAAATTTACATGTGTCGACACTAATTATAGACTATTACAATAAAAGCGCAAGTAGGCATTTAACAGGCTCAAACAAAGCATATCACTGCTTGACTTTAGAGCAGCATTAGCCCCTCTATTCGAATACTTCCCCAAGACACACCGTTAGCCGGACATTGAAAGCCTATTAGCAAAGAATGGACTGGCCCTCTCAAGCAAATCAAACCAAATAACAACTTGCGAGCACTGCTGCACCCTTGTGCCCGTATATTAAACTTTGTCCTTCCTTGATTCAATAAACTCCAGGTTTTGAAAATTAAAATCCCCCCATCCATTCAAGATGCGGGGTACTTCCTTTAATTTATTGCTCTATTGATTGCCTCAACTACACGGCTCTCATCAAAAGGCTTTACAATGAAATCTTTGGCTCCGGCTTCTATTGCTTCAACAACCAGCTTCTGCTGGCCCATGGCCGAGCACATGATAATCTTGGCATCGGGATATTCTCCCACAATTTGTCTTACAGCTTCTATGCCGCTCATTTCTGGCATCGTGATATCCATTGTTACGATATCTGGTCGAAGCTCCCGAAACTTATCGACTGCCTGCATTCCGGTTTCAGCCTCGCCAATAATACGATGCTCACTGTTTCTCAGCATATTCCCGAGCGTCATGCGCATAAACTTTGCATCGTCCACTATTAGTACTGTTGCCACAGGTGTTCCTCCTTGTTCCAGCAATGGATGTGGAATTACTGTTAAGTAGTTAAGTTATCTGATTATTATCATCTTCAAATATAGCACTCTTTATCTGGTAATTTCAATCCCGTAATTCAATCTTTACAAATAAGGCCAGCTGTCCTTTAAACCGGCCTTGCCTTGATTAGAAGCCGGTGAAACCTCCAGTGATTTTACTAAAAAAGATGATAATTGCAGTAAGCAAGTCAAAGAACAGCATAATCCCCACAAGTATCATAATATATCCGCCGATTTTCATGATTTTAGCATTATTTTTCTAATCCATTGCATTCTCCCCACGAAGAAGGACAACACCAGAAATGGAATTGAGAAGCCCAGAGCATAGGCAATCATGTATATCATTCCTGATCCTGGATTAGTTCCGATAAGTGATAAGACGGCACCCAGTATAGGACCGGTACATGGAGTCCAGCCGGCTGCAAAAGCCATTCCAATCAAGACAGAACCTATATATCCTGCAGGACGATTCTTAAATTCGAATTTTCGGTCTTTCATTAGAAATTGCGGTTGGAAAACTCCGATGACCATCAACCCAAAAATCACAATGAAAATAGCACCTGCCTGGCGGATGATATCTTCATATTGAAATAGGAAACTTCCCAGATAGGTAGAACTGAATCCAAGCACAACAAAAATTGATGAAAATCCTATAAGAAACAGAACGGTGTGTATCAGACTTCTTTTTTGCAGTTTAACATTTTCATTCTTTAAATCACTCACAGACATCCCGGTTATATAGGAAAGGAATGCCGGGTAGAGCGGCAGACAGCACGGCGAAATGAAGCTAAGAAAACCAGCGCCGAAAGCTAAAAATATATTAATATCACCCATGTGACCCCAACTCCTAAAAGTTTCTTTATTTTTATTGTATCAGACATCAATGCTGCATAGGCATTTTCCTCCTGTGAACAATTTGTGTACATAGCAGGATGCCTGATATGAAGCGCTTTAAATTACCTCTTCCTTTACAATAACTTACTTTTTTCATAAATTATGTGAATAATTCTTTCAAAAAAAGTATCTTTTCGCTATACTATTATGTATTAGTAACATTTATTAGTATTAGCAGAACATTTACTAGACTCTACCAAGAAAGGACTTAAGGTCATGTCTAAACAAGAGCTACTAGATCGGATTGAAAAAAAACGCGCCCAGTTAATAGATATTGCAGCTGTTAATGGCCTTAATTCACCTCTCGCCATAAAGTACAGTCAAGAACTAGACTCACTGCTAAATCATTATAATCGAAAATTTATTAAAGCCTCTTCTATATCAAAATCGCTGGCTGCCAAACATGCAGCTCATTAAAAAATCAGTCCTTAAATCAACAATCTTTTGCAATATTTAAGCATGGTAATCGGGTACAAGCGTACCTAACTATACTAATCAACCCAAAAAGGCAAAAGCGAAATCATCGCTTTTGCCTTTTGTGTCCTCAAATTATTTAAAGTCCATATCGCCTTCAGTTCTAACTTCATTCCTGTCCTGGTTAAATTCTTCTTTTTCCCCGTTATCACTTTCCTCCTGTTCAATGTTGGCTGTTTTTGTCTTTGAAACTACCCAAGATCCATTCTCCTTCACTAAAACGTAAGTGACTTCTAAGTTACCTCTCAACTGGCTGCTGATATTCTGGACGACTCTATATTCTTCTTCAGAACTCTCATGTACGCTGTATTCTTGTTCATACTTGAGCCAAATCGGCGCTTCAGTTGCCACCACGGATAAGTCTCCATCAGAGTTCTTAATATAGATATCTGCCAAACTTTTTGCTTGTCCTTCTGTCATTATCATAGAAAATTGTTGAATGATTTCATCTTTTGATTCATATTCCTCAAGTTCGGGACCTTTTTCGATTACTTCCATAAAAGTTTCCTCATACTTCTTAAGAACTTCCTCAGCTTTTTCTTTGGTCATTTCCGGACCATCTTCTGTATTTCCATTTGTTGAATCATCTGATGAAGCGGTTTCATAAGTTTCCTGCTGAGTATCTTTCACTGCCTGAGCTTCTGAGGGGTCTGCCTCTGTACTTTCCTCCGCTGTTCCGCATCCTGCAAGCAATAACCCGGCTATTCCGATCCCATAAAATACTTTTTTCATCCTTCCGATTCTCCTTTCCAAATTTTATCTTATAGTAGCCTATACACTGCAGTGTCTTTTTCTAAACAAAAAAGAAAGATAACCGCATAATTTAAACGGTCATCTTTCTTAATCACGAATTCACAGCATCTTCAATTCCTTCAACGAGGCCATTTTGCAATAGATACATTTTATGATACAAACCTTTTTGTGTTAATAGCTCCTGATGATTTCCTCTCTCCACGATTTCTCCTTGGTGGAGGACAAGGATACAATCTGCATCTTGGATGGTAGACAGCCGATGGGCAATGGCGATGGTTGTACGTCCTTTTCTCATTTTTGCCAGTGCCTGCTGGATTGCATCTTCCGTTTCGGTATCAATATTGGCAGTCGCTTCATCCAGCACCAGGATTTTGGGGTTGGTGGCAATGGTCCTGGCAAAAGCGATCAACTGCCTCTGCCCGCTGGAGAGTGTTGACCCTCGCTCAACCACCTTGTGAGAATAGGAATCAGGCAGCTTTTCAATAAATGTATGAGCCTGAACAAACTCTGCTGCTGCTTCTACTTCGTCGTCAGACATATCACTTGCATGCAGTTTAATATTATCTTTCACTGTACCATAAAAAAGAAATGGATCCTGTAAAACGAGGCCGATTCGATTTCTAAGTTCATCCATTGGATATTCCTTTATGGACTGGCCATCAATCAGGATATCGCCTCTTTCATATTCATAAAATCTCATCAACAAATTGATGATTGAGCTTTTTCCGCTGCCAGTATGTCCGACCAGCGCGACCGTTTCACCAGGCTTGGCGGTGAAAGAAATATTTTTCAAGACATCTTTCTGCCCATCATATGAAAAGGTGATGTCCCTGAACTCTATCTCTGCATCTGCTATCTTCCATGTAGACCCTTTGGCTTGAGCAGGTGACTCTTCTGATTCATCGAGGAGGGTAAATACACGCGAAGAAGCTACGATAGCCTGCTGAAACATTGACAGCCTCATCATAATATTATTTACAGGTTCAAAGAAACGGTCCAGGTAGTTGATAAACGCATATAATACCCCTATCTCGATAGGATTGCTAAAGGAAGAGATCCCGAAGTAACTCAGCACCAGTATCAAAGCAGAGATATAGACTAAATCAATTGCCGGACGAAGCAGAAGACCATCAATCTTGATGTTTCGCATACCGGCTTTATAGTGTTTCTCATTTATATCACCGAATTCATCTCTCAGCCTTCTTTCCTGCCTGAATACCTGAATGATTGCCATGCCCTGCAAGGACTCGCTCAACTTCGCGTTTAGCTGGCTCAATCTCTCCCTTAAATCGTGGTAAAAGATAGAACTGTATTTTCTATAAGTCTTAATGATCATGAATAATACTGGCAAAATAATTAAACAGAACACGGCTAATTTTACATTTAAGATGAACATGGCCGTGAATATCCCGACAAACAGAAAACTTCCTTGAATGAAGCTTACCAGAACACTGACAAACATATCTTTAATTGCTTCGGTATCGTTCGTCACTCTGGACACGATGCCTCCTGCCGGGGTCTTATCAAAATATCTCATGCCTAGATCCTGCACCTTTGAGAATACATCGACCCTCAGCTGTTGAATGATCTTTAAAGCAATTTCCTGAAACTTTAATAATTGGAAATATGAAATAAGTACATTGGCGATCTGAATGCCAATATAACCCGCTGCCAGCCATACCAGTGGTTCATATGGAAAATTCCGCGGTGTCAGATAGTCATCGATAAACACTTTGACAAGGTATGGGCCGAGCACATCACCAATAGTGGTTAAAGCCAATAGAAAAAATGCAATGAATATTGATTTTTTATGCGGTGCAGTGTACCTTAGTAATCTTTTTAAAACCTGGCGCTGATCCTTTGCTGACATGGTTGTTGTTTTATCCATAAGATTATCCTCCATGCTCTACTAATTCTTCTAATTGCTGACGTAAATACATTTCCCTGTACCAGCCTTCATTCTTCATCAATTCTTCATGTGTACCCTTTTCTGTAATTCTTCCATTATCCAGGACAATTATTAAATTTGCGTGTTGAATGGCACTCAGCCGGTGTGCGGTGATAATAGTCGTCTTTCCTTCACGATTCTCCTTGAGCGCCTTAAGAATGGACTCTTCCGTCTTGGCATCAACCGCAGACAAAGAATCGTCGAGTATAAGGACTTCCGGCTCCATCAAAAGAGCACGCGCTATGGAGATCCTTTGTTTCTGCCCGCCAGACAAGGAAACGCCGCGCTCACCAACCACTGTTCCATACCCATCTGTAAATCCTTTGATATCCTCATGGATTTGGGCCAAAGAAGCTGCATCTTCAATGGTCTTTGCATCAGCCTTTGGATTAGTAAAAGCTATGTTTTCGGCTATTGTTGCAGAAAACAGAAAGTGATCCTGAGGAACATAACCAAGTGAGTTTCTAAGCATCTCTAATTTATAGTCCTTTATAGAACGTCCTCCAAAACGAACTTCTCCATCATAACCTTCGAATTCCCTGATGAGAATCTTAAGCAGAGTTGTCTTTCCAGCACCTGTTTTACCGACGATCCCCAAAGTTTCTCCTCGTCTTAAAGCGAAGTGAATATCTTCCAAGACAGCCTCTTCTTCTCCAGAATAAATAAATTGGCTGATATCAAATTCAATATCCCCTTCAGGTTTAACATCCAATGCATAAGGACTGTCATCGATTTCCACTTTTTCTGCCAGCAGGCCGGACACCCGGTCATAAGAAGCACGACCTCTTTCTACGATATTAAACAGCCATCCGAACGCAAGCATCGGCCATATCAACAGACCTAAATAGGTTGTGAATGAAACAAGTTCTCCTATCGTCATTTCGCCTGCCACAACATATCTTGAACCAAAAGCAACAGACAAGAAAAAGGAGATTCCGACTATAATAGATATCGTTGGGTCAAACAATGAATCAACCTTGGCTACGGAAATATTCTTTTGCACCACATCTTCCGATTGATCCCTGAACGACTCGATATCCTCTTTTTCCTGTCCGAAGGTCTTAATGACTTTTATACCAGAAACGCTTTCCTGTGTTTTATCATTAAGATTGGAAAATGCCTCTTGAGCCTTATGAAATCTCTTATGTAATAATGTGCCGTAATAGTTGGTCAATATCGCCATAAAGGGCATTGGAATCAAGGCAATCAGTGTCAATTTCCAGCTGATTGTGGCTGCCATGGCAATGATGACAAACCCGCCTGTTGCCAGCGAATCCACAAACGTCAGTACTCCCTGGCCTGCTGTCATTTGAATTGCCTGTAAATCGTTTGTGGCATGTGCCATCAAATCTCCCACACGCCTTTTTTGATAAAAGGACGGCGTCATCTTAGTAAAATGATGATAAAGCTTGTTTCGAAGCAATTTGGACAACTTAACCGCTGAGCCAAAAATCATCATTCTCCATACAAATCTCAACCCGTACATACTTATGGCGGCCAATGCCAATACGCCTGCCCACTGCAGCAAATCACCAGGAGTAAGGTCATTTTGTTTGATACTGTCGACCACTATGCCAATCACCTTTGGCGGTACCAGTTGAAGTGCTGCAACAAGCAAAAGGACGCTTATGCCTGTTAAATAAGATTTCTTTTCTTGTTTAAAAAACCACATCAAATCAAGAAAGACTTTCATGATGCAACCCCCGAATCCAGAATTATTTTGCGACTCTTAATTTTAGCAAATTTTTAAATAATATAAAATAAAATAAATTCTTATTTTGCCAGTTATTATCGTATTTTACTTTAGAGGACGTTCGCTGCATCCATTTATTAAAGCTTTAATAGTAAGGGATTTCCGCTCCAGGCGCACGACTCCGTGGGACGTGCGGTGAGCCTCCTCGGCTTTGCCTGTATAAAAAGTGAAAGCCCCCTGGTCAGCTCCGCCAGCAAATAACCCGAGGGGCTGGGTGCTGGAACTAGACGCCCGCTATTCCCGCAGGAGCTCGTACGCCTTCCACTCCAATCCTCTTACTTAAAAGGTGAGGAGATGGATTATTTAAAAGCAGCAATCTTTCAGAAAAGAGCCATTATGTAAGTAATGCGATATCGGTATTTAATAATAGGCATGTCAGCCTTCTAAGGGAAGAAATTCCGTTTATTTTAGAAATCGCAACCAAAAATGCGAAAATAAGCGGAAAAACTTCCCTTATTGGCTTAAAGGATGCAATAATGGTTAGTTTTGCTGAGCTTAAGCGAAAAATTTCCGCTAAAATACCCCCAATAATGTGCTGTTCCACAGCTTAACCGGAAATATTCCGCTTATTTCGGGTACAACTGGTTTTATACTTACGGGTTGTTCATGTCTATATCCTTAACAGGACATATCTCTCCTGGAATGAAGTAATAGGGAAACAAACGTCAACCTATCATGAAATGTGATTATTTAAATGCAGATTTATGTTCTTCGGAACATGCGGTATAGTCAGGGGTTTTCAAGAACATAAAAAAACGTGCCAATAAGCACGTTTTTTAACTGCCGCTATCATGGATATGGATTGATGGTTCTTGTTCAGGTTCCAATAAAATGGTAGCTGCTGTTCCCTCTGGTGTCTTCACATAAATATAAACAGGTTCATGAGGGAAGAAGTCTTGAATCTCAGGAGTGAAGGCTTGGACAAGACCCACAATCTCTCCGTATTTGGTCATGTCGGTATTCACATTGATGACCATCTTTTGCATATCGGTGTCTATATAAGTACCCTTTGACACTAATTGAATGGTCCGATCCTTGAAGAACGAATTCATATCTTCCTCCAAGCCTTTAAAGCGATTAGAGACCACCCGGTCATGTTCTTCTGCCTCATCAGATGGGAAGAGGTACTCCTGTTTTTCTGTGTCTCTCCATTTCTTGATCGACTTATCATTAGCATCCAGGTATGAATAACTGAAGTAAGAGCCAGGAAGAACACTGTTTTTCTTCTCAAGTTGATATAGAGAAATAACAACCGGAACATTGGCCAGGTTTTCATTTTGTCTTATGCGGCTAATGATTGTTTCCGCCATTTTCTTGCCTTCACTAACCATTTTTCCACTAGGTTTATCCAGGCCGCTGATTTCTTTGGTGTCAAAGTGTTTCAATCCCATATTATCATCAACGGTAATATAATCCACGGAGTTCATAGCAAGACCGATGGAGATCCCTTTCAAGTTTCCTTCTTTATCCACATAATTTTGTTCATGAACGTATCCCAGGTACATGGGACTTTCTTTTTTATCTCCATTACTTCTTCCCAATTCATGTCTTCAGTTACTTCTATAGGAGGATTCAATCCCAGTTCATCATTGGACTCCCGGCGTATCCAGCTTCTGATTTCCTCCAGATACTGACCTTCCTGATAAATATACTCATCAGCAGGAAAGTATTCTTCTGAAATACTCATAAGGCCGGTTTCAATTTCATTCATATCCACACGATTATTTATCTGATAAGTAATGAGTTCACGGTTTTTACTAAAAGCTGAAGACTTAACGTTATATCTTAAATATTCATTGGTTTCATTTTCAGAAGTGCTCTGCTGTGTGACCAGGTTTGTATTTTCATTTTCCGACTCTCCAGGCATCCCTGGAATAGTACAGCCTGTAAGAATCATCAGTATACTCGCACTTGTTGCTATTAAACGTTTTTTCATTTAGGTCTCCCTCCGACCACTATTTTAACATAAAAAGATTACAGGTGCAGACCATTCACTAATTATTTCACCTTTAAATAATAGTGAAATAATTAGTATAGTAAATCAAGTAAGAAGCTCAGAAATTTACTTACAAGCCAAGTATATTCGTACCATTTAACTTGTTCTGTAGTATGTTAACACTTCCTAAATCGAAGGGACCTTATCTTGCTTTACTCTCTATGTAACCTGCTTGCTATTCACTAGAGTTGCGGCTGCTGAAAAATAAGGATTTAAGACCCTGCCGCTCAACTCGGCTGTGAGGACATCTGTACTCCACGCCTTCGCATTTTAAAAAGTGGAATACCCCCAGGGAGAACCTCTCAGGTAGATGAAACTATATTCTTACCCACTGCATTAAGCAACAAAAAAGATCACTTTTCCTGCTACTGAAGGATAAGTGATCTTCTTTATTTTAACGATGAATGATTGAGCAGTTAGGCAGACATTCTTTTCCTTACGCTCTAATCAACGGTTTGATAAACTAAGAACACTTGTCAAGACCAGCAGTTACTTGCCTTGCTGCTTGTTCATTGCGTTCATCATTTGATTGATTTTCTTTTGGGAAGGTTTTTGTCCCATTTGCATCATCATCATTCTTAGCATTTGTTCATTAATTGGTGGATTTTTCTTTAGGTAGCTCATCATATATTTACGAGCGATGAAAAATCCTAGCGCTACCCCAGCTAAAGCAGCCAGAACACCGACTAGAATAAATTGCCAAAACATAGTTCTACTTCCTCCTTCATGTTGTCCTTATAAAAGTGTACTAAACCAAGAAAGATTATACAATATTTTAATTTAAATTTCTTTATCCAAAAGAGTGATTTCAATAAGATTGAGACTAAACGGTTCCTATTATTGAGTTAAAACCATAGTATGTACCTGGATTAGCCGGAAAACTGTAGATGTCATCCTGCTTTTTAAACGTACTTTCTCATTTTAATAGGCTTTAGCCAGCCGAACTGTCCCCTTTCGAGATCAATCGCCAGCAGCCGCCCATCAAGCTTTCTCAACAACTCAAATACATAGGCCTCCCAGTCACTATGACCTTGCAGTTCAACCTCGACGAATTGATCAAGCACTCTAATTCTTGCATTGTTTTTTCCGCAGGAAGATTCTATATAGTATTTATTATCATTCTGGATATTTTCTTTTTTCACGGATAGTGCCTGGGATAAAGACCGTGTAAAAGGCAAAAATGGAATGGGCCTTGTAATATAATGAATTTGTTTCATTAATATCTTTTCCAGTTTACCCGTAGCAACACTGCTTTCGAGAAACAAATTATAAAACGAGCGTTCTCTGCCATAAAAATAATCAGCAATCTCATCTTCTATCCAATAGAGCCGGTAGGATTTCATCTTTCTTCCTCCCCATAGCTTGTCCTTTAAAATAGTATAAAGAACTATCAGAATTAAGATTGTAGAAAGCTGTTGAGAATTTGCACTAGTTTTGTCGAAAGTGTTTCCAATTTACCGAACTACATTAAAAAATTAGGACTACTACATACCAAAAGCTGCTGTTAACCAGCAGCTTTTGGAGGTGAAGAAATTTAATTATCTTTCAAGCAATGCTTTCACACGGGAAACGACATTCTCCACTGTAAAGCCATACTCTTCCATGATTCTTTCTCCAGGTGCTGAAGCCCCGAAGCCATTGATTGCCAGGATATCACCTTCATCACCAGTGTAACGGTCCCATCCAAGAGGAGAGGCTACTTCCAGTGCAAGACGCTTCTTAACCGCCTTTGGAATGATGGAATCTTTATATTCTTTGGATTGCTCTTCGAAACGATCCCATGAAGGCATGCTGATAACCGAAACAGCAATACCATCTTTCGCCAGGTTACTTTGAGCCTCTACTGCAAGACTTACTTCTGAACCTGAAGCCAGTAAAAGTGCATCCGGCTGTTCTTTGCCTGCAGGTGAAACAACATAGGCACCTTTTTCAACACCAGATTGCGCTTTGGCGTCAGTCCCTTTTAAAGTAGGAAGGTTTTGTCTTGTCAGCACAAGGGCTGTCGGCTTATTTTTTGATGTCAACGCTGTGCGCCAAGCTGCAGCTGTCTCATTTCCGTCAGCTGGTCGAATGACGGAGAGGTTAGGCATAGCCCGCAGAGAAGCAAGTTGCTCAATTGGCTCATGCGTAGGTCCATCCTCACCTACAGCTATACTATCATGAGTGAACACATATGTTACCGGAAGCCCCATTAAGGCAGCAAGTCGAATTGCCGGTCTTAAGTAGTCAGAGAATACAAAGAATGTTCCCCCGAAGACTTTTACTCCCCCGTGCAGTGCCATACCGTTCATTGCAGCACCCATGCCGAATTCACGTACACCAAACCAGATATTTCGTCCATCATAGGATTCAGGAGTGAAATCCTTTTGGTTTTTGATCATCGTTTTATTAGATCCAGCAAGGTCTGCCGAACCGCCGATTAATGCAGGCACATTCTTCGCAATGCTATTCATTACTTCTCCTGAAGAAGCACGGCTGGCAAGGCTGCTTCCTTCTTCATAAACAGGAACCTCTTTGTCCCAGCCTTCAGGAAGCTCGCCATTCATTGCAGATAGTAATTGGGCGGCAAGTTCAGGATATTGGGCTTTATATTGAGAAAATAACTCATTCCATTCCTTCTCTTTATTCTCTCCGGCATTAACCATTTGTTCTTTGAAACGATCATGGACTTCAGAAGGCACATGGAAATCTTGATCGAAAGTCCATTTGTATGCGTCTTTAGTCAACTTCATTTCGTCTTCCCCAAGCGGGGCGCCGTGAACATCGGATTTACCAGATTTATTTGGTGCTCCGTAACCGATGACAGTCTTCACTTCTATAAGAGTAGGATGATTCTCATCACTCTTTGCCTCTTCCAGCGCTTTTGCTACTGCCTCTATATCATTGCCATCCTCTACACGCACATATTGCCAGCCATATGCTTTAAAACGGCCTTCGACATCTTCAGAGAACGACCTGTCCAATTCGCCATCAAGAGAAATATCGTTAGAATCATACATAACAATCAGACGTCCTAGTTTGAGGTGGGCTGCCAGTGATGCTGCTTCTGAAGATATTCCTTCCATAAGATCCCCGTCACCGCAAATGCTGTATGTATAATGGTCAACAATATTAAAATTGTCACGGTTATAAACAGATGCCAAATGGCGTTCTGCCATTGCCATACCTACTGACATTGCCAACCCTTGTCCAAGGGGACCGGTTGTTGCTTCAACACCAGGTGTGTGACCATATTCAGGATGTCCAGGAGTCTTGCTTCCCCACTGTCTGAACTGCTTCAGATCTTCCATCGAAACATCATAACCAGACAAGTGCAGCAAACTATATAACAACATAGAGCCATGACCTGCTGAAAGAACAAATCTGTCTCTATTATGCCAATCAGGATTTTTAGGGTTATGGTTCATGAATTTGGACCATAGCGCATAAGCCATAGGTGCAGCCCCCATCGGCATACCTGGGTGACCTGAATTTGCCTTTTCAATGGCATCAATTGAAAGAGTCCTTATAGTATTTACGGCTAATTGATCAGTTTTATCAAACATTAATCAACATCCTTCCTTTTTTCGTGTATTACTTGTTAATATTAATATTCTTATCCCGTTTATACAAACGATTTGTTTGTCAACAGAATTTGTACCACTTTAAAGAAAGCGCTTACTTCGTTGAGGTGAAAGCCTTTTCTTGCTGCGGAAATAATTTTCTCGATTTACTAATTAATCGGAATTTTTTCTTTGAAATCTTTTCTTCATAAGTTTTTATTTCAATCCCGGCCTGCACTTAAAACCATTAATGTCCACTTCTTTAGAATGCGCCATATTAGTATCCTCATACCCTGATTAAGACACATTTAGTACAAAATAAAAAACATGCAAAAATGCATGCTTTAATTAAGCTTCTTATTATTTTGAATATCTTTTACCTTTTGAGGGGTAACTTCATTTCCTTCCGGGTCGAACATTCTAGTATTCTCTATAGTCGAACGCATTGATAGTCTGAATGTCTCCAGATACTCTTTCCTTAACTTTGTTTGTTCTTTTGCTTCTGCTGCCGATAAACCATTACCCTTGGCTTTCTTGGCCAGAGTGTTGATTCTTGCCATTTTATCTTTTGAAAGCATAACCTGGTTCTCCTCCCTAGTGAATGTCGATTATTTTAAAAGCGCCTTAAGGCTTATAACTAATCAGAAAAGGCCGATTGAATATCGACATATTACTAGAAATAGAGAAAAAACACAAGTGTCAGGCCTCTTCAGGAGGATGGACATACTCCTGGTATCTCCGGTGAACCGTGGCTTTGGAAATATTATAACCAAAACCTCTCAGAGTGGCAGCTATCTCTGCAAAGGTCAACTTATTATTTCTAAGTCTTACAATCTCTTCGACAGGGACCTCTATCCGTTCACGCCCCTCTCCGTTTCCCCTGTTCTTTAAGTTCCGATGGGGTTCATACCCTTTCTCGACCGCTCTTTTCATTCCGCGCTTTATCTTCAGGTTATGAAGCTTCCTCTGGTGCTCTTCCACCATGCTGACGATTTGGAGGACCATAGAATCTGATTCAGAAAGATGAAGTTCCCCACTGTGTGAAATACTGTAGATTTTCACTCCTTCCTTCACTATGCAATGGATGAGGGCAATTTTCGCATTTCCTCTCCCTATCCTTGTTTCGTCCTGTATAAGTACAGCATCAATTTCTCCAGCCTTTAAGAGATCAAGCAATTCCAGTACGCCCTCTCTGTCCAATTCATAACCGCTGGCTTGATCCTTTATGATATGAGTGACTTCAAAATTGAATTTTGCAGCGAGCTTAAGAAGTTCCTCTTCCTGCCGCTGCAGCGATGATTCCTGTGTATCCTTCTTTGTACTGACTCTGCAATAAATTGCTGCTTTCATAAGTCAAACTCCTATTCTGTACCGCCTGCAAGTTCATAATCTCCATTCTCAAGTTGAATTGACTCTCCTCCTGGAATGATCAGTGACTCTCCTGGTTTAATTATGTCCGTTGCCAGATTGTTTTTATGGCTGACCCATTCTACCATCGCCTGAGTAGACATATCATGTTCTTCTGATAACTCCTGGGCAATCGTCCAAAGTGAATCTCCTTCTTTGACTGTTACTTCCTGATAGGTTTCTCCCACCCCAACTTTAATGAGGGCAATGGAACTCATCACAAAAGCCAATCCCATAAGAAGGATAACATAAGAATAATTTCTCCAAATAGATATAAGCATGACATTACCTCCGTACGAATGTGTGTTCGTTTTCCGTTAATATGATTATAATACGAACATTCGTTTGGTGTCAACAATTATTCGAACTTATGTTTGTATCACCTTCTTTAACATGCTATAATGGGAACAAAAGATCGGTTTTGAGGTGGAAAAATGACAAAATTATCAAAAAGGCAGCAGGATATCCTCCAATATATTAAAGAAGAAGTCAAATCTAAAGGATATCCGCCATCCGTAAGAGAGATTGGAGAAGCCGTAGGACTTGCCTCCAGCTCTACTGTTCATGGTCACCTGGCAAGGCTGGAAAGCAAGGGCCTGATCAGGAGAGATCCAACTAAGCCAAGGGCAATCGAGGTACTGAATCTTGAAGAAGACAGCATTCCCAGACAAACTGCTGTCAATGTTCCATTAATCGGTAAAGTAACTGCAGGACAACCTATTACAGCCATTGAAAATGTAGAAGAATTCTTCCCGCTCCCTCAGCATCTTGCACCAGCAGATGAACAGGTGTTCATGCTGGAAATCATGGGTGACAGTATGATAGAAGCAGGGATACTGGATGGAGATTACGTTATTGTCCGCCAGCAGCAGACCGCAAATAATGGGGATATTGTTGTTGCGATGACAGAAGAAGATGAAGCAACGGTTAAACGCTTCTTTAAAGAACAGGATTTTGTCCGCCTGCAGCCAGAAAACTCCTCGATGGACCCTATTATACTTCGCCATGTTTCAATTCTTGGTAAAGTTATCGGAGTTTACCGCCAGATTCATTAATACAGAGAAAACCAGGCCGGGCTCCGGCCTGGTTTTCTTATATTTCTTAAGATTAATAGTTTATAGCAGCTCTTCTGGGTGCTGCACTGTTGAGATAGGATCTCCTCCCCCACCAAACTGCATCTTTCATTCTTACTCTTTTAATTTCATTAGAGGTTTTGTTTTGTGAACCTCTTTATCAAGCGGACTCCCTATACTGTCCCAAAGCTGGAAAGGGAATGTTTTATTCACCTTCAAGTTCTATTATCTTGCTTATCAGGTCATCAAGACTTCCAAAGCATTTTTCTACTTCAGGCAAATGATAGAAAGTACTCGTGAGTGCCCTATCATTCACTTCTTCATTAGGCGAATAAAGCATTATCTTCTTCTCCAGACCAATGGCGATTCCCATTTCTATATGACTTCCTTTTCCTGCAGGCAGGATGACTATAATGAAGTCAGATGCGATGACGGCCCTTTTTTCTTCCCTTCCAATCCTCTCGAGATCTCCCTGTGAAGAAGCGCGGTCGTTTTGAGTCCAATCATAGGTATGTATATATCCAATCCGTTTTAACTCTTCGTTCACGTATCTTACTGATTCGATATTTTTAAAACTGGAAGCTGTATAAAATTTCATTACGTGACACCTCTCAAATTATGCCTCTCATTTTTAAAACCTTACCGTTCATCTCTGGTCCCGATTCCTGCATCCCGATTTCCCTGTAAAATTTGAGCGCAGCGACATTCGTTGGCGACACTCTTAATTGATATTCACTAACATTATACCGGGCGAAAAATCGGAGACTGTATTCATGAACATTTTTCCCGAGTCCTTTATGTCTGTAACCATGAGTTAAATAGTAAAGGTGAACATATCCGATGGACCGTAAATCCTGCTCCCTAATTGATAATTCAATCTGACCTATTGTTTCATTGCCTTTTTCCACCATTAAAAATCCACCCGGAAAAATCTTTATAAACCTTTGCAGCCACTCCATGTACTCATTTTCATTAAAGTGCCCCTCTTCCCCGAAGCTTACTGCAAAAGAATATTTCCGAGATTCCAGCACTCTTTTTCGATTTTCAAATCAATTGTTCTATAGGTCAGCACACTATTCCCCCTTTTATTATTATTTCAAATATTTAAAAATAGAGCAATTTAATAGAAGGGCGAATCTGGATTCTTTCTTTACCTTTGAAAAAGGCTTAGAGATAGTTGCATCTCTAAGCCTTTTCAACTTTAAAATATACTTTGAAGTTATTTGAGTTTGCTGTTTGATTCGGTCTGCGATTTACCACTCGTTACACTTTTATGTTCAACTATTACTTCTCGAGAATAAGTTCTGCCACACACTCAACATGAACGGTATGAGGAAACAAATCAACAGGCTGAACGACTTCTAAACTGTATCCAAATTGCTCCAGTTCTTTAATATCTAACGCAAAAGTGGAAGGGTTGCATGAAACATAGATAATCCTTTCCGGCTGAGAACGTCCAATTCTTCTCATGACTTTACCGCCTGCGCCTGATCTCGGAGGGTCAAGCAGCAGTAATTCAGGTCTGCCGAAGCTCTCCAGGATTTCGTCGATTCCCTTTCTTGCGTCCTTTGCCAGGAAAGTGGTGTTGGTAATTCCATTATCTTCAGCATTCCGTTTAGCTGATTGTATTGAGCTTTCCACAATCTCAATTCCTGCCAGTTCTCCGACTCTGCTTGCAAATGGCAGAGAGAACGTACCTACACCACAGAAAAGGTCGATCATTTTTTCCGTTTTCTTTGGTTTTCCCATCTCGACAGCCAAGTCTACGAGTTTCTGGGCCTGCACAGGATTCGTTTGGAAAAACGTGTCGAACCAAAGGCGGAACCGGTAGCCATCCATTTCGTCATAGATAAAGTCGCGTCCAGCCAAAGTATGACTTTTTTCTGATTGAGTACGATCTGCCCAATCTCTGTTTTCAAGCCATAACAAGCTTTTCACTTTGGGGAATTTTTCTCCTACCCGTTTAACCAGATCAGAAACGGCACCTTCCAGGCTGCCCTCAGGTGATTCTGTGGCAAAGAGGCCGAGCATGATTTCTCCAGTGGCAAATGACTGCCTTACCATCAGATGGCGAAGCAGGCCTTCATGGCTGTCTTTATCATATCCTTTCAAACCATGCTCACTTACCCAGTCCGCTACTTCCATTGCCGCTGAGACCATTTCTTCGCTTGCGATCAAGCATGTTTCGAGCGAAATGACCTTACGGAAGTTTCCTTGTTCATGCAATCCAAGAGAACCGTCCGGTGAAAATGTAAATTCCATTTTGTTTCGATACTGCCATGGATTATCCATTCCGATTGTATCCAGAACAAGAGCTGGATCATACCCTTGAGAAGCAACCTCTTCTTTAACGTGAGCGGTTTTATGTCTTAACTGGCCTTCATAACTCCAATGCTGCCAAACACAGCCCCCGCAGCGTTCAAAATGAGGACATGGGGGATTCGTCCTATCAGCGTTCGATTCAATGATTTCTTCAGGAATTGCCTTTCTTCTCCTTTTTAGGGGCTCATCGACTTTCACTTTAACCTTTTCGCCGGGAAGAGTACGGGGGATCGTAAGTTTCAGCTTCCCGATATGGCCCTTCTCATTCTCGCGCCAAACAACAGCCTGGCCCGCTCCCCTATCATCCAATCGATGAATTTGTGTTTCTATCATTTCACCTTTAGTTATTTTCACTTGGAATTCCTCCTTCATACCACAACATTATTATAATCTATAAAGAATCTCTTTAAGATAAATTTACATTTCTATTAGAAGACATACTTATCTAGTATAAAGGACGAGGAGTGAATATGGAATCCTTTCCTCCATAAATGAAGAAATTAACATGAGAAAACAGCGGTCTGTCCCGTTCTGACCTGCCTTCCGGCTGCAGTATTCATTTTAAAATATGCCGGTCCACAGACATTTCAAACTAAAAAGCTCTCCTGATAGGTATGTCTCAAAAAAAAGAGAGCCAGATTTCCTCTGACTCAATCCCTTTCTCTTCTTCCCTGAAAATGCGCTGTTGCAGCCAAGGAAGCTAATAATGCAAGTTCAAATAAATTTGTGATGGCCCCGCTCTCAATTGGAAGCTGTACCGCACTCCCCACTGCCATCACAAGCGATCCGGCGAAAAACCATATCCATTTCTGCTTTCGCCATATGATAATGGAGGCAGCCAGCAAAACAACCGATACGATGAGCACCATTATTGGCGGTCCTCCTGAGGAAGCTGTATTGCTATATGTAAGAACTCCATATTCCCAGGCAGCCTCTAGTTCCATCCCAAGGACTTCTGCGAAGAGTTCAATCAAAACCAGCGCTGCAGTCAGAAGATACGCAGCCCAGCGAAACCATTTGGTTTTTGCCCAACTGATATTCGCCTGTTCCAGTGTCTTCCACGAAAAAAGAACAAGTAAAGGTGTGAAGAAGGCATGGAACCAATATCGGAGGGCATTCAAAAATTGAAGTAATGCCCCCTCCCCAATGTATCTTCCTGCTGCTATAATGCTGTTATCATAGACAAGCCCTAAAATGACAGGCACCAGAAAAGCAGCACTGTACACATGATAATTCTTAAATATCTTAATTGTCCAGATTGCTAACACAATGTATGCTGCAGCAAATAAGCCAAACAGAATCGTATCCATATCATTCTCCTTTCTTATTTTTTCTACCCAATAAGAGAGGATAAAAACTGGTTAGAGAAAAAATGGCAAGTCCGGATTTTGGGATTTACCTGAAATCAGCAATTAATTAGAAAACAGCCTTAAGTAAAAACAGTATCAAACTTTCTGCTACCCTCTTTACTGTTGGAAATCATTAATCCAGTGGTAAATCACCTTTTAATATAGAATACATAAATAAGTCATCAAATTTTCCGCAAGTATATTCATAATGTCTAAGCAGTCCTTCTCTTTGAAACCCCTTTGCTTCTAACAGTTTCTGAGAAGACTTATTATCAGGTTCAACCAGAGCTTCTATTCTTTCCAATTTAAAATGCACAAAACTATAGATAATGACTGCGCTTAATGCTTCACTTGCGATTCCTGCTCCCCAGTAGTTCCTGCTTAATTCAAAACCCACTTCTGCTCTATGGTGTTTGCTCACCAAATTATGTATTCCGCAGCTGCCGACCATCTTGCCGCTTTCCTTTATTGTTATTCCCCACCGAATCCCGTAATCTTCCCTGAATATAGCACTGTACCAATTCAACTCTCCCAGGGCATCTTCGATTGATTGAAATGGTGAAAGGCCCATATGTTTTACTACCTCAGAATCAGATAAGTATTCCAGCATATCTGCAGCATCTGATGGTACTGCTTCTCTTAGAATTAGTCGATTCGTTTCAATTAATGGAAACGTTTTTTTCATAAATTAACCTGCTTCCTCTGCATTCAGATTTAACTTTTGTTTTCCTTTTGTTAATATGTAAAATTAAAACTCGACATAAAAAGGGTGTGCCTCTTCATCCAGGCATAATTGTATCCTTTGTTTGAAATTTAAAAAAGTTACCATCTCATATACATCTTCTATAGGAAAGAATCCTGCTTCAAGAGCCTCAGGGGTTGCGGTAAGCTCGCCCCCAACCGGTTTTCCAAGGAATAGTGTAATACAGATGGATCCTCCTGCGTTTTGGAACACGCCGCAAATTTTAGTGACTTCGATGAGCCGCATTCTTCTTTAGTTTCTCGTACCGCTGCATCCTTTATAGATTCTCCTTCTTCGACCTGGCCTCCGGGCATTTCCCATCCCCGTTTTGGACCCTTTATTAAAGGCTGTTACCGCAAGATTGTTGCTTTCGGAAAAATCCCAAGAGCCGGATTTTTCCCTGGATACGGAGGATCTCCTCTTTGACCGGGGGGGAGCTCTTTTCTTTCTTGCTTAACAGGTATGTCAGGGGAATTATGGTGTTATTTTCCGAAGACATAATAAATAGCAACAAAGTTTACGAAAAGAGCCTAATTAAAAGGACATTAACAATGACAGCTGCTGCAGAAACGATATGCTTCGGAGGTATCATTTTTCCACTCCTTTGTTTGAGTAGAAAGCTATTTTTTTTGTATGGTAATTATGATCATTGAACGAATGATTTCTGTTCCAGGCGTGCGACTCAATTTCCCCTGCGTAAAAGGGTGAGGAAGGGAAAACAGCATTTAAAAAGCTGAAGACGCTTTACCTATCTTCAGCTTTTGACTTTTCAATTAGGCAGTAGAAAACATCATGTCCCACAGTCGTACGTATTCGCCACCAATCCTCTATCTTAAAAGGAAAGTGATAGAATGCTATTTAACCATAATCTTTTAGACTTTTTCTTTTGACCTGTGGGCAGCAATGCCAAAAAAAGTTCTTTAATAAATTCCTTCTGCATCCTTTGGAAGTTTACGGACTCTTTCCATATAGTTTGTCATATTGCGATCATCCTGTTCTGGATAAATATATGAAAGGCTGTCAGCAACTTCCCTGGCTAATTCACGGAATAAGGAACAGGCGGTGAAAATTGCCTGCCAAAAGTTATCATAGTTCCCATCAGAATAGGTGTCCTGGTACATCTCCCAATAAGAAGCCGGAAGATGATTTTTAAAATACTTACCTAATTTTCCCGAGGACAGGCCAAAATCAGTTTTGGTTCCTATCCACCATGAGACTGCTTCATCAAGATGCGGCCGTATAATGCATTCGAACATGTATTTTGCATAGGGAAGCTCATCACGCCATATTCCTTTGACCACATTCTGCTGACACCACCAAAAGTTATTGCATGAGCTGAAGAATTGAGCTTCTGACGGTTTCTTTACATGATAGTCTTTATCCGTTGGTTCCTGAATGGGAGGTAAGATTTTGTCTTTATCCATCAAAGGTACAGTCAACTTATCACTAAGATACCTCGCCATCATCCCTTCTATTGCTTGGAGCTGCAAATCGATACGATTACCGTCCTCAAACAACATCAGATATCCATAAGAGTTGGCAGTATCCTTTTGAATACCCGCCACTCTGTCATTTCTATCCGGCTCCTGAATCATAAGAAGCTCACCGAATGACTTAAGCCAGTCTTTCCTTTCTATTAGAGGTGATGTTTCTTTAACGACATATACGATGTCATAATCTTGAAAGAGATCTTTTGGGACATTAGGATTCGTTCTCGAGCCATTCATATAGACAGCGCGGATGTTCTCATCTTTCCTGGCAGTCTCCAGTATGATATCCATCATTTCATTCTCAGTTCTCATATACCCACTCCGTTTCATTTACCCATTTATAAGGCAGCTTTTTGGAAGCTCTATAAGAGCACACCAAAGTGTTAACAATCACCCTATTCCTATGAATGGTCTAATTTAATGGAATGCTAATCTTATTTTCTATATATTTCGTAAAATTATACCCTTCAATCATCAACTTTGCCGGATAACCGGGATCATCTGACGCATCATCGTATATTTCCATTTCGTGGCTTGTCTCAAAGAAACGAGGCTGCTCTATTTCTTCATCAAAAGGGTAGTGATATTCTTCAGGGTCGAATTCCTTGCCATTTTTATCTATCAATATACCATCTACCCCAAAACCATAACCCCGATATGAACTATCAGACATCACCTGAATGCGAAGCCTTTCATGCTCTCTGCCTTCAAAATAAGGGTCAGTAATATAGACTTTGGTAGTGTTTCCTTCCGTTTCCACACCGTCGATGGTAAGCTCGTTTCCTCGATAATCAAAGGATTGCGGAAGTTCGCCAGCTTGATTAACCTCGATTTCTTTTTTGTCTTCAATAAAAAGATGCATCGAGCCAATAGAAAGGGTTACTTCCTCCGGATTTTTATTAAAAAGCGGCTCAAACCTTGATTGGAAGGTAGTCCATTCTCCTGAATGGGTGATAAACTCTCCCCCTCCAAAATAATCAGCCTTCGCTGAATGACCATTGGTGCTCAGCGAATCCATGGTTACATGTTCTATCCATTGTTTCTGGCCCCTTTCCTGATAGCTGTATTGCAAAAGGGTTGCCGTAGGGGCAAGCGTCAGTTTATTAACCTTGATTGGAATACCATCTATATCACTTTCCTGGTCGAGATCAAATACTGTGGACTCGTACTTTTCGACCGGGATATCAAAACTCCAATCACCCTCTAAGAATTCGGGATGGTAAGAGCTCACCTTAGAACTGCCTGGTTCCTCTTTAATCGTTTCCTGAAGCCTCATGAGCCTAAGCTGAATCGTTCCGCTATCGGAATTAATCGGAGCCAGACTGATCTTTCCTCTAAAAATATTTTCCTCTTCTTCATCAGCCCTCCCATATTCAAAGGGATGGTAAAATCTTTGGTCAGCCTGCCTATCCAGAATTTCATATTCATTTTCAACACGCATTCCTTCATCCTGATTGAGGAAGTATTGATTTTCTTTATTCATGTCCTCCACTTCATAGTAAATCATCGTCTGCACATCATCGGCTACCGCTGTCTTAACCGTCACTTTAACTCCATTGCTTTCCTGAACGAGTTCAAGCGGTTCGCCTATTCCGCTTTTATAGTATTGAATGATTTCCATTTCTTCTTTTTCAGTCCATCCCATCCAAGAATAGTAGAGACTGGTGAATCCCCCAGTAACAAAACCGGTACAGATGATAAAGGTCAGCATACCTGCGGCTGCAAGACCAAATCGGTTCCTCTTCTTCTTTTTTTGAGTTCGGATTCTCTCCGTTTCTACTGCCTTCTCTTTTACAGGCCTCATCAACTCAGGAGGAATATGTAACTGATCTGCGCTTCTTTGCAAAGAAAGAATAGTATCCTGAAAATCAGCCAGCTCTTCCTGACAGAAATGGCAAGTAGGGATGTGAACCTCTAATTCTATTTTTTCAGTCCTAACCAGATCTTTGCCTAGATAATCAACGAACTTATTTCTATAGGGTGTACAGCTTTCCGGGTGATTCATTTCATCCAATCTATTGCTTAATTGTTGAATCCCCCTGTAAAGCCGTGATTTCAATGACTCAACGGTTATCTGCAGTATACGGGCCGCCTCTTCAAACGAAAATTCTTTAAGGTATGTAATCGCAATCGCTTCTTTATCTTTCTCATCTAATTCTTTCAATTTATTGAAGGTGCCGCCAGACAGAAGTATGTCCGTTTCATCTGCTCTTGTCTTTTTTACTTCCTGGCACTCATTCATAAAAATGGAAGCAGCAAGAAATTTAAAGTTTCGGTTTTCTACATTATATTTTCTTTCATCATATATCTTCATAATCGTTTGATAAAAAATTTCTTGAATTTCGTTGTTGCTGCTCGAATAAGCACGGGCAAGCTTGTAAAACGATGCTTTTCGTGAATCGAACCAGCCCAGCACTGTCTTCATACCCTCTTCGCTGACATTTTTGACTTCTAACGTTTCTGTTTCAGCTTTCATATGATTGCCTTCCCTCCTCTGTCTCCTGATGCTATAGTACTATATATTTTCATGGTTTAATAGGTTGAATTTTCAGAAACATGAATTCAAAAAAATCAGCCGTTCCCCGCATCCTAATTTTACCATACTGTAGGCTTCTATTTAATAATTTCTCCAAAAGAAGAAGGACCTGTACCTCTTCCAATGTCACCAGCACCTTTCTCGGATATTGCTAATACCGATCAACTAATGGTATAAACATGAAGGTCACACAAAACAACATTTTGTTATAGATAAAAAAGAGGTACAGACGACCATTCGGTCTGTACCTCTTGATTTAAATTTTCGTTCCCCTTTAAAGAAGGAATTCAGAAAGGTCTGGTCCTTATTCCAGAGAGAGTTAATCTTGTTTCCCTGTGTAAATATAAATTGCATCTCTCAATAACTGTGCAATTCCATCTTGATCTTTATCATAGTATGCTTTGAAACGTTCATCTTCCACATACATATCCCCCAGTCCTGCATGGCCCTCTTTGCTATATTCCGTCCAGTAAAACATCAGCCATTGCTTATGCATTTCTGCAGCTTTTTGAGCCAGATCACCAGAAGGGTCTCCCGTTTTATAAGCTTGCGCAAGTGTTGTATGAATATCTTCAGCAAGCTTGTTCGCTTCCTCGAACTGTTCTTGGGACATATTTTGCAGCTTGGCATTTGACTGGTTTACAGTTTCTTCTCCATATTTTGTTCGTATCTCATTTCCATATTTCCTTTCATTATCCTCTACTAATTTATTCTTGAAGCCTTCAAATTTTTCTTTATCAGACATTTTTCTTCTCCCTTCCTTCATTGCTATTGTTTTGTCGACATTCTTGATGAGCTGATCAAGCTGATGGCGCTTGTCAACCAATTTCTCCCGATGGTCTGCCAGTGCACTGGTTATCTTAAATCCGGGATCATCAAGAATTTTCTTGATTTCTTCCAGCTCTACACCAAGTTCTTTGTAAAAAAGAATTTGCTGCAGACGGTCTACTTCATTTTCGCCATAAATACGATAACCTGAAGAATTGATTCTTGCCGGCTTAAGGATGCCGATTTCATCATAGTAACGCAACGTGCGAGTGCTTACGCCCGCTAATTGACCAAGCTTTTTTACCGTATATTCCATCACTTCACCTCCTGACAATTTCAACTTTACACCTTGACGCTGCGTTAAGGTAAATAGGTTTTTCCAATAAAATATTAATGATTCTATTGAAAGTGTATCCACATTAGAATGACTGTATAGTATTGGTACATAATTTAGCTATTGTTCAAAAATAAAAAAGCTAAAGATCATAAAAGATCTTCAGCCCATAGACAGAAATCTATCTGCTCAATTTACAGACTTATAATGAAATGAGAATTATTGTATTTCATTTGGAAAAGTAACAAATTGCAATGCCCCTGGTCTTTGGAAATACTCCGTCATCACAGCAGCTTCGACATATAGTATTCATCGAAATATGAGCCTTCTATGACAAGGGAATTTCTCTTCCTGCCTTCTATCTCAAATCCTCTCTTCCTATAAAGGGCTGTTCCTTCTTCATTTTCAGTAACTGCTGTGAGTTCCAGTCTGGTGATGCTGTGATTCATTGCCCACTCTTCAAGCCGCTTAAATAATAAAGTACCTGCTCCCTGTCCTCGACAGGGCTTAGAAATTCCGATGGCTATGTATGCAGAATGTTTGGTTCTGATTGTATTCCCGCCGATAGCAAATAGATACCCTGCCAATCTCCCTTCCTTCTCGGCAACGAGAACAGTTGCATTGTCTTGTTCCTGTATTCGCCCAAGTTGTTTTCTCTGCTCTTCAGCAGTTGTTTTTCTTTCTCCAGGCTCCATAAGCATAAATTTGGAACTTGCCTCTACCTCTTTAATAAGATTGATCAATTTCTCTGCATCCCCGGTTGCTGCTTCTCTGACGATCATAATGGTCTCACCTTTCAATATAAGTTCATTGTGCCGTTCCGATTTTTTTAAAGGGATGTTGTTTATCGGTTCCTGGTTATTCTCTGTTGCCCTGCCCCAGGTTGTTTGAAAAATTCATGCAGGAAGACCTTTTAGGTATCTGCGTTTCGCTACACCCTTATCCTTATTATTCCAGCGAATCAGTTATTTCACAATAAGTTTTATTCCGGAATTAATTCTCCATACAAAAAACCCGGGAATACAGTTCCCGGGCTGTCCTTGTCATTCGTCTTTATAATTATGCTGTTCTTCTATTTGCCCATGCTCACTGTGGACATAAGCCATGGTGCCTGATTTTTCCGCCCTTTGTTTCGCTTCCTTCACGGCATCGGACTTAGAATCTGTTGTGTAAACAGGATCATCATTTCCTTCTTCCTTTACCGCCCAGCCCTTTTCATCGTTAGGGACTACATGGTATCTTGCCTCATCTGTTCCTGCTCGATCTTCAAAATATTCATTTCGGTTGTTTTGATCATTGTTATTGTTGTTTGACATGATTAAAACCTCCATATTTGAATTTGTTTCTCAAATATAAATACCCTTTCCTAATGTTGAAAAACATTTAAGTGTTGGCTAAATTTTGTATGTTTACAGATGAACTCAGAGTCGGGGCCAAAGTTGTTGGATAGTGATAAAGAAAGGCTGTTTTCGCCAAGATTGTTGCGGTTTTAAAAATATGGATTTCCGCTCCAATCCTTCTCCCCCTCTTACTAATATCGCGTTTAGAAAAATTCCCTAGAGCCGGAATTTCCCCCGGACATTAGTTTTCTCTATTTAACATGGAGGGAGCAGCTTTTTTCTTTCTTGCTTACACAAATATTTTCAATGAATGATGACATCCTCTTACCAAATTAATATCAAATAGCAACAAAGTTTACGAAAGGAGCAAAAAAAAAAGCTGAAGTTTGGTAGTCTCCAGCTTTTATATATGAGCTCATTCTGTAATTTCAGCTTCTGGTTCACTGCTGTCTGTTTCAACTTCTGCTTCCAGCTCGATTTCTTCTACATGTTCCAGCACCCGTTTTGCAATGAGTTTATATCCATTTATGTTCGGGTGAAAGTAATCATCCGCTAATAATTCGAGAGTAGAATCCTGAAATAAATCAGCAGTAGGAATATAATTAACATTCTCAAATTCTTCTGTGACTGATTTGCCGGCCGCATTCCAGCTTTTCATCACCATTTCCAATTCACTGATATTTCCGAAGTATCCTTCGAAAGGATTGTAAAAACCTATTAAATAAATCTGGGCATCAGGGTTATATTCATTAACCTTATTAAAAATTTTCTTCAACCTCTCCCTGTACCCTCTTTTCTCTTCCTCAAAGGTTTCCATCTTGAGATCGATGAGATTGCTTTTTACTATCTTCATAATGTCGTTAGCACCGATGGTTATCAGGACAACATCCGCCTGTGCAATAGAATCGGCAATCTCCTTTTCTTCCAGCCTCTTTAATAATTGATCGGTACGGTTTCCTCTTTTCCCAAAGTTATCTATTTTGATATTAATTTCGTTCTCCTGAAATGTATTATTGAGGATTCCAACATACCCGCCGTTCCCCGTTTCATCTCCTACACCTTGCGTTAGTGAATCACCTATGGAAACAACCTTCATATCTTTGTTGAATAAACGGATGACTCCTTTGAGCACTCCCCTGACGTTTTCTTTGATTTCTTCAGTGATGGATGATGGCTTCTCGGCACTCTCTTCATCATCCTGGACTGCTTCAAGTTCTTCTTTAATATTATGTTTTTCTTCAGGGCTTAAATTCTCCAGTTGTTCATTTATGGAAGCAGTTTGTGTTGTTACACTGACATGTTCTCTGTTTGAATAAGGCGAGAAAAAGTAAATAAGGATTCCGGTTAAGAGCAAACCCGTAGTAATCATTAAAATTTTCAGCTTTTGCAAGTTGATTTAACACCTGCCAATAAGTTTTATTTTTCTATTCATTCCGACTAGACTTAGAGTTAATCAGAATAGTCAATATATTTTAGCGTGGGGGGCCGTTCAGTTAAAGGATCAAAATTCAGTAAATCTTTTCACAATCAGCGAGGAACCCTGTACCTTGGCTTCTTTATAACCTAAAGTCTCATCTATTAAACATTCCTCATTTACTCTTCATGCGCCTGGTCCTGCAGGTATTATTCGTCTTCTCATTCTTGTAAAAAAACCGCTCCATCGGAATTTTGCACAGCTATGAAGAGAATTTGAAGGTGAATGGAAAAGACAAAAAAAAGCGCCTGCCAGATATATAGAAGGTTGGCACGCGCTTCAAGGCTTTGTTAATTTTGGATATACCGATTAAAAATGTCTCCAAAATCTTTTTTGGTATTCGTTTGATAGTGTTCGTTTAACCATTCATAAGCAAAGGAAGTGGTTTCTTTAAACTCATTGGAAATATCGTTATCGTGGAAGCGATTGTTTTGAATAAGATCTCTTGCAACCGTCAGGCCCCTTTCCGCTGAATCGAGCTTCCGCTTTCCTTCCTCCTGGATGTGAGAGATGGCCAACAGTGATTTATACAAATCCGCAATAGCTTCTCCTTCCTTCTTATCGATATCAACTGAGACCGTTTTACTGCCTAAATTGAATTTTATCTCCAGATCAAGGTCAATCGTTCCGGCAGTTTCGATCGATACGTTGCTGATATGGTGCTGATAATATTCATAACGATACAAATTTCGTTTACTGCTGGCTGCTTTATCTCCATCCAGATGAATAAGTGCTCTGTTCGTGAAACAGTATTCATCCGTCTTGGACTTGATTAAGAAATGGATTTTTTCGCCGTCTTCATGAAGGACGTAATCATCAGAAAGGGTCTTGTCAAAGTCCTCTCTCTTGATAATTTTCCCGATATCGCTTAATCCCAATGCATCACTTGCTATTTTCTTGAACATAATATTGACCCCTTTTCCTATTATCTATTAAACTTCGATACTTTAATGCTATCAATTATTCGCTGTAATCAGCACTTTCATCTGTATTCAGTTTAACACCTTATTATGTCTGTAATAAAGCGCCGCCTCGCCTATTTACAGACGGCGCTTTTCCTCCTAACTGCTGCTCTTCTCAATTACTCAGTGGAATCGCTGGTTTTCTCTTCTTCTTTCTTATCTCGCTGCTTCTTTAATTCGAAATATTTATCCATGATTCTTCTGGAGATATCTTTATTAATATAAGGATCTGTTTTGCCGTTATGTGAGGCCGGCACAACTGTAGAGTAGGCAATTTCCGGCTGGTCGTAAGGAGCATATCCTATCAAAGTAGTGTTATAAGTCTGATACTTTTTTCCAGTTACAGGGTCACGAGGAGTAAAGGATTCCGCTGTTCCTGACTTTCCTGCAGCAACATATGGAGCATTTCCAAAATGCGACTCTGCTGTTCCATCAGATCCGTGGTATACCTGGTAGAAACCTCTTTGAACATTTTGCAGCTGATGAGATGTCACATTAACCTTATTCAAAATGATTGGTTCATTTTTCATTTCCATCGCACCCAAGGTATCAGGATCCTTCCCTGGCTTTCGTACTTCTTTCAGAACTTGCGGCTTGACTCTGTATCCGCCATTGGCAATCGTCGATACATACTGTGCCAGCTGCAATGGAGTGTAAGTGTCAAACTGACCGATGGCAAAGTCAAGGAGGTTACCTGGATCATTAAATTCACCCTTATAACCATCTACCTCCCCGGGCAAATCTATTCCAGTATTCACTCCCAGTCCAAATTGGTTGAAATGATTTCTCAGATTCACCAAATCCTTTGTTGAACCATTAATAGGAGCTTTTCGGATATAATTGGGGTTTCCTGCCATCTTCATCGCTACCTTAAACATATAAGAGTTAGAAGAGATTTCCAGCGCAAACCGGTCATTCATCGACTGGTTTTGTCCACCATTCGGATTAAACCAAGAAGTCTTAGCTTTAGTAGCTGCTATTTCAATAGGCTCATCTACTAAATATTGGCCAGGGCTGATAACACCTGCCATGTAGCCAGTAAGTACGGTGGCTCCTTTCACGGCAGAACCCACTTCGTAGAAGCTTGTATATGTTCCTAGAGCATAATCCATTACTCTATATTCACCGGTATTAGGATCTTTTCCATACCTTTTCCCTACCAGCGCCAGTACCTCCCCATTATTAGGATCCATCATTACCACGAACGCTCTGTCCAAATGCGAAGACCTTCCCTGGTGGACGTTTTTAAGGAGTTCCTCTGTAACGATTTTCTCCACTTCCTCCTGAAGCTCCATATCGATGGTGATGACAATATCTTTTCCTCGATGTCCCTCTTTCATCACCTTCGTCTCAAGCACTGCTCCGTCTTTGGTAATATTCTTCACCTTTTCTTTGCGGCCGCTCAATATATGTTCGTATTGCAGCTCGAGCTGACTCGTTCCGACCCGGTCATTCCGGCTGTAATCCTGTGATAAATAATAATCGATCATTTCGCTGGGAAGTCCTTGCCGCGATGAAGAGACACTGCCCAGGATTGAGCGGATTGTACTTTCAAAAGGGTAGACCCTTTCCCAATCTGTGGTTGTACTGATGCCTGGCAGTTCAGAAAGATTTTCACTGACTACTGCGAATTCCTTCTGACTCACTCCTTCGTTCTTGATGATTTTAGGCGTGAGAGCGTATCCTGTACTTAATTCACGGTAAATAGCAAGGTTCTCGATATCCTGATCAGTAAGAGAGGCTAAATCTTGTTTAGATATTCTATCCAGCGTCATCTTATAGATTTTGCTATTCTTTTCTTTTGTTGATAGGTCTTTGTTTCTGGCAATCTCCTTTTTTCCTCATCTGTTACCTTGTTATCCGCTGCTTCTTTATTCTTTAAAATCCAATAATCCTTTTGATCTCTGTCCCTTACAGAAGAGGTATCCATCTCAATGAGCCCTGCAAGCTTTGCTGCCACTTCCATCATATCTTCAGGATTAGGGGATTGCGGCGGGGTATAGGTAATAGCATTTCTAGCCACATTATCAACGATGACTTTTTCAGTACGGTCGTAAATCTTTCCTCTTGGCACACTATTGGTTACAACAACATCTTCGGTTCTATCGACCTCCTGTTTATAATCCTCTCCTGATACGATCTGAACTACCCCCAGTCTCAATATCAGTAAAGAGAATAAGAGAAATACAAAGAAAAACAGGAGATTCATCCGGATTGGTACATGCCTGTTTTTCTTTTTTTCTTCTGGTTCTTTTTTTCCATGCTCAACACCCTTTTGTTAGTCTTAGTAATATACAGATAATGACCATATATAGAAACTTTTATAATATTTTCTAAATATTTACACTTTGTGTATTATTATTTCAAACTTCATCCTCAACTTCAAGGCTATTAGACTATTTATATGGAAAAAAGAAGTAGTGCTCACCTCTTCTTTGGATGTTCTCTATGAACATAGTCTCTTTAAGAAGGAGAGCTCTAACTCAATAGGAAAATACCTTTTAAGGAAAACGTCGTGGTTAGCACTCAGAAAAAGAGTAGAAAATGAGGTGCAAATAATGCTTTAGCCAGCAGTGAATCTTGTTTTTGCCAAAAACTGTTTTCTCAAAGATTGTGGCTGTCTTAAAAGTAATGGATTTCCGCTCCAGACGCACGACTCCGCGCTGCAATTGGGTTCGGGGTTACGTTCCAGTGGATACGTAACCTTGGTCTCACCTGTAATCAAAAGTGGATGCACCTTGTTCAGCCCCGTCAGGCAAATGTTTTCAAGAGAAAAAAAGGCGCTCTTTACTTTTATTCTCTTGAGGTTATTTGACCCCGAGGGGCTAGTGCTGGAACTAGATGCCGCTAGTCCCGCAGGAGGTCGCACGCCTGCAGCGAAGATCCTTCTACATTAAAGGCGGAGGAGGATAAAATAGCATTCAAGAGGAACTGCCTTTCAGAAAAGAGCCTTGCCAAAAAAGGTACATCATAAAATTTGAAATTTTGATAGAATACGCATTCTGGTATATTTTATTTCGATGTATATTCGAATCTGAAATCCGGCAATTCTCCATGTGCTGAGTATTTACTTATATTTCTAAAATGTAGGTATACATTCCTGTTTGTTCTTGTATCCATTGCCAGGTATGCCTGTGGGATATTAAGCTGAAGCTATAGCCAAATTAATGTCTGGTTTGCCAAGGTCAATCTTAATTATTTACTGTTCCACCCGCAGCCATGGTTGGATGTTTCATCATTATTGAAATGAAACAAGACTTTCTGATAAAATATATCTTTCTCTGGTTGGACTTCTTAAGCTTCTACTGTTGATCAACTATTCCTTGGAGAGCATTAGTTTCACCTAAAAGTATGGAAAACTTGTAAGCCCTTACCTTAATTCCTTACATAATTTTGCTTTCTACTACCATTAATAAGAAAGGATATCAGTACATTTGCCTGTCGGGGCTGAGCAGGGCGCTTCCACTTTTGATTCGTCCAGTTCCAGCGCCCACCCCTCGGGGTCAAATAACCCTAAGAGAATAAAAGGAAAACCGCCTTTTTTCTCTTAGGAACATTTGCCTGTCGGGGCTGTGCAGGGCGCTTCCACTTTTAATGACAGGTTTGGCTTTGTTTAATAAAGGGAAAAAATCAGAAAATATTTTGCCTAAATAGAGAAGGTGAGGAAATTTTATGAAACTTGGTTTGACAAGCAAGATCATTATCGGCTTAATTGCTGGTGCCATTACAGGATTGTTATTAAATGTTTTTGCTCGAGATATATTTGAAGTAGCAGATCCCTATTTATTCACTCCATTAGGAAGAATATTCCTTAACCTGATTTCCATGTTGGTTGTCCCTATTGTGTTTGTTTCAATCGTGCTGGGAACTGCAGGATTGGGAGATCCTAAAAAGCTCGGAAGGATTGGCATAAAGACCATTTTATTTTTCCTACTGACAACCTGCATTGCAATTGTCATCGGACTGTCGCTTGCGAATATCATTGATCCAGGACTGGTTGAAGGTATAGATACTACGAATAATGAAGGTTTTGAATCAGAAGAAGCTCCACCAGTGGGAGAAACTCTCATGAACATCATTCCTAAAAATCCGCTCACTGCCATGACCGAAGGAAATATGCTGCAAATTATTGCCTTTGCCATTTTCATTGGTATCGGTTTAACGGCACTGGGAGATAAAACAAAAGGAATACTAAACTTGATTAGCCAGGCAAATGACCTGTTGATGTACTTGGTCACTATGGTTATGAAGTTTGCCCCATATGGAACATTCGGACTGATTGCCTCTGCCATTGGAAGCCAGGGATGGGGAGCCATCAAGGCGATGTGGCTCTATATGATGGTAGTTATCCTTGCCTTGGTGGTCCATGCGGCAGTCACTTATGGAGGAGCTGTATTACTTTTGGCTCGCAAAAGTCCGTTATGGTTCTTCAAAAATTTCAGCCCAGCCATGAGTGTAGCTTTCAGTACATCTAGCAGTAATGCAACCCTTCCAATTTCAATGGAGACTGCACAAAAAAGGCTGAAGGTTTCAGAACCGGTGAGTTCTTTCGTACAGCCATTGGGCGCTACCATTAACATGGACGGAACGGCAATCATGCAAGGGGTCGCTACTGTGTTCATCGCCCAGGTGTACAGTGTGGACCTTTCTATCGGAGAATTGGTTACTGTAGTCCTGACTGCCGTGCTGGCAAGCATCGGAACTGCAGGCGTGCCTGGTGTAGGCCTTATTCTGCTCGCAATGGTGCTCAGCAGCGTGAACCTTCCTGTCGAAGGCATAGGACTGATCCTGGGAATTGACAGGTTACTGGACATGGCAAGGACCTCCATCAACATATCGGGAGATGCAGCTTGTGCGCTGATTGTTTCTGAAAGTGAGAACAAGCGGGGAGCTGCGGGTGAACAAGTGAAAAGCGAGTAAAATGAAAGAAGGCTCCCGGTTTGAAGGGAGTCTTCTTTCATTTTACAAGCATTTTTTAGCATGATGTCACAGGATACATACACCATTAAGAATTTCCCTTTATTGTTTATCCTTGTTAACAAGCTCTGGTAATTCTGCTGATTCAGACTTGATGATATTATTGCGCCTCAAATACCCATCTATCAGCCATCTGTTCTTTTCCAAGATTCTATCTGCCGCTAAAATAATCAGTACAAATAAAATGGCTGGTTCTCCAGTTTCCAGCCAGCTTGTAATGACAAAAAATGATACGAATGATGCTATGAGTAAGATGGTCAGATAGGCAACTTCCTCTTTCACAAGTACTCCTCCTTATCTGAAGCTATACTACAATTCAGGGTCATTTCTCAACATGCTCCTTAAAATAATGCCCCCAATGAGGCTGGGTCCCATCTATATCCTTAAAGCCATATTCTTCAGATAACTCCCAAGTTCTGAAAACCCCGCCAGTTTTACGGTGGATGTCAGGATCCGAGGCCAAGCAGCTAATCGCCTCCCCAATATAATTAGGAGATTCCGAAGCGATGAAATGAGGATCCTTTTTTGCTCCCTCTTTCCAGTTTTCTTCTGTTACACCAAAAAGTTCGAGCATGGCTTCCGACCTTAGAAATCCCGGAGTGACAGCGATAACTGTAATACCATCATCTTTGAGATCCTCTGCCATTGCTTGAGCAATATGTATGTTTGAAATTTTAGCGAGACTATAATAGAAGTTTCCTCTTGGCTTATAATCTACACCATCTGTAATTTCAACAATTAGACCGCGGCCGTTCTCTTTAAGTAATGGAATACTATGATGAGCGGTAATTATATGTGACTCTACAGCCTGCTTCTGCATCTGAAGTCCATTTGCCAAACTGTGGTCCCCAAACCCTTTTCCCCATTCGGTCAGAGGATCTCCGCCCCATACATCGTTGATGAGGATATCCAGTCTGCCGCTTTCTTCTTTAACCCTTTCAAACAGCTCCATGACATCCGATTCAATCGTGTGGTCTGCCTTTACAGGGATTCCTAAACCGCCAGCATTTGTAACCAATTCTGCTGTCTCTTCTATTGTTTCCTTCCGTCCCATAGGCGATTGACTTTGACGAGTCGTCCTTCCTGTTACATAAACCGTGGCACCGGCCTCCCCCAACTTTACAGAAATTGCGCGTCCAGCTCCTCTTGTCCCGCCTGCGACTACCGCAACCTTTCCTGCTAAAGATTTCATAAAAAAAGCTCCCTCCTATCTAAAATCGTTAAAAGCCTTCTAAGAAATTATCCTAGGAAAGAAAGAAGGCGGTTACTCTATTAGCAAGCAGCCGCCTCTTTCCAATGCTATATCACTTTACTTATGACTTCCCTGCACCAAGCCTCGTTTTCTTGTATTCCTGTTTGACCGCAAAGCTGTTTGTTCAATCTGAAGAATTCAGGTAAAATACTGCTGACGGTTTTCATGATGTCCGCTGGATTCCGAGTGGATTCCCAGCTCTCCAATAATGCCAGCTGCCAATCCTTCAACAGGCTCCTTTCACCTTCCAGCTTAGACCAGATACCATAAGAACTATCAATTCTTTGCCCACTTTCCATATACCAGCCTTGGGCTATAAGCCATCTTAATCTATCTAGATTGGCTGATGCATAATACCTTTCTTTTCTCATGGATGCCCGGTACGTTTCATGGATAAAGGCAAAGATCTTCCCTCTCCAGGCTTCGACTTCTTCCGCAGAAGGGGAGTACTCTAATTGAGACGAATCCCGCAAAACCTTTTCCACAATCCCTTCAGGGTCATAAAGTGCTTTCAAACCTGCCAGCCAAAGTGATGGGATCAATTCACCCGGCTCTTTATAAAAGGTATCCACTTTCACGAAACAATCAAAATGAGTAACGATTACAGGATTATCCGGGTGTCCTTCAAAAAATAAAACATTACCCCACTTTCTCGGACGTTCGTATTTATCCCGAATAAAATCGCTTTTTGAATCTGGTGAAACTATGATATGTAAATCTATATCCGAATACCGGTCGTTATTTCCCTTAGCCAGCGAACCTCCTAAATAAATTCCTTTAACCTCAGGATCATTGGATAAATCCTTCAGGACAGTTTGAAGAAGCTCTTCTCGTTTTTTCGGTAAATCCTGGTCTCTCTGTTCGTGTTTACTTACAAATCCCACACATGCATAACACTCCTCAGAATAGTTTTAAGAGTATAGATTCGACAATTTGGCCTTCTATTCCTTTAAAAGAATAATGGTCCTAGTGGCCAATTTAGTTTTATTGTTTAGGTATACTTAGGATTTCCCAATCTTCGCCTATGATCATTTTACCAACATAGAGTATTTGGCCGACATGATAACTAATATGGGGTGCTTCTATATGAACAGCACATAATACACTTAATGGTTTGTTTCTCAATAAAACGGTTCGCAGCAAATCTTCTGGCTGCAGGTTTTCAATAGTATTAAAAGGCTATTTTCGCATACATTGTTGCTTTCGGAAAAATCCCAAAACCGGATTTTCCCCCATTTCTCTCTAAAAAATCCACCCATCTTGAACTCATATTCCCACTTATATGCCGCATAATGATTGCTATATCATTCGATTTAGTGCTGTGTTTTTTATGCAATTCAGCATCTGACAATTGTTCAATTGCCTTTTCAGCCCGGTTCTTCATTTGTTGAAATTGCAGCTTTACTATATTCAGATATTCCTTTTCTAAAGTGGTCAAAATTGTTCCTCCTTATCCTCAAACAAAACTTATGCAGAAAAGCTATTATTCTTTATACTATTAAATAGCTTTATTACCGAAGGCATTCTGATTCCCCCACCTAAGTAAACCAGTACCCCGACTAGGATGGATATAATTGAAATGATAACAGACTCATAAAAGAGACTGTATGAGCTCGGAATCCATAATTCAATCAAAGTATTCACTCCCCAAACAGCCAAACCCATACCTACAACTAATAAAGCCACACCCTTTAATGAGTTTACCAAGGGAGCAATTTTAAAGCCGATACTTCTCTTAATCATATAAAGATTAAGCAGGGTAGATGCCGTAAACCCCAGGTAAGTTGCTATAATTGGACCAGCTACGTCCAAATAATTTACTAACGTTAAGTTCAAAAAAATCTTTACCATCACACCCAGAATGATCCCAGTAATCAATTTCTTTTGTTGGTTTAACCCTTGCATGATAGCAGCTGTCAGGGTAAACAGAGCCAGTACGACTGCTGCCGGTGCGTACCACTGCAGGACATACCCGCCGAGCTCCGGGCTGTTTCCAGTTCCAAAAATCATCGTATAAACCGGCTTGCCAAGTATACTTAAGCCTATACCTGCGGGCAGAGTAAAAAACAGCATGACCTGAATGGATTGAGAAATTTGAGCGTTAACTTCTTTGATTTCCCCCCTGGTATAAGCTGAAGTAATCTCTGGAATAAGAGACATTCCAAACGCGGTTGCTAATGATAAAGGAACCATTACAAGAATTAACGCCATTCTTATCACTGAATTGACCGTTTCTGCCTCTTCCAGCGTGTAACCTGCTGACACAAATAGTTCGTTTATGGTAAAGGTATCGATATTCTGATAGATTGGTATGGCCAGACCGGTTATCACAAACGGAATAGCGTAACCTGCCAATTCTTTGAAGATCGGCACAAAGTGCAAGTCTTCGTTATTTGGACTCTCATCCCGCTGCCTCTTGATGATTCTTCTTCTTTTAATGAAACTGAAGAGCAAGACGCAAAATGCAGCTATGCCTCCTGCAAATGCTGCAAAAACAGCTGCACCCACAGCATGAGTTACTGTACCATTCAAAATGCGGATAATCGTGTATGATCCAACGATGATAAAGGCGATCCTGACTACCTGCTCAATCACTGTACTTATTGCGGATGGTCCCATTGACTGGCTTCCCTGAAAATATCCTCTGAAAATACTCATAGCCGGAATAATCAACAAAGCAAAGCTGACCAGCCGTATCACAGACTGAACATCCTCTGCAGTATTTCCCGCTGTATCATTCGAAGCGATAACCACTTCAGCTAAGAAAGGTGCGAGGGCATACAATATAACAAAAGATAGGCCTCCACTCAAAATCATTAAATACATACCATATTTTAATAATGTTAATCCCGCTCTGTAGTTGCCTAATTCATTGTATTTAGACACAAACTTAGAAACAGCCAAAGGAAGGCCAATCGTGGAAATACTTAAAAGTATGGTGTATGGACCGTAAGCATAACCGTAGAGAGCAAAGCCCTGTGTTCCAACAAGAGCAGTAAATGGAATGATATATATAAAACCCAGAACTTTGGATATCAGGGTCGCCGCTGTTAAAAAGAATGTCCCCCTGATGAATTTATTTTGCACTTTTACACCTCAATTGACTGCATATAATAGAAATGTTCATTCCTATAGGTGAGAGGATGATTGTACGCTTCTGCCAGCAGATTTCTCAGGAAGTTAAGCTCAAGCCTAGCTATAAGATTTTCCTCAAAACTTCCATCACAAATTCTGTTTTATCTTCAGCATATTGATGCTTATCCTGGTTGTTTTGTTGTGTTAATTGTATTTTCAGCCTCTCATAGTTTTTCCTGTCCTGTTCATTGCTTCTCAGGTGATCACAGAATTTGAGCTGCTCGATCAGGTATTGACTACCCTTCTGATACATATGTATTTGATGGGTTCTGGGTTCGCCCTTGTTAAAATAGTGCCTGCCAGGCAGAATATTTGTACCTTTATAAGAATAGCCAAGCACCTCAATAAGCTGAGCAAACTTCTCTCCATCACTAAAATTTTCTATTTCAACAGCAATATCAATGACCGGTTTTGCTTTCAAGCCTTTAACAGAAGTGCTTCCAATATGGTGGACTTTCAGGCCGCTACCCAGCACACCCTGTATTCGTCTCCTTTCCCGTTCAAATTCGCTCACCCACTTCTCACTCCATGGCACTAAAAATACTTCGCCTCTTGGAAGTCCAAGCATGTTTCCTTCACCTCCTCAACTTTTTATGTAGTCAGCCCCCTTGGCAGTACTTTATTAAAACCGATCAATCTCGGTTATGATTCTTTTTAAAACATCGATGGACTCTAATGTTTTCTCATTGTATTCCAGGATATGATTAGACTCAGGTATTAACTTTGCTGTGACATTAGGGTTCTGTTTTGCTTTTTCAAATCTCTCGGAAGTATAGTAAGGATCGTTATCACCGATGAATAGCAAGCCTTTATTTTTGCTTTCCATCAAGGATTTAAGAACATCTTCTCTATGAATTAAAGGCGTCAACCAAATTGCCTTGGCGTTGGTGAATTCATCTCTTTTTAAAACTCCGCCCATCGGGATGGTCCCTAATGACTTCCCCGCAATATAAATATTTTCATAGCTGTTTTCCCTAAAAACATGATCGATAATTAAATTCACATCAAAAGAGATGGCCTCACATATTTCATGCATGGAGAAATCGTCATAAGCCTTGTCATTATACCGGTAATTAATCTGTAAAACATCGAATGACTTATTAAGAAATACACTTGTTGAAAAATGCAGAAGAGGTGATTGAACAGTATAGCCGGCCCCCGGTAAAATGATGGCGATATTGTTACACTCTTCACTTTTGCTTACAATGGAATAAGGGACCTCCATCCCTTTATATCCTTCAACCGAATTTGTTACTGCATTAAACATACCCTCTCCGCCTTTACTATGTGTTAAATATCTCTTTTCCAAATTCATTTCTTAATTCTGATTAAACAGAAGCTACGGCTATTCTTCTTTAACCATGTGGATTAGGCGAGTACCAAATCAAGCTGCCCCGATAAAGGTAACCGGACTGAAGCGTACTACTTCAGTTAAAAGCCTTTATAGAGACTTCGAAAACGAATTGGTACCCTTTCCCTAACAAAGCTGCCCGTTGTTTTCTTAGATTGTCAGAACTCTGAAGCTGGTCTCAAGAGCAACCAAAGAAAGATTTAAATCAAAGGAAACATCAACCGCATTCCATATACCGAATCCTGTAAAAACAGCCATGACGATAACGCTCTCTCTCAGCAGGTTTTTGTTCTTCAGGTAAAGAAAGAGAGTTAAAAAAGCGACGATTGCCAAGTAGATCAATGAAACAAGGAGCTCCCAAAACTGAGCTTTTGCAGAATTCACCGCATCCATGAAGCTTAATAAATCATCTTCATTTACAGCTGTCTCTTTAAAAAACGATGTTTCCCCTTTATAACCGATTTCCCATGTGAATCCTTCTTTCTCTTTCAAGGTAAGATAGCTATAATCAAAAGCTTCTCCTCCACCAATCACCCCTAGGTATTCATCATTGTCTTCTTTGCTTTGAGAACAAGCGGCCAGTATTAATGGAAAAGAAAGTAATACAATCCATAACAATTTTTTCATCCCGCATACCTTCTTCTTAAACCTAAATTTTAAATTATCAGCTAAATCTGGCAGAGTAAGTTTCCTAATTTTAACATGTATGTAATCTTTATTGTATTAATTTTTCAAGCGATTTTTCAGAATTAAATTTTTTTCTTCCCATCCCAGGAATATCCTAAAAACCCCACCGTTTTGGAACTTCTATACTCTAAACTTCTATCATCTTTCTTTCAATATTTTTTAAATCTCATCAATAAAAAACAGCCCTAAACATAGTGTTTAGGACTGCCTTTTTCGAATTTTAGTATCTTACTGCATCGTTAGAGTTGATTCTGCCGTGCTCAAAGTAAGTTCCTGTTCCACTGATTGGATCTGCCGTTTGTTCTATGGCAGCACGGATTTGCGAGTTGCTGCGTCCCTGTCCGGCCAGTAATCCTGCAAGCCCCGCAACGTGAGGGGATGCCATGGAAGTTCCAGACATATAAGAGTATCCATTGTTAGGGACAGTTGAAGCGATATCCACACCAGGTGCCGTAACATCTACCCAAGAGCCATAGTTAGAGAATGAAGCCCTGCGGTCACGCGAATCAACAGCACCTACAGCAATGACGTTTGAATATGAAGCAGGTTCGAATGTCGTGGAAACTCCATCATTACCCGCTGCAGCGATAACAACAGATCCCTTATTCCAAGCATAATTTACAGCATTTTCTAGAGTCGTTGTATTACAGTCGCAGCCTAGTGACAGGTTGATGACTTCCGCTCCTTGATCGGCAGCATACCGGATACCATCGGCAATATCATTCAGAGATCCGCTTCCATTTGCATCAAGGACACGAACAGCAAGAATTTTAGTGTTCGGTGCCATCCCTGCTACCCCTCTGGAGTTATTAGTTATGGCTGCCGCAGTACCAGCAACGTGAGTTCCATGGCCATTTAAATCCATAGGGTAATAGTCATTGTCAACGAAATCGTATCCACGGATTGTTTTGCTGGCCAGATCGGGATGGTTGTAGTCAACCCCTGAATCGAGGATTGCGATTTCCTGAGAGCTGCTTCCTCTAGTTACATCCCACGCTAAATTCGTATAAGTGTTTTGCGGACCATATTGATAGCCTTGATAGTAAGTATCATTAGGAGTCCAAGTCGAGGCAAAGTTATAGTTTGGCTCCGCGTATTCAACGTTAGGATTTTTGCTCAGTGCTTTTACAACCGCTTCAACATTTCCAACCTTCAAAACCTTATAATCCGATTTAACAGCATCAGAATCAGTTACTTCTGAAGCTCCCAGTTTTTTCAATTCGCTTCCTTCCTTGGATTTACTGACGCTGTCTTTAAATTTGACGATTACTTCGCCTTTGGCATAACTGCCTTTTTCAAGATTGACTTTAACTGCTGAATTTTTGGGAGCATTCTCTAGAGGGTTTGAATCCTTTGCAAATGCACTTCCTCCGAAGCTTGGAAATATGGCAAGTGATGCAGCAAGGGATAAGGCGGCAATTTTTTTGATTTTCATAAACATTCCTCCGTTTTGTTTTTTTTCGAGAAAATCTTTACACTTCATTCTTAGTGCAAGCTTTCGACAGTTTCCCTCCTTTCTTATAGATGCCAAGAGTCATAGAATATCTGCGCTGACAGTATGTAATGACTCTTGATAATAGGATTCTAGCAGATTTCTCTCGTTAACTGAATATATAAGAAATTCTGAAAATGGTTAATATTAGGAGCCCAGAAGCATAAATTTCATAAAAAGGTTGTCTAATCATGAAATATTTCCATAGTGAATCACAAAATCCATCATTCGATGTAGCCAAAAAGACCTTCATTTTCTCAACCTCCCGTGTAAATTTCCCTCCCTTTCTTTTCTTTTTTAACTGAATTTCTAAGGCTTAGGTATTTTAAGATGACAGTTTTTTTAAAATCGCTTTAAGTAAAATGCATTAATTAATGCTTTGTCAGGCAGCTGCAGGGATCAAGTTCCGCTTAATCAACTTTTAAAGACCTCCTCCACAAAAAAATCCAGCTGTAATAGTATCCCGGGAGCTTCCATGAAGTCTTCCGCAAAGCTCTTGAGAAGGTATAGCTTGCTTGGTATGAGCTGCTCAGTTCCACCATAGTAATCATAACCCCTCATTTTCATCTCTTATGGCCTATACCTGTAGAAACCTACTGCACAAAGACAAAACCACCAGTATGAACCGGTGGTTTGCTCTGCGGCTAAAGCCTCTCTTTGAATCCTCGACCTAAAAAAAACTGACTGTTCCTCTCTTCAGCACCAAATTCTTTCACTAGTCATAAAGATTTTCTTTATACCTTCCGATTATTCTGAATTATAAAATGGTCTTTAAAATTTAGTTAGTTGTAAAAATTGTTTAGAAATAAGTGGAGAAATTCCGCTTATTCAGGTGATTTCTCTAAAAAAAGTAAATTTAAGCGGAATAATTCCCCTGATTTGCTTAGTTGATACAAAATTATCTGCTTTTTCTTTACTTAAGCGGAAAAACTCCGCTTATATAACCCAAATCGAAATCTATTTCACAGCATAACCGGAAACTTTCCGCTTATTTCAACAATAACCTGTGACTCAATGAAGGATTGTTCTGGTCCTTCACAGAGCAAACCATTCTAAGAATGAAGTCGTCCGGAACCCAACTTTATCCTGATATTAAGGGAGGTTTCATCTTTACTTCACGTTAAACTCTCTGGAACCTCCGGCATAGCCAGGAGTTTTCAACGACAATTTAAAAACCCCTGACGCAATATGCGTCAGGGGTAGAACTATTTTAATCAATACATCTGCAGGTACTGCTCGCGCTCCCAAGGATGAACTTGAGTACGGAACATATCCCATTCGATTTCTTTTGCTTCAATGAAGTGTTCAACGATATGGTCGCCTAGAGCTTTCACCATAACCTCATCTTTCTTCAAAGCATCAAGAGCATTGGAAAGGTTTGCTGGAAGATCTTCTATTCCTGCTTCTTCGCGCTCTTCTTTATTCATAACATAGATATTGCGGTCAACTGGTTTTGGAGCCTTCATTTCGTTCTTGATCCCATCTAAACCTGCTGCAAGCAATACAGACATTGCAAGGTAAGGGTTAGCTGCCGGGTCCACACTTCTTACTTCTACACGAGTACTCATACCGCGTGAAGCAGGAATACGGATTAACGGACTGCGGTTTTGAGCAGACCATGCCACGTAGCAAGGAGCTTCGTAACCAGGAACCAGACGTTTGTAAGAGTTGACTGTCGGGTTTGTGATCGCTGTAAAACCAGTCGCATGCTTGATTGTTCCAGCAAGGAATTGGCGTGCAGTTTCACTTAATTGAAGTTCTCCGCTTTCATCAAAGAACGAGTTTTTGCCTTCTTTGAATAGAGACATATTACAGTGCATACCAGAACCGTTTACACCAAACAGCGGCTTTGGCATGAATGTTGCGTGAAGACCGTGCTTACGCGCAATAGTTTTTACAACAAGCTTGAACGTCTGGATATCATCACACGCTTTAAGCGCTGATGCATATTTGAAATCGATTTCGTGCTGCCCTGGTGCAACTTCATGGTGGGAAGCTTCGATTTCAAAGCCCATTTCTTCCAGTTCAAGTACGATATCTCTGCGGCAGTTTTCACCAAGGTCTGTTGGAGCAAGGTCAAAATATCCGCCGTTATCATTCAATTCCAAAGTCGGCTGTCCTTCTACATCAAGCTTGAAGAGGAAAAATTCCGGTTCAGGTCCAAGATTGAAGTCTGAGAATCCAAGCTCTTCCATCTCTTTAAGAACTCTTTTCAGGTTGCTTCGTGGATCTCCTCCAAATGGAGTTCCGTCCGGATTGTAGATGTCACAGATAAGACGTGCCACTTTACCTTTTTCAGCAGTCCAAGGGAAGACAACCCACGTATCAAAGTCAGGATATAATTTCATGTCTGATTCTTCAATTCTTACAAAACCTTCAATAGAAGAACCATCAAACATCATTTCGTTATCAAGAGCTTTTCCTAATTGGCTCACCGGGATTTCAACGTTTTTGATTGTTCCCAGGATATCGGTGAATTGTAAACGAATGAACTTTACATTCTCCTTGTCAGCCATTTGTAAAATGTCTTCACGAGTAAACTTTCCCATCTTTACTAATTCCTCCTCAAGAATATCAATATCAATTTTTAATGGAAAAAGCGGGATAGATCACCTTGGCGAAGTGAGGATTTATTGAAACGCCCTGCATGAAGCAGTTCATTTCTCAATAATTTTCTCAATTCATTGTCGGTAAGATCCGGCTTAACTTTTTCCGTTTGCTGCTTGCCGGCTTCTGTTTCTTTATGTTCTTCCTGCACAGCAAAAATTTTCTTAATACCAGCCATGTTGATTCCTTGATCCAATAAATCCTTAATTTCAAGCAATTTATCGATATCATTCAAGGAGAAGAGCCTGCGCTTCCCTTCTGTTCTTGCAGGGAAAATTAATTCATTCTCTTCATAGTAGCGAACCTGGCGAGCAGTCAAATCAGTCAGCTGCATCACAATTCCCATCGGAAACAGCGGCATGCTTCTTCTAATTTCACTTCCACTCATCCCGATTCACCTCCCTCTTGCTTTCCTGATATCATTATATGTTATGTAAGGAAAATTGTCAAAGGAATGTTAGCTTTTCTTACATGTAATTTCAATAAAAAAGGACAGCTCATAATTAAGCTATCCTTTTAAAAGGTAATTATCCTTTTTCTATAGTGATTAAACCTTTTTCTATCAACTTATTTATACTCGTCAAAATTGCAATCTTTACGTGAGAGTATGTCAGCCCCCCTTGAACATAAGCAGTATACGGCGGGCGGAGTGGGCCATCGGCAGAAAGTTCTATGCTCGCTCCCTGAATGAATGTTCCTGCTGCCATAATAACATCATCTTCATATCCGGGCATATAATCAGGGTGCGGCGTAAAATGTGAATTAACCGGAGAAGCAAACTGGATGGCCTGACAGAAAGCCACCATCTTCTCCCTGTCATCAAATTGCACAGATTGAATCAAATCGGTGCGGTCAGCGTTCCAATAGGGATCAGTATTCATTCCAAGGTCCTTAAGGATGGCCGCTGTAAAAACAGCTCCCTTTAACGCTTGAGCAACTACATGAGGGGCGGAAAAGAAACCCTGATACATTTCCTGCAAAGAATATAACGAAGCTCCCGCTTCCGCTCCAATTCCAGGAGACGTCATTCTATAGGAACAGGCTTCTACCAGTTCTTTCTTCCCTGCGATATAACCTCCTGTTTTCGCGAGGCCTCCGCCAGGATTCTTAATTAGCGATCCCGCTATAAGATCAGCTCCAACGTGGCAGGGCTCGATATCTTCAACGAATTCGCCATAGCAGTTATCGACGAACACCACAACCTCCGGCTTGATTTCCTTGACAAAATCAATCATAGATTTGATTTGCCCTAAGTTAAATGAAGGGCGGTTGGCATACCCCTTAGAACGCTGGATCCCAATCATCTTGGTATTAGGTTTTATAGCCTTGGACACTGAATCAAAATCCACTGAACCATCTTCTTTGAGAGGGATAGAGTCATATCCGATTCCGAATTCCTTTAACGACCCTGTGCCCTTGCCTCTAATCCCGACAATTTCTTCTAAGGTATCATACGGCTTTCCTGTTATATATAACAACTCATCACCCGGCCGGAGAACTCCGAACAAGGAAATCGAAATGGCATGAGTACCAGAAATGATTTGCGGTCTCACCAATGCCGCTTCCCCGCCAAACACATCCGCATAAATTTGCTCAAGTGTATCTCTTCCAATATCATCATATCCATAACCCGTAGTCGGGATGAAATGCGAGTCGCTTACACGATGTTTTTGAAAAGAAGCCAGGACCCTGAATTGATTTTCTTCAGCAAGGCGGTCAATTCTTTGATGAACATTTCCAATTGTCAATTCGGCTTTTTCTGCCAAGGATTGTAATTCTTTTCCGTAAGTTAAATATTGATACATTTGTTTCTCCTTCTGAGGTGCTGATCTCTATTTTCCAAAATAGGTTTAGGACTTTTGATATTTCTTGATACTTCCCGTAACTGGGTGATCCGTTAACGAATACCCCTTCGCTTCGTATTCATGGGTATCCTCATTGAATTCAAGCTTCCTTATAATTGTTTCGTTCTTCAACTGAGACAGCAGTTTCCCTTCATCAGAAGGAAGATGCACATGATAGGCTTCCATCTGACCAATGACGATGTCTTCAATTTTATCCTTCAGGGCTGCTCTGTCTTCTTCATTTAATGCGCTGATCATGATTTTATCACCGCTGCTGTCCGGTACAAAATCAGGATGCACCTGATCTCGTTTATTGTAGATTGTTAATTGAGGGATATGATCCATACCCAATTCCCTTAAAAGGGATTGGACGGTTTTTTCATGATTGTTGTAATCCGGGTTGGAACTATCGACGACATGAAGCAGCAAGTCCGCTTCCTTAACTTCTTCCAAAGTGGACCTAAAAGCAGCAACAAGCGCTGTAGGAAGATCTTGAATGAACCCTACCGTATCCGTAACCAACGAGCTGTATCCACTGGGCAGAATCAACTTTCTCGTTAAGGGATCGAGCGTTGCAAACAATTGGTTCTCTTCATAGGATTCCGCAATCGATATCCTATTGAAGAGAGTAGATTTCCCAGCGTTCGTGTAACCCATTAGCGCCATCTGGAATGTTTTATTCTTTTTCCGTCTTTCTCTGTAGCGCTCCCGATGGTCGACAACTACTTGCAGAGATTTTTTTATATCATCTATTCTGCGGCGGATATGGCGGCGGTCACTCTCAAGCTTGGTCTCACCTGGACCCCTGGTGCCTATTCCGCCTGCAAGACGCGACATCGCGGTTCCTTTACCAACCAAACGGGGCAGCATGTATTGAAGCTGAGCCAATTCAACCTGCAGCTTACCTTCTTTAGAACGGGCTCTCTGGGCAAAAATATCGAGAATCAACTGCGTCCTGTCGATGACCCTTGCTTCAAGCTGTTCGGACAGGTTACGAATCTGGCTCGGTGATAATTCATCGTTAAATATGATAAGATCTGGTTCAAATTGTTCTTCCAGTGCAACCAGTTCTTCCACTTTTCCTTTTCCTATGTAGGTTTTCGGGTGGACACGCTCCCTCTTTTGAGTAAGGGCAGCAGAAACAACCGCTTGCGCCGTTTCCGTCAACGATTCCAGTTCTTCCATAGAGTACTGAAACCTTTGATCATCTTCTTCAATCTGGCATCCGACTAATAACGCTTTTTCGATCATTTTTTCTTCCAAACAGAATCCTTCTTTCCTATTAGATTTGCTATTTTTCATCATATCAAAAACAAATTGTAAACACTATGTTTAACCTTTCTAAATATGTGATAAAAAAAGGTTGCAAAACTAAAATTGCGTGGTAAAATCAATATGTTTGAATCAAGACTGAAGTCAATCATCATGCAGAGTTTCTTTAACAGATCAACGCATTTACGGAAGCGAGTCAGCTCTCTGCGTTCATGTGTTAAAGGAATTCCGGAATCGACAGCAAAGGAGGAACAGTTATGACTTGGGAAGTTCTAAGTATTGTCGGCACAGTCGCATTTGCCGTTTCCGGAGCAATCATTGCCATGGAAGAAGAATATGATATTCTCGGTGTATATATTTTAGGTATCGTTACTGCATTCGGGGGAGGAGCTATTCGGAACTTACTGATAGGTGTTCCTGTTTCCGCTCTTTGGGAGCAGGGCTTCCTTTTTCAAATCGCACTCCTATCTATTACCGCCGTATTTTTATTCCCGAACAATCTGCTCCGCCACTGGAGACGCTGGGGAAACTTTTTTGACGCGATTGGATTATCCGCTTTCGCAATCCAGGGAGCACTGTACGCATCAGAAATGAATCACCCGCTCAGCGCGATTATCGTGGCTGCAGTTCTGACAGGAAGCGGAGGCGGAATTATCCGTGACCTTCTCGCAGGCAGAAAGCCGCTGGTTCTCAAATCAGAAATTTATGCCGTATGGGCCGTACTTTGCGGTGCAGCCATTGGTTTGAAACTCGTAACTGAACCTTGGGAATTATACACTCTCTTCATTATGACTACTTCTCTAAGAGTATTATCATATTCCTACAAATGGAGACTCCCAAACAAGAATATTAAAGCATTTCAATGATAAATGACTAAAAGAGGCTGGGACAAAAGTAGAAAACTAATTGATGCAATTAGAAATCATCGAAAATAAAACCGCATGTGATCAAGGTTATATACTTGATCTCATGCGGTTTATTTTTGTTATTAGGCTCTTACCTTAAAGATGTTATTTTTTAGATTAGGTTATCCGCCAGTTCCTGATCGTAGGCGGATTGGAGCGGAAGGTGTGCGACCTCCTGCGGGACTAGCGGGACAGGTGAGACCCCGCAGGCAAAGCCGAGGAGGCTCAGCGCCCGCCCCGCGGAGTCGTGCACCTGGAGCGGAAATCCTTTCTTTATACTCAGACACATTCTTTTGAAAAGAGCTTTTTATAAGGTTTTGTCCCAGCCACTTTCTTGTCGTGAGTTATTGAATTCCAAGATAGTTCCGTCACTCATCGACAAAACTTATCAACCGTTTTATGCGCCGTCTTTCGGGTTTTTCCATCAGCATATATACTAAAACAACTTTCAACCAAGACGATCGATACCTTCACAAACTTTTTTCAAAAGAAACTCCAAATCTTCCTCTTTAATGTTAAGAGGAGGAGAAATCGCCAATACATTATTGTAGCCTGCGACAGTTGCCCCATTTTTACCTATTAGAACTTTATTCTCTCTGCAGTAACTTACTACACTATTTACCTTTTCGGCCTCCAATGGTTCTTTAGTCTCTTTATCCGCGACCAATTCAATACCAATCAACAAGCCTTTGCCGCGCACGTCACCCACATATTTATGAGGATGAAGCTCATTCTTCAATGTATTGATTGCTTTTTCACCCAATTCAGAAGATCGTTCAAACAACATTTCTTTCTCTAAGATTTCTATATTCTTCAACGCGAGGGCACACGCAGCCGGATTTCCACCGAATGTATTAATATGCCTGAAATACTCATACTCCCCATTCCCTTTAAAAGATTCATATATTTCTCGCTTGACTGCTGTAGCCGCCAGCGGCAGATACCCGCTTGTAATGCCCTTGGCCATCGTGACAATATCCGGTTTTATTCCATAATTCATAAATCCGAACGGTTTTCCTGTCCGGCCAAATCCGCAGATCACTTCATCAACGATCAATAGGGCTCCATGCTTTTCACAGACTTCTTTTATAGCTTTCATATAACCTTCTTGAGGAAGCAGCACACCGCCTCCGGTGATAATCGGTTCCATGATTACCCCTGCAATCGTTTCACTCAATTCCCAGGTCATTACTCTATCCACAGCTTTCACTCCCGGAAGCTGTTGAGACGGTGTATCCGCAGCCGCTTCATCTCGGTAAGCATCAGGGGGCTGAACATGGATAAACCCCGGTGCCAAAGGCTCATAGTTGTATTTTCTTTGCGCCTGGCCAGTTGCTGCGAGTGTTCCCATTGTATTTCCGTGGTAACCCCTGTAACGTGAAATGAATTTGTAACGGTTCCCTTCCCCTTTTTGCTGATAATATTGACGGGCGATTTTAAAAGCTGTTTCGTTCGCCTCTGATCCACTGTTAGAGAAAAAGATGACGTAATCTCCTCCAAGCAGCTCATTCAGTTTCTCAGCCAACCGCACCGCCGGGGGATGACTTTGAGTCAATGGGTAGTAAGCCATTTGCTTTAACTGCCGGTAAGCGGCATCGGCCAGTTCCTCCCGGCCGTAACCCGCATTAACACACCATAATCCAGCCATCCCATCCAGATATTTTTCACCATTATGATCCGTTACCCAAGAACCGTCCGATTCCACAATCACCATGGTTCTCTCAGGATCATACGGCTTCATAGAATGCCATAAATACTGTTCATCCTGTGATAAAAGATTTTTATTCGGTTGTCCTGCTTCCACCAAGAAGCCCCCCTTCTTTAGAACTTTCTTTGTATTTATATGAAGAGGCTCCTCCTTATAGAAACGGTATTCTTTTAAAAAGCAAACCTGGAGTGTATTCATTTTTTTGCATATACGCCACTGCCAGCCAGGGTGCAATCCGGAAGTCACTAATTGGTGAAGACATCCTACCCTTGGTGTCCAAGTTCTTGTCTTTAGTGATTTTAGATGCATCTTCTTGATGACGTCGTGTACCCAAGAGGCTGTTTCGGATACATCTTCTCCGCCTCCCCCATGACTTCGTGTACCCAAGAGACTGTTTTGGATACATCTTCTCTTCCTTCCCCACGACTTCGTGTACCCAAGAGGCTAGCTTGGATACATCTTCTCCTCCTTAACCACGAGTTCATGTACCCAAGAGGCTGTTTTGGATACATCTCCTCCGCCTTCTCCACGACTTCGTGTACCCAAGAGACTGCTTTGAGTACATCTTCTCTCATCCCTGCAGCATACCCCAGCCCACTCAAAGCAGTAAATTAATTGTATAGTTACACCAAAGAATCTCCTCGCTGACTGAAGTACTTTCGCAATCAAGTATGCACACACAAAAAACAACTCGGACTCCATAAAGTCCAAGTTGTTTTCGCAGTAACACTATTCGAATGTCCCCTTCACTAACGCCTTTCCACCTTCAACCATGACCTTCCCTCTTGCAAGGACTGTATCGATCGTCAAAGTCTCTTTATCTACCAGCACAACATCCGCATCTTTTCCTTCTGCAAGAGAACCCTTTCCAGTTAACTTAAGTATCTTTGCAGGATTCGAAGTGATGACTTTTATCGCTGTCTCAAGCGGCACCCCTTCTTCTAGCACCGCTTTCCGGACAGCATTGAACAAACTTGAAACATGAGCGACCTTCAATCCTATGAATTCTCCATCCTGGTCGAACTCGGGAAGGCTCCCCTGCCCATCGGAAGTGAAGGTGATATTTTCTGCAGGAACACCCGCTTCCAGCATACGCTTCAGGCCTTTTCCACACTCCACTTCGCCGTCTTCCAGAAATTGCGGGATGGTACTGGTAGTAAAATCTACATATCCTCCTTTTAACCCAAATTCTATTCCTTCTTCAAACAAATAAGGGTTTCGGTTGATATGGGTTGGATAAAACTGTTTTATTGGAATGTCCGTATTTTCAATGACATCATAAATCAACTTTAAACAATCCCGACTGTCTCCCAAGTGGACATTCACCACCCCGGACTTGCCCGAAAGAATACCGCCTATACGGGACTGCGAGGCAATCCTGGCGAACTCTTCAGCTGTCGGCTGTGATGAACGGTGATCTGCAATCGCTATTTCACCAGTTCCGATAATTTTATCCACCAGGAGAATGTCATCTTCAATTTTTCCTGTTAAAGTTCTAACAGGCACCTGGTAAGATCCTGTCTGGACAAAACAAGTTATCCCTTCTTCATCAAGACCTCGCGCTTTAGCCACAAGACTCGCCATTGTTCTGGTTATTCCGTCAGTGCCAATGACCCCTATCATGGTTGTAATACCAGAAAGAGTTGCATCAGTCAGCTTAATTTCAGGAGTGCGGGTTTTATAGCCGCCTTCTCCCCCTCCGCCGAGGATATGAACATGAGAATCGACGAAGCCGGGAAATACAACTTTTCCATCCGCCTCAATAACTTTTATTTTCCCCGACAGAAAACCTTCTGGTATATCGATGAAATCTTCAATAAACCCAATCTTCTCATCAGCAATCAATATATCTTTCTTTCCTAAATAATCTGGAGCATATACTTCTCCATTCCGTATTAAAACCAACATGATGTAAGCTCCTTTCATTAAAACACGTTCTATTAAAGCAGGATTTTCCATCCCCTGCTATATTTAATATCCAATTAACGCAGCGGTTATAACAAAGATGGAAGAAAGCACGAAAAGCACTCCCATGAATTTAAGGATGAATTTAGCCCACACTCCCCAATCCACACGGGCGGCTCCCAATGTACCCATCAACGCAGCCGAGGTCGGTACGAAAATATTCGTCAATCCGTCACCGAGCTGGAAGGCAAGGACAGAAACCTGGCGTGTCACTCCAGCGATATCCGCAAGTGGAGCCATCAAAGGCATTGTAAGAGCCGCCTGTCCTGAGCCGGACACCACGAAAAAGTTGAAGATGGATTGAAAAACATACATGCTCCATGCGGAAATAGCTTCCGGGAAATCACCGACAACCTGGCCGGCACCATACAAAACTGTATTCAGTACAGAAGGAGCGTCAGGGCTGTCTCCTCCAAGGATGATGACAATCCCTTTCGCCATACCAACCACAAGCGCAGCGGGAAGCAAATCTTTCGCTCCTTCTATGAACCCTTCCGCCATATCATTCCAGGTCATTCCATTCAATTTGAATAAAACACCGGTAATACCCGCAACTAATCCAATAGTGAAAAATTGACTTGCAATTTCCGGAATATAATACGCATGCTCAATGACTCCCCAGATGATCCAACCGATACCGATTGCGACAGTTGCAATAACCAGCATGTGGCCCACTTTAAATGAGGAATTCAGATCCCGGACCCTGCCTTCTTTCCTGAAATAATGATCGGTTTCATACGTTACACTTCGCTTTGGATCTTTTTTGATGCTTTGAGCGTATTTCCAAGTATAAATAATCCCAAACAATGTGAACACTGCCCACATCACTATACGGAACGGCGCCCCCGACAGGACCGGCACATCTGATACTCCCTGTGCTATCGCCACTCCAAAGGGGTTCATCCATGAAGTTGCAAACCCTATCTGTGTTGCTACATAGGTGATCATGATTCCCGTGATGGCGTCATAGCCTATCGCAACCATAATTGGAACCAGGATCATGGCAAATGCAATCGCTTCCTCTCCCATTCCGAAAACGGCTCCCCCTAGCGAAAACAAGAAAAACATGATCGGGATGATCAATGCTTCCTTCCCTTTCGTCCGGTCGATAACCTTTAATATTCCTTCTTCAATCGCCCTGGTCCTCATAATAATGCCGAACGCTCCGCCAATAATAAGAATAAAGGCAATTACTCCTACTGCGGACCCCCATTTGTCACCGGAAACCAAGCCCTCAAAAACATAATTTAAAAAACCCGCTCCGCCTCCGGATTCAAATAAGCTGGTTCCTTCCCTGACAAGATTTCCTTCCTCATCCTTCACATAACTGAAAGAATCTGAATCAAGGACAGTTTTTGTTTGTTCTTCGCCATCTTGCATATACGTTACATCCTGGGTTTCAAATTGCCCTTTAGGCACCATGTAGGTTAGCAAGGCTGCTAAAATAACTACAAAAAATACAATAATGAATGTATGCGGCACCTTCCAAGCTCTCTGTTCTTTTTCCATCTTATTTCTCCCCTTTATATCCGCTTGTAAACCGAGCTTCATCACCCTCTCCAACCGAGGACAAATTTTCACTCGCTTAATAAGCGTAAATTATTCTCATTTAAATAGATGCAAGAATCATGCCAAATCAAATAATCAGAAAATACTAATAAAATATGATAGAATACAAGAAAGTGGTTAACCACTTACAACCCAAAAAATATTTTTTCAACCAATTTATGAGGTGTTATCATATGCGCAAACTAGTTGTCATAGCGGGAACAAGAGAAACAGAGAAGGCGCTGCTGAACCAGTTGACTTCTATTTTTGGAAAGCTGATACAATTTGAAGGATATGCAATCGATGACGGTCTTCCAAAAAAATTCAAAAATGAGCTCATTCTATATTCTTTCTCATTAATAGAAGATGAAGTAGAAAATCATATCGATTTCTCCACTTGCACAATCATCATCGCTACCAGGACGGTCAATTACGAGTTTATTGACAGGATATTTGAGTTATCCCCGGGTCAAAAAGTCCTTTATGTGAATGATTTTATGCGTACTGCGGATGAAGCCATTGCCACCTTAAAAGGACTCGGCATTAACCATGTTGAATATGTCCCCTACTCAAGAGAGAGCACCAGCCTGCCCCCTGGCATTAACGTTGCTGTTTCACCTGGTGAAAGTCATTTAATTCCTGATGCGGTACCAAGGAAAATTGATATTGGCGTCAGGCTGATTGACCTGAACACCATTATGAAAATCATCTCTCATTACCGCTTATCAGATGAATTAAGCATTGATATTACCAACCGTTATACAAAAAAATTATTGATCTGAGCCAGAAACTTTCTCATGTTCATATGCAGGCCAGAACCTTAAATAAATTCCTGAACAAGGTGGTGGATGGAGTCAATGATGGAATCCTGGCTTTCCAGGAAAATGGTGAAATCACGGTATTCAACGAAGTGCTGGAAAGAATGCTGGGAATATCGGCAAGCTACGCCAAAGGGAAAAAGCTTTCACAAGTCTTCAAGAACATCGAATTGACCAGATTTCTCCATTCTGAGTAAATGGAGGCCCAGGTTTTACTGACTTTGAGACAGCGTGACCTCATGGTATTCCGTTTCCGCATGAACGATGAAGCCGTCACAGTCGCTACCTTCAAGGATTTTGATGAGACACTGGAGATGGAAAAAGCACGAAAGCAGGAATTACAAAAGAAGGGTTACATTGCAAAATATTCGTTTTCAAGTATCCTAGGCTCTTCACCTATCATTCAAGAAACAAAAAGAATTGCAGCAAAACTGGCTAAAACCGGTCTGCCTATCTTGATACATGGCGAAACAGGGACTGGAAAAGAATTGTTTTCTTCCGCCATACACAATGCATCTTCCAGAAAGCATGATCCCTTTCTGGCGATTAACTGTGGAGCACTTCCCGATGATCTGCTGGAAAGTGAATTATTCGGCTATGAGGAAGGAGCCTTCACCGGAGCAGTAAAAGGCGGAAAGAAAGGTGTTTTTGAACAAGCAGACGGGGGAACCCTCTTTTTAGATGAAATTGGGGATATAAACTTAAAGCTGCAAGCAAGACTCCTGAGGGTACTCGAAGAAATGGAAGTAAGAAGAATTGGGGGAAATAAGAATATATCAGTGGATGTCAGGATCATTTCCGCTACAAATAAAAACCTTGAAGAGTTAGTCGAGGCGGGAACATTCCGGGAAGACCTTTATCATCGATTAAAAGTGTTGAACCTCAGTCTTCCCAGCCTTAGAGAACGGCAAGGAGATATTAAAATCCTGACTGATACATTCATTCTTCAGGAGAATGGCTCTAACAAAAAAATATCTTCTGAAGTTTTAAGCATCTTGGAGAATGTAAAATGGAAAGGCAATATCCGGGAATTAAAAAACACAATCATGTATATGCTTGCCGTATCAGAGGAGAGCATCCTGACAACCCGTGATCTTCCAAAATCAGGATCTTTCAAGAGAAGTGAAGCTTCCAGCAAGGAAATATACAGCCACGTTTCACCTTTAAGAAAAAAGAGTATGTTGTTATTCTTCAAGCAATAGAGGAACTTTTTGATCAAAACGAAAATGCGAGCAGACAGAAGTTGAAAGAATTGCTCAGCGGAAGTCCCCATCCTCTTTCACTTCAACAGATCCGAACAAGAATGAAGGAACTTGAAGACCTGGGGTGTTTAAATATTTATAAAGGGCGAAAAGGGACGGAAATCACAGAGAAAGGCAGGAAAATGATTAATAGGTTGAAAGTTTAGTAATCTTACCCTTCTTCTAAGGGGGAATTGGAGCGGAAGGTGTGCGATCTCCTGCGGGACTAGCGGGTGTTTAGTTCCAGATCCAAGCCGCTTGTGCGCTGAACCTGTACGTAAATTCCATAATTACATTAACTGCTAAGGTGAAATCCCCAAAAAACACAGCGAGCCAGGACCTTGCTCCTGGATTCGCTGTCAATGTTCTACTCTTCTGTGGATGGAAATATCAAATCATTGCTCCTTATGGTCATCAACTCATTTCGTTCATAAGAATTCTGCATAAGCAATCGCATGGCTTGAGACCTAATCGACTTCTCAATCACATTCCTGACATACCTTCCATTTGAGAAAGCCGCCGGACTGATCGCTGTCTTTGCCTGTAAAAGGTGATCCCTGATTTTCCGCTCCGCATCTGTGCTCAGTTCATACTCTTTTTCATTGAGCATCCTTCTGCCAATTTCCATTAATTGTTCTATTGTATAGTCCTGAAACTGAAATACCAGGGGAAATCGTGAATGGAGGCCGGGATTCAGCGTCAGGAATTGATCCATCTCCCTGGAATATCCTGCAAGGATAAGTATAAATTCATGCTGTTTGTCTTCCATATGTTTCACGAGGGTATCAATGGCTTCCTTCCCAAAATCCTTCTCCCCTCCGCGGCCTAATGAGTAGGCTTCATCCACGAACAGGATCCCGCCCATCGCTTTTTTAACCAAGTCTCTTGTCTTTTGGGCTGTGTGACCGATATATTCTCCTACGAGATCAGCCCTCTCCGCCTCAATCAAATGTCCTTTCGACAGAACATTCATCTTATGAAATAATTTTCCGATCAGCCTTGCAACAGTTGTCTTCCCTGTCCCTGGATTTCCTTTAAACATCATATGCAATGCCTGCTTGCCTGCTTTTAGTCCCGCTTCTTCTCTTTTTTTATTCACATAGATCCACGCATAGATCTCTTTCACCATTTTTTTCATATCTTCCATACCGACTAATGAAGCCAGTTCAGTTTCAATTTCCTTAAGGGCGGCATGCTCTTGAGGAAAGAGCTTAACGGGTTCCTCGGTCTTTCTCATTTCCCGCACCGGATTGCGTTTATGTGAATTCAAAACAATACTTATCTGTCCATTATTTTTCATTCTCATCGGCTGTTCCATATCTTCACCTCACCATTCTATACAGTATACGCCTGGAGGTTTTTAACGGTGACAAATGCCCAGTTAAAACGGTTAGAAAACTCTCTTATCATCCTATTCAATAAGGACGAAATTCATTATTAAATTTTGCTTTGGGATATGTTTTGAAAAAACGAATCATCTAAAGTTAACATAATATTATTATTATAAACATATATTTTGTAGTACCCTTAAATTCTCATAAATGATAAGAAGATACCATGGTTCCGAAACACCTACTACATCCAAAATTCAGAGTGTAAATATAGTAGAAATCAACCTTCAACTTACTTGCCCTCTGGTCCTGTTTTTAATCCAATCACCCTAAAGACATTTCCGCTATAAATTTATTTCTAATGAATCCCAGGTCTTCATATAGCTTAATCGCTGCATTATCTTTAATAACAGCTAAACGGGCAGCCTCATACTCTTTACTGGATATGTTTATAGAATGGGTCAGCAAAAACCGTCCAATACCTCTGTGTTGATGTTCAGGATCTACAGCTAAACTCATGATGAGAGGGTACTCTTCAAATTCCATATTCAGACAGACACCAGCAATTTTGTTAGTGTTCTGCTTAACAATAACTCTTGAGCACTCATCCATGATGTTATTCTTCTTATATTTTTCAATAAATTCATTTATATGTTGAATATAATCGTCTTTCGTTCCGATTTGTTTATAAGCCGGATTCTCTTTATAAGCTTTCATAATTAAATCTGCTATCTCATGCGTATCTTCGGATGTGACGGGTTTTGATATGTATCCTTCAGGAAGCCTTGCCTTTATCGATTCTGTCGGACGAATCATCCAATAATTAATTTCTTGTACCCGGCAGCCATTTTGCTCATAAGTTGGAACATGTTCTTCTACAATGTCTCTTAAAATGATTTTATCTTCAGTATTTGATATTTTTTTCAAATAAAGTAACAGCATCCGTGCCAATTTTTCATAGTCTTCAAAGGGGGGAACAACAAATAAATCTGCCATGAAATTAGGCTTTAGAAATACCCCTCCTATAATGCTTTCATCTTTCTTTATTAAATATCCACAGTCGTAAATGGCTGCGATTTCTTGTAACACAGCAGAAGATTTTCTGAAAAAGTAGTCTGCATATTTCTGTCCGTAATAAATCGAATAGTATCGTAAAAAATCTCCGGGTTCTTGGTAAACTAATTTTATATTATCTTCTAAATCTATAAGTTCTTTCAATGCCTGACCTTGCTCACTCATATTTTTTCTCCTTTTCTTTGCTAAATGTCCGTTTGTTAAGGGTCACTACCCTATGTTCATGACTATATTTTACCATAAATGGTTGGAATTTCTTGAAAAAATGGCAAGCAAATCAAAATAGCACCCCCAGCAACATGATGACTATACTAGTCAAAATGTGTTTGAGGGTGCAGCTTTGGATTGTTTTGTTATTAATCGTTGATATCTCAACGATTAACAGCTCTGAGATTCATCTTACGAAAAGGATGCGAAAACCCTTACTATTGAAAACGGAACTACTCAGAAATTCCGTTGTTTTTGATAAATATTATTGAGCTTCGTCGAAATTAATTTGTACATTGCGCTGAGGCGAGAAGGTAGAAATAGCATGCTTATAAACCAATTGCTGCTTACCTTCTGACTCGAAAAGAACGGTAAAGTTATCAAACCCTTTTACTTGTCCGCGGATTTGGAATCCGTTCAATAAAAATACAGTTACTTGAGTGCTGTCTTTACGTAATTGGTTAAGAAATTGATCTTGAATATTAATTGCTTGTTTCATGATAAGTCCTCCTCTTCTATCTCTACCTTAACTATTCGACTATAACCTTAGCTTTCCTGCAACAAAATCCGATATCTCTTCAATTTTTTTGTTATTTTCCCTGGGGTTGCTCACATCAAACCATTCTACATCCATTTTATTGCGAAACCATGTTAATTGGCGCTTGGCATATCTTCTGGAGTTTTGCTTCAGGTTTTCAACAGCATCCTCCAAGGAGACTTTTCCTTCCAGAAATTCATAGATTTCCTTGTAGCCGATTGCCTGGATGGATTGAGCATTTTTCAACCCTTCATCAAATAAAGACTTCACTTCCTGGATGAGCCCCTGCTCAATCATGCTATCAACCCTGCGGTCAATCCGGCTGTATAATAATTCACGGTCCATCGTCAAGCCAATTAAAGATACATCATAAAGGAGTTCTTTTTGCTGATTTTCCTGGTATTCAGACATCGTTTTTCCTGTACAGTGATATATCTCCAAGGCTCTTATCACCCTTCTGATGTTGTTGGGGTGAATATTGGCAGCCGCTCTTGGATCAACCAGTTCCAACCTGCGGTGTACTTCCTGATTGCCAAGCTCATTGGCTTCTCTTTCCAAGTTCACGCGGTACTCTTCATCACCAGGTGTATCCGTGAATTGGTAGTCATAGATAACAGACTGAATATACAAGCCTGTTCCCCCAACAATTAATGGCAGCTTTCCCCGGCTGTGAATCTCAGAAATCTTTTCTCTTACCAGCTCCTGAAATTCTGCTGCCGAGAAGCTCTCTTGAGGTTCTTTAATATCTATAAGATGGTGCGGAATTCCTTCCATTTCTTCTTCCGTTATCTTGGCAGTACCGATATCCATCGATTTGTAGATCTGCATGGAATCTCCACTGATGATTTCTCCATTAAACCTCTTAGCCAGATGTATACTGGAAGCTGTCTTTCCAACAGCAGTCGGCCCTATAAGTACAACAAGTTTTTCTTTCTTCTCCAAAACGATTCACTGCTTTCTATGTAAAAGGATAAGTTTACATATTATCGTACCATAAGGAATCCAGAGTTACATATCAGAAGAGTATATCCGTTTAAAATCTTTTTATACATTTTACTTTTTATTCTACTCTGCTTTCGCAAAGATTTTGTCTTGGTTAAGATATTTGGTTTTTCGCTGCAGTCACTCGCCTGCAGCGAAAATCCTTCTGCGTGAAATGAAGAGTATGGTAAGAAAACACCCAAACCAATTACTCTTTTAGAAAATTAATAGACTCTTTTTGTTCAGGTTTAAGCTAAAAAGAGCGGTTTTCCGCCAAGGTGCACGGCTTTTTGCGGCGGGCGGCAGACTAGACGACCGTTAGTTCCCCGGGAAAATGGATTTCACGGAACACACTTCTAATTGTACCTTTACCTTTCCCAGTTCCTGATTTAATGGTAGGTTTCCTGTCTAATCGTACCATTATCCTTTCCATCATCTGCTTTAATGGTACGTTTCCCGTCTAATCGTACCATTATCTTTTCCATCTCTCTTTTTAGTGGTACGTTTTACGTCTAATCGTACCATTATCTTTTCTAATCCTCTGCTTTAATGGTACGTTTTCTGTCTAATCGTACCATTATCTTTTCCATCTCTCTTTATAATGGTACGTTTTCTGTCTAATCGTACCATTATCTTTTCCATCTCTCTTTGCAATGGTACGTTTTCTGTCTAATCGTACCATTATCTTTTCCAATACCCTGCTTTAATGGTACGTTTCCCGTCTAATCGTACCATTATCTTTTCCAATACCCTGCTTTAATGGTACGTTTTACGTCTAATCGTACCATTATGTTTTCTAATCCTCTGCTTTAATGGTACGTTTCCCGTCTAATCGTACCATTATCTTTTCCAATACCCTGCTTTAATGGTACATTTCCCGTCTAATCGTACCATTATCTTTTTCAATCACCCGTTTAAACGGTACGTTTCCGCTTAATACCTCATCTACCCAGCTCGCTCTTCCATTTCTAAAGACTCTTCCCGCTTCTTATCATAAAACAGCAGCGCCAGCCCGCTTCCGGCAAACAAAAAAGAAGCTAAATAGAAAATAAAATCGATAGTGAAGAAGTCAATCAGGACACCGCTGGCAAATACAGCAAAGGATGCAAACAGTGAGGTCCAGAAATGATAGCCTCCAATTTTTTTCCCCGCTCCTTTACCATGAAAAACTTCTCCTGCCATAGTCTTTTCACATGTTTTTTGAACCGCTCCTAATAAACCCAATATGACCTGCAGTCCATAAACATCTGCAAGAGAATCTGCTTCAGGTATAAATAAAAAGATGAATGCCATCCCCCATGCATAACCAATCAGTAAGGTACGGCTGCCTACTTTATCTGCAACAGAGCCTATCCAGCGGTGAAACACTGCAGAGCTGAGCATGAACAAACCATATGCAAAGCCAAAGCTGGAAAAGTTGGAACCGATGTTTCTGATGAAGAGAAGGTAGAAAGGAAAGGATACTGAGCCGGCCATCATGGCAAAGCTTTGTGACAACACAAAATACTTCATTGGCCGTACTCCTCATAGAAATGATTCATGAATACTTCATCGGGGTCAAGCTTTCTTTTACTGTCAAAAAATTCTGCTGTCCTTGGATAAGCTTCTTTCATCTGCTCCTTTGAGGGATATTCGTAATAAGGCAGATAATAGCTTCCACCGTGTTTCAGTGTCACGTCCACCATCTTTCTGACAATCCTTTCTGTATCTTCTTTGCCTTCAGCCGATTTTTCCTGATTGATGAGCAGGACCAGCGCAAACATCTCCTCCTTGGAATACGACAAGACTGCATCCTCATTTTTATCAACATAACGAATGGTGATGTTCACCAGATTCAAGTCTTCCTCATCAAGCACCTCTCTTAAATCATCAATGTAGCTGGAGAATTGATCTACAGGCACAAAGTATTCCTGCAGAACATCTGTATTACTCTTGCTTTCATATTCCATGAATTTGGACTCTGACCTCATTGCATTATTCCTGGTGATGAAATCACCATCTTTGCCCTGAAAATAGGTTTTCTGGATATCCCAAAAGAGGCTCTTTCCCCAATCAAATTTCCTGGAGAGACCAAGCATGAATTTAGAAATGAAGGTTCCTTCTTCATCTTTTAATGACTTATGCTCCTTCAGCAGATTCTGGCTGTCTGAATGGATATAGTCCGTTATATACATGTCCTCCAAAAAAGTATCCGGAGCAGTCGAGATTCGGGCAAGATGCATCTTAACATCTTCTTCGCCTTTTACTTCTTCAAGAAAAAAATCACTGTATTCATCATATGGTAGTTCCGTTGTTTTCATTTCATACAGTTCATCATCGGTCAGTTGCAATTCTGCATCAAGAATAACTCCAAACAGCCCATACCCTCCGATAACCAATGGAAAGAATTCTTTATTTTCAGTCCGGGATACGTTGATATTCTCTCCATCATGCTTCAATAAACGAAAAGAATTGACCGTCTCAATTAATGCCCCATGCCTTATATCCCTGCCATGTACATTGACAGACAGCGACCCTCCGATAGTAAATATATTTTGGGACTGCATTACTTTCACTGATAACCCATGTGGATTGGCTGCCTCTTGTATGTCTGCCCAGGTCGCACCGCTCTGAACGCGAATAGTTTTTTCGGTCGTATCGAGATCAAGTATCTTATCAAAGCCCGTCATATCCAATACGACGCTTCCAGGATAATAAGTGTGCCCGCCTTGGCTGTGCATCTTTCCGGCAATTGACACTTTAAGATTTTCATCGGCTGCCTTCTTAACTGTTTTCACTATCTCCCGTTCTTCCTCACCCTTGGTCACCTGCTCTATTCTAGTCGGCATCAAGCCGCCTATATCACTGACGATTTCAGAACTAACAGGGTCATTATCCACAGTGAAAAAAACACACCCGTAAATTATGAAAAAAATCATTACTATTGCCGCTCTTTGTGATACTTTCTTTCTTCTTATCTCTTTTTTCAATTATCTCACCTCATATTTACCAAATTTAACTATTATTTCTTAGTGTAATTTTACACTATTTAAGTTAAATTACAATATTATTCTGATATATTTCTCTCTTTGCATCATAATAAAGATGTACATGAACCATAAGAAGAAAGGATGATCGCCGTGAGCAAAAGAAAGCCTCTCATCCCCGAATCTCAAAGGGCACTAAATATAATGAAAGCCGACTTATTTCACCAAGAGGATCCTTCTGCAGTGAAATATGAGGCAGCAAAAGAGCAGGGTATTTCCTTAACCAAAGGTTATAATGGTGAGCTAAGCGCTCGGGAAGCTGGAAAAGTCGGCGGGAAGATTGGCGGGAGTATGGTAAGAGAAATGATAAAGATGGCTGAAGCATCATTAAACGCAAAAAAGAGGTAGAAGCAAAATAAGCTTCTACCTTTTTTGATCTAATTTGTATGTCAATATGGACTGCAAGCCTTTCCTTCCCATAAGTTTCTTTCCATTATCTTTAAAGCCTGACTTCATGTATAGTGTTCTCGCTGCTGAATTTCTTTCATTCACAGCCAGGACGATTTCACTTGTTTCAGGAAAATGTTCCAGGACGAACGAAGGCAGCAATTTCATGGCAGCTTTGGCATATCCTTTTCCCTGCTGTATCTCATTAATGGAAAAAGCCCGTAATAATAAGGCATTGGTATCAAGTGAATAGTCTTTTACAACTGTTCCTTTATGAAGAACAAAAAACCAACTGCCCTGTCCCCATCCATTATGACGACTGGATGTCTATTTCGGTCTTCAATTTCTAATGCTTCTGAAGGCAAAGCCGTAAATTGATGCTGTTCTTCTGCAAGTGAGAACTTATATAGCTCGGCTTTCACTTTTTCACTGTAAAACTGCAGCTGCATATCGATTCCCCCCTATCATTAGCAGCCGATCATTTCTTTGATTTTTTTGAGTTGAACAGACGCAATGCTTCTTGCCCTTTCTGCCCCTCGTTCAAGAAACTTATCAATTTCCTGCTTATTGTCGAGATATTCATAATACTTCTGGCGAGGTTCGCTCAGTTCCCTGTTCATGACTTCGAACACTTCTTTTTTACTTGGCCCCAGCCGATTCCTTGTTTGTACTTCTCTTTCATGGAATCAGCTTCAGCAGCAGCCGCAAACTCTTTATAAAGAGTGAACAGCGAGGAACCCTTCACTTCCTTTGGCTCTTCCGGGGGAGTAGAATCCGTTACAATTTTATTAACGAGCTTTTTCAGAGCTTTTTCTTCTGCAAAAAGCGGGATGGTGTTTCCATAACTTTTACTCATCTTTCTTCCATCAAGCCCGGGTATGACAGCAGTCTCTTCTTCAATCACATATTGAGGCAGCTTAACGGCTTCTCCGAAAGTACGATTGAAGTTTTCCGCGATATCTCTTGCGATTTCCACATGCTGAACCTGATCTTTTCCAACAGGAACCTTATCTGAGTTAAAAAGCAAGATATCCGCAGCCATTAGAATTGGATAAGTAAACAGTCCCATGTTGACACCAGCATCAGAGTCGTTTCCTTCTGCCATGTTTTCTTCGACTTTGGCTTTATAAGCGTGTGCCCGGTTCATTAATCCTTTAGGTGTCATACAGGAGAGAATCCAGTGGAGTTCAAGAATTTCAGGAACATCTGATTGTCTGTAAAAAATCACCTTTTCCGGATCCAACCCTAATGAAAGCCAAGCCGCCGCGATTTCGTAGGTGTACTCTTTAAATTTTTTGCGGTCCTGCACAGAGTTTAAGGCATGGTAGTCCGCAATGAAGTAAATCCCTTGTGATGTGTTGTCTTTTGCCATTTCAAGTGCTGGCTTGATCGCGCCGATATAATTCCCCAGATGAGGGTGCCCTGTGGGTTTTATCCCTGTTAGTGCTGTTGGTCTTTCCATATAAATTCCTCCTAAATATAAAAGGCTGTTTTCGCATACATTGTTGCTCGGAAAAATCCTAAGAGCCGGATTTTTCCCTGGATACTAAGGGTTCTCTCTCAAAACGGCGAGAGTAGCTCTTTTCTTTTCATGATTACCAGGTTATTCCGGTCAATCATGGTTATTTTTTCAGAATTAGTATCGGATAGCAACAAATTTTACGAAAAGAGCCAAATAAAAAAGCCCCCATCCAAAAAAGGACGAGAAACCCGCGGTGCCACCTTCGTTTACCCAAATAAAAAAGGTAATCTTTAAAAGAGCTGATTATATGCTCTCTGTTCCTTTTAACGGTAGAACTCTCCGCCTGCCTATTTGTTCGGCATGGATGCTCCGAAGCCCATTCAACATGGTCCGACACTGATTCCCACCAGCCATCAGCTCTCTAAAGTCTTATCCATGCATACTCTTCTTCATCATTGCATAATATTAAAAAAATTTTGATTTTATTATAGCTTATTGTTTTAAGAAAGGCAATGTATATTTCCACTGTTTTCCTACTCGCAAAAGACCGTTTTATTCACAACATAAAGGGTAAACAAAAATACAAAGAATAACTTACCCTTGAAATCAGCAGAAATTTAGGAGGTATTCCATGATTATTGTTTACGCAAGCATAGCCCTATTTGTTCTCTCGATTGCATACCTGGGATATAAAGGCTTTAAGTTCATGAAGGAAACCAAACCGACCATCAACCACTTGAATAAAACGGTAGAGAGCCTGCAGCAAAGAGCGCAGACCCTGCAGGAGGAGACCAATGAACTTTCTACACACAGCCAGGAAATCAAAGAGGATATTGATACAAAGAAAGATAACATTCAATATACAGTTGGTGCCGTTAAACAGCTGCCAAAGCCTGTAAAGAGAATTTGGGAAAACAACTTCAAGAAGCCTGATGAAGGAAAAAATTATCGTACTTCCAATGGGTAATTTGAAGACTCGTCTATGGACGGGTCTTTTTTAGATTTATTAAGGCTTTTTCGTGAGCTTTGTTGCTATTTAATACTAAGCTCAAAAAAATAACCATATTAAGAGGGGTAAAAACTGGTAACACCGAAAAGAAAAAACTCTCCCTCGATAAAGATAAAACTCTTAGTATCCGGGGATATCCGAAAGCCATAATATTTGCGAAAACAGCCTTTATTAAAGCCTTTTGGAATAAAAAAAGAACTTTTCTTAGGTACCTACGAAACGTGTGATTCATTCAACCTGTTTTCCTCCCAGACTATGGAGTGTGGATTACCCCAGAGGCCTTAGATAAACAATGCATAACTTCAACATAAAAGCCGATAAAAACTTTGAAAGTAATAAGAAGAGTTAGTATAAATTTTCACCCTGCTTTTTTAACATACTGAAAGCACAATATTCATTATCATAGCCTTCCTGCGTTTGAGTTGTTCCTCTTTAAAGGCAACTATTTTGACGCTAGAATTGTAAAAAGACCCGGAATTCTATTCTCTATCCCTTCAGGAGAATTTTCAGGAAATGCCCACCGGATACCCTCTTCTTCTTCTAAGCATTCAATTGTCAAACCAGTTCCGGCCAGCTTCGTGACAATTTCGCCTAAAGACCATCTCCGTATTATATTTTTTACTAGTGATTCACGTTCCTTCTCTGATAACAGCTTGCTAAAAGCTGCTTCTACTTCTTGAAGCTCTTCATCAAAATAATTTCCGTTTGCAACTAAATTATTATTCTCTAGACGCATTAATTTAGTAACCAGAGGATGATAGTCTCTTAAAATTAATTTACCGCCTGGTTTTAACATACTTGATATCAATTCAAAAAGCGGGTCAAGTTCAACGAAATAATGCAAAACACCGACTTCCATAAGGACAATATCAAAATTCTGCAGCTTTTCTTGAGGTGGTATTTCTAAAACATCACATACTAAATAGTGAATGTGTATTCCGGCTGCTTCAGCCAATTCAGTTGCATACCGCTTATTTCCTTCAGAAATATCCACTACAGTTAATTCCGCTCCCAATAATGCAAGTGAAACAGCTTTGTTTCCTTTAGAACCTAAAAGGTTGGCAATTCTCTTCCCCTTTATATTACCCATATATTTAAGATAGTGGCTAACCTTCTTTTCCGGGTTTGCTTTTAACACTTGGGCATACTCCTGAGGCATACCGTGACGATTAACCCAAGCCTGATAAGTTGACTGGTTCCAGCCCAACTGGTTTTTTTCACTAAAGCTCTTTTGGTTCATTTACGCCCCTCCTTCAATGAATATGAATAATTTTAAAAGCTATACAATTTGTTTACTTAAGATTGCTGCCTTTTTTCAGTCTATAATAAATAATCTCCGGGTCTCCATCGTCCAGGTTTTCCACTAAACCACTCTTTACAAAGCCATTAGATTCAAACACCTGATGCATACTGTGGTTAGATTGATTGGCAGAGGAGAATATTTTTTGAGTAGGAGAATGATCTGCCATGTAATTCAGTAATTCACTGGCATATCCCTTTCGTCTTTTGCTTTTAGACACAATTATCAAAGCTATAAAAGCACAGTCAAAAAAATTACAATCGTAAACTAAAAATCCGGCAATCTCGTTATCTTCTTTTACAATAATACAGTTTTCAAGATTAATAGCTTTCTCAATGAAATCCCTTCTGCTCTTGTTACCGATAACTTCCCTGTCTATCTGTGCTAGTGCATCTAAGTCCGCTGTTCGTGCAGCCATTATATTCATATCTGTTTCTCCTTAGTAAAATCTATTAATATAGAAATTGATCTGTTCCAATTTGCCAAATATTAAACACTCTTTTCTATAACTCACTTGTAACCAGTTTATATTTACTAATTTTACCACAAAAAAAATCTTTACTTAGTATTCCATAGCATTCAGATTATTGATTCATCATTAAGAGAGTAAAGCTCCAGCCCTTCACTCTTTCCTTAAACACAAATAAACCGTCCTGTGCATGACACAGAACGGTTTTTATTAAGAAAAAGATCAGGCAGCTTCTCATTGGACTACTGGTTTTTATGTTAGTTCCTGGTTACATCACCGGCACTTGTGCATCTCTAATTGCATTGTCCAGGTCAATGAGATATTGCCTCTTTAATTCCGGTTTCCAGTCAAGCAGGATAGCCATCATGTCGACAACCTCTTTTTTCCACTGCTTCACCCATTCTATATTGAAAAACAGTTTACCTGTCCTTCTCATGAAGAAATCGATTGGCGTGACGGTCATTTCTTCATTGATGGAATAAAGGAGCATGGCATATATTTCGGCAGGCAGTTCATTATTAGCATACTTTGTTGTCTTTTTGTAAGAATGAGCCATTTTGAAAAGTTCGTCTGCGTTCGATCCATACTGTTCAACAAGTTTTCGTCCTTCATCAATGCTTAACCCGAATTGTTCCGCTTCCATTGCTTTCTTATCAATAAAGTTTTGGAATCCTGATGATCCCCCGAAATCTCCGCCGGATAACGGAAGATGTTTAGTGCTGGAGCCTGGAAAATCTCTCTTAGTTTGCTGCTTTAATCTCTTGGCAATGAGGTCAACCACATGCTCCGCCATTTTCCGGTACCCCGTCAACTTCCCGCCTGCTATAGTAACCAAGCCGCTGTCCCCTTCCCAGACTTCATCTTTGCGGGAAATTTCAGAAGGGTCTTTTCCTTCCTCATAAATTAACGGCCGTATGCCTGCCCAGCTCGACTCTACATCTTCTTTTGTGACTTTTACATAAGGAAACATATAGTGAATAGCATTGAGCAGGTATTCCCTGTCCCCCTCTGTCATTTTCGGGGAAGTGACATCTCCTTCAAAAAATGTATCGGTTGTGCCGACATATGCTTTTCCTTCTCTGGGTATAGCGAATACCATCCTGCCGTCCTGTGTATCAAAGTAAACGGCTTGCTTCAAAGGGAATTTTTCCTGGTCTATCACAATGTGTACCCCTTTTGTATGACGAAGCTTTTTATTATTGGTTGAGTAATCTTTTTTCCTTACTTCATCCACCCAGGGTCCAGAGGCATTGACAACTGTTTCAGAGTGAATCTCAAATGTTTCTCCTGAGAGCACATCCTTGGCTTGAATTCCCTTTACCTTTTTATCCTCGTAAATGAAATGCTCAGCTTTCACATAATTCAAAGCAGCTGCTCCATGCTCAACCGCCTTCTTCATCGTTTCGATTGTCAGCCTGGCATCATCCGTCCGGTATTCAACATAATAGCCTCCACCTTTAAGTCCTTCCCGCTTGACAAGAGGCTCCTTTTCCAGCGTTTCAGATGAAGAAAGCATTTTTCTTCGTTCAAGCTTCTTTACACCGGCAAGATAATCATATACCCGTAATCCTATGGAGGTGCTGAATCTTCCGAAGGTCCCGCCCTTATGGATCGGCAGCAGCATCCATTCGGGCGTTGTAACATGAGGAGCGTTTTCGTACACGATCTCTCTTTCCTTTCCAACCTCGGCAACCATTTTCACTTCATATTGCTTTAAATACCGTAAACCTCCGTGAACCAGCTTGGTCGAACGGCTGGAAGTTCCGGCAGCATAGTCCTGCATTTCCACGAGTGCGACCTTCATGCCGCGATTCGCTGCATCCAAAGCGATTCCGGCTCCTGTAATGCCTCCCCCAATGATCGTGATGTCAAAATGGTCGTTCTTTAACTTTTCTTTGATTTGGCTTCTTTGCAAGCTCGAAAAACTCATCTGTCATTCCTCCGCTTCTGTTGTATGCAATAAAAAAAGAGACCGTGAACAAACATTATGAAAGCAGCATAATGTTGTCAGGTCTCTCTAGATTCTCTAACCGTTTATTAACTTGTGTTTATAATACCATAACCTTCAGATTTTTAAAAATGTTATGTCTTGGTTTTATTTAAAGGCTGTTTTCGGATATCCCCGGGTACTAAGAGTTTTATCTCTTATCGGGAGGAGTAGCTCTTTTCTTTTCGATATTACCGTATTTTTTTCCTTCTTGAGATTGATATTTTTCGGTATTAATAACAAATAGCAACAAAGTTTACGGAAAGAACCTATTTAAAAGCCATTGCCGCCTTCACTGCCTTTTGCCAACCGCCGTAATGCTTTTCTATATCTTCCGCTTGCATGGCAGGATCAAATTTCCGGTCAAGGTTCCACTGCGCTGTAATCTCACTGGTATCATTCCAATACCCGACAGCAAGTCCTGCAAGGTAGGCTGCTCCTAACGCCGTCGTTTCATTTACCTCAGGCCGCTCTACAGCTGTATCGAGAATATCAGCTTGAAACTGCATTAAAAAGTCATTTTTAACCGCTCCTCCATCCACTCGCAGCGTTTTCAAGGACAGCCCTGAATCAGCTTCCATCGCGGTAAGTACATCTTTCGTTTGATAGGCGAGGGATTCTAATACGGCGCGGATAAAGTGTTCTTTAGAGGTTCCGCGTGTTAATCCAAAGACTGCTCCCCTGACGTCACTGTCCCAATAAGGAGTGCCCAGCCCCACAAACGCCGGCACTACATACACACCATCGTTGCCTTCAGTTCTCTCCGCATAGGCTTGTGTTTCACTTGCATCTTTGATCATCCTCAGTCCATCCCTGAGCCATTGGATGGCAGACCCCGCTACAAAAATGCTTCCCTCCAATGCATATTCCACCTTACCGTTATATCCCCAGGCAATCGTGGTCAGAAGCCCATGCTCAGACTTCACTGCTTTTTCACCTGTATTCATCAGCATAAAACAGCCCGTTCCGTATGTGTTTTTGGCCATCCCTTCCGTGAAGCACGCCTGGCCGAACAATGCCGCTTGCTGATCTCCCGCCACTCCGGCAATCGGTACTTCCTTTCCGAAGAAATGGTAAGGTACCGTTTTCCCATAAACCTCAGAAGAAGGCTTAACCTCCGGAAGCATGCTTGCCGGAATGCCCAGTATATCCAGGAGATTCTGGTCCCACTTCAAATCATAAATATTGTACATCAGAGTCCTTGAGGCATTGGAATAGTCGGTGACATGTGATTTTCCGCCGGTAAGCTTCCAGATCAGCCAAGTATCCATCGTGCCGAAGAGGAGATCCCCTTTTTCTGCTTTTTCCTTTGCTCCATCCACATTATCAAGGATCCACTTCACTTTCGTTCCTGAAAAATAAGCATCAATCAAGAGGCCGGTCTTGCTGAGGAAAGTATCTTGGTGACCGTTTTCCTTAAGTTCCTCACATATCCCCGAGGTCTGTCTGGACTGCCAGACAATCGCATTATAAACCGGTTCACCTGTATGCTTATCCCACACCACAGTAGTCTCCCTTTGATTAGTGATCCCGATGGCTGCAATTTCTTCAGGCTTTACAGAAGACTCTGAAAGCACCGAAGCAATTACAGCCAGAATCGATCCCCATATCTCATTTGGATTATGTTCCACCCAGCCTGGCTGAGGGAAATGCTGGGTGAATTCCTTTTGTGAGGTATGAACAATCTTGCCTTTCTTGTTAAAAAGGATCGCCCTCGAACTGGTCGTCCCCTGGTCTAATGATAATATGTATTCTGCCAATGCTCCCACTCCTTCTTCAAGTAATGTTCTCTTGTGATTCTGAAAAAAAGCAGAAAAACCCACACAACTATCGCTGGCGATAAACTGTGTGAGTCTCTTGTCTCATTTCACGAATCATTAACTTGTTTTAAGATTAATAGATTATGGAAACGTTGTCAAATCCCCTTATCCGGATTGAAGTGCTTCCATAGTTCTCTATTGGACGTCGTTATGGCTGACGCACCTGCTTCAATCGCTTCTTCGACTTCATTGACCGTATCGATCAAACCACCGGCAAACACAGGCTTACCTGTTTCCGTTTTGATGGTTTTGATCACTTTTGGAATAACACCTGGAAGAAGTTCAATATAATCAGGATTAGAATGCTTCACTAGTTCCATACTTCTCTCCATCGCGGAGCTGTCTAGAACAAACGCGCGCTGAATCGCAATGACGCCTTTCTTCTTCGCTTGCTGGATCGCATTTCCCTTCGTTGATATGATGCCGTATGGCTTGATTTCCTGGCAAACATACTGCGCTCCATATTCATCACCCTTCAAGCCCTGAATCAAATCCAAATGCAAGAACATCTTACGGTTATTTTCCTTCGCATACTGATAAACCGTTTTCAGCATTCCGATATGCAGATCAAGGAACACACCATATTCATAATTCGTTTTTAGCATTTTATCGAAATCTTTCATCGACCTGACTGCCGGTAGAATTTTTTGGCCATTGAATGTCATCGTGACACCTCTTTCCTGATGATAATTATATTACTTTTGTGATCTGCTGTCTTTTGAGATGGTTTTGTCTGTTTGGTTTTTTCCTGAGTTTATTTCTTACGGGCATTTAGAGTTATACCGGCGGAGTGTTGAATTCATAAGAAGAAAATTCTTACTTGATGTCCTTTGGAGCCAGGGCGAGGGACATTAAATTGAGAAATCTCTGAGATGATGCACTGCGCTGGCGGAGCGAGCTGAAACTTTATGGTTTCATGCTGTTTAAATCCCCTGTTTGCCACATCATTTCTCATACTCTATAATTTCATGCTGTTCAAACTCTCTGTTTACCACATCATTTCTCATACTTTATGGTTTCATGCTGTTTAAACTCTCTTTTTACTACATCATTTCTCCTACTCTATGTTTTCATGCTGTTTAGACTCTCTGTTTACCACATCATTTCTCATACTTCATGGTTTCATGCTGTTTAACCCCTCTGTTTACCACATCATTTCACGAACTCTCAGTTTTCATGCTGTATAAGCGTTCTTCTTGCTGTATAAAATTTCAGATACTGAAAAAATTCATGCTGTAACAGAAAAACCTCTTATTAGCGAGTTTCAAAAAAGAGGGCTTATACGCCAAAGCGTATAAGCCCTCTTTCCCTACATAATCCGCTTGAACATTTTCTCCATTTCATAGACTGAATAATGGATGATAATCGGGCGGCCGTGCGGACATGTGAATGGATCTTCAGAGCGTCTCAGTTCATCGAGCAGCGCTGATATTTCTTCGTTCCTCAAGTACTGGTTTGCCTTGATGGAGGCCTTGCAGCTCATCATGATGGCCGCTTCTTCACGAAGTTTTTTGATATCCACCTTTTTCATGTTAAGCAGCTGCTCAATCATTTCATCGATCAACTCACCTTCCTGGCCGGCGGGCAGCCATTGTGGATGTGAGCGGATGATGAAGCTGTTGTAGCCGAACTCCTCCAGGAAGACACCGACCTTTTCAAGCTCTTCTTTGTGTTCAACGATTTTCATATACTCATCCGCGGAATATTCAAGTGTGATCGGTACCAGCATTTCCTGAAGCTCATTCTCCACTTTTCCGACCTTTTCTCTAAAGTATTCATATTTGATCCGTTCCTGTGCGGCATGCTGGTCAATGATGTAGAGGCCGTTTTCGTTCTGTGCAAAGATATAAGTTCCGTGCATTTGGCCGACAGGATATAACGGCGGGACCCTTGTGGCCTTCGGTTCTTCCTCTTCCACATGCGGTATTTCAGAAGGGTTCTCTTCTACTTCCAGTTTCTCCTCATAAATCACAGAAGCTTCTTCTTTCTGGCGGGTATCTTCAACAGGATTTTTATAAAGCATTTCCATGACTTCTTTAGGAGGCAGTTTCTCTTGCTGGAAGCTTCTTTCCGGTACCTCTGCTTTAATTTTTCTTTCGTTAGGTGATCCAATGTCAAAGCTGTCTGTTCAGACTGGGGCTTTATCGGCTTTGGTTCCTTGTAACCGGACGGAATAAGTTCTTTGGTTTTAAAGGAATCCTTGATTGCACTGGAGACCAGTTCAAACAGCTCAGGTTCTTTGCTGATTCTCACTTCCATCTTAGAAGGATGCACGTTGACATCCACTAATAAGGGATCCATCTCGATCGACAGCAGAACAATTGGATATCTGCCTATGGGCAAGAGAGTGTGATATCCTTCTCCAATCGCTTTGGCTAAACCATAATTCTTGATGAACCTGCCATTGATCATCGTAGAAATATAGTTCCTTGAAGCCCTTGTGATTTCAGGAAGGGAGATATACCCTTTGACCGAGAAATCCAGTGATGAAGCTTCGACCTTCACCATTTTTCTGGCAATATTGGTGCCGTAGATAGCCGCCAGCACCTGCCGGACATCTCCATTTCCGTTGGTATGAAGCAAGGTTTTTCCATTGTGGACGAGCTTAATCGAAATATCAGGATGGGAAAGGGCTATTCGATTCGTCACATCCGTAATATTTCCAAGCTCTGTGTGAATGGTTTTCATATATTTCAAGCGGGCAGGGGTATTGAAAAAGAGATTCGATACCATTATATCCGTTCCCCGCCTGCTCGAAGACTTCTCCTGAGAAAGGACCTTTCCTCCCTGCAGCTTAATCTTCACTCCAGGTCCTTCCCCTGTGCTCGTATGCATATCGAGATGAGAAACGGATGCGATACTTGGAAGTGCCTCCCCTCTGAAACCAAGGGTCCGGATTCGGAACAAGTCGTTTTCATCCTTGATTTTGCTTGTGGCATGCCTGCTGAAGGCGGTCAGGACATCCTCCTCGAGGATTCCATCTCCATTGTCTATAATACGTATCGAAGCAAGGCCTGCTTCTTCCACATGGATCTCAATGACATTCCCATTGGCATCAATGGCATTCTCCAAGAGCTCTTTCACAACGGAAGCCGGTCTTTCTACAACCTCGCCTGCTGCTATCTTATTAGACAGGGCATCATCAAGCTGAAAAATCTTCCCCATGTTCCCACCTCCTTATTTTTTCAATTTTTTTTGTCAGGTCATAGAGCGCATTCATTGCCTGCAACGGATTCATTTCAAGAATGTCGAAGGATTTCAATTCCTCCAGCAGCTTTCTTTCTTTTCTGCTTAAACCACTGCCGCCTTGTGCTGCCGCTTTGTCTTCTTGGAAAAAAGATAGCTGTGCAGGCTGCTCTCCAGCTGCTTTTTCAGCGACTTGATTTTGCTGGAATGTCCCTTTGCTTTCAATCGTATGACCTGCCTTTTTTTCCAGCTTCTCTAAAATTTCATTTGCTCTGAAAATTAGTTTTTCTGGCAGCTCAGCCAACTGGGCAACGTGGATTCCGTAGCTCTTATCAGCTGCGCCTTCTTTGATTTTATGGAGAAATACAAGGTTTCCGTTATGTTCCATGGCACTGACATGGATATTCTTCACGTTTTCCAGCTCTTGCTCCAGTATCGTGAGTTCGTGATAATGAGTTGAAAATAACGTCTTGGCTTTGATTCCTTCATGAATGTATTCAATGATTGCCTGGGCGAGGGCCATGCCATCGTAAGTACTAGTTCCCCTTCCGATTTCATCAAAAAGAATCAAACTGTCCTGTGTAGCGTTAGTGATGGCATTTTTCGCCTCCAGCATTTCTACCATGAAGGTACTCTGTCCAGAAATCAGGTCATCAGCTGCGCCTATCCGGGTAAAGACCTGATCGAAAATCGGCAGGCTGGCTTCACTAGCCGGTACGTAACAACCGATTTGAGCGAGTATGGCGGTAAGGGCCAGCTGCCTCATATATGTGCTTTTACCGGACATATTGGGCCCCGTAACCAGCAGAATCTCCCTCTCTTGATCCATATAACAGTCATTCGGGACATATTCTTGTGCATCCATCACTTTTTCAACCACTGGATGGCGGCCATCTTTAATGACGATCCTTCTTTCACGGTTAAAGGAAGGCTTCACATAATGCCTCTTCTCACTCACCGTTGCAAAACACTGCAGCACATCGATTTCACTAACAATCCTCGCGAGTTTCTGTAAGCGCGGGATATATTCTTTGACCGTTTCCCTGAGTTCGAGGAACAAGTTATACTCGAGGTCGATACACTTTTCATCAGCTTGCAGAATCAGCGCTTCTTTCTCTTTCAATTCAGGAGTGATGAATCGTTCTGCATTGGTCAGTGTCTGCTTGCGCTCATATCGGCCCTCTTCCAAGGCGCCAAGATTAGCTCTGGTAACCTCAATGTAATAGCCGAACACCCGGTTATAACCAACCTTTAACGATCGGATTCCGGTTCTTTCCCGTTCTTCTCTTTCAAGCTGGGCAATCCAGTTCTTTCCGTTTCTGCTCGCATCACGGTACTGATCCAATTCTTCATGGAAGCCGTCCTTGATGATGTTTCCTTCTTTAATGGAGAGCGGCGGCTGTTCATGAAGAGAATCTTGAAGTGTAACCGTCAGCTCTTCACATGGGTCGATTGCTTTCAGCATTTCATCTGCTATTTCATGCCCCAGCTCGCTGAAAAGATTTTTAAGCAGCGGAATCTGGGAAAGTGATTTTCTTAGTTGGATAAGGTCTCTGGCATTTACATTTCCAAAAGCCACTCGTCCGGCCAGCCGCTCAAGGTCATAAACTTCCTTAAGCAGTTCCCTGATATCTTCTCTTTCAAAGAAACGCTCCTGCAAAAGCTCGACAAGGCTGTGCCTCTTCTCGATTTCTTCCTGATCGATCAGCGGGCGGTCGATCCAGCGTTTAAGCATTCTGGCTCCCATGGCTGTCATGGTTTCATCAAGCAGCCACAGTAAAGAACCTTTCTTTCCTTTAGAACGGATTGTTTCGGTCAGTTCCAGATTGCGCTTGGAATAATAATCGATTTTCATGAATTGGTGAATTTGATAGGTTTCCACCTTCTGAAGATGATCCAGGCTCCTCTTCTGTGTTTTGAATAAATAGTTTAAGAGTCTGCAAACAGCAACCTTCAGCTTGTCCTGTTTCAACTCATCGATAAGCATACTAAAGCTGTCAGTGATTTCCGTTTCATTACCATAGGAAATCGTGACTCCATTCCTGTCAATCATGCTTTTTTTCAATTCTTCATTAAACTGTGTGTCTACAACAACTTCCTTTGCACCGATCGTTGCCAGTTCATTAATCGCATCATCAAAACGGGAGGTTAACTGTGTCACCCTTGTTTCCCCAGTCGATAAGTCACTGTAGGCCAATACCGCCGTTTCATCATCAAAGATACTGATGGAAGCAATATAGTTATTCTCTTTATCCTGAAGCCCTTTCCCATCCATTACGGTACCTGGAGTGATAAGCTGCACTACTTCTCTTTTCACGACTCCTTTAGCCTGTTTGGGATCTTCAGTCTGTTCGCATATTGCCACTTTAAAGCCTTTTTCGATCAGCTGCTCTATGTAATTTGGCGCTGAATGGTAAGGCACTCCGCACATAGGGATTTTCTCTGTGCTTCCTCCGTCGCGGCTTGTCAATGTTATTTCAAGTTCCTGGGAAGCTTTGATGGCATCCTCAAAGAACATTTCATAAAAATCGCCTAATCGAAAAAACAAAAAGGCATCCTGATACTCTGCCTTCACTTTTAAGTATTGCATAATCATTGGAGTGTATGTCGCCATTGGCCAACCAAACCTTTCCGATCTTATCTAGTAATCTACAAACATTAATTATAGCACAGCCTGTCCTTTTTTTATATTGAAGGAAACAACAGGAAGAGAACAGAAAGAGGCTGTAATTCGTGGAAAAAGTGTGCGGGACTGAATAATTAGAGTGTATTCACCATAACTGCCTCTTTTAAAGGCTGTTTTCTTCTAAACTGTTGCTTGTGTATGAGACGACCCTTTCCCCTAGAAACTGAGATTTTTCGTTTTAAACGGAGGTCCTTGACACCTTTTACAGCTGAAATTTTTGTTCCTTGGGTCTCTAGAACGTCCCTTGAGACCCTTGGCTGTTGAATTTTCCGTTGCTTGGGTCTCTAGAGCAGTCCTTGACACCCGTCACTGCTGAATTTTCCGTTCCTTGGGTCTCTAGAACGTCCCTTGAGACCCTTGACTGTTGAATTTTCCGTTGCTTGGGTCTCTAGAGCGGTCCTTGACACCCATTACAGCTGAAATTTCCGTTCCTCGGGTCTCTAGAACGTCCCTTGACACCCGTCACTTCTGAAATTTTCCGTTCCTTGGGTCTCTAGAGCAACAGAGAAAAAATAAGCCGCCTCCCCCTCAAGGAAAACGGCTTGCTCTTTAATAGTATTCAAGAAATTCCACTCTGTTTCCAAAGGGGTCATTAACGAAGATTCTCTTCCTGTCTGCTATGCGGGTATCCTCTTTAACTTGATAACCGCTCTCTTCCAGGCGGCTTACCACCGCTTCAATATTTTTCACCACAATCCCGGGATGTGCTTTCACCGCGGGGGTAAATTCAGCTTCTACTCCGATATGTAATTCCTGGCTTCCGCATATGAACCAGCAGCCTCCGCTTGATTTCAGTTTTTCAGGCTTCACCATTTCCTTCAGGCCAAGAACCTCTCCATAAAACTTACGCGCTTTTTCCTCAGAGCCTTTAGGAGCCGTCAACTGGACATGGTCCAATCCGATCATTTCAAATTGCATTTTAACCCTCCTCATCAATGCCTTTTCTGTTTTCACGGCGATGAATGTACAAAACGGCTGAATCTAAAGTAAACCCTACCACCCATTATGTCATCAGAGACAGCCTATCCATCACTATAAAAAACAGATCTTCTTAAATCATACTACTCTTTTTTTCTAAGGAATCAAACTAAATATAGTCCAAGCCGCAAACTTCCGAAAAAGTGTTAAAACATAACTAAAAGACGCAGCTTCATCACTGCATCTTACAGAGAACAAAAGCCCAAGCACCTGGATCAGCCCAGACAGGTAAAAGTTCCTCAGAGAAAAAAGGCGGTCTTTCCTTTTATTCTCTGAGAGTTTTTTTACCTCAAGAGCTTAAGCTGTACGTGGATATCCTGGCTATAAGTAATCCACTGAATGTGATTTTATAATTTCTTAAGTAATAAAAAAACTAGGAAGAGGCCGTCTTCCTAGTCTCCGTTATTCTTCGTCAAGCCCTTCCAGGAAGTCCGGGTTGAGCTCTTCAAAATCGTCATCATCGAAGTCGCAATCCCAGTCATCATCGCAGCCATCCGGATTGACCAGTACACAGACCTTTGTTTCGCCGATGACTTCGACTTGGAATTCTCGCTCTACATGTACGATGATTTTATTGCCGTTTGGTGAAATAACCGCTTCCACACAGTTAGGCTGCTGCAGTACAATTGCTTTTACCTCTTTATCATCTAAGCAGTCAGGATCACGGTATTTCAATTTGATGACGTCACAATACTCCACTTTCTCTGTTACTACAGAAGTTTTTCGATTGTCATCATGTGAATACCAGACGTTAATCTCGTAGAAACCGGATATTTCGACTTTCTTGCCGACTTTGTGGGCTTCGTACGTGTGATTTATAATCCAGCAGCCTAAAATGCTCGATGGATGATGCGGCGGGCTAATCGTATGATGGGATTGAGTGAATTTACGTCCCTTCGCTACGACCGCTTTGGTAATAATCTCTCTGTATTCTGCCATTCGAGCGTACCTCCTCATTCATTTTCAATTCATCTTATGCGGGCGTCTAGACGTTTGTGCGAGTATTTTTTGATCGGTGACAAATTAGTTTCGAGATAGTTCATTGTATGCTTCAATATAGTGAATGTTCCCATTTTCCCATTTCAAGAATGCCATTCGGAATTTTCGCAGGAAGAAATTATTCAAAAAAGAAGGAATCTGTTTCCGTTATATAATATGATGGTTAGAGAAAAAAAGACTTCATTTATGGGAGGAATCGTTTTGTTACATAAAGGTGCAAGCGTATACGAGGAGAAAGAGTTCTATGAAAATTTCATGTCCCGCAGACAAAGTAAAGAAAGTCCTAACAATGCCATGGAGGCTCCCGTCATTTTAAAACTGATCGGGGATGTGCGTAATAAGGAGATTCTTGATCTCGGCTGTGGTGATGGAACATTCGGCAAGGAACTGCTTTCTAAAGGTGCAGGTCACTACACTGGAATTGACGGGTCAAAAAACATGGTGGAAACAGCTGTCTCCACAACCAGCTCCCCACAAGCTTCTATCCGTTTAGGTGATCTCGAGAACCTTGAATTAAACCAAAACGAGTATGATCTCATCATTTCCCGTATGGTTCTCCACTATATAGAGAACCTTGAGTCCCTGGTGAAGGAAGTCTATGCAGCAGTTAAGCCTGGAGGAAAGTTTGTGTTCTCAGTGATGCATCCTGTACTGACATCCACTTTCGATCATTTTTCCGGGAAAGAAAAACGTACCCACTGGATAGTCGATAACTATTTCGAATCAGGAAAAAGGGTAGAAGCCTGGATGGATCATTCAGTTGTTAAATACCACCGTACGATTGAAGAATATTTTTCTCTTATGCTGTCAGCAGGTTTCACCATAAAAAATGTAAAGGAAGCTGCTCCAAGGAGGGAATTTTTCAGTGATGAGGAGGAATATAAAAGAAGAACAAGGATTCCATTAATGCTCATCCTTGAACTGACAAAATAACTTTCTGACTGGATACCCACAGCAGACTTCAAGCAGGAAAAGGGCGGTTAAATTCAAAAAGGCTTCCTTCCCTCCTCTGTTCATGGTTAAATAGAAATACCTCCTGTGCGGGGAATTTCTATAAGAGGTGATTACTATGGCTAAAAGCATGGCCAGAAAGAAGCGCGAACATCTGCTCAGAACAGAAGGCAGGGACGTGACACGTCTAAGAGGGAATGCTTTGCAGTTCAGCACTCATGAAAGAAAAACAATGACAAAAGAAGAAAAGGCTAGAAAATCTCATACTAAACACAAGAAGCGCCATCTTCAGGAATCATACCATGAAGATAGCGCTTCTTTTTGTTGATTATGAACAGCTGCCGGGAGCCGAATTTTTCACTTGCGATCCTGTTTCTCCTCTTAAAAGGTCACCGCCTGTAGAAGTAAGGATCTGATCCGTTACTGTGTTGGAAATTGTTGATGCTACAATCTGAAGCAAGTCGTTCACATCTACTTGTGACTGCTTGAACTCTTGGACCACTGGAATCGCATCGATGTCATCTTCCAGTTTTTCAATTTTTGCTTCAACCATCTTTAACGCTTCTGCTTTACCATAGTGCTGGAAGTTGACTGCTTGTTTTTGCAAGCTTTTAATGCTGGCGATCATTTCCCGTACTTTTTGGTTTTCATGGATTTGCGCTTCTGCACGTTTGAAGAAATCCACTTCTTCCGTTTCAGCGATCATGTTTGCCAGATCAGCTGCTCTTTTCATAATATCGTCTTTTGTATATTTAGCCATATTATTTCACCTCTGCAACTTCTTGAAATTCTGAGCCAATCCGGCCTTCCTCAACCATTTCACCGCTGAGAGACCAAGATTTTGCATCAGTTATCTTTACTTTTACGATTTTGCCGATGGCCGTTTTAGGAGCTTTAAAGTTTACCAGCTTGCTTCGGCGTGTATACCCCGCAAGGACTTCTGGGTTCTTTTTGCTTTCTCCTTCTACCAGCACTTCCACAATTCTGCCTTCGTAGTCTTTAAGTGCTTCTTTAGAATATTCATTGACCATCTGATTAAGGCGCTGAAGACGTTCTTTCTTGACTTCCATCGGAACATTGTCATTCATCTTTGCCGCAGGCGTGCCTTCTCTTGGAGAGTAGATATATGTGAAGGCCGATTCAAAACCGACTTCCCGGTATAGAGAAAGTGTTTCTTCGAATTGTTCATCCGTTTCATTCGGATACCCGACGATGATGTCTGTGGTCAGCGCAACATCCGGCATAGCTGCTTTGATTTTTCCTACGAGTTCCAGGAATCTTTCTCGAGTATATTTTCGTGCCATGATTTTCAAGACATCAGATGAACCGGATTGTACCGGCAGATGAATATGCTCGACAAGGTTTCCTTTCTTTGCAAGAACTTCGATTAAATGATCGTCAAAGTCACGCGGATGGCTCGTCGTAAATCGGATCCTTGGGATATCGATTTTCCGCAGTTCGTCCATCAAATCTCCAAGGCCATAGTTCTCAAGGTCTTCAATGTCCTTGCCGTATGCATTAACATTCTGGCCAAGAAGTGTGATTTCCTGGTAGCCCTGAGCTGCCAGGTGGCGGACTTCCTGAATGATTTCCTCCGGCCTTCTGCTCCGCTCCTTTCCTCTGGTATAAGGAACGATGCAGTATGTACAGAACTTGTCACAGCCGTACATGATGTTTACCCATGCCTTGATGTTGCCGCGGCGGACTTTAGGAAGGTTTTCAATGACATCGCCTTCTTTTGACCATACTTCCACAACCATTGCTTTAGACATATAAGCATCGGATAAAATGTTTGGAATACGATGGATATTGTGGGTGCCAAAGATCATATCCACCTGATGATAGGTCTTCAGAATCTTGTTGACGACCGATTCCTCTTGGGACATACAGCCGCAGACCCCGATAAGAAGTTCAGGTTTTTCACGTTTCAAATGCTTTAAGTGCCCTAATTCGCCAAACACTTTGTTCTCAGCATTTTCACGGATGGCGCAGGTATTTAGAAGAATGACATCAGCATCTTCAGTAGTATTCGTCGCTTCATAGCCCAGTGCCATGAATATTCCTGCCATTACTTCTGTATCATGTTCATTCATTTGACAGCCGTACGTGCGGATATAGAATTTTTTATTGTCTCCCATTCCGCGGTACTTTTCGTCAATTTTAAAATCATTGTGATATTGAACAGACTCTTTACCCCGCTTTTTCGCATCTTTCAATGATGGGGGAATATATACGCTTTGAAAATACTTCGAATAGTCTTTTTCGGTTTTTTATCTTTAGGATCAGCCGCTTGCTGACCAAGCTTTCGCTGTTCTTCATTCATTGAAAATGACTCCTTTCCTGCTCGCCTGCGCCGCTTCAGTTTAATTCATAAACCAGCGGCACACCATAAGAACGACTCTATTATATAAATGCTGATAATTTCACAAAAGGATTGCACGTTAATCTAGTATAAAGCTTTTTCACCCCTGATACAATAGAAGCACACAGTTGTTGCAAAATGTTCACTTTAAGGCTTAAAGCCCCAAGCTTGAAAGTCCCTGGCTGTAAACAAGACTCTTTTCGCAAATATTGTTGCTATTGAGAAGTAATGGATTTCCGCTCCAGCTGTACGACTCCGCGGGGCGGGCGGTGAGCCTCCTGGGATGCGCCTGCGGGGTCTCACCTGTCCCGCAGGAGATCGTACGACTTCCGCTCCAATCCTCCTACGGGAAAGGGGAAGATCGAATCACTTTTCAAAGCAATACTTTTTAGAAAAAAGTCTTTAAAGAGTCTGTTTCACATTTCTTTGCTTTTCGGGAAATATTCAAGAGCAGAATTTTCATGCCAGATACTAAGGAAGGTATTTATCCGTAACCGGAGGAGCATCTCTTTTTCTTTTAGCTTGAAGAATGCGATTATCTTACGAAGTTACTCTTAAATAGCAACAAAGTTTACGAAAAGAGCCTTAAACAAAAAAAGGGTATCACCTCTGTCATTCGGTGATACCCTTTTACTGCTTAGAGTACTTATGGCAGTGCTTTATAAAAGTTTTCGAACAAGAATTTCTTCACTTGTGATTCAGTATAATGTTTTTGCAGTATCTCAGTTAGATTTTCGTACTCACGGTAGGATGACAGACCTTTTACTGTCTGGGAAATCCCATCAAAATCAGAACCGAAGCCAACATGATTTTCACCGCCCAGTGAACAAACATGGTCGAGATGAGAGAGAATATCGGAAACTTCCGCCTCCCCATTCTGCTTCAGGAATTGCGGAACAAATGTTAAGCCCATTACTCCATTCCTCTTCATCAACGCCTTAATCTGCTCATCTTTTAGATTCCTGGGGTGTGAACATAAGCTGAAAGTGTTGGAATGAGAGGCAATTGGATATTTTGCAATTTCTATAGTATCCCAGAATGAACATTCACATAAATGGGATACATCTGTCAAAATGTTGTGTTCATTCAAGAATTGAACTGTCTCTCTGCCAAATTTCGTCAGACCGGCTCCTCTAGGCTCCAACGCTCCATCCCCAACAGCATTGGCCCAGTTCCATGTTAAACCGACAGCACGGACTCCCAATTGATACAGGATGTATAGTTTCGTCAGATCATCCTCGATGGCCTCACAGCCTTCAAGAGTCAGCATTGCGCCTATTTCGTCCTCTTTCAACGCAGTTATGTCCTCTTTCGTACGAACCATAACCATCTTTGGATTAGGGTCGAGGATTTTTTTATGAAAAACTTCGACCATCTCCAATGCAGCCTGGAATCTTTCGCCGGGTTTCAGATAAGAAGGCAGATATATGGCAAAAAGCTGCACTTTGCTACCTGATTGTATCAGCTGAGGATAGGTTATATGTAAATCATTCTCACTTTGAAAGGATACATCCTCCCTGTAATGGTGAAGCTTAAGCAAAACATCGCAATGAGCATCAAGAATCATTGTACAACCCCTCTCTGGTTTAAACTGTCCTTGTTCCTAGTGGAAAAAGATTCAAGCAGTTTAATATATGAGCATTCTTTTCCTTTCGCGGACAAGTGACTTTGACATTCCTATTCTTTATATATACTTCTGGAAAATCATCTAAACTCCTCTTCCTGGTGACGATTTTTACTTCCGCTCAGACGGGACCTCTCTTCACGTACACGATAAAACAAAGAACTTATGAAAAAATCTCAATAAAAAAAGAGGCTGTCCCATTCAGGTTTATAGGGACAGCCTCGAAATAATTATCGAGGTTCAATAATCAACTTGATTGCTGTACGTTCTTCTCCATCAATCAGGATGTCAGTGAAAGCAGGAATGCATATTAGGTCCACCCCGCTGGGAGCGACAAAACCGCGGGCAATGGCAACTGCTTTGACGGCCTGATTCAGGGCCCCGGCCCCTATCGCTTGAATTTCTGCTGCTCCTCTTTCACGAAGAACTCCGGCAAGTGCACCAGCTACAGAATTAGGATTGGATTTTGATGAAACTTTTAATATTTCCATTTCTTTTCCTCCTTGTCATTTCCCCATACCGAATGTTCATTGCAAAGAACAACCTGGTATAAACGATTCCACTGCTACTATATTCATCAAATTGGGAAATCATTCCCGCTTGGCCCAAAAAAGCGGGATTACAGATGGATAGAATTCTTTTTATAAGAACATGTATGAAGCTGGGGAAGCTTTGGTCGGGAGATGTGGATTTCTGCTGAGATATGTATGAAGCCGGCACAGCTTCGGTGAGGACTTAGGTCTTCCCAGTTAATACGAACTAACGGCGCTGAAGCGGAAATGGGGTCCTCTCCCTGTATAAAGAAAAAACTTAGTAAACAGGCATAAAAAAAGCAAAAGAGCACCTTGGCCCTTTTGCTTCTGCTTATTCTGAAAGGAAAGGATGGTCATCATTGATTAAAATTCGATCGATGCTCTTTGCCTTCCCGGTTTTCTCATTGATTTCAATAATGACCCCGCTCAATAACTTTCTGCCTGTACTCGGTACCTCAAAACGAACAGGGAGGGAGGTCCTGAACTTTGTTATAACGGAATCTTTATTCATTCCTAGAACTTCATCATAAGGACCTGTCATACCTACATCCGCTATGAAGGCTGTTCCATTGGGCAGTACACGGTTATCTGCTGTCTGTATATGTGTATGAGTGCCAACAACAGCTGAAACCTTTCCATCAAGGAACCACCCCATTGCCTGCTTTTCACTGGTAGCTTCTGCATGGAAGTCTACGAAAACAAAAGGAGTTCTTTCTTTTGCCTGGGCGACAAGCTCTTCAGCAGCTTCAAAAGGACAATCCAAAGCAGGCATGAATGTTCTGCCCTGCAAATTGATGACCGCTGTCTCGAAGCCATTGATATTAATGAATGTCAATCCGCTGCCGGGAGTTCCTGCCGGATAGTTAGCCGGTCTCACCATTAACTTCGTATTATCTATAAAATCAAAAATTTCTTTATTGTCCCAAGTGTGATTGCCCATGGTGATGATGTTAGCACCATCATTCAAAAACCGTTTGTATATTTTTTCTGTAATCCCTCTTCCTCCTGCAGCATTTTCGCCATTCACAATCGTGACTGAAGGACGGTATTTCGCCTTTAGCTTAGGAAGATATTCTGAGACCATCTCGCGGCCCAAAGAACCGACTACATCTCCAATAAATAAGATATTCATTTGCAAATCCTTTCTGCTTAAACATTTCTACCATTTTATCATAGCATGCAACCAAAAACATACTTCACCACATTTACACTCTAAGGAACTCTCCCTTACAGCGCTTTAATGCAGTAAAGTACTTTGTCATCCATAGAAAAAGCGGTGTGAAAATCACACCGCTTTATTTTGCGTATTCTACAGCTCTTGTTTCCCGTATGACGGTAACCTTGATATGTCCTGGGTAATCCAGTTCCTCTTCAATCCGTTTCCGGATGTCACGCGCCAGACGATGAGCTTCCAAATCATCAATCGACTCTGGTTTAACCATGATCCGTACTTCCCTGCCCGCTTGTATCGCGAATGACTTCTCAACACCCTCATAGGATTCTGAGATGTCTTCCAGCTTCTCTAAGCGGCGGATGTAGTTCTCAAGCGTTTCACTTCTTGCACCCGGCCTTGCAGCTGAAAGTGCATCAGCAGCTGCCACAAGTACTGAAATGACAGACGTTGGTTCCGTATCACCATGATGGGATGCGATACTGTTAATGACGACTGGGTGTTCTTTATACTTCCCAGCCAGTTCAACACCGATTTCCACATGGCTTCCTTCTACTTCATGGTCAATCGCTTTACCGATATCATGCAGAAGACCTGCCCGGCGGGCAAGCGTAACATCCTCACCCAGTTCGGCTGCGAGCAGACCTGAAAGGTATGCCACTTCCGTTGAGTGCTTCAGAACATTTTGACCGTAGCTTGTACGGAATTTCAATCGACCTAGAATCTTGATTAAATCTGGATGGAGCCCATGAACACCAACATCGAATGTTGTTTGTTCACCTATTTCACGGATATGCTCATCCACTTCCCGTCTTGCCTTATCGACCATTTCCTCGATTCGGGCTGGATGGATCCGTCCGTCCTGTACCAATTTTTCAAGTGCAATTCTCGCAGTTTCACGGCGAATTGGATCAAAACCGGATAAGATAACCGCCTCTGGAGTATCATCAATAATTAAATCGATTCCAGTCAGCGTTTCTAATGTACGAATATTACGTCCTTCACGACCGATGATTCGACCTTTCATCTCATCATTCGGAAGGTTTACAACAGATACCGTTGTCTCTGCAACATGTTCTGCTGCACAACGCTGGATTGCAAGTGAAAGAATTTCTTTCGCTTTCTTATCAGAGTCTTCCTTTGCACGTGTTTCGTGCTCTCTAATCATCAGGGCAAGGTCATGAGAAAGTTCATTCTCAGTGCGGTCAAGGATGATCGCTTTTGCCTCATCACGCGTAAGTGCAGAGATGCGTTCCAGTTCGGTCTGCTGTAATCGTATCATCTCGTCCACTTTGCTTTCCATCTCTTCAATATGTTGTTGTCTTCCATTCAGAGTATCCTCTTTTCGCTCAAGCTGAGATTCCCGCTTATCGAGTGACTCATCTTTGCGATCAAGGTTTTCCTCTTTTTGCATTAAACGATTTTCCTGCTTTTGCAATTCATTTCTTCGTTCACGAAGGTCATTTTCCATATCAGTACGAAGCTTATGATTCTCATCCTTTGCTTCTAAGAGCTTTTCCTTCTTCAGAGCTTCTGCCTCGCGCTTAGCATCTTCAAGAATCTGCTCTGCCGAACCTTTAGCTCCAGCAATCTTTGCCTCAGCAATGGATTTACGAATAAAGTATCCAACAACTACACCGACGATTAGGCCAAGCAAAATGGAGATGATTGTAATGGGTTCCATCATTTCACCTCCCCTTGCTATGAACTTTAGTCATGTCTTTTTTACATGTCGGCTGGTACATTGTTCCAAAGGTTTCAATATACAGCGCTAGGCTTTCAAATATTAACATTCGAAAATTTGTAAAATATACATGTTAATTTTAAATCTCAGAATATTCATTGTCAAGGGGCTGAGACCTTTCCCCCTTGATTCTAATGATTATTTCGTTAAAAAGCAGCAAAAACACGGGATATTCATGAAAATTAAAAGGCTGATTTTTATAATGATGAGGATTTATAAAGAGAGTGGTTGATCACCACTTCAATCACGCTGAAAAATCAAGGAAGTAATCATATAAGAAACATCTTTTAAAACAGCGTAAATAAAAGCTCAAACCTCCCGGCTGTACCAGACTGGATCGAAGGATTTCCAAGGCCTCGAATTAGACCCTTATATTCTTCATTTTAAAAAAGGAAGCAGGGAGATCGGCTCCCTGCTTCCTTGAAAGTCTTATTGATCCAATAACAATTCATCCTGGGCATCTTCAGTTTCGGCTTTGCCTGTATCCAATCCATAATGATCGCGGATTTTCACCATGATTTCATTACGGATTTCCGGGTTTTCTTTTAAGAATATTTTCGCGTTTTCACGGCCCTGGCCAAGGCGCTCTTCATTATAAGAATACCACGCACCGCTCTTTTGAACGATGTCCAGTTCTGAACCCATGTCAATGATTTCCCCTTCTCTGGAAATCCCTTGTCCGTACATAATATCTACTTCAGCTACCCTGAAAGGAGGGGCCACTTTATTTTTGACAACTTTAACTTTCGTTTTGTTACCGACCATTTCGTTCCCTTGCTTCAATGCTTCCGCACGACGAACTTCAAGACGGACAGAGGAATAGAACTTTAACGCGCGTCCACCAGGTGTCGTTTCAGGGTTACCAAACATAACTCCGACTTTCTCACGGATCTGGTTAATGAAAATCGCAATGGTTTTCGATTTATTGATCGCTCCAGACAGCTTCCTCAAAGCTTGGGACATCAAACGGGCTTGAAGACCAACGTGAGAGTCTCCCATTTCGCCTTCAATCTCCGCTTTAGGAACAAGCGCTGCAACAGAGTCAATGACAAGGATATCCACAGCGCCGCTTCGTACAAGGGCTTCTGCGATTTCCAATGCCTGCTCGCCAGTATCAGGCTGTGAGAGCAGAAGTTCATCAATGTTAACACCAAGCTTTTGTGCATAGACAGGGTCAAGAGCATGCTCAGCATCTATGAATGCCGCCTGGCCCCCCTGTGCTTGAACTTCAGCGATTGCATGAAGGGCGACAGTTGTCTTACCTGAAGATTCCGGACCATATGTTTCAATGATTCTTCCGCGCGGATATCCTCCTACTCCAAGTGCAACATCCAGGGCAAGTGAACCACTTGGGATTGTTACTATGTTTCTATCTGTTTGTTCTCCCAGCTTCATAATTGAACCTTTACCGAATTGTTTCTCAATTTGTTTAAGTGCCATATCCAAGGCAGCTTGACGATCGCTCACAAATATTTCCTCCTTTTAATCTCTTACATATATAGAAAGACTAAATAGCAATTTATCAATTGCTTGTCTCATTTCAACAACCTATCTCTACTATAAACCTTTTTTATCAATTAAACAAGAGAAAAATCGAACATTCATTCGGTTTTTTCACTGCCTTAATTTATTCGACTTTACCGAATTCCCAGGAAGAAACAATCGTTTTCATAGCTTTCTAATTCAACAAAAAACAATTTCAGCTTAATATCTGATTAATATACTCTCCTTGCTGACACTCTGGGCATCCAAACTTACGTCGGGGTGCAGGGTGAATTCAGAGATCCAAAGGCTTTCGGAGCACCCAATCCTGATTGCGCTAAACTGATTCTCTCCGCCGCCAAACGAAAGGCCAACAGGTGAACCTGCTGGCCTGCCACTTATGACTTCTCCTCTCCTCTTAACTCTTTCAAGAGGAAGTAACATCCATATTTAACTGTCCGGGCACGGTTGCCATTTCGTGTGCCGGCAAGGTTTAGTAAAAAGGTTTTGGTTTTTCATCTTTTCGCGCGATACCTATCCAAATCGTGCCTTCATCTTTTCCTTCGTGAGGTCCAGGGCCTGCCGCACCGGTAAAACTGATTCCGATGTCAGAATCGAATTTCTCCCTTACATTCTCCGCAAGCTCTTTAGCACAAGGTTCACTTACAGTGCCATGTATACTGATCGTGTTAGGGGAAACATCAAGGATTTTCTTTTTTATCTCAGGAGAGTAGCAGACTATGCCGCCTTTCAACACAGCTCCCGCTCCTGAGATTGAAGTCATCTGCGACTGAAATAATCCTCCTGTTAAACTTTCGGCACAGGCAATCGTTAACTCTTTGTCCTTCAGTGCTTTTGACATCTCATCCATCAAGGTTGTATCATCATATCCATAAAAATATGGCTTTACCCTTTTCAGGATTTCCGCTTCCATTTCATCCAGCATTTTTTCTGCATTTTCAATCGAAGCATCTTTTGCTGTCATCCTTAATGTTACTTCCCCGTCAGACGCAAGGGGAGCAACGGTAGGATTCGTTTGCGAATCGATAAGGTCCATCAGCTCGGTTTCAAGCTCCGCTTCGCCTATACCAAAAAATCGTAAAACCCGGGAAGCAATTGTTTCTTTTCTTCCTAATGCTTCTTCTATTGCGGGTCTTCCGAATTTTTTAAACATAGGAACCATCTCAGAAGGCGGGCCGGGCAGAAGCATATATTGATGGTCTTCATGGACCAGGAACATTCCCGGTGCCATTCCTTGTTCATTCTTCAAGACTTCAGAGCCTTTTAAGACATGTGCCTGCTTCTCGTTATTAGGAGTCATTTTTCTTTGTGCCCTGACAAAATAATCCTTGATGAATTTTAAAGCATCTTCATCTTTTTCAAGAGAGCTATTCAAGTGTTCTGCTATTGTTTCTTTGGTCAAATCGTCCTTGGTCGGGCCGAGCCCTCCGGTAAAGATGATCAATTGAGCACGGGATTCTGCAGTCTTTATAGCGCTTTGAAGACGGTCGGGATTATCTCCCACGACAGTATGATAATAGACATTCACACCTATCTCAGCCAGCTGTTCTGAAAGGAATTTAGCATTGGAATTCACTATCTGCCCCAATAGCAATTCGGAGCCGACAGCAATGATTTCTGCGTTCATATTTTTATCCCCTTTACCTCAAGGTTAATTTTTTCACTATAAGAATTATAGGCTTTTTGAAATGATTCCACAAAAAAGAAGTCCTAAACCTTATTCAAAAAGGCAAGGACTTCCAAACACAGAGTTATTTAGAGTTGATAAATGCCTGGCGGTTCTTGTAAAAGTATTCCCAGCCGGACCAGATAGTGATAAGCATGGCGATCCATAACATTATCGTATCAAAAGGAATTGAAGCAGCTTCAAAAATAATATTATGAAGCAGCAAAGAAGAAATGGCGATGATCTGGGCCCACGTCTTGATTTTTCCAAGTGTGTTGGCCGCAACCACCTCACCGGTGCCAGCCAGCACCAGCCTCAATCCTGTAACTGCAAACTCCCTGCTTATGATGATGATAACAATCCAAGAAGGAGCAAATCCCATTTCCACCAATACAATCAATGCTGCAGAGACAAGCAGCTTATCTGCCAGCGGATCCAGGAATTTCCCTAAATTCGTTACTAAATCCAACTTCCTGGCATAGTAGCCGTCGATCCAGTCCGTTGTAGAGGCAATGATAAACAACAGTCCCCCCGCAAAGTGGTTCACAGGCATTTCAGTGCCCAATAAAGAGATGTTTCCCCAGTTAAAGGGGTATAGCATGATGATCAAAAATAGCGGGATTAAAATAATCCTCGATACCGTAATTTTATTTGGCAAGTTCACTCTTTCTACCTCCTTGAATCATAACAAAACAGAATAGCCACATAGGTGACTATTCTTGCGCAGAACGCCTGATAATGATGTCCTGCCTGACAACTTCAGTTGCTGAAACTTCATAGTTAATCTGTTCATCGTTCACTTTGATAGTCGCTGCAGGAGCATTACCAACGATGATGAAAGCTTCACCGTCCTCTGAAAGATCGAAGGTTTGCGTATCCCCTTCTTTCATCATCTGGGAAAAAAGCTGCTCATCCTTGGAATTATAAACGCCTATCCAAGTATCCCCGCTGGCAGAAATGTCTAAATTGAAGTCCTCTGTATTTTTTAAATCGTAAGTGGTTTCTTTCCCGCTTACATTCGCTACAGTGATTTCCTGTGAAGGCTCCTCGGCAGGTTCTTCTGCGTCTTCTGCGTCTTCCTCTGAATCCGCTGCTTCCTCAGAACTTTCTCCTGAATCAGTGGATTCATCCGTTTCTTCGTCCTCATCCTCAGGCTGCTGGACTTCATCAGACTCTGAGTAATCGACGGACTCTTCCTGATCATTTCCTGTACCGGCATTATTATTGCCGAATTGATTCGGAAGCAGATACCATACCACAAAGACAGCCCCGATCACAAATAGAGCCACAAGTATCTTTGGAATAATATTCAGCACTTTCGATGAACTTTCAGATACCGGTTTTCTCGATTGAACTCTTGAAAGTTCAGGTAGATCACTTGCATTAGTAACAGGTATATCATTTGGGTATTCTTCAAAAATCTGTTCAGGGTCCAACCCTACAGCCTCAGCATATTGCTTGATAAAAGCCCTGACATAAAACTTTCCGGGCATCATATCATAATTTCCTTCTTCAATTCCCATTAGATAGCGTTTCTGGATCTTCGTCATGTTCTGCAAATCGTCCAGGGAATATCCATTAGCTTCACGAGCTTCTCTGAGTCGTGTTCCTAGTTCAGTCAAAACAAACACCTGCCAATTTTAAAAATCGAATCCCCCAAAATCTGAGTCTTGGAAGAAATTGTTCTTCTCTACCAAATCATATGTAATCTCTTCGTCAGGGTCATTTCGAAGTTCAATGATATAGTCAAAATCATCCAGGGAATACTCTGAATTCTGAACGAATATATCTGGATGTTCAATTACTTTGACAGCGGAAAGCCGCATGATTTCCCTAACAAGCTGCCAATGCCGTTCATTCGCCCTTCTGGTCGACACAATTCCATCAATAAGAAAAATATTTTCAGATGAATATTCATCATCAATAAGCTGGCTTCGTATCGTTTGTTTCAATAACGTAGAAGAAACGAACAGCCACTTCTTATTCGCACACACAGAAGAAGCCACTACCGATTCAGTTTTCCCCACCCGGGGCATCCCTCTGATCCCAACAAGCTTATGGCCTTCCTGCTTAAAGAGTTCTGCCATGAAGTCCACCAGCAGACCCAATTCGTCCCGTATGAACCTGAATGTTTTTTATCATCTGCATCTCTTTGGATATACCGCCCATGCCTGACAGCGAGACGGTCCCTTAGCTTAGGTTCCCTCAACTTTGTTACATTTATCGTATCCATCGTCTGCAAAATCGATTCAAGCCTTGTAATCTGTTCATCACTGTTAGCCAGGAGCAGCATTCCTCTTCTGCCCTCGTCCACACCATTAATCGTTACAATATTGATCGAAAGCATACCAAGCAATGAAGAAATGTCACCAAGGAGTCCCGGACGGTTAATTTGTATTTCATATTCCAAATACCATTCTTTTCGTTCCATAAGATCCCTCCGAAATAAAAGTGACAATTGTTAAACAACATTTTTCTACATTTTTCCCGACAATTAGAGAATTTAAGTCATCTATCGTATAGCTTCTATAATATATGATTTTTGCTTTTTAGAAAAGGAAAACCTTACAATCAAGCCTAATATTTCATTGGTTCTTTCTAATCTTACCCCTAATCACTGCTAACGAATCATTTGAATGCACACCATCCATTTTTGAAAGGGGTTTCATTCCTGTTCATGTGTACCCGGCATTTTTAAAAAATTCGGTGTCCTTTATTGAAATTGCAGTTCCCAATGATTGGCTTTATTCTAAAGGTTGTATTCGTACAGATAGTTGCTTTAGAAACACCCAAAGATCCGTTTCTCCACTGGCTGCTAATGTTTTCCCAATTAACGGGAAGAGCAGCCACTTTCTTGCTCTCCGGATTTTTAAATTAAACTCAGCTTTATCTTAAGCAGCAAAATTTTTAAAAAGTGCTTTTTGTAAGGCTCTTTTCATAAACTGTGTTGCTATTTGATACTAATTCCGAAAAAGCAACCCTACTAAGAGGGTGAACATCTGTAAACACCGAAAAGAAAAGAGCTACTCTCCCACGATAAGAGATAACATGGGAAAAATTTGGCTCTTGTGATTTTTCCGTAAGCATCAATTTAGGCGAAAACAGCCTTTTGTAAAACCTTTAAAAATGAACATAAAAAAGAGAGGAATTGCTTCCTCTCTTAGCGAGTTCCATCGTTCTTAACAAGTTTGACCATCATATTGGCAATTGCATGCTGCTCTTCAGTAGATGCAACGGACCATAAATCAGCAAGTACACGTTCTTGTTCATTTTTAGGTTCAACCTGGTTAGCCAAATAGTCTCCCACCTGATAAGCAAGGTCCGAAACTACACCGCCTTGAACGCCTTCGTGCTGTGCTTGATTTAAACGGTCACCCAAAAAGTTTTTCCAATCTTGCCAGTTATCCAATACAGACATAATGGAGCCTCCTTAGAAGTCATGCTTTAATTCAGACCTTATTCTGCAAAGACAAGGCCATGCATTTCCTTAAGAAATACAAGCTTAGTTTGCATCTTCGAAAAGAAAATATTCATGACCTTAAAGAAATTCCTTTCCAAAGCACTAAAGTCATGTATACCAGCCTCCGTTTACTGAAAGGACCTGTCCCGTAATATAGGATGATCGTGGAGAAAGTAAAAATTCAATGGCATCGGCAACTTCGGAAGGTTCACCCATTCTCCCCATTGGAATTTCATCAGCTATTTCAGAAAGTTCATCTGTTGTAAAACTGTTCATCATTTCGGTCTTGACTGCTCCCGGGGCAACGGCATTCACTCTGATACTGCTTCTGCCCAGCTCTTTGCTCAGAGACTTCACAAACGCTAACTGAGCACCTTTCACAGAAGAATACATTACTTCACAAGCAGCTCCTGTTTGTCCCCATATGGAACTGACAACTACAGCACTTCCAATAGGGCTTTGCAATAATTTAGGCAGAAGCCCTTGCATGATCTTCATTAAGGATTTCACATTAAGATTCCACATTTCATTCATTTCGTCATTCGGGATATCCTGAAATAATCCATACAACGGCTTTCCGCTGGAATAAATCAGGGCATCAACATGGAAAATATGGGAAAGCAGCTTTTCAGGACCACTTTCCGTCGAGAGATCCGCTTTCACAGGTATGTATTCTCCATCAAATTTTTCTATTTCTCTTAGAAGTTCTTCAACTGCCCTTTGATTAGAATGATAATGCAGGTATAAATTCCATCCTTTTTCCGCTAATGTTAGGGCTGTTTGTCTGCCGATCCCCCCTGAGGAACCTGTTATCAAAGCAAATTTTGTCATATTTCTCCTGCACCCCTTTTTTAAAGCAGAGAAGGGCGCTTTCCATTGTTTTTAAACAAAAGGACCGCCAGGAATTGAGGCTGTCTTCCCTCAATTCCTGCCGGGCATTTGTTCCATGTGTGGCGCCTCTTATATAGTTGAAAAATCAATTTATTGTTCTTTAGGAACCACCTGACAGACAGTGAATCTGTTTTCATCAAAATACTCGGACACTACCGAGCGTATATCTTCGAAGGTGATCGTTTCAAGAGTTGGCACGACATCGAATAAGTCCATTTCATTAAAAGCATAGCGTGTGAATTGATTGGCGATATACTCAGGTGAATTGACCGCTCTCAGGAATGCCCCGATTTTTTTCTTCTTCGTCCTCTCCAAAGCTTCTTCTGTAAGAGTTTTACCTTCCTTTGCATTTAAGAGAATGTCAGTAATTCGATCTGCCATCTCATCCGGTTGCTCTGTATCACCGCCGAGAATCGCAAAACCAAAACCACTTTCCTGGGTAAAGTCATAATGGAATGTTTCGTCAATCAGTCCATCGTTATATAACGAAAAATAATTCTCTGAGCTTTTTCCGAACAGCATGTCTAGTGCTATATTCATGGACAACTCGTGTCTTAACATATCCTTCCCTTGCAGATCAGTATTGACCGCTTTTACACCCACCAGGCATTTCGGGGTTTGGACATTCATATGGAGGACCTGATTTTTCTCTGCTGCCTCTACTGGTTCTTCATCGAATCGACGCTTAATTTCAGACATTTCTTTGTAATCTTTTTTACGTTGATTATCCCTGACCTGGTTTATGATTTTTTCAGGTTCGACAGCACCTACTATGAACATAAGCATGTTGCTTGGATGGTAAAAAGTCTCATAGCATTGATAAAGCATATCCTTGGTAATATGAGAAATGGATTCAATGGTTCCCGCAATGTCAATTTTAACCGGATGATTATGATACATATTTTGGATGACTCCAAAGTACAAGCGCCAATCAGCGTTATCATCGTACATTGTGATTTCCTGTCCGATGATGCCTTTTTCTTTTTCCACTGTACTTTCAGTAAAGTATGGAGCCTGAACAAAATCAATCAACGTTTCCAGATTCTTCTCCACTTCGGATGTTGAGGAGAAAAGATAGGCAGTTCTAGTAAAGGATGTGAATGCATTGGCGGAAGCGCCCTGCTTACTGAACTTCTGAAATACGTCTTCATCTTCTTTTTCAAAGAGCTTATGCTCCAAGAAATGGGCGATTCCATCCGGAACCTTTGAAAATTCCGTACTGCCTTTTGGAACAAAATGATTATCTATAGAACCATACTTTGTGGTAAAAGTTGCGTATGTTTTATTGAATCCCTTTTTAGGGAGTACATATACCTGTAATCCGTTATCCATTTTTTCATAATATAATTCTTCCTGCAACTGATCGAATGAGATTTTTTCCATCCCTTTATCCCTCCATTCCTGTAAGAAAATAGATGGTATCCATATTTACTTTTTGAGCAACAGCGGTGATTTCTTCTTTTGTAACCTTTTCTATGCTTTCGAGCCAATGATCAAGCTCTATCCTCTGCCCTGAAATGACATTATGATAAAGGATTTCCACAATGCCTCTAGGGGTGTCGATGGTTTCAAGAAGCTGGTTCCTGATCACCGCTTTAGTCTGCTGAATGTCCCCTTCTGTAAAGTCTCCGTTTTTCATTGCCTGCATCTGTTCTTTAATAATGGTCACTGCCTGATCATAATTCTTGCCGTCGATTCCCGACATTACCATCATCAACCCTTTATGGCTTTCCAATCTACTGGCAGCATAATAGGCAAGACTCGCCTTCTCACGTACATTAATGAATAACTTGGAGTGAGAAAAGCCTCCGAATACTCCATTGAACACTTGCAGCGACCAATAATCGTCCGCGCCATAGGCTACATTTGTCCGATAGCCGATATTTAACTTGCCTTGCTTCACATCCAGCCTTTCGATGACCTCATTGACATCTTCAGCAGGAGCGGACGTGGTATCTTGGATTATTTCAGCATTCCTGTTCTGCAAAGAAAAAATTTCTTCACACATTTTTTCTGCTTCCTCTGTGTCGACGTCCCCTATTACATAGAGATCAATTTCATCGTTTTGAATAGCTTCTTGGTAATACTTATATAGGCTTTCCGCCGAAGTCTTCTCCACTTGTTCCAAGATTCCGTTTGGATGAAGTGAATAAGGTTCTCCCTTGCACATTTCCTCTACAAGACGAGAATTCGCATATCTCATCTTGTCATCAAATACAGACTGAATCCTGACCTTTTGGTTTTTCTTCTCTTTTTCCACTGTTTCTGCATGAAACGAATTCTGTTCCACATTTGGTGCCAGGACAACATCCGCAAGAAATTGCAGCCCTTTTCTCAATAGAGGCTCTGAATCCTTCAGGAATTTCTCATTAGCGACCTCGATGGAAAAGCTCATTACGTGATATTCACCTTTTTTAGCAAGGTCCACAAAAAAATTCGCACCGTACAATTCATCTAGGTAGGAACGGAGAGCGGTTGTACTCGGGTATTTCTTGGAACTGCTCTGAAGCACATGAGGAAGAAGCCCTCTCGGCGTCACTTCATCTGCTTTTAAAGGAGACTTCATTCTCCATACAAGGGTGTTTGTCTTATACTTATCCGTCTGGACAATATGTAACGAATAACCACTTTTCGTTTTGACCACTTCATTGACTTTAGACATTTAGCCATCCTCCTTTTGCTGACAAAAATCCTTATTGCAAACTTGTTTTACAAAGGTTTAGCTTATACATTGAAAGACCTGGATATTATATTTATTTTGATGTAAATTCTCTTTAACTATACATGCAAGACTTTAACTCTTTCAAGTTTTTACCTCCTTTGCCAACTGAGGTGCCATAGTTTCCTACCCGCATTTTATCTATTATATGCAGAAAAATCGATAGCATTTCTTTGTATCTTGTTTTCCGTAAAAAGATTCCACTCCAGGTGCAGGGCTCAGAAGTGCACAACGACTAGTGTGCTGTTTAAATGGAGAACTATGTAAGAATGAGCTTTGTATAACGATTTACTAAGATACAAGCTTGCATAGAGAACCACAGCCATATGTAAAACTAATAAAAAATGCGGAAAACATTTACGTTTTCCGCTTAAAGATACAAGGAAGGATTATCTGCTTCCTTTTATATATGGATTTCCAAGAGCTTTCGGTGCATCCGCACGTCCTATGAATCCTGCAAGAGCAAGGATGGTCAAGACGTAAGGTGCAATCTGCAAGTAAACACTTGGTACATTTTCAAATAATGGTATGCTTGATCCCACTATGCTTAAGCTCTGTGCAAATCCGAAGAAAAGTGCAGCGCCCATTGCACCGAGGGGATTCCATTTCCCAAAAATCATTGCAGCAAGTGCCATGAATCCTTGTCCGGTAATGGTGGAATGGCTGAAATCCAAAGAAATCGATTGAGCGTATACCGCTCCTCCAAGTCCTCCAAGAATCCCGGAGATAAAAACACCAATATAGCGCATCTTTGTAACATTGATTCCCATAGTATCCGCAGCCATAGGATGTTCTCCTACAGAGCGGAGCCTCAAGCCGAATGGTGTTTTATAAAGAATGTACCACACTACAAACGCAAGGATGATAGCGATATAAGCGGTATAGGTCATACGGCTGAAGAACAGGTTTCCAATGACAGGAATATCACTTAAAAATGGAATATCGATTTTCTTAAAGCTGTTCTCTGTACGGATGATATCTGTTTGTCCTTTATCATAAATGAGTTTTACAAGGAACAAACCAGCACCTAATGCAAGAAAGTTAATTGCAACACCGCTGACAACCTGATCCGCACGGAATGTGATGGAAGCAAGTGCGTGAAGCAGCGAAAGCAGTCCTCCGACAGCCATCGCAGCCAGCAGCGCTACCCAAGGAGTAGCTGCACCGAATGTTGATGCAAAGGTAAGGTTAAAAACGATGGCGGCGAAAGCACCGATGACCATCAGGCCTTCGAGACCGATATTGACTACTCCAGAGCGTTCAGAGAACACTCCACCCAATGCAGTGAAAATAAGCGGAGCTGCCACAACCAGAGTTGAAGAAATAATGATCTCCAAAATTGTCATAATACCCACTTATTTCACCCCCTTTTTCGAACGATTCAACAGCCATCTGATCATATAGCTGGAAGCCACAAAGAATATAATCAAGGCAATAACAATTTCAACAAGTTCATTTGGCACACCTGATTCAAGCGGCATATTCAAGGATCCTACCTTTAAACCACCGAAAAGTATAGCTGCCAATATAACACCCAAAGCTGCATTGCCTCCAAGCAAAGCAACCGCGATTCCATCAAAGCCAACGCCGGAAAAGCTGGAATGCAAGAATGCAAAACCGAAAGTTCCAAGCCCTTCCATGGCTCCTGCCAAACCAGCGAAAGCACCTGAGATGACCATAGAAAGAACGATGTTTTTGTTCACATTCATTCCGGCATACTGGGAAGCATGCTGGTTGAATCCAACTGAACGCAGCTCGTAGCCTGTTGTTGTTTTTTCCAGCAAGAACCACATCAGGATTGCAGCAGCAACAGCTAAATAGATTCCATTATGAAGAGTTGAATAGTCAGTCAGAGTTTCGAAAAAACCACTTTTTAATGAAGCTGACTCCGGAATGCTTCCGGTCGCATCTGATTCATCGGCAATGACATTTCTAATAAGATAATTAGTAGTATAAAGTGCAATGTAGTTCATCATAATCGTTACAATTACTTCATGAACGCGCCATTTAGCTTTCAGGATACCAGGAACAAGTCCCCATAAAGCCCCGGCTGCTGCAGCTGCAATTATAGATAAAGGGAGATGAATGATCTTAGGAAGATCGAAAGCAAGCCCTACCCATACGGAAGCTGTCCAGCCGACCAAAAGCTGTCCTTCCACTCCGATATTGAACAAACCTGTACGGAAAGCAAATGCTACCGCCAAGCCCGCGAGTATATAGGGAATAACCTGTCTCACCGTTTCCCCGACATAGAATCTGTCACCAAAAGCTCCGCTCCATAGTGCCGCATAGCCTTCTATAGGATTATATCCGGTGATAAGCATGATAATTGCACCAGCCAGCAGACCCAGAATGACAGAAATAACCGGGATTAATATATTTTGATACTTCCTAGACATTGACAGAGTCACCTTCTTTCTTGCGTTTGGAACCAGCCATCAACAGCCCCAACTCTTGTTCTGTTGTTTCTTTAGGGTCGACGATCGCCACGATCTCACCTTCATAAATTACAGCAATCCGGTCACTGACGTTTATAATTTCATCAAGTTCAAATGAAAGCAATAGAACTGCTTTATTGTTGTCGCGCTGTTCGATTAAGCGGCTGTGAATGAATTCGATTGCCCCAACATCCAGCCCGCGCGTAGGCTGTGCAGCAATTAAAAGATCAGGATCTCTGTCGATTTCACGCCCGATAATTGCCTTTTGCTGATTTCCGCCAGATAAAGATCTTGCAAGTGTATATTCACTAGGTGTGCGGACGTCATATTCACCAATTAATGAAGCAGCTTTTTTGTAAACCTGCTTAAAATTCATTACCCCTGATTTGGAGTAAGGTTTTTGGTAATAGGTTTGCAGCACCATGTTTTCACCAATTGGAAAATCAAGAACAAGACCATGTTTATGGCGGTCCTGTGGAATATGGGCAAGACCCGACTCCGTAATTTTACGGGGCTTATGATTTTGTATTTCTTTTCCGTTCAGTTTTATAGAGCCGCTTGCCGTTTTATGCAGTCCTGCAATTGCTTCAATAAGCTCTGTCTGGCCATTTCCGTCCACACCGGCAATCCCTACAATTTCCCCTGCTCTCACAGTAAGGTTCAGCCCTCTTACTGCCTCAACTCCCCGAGAATCTTTTACTCTGAGGTTTTCTATTTCTAAAACAGGCTCATTCGGAGCGGCAGGGCTTTTCTCGGTTTTAAAGGTAACTTCCCTGCCAACCATCAGGCTTGCAAGTTCATTTACATCTGTTTCTTCCACAGTCACTGTGCCGATTCCCTGACCTTTTCTGATGACGGTGCACCGATCACAAACTTCCATGATTTCTTTCAGTTTGTGAGTTATGAGGATGATGGATTTACCTTCTTTTATTAGTGTTTTCATTATTACTATAAGCTCTTTGATTTCCTGTGGCGTCAATACGGCTGTCGGTTCATCAAATATCAGGATTTCTGCTCCGCGGTATAATGTCTTCAGTATCTCGACGCGCTGCTGCATCCCAACGGAAATATCAGATATCTTAGCTTGAGGATCTACCGCAAGTCCGTAACGATCTGAAATCTCCCGCACTTCCTGTTCTGCCTTTTTAATATCGATTTTACCGCCTGATTTAGGTTCCTTGCCCAGGATTATATTTTCTGTAACCGTAAAGGTATCCACAAGCATAAAATGCTGATGGACCATACCGATCCCCAGATTATTGGCAATATTGGGATTGGTAATTTTGACACTTTTTCCATTGACTCTGATTTCACCCTTTTCAGGTTGATAGAGACCAAAAAGAACGTTCATTAGTGTAGATTTTCCGGCACCATTTTCCCCCAGGAGCGCATGGATTTCGCCCGGCTTTAATTGAAGGGTTATATCATCGTTAGCCACGATACCAGGAAATTCTTTGCGAATATTCAACATTTCAATAACATATTCCACCCAGATTCACTCCTTGCTATAAATAGAGTCTTTCATTAAAGTATGAAGTCAGACTTTTAAACAGTTTGAATTTAGGAATTAAGTCCCCTGAAAAACCCCTAAATAAAAAGCAGAATCAAAAATTCTACTTTTTATTTAAACTTTTTCATTAATTGGCGGGAAATGAGCCTTTGCTCTTTCCCCGCCAATATGGCAATCAATTATTCTGGTTTAGTTGGAACTTCAACTTCACCATTTACGATTTTTTCTTTCCACTCATCGACTGCAGTTAACACTTCTTCAGACAAGTTATCTTGTGTCGGAGCAATTCCTACACCATCGTCTTCCAAGCCGTACTCGACAGTTTCACCGCCAGGGAATTCTCCGTCCATAGCTCTTTCAGCAATATCAATAACCGCAGTATCTACACGCTTGACCATTGAAGTCAAAGTAATGTTCATTTCTTCACCATCAACAGTAACCGAACCTTCAGCAGCCTGGTCACGGTCTACTCCGATTACCCATAGCTCTGAATCAGGATCTTGTTGTTTACGGTTTTTCGCTTCTGTAAATACTCCATTACCAGTTCCGCCTGCAGCATGGTAAATGATGTCACTTCCAGATTGATACATTGAAGCTGCCATAGATTGACCTTTATCCGCTTTATCAAAAGCACCAGCAAATTGAATGTCAACTTCTGCTTCAGGGTTTACTGCTTTAACACCCGCTTGGAATCCGGCAGCAAACTTGTTGATCAAGTCAGAATCAGTTCCGCCGATGAAACCTACTTTGTTTGATTTAGTAGTAAGACCTGCTACCACTCCAACAAGGAAAGATCCTTCATGTTCCTTGAAAGTTACGCTGGCAACATTATCGACTCCTTCGATAACTTCATCAACAATAACAAAATTGCTCTCTTCACGTTGTTTAGCCACTTCTTCGATAGCAGGCTTTAATTTATAGCCGATACCGTAGATAAGGTCAAAGTTGTTTCGCACGGCTGTATTTAAGTTTGTTTTATAGTCAGCATCAGATTTTGATGAAATGTAATCATAACCATCTGTACCTTCTTCCAGTCCATTATCCTGGCCAAATGCCTCAAGGCCTTCCCAAGCAGATTGGTTGAAAGATTTATCATCCACGCCGCCCACGTCAGTAACCATTGCTGTCGTGAAAACATCTCCTTCACCATTATTTGCTGGTGCTACGTCTTCACCGTCATTACCATTATTTCCGCATGCCCCAAGAAATGTACCTGCTGCAAGAACCATGGAAAGCGCTATACCAAATTTACGTTTTTTCACCTTGGTTACCCCCTGTAATTATATTGATGTTGTTGATATTGCTGATGTAGTAAGAAGAATACTGGATTTACAGAATTGCTCATACCCGCTTTCTTAACACTTGGAAACTGAACTTGTCCGAACGGAAATAATTGACTGAATAAAGAATCGGATGATCATTCTCATCAAAATGCATTTGCTTAAGAACAAGCAAAGCAGATTCCGGTTCGCAATTGAGTATAGGGGAAATTCTTTCATGATATCCCACCGGTTCGATTTGCGTAACAGCATACGTGATCCTTTTGTTCTCTTCCTGTTCAAGAACTTGAAAGAGAGAGTTGACATCAGTTGTGAACTTGCGCGGATACACACTGGATGGCATTTTGTCCACACAGTATACAACCGGTTCCCCGTTTGCTGTCCGTACACGTTCGACCATGACGAGTTCCTCTTCTTCTTCCAGTGAAAATCGACGGATATCTTCATCTGTCGCGCCTTGGAAGCTTGAGCTTAAGAAAATGGTCCCAGGTTCCATACCTGCATGCTTTATCATGTTCGTGACACTATTCAACTGCTCTATCCCCGAAGTGAAGAGCGGCTTAGCGTTTACAAAAGTTCCAACCCCGTGCCTGCGGATAATGACATTTTCTTCTTCAAGAATGCGTAAAGCTTCTCTCAGAGTCGCCCTGCTGACCCCAAGCTGTTTCGCAAGATCGAATTCAGAAGGCAGCTTTTCTTTCTCTTTATACTGACCATCTTCGATGTCTTTTTTTAGACGATCGATCACCTGTAAGTACAAATGCCTATTATCTGCTTTTATTGTCATCCAAGAACCACCACCATTTCTTCCCAAGCACATACTTTGATGTATATCTTTCCTACTAATCCAAAATACTATATCATTTTTAAAAAATAAATAAATAGATTATTAGATTTTTGTCGAAAAAACCAGAAAATCAAAAAATTCAAAATTTTCACTTCCGGTGAAAGGGCTGTCTTTTGGCTGATAATTCCTTTTCTGTATACTTCTCTTAAGAAGAAAGCTTAATGTAAACGCTTTTAAAAGTATAACACATTTATACTAGAGAAGGCTAGAGGTCTGACCTTTTAAAGTAGTAATTATTTCTTTACAACTAATAAATCGCTTTCATTAATTCAAGAATTTGAATGAGTTACCCTATTTAATTAAGGTGATTCTCCTGGGTTTAACTACATAGTGACTTATTATATTGTTACTTTGGAAAAATCCCAAGAGACTTATTTTTCCTCGGAGACAAAGATTTTCTCTCTTAACGGAGGGAGAAGCTCTTTTCTTTCTTGCTTAACAGGGTGATTCCGGTGAATTATCGCCTTAGCTTACGAGAATTATATTTAATAGCAACAAAGTTAACGAAAAGAGCCTTTATTAAATATTACATACAAAAAAACTGCCCGGGATGACCCAGGCAGTCAGAGCTATATTATGACGTATGTTCCTCTGAAGGCTTGCCGATGAGTACCGTCCTAGGTTTGCTTCCCTCATAGGGACCGACCACCCCTCGCTCTTCCATTCCATCTATTAATCTGGCTGCACGGGTATAGCCAATCCTAAATCTCCTCTGAAGCATGGAAACAGAGGCTGTCTGCATTTCTGCTATCAACTGAACCGCTTCGTCATATAGATCATCCTCTATTGAAGCGGAGCTGCTTCCCTCCGGCACTTCATCAGGGATCATTTCCTCTTGATATTGAGCTCTCTGCTGGCCGATTACATAATCGACAATCTCTTCAACTTCTTCATCTGATAAAAATGCACCCTGCACCCTTGTTGGTTTAGATGCGCCAACTGGCGTGAACAGCATGTCACCGCGGCCAAGCAGTTTCTCTGCCCCTCCGGTATCCAGGATGGTACGTGAATCCGTCTGGGAAGAAACAGCAAATGCAATCCTCGATGGGATATTCGCTTTAATGACTCCCGTAATGACATCGACAGAAGGGCGTTGTGTGGCAATAATCAGATGGATCCCTGCGGCACGGGCCATTTGTGCAAGCCTCGTGATTGCATCCTCCACATCACTCGAAGCAACCATCATTAAGTCGGCCAGCTCATCGACAATGACCACAATGTAAGGGAGTTCAGGCTGTTTTTCTTCATTTTCTTTGTTATGTCTCTTGATATGCTCGTTGTACCCTTCAATATTTCTTGTACCAGTATGGGAGAATAGTTCATACCTTCTCTCCATTTCACTGACAACTTTCTTTAATGCCTGTGAAGCTTTCTTGGCATCAGTTACAACCGGTGCAAGCAAATGAGGAACACCGTTATATACATTGAGCTCGACCATTTTGGGATCGATCATCATCAATTTAACTTCATGGGGTTTCGCCCGCATCAGGATGCTCGTGATGATGCCATTGATACATACACTTTTTCCGCTTCCCGTTGCACCGGCAACAAGAAGATGGGGCATTTTGTTGAGCTCGGCCAATACAGCTTCACCTGTTATGTCTCTGCCAAGCCCTATCAACAATTTCGAATTAGGCTTATCATTGGATTTGGACTCCAGCACTTCTCTCAAGGACACCATTGCGACTTCAGAATTAGGCACTTCAATTCCGATTGCGGATTTTCCCGGGATTGGTGCTTCAATTCTGATATCCTTCGCTGCCAAAGCCAGAGCAAGGTCGTCACTTAGATTGACGATTTTACTCACCTTGACCCCTGTGTCAGGGTGCACCTCATACTTTGTGACAGCTGGTCCAAGATGAACCTGTGTTACCTTTGCTTTCACACCAAAGCTTTGGAACGTTCTTTCAAGCTTCGCTGCATTGGCATGGATCATCTGGTATTCATTGCTTTGGTCCGTCTGGATCGGTCTAGTTAAAAGGGAGATTGGCGGCAGTTTATAATCTTTATTTTCCACTTCTGTAAATGTAATCGGCGGGGCGTCATCAACAGCTGAAGAGGAAGAGTCATCCTGATTGGCCGGCTGCTGGGTTGGAACTGCCTGCTCATCCTCATCAGTTAAAGCAGAATTCGTTTCGGCTGGATAGGCCCTTTCGTTGAAACTTGATATAATTGGCTCTACCTTCAATTCATCTGAAACCTCTTCTGCAGGTTCAGCCTCTGATTTCGACTTCACCTTCTCCGTCTTCCTCTGCTGCTTCTCTTCCTTTTTCTCAATTCTTTCTACTTTCCAATCTCTTATATCTTCCCTGAAAGCCTGCCATTGGTTTCCAAAAAATTCAGTTGTCGTATCTCCCATTTTGCCCAGGGCGGATCCGAATGACTTTCCGGTGATCAAAACAATCCCGATTGCAATCAAAGCCATGCACAGGATTTTTGTACCAGCAGATTCAAAAAGGAAGAAAGACACAGCATATAAGACTGCTCCAATCATCCCGCCCCCTATATCAGAGGTGCTCGCTTCACCGCGCACTTCCATCCAGTACAGCTCCCACGTATTTGCAATCACACTCGGATTCTGAAAGGCACCATCATTTGAAAGCAGTTCAAAGAGCTTAACATGACTTAAAAGCAAGGTGCTTAATAAAATTATGTATATGCCGGCAAGTCTTCTAGTAAAAAAGGCTGGCATCTCCCTCTTCACCATCAAATATCCCGCCATGACCAATAGAGCGATGAAAGCAGCCATATACCACTCGCCCATAAAAAATCTAAAAAAATGGACAAGTGCTTTACCAACAGCACCTAATTGTATAATGGCAATTAAACTGAGGGCTATCATCAGCATGCCAATCAGTTCATATTTAATAGTCTGTTTAATGTTGGACGATTTCTTTCTGCTTCTTCTTTTTCTTTTCGCCAAAGTTCTTTCACCTAAATTCTTATTAGTATGCTTATAATCCGGGACATTCCAATTTCCAGGACGCTTGATGACAACATCTTATAGATGAAGAAAGGGCTGGCATTTCCAGCTTCAGCCGCAAGCAGGAAATACCAGTCCCGTATATTTGAGAAAGCCTGTTAGAAACATGTTATTTACTTCCGCTTTCTCCATTTATTATATCATATACTCCCCTTGGCGAAAAACAATGGTACGATTACATTTGCAGATACTGCCCAGGGCAGATTTGATCATTTAAATAGTGATCCGGATTGCTGCTCATGACCCTGACCACTCTGTATTGCTGCTCTGATTGCTCAACAAGCAGAGGAATACCCTGCCATTCAATCACCATCTGCTGTGAGTAGGCACTTTCTTCAGCCGGAAAGATCATTTCCTGAGGGACTGTCGTGTAAAGGATCATTGCAGCATCCCTTCTTCTTTACTTCCGACTTTAAGAGAAATGAGCTCGTTTAATTTCTTGATTGCTTCTCCTACTCCGCCTACACCGTCAATCAATCCATACTTCACTGCATCTTCACCCACCACATTCGTACCGATGTCCCTCGTCAGATTACCCTTTGCAAACATGAGCTCTTTGAAATCTTCTTCAGTAACTTTTGAATGTCTTGTAACAAAGTTGACGACACGATCCTGCATTTTATCCAGATATTCAAAAGTCTGTGGAACACCTATGACCAGGCCAGTCAGTCTGACAGGATGGATAGTCATTGTCGCTGTACCTGCGATGAAAGAGTAATCACATGATACTGCGATAGGTACACCTATGGAATGGCCGCCTCCCAATACGATTGAGACTGTTGGCTTAGATAAGGAGGCCAGCATTTCAGAAATAGCCAGGCCTGCCTCTACGTCTCCTCCTACTGTATTGAGTACGATCAAAAGCCCTTCAATTTTCGGGTTTTGTTCTATTGCCACCAGTTGAGGAATGACATGCTCATACTTGGTTGTTTTATTCTGCGGTGGAAGCTGCATATGCCCTTCAATCTGTCCAACAATCGTTAAGCAATGGATGTTTGAATCGCTCGAAAGCTGAGGGACATTGGTTTGCCCGAGCTGCTGAATTTTTTCCATTAAGCCAGTTGGTTTTCCCTCTTTTTCTTTTTCCTCATTCTTATCTGCCTGATTTTGATTCATATGAAAATTCATTCCTTAGACACTCCTTCTTCAGCCATAATAGGAATAGTATTTTCCTGTATTTGTGTTTCAATTCATAATCAGCTTGGAAGGTGACATTAATGGTTTTTAAAAATGTTGAAGTCTGCGGAATCTGAATGCGAGTCCGCTAAGAAAACGCTATGGGAGACTGGCTCTAATAATGCGTTAAAGCCATAAAATACTTATATCAACGGAAAGAGCCGTCCACTCTCGCGGCCGGCTCTTTCTGCTTCAATATTATACTTCCATGATGATGGGCAGGATCATTGGTCTTCTTCTTGTTTTGCCAAAAAGAAGATGATTCAGTTGATCGCGTATATCCTGCTTGATATTGGACCATTCAAATGTTCCTTTAGCAAGATAACCCTCAACGATTTTCTTTACAAGCTGTGTCGACTCTTCCATTAATTTTTCCGACTCGCGGACGTATACGAATCCACGCGAGATAATTTCAGGCCCGGTTACCAGGATTTTTCCTTTTCGGCTCAAGGTCACTACAACAATGAAGATACCATCCTGCGAAAGGAGTTTTCGGTCACGAAGAACAATATTACCGACATCTCCCACACCGATGCCGTCAATGAGGACATTTCCTGCCGGCACTCTTCCGCTCATTTTCATTTTTCCATCTTTGTATTGTGCTACATCCCCTTTATCAAGGATGAACACTCTATTATGGGAAATACCGACTGAATTGGCAACCTTGGCATGCGCTATCAGCATTCTGTATTCCCCTTGAATTGGGATGAAATATTTAGGTTTCATCAAATTCAGCATCATCTTTAAATCTTCCTGGCTTCCATGCCCTGAAACATGGACTTTTTTATTCGCTGTCAGGACATTGGCACCAGACCGGTAAAGCATGTCTACAGTTTTAGACATTGTCAGTTCCATTCCATGGGAAGGCGTCGCAGTAATTAAGACAGTATCGCCATCCTGGATGTTCAGAAGCTTATGCGTCTGCTTGGACATTTTCTGAAGTGCTTCAAATGGCTCTCCCTGATCTCCAGTAGCAATAATGATCACTTCATCATCATTGTATTTCGAAATATCCTGAATCGGTATGATAACATCTTCTTTGATTTGCAGATATCCCATATTCAATGCGATTTCATATACTCTTTCAAGACTTTTTCCAACTACCGCAACTTTTCGGTTGTTCTTATAAGCCGCATCAAAAACCTGCTGTATTCTGATCAAGTTTGATGCAAAGCAAGCGACGATAATTCTGTTTTTAGCCGAATGGAAAGCTGAATTCAGCTGATTGGCAATTACTTCTTCAGAAGTTGTATAGCCAGGTCTTTCTGCTTCAGTACTGTCAGAAAGCAGGCATAACACTCCATTATCACCGATTTTTGCCATTTTGCCCATGTCAGGGCGGTACAATCCTCTGGCTGCCTGGTCAAATTTGAATTCACCCGTATGTACTATAGAGCCTTCCGATGTGTTGATCGACACTCCTACAGAATCTGGAATGCTGTGTGTTGTCCTGAAGAACGTAACATCCACACCGTCAAAGAACAACTTGCTGTCTGAATGGACATTAAAGAATTTGATATCCGCATTAAATTCTTCATCTTTTAATCTCGCCTTTACAAGTGCATTAGTGAGTTTTGTTCCGTAAACAGGTGCTTTGATTTTTCTCAGAACATAGGTGATGGCGCCAATCGCGTCTTCATGCCCATGGGTAAGGAATATCCCTTTAACCCGCTCTTTATTCTCCACGAGATACTGAATATCCGGTATGACCATATCAATCCCGAACATTTCGTCTTCAGGGAACATCAACCCTGCATCGATGACAAAAATCTCTTCGTCCACTTCGATCACATACATGTTCTTTCCTATTTCCCCTACTCCACCAAGGGGAATGATCTTAATACTTTCATTCTTTTTCTTGCTCAATGTCGTTTTCCTCCTATGCTGTGATTCCCGATCATTAATCAGTTAGATACATTATACTTTATCCGAATTTATCTTTACAACGAAAATCAACTTAATCGGTCAATAAATTCAAAATATTATGGTATTCCGGCAGTTTTCTAACGTTTAATATTAATTCGCTGCCTCTCTGTATTTATCCTTCCTGCGTTATTTATACACTTTTCAGCAAAAAATGGCGCAGCTTTTAAAAATGAGTTGTTCCCGCGCTAATTTAATTAGCATATATTCAATTTAAATCTTGACTGCTTTCAAATACAAGGCAGCTAAGGAAGCACCACATACTTGAAGCACGGACTCTTCACTAAATCAAAGAGGCTGGGACAAAACCTTATTAAAAGCTCTTTTCAAAAGAATGTGTCTGAGTATAAAGAAAGGATTTCCGCTCCAGGTGCACGACTCCGCTCCAATCCGCCTACGATCAGGAACTGGCGGATAACCTAATCTAAAAAATAACAAGAGCCTAATAACAAAAATGAACCGCATGAGATCAAGTATATAACCTTGATCTCATGCGGTTTTATTTTCGATGATTTCTACTTGCATCAATTAGTTTTCTACTTTTGTCCCAGCCTCTTGCTCTGCGGTTTGAAGCCTCTCTTACCGGCCTCTGCCTAAAAGGCCCACTGAATGATCTTATCAGCAATTTATCCCAAATGAAAAATTTCAAGAAATAAGGGGAGAAATTCCGCTTATATTAAAAATTGCGCCAGAAACAGCTAAATTAAGCGGAGAAATTCCGTTTATTTGCTATAAAAATGTGATAACTGGTCCATTTAGCTGTGCTTAAGCGGAATAATTCCGCTTATTTACCCCATATCAAATGCAATTTCGCAGCATACCCGGAAAAATTCCGCTTATTTTAAATCATTCATGTCCTTCACAAGTAAACCTGCTTGAATGGAAAGAAGTGTTAGGAAAACCTGCATCTCCCCTCATGAAGGGAGATGCTCTATACCTCGCTGGAACCCCCGGCATATCCAGGGTTTTCAGGACCCTGAATTAAAAAAGCAGCCATAAATGTGCGGCTGCTTTCCTTGCATCTACTCTTATTTCATTTCAAGCAATCTGGAGAGACTTGTTCTTTCTTCTTCCGTTAAAGGGATGAGTGGAAGTCTTACGGAGCCGACATCCATTCCTTTTAATTGAAGTGCAGTCTTAACCGGTGTCGGGCTTGGAGCCGCAAATAACCCATTCATTACCGGCAGTAATCTGCCATGCAATTTAGAGGCTTCACGAATACTGCCTTCCAGAAAAGTCTTAATCATTTCCTGCATCTCATTTCCGAGCACATGGGAGGCTACGGAAACAATTCCAGTTCCACCTATAGACAGGATAGGAAGTGTCAATCCATCATCTCCACTGTATAAAAGAAACTCTTCAGGAGTATTGGCGATGATTTCGGTCATTGCATCCAGATCGCCGCTTGCATCTTTAACAGCGGTGATATTGCTTATTTCAGACAGCCTGATAACCGTCTCCGGTGAAATTTTAGCAACTGCCCGGCCTGGGACATTATACAGCATGACTGGAAGCTCAGTTGTCCCGGCTATTGTCTTGAAGTGCTGGTACATGCCTTCCTGGCTTGGTTTATTGTAATAAGGTGCTACTACCATGATGGCATCGATACCTGTCTCGACTGCTTTTTTTGTAAACTCTACAGAAGCATAAGTATTGTTGCTTCCTGTTCCTGCAATGACAGGGACCCTCCCATTCACTGCTTTCACCACATGGCGGAAAAGCGCAAGTTTCTCCTCTTGAGATAATGTAGGAGACTCTCCGGTGGTCCCTCCCACAACCAAAGAATCGCTTCCATTTTCAATCAGATAGTTTACAAGTAACGTTGTTTTTTGAAAATCAATGTTTCCCTTGTTGTCAAATGGTGTAACCATTGCTGTAGATACACGGCCAAAATGCACTGTTCTCAACTCCTTATCATTCTTCTATACTTAGTTTACCCTCTTCTGCCTCTAATTGAAAAGAGTCATGAAGAGCATTGACTGCTGTTATAAGATCTTTTTCTTTTATTAATACCCAGATGGTCGTATGGCTGTCTGCAGATTGAAGGATGCGGATGTTATTCTCCGAAAGAGCTGTAACAATAGCAGCGGTAACACCCGGAACCCCCTTCATCCCTGCTCCAACAACTGACACTTTTGCACATTCTGTTTCGATCAAGGGTTCATGCCCCAGGTTCTTTAAGACACGGTGTGCTCTGGAGGTCAGTTGGGATGGAACAGTGTAAACGACTCCTTGCGGCGATATGTTGATAAAGTCGACCGATATATCTTCGTTAGCCATCGCCTTGAATACCTCTGACTGGAGATTATATTGCTCTTTCTTTGCAAAAACTTTTATCTGCGAAAGCCCCCCGACGTGTGCTATCCCGGTAATCGTCCCGTTTTCAAGCCCTCTTTCTCTTTTCTTCTCCAACGAAGTCACCAATGTTCCAAGATTCTCTGAATAGGTGGAACGGATTCTGAGAGGAATTCTTGCATCCATGGCAATTTCCACTGCGCGGGGATGAATTACCTTTGCTCCTTGGTTTGCCAGGTTGCATACCTCGTTGTATGAAATAATGGAAAGCGGTCTGGCTTTATCTGTTACTCTTGGGTCAGCGGTCATAATTCCCTCAACATCTGTAAAAATATCCACCCATTCCGCCTTCAAGGCAGCGCCCAGAGCGGCAGCCGACGTATCGCTTCCGCCCCTCCCGATTGTCGTAACGTCCCCATTGGAGGAGACACCTTGAAAACCAGCCACTACCACTGCTTGGTTTTCTGTTAGTTCAGCGATCAGCCTGTCACATTTCATATCCGTGATTTTGGCATTGGTATGGTCACTGTTTGTGAGGAAGCCGGCTTGAGCCCCTGTTAAAGCAGAGGCTTTGATTCCCATCTCCAAAAGCAGGTTTGTAAATACGATTGTCGAGATTGTCTCTCCGCACGAAAGGAGGATATCTTGTTCGCGGTTACTGACTTTCGTTTCCTTGCCATTAATCAAAGAGAGCAATGTATCCGTGGAATAAGGCTCCCCTTTTCTTCCCATGGCAGAAACCACCACTACAACCTTAAATCCTTCTTCTATGGCTTTGGCTACATGACGGGCAGCCTTTGTGCGCCCTTTTTCATCACGGACAGATGTTCCTCCATATTTTTGTACAGTTATTTTCATCTCTACACCCCAATGTTTTCAAAATAAAAACAGGAGGCCATGCTGCGGCGATTTCATGGTAGAATACTGTATTCAATAATGGATGAACCTCATAAGATTTTGTTATTTCTTTTTAATTAAATCCAGTTTGATCAGGCTCTCGGCTATCTGAACTGAGTTCCAGGCTGCACCCTTCAGCAGGTTATCTGATACTACCCACATATGGAAGCCTCGGCTGTCATCCAGATCTCTCCTGATTCTTCCTACAAAAATATCATTGCTGCCGACCGCGTTTGCCGGCATTGGATAAAGCTGCTCTTCAGGTGAATCCTGCAGAACGAGACCGGGGGCGTTCTCCATAAGTGACTGAATATCTTGAACAGTGACATTTTCATCTTTGATTTCAAAGTATACACTTTCAGAATGTCCTGTGACTATCGGTAGTCTCACACATGTCGCTGCCACCTTCAACTCAGGCATTGACATGATTTTCTTAGTCTCATTAATCATTTTCATTTCTTCAAATGTATAGCCATTCTCTTCAAAATTATCAATCTGCGGAATGGCATTAAAAGCAATCTGGTGATGTTTCTTACCGCTTTTAACCGGAAGGACTTCCGCTTTAGGCTCTTCTTGATTTAAAATCGCTTGAGACTGCTCATGCAGTTCATCTATTGCAGCTGCTCCTGCTCCCGAAACAGCTTGATAAGTAGATACAATCACTTTTTCCAAGCCGAATTTTTTTCTTACAGGTTCTAACGCCGCAACCATTTGAATTGTAGAACAGTTGGGATTAGCTATAATTCCATTATGATTCCTGATTTCTTCTTCATTTACCTCAGGTACTACCAGTGGGACATCAGGGTCCATTCTGAACGCACTTGTATTATCGATACAAACAGCGCCTCGTTTTGCCGCTTCAGGAGCTAATTCCTTTGAAACGCTTCCTCCTGCGCTGAACAAAGCGATATCCACATCATCAAATATTTCCGGCCTTGCTTCTTGTACGATAAGTTCAGTTCCTTTATAAGTAACTTTCTTGCCCGCAGAACGAGCAGAAGATAGCAGAGTCAGCTTTTCAATTGGGAAATTCCTGCTCTCGAGTGTTTTAATCATTTGCTGTCCGACTGCACCTGTCGCACCGACAACCGCTACATGAAATCCATTTGAATTCATTCCTTATACTCCTCTCAGGCGATAACATCCTAAACTTTCACTTTTTTCATACACATTCTGTGTACATGAATGTGCATCGTCGAAAACATAATGGCCAGGGTTCTGAAATAAGGAAGTCAATCCTCCCAGTGAGATATTCCCTCTGCCCGACTTGCACTTCTATAAGGCAGCCCATTGCCAAATAACTGAACGATATTTATGAAAAAAACTTTAGAAAGCTATGTTTATTTTATATTCGGTAAAATTAACATTTTAATCGTTTACCGTGATAAAGAATATTTTAACATAAACAATAATCGGACAATATTATTTTTTATTGAATGGAGCTGGAAATATATCGGTTAAGCTTTATTTTTGAGATTATGCCTGCTTATGTTTTCTGGGCTCACCCTATCTCTATTCACCTATTTCTTGACAAGCCAAAACCGCCCCCTGATTGGAGCGGCATCAACTCACGTTTCAACAGAACTTTCTGTTATCTGAGAACAATGATTAGTTATCCTGGTATTTTTCTACCACAACCGGCTGAAGCTGTTTTCCTTCAAGAGCAGCTTCCACCGTTTCCACTAAATGGCTCATCCTGGCCACCATTGATTTAGGCTTCTTTTCCGGGTCATCCTGGCCGAATGGAATAAAGTAAATATCCTTGGCTGAAATCAGTCTCATCAAGTTGACACCATTCAGCCCCAGCGCATCATTAGTGGATATACCGACAACAACCGGACGGTGATTCCTTAATGTTGCTTTCGCAGCCATGAGAACCGGGGAGTCGGTCATGGCATTAGCAAACTTGCTCATTGAATTTCCGGTTAATGGAGCAATGACCATGCAGTCAAGCGGCAGCTTAGGACCAAGAGGCTCAGCTTTCACGATGGTATCGACTACCTTATTTCCTGTCACCTCTTCAATTCTCTGGATCCAGTCTTCGCCATCTCCAAATCTTGTAACCGTGTTTTTAACTGTAGAAGTAACGACCGGGATGACATCGGCTCCTTCGTTCACCAATCTTTCAATCTCTGGGAATACAGCGTCATAGGTACAATGTGAGCCAGTCAAGCCAAAGCCGATACGTTTTCCTTTTACACTCATTTCAACTACTCCTTTCTTGATGTTGAGTCTTGAAGCAAGAGCTGTGATAAAACGTTGGCCAGAATCTGTCCGGCTGACTTAGGAGCCACAATGCCCGGCAGGCCCGGAGCAAGCAGGGCTTTCACTCCACGTTTTTCTGCATAACGAAAGTCGGTTCCTCCTGGTTTCGATGCAAGATCGATAATCAAGGTGTGAGCCGGCATCTTTGCAATGACTCCAGCCGTCACCACTTGTGCGGGAATGGTATTAATAAGCATGTCACAATCCCTGACTTCCTTTTCCAGGTCATCCATATGAAACGGAGACAGCCCCATTTCAGAGATACGTGCTAAATGTTCGCTCTTCCTGGCCCCTACCTTCACCCTGGCTCCTAAATGGTGGAATGTCCGGGCAACACTCATTCCCACACGTCCAAGACCGAGAACAATTAAATTGGAGCCGTGAATGGTAAAGTCCGTATGCTGGATAGCCATCATGATCGTTCCTTCCACAGTTGGGATAGAATTATAGATGGCCACATCATCCCTCTCAAACAGCTGTATCAGCTCTCTCCCGGAAGAAGAAGTAATATCGCTTAGGTACTTATTCGAAATTCCTGAATAGATTTTGCAGTGGGAAGGGGTCTCTTTCAAAACTTCTTCCGTAAGTTTTATCTTTTCATTAGAAAAAATCGTTTCGATTTCTCCCTCCAGATTCGTTCCGGGTACCGGGAGGATGATCGCGTCGACCGTATTGAATTCGACTTCATCTATCTTTTCTTTAACCGCACCTGTAAAAGCATGGTCCAATTGCTCAAATCCTATCAAGGATATTTTCGCATCGAGCTCTGTAAGCTTACGAATAATCTCGAGTTGACGAGCATCTCCGCCTAAGACTGCGATCTGCATTCCAGTCAACATCAATGCTTTCACCTTCTTTTTACGTAATCGCGTTGCCACCTGCAAAGGTTTATCACTTCAACATTGTATGAAGGGGAAAGGGAATGGGTGAGTGGCGCATGAAAAAAACCATATTCTTAGGGTAATCAGGGCTCTTTTGAAAGAGTGAACCTTAGTTCGGATAATAAATTTATGGTTGTTGAGTTTCAATAATTGTTGCTCAAAAACTGCTCACTCGTGTATCCACCTCTCTCTTCTGAGGACATGAGTTGCCTAAAAACCGCTCACTCATGTATCCGCCTCTCTCTTCTGAGGACATGAGCTGCCTGAAAACCGCCCACTCGTGTATCCACTCCATTATTTTGAGTACACGAGTTGCTTTATTAACGTCCACTCGTGTATCCACTGCTCTCTTCTGAGGTCATGAGCTGCCTGAAAATCGTTCACTCGTGTATCCACCGCTCTCTTCTGAGGACATGAGTTGCCTGAAAACCGTTCACTCGTGTATCCACTGCTCTCTTCTGAGGACATGAGTTGCCTGAAAACCGTCCACTCGTGTATCCACCGCTCTCTTCTGAGGACATGAGCTGCCTGAAAACCGCTCACTCGTGTATCCACCTCTCTCTTCTGAGGACACGAGTTGCTTTATTAACGTCCACTTATGTATCCACCGCTCTCTTCTGAGGTCATGAGATGCCTGAAAACCGTTCACTCGTGTATCCACCGCTCTCTTCTGAGGACATGAGCTGCCTGAAAACCGGCTCACTCGTGTATCCACCGCTCTCTTCTGAGGTCATGAGATGCCTGAAAACCGTTCACTCGTGTATCCACCGCTCTCTTCTGAGGACATGAGATGCCTGAAAACCGCCCACTCATGTATCCACCGCTCTCTTCTGAGGACATGAGTTGTCCATAAACCGCCCACTCGTGTATCCATCTCTCTCTTCTGAGGACATGAGATGCCTGAAAACCACCCACTCATGTATCCACCTCTCTCTTCTGAGGACATGAGTTGCCCATAAACCGCCCACTCGTGTATCCACCGCTCTCTTCTGAGGACATGAGATGCCTGAAAAGCGTTCACTCGTGTATCCACCTCTCTCTTCTGAGGACATGAGATGCCTGAAAAGCGTTCACTCGTGTATCCACCTCTCTCTATTGAGGTCATGAGCTGCCTGAAATCCTTCCTCACTTCTCTGCACTAGCAGTCATATGAACTTACCTATAAATAAACGTAAATCTTCCCTTGATCTTCAAAAGTTTCTATCCATAAAAAACCTCCTTAGGCAAGGAGGTTTTTTACTGCTAATCTTCCGAAACTTCCAATATAATCATGTCTGAACCAATTGTTCTGATATGATGCCAGGGCACCCTGATTTCAGCGCTCTGCTTTCTCATCCACTTGCCAGTAGGAATGACAAGTGCATTGATTTGACCTGTTCGTTCATTGAATTCAAGGTCGGTCTGCCCGAGCACCCCAAGTCTCTCAGCTCTTTTGTAATCCACTATTTCCTTTCCGCTCAACTCACTAAGACGCATATGAATCCCCCGCTTTTTAGTTATAGACCCTTCGAGATCCAGCTCTATATATTTTAATCCCTATACTAAATGTATAAAATGCTTTTCCATTTTAGAAGTGTAGATAGAAATTTCCGTGATTTTAAGACTGAGATAAAAAAAGCTCCGTCCCCTTTAAGGGCGAAGCTGGAAATTACGCTAGCTTTATATTGGAAGGCATTTGGCCATCGGGACTGATAAGTGCAACAGAAAAGTCATTGCTGAAAATTTCTTTGCCCAGGTTGTTAACCCTGTCAATTGATACTCCATCTATTTCCTCAACGATTTCATCAAGTGAGCGGTGTTTTTTAAGTAATAATTCATTCTTTCCATTTCTGCTCATTCTGCTGTTTGTGCTTTCAAGGCTGAGCATCAAATTCCCTTTGAGCTGCTCTTTGCTGTTAGTCAATTCTTTCGCAGTGATTCCTTCTGCTGTCAAGGTATCCAGTGTGGATTGAATTGTATCAAACAATTGGTTCAATTGCTTGGCTCCTGTACCTCCATAGATTGTAAGCATTCCGCTGTCTTCATAGGCAGAATGATAGGAAAACACAGAATAAGCAAGTCCCCTCTGTTCACGTACTTCCTGGAACAAGCGGGAAGACATGCTGCCTCCCAGAACATTGTTCAGCACAATCAAACTGTATACATCATCATGGCCGATTTGCAGCCCTGGATATCCAAGGCATAAGTGAGCCTGTTCTGTTTCTTTCTTCTTGGATACTTTATTCTGATGGAATGAAGGAACCTCGTTTTTCTCGTGTCCTTTACCGCCCTCATAGTTCCCAAAAAGATTTTCAACTTCTTTAATGAACGAAGCATCTACATTTCCAGCGACTGAAACGACTACATTATCAGGAGTGTACATATTATGCATGTAATCCCTTAGTGTCTGGCCATTGAATTTATCAAGAGTCTCCTCTGTGCCCAAGATTGGATATCCCAAAGGGTGACTCTCGTAGACTGCCTTGCTGAGTACGTCATGGACGATATCATCAGGAGTATCTTCATACATTTTAATTTCCTCATACACAACGTTCTTTTCCTTCTTTAATTCTTCTTCGTCAAATGCAGAGTTAAAGAACATGTCCGCAAGAGTATCCAGTGCATACTTCGCATGATTATCAAGTACTTTAGCGTAATAACACGTATATTCTTTTGACGTAAACGCATTGACCTGTCCTCCGATGCTATCGAAGGATTCAGCGATTTCCCGGGCACTGCGGGTTTCCGTACCTTTAAAAAACATGTGCTCGAGGAAATGGGAAATGCCGTTGTTTTCTTTATTCTCATGACGAGAACCAGTACCAATCCATATGCCGATCGCAACGGAGCGGACAGTCGGAATCTCTTCCAGAACGATTCTTAGACCATTTGAGCATGTATATTTTTTAATCAAAAAAATTCCTCCTGTTCATGTTGTCAACATCTTCTAGTTCTTATGATTACTTTTTCCTTTTAGGAGAGAATTATTTCCTGTTTTTATAATTCTTTCTTCCTTCAGTAAACTAGAGACTGTTCCAATTCTTAATTCTTCTTTTTTAATTGCGGTTATAAGAGCAGGCAGCGCTGATGAAGTTGACGATGTGGGATGCATCAAAATGAGCGCACCATTATGCAATTTTGTAGTTACTCTTTCTACTATGACACTTGGTGAAGGTTTTTGCCAGTCTATTGTATCAACACTCCACAAAATCGTTTTCATTTTGTGCTCGTCCGCAATTTTCACAACTTCCTCATTAAACCCGCCGCTCGGAGGGCCGAATAGATTCACTCTTCTGCCGGTTGTCGCTTCGATGATTTCATTTGTCTTTGATATTTCTTCCCTGATTTTTTCAGGAGACAATGTTTCCATTTTAGGATGCGAATAAGAATGATTTCCAATTTCATGTCCAGACTCTGCAATCATCTTTGCCAGTTCAGGATTCTCCTTCACCCATCTTCCTTCCAAAAAAAACGTTGCATACACCTGGTGCTTTTTCAAAGTTGCCAGCATATCCGGTATGTATTCATTTCCCCAAGCTACATTGATTATAAACGAAGCCATAGGTTTTTCCGGATTTCCTCTATATATAGGAAGCGGCGGCAGAGCAGAGAGATGCACTTTTGGCGGGACCTGTTCGAAAACTAAACGCTCACTGTCAAAATTGCCGTCTTCTTTCATTTTCTCATAAGAACTCTTAATATTCACCTTTAAGCCATTATATCCTGGTGTTGCTTTCCATACAGGATCATTTTTGGCATTCACGGGAGGAACTTCATATTTACCGGCTTCTGATTTAATTTTCCCAAGCAATTCTCCAGGCTTTCCATCTACAGGAACCGCCGTCTCTTTTAAACTGCTGACATATTGGGCTGTCATTGGATTGCTGACAGATAATACGGCCAGAGCAATACAAACCGCTGCGCCTGTCAGTATTTTATAATTCATCTTTCGATCACCCTTTCTTATCCCTAACAGCATATGATAAACAGGGACAGGCTAGAACCCGTCAAATCAGGCTGTTAAGGATACGGTGTCTCCAAATGTACAACCACAAGAACAAAGAATAAGCGCCATGATTCAGCCCCGGCTGGCAACCGTACACAAGAGAAATAACCGATCTTCCCATTTGATATGTTAGAAATTATTTGACCCCGACGAGCTAAGTCCGTTTCAGTGGATACGGTCCCTTGTGTGCTGAAGATGAACCTGCTTCCCATCGTTTTAGTCACCAGCCAAGGTCTTAGAAAATAAAAAAGAGCTGACCATAACGGCCAGCTCTAATCTGTTGTAGTTCTTATTTTTCTGCCTGCTCAGCCTTTTCGCGCTGCTCTTTGATTACCGCTTTACGGGAAAGGTTTACACGGCCTTGTCGATCGATTTCAGTCACTTTCACTAACAGTTCGTCACCAATGCTGACAACATCTTCAACTTTGCCGATTCGTTCTTCCGCAAGTTCGGAGATATGAACCAATCCGTCTTTTCCGTTAAAGATTTCAACAAAAGCTCCGAATTTCTCGATACGTTTCACTTTACCAAGATATAACTGCCCGACTTCGACTTCACGAACAATGTCCTCAATGATCTTTTTGGCCTTTTTGTTCATTTCTTCATCGATGGAAGAGATGAATACAGTGCCATCTTGTTCTATATCGATTTTCACGCCGGTTTCTTCAATGATTTTATTGATTTGTTTTCCGCTTGGCCCGATAACATCTCTGATTTTATCAGGATTGATAGCCATCATAAGGATCTTAGGCGCGTATTGTGACAGTTCTCCGCGGGATTCAGAAATTGTTGAGAGCATGCTGTCAAGGATATGCATGCGGCCGCTCTTAGCCTGCTGAAGCGCTTCTTCAAGGATTTCCCTTGAAAGGCCTTCGATTTTAATATCCATTTGCAGTGCTGTTACACCTTTAGAAGTACCTGCCACTTTAAAGTCCATGTCTCCTAAATGGTCTTCCATACCTTGAATATCAGTCAGGATTGAGTAGTGCTCTCCAGATTGAATCAGACCCATGGCAATACCGGCTACAGGTGCTTTGATTGGCACCCCGGCATCCATCATGGCAAGAGTACTGGCGCAAATACTCGCTTGTGAAGTAGAACCATTGGATTCCAACACTTCAGAAACAAGACGGATTGTATAAGGGAAATCCTTCTCATTAGGAATGATTGGTTCCAGCGCTCTTTCTCCCAAAGCTCCATGACCGATTTCGCGGCGGCCCGGTCCACGTATCGGTCCTGTTTCTCCGACACTGAATAATGGGAAATTATAATGATGCATGAAACGTTTGGTTTCTTCAAGGCCCAGCCCATCAAGGATCTGTACATCTCCAAGCGCTCCAAGCGTACAAATGCTTAACGCCTGAGTCTGGCCTCTTGTGAACAAGCCTGAACCGTGCGTTCTTGGAAGCAGGCCGACTTGTGAAGCAAGCGGGCGGATTTCATCCAGGCCGCGCCCATCAGGACGTAACTTTTCTTCTGTGATCAAGCGGCGCACTTCACCTTTGACCAGCTTGTCCAGTACCTGCTTGACTTGTTTAAGCTGAACATCATCCGCTTCTTTCTCTTCGAATTTAGCAATGACTTCATCTTTAACTTCTTTGATCGCTGATTCGCGTGCATGTTTCTCCTGTACTTGAATCGCTTTGATCATATCTTCCTCACAAATGCCGCGGACTTCCGCTTCAAGTTCCTGGTCGATTTGATAAAGCTCAACTTCCATCTTCTCTTTGCCGACTTGTGCTGCAATTTCTTCCTGGAAGGAAATCAATTTTTTGATTTCTTCATGACCGAACATGATCGCTTCAAGCATCGTTTCTTCAGGAACTTCGTCAGCACCTGCTTCAACCATGTTGATAGCGTCTTTAGTTCCGGCAACAATCAGGTTGATTTCACTCTTTTCAAGCTGTTCAACATTCGGGTTGATAATAAAGTCGCCTTGAATCAATCCAACCTGCACACCGGCAATCGGTCCTTGGAAGGGAATATCAGATACAGTCAATGCAAGGGAAGAACCAAACATTGCAGCCATTTCAGAAGAACAATCCTGATCCACACTCATGACCATGCTGATGACCTGCACTTCATTTCTAAACCCGTCAGCGAATAATGGACGGATAGGTCTGTCAATCAAGCGGCTTGCCAGGATCGCCCTTTCACTTGGACGCCCTTCACGCTTGATGAACCCTCCTGGGATTTTACCTACTGCGTATAATCGCTCTTCATAGTTGACCGTCAACGGGAAGAAATCAAGCGGCTTTGGCTGTTTCGATGCTGTTGCCGAGCTTAGTACAGCTGTATCACCATAACGGATCATTACCGCTCCGTTTGCCTGCTTAGCCAGTTGGCCATATTCTACTGTTAAATTCCTGCCTGCCCAATCTATGGAAAATTCTTTTGTTTCTTGTCCCATAATGAACCCCTCTCTTTACTTCTCAATTAAGAGTATTCGGTTTCTCTCATACCCTTGAAGCTGATATACACCATTTTTAATTGAATTAACGACTTTTATATGTATTGTGACTTATCCTAAAAGGGAATATTCTCACATACCGCCACTTTTAGAATTATAAAGTTTCCAGCAGCACCATTGAAAATACTGTCCAGCGAATAAATCCGCAAACTTCCAAGTATGAAAGTAAACAATCAAAAATGAAAAAGCAAAAGCTTTTTGCTGCTTCATTCTTGATTGTTTGGTTAGCAGTATTCCCATCATAGCGATTGCCTAAAACCTAAATAAAAAGCGGGAAAAAATCCCGCTTCCTGAGTCACTTATCGGCGTAAACCTAATTTGTTGATCAAATCACGGTAGCGCGCAACATCTTTATTACGCAGGTACGTTAAAAGATTACGACGACGTCCTACCATTTTCAAAAGACCGCGACGAGAGTGGTGGTCTTTCTTATGCGTACGCAAATGGTCGTTCAGAGTGTTAATTTCTTCTGTAAGGATAGCAATTTGAACTTCTGCAGATCCAGTATCGTTCTCATGAGTTTTGTACTCATTGATTAGTTCGTTTTTACGTGTTTGTGTGATAGCCATCCGTTTCACCTCCAAATATTTTTTCAAAATCCCCTGTGACCCAGCAGCCGTTGGTGAATCGCGCTGCCAAGTAAAGGTTCATTGTCATACGTTAAATAGAATACTACTATTTCTAAAATAAATCAAGTCTAATACTATAATTTTTCAAAGTACGAGACCGCTTCCTGTTTATCCTTCTCGATTTGTGAAATCAATTGGTCAATCCCATCGAACTTTTTCTCTGATCGAATATATTTATACCATTTAACCTGTACTTCCTCACCATAGATAGAAGAGTCATAATCAAAGATGTGGACTTCTATAGACAGAACCTTATCGTCAGGATTGTTGAAAGTGGGCTTGTATCCAAGGTTCGCAACTCCATTATGCCAATGGTTTTGTACAAATATCCGGACGGCATACACGCCGATCCTCGGTATGATGTAATCATCGGCCAACTCTATATTGGCAGTAGGGAATCCTATTTTCCTTCCCCGCTTATCACCATGAATGACTGTTCCGTATGCAGCATAATAGCGCCCCAGAAGATCTGCCGCCTTTTCAGTTTCACCTTCACTCAAGTATTTCCTGATCAAGGTCGAACTGATTTTCTCTTCATGTTCAGTCTGTTTGTGCACCGTGGTATAGGTGAACTTGTCCCTTGAATGAAATTGCAAGGTCTCCATATTCCCTTTCCCAAGCTTTCCATAGGAAAAGTCGAATCCTGCTGAAACATGGCGGACATTCAAATTAATAATATATTGATCAACGTATTCTTGTGGGTGGAGATTGGCAAAATCAGATGTAAACCTGACTATGAATAGAAAATCGACACCCAGTTCTTCCATCTGCTTAATCTTATCATCAAGCGGTGTAATATAGTGTACATGCTTATGCTTGCGCCCCAAAACTACTGAAGGATGTGGATCGAATGTCATGACAGCTGTATTCCAGCCGTTTTTCTCCGCTTCCTTGACTGCCGTTTTGATAACCTTTTGATGTCCTTTATGGACTCCGTCAAAATACCCTAACGCCATCGACAACGGAGGAAAATCCTCTGGAGTGTAAGAATGGGGATGATGGACCGTAATAACCTTCATGTGACTTCACCTATTTTCGCTAATCATTAAATAATACTTTAACAGGCTTAATAATGCCCTTTTTCTCAGGATGTGCCTGATAGATCGCTAAAGTCCTTCCATTATGGTTCATAGCAACTTGATTATCCGGCCACTCATTCGGCATATCGAGCACTGCACCGTTCTTTACTTTCATAGCTAATGTATCACTTAAATCCCATTTCGGCAAATGAGAGATTCCAGCTTCTATCGGAAATAAAGCTTCATCAACATCTCCTGCACCTGCCAGTTCTTCAAGTTCTTTAAACGTGACGCAGTCTTTTTCTTCAAAGGCTGCCGACCGTATCCTGCACAATTCAGACATGTGAGCCGGATAGCCGAGTTTTTCGCCGATTTCAACCGCGAGTGTCCTGATATAGGTTCCTTTGCTGCACGAAACACGGAATCTGAAGCTGATCGTCTCTCCTTCGAAGACAGGCCGTTCATCCAGCAGTTCAATAGCATGGATGGATACCTTTCTGCTTGGACGGTCGATGGTTTTCCCTTCCCGCGCATATTCATACAGCCTTCTGCCGTTCACTTTCACTGCAGAAAACATGGGAGGTGTCTGGGTGATTTCTCCCTCAAACGAATGAAGAGTGCGCAGGATCTGTTCTCTGCTAAATGGTTCACTCACCTTTTTTTCAGAGACAGTTTCGCCCCAGGCATCCTCAGTTGTTGTGGACCTGCCAAGAGTGACTTCACCTTCATATGCTTTTCCGCCGTTCATTATGTATTCGGCAATCTTTGTTCCCCTGCCGATGCAGAGCGGCAGGACACCAGTCACTTCAGGGTCCAGTGTTCCTGTATGGCCGACCTTCTTTGTCCTTAATATCTTTCTGACTTTAAAAACACAGTCGTGAGAGGTCATCCCTCTCGGCTTCCATAACGGTAAAATTCCATTCATGTTTTTCCCTGCCTTTCTTTTATAGTTTGCTCTTCATTCCGTCCAACTCTCTTCTAGGCTGGCTTTCTATAATTGCATGTTCCATGCTGCATTTTGAAGACATCTTCTCAGGCTGGACACCATCTTCATGTACCTATGCTGCTCTCTTGGGGACATCTTCTTAAGCTGAGCACCACTTTCATGTACCCATGCTGCTCTTTTGGGGACATCTTTTCAGGGTGGACACCACTTTCATGTACCCATGCTGCTCTCTTGGGAACATCTTCTTAAGCTGAGCACCACTTTCATGTACCCATGCTGCTCTCTTGGGGACATCTTCTCAGCGTGGACACCACTTTCTTGTGCCCATACAGCCCGCTTATGGTCATGTTAGTATTATGTACCAATTGGACTACCCACCACTTACCGCCCTTACAGGTCGCTTGAAGTGGGGGATTCCTAAGAACACAAACCCATCGATTCGTTTTTAATTAGGCTATCTCCGCAGTCCCTGCGGTTAATCGCAATGCTTCATTGCGAAGATTTATACTTGCGTTAAGATCCCTTTGATGGCTGCTTTTACAGTTTGGACAGGTCCATTCACGCAACGCAAGATCTTTAACGGCTTTATACTTATGATTACATACAGAACATAGCTGGCTGGAAGGGAAATTTTTCGCTGCGGCTATCACCTGTTTGCCGTACCATAATGATTTGTATTCCAACATAGACCTGAATTGGGCCCAGCTTACTTCGCTGATTCCTTTTGAAAGATCTTTGTTTTTTAACATTTTATCGACGGACAAATCTTCAATGCCGATAATGTCGTGGTTTTTGACTATTTCGGTAGAGATTTTGTCCAACATATCTTTTCTTGCATTAGCGATTTTTTCGGGCAGCCGGGCAACTTTCTTTTTTTGTTTATTCCAATTCGAAGAACTCAATTGCCTCCTTGAAAGAATGCGTTGGGCATTAATTATTTTCTTTTCTAGTGTACGGAAAAAGCGGGGGTTTTTATAAGTTGTGCCATCTGAAAGAGTTGCGAAATCCTTCAAACCTACGTCGATTCCGACAGAGGTGCCGGTTTTCTTATAGTGTAGAACTTCTGATTCAGCCGTAATCGAAACGAAGAACTTACCTGAAGGGTTTCGTCTAATGGTGGCGTTCATTATTCGGCCTTCCACCTCTCGACTCTTGGCAAAGCGAACCAGGCCGAGTTTTGGCAATTTGATGTGTTTATCTTTCACTTGTATATTCCCGTTCACAAACTTTGTGGTATAGGATTGAACAGGGTTCTTCTTCGATTTGAAGCGAGGTAAACGATTTTGTTTCTTGTAATACCGTGTGTAGGAATCATGAACGATTTCAACTGATTACTGAAGGGCAATACTATCGACTTCTTTCAAGAATGAATAGGTCTTCTTGAGCTCTCGAACAGCTTTAATGGATTGGTTCTTGTTGAAAAATTCACCTTTCCAATTGTTCTGTGAAAGCTGCCCATTTTGTACCATTTCATTTACGATAGACCAATAAGCGTCTTTGTTCTTTTGTTTCCCAACAAAATAGTTGTAGATGAACCGGGAACAACCGAACGTTTTATTGATTAATTCAATTTGTTGGTGATTTGGATAGATCCTGAATTTAAAGGATTTTTTAACATTCAAATGGTTTCACCTCCTGGTAGTAATTATACCAAGAAAGATTGTATTTCGGGAACATATGTTTCTTTCGAAGTTTTTTTAGTAGAGACCAAAAGGCAGGCGATTCATCTCCCCCTTACCGTTGGGCTATTGGGCTATGCCCTTCACACGCTTGAAGAGGGAGTTTTCTCGCCATTTTTTAGATAAAAAGGCTGACCAGTATCAATTGGTCAGCCCTTGTTCAATAATGAAGCAAGCAGCTGTTTCCTTAAGGAAATCAGTCCTGCTTTTCTTCTGGATCATCTTGAATTTTTTTAAGCAATGATTCGATGCGGTTACCATAGTCGATCGATTCATCAAATTCAAAAATGAGTTCAGGTGTTTTGCGCAAACGAACTCGCTGTCCGATTTCCGAACGAATAAATCCTTTAGCTTTAGCCAATCCCTTTAAAGTGTTTTCCCTTTGCTCTTCATCTCCGAGGCAGGTTATAAACACTTTGGCCTGCTGCAGATCACCTGATACTTCTACATCAGTGACTGTAACAAAGCCGACTCTTGGATCTTTGATTTTTCGTCCGATAATATCGCTGAGCTCCTTTTTCATCTGCTCGCCAACACGGTTAGAACGATGGCTCATCAATATCACCTCTTAACTTCCTTGTTTATATCTGAAGCTCTTTGAGATTAAAGAAGTTCGTGTACTGTTTCCCCTCTTTCCCATTCAGGAAATGAATCAGTCAGCTTCAGAGCACTGTCAATCACTGCGCGGGCCGATTGACTGGATGACGCCACAGTGACAATGGCTATTCTTGTCCTCTGCCAAACATCCTGGTGGTCAATTTCAGACACCGCTACATTGTATTTTTGCTTCAAGCGGGTTAACACCCGCTGAAGCACCGATCTTTTGTCCTTAAGAGAATGAGAATCATGGATAATAAACTCACATTCCACATAAGCGATCATTATCTTTTGATTTCCTGCATTACGAAGGCTTCAATGATATCTCCTTCTTTGATATCGTTGAAGTTCTTGATTGTGATACCGCACTCATAGTTAGTGGCAACTTCTTTCACGTCGTCTTTAAAGCGTTTCAGGACATCGAGTTCGCCTTCATATACGACGACTCCATCACGGATTACGCGGACACCGCTGTCACGGGTAATTTTCCCGTCTGTTACATAGCTTCCCGCAATTGTTCCGACTTTAGACACTTTAAATGTTTGGCGCACTTCTGCCTGGCCGATGATTTTCTCTTCAAATTCAGGATCAAGCATACCTTTCATTGCAGATTCAATCTCTTCAATGACCTTATAAATGATACGGTGAAGACGGATTTCAACACCCTCTGCATCGGCCGCACGCTTAGCATTGACATCCGGCCTTACATTAAAGCCAATGACAATTGCATTCGATGCGGCGGCAAGAGTGATGTCTGATTCATTTAATGCACCGACACCGGTGTGGATGATTTTAACATTAACTCCTTCAACTTCTATTTTCTGAAGTGAAGCAGCCAAAGCTTCTGCAGATCCTTGAACATCCGCTTTCATAACAATATTAAGGTCTTTCATTTCTCCTTGTTTCATCTGTTCAAACAGGTTATCAAGGCTGACACGTGATTTTTCACCACGCTGCGCTTGCAGGGCTTGCTGTGCACGGTTTTCCCCTACGGAACGTGCTGTTTTTTCATCTTCGAACACGACGAATCTATCGCCTGCTTGAGGCACATCATTCAATCCAGTGATTTCAACAGGGGTTGAAGGGCCAGCTTCTTTTACTCGGCGGCCGATATCATTGACCATTGCACGTACACGGCCATATGTGGTTCCGACTACAATCGGATCACCGACTCTCAACGTACCGTTCTGTACAAGAAGAGTTGCCACTGAGCCGCGGCCTTTATCAAGTTCTGCTTCAATGACAGTACCTTGAGCCAGGCGGTTAGGATTAGCTTTTAACTCTTCCACTTCAGTTACAAGCAGGATCATTTCAAGAAGGTCATCGATGCCCTCGCCTTTCAGGGCAGAAAGCGGTACGAAGATTGTATCGCCGCCCCATGCTTCAGGAACAAGCTGATACTCGGTAAGTTCCTGCATGACACGGTCAGGATTCGCTGCTTCTTTATCCATTTTGTTTACAGCAATAATAATTGGAACTTCTGCCGCTTTAGCATGGTTGATGGCTTCAACAGTCTGCGGCATAACACCGTCATCCGCTGCGACCACGATGATCGCAATGTCCGTTACCTGAGCACCGCGTGCACGCATAGTTGTAAAAGCAGCATGTCCCGGTGTGTCAAGGAAAGTGATTTTTTTGTCATTCTCAACTATTTGATAGGCACCAATATGCTGGGTGATCCCGCCTGCTTCCCCTTCAGTTACCTTTGTGTTCCTGATGGAATCAAGAAGCGTCGTTTTACCATGGTCAACGTGACCCATGATCGTTACAACAGATGGGCGTTCCACCTGATCTTCTTGTGAATCTTCCGTGAAGTACACTTCCAGATCTGATGTATCAACAAGGATTTCTTCCTCTACTTCAACACCATATTCAGCAGCGACAAGTTCAATCGCTTCCTTCTCAAGCTCTTGGTTGATTGTTGCCATTACACCTAGCATGAACAGCTTCTTGATGATTTCAGAAGGTTCACGATGTAATTTTTTCGCCATTTCTGCAACCGTAAGCGATTCAGTAAAAGTGATTTTTTCAGGAAGCTCTTTTTCCTTTTTCTTTTGAGGAGGCTGATTGTTTGTCTGGCTTCCTCTATTATTGTTTCTGTTGTTATTCTTGCTGTTAGGCTTATTGTTGTTTTTACCTTTTTTATTGTTGTTAAACCCTTTTTTATCTTTTGACTGGCTAGGCTGTTCAGGCTTTTTGCCATCACGGTTACTCGGTGTGCTGTTTTTTGCTGCTTCTTTGTTTGGAGATGCAGCTGAAGCAGTTCCTTCAGCTTTTCCTCCATAAGACTTGTCTAATTTCTTAACGGTGTCGTCCTCCAGTGTCGCCATATGATTTGATACCTCGATATTCATTTCTTTCAGTTTGGAAATTACGTCCTTGCTTGAAACGTTATGTTTTTTTGCATATTCATATATACGTATTTTGCTCATATGTTCACCCCCATTGAGATTCATCGAGCAGCTGGGAAATCTTACTTGCGAAACCGGCATCGAGAACAGCCACTGTCACCCTTGCTTCTTTACCAATTGCCCTTCCAAGAACATTTCTGTCTTCAACTTGATAAACAGGAATCTTGTAAAAGCTGCATTTATCGGTAATTTTTTTCTGGTGTTTTCAGATGCATCGCCTGCGATAATGACGACTTTCGCCCGGTTGTTTCTGATTTCCTTAATAACAAGCTCTTCGCCTGAAATCACTTTGCGTGCCCGATTGGCCAATCCTAGCAGAGACATCCATCGATTTTCCTGATTCATATAATCGAGAATTACTCCTTTTCCACCAGCGCAAGCAGTTCATCGTAAATCGATTCATCCACTTTTGTCTGTAATTGATTGGCTATTGCATTTTTCTTCTTTGCAGCGAGAACAGCATCTTTCGTTTTCGAAAGATATGCCCCTCTGCCTGATTTCTTGCCTGTCTGGTCAACGGAAACTTCGCCTTCTTTAGAACGAACGATCCTGATCATTTCTTTTTTCGGTTTCATTTCCCCTGTGGCCAAGCATTTTCTTAAAGGAATTTTCTTTTGCGTACTCATCGCTATCACCTTTATTCCAGATCTTCGGAAGGATTATCTTCATAGTCCTCTTCTTCATTCACCGGAAGAAGCGGTTCATCACTGCGCGGATAAAGACCTAATTCCCGGGCATCCGTTTCACTCTTGATATCAATCTTCCATCCCGTCAGTTTTGCTGCAAGGCGGGCATTCTGGCCTCTTTTCCCGATTGCCAGGGAAAGCTGATAATCCGGAACAACAACCCTTGTTGCCTTTGCATCTTCATCCACTTGCACATCTAATACCTTGGAAGGACTGAGAGCATTGGCGACAAATGTAACAGGATCTTCAGACCATTGGACGATATCAATTTTTTCGCCTTTGAGTTCATTGACGATCGCCTGGACACGGGCTCCCCTGGTACCTACACATGCTCCGACAGGATCGATTTCCTCATTGGCCGCAGACACGGAAATTTTGGAACGGTCGCCGGCTTCACGGGCAACAGATTTAATTTCAACTGTTCCGTCAAAAATTTCAGGAACTTCAATTTCAAACAACCTTTTCAGCAATCCCGGGTGGGTTCTGGACACAAAAATCTGCGGTCCTTTTGTTGTTTTTTCCACCTTTGTAATAAACACTTTAATACGGTCATGAGGTTTGTAAGATTCGTTGGGCATCTGCTCATTAACCGGCAGAAGCGCTTCGATCTTGCCCAGCGCAACATAAATAAAACGTCCGTCCTGCCTTTGGACGATGCCTGTCATGATGTCTTCTTCCCTATCAGCGAATTCAGAATAAATAATGCCGCGTTCTGCTTCTCTTACACGCTGTGTAACAACCTGTTTGGCTGTCTGTGCTGCTATACGGCCAAAGTCTTTAGGCGTAACTTCAAGCTCTACTATATCGCCTGTATCATAACCAGGGTTGATTTGTTTAGCATCTTCCAAGGAAATCTCAAGACGCGAGTCAAAAACTTCATCCACGATTTCCTTGCGGGCAAATACGCGCATGGAGCCTGTCTCAAGATTAAGGTCGACCCTCACATTTTGCGCCTGGTTGAAGTTTCGCTTATAAGCAGAAACAAGGGCGGCTTCGATAGCTTCAATAATAACATCCCTAGAGATGCCTTTTTCTTTTTCAAGTACATTAAGAGCCTCAAGTAATTGTGAACTCATTGATATGTCATCCCCCTTCTAATAAAGGTCCTTCCGTCTTATGAAAAAGTGACAGCCAAACGGGCTTTAGCTACTTTTTCCATCGGAATATCTACCTGCTTTTTCCTTGTCTTAATTGTCATTTCTATTGATAAAGAGTCTCCATCATACGATAAGAGCTTCCCTTCAATCGCTTTTTCTCCATTGATAGGTTCATATGTTTTAACCAGGACGTTTTTCCCGATTGCTTTCTCAAAATCTTTCTCTCTTTTCAGCGGGCGTTCAGCCCCCGGGGAAGAAACCTCAAGAAAGTAATTATGTGTAATCGGGTCGAGTTCATCCAGTTTTTCACTCAGCCGCTCACTTACGATTCCGCATTCTTCAATGTCGACTCCTGTTTCTTTGTCTACAAATACACGCAGGAACCAGTTCGAGCCTTCTTTAACATATTCAACATCTACCAATTCAAGTGACATGTCATCTAAAATCGGTGTCACGAGTTCATCTACGAGTTCAGTGATTTTACTCATACATACCTCCTGGATTATAAAAGAAATCTTGGACCAGGAATAATCATTCCCAGCTAATAAAATATCGGACGCCTAGTAATATAGACAGGCATTGCCACAACCTTCGCTGCAACCCCTGTCTATCACCTTAACTCTCGTTAGTCTGGTTACCAAGCCTGAAAGACTTGTCAGGGCTCGAAGCCGGAAAGCAGCTGCTGACCGGCTGTATTCCGAAACCCACTTGAAAGATATTTTATCATTCCTGCTACAAGATGACTTTCGGCTTGAGGGATGAAAGGCAGAGCAAGATTCGATTCTGTCATGAGATGAACAAATAGAATCCAGTCAAGCAAAAATCCCTAATCAACAACGAAAGAGTGGGGGCGCCCCACTCTTTCTTCAGAGTTATCATTAGTATTTCCAATAAAAATATACCATAACCAACATTTTTTTGCAAACAAAACCCTTGACAGCCAAGGGTCCGCATCAGAATAAGGACAATTGGTTCTGGTCGGGAAGGGCGTCGAGACATCCATGATTCGTCAAGTACTCTATGATAGTCTTGGATACTCTTCCTCTTTGCTGAAGGTCTTCCTTAGAAAGGAATTCTCCTTCTTTTCTCGCATTGACAATGTTGATCGCAGCATTAGTGCCAAGTCCCGGTATCGCGTTGAATGGCGGAATGAGGGAATCTCCATCAATGATAAATTCCGTCGCTGAAGATCTATATAAATCCACCTTCTGGAACTTATAGCCTCTTTCACACATTTCAAGGGCCAGTTCAAGGACCGTCAATGTATTTTTTCTTTAGGTGAAGCATCAAGTCCCTTGCTGTTGATTTCTTCAACCTTCGCCTTGACAGCCTGGCTTCCCCTTACCATCGCCTCTATATCAAAGTCTTCTGCACGGACAGTAAAGTATGCAGAATAATAGAGCAGGGCATGGTGGACTTTAAAATAGGCGATCCTTACCGCCATCAATACATAGGCAGCAGCATGGGCTTTAGGGAACATATATTTAATTTTTTACAGGAATCTACATACCAGCCGGGAACGCCATTCTTGGCCATTTCCTCTTCCCATTCCGGTTGAAGTCCTTTTCCTTTTCGGACAAATTCCATAATTTTAAATGCCAATGAAGGCTCCAGCCCCTGATAGATCAGGTATACCATGATATCATCACGGCACCCGATTACTTCACTCAGGTTACAAATGTTATTATGGATTAATTCCTGGGCATTTCCAAGCCACACATCTGTTCCATGCGAAAGACCGGAAATCTGAACAAGTTCTGAGAACGTAGTCGGTTTGGTATCTTCAAGCATCTGGCGGACGAACCGGGTCCCAAATTCAGGTATTCCCAATGTTCCGGTTTTACACATGATTTGATCCTCTGTCACACCCAGGGACTCGGTGCCGCTGAAAATCTTCATAACCTCAGGGTCATCTGTAGGAATCGTTTTGGGATCTATGCCTGATAGGTCTTGAAGCATACGGATGACTGTCGGGTCATCGTGGCCAAGAATATCAAGTTTTAACAGGTTATCATGAATGGAATGGAAATCAAAGTGAGTTGTTTTCCATTCTGAATTTTTATCATCCGCTGGAAATTGGATAGGTGAGAAGTCGAAAATGTCCATATAATCCGGTACAACTATAATTCCCCCTGGATGCTGTCCAGTGGTTCTCTTAACACCTGTACAACCCTTTGCCAGCCTGTCGACCTCCGCTCCCCTGATTTGAAGATTGTTGTCCGAAGCGTAGCCTTTAACATAACCAAAGGCCGTCTTATCAGCTACCGTTCCAATTGTTCCGGCACGGTAAACGTTATCCTCTCCGAACAGGACTTTTGTATAGTCATGCGCCTGCGGCTGGTACTCACCAGAAAAGTTCAAATCGATATCAGGAACTTTATCTCCTTTAAAACCTAGGAAAGTTTCAAAAGGAATATCATGTCCATCTTTTTTAAATTGAGTTCCGCATTCAGGACATTTTTTATTCGGAAGGTCAAACCCAGATCCTACTGATCCATCATCAAAGAACTCTGAATGCTTGCATGATGGGCATACATAATGAGGCGGCAGCGGGTTAACTTCCGTGATTTCCGTCATTGTGGCAACCAGGGACGAGCCGACTGATCCACGCGACCCTACCAGATATCCATCACTCAGAGATTTTTTAACAAGTTTTGCTGATATTAAATAGATAACAGCAAACCCATGGCCAATAATGCTCTTCAATTCTTTTTCAAGTCTTGCTTCGACGATTTCAGGAAGTTCCTCCCCGTAGATACTCTTTGCCATCGCATAACTCATCCGGCGCATTTCTTCGTCTGCACCTTCGATTTTAGGAGTATATAAATCATCTTTAATCGGTTTGATATCCTCGATTAAGTCTGCGATCTTATTCGTGTTCGTCACCACGATTTCTTTCGCTTTGTCTTTCCCAAGGAATGAAAAACAATCAAGCATTTCATTTGTTGTCCTGAAATGAACATCAGGAAGTTTGTGACGGTTAAGCGGATTGGCTCCCCCCTGTGAACCGACAAGGATTTCCCGGTGGACTTTATCAGTCGGATTGAGATAATGGACATTTCCTGTCGCCACTACTGGAAGGTCCAGCTTTTCCCCAAGCTTAACTATGTTTCCGATGATTTCTTCAAGGTTCTGATTGGATTGAATAAGTTCCAGTTCTATCAAATGCTGATAGACTTCTTTCGGATGGACCTCGAGATAATCATAAAACCTGGCAACTTCTTCCACTTCTTCCGGAGCCTTCTGCATCATCCCTTCAAAGACTTCACCTTTGTCGCACCCTGATCCTATGAGAATGCCGCTCCTGTATTTGCGGAGCAGTGAACGGGGAATCCTCGGTACACGGAAGAAGTATTCCAAATGAGACCTTGTCACAAGCTGAAACAAATTCTTTAACCCTTCTTCGTTCTGTGCAAGCAGAGTCACATGGGATGGACGTGAGCGTTTGTAAGAGTCGCCTTTCCCCATATAATCATTGAACTGATCATGATAGACAATTCCTTTTTCATGAGCATCTTTCAGCATCTTGAGCAGGAGATAGCCTGTTGCCTCTGCATCATATATTGCCCGGTGATGCTGAGTCAGTTCTATATCAAACTTCTTGGCCAGTGTATTCAGACGGTGGTTTTTCATCTCCGGATACAGAAGCCTTCCCAATTCGAGAGTATCTATGACTGGATTTTCAGCTTTATCAAGTCCTGCCTTTCCATATCCTACATTCAGGAAGCCCATATCGAAGGAAGCATTATGGGCGACCAGGACAGCATCCCCTGCCCATTTTTTAAATGATTTAAGTGCCTCCTCAATTTCCGGGGCATCTTTTACCATTTCATCTGTGATGCCTGTCAAATTAATGGTTGTTGCAGATAATGGATGATGAGGATTAGCAAATGATTCAAATCGGTCTATGATCTCACCATCGCGGATCTTGACCGCTGCCAGTTCAATAATCGTGTTGTACATCGCAGAAAGACCGGTCGTTTCCACATCAAATACCACATAACTATCTTCTTCCAGGTTACGATGCGCATCATTATAGGCGATTGGCACGCCATCATCCACCAGATTTGCCTCAAGCCCGTATAGAATTTTGACTCCGTTTTTCTTGCTGGCATTATACGCTTCAGGGAACGATTGAACGACAGCGTGATCTGTGATCGCTACAGCTTTATGGCCCCATTTTTTTGCTTGTCCTACAAGATCAGCCACTGAAGAAATACCATCCATTTGACTCATAGGTGTATGCAGGTGAAGTTCAACCCTTTTCTCATCTTCAGGTGCTGTATCTTTCCTCAGGACAGGAGTGATTTCATTGACATCATTGGCAATCATGACTAAGTCCCTTACAAATGTATCATTCTGAATGCTTCCTCTGCAGCGGACCCACATTCCTTTTTTCACATTGCCCATGATAGCTGCATCTTCTTTATCACGGGAGAACATTTTAACAAGGATTGAACTTGAATAATCAGTGATTTTGAATGTTAATAAGGTCCTGCCGCTTCGAAGTTCTTTTGTTTCAGCATCGAAAATATATCCTTCAAGAGCAATTCTTCTTTCCTCATCATAGATTTGCTCGATCTTTCGGAAGTCAGCATCATCTTTGATGGTCAGGCCGATATTGACTGGTCCGGATGGTGCACCGTCCTGTTCTTTCTCATTAGCCTGCTTCTGCATCTCGATTACTGCTTGCTTTGCTCTTTCTTCGTCTTCTTTTCTTTTAGCTTCGAGGAATTGCTTATAGTCATCGTTACCGCTGTCTGACTGCTTGACTTCCGCATCGATCGTGTAAGCAGGAAAACCGAAATTTTGAAATACAGAAGCAATAAAGCCTGCATACTTTCTTTTTAAGGCAGTGGCCTCTGTTTCATTTGATGTTTCCACAATGATCTTGCTGCCTTTTATCCTTGGAACCTGTTTATTTAAAAGAGCCAGAAGCGGCGGCGAAATTCCGTCAATTTCTTTGATGCATTCGCCCCAATATTCGAGAAGCTGCTCTTCGGTGTGCGAGTCATCGACCAGCTTGATGGAGTATTGGACTTTTGCTATATGTTGAAAGGCTTGCTGCAATCTTATGGAGAAGGTACTCCATACTGAACAAGGAACAAGCTTCTCTAATGTAAAGTGAAAATGCCATCTCTTTTCCTGGCGGTCAACCAGCAGCTTTTCAATCTGGGCAGATTGAAAATGCTTTACAACAGCATCTTCTGTCATCCCAAGCTGCATGAGAAGAACTTGAAATCTTTCTTTTTTACCGGCGGGATTCTCCTGCAAATCATTTCTCCCCCATTCTTTTATCTATGTCTATTATAAATTCGTGAACTTCCATATGTTAAAACTACATGCTTTCAGTTTATCAAATTTGTCCGGGCTTGGTTAGAGAATCGCCCTTTTAATTTGAGTTATCTTGTAAAGCTTAGTGATTCCCTAACCTCATGCGAGAGCCCTGAAATCTGTACGTCGCTGAACGGCCGCTTCCGCTTTATACCATTCCAGCTGCAGCGGCCACCGCCTAGCAGATTTCGGTCTCTCTCCTTGCGATAAGTCAACAAGTTCATTTCCTTTTCTCATTCAATGTTGTTCTTAGAAAAAGCAGGTATTAGGGCTTTTTCTTTGATTAAGCAACTCCTCGTAAAAAACAGAAGTAAAGGCAATGGAAATGAACATCAGCTCACTGCGTTCGCTGTGTTTCCTTTATCTCATGCGAGAGCCCTGAAATCTGTACGTCGCTGAACGGCCGCTTCCGCTTTATAATCAATCCAGCTGCAGCGCCTAGCCCCTCGGGGTCAAATAACCCTCAGAGAATAAAAGGAAAGACCGCCTTTTTTCTCTGAAAAAATTTGCCTGTCGGGGCTGAACAAGGCGCTTCCGCTTTATACATAAGAAAGGGACTGACCTATTGATCAGACCCTTTTTAGTCTTCTTAAATTTATCTTACCATAAATTCAGCGTTCATTGACTGCGAAATAATTCCTGCAGTTTAGCGGATAGTTCATCTTTATGAACCTCTATGACTTCACCGCTTTTTCTGATTTTCACTTCCACCACTCCATCAGCTGCTTTCTTGCCTACAGTGATACGGAAAGGAATTCCAATTAGATCTGAATCAGTAAATTTCACTCCCGGGCGCTCCTGACGGTCGTCGAGCAGCACATCAAATCTATCTTCTTTCAATTTCGCATACAGTTGTTCGGCGAGCTCTCTTTGATCATCATTTTTAATATTGACCGGAATGATGTGGGCATGGAATGGCGTCAAGCTGGATGGCCATTGCAAGCCATTTTCATCACTGTACTGCTCCGCTGCAGCAGCAAGTGTACGTGATACACCTATACCGTAACAACCCATAATCATAGACTGCGCCCTGCCATTTTCATCAAGATACTCAGCACCCATGGCGTCACTGTAGCGTGTACCAAGTTTGAAGACATGACCTACTTCAATTCCTTTTGCAAATTGGATGGTTCCTTCACCGTCAGGAGATGGGTCTCCTTCTTGAATGAAGCGGAGGTCAGCAAATTGATCAACCTCAAAATCTCTTCCATAATTAACATTCACGAAATGGAACCCTTCTTCATTTGCACCGCAAACAGCATTTTTAATATATTGCACTGACTCATCAGCAATGATTTTCATTTCACCCTTAAGTTTCACAGGGCCGATTGAACCAACTGGGGCATTCAGCAGCTCTTTTGTTTCTTCTGCAGAAGCCAATTCCACAACAGAAGCGTTCAGTTGATTTTTCACTTTGATATCATTCACTTCGTGATCACCACGCACGATTACAAGCACAAAGTCTTCGTCCACTTTAAAAAGAAGTGACTTTAAGCACTTGTCTTTCCCCGCTTCCAACTGGGTGCTGATTTCATCAATGGTTTTAACACCTGGAGTTTCGACTTTGTCAAGTTCCCTTGCTTCTTCCGCTGATTCTTCGTACTTCGTCGTGACAGGAGCCATTTCAATGTTTGCCGCATAACGGGACGTGTCAGAGTAAGCGATTGTATCTTCTCCTATTTCAGAGAGAACCATGAATTCATGGGTATCTTTTCCGCCCATTGCCCCAGAATCAGCGATAACTGCCCTAAAATTCAAGCCGCAGCGCTTAAAAACATTGGAGTAAGCCTGAAACATTTTTTCATACGTATCATCAAGACTTTCATATGAGGAATGGAAAGAGTATGCATCCTTCATGATGAATTCTCTTCCTCTCAGCAAACCAAACCGCGGCCTCTTTTCATCTCGAAACTTTGTCTGGATCTGGAATAAAGTAAGAGGAAGTTTTTTATATGATTTAATTTCGTCTCTGACAAGAGAGGTAATGACCTCTTCATGGGTGGCACCTAAAGCAAAACTGCGCTTATGTCTGTCTTCCATACGCATTAATTCTGGACCATATGTATTCCAGCGCCCTGATTCCTGCCATAATTCAGCTTGTTGGAGCGCAGGCATTAAAAGTTCTGACCCGCCGGCATTGATCATTTCTTCTCGGATGATTTCTTCCACTTTTTGAAGAACTTTACGTCCAAGAGGCAGAAAGCTGTAAATACCGCTTGCGTTCTGCCTGATAAAACCTGCCCGCAGTAATTGCTGATGGCTTTTCACTTCAGCATCTGCTGGTGTTTCTCTCAATGTTGGAATTAACGTCTTACTTTGTTTCATATTCTTCCACCTCTGCCAATATTAGATTTAAAAAGTGATGTCTTGTAAAATATGCTCCCCTATAAGGAAAAAGGCTTACAATACCCTTGAAAATGTACAACTGATTAAATAAAGAATAAGAATCAGACTTTCAGTAAGATAAGGATTTATCACATTTCCCAAAAGAAAAGAGAACGAACAGGTTCATTCTCTTTCCTTGCTTTACGATCTAAAGGAAGAAACGCTGGATATCATTCCAGGTTACAACCAGCATCAGAACCATCAGCAGAGCAAAACCAATGAAGTGGACCATGCCTTCTTTATGCCGGTCTACAGGTTTGCCTCTTACCGCTTCCACAAGGAAGAACATCAATCTTCCGCCATCAAGTGCAGGGATAGGAAGAAGGTTCATGATTCCCAAATTGATGCTGAGGATCGCTCCCCAATTCATTAAATTATATATTCCAGATTTGGCGACGATATCAGTCGATTGATAGATACCGACAGGACCTGATAGTGCATCAATTGAAAATTGCCCAGTTATAAGCTTGCCCAGCATGACAAAAATCAGCTTGGTCCATTCATAGGTTTGAGTAAAACCGTTACTGACAACTTTCAAGGGAGATTTTTCAACAGGATTATAAGCTCCTATAATACCTATTTCCTGGTCTTCAATCACTTGCGGCTTTGGAGTCACTGCAATTTCCTCAGTAGCTCCATCACGATCAATGGTGAATACCAGTTCGTCGCCAGGATGCTTCTGAATGATTGCAACGATATCTTCCCATGTGGAAATTTCGTTGCCGTCGACACTTAATACTTCGTCACCCTGCTGAAGCCCGGCTTCTTTTGCAGCCCCATCTTCCGTAAGCTTTCCAAGTACAGGTTCATCCACGGGAACACCTTGCATCAAGCCCACTATTAAAAAGATAAAGAACGCCAGGATAAAGTTGAATAACGGACCTGCAAAAATGGCCATCGCTCTCTGGCCTAAAGTTTTGGAAGCAAACTGACGGTCCCATGGAGCCACTTGAGTTTCAACTCCATCTTCAATAATGACCGCATCTCTTCCAATAGAGAAAGTCTTCAGCTCTTCTTCTCCATCTTCATACCCCCGGATGAACAACTTGTGTTCCAAATCACTTTCTTCTACTTCAACCACACGGATATCAGGGTATCTATCCTTATTGTTAATTATGATTTTTTGGATTGTTTCTTCATTATCAAGAACCAAACCAATTCTGTATCCAGGTTTCAAATCGACCATTTCCGGATCTTCTCCCGCCATGCGGACAAAGCCTCCAAGCGGCAGCAGCCTGATCGTATAAGTTGTTTCTGATTTTTTATATGAAAATACTTTTGGCCCAAAACCAATAGCAAACTCCCGGCACATGATTCCAGCTCTTTTGGCAAAAATCAAGTGTCCCAATTCATGGAAGAAAACAAGTGCGCCAAATATGATAATAAAGGCTATCACTGTCTGCAAATAGAAAACCACCTTTGTAAAGTATGTGTCGATGAAATTCATTTGTACTGTTAAAAAATCTGCATTCTGCAGTAATACCCTTTAACGATGCAAGAGGACTTTCTAAGTACCAACATCGTAGAGATTCTGGCTGAAAGCACTGAATTTCCGTTTTAGGTTCACAATCCAATCCTCTTCTGGTAAGGAAAGCAGCGGTAATTCACCTGTCACTAACAGCATTCATTAGAAAGTCTTGAAAAAACGAATAGAAACAAATGATTTATAGGTCCACTTTTGTTTCTGCAGGGGTAATGGCGCATCAAATTCATCGCGCTCTAGTGGTAAACATACCACATAACTATACATTAGAGCTGCAGTGTGTAGCACTTCCTTTAACCTAGTTTCAATTCATTGACAAATCGACGTGTATCAGAATCGATGACCTTGATGGTCTCTAAGTCAGGCTGTTTGATCAACTCGTGTTTTGACAGGGATTTTTCAATGAGTGTCTCTATATCCAGGAAGGATATTTCCCCATTGAGGAATCTCGCTACCGCTGCTTCATTGGCAGCATTCAGGACAGCAGGCATGGAACCGCCTGCCTTTCCTGCCTCAAAACAATAATCAAGGCAGCGGAACCGTTTAAAATCCATTTCCTCAAAATGCAGCTTCCCTATCTCCGCCAGGTTCAGCCTGCTGCCTCCCGGTCTTTCAAATCGATCAGGGTAAGTCAGGGCATATTGGATCGGAACCCTCATGTCAGGGGTACCAAGCTGACCCATGACTGAACTATCATGGAATTCCACCATAGAATGGATAATGCTTTCTCTATGTAATAAAACCTTTATATTCTCATAAGGAATTCCGAACAGCCAATGGGCTTCTATAACTTCCAAACCTTTATTCATCATTGTTGCCGAGTCTATTGTTATTTTTGCACCCATTGACCAATTAGGATGGTTGAGCGCTTCATCTACCGTTACTCCTTCAAGCTCCTCCCTGGTGCGATCACGGAAGCTGCCGCCGGAAGCTGTAATAACCAAGGATTCAATATTCTTTGGATTTTCACCTTGCAGGCATTGAAAGATAGCTGAATGCTCACTGTCAACCGGCAAGAGCGTGACTCCGTTCTTCCGGGCAGCTTCCATCACAATATGGCCGGCAGTCACAAGGGTTTCCTTATTGGCGATCGCAATTGTTTTCCCCGCCTCTATGGCTTTCAGTGTGGGGTAAAGACCGACACTTCCCAAGACGGCATTCACCAGAATTTCCGTATCCTGGTGACAGGCTGCTTCAAGAAGCCCTTCCTCTCCCCAAAGAACTTTTGTACCCGCCGGCACCTCATTCTTCAGCACAAGTGCATCTTCTTCCATTTGGACTGAAACAAACTTGGGTTTGAATTCATTAATAATTTTGCGGGTCTCAGCAATATTTCTTCCCGTTGAGATAGCTGTTAGTTCGAATTGTTCCTTGTTTTCTCGAATAACATCAAGGGTTTGCATTCCGATAGAACCGGTTGCCCCCATTAGACTAATCTTCTTCAAAAGCATTCACTCCTACAATAAGACCATTCAATAAGCCTATTTTGTCTGCTGGATTGGTTATTCCAAAAATCTTATAATACGTTTAAAAAATGAAGCAAGGGCAGTACGAATAACAAGCTGTCAAAACGGTCCAAGATCCCGCCATGGCCAGGCAGTAAATGGCCGGAATCTTTCACATTATAATGGCGTTTCAAAGCTGATTCCACCAAATCGCCTATTTGTCCAAAAACAGACAAGATTGCAGAAACGATTAATAACTTAGGAAGTGAAACTGTCAAGTCAGCAAATAATGTGAAAATGATGGCCACCAGCATGGCACAAATAACTCCGCCTACCGATCCTTCGATTGTCTTGTTTGGACTTATATCCGGCCAGAGCTTCCGTTTACCAAAAGCCCGTCCAATGAAATAAGCTCCTGAATCAGTTGCCCATATCAAAAACAGCGAGTAAAAAACAAACTCTATTCCGGCATCCGCATTCCTGGTTTCGATAAAGTAGTAAAAACCGATCCCGACATACAGGGTTGCCAAAATTGAAAATGCCGCATCATCAAAGGAAAAACGGTTTTTTGCAGCAACCGTGTACGTCAGGAATAACAATACGGCAAGCAAAGCAAGCTCAATCTTGCTGTATCCCAACCCCTCTATTACTCCAATATATTGATCAGGCAGTAAAAAAATCCATAAAAGTGCAATAGAAATTATGCCGGGTATTGAAAGTATGTTCAAATTCCTCATCTTCAAGGCTTCATAAAGCCCGATAGTCGCAATAAGATAAGTTAAAATTAAAAATGGCGTACCGCCGAACAGTACTATCGGCAGAAAAACTGCCGCTGCTATGACACCAGTCAGTATTCTTTGTTTCATTCCAATTCCTCACTTTGTATACCGCCGAACCTTCTTGACCTGCCTTGATAAGCTTCAATCGCTTCTATCAAATGTTCTTCCTGAAAATCCGGCCACAGAACAGGTGTAAACCAAAATTCAGTATACGCCAGCTGCCAAAGCATAAAATTGCTGAGCCTGATTTCCCCGCTGGTTCGAATTAAAAGATCAGGGTCGGGAAGATCTTTTGTCAATAAGTAATTAGAGAAGGTTTCTTCGTTTATTTCATTTTTATCTATTATACCATTGCTGACATCATTTAAGACATCCTTTACAGCTTCTATGATTTCAAAACGGCTGCCATAGTTAAGGGCGAAGTTTAAAATCAGCCCATCGTTTTGTTCAGTTTCTTTCATGGCCCTCTTGATGGCATTAGCTGTATGTGACGGCAGTTTATCCTCATACCCCATCATCGTCACACGGACATTCTCTTCAATTAATTCAGGCAGGAAAGTCCCCAGGAACTCCTCGGGGAGCTTCATCAAATAATCGACTTCCATTTTCGGCCTTTTCCAGTTCTCTGTTGAAAAGGCATACAGTGTCAATGTTTTGACTCCAAGCTCATTAGCCATTCTTGTAATTTTGCGAACGACTTTCATTCCCTCATGATGGCCGGCTATTCTTGGCAGAGCCCTCTTTTTGGCCCATCTTCCATTGCCATCCATAATAATAGCAATATGGCCTGGAATTTTATACTTTAAGACTTCATGAAATTTTTCGTCAACATTGGACTTATCCTTTTGACTTTTCCATAATTTCATTCTATTTAACATAAATGATCCTCCACAAAAACAATAGTATCAATTTTAGTTTAACGCCAGCTTAGTACATTGTTTATTCAACAATATCCGTTTATTTTTCATATATAATCATCACTGTATTAAAATCTCTTATTCTAAACTTTACATGCATATTCAACAGCGTTTTTCCGTTGCATCTGCCAAAACAAACTCAACAAAGAATATAGACGATGCTTCAGTAATAATAACATAATTTATAAGCAAGAGGATTTTCAATAGAAACTAAAATCGGCTTTGATAACTTTTTCCCTACTATCATATCAAAAATATGTATATTTATCTTTAAAAACAGAAATCCCTTTACTTAATGTATGTTATGTATTTAGACTGGGCGCATGCTTTAAGCAGTGCTGCTATATGAATGAGTAATAGAATTCTGCTTCAATATTTTTACAAGATTCACGGTTAAGGTCAACTTAGAATAAACGGGGGCGGTCCCAAAAAGGTCCCCTGCAGTTTTAATTTGAAAGGAAATGACGTTTTCAGAAACTTCGCTGCAATTTACTATCAATTTAGCAAGATAGCGCAATGCTTCACAGGAAAATTTCCAGGCAGACAAGAAAGAATAGAGTTTCTCTCCCCTGCTTAGAGCGAAAAGCCTGGTACCACAGTGATAATCAGGCCATTAGGATTTTTCTTAAAGAAACAATATATGCGGATACAGCCTTTGAAAGACAGCGTTGAATATAATGAATACTAAGGTATATGTAAAATGTAGAGATGAAAAAAACCCCCTGAACAGAGGGTTTCGATGCACTTTCTGTATGGAATTAAACTTCCAGGATTTCTTTTTCTTTGTCTTTCGCTATAGAGTCAATTTGAGTGATATGGTCATCTGTCAGTTTTTGAACATCATCAGAATATCCGCGAAGATCATCTTCAGTGATTTCGCCATTTTTTTCTAACTTCTTCAAATCATCATTTGCATCACGACGAATATTGCGAATCGCCACTTTAGCATCTTCTGCTTCTTTTTTGACAAGTTTCACTAGATCCTTGCGGCGTTCTTCTGTTAATTGTGGAATCACAATACGCAGAATGTTTCCATCACTTGAAGGTGTGATGCCTAAATCCGACTTTAAGATAGCCTTTTCAATGTCACCCAATGCAGATTTATCGTAAGGCTGGATGACAAGCATTCTTGCTTCAGGTACAGAAATACCCGCTAATTGGTTTACTGGTGTTGGAGCCCCGTAATATTCGACAGTAATCTTATCCAGTAAAGAAGCATTTGCTCTTCCCGCACGGATAGAAGCCAGTTCCCTTGTAAAAGTTTGAATTGCTTTACTCATTCTTTCTTTTGTATTGGACATAGTATTGCTTGGCATTATCCTTTCCCCCTTACCATAGTTCCGATTGATTCGCCCATAACGGCGCGTTTAATGTTTCCATCCTCAGAAATTGAGAAGACGATGAGCGGAATATCATTGTCCATGCATAGAGATGAAGCAGTGGAATCCATGACAGCCAGCCCTTCCTTGATTACTTCCAGATAAGAAAGTTCATCGTATTTCACCGCATTTGCATCCGTTTTAGGATCAGCGGTATAAACACCATCGACATTGTTTTTAGCCATAAGGATTACTTCCGCTTCAATTTCAGCAGCTCTCAAAGCAGCAGTCGTGTCAGTTGAAAAGTATGGATTTCCAGTACCCGCTGCAAAGATTACAACCCGTTTTTTCTCAAGATGGCGTATCGCCCTGCGCCGGATATACGGTTCTGCTACCTGTCGCATATCAATTGACGTCTGGACACGGGTTTCGATTCCGATTTGTTCCAGGCTGTCCTGAAGTGCCAATGAGTTCATCACGGTTGCAAGCATTCCCATATAATCAGCAGACGCTCGGTCCATCCCCATTTCGCTGCCGACTTTGCCGCGCCAGATATTTCCCCCGCCTACTACAACAGCGACTTCCACACCCAGTTCCGCAATTTCTTTCACATCTTCGGCTACATTTTTGATGATGGAAGGGCTAAGGCCGAATCCCTGTTCACCAGCCAAAGCTTCACCACTTAGTTTTAATACTACTCTTTTATACTTTGGAATGCTCATTTGAACCTCCATATGTAGTTGAATTTTTTATACAAATCTGCTTGGTTCCTGTAATTACTTTTTGAAAAAGAGGGAACACACAGTGTGTTCCCTTTTTTGAATAAAGCATACCCTGTGGGCTTACTTCTTATTTACTTGACTCATTACTTCATCAGCGAAGTTTTCTTGGCGTTTCTCGATTCCTTCTCCAACTTCATAACGAGTGAAATCCTTCAATTCAGCTTTGTTCGTTTCAAGGAATTGACGTACTTTTTGATCAGGGTTTTTAACAAATGGCTGATCAAGAATACAAACATCTTCAAAGAATTTGCCAAGGCGGCCTTCCACCATTTTTGCTACGATGTTTTCCGGCTTGCCTTCGTTAAGTGCTTGTTGAGTAAGAAGTTCACGCTCACGCTCAACTTCTTCTTCAGATACTTGGTCACGTGATACATATTTAGGGTTCAGCGCAGCTGCGTGCATTGCAACGTCTTTAGCAACATCAGCATCAGTTGTTCCTTCAACCACACTAAGTACCGCAATTCTTCCACCCATATGCAGGTATTCACCAAATGCACCATTGTCAGTTTTTGTGCGGATTTCAAAACGGCGAAGAGTGATCTTCTCACCGATCTTAGCAATTGCAGAGTTGATGAATTCACCAACAGTGCTGCCATTAGCCATTGTCTGCTCAAGAGCTTCTTCAACATTGGCAGGCTTGTTTGTCAACAAATGTTGAGAAAGTTCTTTTACAACGCTTTGGAAGTTTTCGTTTTTGGCAACGAAATCAGTTTCAGCGTTGACTTCAAGTACAACCGCAGTATTTCCTTCACTCTGGATGAAAGTCGTACCTTCAGCTGCAATACGGTCAGCTTTTTTAGCTGCCTTTGCAATACCTTTTTCACGAAGAAAGTCGATTGCTTTGTCCATGTCGCCGTCTGTTTCTTGTAAAGCTTTTTTACAATCCATCATTCCAGCGCCAGTTTTTTCACGAAGTTCTTTTACCATTTGCGCAGTAATTGCCATAATGATATTCCTCCTTAAAGTATAATATGTAAGCTTTAGAAGCTTGTACTCTAATTTTCCAGCTCTGTTTGAACAGTGCCGCTTTTTTAAAAAAAGGTGATAAGGGGTATCCTCTCATCACCTTTTCAAGTCAACCGGACAGAATATGATCCACAGCCTTTTCTGCTAATAGAAATGGACAGAAAGCCTGTTTTGCATATCAGCCGGTCTCAAGCTTAAATTACTCTGCCGCAGTTACAGCAGCTTCTTCGCCTTGCTTAGCTTCAAGGATAGCATCTGCCATTTTTGAAGTAAGAAGTTTTACAGCACGGATTGCATCATCATTTGCAGGGATGACAACATCGATTTCATCCGGATCACAGTTCGTATCAACGATACCTACGATAGGGATGTTCAATTTGCGTGCTTCCGCAACAGCGATACGCTCTTTGCGAGGGTCGATGATGAATAGTGCATCAGGAAGTTCCTGCATATCTTTAATTCCGCCAAGGAATTTAACTAAGCGCTCATGTTCTTTTTTCAATTGTACTACTTCTTTCTTCGGAAGAACTTCAAAAGTTCCGTCTTCTTCCATCTTTTCGATTTGCTTAAGACGGGAGATACGCTTTTGAATTGTTTCGAAGTTTGTTAAAGTACCACCTAACCAGCGTTGGTTGATGAAGTACATACCAGCACGTTCTGCTTCTTCTTTAACAGACTCCTGTGCTTGTTTCTTTGTTCCAACGAAAAGGACTTTTCCGCCGTTTCCAGCTAGTTCCTTTACGAAGTTGTAAGCTTCTTCAACCTTTTTAACTGTTTTTTGAAGGTCGATGATGTAGATGCCGTTACGCTCTGTGAAGATATACTTCTTCATTTTAGGGTTCCAACGGCGGGTCTGGTGACCGAAATGAACACCAGCTTCAAGCAATTGTTTCATAGAAATTACTGACATGTGTGTTTCCTCCTAATTGGTTTTTATATTCCTCCGCTTATGATCATCTCCAGACAGAAACTTTTTTCAAGCACCTTCTGCCAGAATCCCATAGCGTGTGTAATCACACCGTTAACTAATATAGCACAATCATTCAGGGCAATCAAGAAATTTAATTTATTTTTGGCGGAATTTCAATGCAAGCTCAATTTCGGTAACACCTTTACCTAATTCCCTTGCTATCTCTTCAAGTGTATACCCTTTCTCTTGCAGTCTCTTTATTCTGCCGTAGAAGGAATTTTCATTAGAAGAAGTTTCGATCTCCTTCTGAGGAATATCCTTATCTACCGGAGGTTCGGAGCCAGGTACACTTTCCTGCTTATAGGCCCTGACTGCACTCATGCGTTTATATGAATGATTATCGACTGTCGTGTTTTCTGGGTCAATCTCTGAAGGACGGGACTCCTCTTTCAATGAGATGTCAGCCGCTGTTTTTATTTTTTCAACTTTAGCCTTGCTTCTGTCGTCTTTTTTCTCCTTGACTGCCTGGAACTGCTGTATGAATCGGTCATTGTCCTCTTTCATTTCGAGAAGGTATGAGGATATTACATCTTCCATCTCTTTAACGGCTTTTTCCTGCCTCTCCTCAATCTCCAGGAGTCTATTTTGTCTTGTATATAGCAAAGCGATGGCTAAAAAGGCTGCTATGTTCAAGGTAAAGGAAATAAAATTAAAAATGTCTGCATCATTTCACCGCAATTTCTTTTATTCAATAGTTTAAAGGGCAATCTTTCAAACTTCAATGGCTTCTCAGCCAAGTAAATTGCGAAGCTTAAATATAGCTTTTGAATGGATCTGTGAAATCCTGGATGTTGAGAGACTCATTACCTCTCCTATTTCTGTAAGGGTAAGTTCCTCATAATAGAACAAACTTAGAACAGTCTGTTCCTTTTCTGATAATGACCGAATGGTTTCTGTCAATTCTTCTATATTTTCACTTTTAAGCAATTGGGCTTCGGGAAGGATCGTTTGTTCGTCTTTAATAGAAAACGAATGCTGCCCGTCGTTTTCTTCGTCTGTCAGCTGTTCATCAATGGAAAGAACATTGGCTAGGAAGTATTCATTCATGGTCTGGTATACTTCTCCTTCATCCATTTGTAATTCCTCAGCTAATTCTTCCGGCGTTACATGGCGCAGCATTTTTTGTTCCATTGATTCAATCTTTGCCTCGATTTTCTTGGCTCTCTCCCTGGTGGAGCGCGGAAGCCAATCTTCTTTTCTAAGACCATCAATTATGGAACCCCTCACCCTGAAGGAAGCATATGTGTCGAATTTCAAATCCCTGGATGGGTCGAACTTTTCCAAGGCATCCAGTAATCCCATAAGTCCAAGGCTTTTCAGGTCTTCGCGGGAAACGTTTTTGGGCAATCCCACTGAAACTCTTTGAACATGATAAGAAACAAGCGGCAAGTACTTTTTGACCAGCATATCGCCCGCATGCGGGTCTTTTGATTTTTTCCAAAGATCCCAATACTTTTGTTCATCCATCGTAGAGGGCTGAGACATAATACTCCTCCTCCCGGCTTTTCAATATTGGCTGGTTTTCGGCAGCGAATCATCAGAAACCTGCTGATTACTCCTCTTTCATAAGGGTGCGGATTACAGCAGCTATTTCGTCCTCGCCATACTCTTTATTTGCAGCTGAAGGTGTACCCTTCCAATGCTGACCGGCTTCCGGGATTACCGGAATTCCTTCTTCCTTTTCTGCAGGAGGCTTTTCCATTCCCAAATGAATCAGCTTCCTTATACCGGACATCAGGAAGAAGAAAGCAGCTGCTGTAAGAAATGAATCTAATAAAACTTTTCCAGGTGTTCCATCAGGAAATGCAAGAAAAAATACAAACTGAAACCAAATAGAGCAAAACAGAAGTTCCAATAAAGCGTTCCCGTCATATATCCTTAATACCCATATTGACTGTCCTGACATTCAACATGAAAGAATGTAGATGGAACTCAATTGTCCTGCCATTACTGCCTCCCACATCCTTGGAGATTAATGGAATCCCAAGGTTTTCAAGGACGTTTGTTACGGCTTCCACATTTCTTGGCCCGATTCTCATTAATTCACTTCCGGTGGTGAATTGAAACATTTGGGCACCACCGGCTATTTTTGCTTTCATTCTGCTCAGCCTTCCCCCTTGTTGCGAAAGGGTGTCTGCTAATTCCCTGACACCTGTATCAGCAAACTTGGCAAGGTTGAAACTGCTGTCTTTAGCAAGGTTCGAAGAAGGAAGCATCACATGGACCATTCCAGCCAGCGGCACGACCTCATCATATAAGACTACCCCTACACAAGAACCTAATCCAGATGTTCTGATAGATTGATTTCCTTTGGCAATTTTCATATCGGCTATACCCACTCTTACTACATCTTCCACAAGAGTCACGACTCCACACCAAGCGACCTGAAAATAATATCGAAAGAATCGGGGTCGGGAAGCAGGAAGAAGTGGCCCTTGACGCTTTCTATCTCCGGTATATCATCTTCCTTTAATGCAGTATCAATCACGATTGCCGTATCACTCTTTTGAGAGACTTCCAACAGCCCGAAACTTATTACAGCCCCAGCCATGTCAACTGATAGTGCAGGTACGGAAGGGTAGAGATTAAGATTGGTGAAATCACTCAATGATGAGAGATAAGAACCTGAGAGAATATTGCCAAGTTCCTGCATTGCCGACATCCCCAGCTCAGAGTATGGAGGCTTTTCAAAAGAAAAATCTTTCTCTCCTGTCATCTGCTGAATGAAACGGGCACCCTGTGACAAAGGGAGGATGAAGAACATGCTCCCCGGCGCTTCCCCTTCAATCCTAAGAAAGACGCTCACCACAACATTATCCGGTCCACCGGCCATTTCCATCATTTCATCAAAGGACACTACTCTGACTTTCGGGACCTTCATATCAATTTTTTTATTCAACAAAGTGGATAATGCTGTTGCAGCATTCCCTGCCCCGATATTGCCGATTTCTTTCAGGATATCCAAGTGCAGGCTCGTAATCCGGTGTTCAAATCCCATAAATAATAACCCCAGTTTGATAGTATTTGGAACAATTTCATCGAACGATCTTAAAGCTCCGGCATTTCAGCGGCTCAGCCTTAAGTTAGATAAGCACTTCTTCCAGGTTCAATAGAACAAGGAGCCTCTTTTCAAGCTTGGCTACCCCGCTGATATAATCCGATTCTACTGCCCCAACGACCTCAGGCTGTGACTCGATTGCTTGAGACGGGATGTCCAGCACATCATTGGCAGCGTCTACGACCAGTCCAACTTCCTTGTCATTGACACCCGCAATAATTACCCGGGTGTCATCAGTATGGGCTTCTTCCGGTAGTGAAAACCTGATTCTTAAATCAATGACAGGAGTCACAACTCCGCGCAGATTGATGACACCTTTTACGAAAGGAGCAGCTTTTGGAACACGGGTAATATGCTGGACTTTTTCTATAGAGCGTACCTGCCTTACGGGTATGGCATATTCTTTTCCCATTAATTGAAAAACAATCACTTTTACATTTTCAGCAACTGCAGCATTCTCACTCATTCTCTTTGGCCTCCCATTATTTGATCAACGCATTGCAGTCCACTATCAAAGCGACCTGTCCGTCGCCAAGGATTGTTGCGCCTGAAATGGCAAATACGTCTGTAAGATAATTCCCAAGGGATTTTAGTACCACTTCTTGCTGCCCGATAAAGGAATCAACAACTAATCCCGCCATTCTATCTCCCTTGCGGACAATAACGACAGAATAGTATTCATTCCCCTCCCGTTCTGCAACTTGGAACACTTCTTCCAGGAACAGCAGCGGTACAACCTTGCCTCTGAAATCAATCACTTGTTGATTGTGGGCATTTAAGATGTCTTCTCTTTTTATGATGGCTGTTTCAATAATCGAAGACAATGGTATGGCGTATTTCTCTTCTTCCACTTCAACCAGCATCACAGAAATTATGGACAATGTAAGCGGAAGCTGGATGGAGAAAGTGCTTCCTTCTCCCAGTTCAGAATCAATAGTGATAGATCCGCCAAGAGATTCGATTGTTGCTTTTACAACATCCAATCCTACTCCTCTTCCAGAAATGTCGGAAATGGTTTCTGCTGTAGAAAATCCTGAGGCAAGGATCAGTTCATACACTTGCCTGTCAGATAAGGCAGTGGCAGACTCTTCTGATACCACACCTTGGGAAATAGCTTTCTTCAAAACTTTTTCCCTGCTTATTCCGCCTCCATTATCGGCGATCTCTATAAAGACATGGTTGCCGCTATGATAGGCTTTGAGAGTTACCTTTCCTTCTTCGGGCTTTCCATTTTGCCTGCGGATTTGAGGAGTTTCTATACCATGGTCTATGGCATTTCTAAGCAAATGGACGAGCGGATCTCCAATTTCATCTATTACAGTCCGGTCCAACTCTGTCTCCGCTCCTATAATTTCAAGTTCTATCTTCTTATCCAGATCTCTGGCAAGCTGTCTGATCATTCGAGGGAATCTGTTAAATACGGTTTCTACTGGTACCATTCTCATGTTAAGAATGATGTTTTGCAGGTCTCCGGAAATTCTTGACATCCTCTCAACCGTTTCATTCAATTCGGGATGATCCAGTTCTTTTGAAATCTGCTCAAGCCTTCCTCTGTCAATGACAAGCTCTTCAAAAAGATTCATTAATATATCCAACCGTTCAATGTTCACCCTGATTGTCTTATTGCCGGCAGCTGCTTGTTTGGATGGAGTATCCTTCTTATCTGTTTTTACAGCGAGAGTGGTTGAATCGTAATCCTTCTTATCTGTATCTTTACCTGATACAGGCTTGCCGACAGCAGTACCCTGGCCATCATCGATAGGCTGTTCTTCATTTTGTTTATGTAGTTGTATTGGATGGACATCAACCTTATCAACCTCTGAAACTTTCAAAACCTTTTTCTTGATTTCTTCTTGGGATTCTTTGGTGACTATGCTCACCATGAAATGATGGTCAAAGTTTTCTTCCTCTAATATATCTACAGCAGGTACTGATTTGATGACTTCTCCGCATTTTTCCAATACCTCGAAAACCATAAATACTCTCGCTGCTTTCAACAGACAGTCTTCTCTTAAGATAACTGCGATTTCAAAACAGCTAAATCCCTGCTCCTTTGACTGTTGAATGACCGTCTGTTCAAATTGGTCGTATTCAGCTCCAAGTGAGTTATGCGGCTCAATTTCCATAACAGCAGCGGCAGCTTCTTTTTGTGCCTCCATACTCTCTAAAGATTCACCTTTTTCTGCAAGTGCCAGTTTCTTGACGATTTCAGTGACGTCCCGTTTGCCGTCCCCGCCTTCAGCAATGGACATGACCATTGCTTCAAGGTCATCGACAGCCAAGAAAACAACATCCAATATCAGCGAAGATACTTTGAGTTTATTATTGCGGATAGCATCCAGGACGTTCTCCATTTGATGGGTCAAATTAGCAAGGTCTTCGTACCCCATGGTAGCCGCCATACCTTTCAATGTATGGGCAGACCTGAATATTTCATTCACAATAGATAGATCTTCCGGGTTTTTCTCCAACTCCAGCAATTGGACATTACATGTTTGTAAATGTTCTTTACTTTCTTCAATAAAAACCTCTAAATACTGATTCAATTCCATGGTTTCCACACCTCTCTAGGGCATATACTTCATAATGCAGCCAGCGATATTTTCTAAAGCTTCAATGTCATCTACCAGATTTGTAGAGATGGCAGCCTTAGGCATTCCGTAAACAATACATGTATCCTCTGATTCAGCAATGGCTTTCACTCTGCCCTCACCCTTCAATTTTACCAGACCTTTAGACCCATCTGCACCCATTCCGGTCATTATAACAGCTATTTTGTCATACCCTGGCAGTTCACTGACAGATTCAAACATTACATCAACTGCAGGGCGGTGGCTGTTTCGCGGAGGTTGGAGTTCATCAAGGACAGCTTTCACGCCAAATCTATCATGTGTAACCTTTAAATGGTATCCTCCGGGAGCAATATAGGCAGTTCCGTTCTTTAATAGCTCTCCATCTTCTGCTTCTTTAACAGTCATGTCCGATAAAGTATTCAGCCGATTGGCCAAAGATTTTGTAAACCCAGCCGGCATATGCTGAACAATCAGGACCGGTGCAGGAATGGAAGAAGGGAGAGAAGTCACAACTTGCTGAAGTGCCCTGGGACCGCCTGTTGAAGTGCCTATGCAAATGATTTTCCTTGAAAGCCGGCTCCAAAGTTCTTTTCTATTTCGTTCTGGTTCTGCACTACTCCTGCGGGGCAGCAATTTAGTATTTTCTTTAACCGTCCCGAGTCGGTGTATGGGTACCTCACTGGCATTTAGGACCTTTGAAATCAAGTCTTCCTTCACTTTATGAAGATCCAGTGAAATAGCGCCTGATGGTTTTGCAACAAAGTCTATTGCGCCATTATTCATAGCTGTAATCGTGTTCTCTGCACCTTCCCTGGTTGTTGAAGAGAGCATAACGACAGGCAGAGGGCGGTTTTCCATTATCGATTTTAAGGCTTGAATCCCGTTCATCTCAGGCATTTCAACATCCATTGTGATGACATCGGGATTGAGCCTTTCGATTTTTTCTAAAGCATCCTTGCCATTTCTGGCAGTTCCGATGACTTCCAATCGGGTCGAACTTGAGAGGAAATCTGTTATCAACTTCCTCATAAAGGCCGAATCGTCCACCACCAAAACTTTTTTCCGGATCATTTACCTTTCCTCCTGAACAGAAGCCGTTTCAAATTGGATACGAACCCCTTTTTCTCTGCAGGTGTAAATGTAGTGACCCCTGCAAGATACTGTCCAAGTATACGATTTAATGACAAGGATATTTGAGATTGAGGAAAAGAGTTCAGCAGGGGAACTTGCCTGGTGACTGCTTTCCTTACTGAAGCATCTTCCGGCAGCACACCAAATAAAAATACTTCTTTGTTCAGGAATTTTGCCATTGCCTGCTTCAATCTGTTCAGGGTTTCCGTTCCCTCTTGTTCATTTTCAGCTCTGTTGCAAATGAGGTAAAACTCCTTGCCGCTGTCTTTCATATTGATGTACTTCATCATAGAATAGGCATCCGTGACAGCAGTCGGTTCAGGGGTGGTGACGACAAAAATATCTTCCACGGCCATTAGGATTTCCAAGGTATGCTGAGCAGCCCCTGCACCCATATCAAAAACAATATAATCATAGGAGTGAATGAGTTCTGCAAGGGCATTCAACAGCCTTTCAACGTCCTGTTCATCCCATTCCATAATATTCTGCAGGCCGTTCCCGGCACTGATATAAGATGACCCCTCTTCATCCGTGTATATGATTTCGCCTATTTGGGAAACGGGATTGTTTATAAAGTCAGCAATGGTTTTGTCCGGCTGTTTTCCGAGGATAATGTGGATATTCCCCATTCCGATATCAAGGTCAAACAGGAGAACCTTTTTACCTTTTTTCTGAAGTGCCAGTGAGAAATTCACTGCAAAGTTAGTTTTCCCCACGCCTCCCTTGCCGCTGACTACTGCAATGGTTTTTGCATTCCTTGACTGTGCTTCAAGCATCTTCAGCCTTAAACCCTGTGCCTGATCCTTCATTTAGAGATACCTTCCATCACTAATTCTACGATCTCTTTAGATGATGCCTCGGATATATCTTCAGGGACACTTTGACCCGAGGTGATATAAGCTGCACCCGTTTCTTCATTTCTCAACAGGTTGTACATAGTCCCATAGCTGGAAGTTTCATCAACCTTTGAAAAGATGAACTTTTCAATTGGAATATTGGAGAAATTCCTTATGATTTCATGTAAATCTTTTTCTTTCGAAGTCATTGACAGCACTAGGAATGTTTCCATATCATTTTTGAAGTCGATTATCTTTTCCAAATCTTTCACGTACTTCTCTTCTCTAAAATTACGTCCTGCGGTATCAATGAAGATGACGTCGTAATCCGAGAATTTATCGATTGCCTTCTTAAAGTCCTCCAGCTTGTATACAACTTCCAAGGGGACATTTAACAATTGTGCATACGTCTTTAATTGTTCTATGGCAGCTATTCTGTAAGTATCAGTAGTGATGAATGCGATTTTCTTTCGCTCTTCAAGAACTGCTTCCGAAGCCATTTTGGCCAGGGTGGTTGTCTTTCCGACGCCGGTAGGGCCAATAACATTAACATATTTTTTGTGATAGCTTATCCCGCCGAATTCAAAACCGGTCAACTTCAGCTGCAGAAAATCGGATAGAGATGAATTCAGTTCTTCACTAGAGACCTCTTTATTCTGTGTCAGGAGTGACAGATGCTCTGCCGCTTCAAAGATATACTTTTCATCCACATCCTGATCTTTTAGATACAAAAGAAGGTTTCGTATGGCCTCAGGATAATGTCCAAAGTCATCCTTCGTTTTTAATTGCCTTACAATACTTTGAAGCTCTGTGATTTCTTTCTTCAGCTCATGTGAACCGTTCCCAATGTCAGCTTCTGAAGGTACTTTCATTGCGGGAAGCGGCGGCTTTTCTTTAGTTTCAGCCGGAATATGCGCTGGACGCTTTTCTCTCGCTGTCTGGTTTGAATTAGGATCGATCGCTGCAATCACTTCAATATATTTCTTTTTGAATAACCCAAGAAATCCTCCTGTATAAATGATCTTGGAGTTCAATATGACAGCACTTTCCCCCAATTCAGCCCGTATATTCTTCATGGCTTCCGGCATAGTAGGTGCTGTAAATTTTTTCACTTTCATTCGACATTCACCAACCCTAAACTTTGGACTTCTACATTTGCCTCTAATTCATTGTAAGAAAGCGTCGGTACTTGAGGGAAGTACCTTTCAATCAGCTGCCTCACATACATCCTAATGGCAGGAGAACACAAAATGACAGGTGACTCTTCCATAAGGGACAATTGTTCCACTTGTGAGGCAAGTGCCTCCAAGACCCGCTGGGAGTCATTCGGATCCATCGAAAGATAGTTTCCATGCTCTGTCTGCTGAACAGCATCAGCAATTAATTTCTCGACTCTTCCAGAGAGGGTGACCACTTTAAGGCTCCCGCCCTGATCAACATATTGGGAAGTAATCTGTCTTGCCAGCGCCTGCCTGACATACTCCGCCAACAAATCTGTATCAGTGCTCATTTTTCCATAGTCAGCCAAGGTTTCAAATATGATGGGAAGGTTTCTGATGGAAACATTCTCTTTCAATAATTTCGCAAGAACTTTTTGCACTTCACCAACAGATAATGGATTCGGTGTGACTTCTTCTACAAGAATTGGATAGGATTCCTGAAGGTGATCGATAAGCTGCTTCGTCTCCTGTCTTCCAAGCAATTCATGTGCATTATTCTTGATCACTTCAGTGATATGTGTTGAAACGACTGACGGTGGATCTACCACGGTATAACCGAAAATCTCCGCCTGCTCTTTCATGTCTTCGCCAATCCACTTAGCGGGAAGGCCGAAGGAGGGTTCAACAGTATCAATTCCTTCGATGGACTCATCTTCCACTCCTGGACTCATGGCCAGGTAGTGGTCCAGCAGCAGTTCTCCTCTTGCCATTTCGTTCCCTTTAATTTTCAGCCTGTATTCATTAGGCTGTAATTGGATATTATCCCGTATGCGTACGACAGGAATAACTAATCCTAGTTCTATCGCCAGCTGTCTACGGATCATGACAACCCGGTCAAGGAGATCGCCTCCTTGGTTGGCATCGGCTAACGGTATTAGACCGTAACCGAATTCAAACTCAATCGGATCCACATTCAACAAGCTGACCACGCTCTCAGGGCTTTTCATTTCATCCTGTTCTCTCTCTTCTTCCATTTCAATGAGGTCTTCTTCATCTTCTTTTGGTGCCCGGGACAGCATATATCCGCCAATTCCAAGAGCAGCAGCTACTGGTATGGTCAGAATATCATTAATTGGAGTAAATAATCCCAGAAGAAAAATGGTGGCTCCCGAAACATACAGCATCGGCGGAAAAGCCAAAAGCTGATTCATGATATCCTGTCCGAGGTTTCCATCGGAGGCTGCCCTGGTCACAACAATACCGGTTGCGGTCGAAATCAAAAGAGCTGGAATCTGGCTGACGATTCCATCTCCCACTGTCAATAATGAATAGCGTGTGGCCGCCTCTCCTATTGGCAGCCCCTGCTGGGTCATCCCGATGATGATTCCGAAGATCAGGTTCATCATCACGATGATGATGCCGGCTATCGCATCCCCTTTGACAAATTTGGACGCACCATCCATGGCACCATAAAAGTCTGCTTCACTGCTTACTTTCTCCCTGCGTGCCCTGGCATCATGTTCGGAAATGATCCCGGCATTCAGGTCTGCATCTATACTCATCTGCTTACCCGGCATAGCATCAAGCGTAAATCTTGCTGCTACCTCGGAAACACGCTCCGAACCTTTGGTTATAACAACAAATTGAATGATAATCAAAATGATGAAAACTACAAGACCTACCAGGACATTTCCACCGACCACAAAAGTTCCAAAAGTTTCAACAACATCGCCTGCTTCTCCGTTACTGAGAATGGAACGGGTGGTTGACACATTCAGTCCCAGCCTGAACAGCGTCAATAGAAGCAGCAATGAAGGAAATATCGCAAATTGCAGCGGTTCGTTCATATTCATCGAGATCAGAAGGACCAGGAGAGCCAAGGCAATATTTATTATGATCAGTACACTTAACAGCCAAGGCGGAAAAGGAATGATGAGCATAGCTACTATAAGAATGACACTGGATAGTACTGATAAATCTCTTACTGACATCTGCATTCCCTCCTAACTTAAGCTGTTACAGCTGATTTTTCATTCGATAGACATAGGCCAGGATTTCTGCCACTGCCTTAAAAAACTCCTCTGGTATCGCATCGCCAATTTCAGCACTGTCATAAAGCGACCGTGCCAGAGGCCTGTTTTCTACCATGATGACATCATTTTCACTGGCGATAAATTTTATTTTTTGGGCCAGATAGTCGACGCCTTTTGCCACAACATAAGGAGCATCTGATTTACTTTCATCATATTTCAATGCAATAGCAAAGTGGGTGGGGTTGGTTATGACGACATCGGCTTCAGGTACTTCCTGCATCATCCGCCTCATTGCCATTTCCCTCTGCCTTTGCTTAATCTTGGATTTGATAAGGGGGTCTCCCTCAGTGTTTTTATGTTCATCTTTAATATCCTGTTTGGACATCTTGATATTTTTTTCAAAATCATATTTTTGATATAGATAGTCAAAAACGGATAAAAACAGCAGTGCCAATGAAGCAGCAATCCCCATTTGAACAGTCAGGGACGCCATTGTCGCCAAAGAGTCATGGGTGGATTTAAACGAAAGCAGCAATACTTCTTCGATATTCCACCATAAAATGACAAATGTAATGGCGCCTACGAATCCGATTTTCAATATCGACTTCAACAATTCGACAATCGCTCTTAAGGAAAATATCCGCTTCGCTCCCTTTATCGGATCGATTTTTTCAAGTTTAGGCTGTAAGGGTTCTCCAGTAAACATGACACCGACTTGTACATAGTTGGAAAATATACCCGCCAGGAGTGCTACGAGCATAATCGGCCCAAGCAATATCGCGACCTGCTGCAAAACCTCCATCACTATCAGCATGAAGGAATCCTGGGTCAAGTCCATCATCATATAATCTTGAAAAGAAATGCGGAATAAATCAAAAACGATATTGCCGATATAAGAAGCACTAAAAGTCAAAAATAAAAATACAGCGAGTAATATGACAGCTGTATTCACATCCTGGCTTTTTGCTGTTTGACCTTTCTTCCTTGAATCCTGGCGTTTTTTAGGAGTGGCTTTTTCTGTTTTTTCACCTGCAAAAAACTGCAGATCAAGGGAAAGCAATTTCAAATCAAGCGCCTCCGATAATTTTCATTAGATCTCTCATGGTATAAACCATTAATTCAAACATTTGCTGCATAACAGTCATCATAGCACCCAGCACAATGAATAAAACCAGGAAGCTGACTGCAATTTTAATAGGAAAACCGACTACAAAGATATTAAGCTGCGGTACAGTCCGTGCCACAATCCCTAATGCAACATCTACCAGAAAGAGGGTGGCGACTACCGGAATTGACATTTGAAAAGCTATGATAAACACAGTGTTAAAGGTTTTTAGAACGTATTCTGTCAGGTTCTCATTTCCAAAAGGAATCCAAGGCTGATCTATAGGAATAAATTGATAACTGTAAAACACGCCATCGAGAAGCAGATGATGCCCATCGAGAGCAAGCAGAAGCAGGAGGGCAAAAGTATATAGATACTGTCCAACCAGCGGGGATTGAGCGCCAGTCTGCGGGTCAATGACGTTAGCAATGGCAAACCCCATCTGGAAGTCAATAAAACTCCCGGCAACCTGTATGGCGGCTATAATCATATAGGCAGTGAACCCTATCAATAGACCGATAAGTGCTTCTTTCATAACCAAAAGTATATAAGCGGCATCTATTACCATCGGGTCCGCATCGATAGAATAGTACATAATCCAGGCAACCACACCAGCGAACCCGATACGGTGCTGAGCCGGAATAGATCTGTAAGAAAATAGCGGAAGGGTCACAAAGAAAGCGGAAACCCTTGTAAAAACTAATAGAAAGATAGAAAGGCTCGGAATCAGTTCTTCCATTTCATCTATCCTACAAACCTGTTTAGGTTTGTGAAAATTTCGGATGTGTATGTGACCATTTTAGTAAGCATCCACGGTCCAAAAAAGACAACACCAATAAGGACGGCTACAATCTTTGGGATAAAGGCCAAAGTCTGCTCCTGAATCTGAGTCGTTGCCTGAAAAATACTGACAACTAGACCGACGACCAAAGCGAGCAGAAGCAAAGGTCCGCATATCACCAATGTCGTATAGACCCCTCTTTCAGCTAGAGCAATTACCGATTCTACATTCATATTAATCACCTACTTAAAAGCTTTGCAGCAAAGATTTAACGACCAGGTACCAGCCGTCCACCAAGACGAAAAGCAAAATTTTGAACGGTAACGATATCATGACGGGCGGAAGCATCATCATCCCCATCGACATAAGCACACTCGCAACGACCATATCAATGACTAGAAAAGGGATGAAAATCATAAAACCGATCTGGAAAGCCGTCTTGATTTCACTTAGTGCAAAAGCGGGTACAAGAGCTGTCAGAGGAATATCGTCTATTGATTCGGGCCTGTCTGCACCAGAGTAATTCAGGAACAGTTCCAAGTCTTTTTGTCTCGTATGCTTACTCATAAAATCCTTGAATGGGACCGCTGCGTTCTCATATGCCTCCTCCAGGTTGATCTCCTCATTAAATAAAGGAGTCAAAGCCGTTTCATTCACTTCCTGGAAAGTGGGTGCCATTATAAAAAAGTTAAAAACAGAGCTAACCCCATCAGTACTTGATTGGGAGGCATTTGCTGCGTTGCCAATGAAGTACGGACGAACGAAAGCACAATGACAATCCTTGTAAAAGAAGTCATCAGAATCAAAATGCTGGGCGCTATGGAAAGCACCGTAAAGAGGAGCAGCAGCTTCACAGATGTTGAGACAGAATCGGGAGAATTGGTATTGAAAAACTCCATGAATTCATTCATTGTTATCTGTCTCCTTGTCCAAATCTTTAAGCATTTTCTTTCTGCCTTTCCTTACATCGTCTATCTGTGATTTCAGCAAAGATTGAAATGATTCAGCCTCTTTAGGCTTATCAGAAGCAATACCCGTTTTCTTGCCAACCCATTGTGTCAGGATGTCCTTCTGCTGCTGTAACCCTTGTGATTTATCTTCATAAAAGTTAAGAATTTCTTCTTTTTCTTCTGTCTCATCAATTTCCTTCAATAATTGAATGTCTTCCCCCACGCCAAGGACGAGGATTCTCCCCCCTACTTTCACGAGCTGAACGGAGCGGTTCCCCCCAAGCGTTGTACCCCCAAGGTTGTGAATCAACTTGGTCTGCTGAAATGATTTGCTCTTTTGATTGATAAATTTTAGCAAAAAATAGATTAAGGCAATAACAAATATAAGGGCAAAAATCATTTTCATATAATCCATCGCCGTAACACCAGTGGAGGGCTGGGGATTGCTGTTTTCAGTCTGTTCTGCTGCAGGCTGTTCTTCTTCATTACGCTCTTCAGGCTGTTCCCAGTAGTCTTTCACGGTTCCATCGAACCCTGCATATGCCGGCATGGTTCCAGTCATATGCAGAGCAGCTGAACAAGCAATAATGAAAAAAAGCTTCCTTAATATGTTTCTCAAAAAAAGCACCTTCTCCTTAATTCCCTTGCTTATGTTGCTTGGAAAAAACTATCATTTATTTATCTGCTGAATACCTTTAGTTTAACGCTTTCTGTATTGCTTCGATTACGCGGTCCGCCTGGAACGGTTTAACAATGAAGTCCTTCGCACCGGCCTGAATGGCGTCGATGACCATTGCTTGCTGCCCCATTGCTGAACACATGATGATCTTGGCATTCCCATCTATTGCTTTTATTTCTTTTAATGCAGCTATTCCATCTTTTTCAGGCATCGTTATATCCATTGTGACTAAATCAGGATTTAACTCTTTAAATTTCTCGACTGCCTGATTGCCGTCTGCAGCTTCTCCTACAACTTCGAAGCCGTTCTTCGAAAGAATATCTTTGATCATCATTCTCATAAAAGCCGCGTCATCCACTATCAAAATTCTATTTGCCATTTTCTTTTCCCCCGTTTTACTTCAGTTTTTTTAATCTGTCTGTTTGACTGACAATATCTGTGATTCTAACTCCGAAGTTTTCATCAATGACGACCACTTCACCTTTTGCTATTAGTCTGCTGTTCACCAGGACATCGACCGGTTCACCGGCAAGCTTATCGAGCTCAATAATTGAACCTGAAGATAATTCCAGGATATCCTTAACAGAACGATTCGTCCTGCCAAGTTCAACTGTCACATTCAATGGAATGTCCAGGAGCATATCAAGATTTTTACTTTCAGGCTTGGCAGCCGGCGCCTGTTCAAAACTTGAAAATGAAGCCGGTTGTACATTGACAGCCTGCTCATTCACCTGATTGCTTCCATAGTGCTGAGGCTGGGTTCTTTCAGGTGCCTGTCGGGCTGGCGTTTCTTTGTAAGTTTCAGGTTCTTTATACGATGTCTCTGGAACTGTGTTCCGGTTACTATTCTCCTGATTGACCATGTCCTGTTCCATTATATCGGAATTTGTCGATGAAGTATCGTTATTATTTGTTAATTCTTCGACAAGCTGTTTGGCAAATTGCAGAGGAAGCAACTGCATGATATTTGAATCTATCAAGTTTCCTACTTTTAATGAAAAAGAGATCTTAGTCAATAAATCTTGTTCAGGAATGTTGTCTGCACCTTCTCCTTTAGGAAGATACATCATATCGACTGTCGGAGGGGATATATCCACTCTTTTACTGAACACTGTGGACATGGACGTAGCAGCCGATCCCATCATCTGGTTCATTGCTTCTTGAACCGCACTAACTTGGATTTCCCCAAGGTCCGTTGATGGGCTCAGCCCATCTCCTCCAAGCATCAGGTCAGCAATTACTGCGGCGTCTTCCTGTTTTATGACCAAGAGATTGGCACCAGAAAATCCTTCTGTATATTGAACTTGTATAGCTACATACGGATGTGGAAAATCATCTTCCAATCTGCTTCTTTCCAAGATGGAGACCTTTGGTGTAGTGATTTCAACTTTCTGGTTCAGCAGAGTAGAAAGAGCTGTGGCTGAACTGCCGAAGGATATATTACCGATTTCTCCCAAAGCGTCCTGTTCGAACTCACTCAAGTACTCTTCCACATTTAAATTTTGAGAAGAAGCTGATTCTTTCTCATCGCTGGCTGTGCCCCTCAATAGGGCATCTATTTCATCTTGTGATAACATATCATCACTCATCATCCTCTTCTCCCCCCTTTAAAGAATCAATTATTTGTACAGCAAGTTTTTTGTTCTGCTCTCCTGGCTGGGCGGTGAATTTAGGGATTTCCCCGACCTTTACCACTAAAGGCGAGTCTATTCGTCTGTTCAACTGTATAACATCACCTATATCCAGCGAGAGGAAATCATCAATTGTAATATCTGAGCTGCCTAATTCAGCCACAACCGGTACTTGCGCTGTTTTAATTCGCTTCTGAAGTTTTTCTGATTCCTGAGGATCTTTTTCCTTCGCTTTCGTCTGCATCCAGTAGCTCACCGATAATTTAGGAATGATCGGCTCCAGAACGACATGCGGTATACAAATGTTGATCATCCCGCTGGTTTCCCCGATAGTCGTATTCATTGAAATGACCACTACGGTCTCATTGGGAGAAACCATTTGCAAAAACTGAGGATTCACTTCGAACTCTGCAAGCATCGGATCTATTTCAGCTATATTGCTCCAAGCGTCACGGAGATTATCAAATGCCCTTTCGAAAAGATTGGACATGATCTTTGTTTCGATCTCCGTCAGGTTTTCTATCTTATTCATCCCAGTTCCCTTGCCGCCCATTACACGGTCCATCATGGCATAGCCGATATTAGGATTAACTTCCATCAAGATATGCCCGTCCAAAGGGGGAACGTCAAAGATATTCAATATGGTCATTTTGGGTACCGACCTGACAAACTCCTCAAATGGCACCTGATCGGCAGATACTACAGATATCTGTACATATGTTCTCAGCTGTGCTGAAAAATAGGTAGTCAGGATTCTTGCAAAATTTTCATGAATCCTCGTCAAACTTCTGATTTGATCTTTAGAGAATCTTAGCGCCCTCTTAAAATCGTAAACTTTTACTTTTTTCTCTTCTTCATCTTTTTTAAAATCATCCGCACTCATTTCACCTGTAGAAAGTGCCGATAACAATGCATCTATCTCATTTTGCGAGAGAACCTCACTGGACATTTCCTCACCCCGCTTTCTACTGCAGCATTCTTATTGAATCATATAAGAGGTGATATATACTCTTTCGATTTCTCCCTCTTGCATAAGGCTGTTAGCTTTATCCTTTATGGTCGTTTCCAGCTGCTGTTTTCCTTCTTTTCCCTGAAGTTCTTCCGATTTCAATTCAGAAAGCTCTTCTATGATGATATTCTTCACTTGAAAATCCCTTTTTTCTAATTCTTCCTTTGCTTTTTTGCCGTCCGTCTGGACTTTAAAGGAAATTCTGATGTAATCCCCGCTGAGCAGGTTTGTGGTAAGTTCCGGTACGTCGACCGATGCTTCAATCACTTCATCGATGCTCGGTTCTTTCGTTTCGTCCCCATTGAACTTTAATAAAACAACGAGGGCCAGAACACCTACCAAGGTGATGGTCACCAACAATATCAGTGTTATAGTAAGCAGTTTATTCTTCATCTTGTACCCCCGCGGTATTACGTAGTCCCAGTATGTTAATTTTCCGGTAGAAGGAGGCCGTCTTGTTCTCCACTTCTTCTACTGTCTCTTTCACAACCAATTTCTTTCCGTTGGTAAGAGTGATGGTGGTGTCAGGAAATGCTTCCGCACTTTCTATGTATAAACAATTAAGCGAGAACGTTTTGCCATTCAATTTGGTCAGCTTTATCAAATTTATTCAGGACCGGCATGATTTTCACCATCCAGTCCTGTACCTCCCTTGCAATCTATTATCGTTTCAAGTTCACAAGCTCTTGAAGGATTTCATCCGAAGTGGTGATGATTCGGGTGTTCGCCTGGAAACCGCGCTGTGCAGAAATCATTTCTGTAAACTCTTCTGACAGGTCGACATTGGACATTTCCAGGGATCCTGAGGCAATGGTTCCTCTGCCTTCCCCAGCTACATTAACATTCGCCGTACCTGAGTTTACCGACTGCTGGAAAGAGTTGCCGCCCGCCTTGGTCAAACCGGATGGGTTGCTGAATTTAGCCAATGCAAGGTAACCGATTGTGGTAATTTCTCCGTTGGAATAAACACCATTTATCTCTCCCATCGAGCCGATGTTGAAGCTTTCAAGTGATCCCGCTGTATTTCCGTCTGGATCAGCAGCGGCTGATAAATCTCCAGCAAGATTGGTAAGCTGAGAATAATCAATTGAAACGTCCAAATTCTGAGCATCACCATTCGAATCTGTATAAGGAAGATTGATTTCTTCCGGATTCAGTGGGGGAGTTACGGTTAAATTCTCACCAGGATTGTCAAAGTCAATCGTTACCGGCGGTGTATTAAGAGGCGTCTCTCCATTTTGGTTAATGAATTCCAATGACCATTTTGAAGATGGAGTGCCTATTGGTGATAATTTCATATCCAGTGTAATCTGTTCTCCTTCATCAGTTACCACGTTGATTTGCTGAACGAATGGCTCATCGCCTACTGCGTTATTTGAAAGATTTCCAGATAGCGTAATTTCCTCAGTAGTATTAGCCGGAAGCTGGGCGTTTACATTGACCTGGATATCTTCCAGAACTCCATTTTCATATGATTGAACTTTCATCCCGTCACCGTTAACCAGTGTGCCATTATCATCCAAGTAGAAGTTTCCAGCTCTCGAATAGAACTCAGCATCTCCTTGCTTGACCACGAAGTAACCATCTCCATTGATTGCCAGATCAAGCGGGCGGCCGGTTGACTGAAGGCTTGATTGAGTATGGATCGTATCAATGGTTGAAAGTGTGGACCCCAGCCCAACCTGCATAGGGTTTCTTCCTCCGCGGTTTTCCTGTGCAGCTGAAGCTCCTGTTACGGTCTGATTCATTGTATCCTTGAAAGTGACACGGCCTTTCTTAAATCCGTAGGTGTTTACGTTTGCGATATTATTACCGATTACATCAAGTTTTGTTTGGAAATTTTTCATTCCGCTGATTCCTGAATACATTGAACGTAGCATGTTTAATTTTCCCCTTTCATATTTCACTGCATCTGTCGGTCAACAGTGAATGGCTTCCTCTATAAGGTCCAGCCTATTGATCTATGATTATTGTTCCATCTATATTAGTGAAAATCTGTGAACCTGCTTCTTTTCTATCCATGGCAGTTATGACGGTGGAATTTTTCGCGCTGACAATCAATGCCGCATTTTCAAGAATAACAAGCGATTCCTTTACACCTTTTGTTTTGGCTTGAGCAACCTTACTTTCAACTTCCCTCCATGTCTCAGACGATATTTCAATCCCTCTCTGCTTCAATCGGGTATCCGCGTGCTTGCTTATCGTAAGGCTTTTTCCTTCAAAAGATTCCTTTAAGGTTTCGGCGAAAGACTTGGCAGGAGTGGTATTCTTGCCAATACTTTTAGGAGGAAATTGTGACGTAATCGGTTGAGATGGCAAACGATTGATGAACTTGCTCTGCATTCAACCACTTCCTTGATTATTCAATTTTCATAATTTGTTCTTCTTTGATCTTGCTTCCATTTTCTAAATGGAACCATAGACTGCCTTCTTTCTTTGACACCGAGGAAACGGAACTATATAATTCTTCTTCTCCGGATTTCCAGTGTACACTCCTTCCGATCAGGCTGCTTGCAGTGACTAATGAATTGCCGCCAGATGAATTCCTATTATGATTGACTTGTGATAAATTGCCAGGCGCCAGTGTTGTTCCATCTTCTAAAATAAATTGGACTTCATTATCCTTAAACCTTACAGAATTGACGATGCCCTTTCCTTCTTTGATCTCTGTTTTGCCGCCTTCACCATCTGTATTCTCAAGTTTGTGCCAGGTAATTTCTTTTCCGACAAATTGATTATATGAAATCAGGTTATTCTGTCCTTCTGCTTCAATGAATTTTTCCATCGTTTTACCTAAATTAGTGATCTGCTCCAAGGTAGAGAAAGTCGCCATTTGAGCTATAAAATCTTTGTCCTGCATTGGATTAAGAGGGTCTTGGTTCTGAAGCTGGGTCATCAGGATTTTCATGAAATCATCTTTACCCAGTACATCTTTTCCCCCTTCTCTTTCTTTCTGCTGCATTGAAGATAATAATAGATTTGAGTTGATCGTATTAGACATTTTCATCACCTATACTTCACTGTTCATTAGTAGTTCTTTGAAAGTTGTTTCAGGATTTTCATTTTCATCCTGCTGCTGGTTTGACTGCTCTTTTGGCTGCTGTCCATTATTTTGTTGTGAAGGCTGTCTTTCCTGACGGTTCATTTCATTCAGTGTATGGGCTACTTCTATTTTTTCAACCTGGAGATTCTGGCTTGATAGTGCTTGTCTTAACCCAGTCAGCTGCGAATCAAGAATATCCTTGGCTGCCTTTGTGCTTGCAAGAATCCTTGCAGTCATAACCCCATTTTGCTGCAGAATTTCAATACGCAGTGAACCAAGCTGCTCTGGATAAAGCTTGATCAGCAGTTTGCTCATGTTGGGAGTATGCATCATTTGTGATCTTCCCAGAATATTTGCAAACTCTTTAACAAATTGTTCGTAAGTAGTTCCATTTTTGTTCCTATTCAAGAAGAGAGAGAATTGCTCTATTTTTCCTGTTTGATGCTGTCCTATCAAACTTGTAAATGGAACACCATTTCCCTTTGAAGGCTTTTCCCCCTCCAATGTGCTTTCTGCAGCAGAATCAATGTTATTGGTCTGGAAGGACAATTGCTTCCCATTGAGTTGAACCAGATTAGCGGATTTCTCTCCGGAAGGTTTATTAACAGAAAGTGAATGCTGAACTTCATTTTTTGAAATCGCATCTGGATTTCTGCCTGAAAGATTAGCATCGAACGCCCGTTTGAGAATTTCACTCCATTTGGCGCTTTTCAAATCGCCGCCATTGAAAATCTGTTCCAGCTTCTGCCCGATAATTCTTAGGTTATTCTGTAAGCTTTCAGCCTTTTCAGCTTGATTATTATTGGAATCAGTTTGTCTCAAGCCCTGCTCCAGTACCTTCGAAGCTTTCAGGAGAAGCTGAAGTGACGGCTGGTCTAATTTTTTCAGGTTATCAACGGATACCAAACTGATTACTTCCAATAACTGAATTAAGGCTTCTTCTCCTTCTTCCTCTTTCAATAAAGAAACTATTTCTTTTAATTGAGGGATTTCCTTAACAATCCCCTGCATTAAAGATTGTACAGCCTCAAGGAATTCCATTTCAGTAAAACCAGCTTCAGTAAGGACCGCCTTCAAATTCACATCTGAGATTTCTTTTGTCTCAAGAGTGCCTGTGCTCTCCCCTTGAAGAATCTGGAGAAGCTTCAGAAGCTGCATCATTTCTGTCTCAATTTGTTCACCACTTGCTTCAGACTCCATCTCACTGGAAAATAAACGGCTGAAAAGAGTCCCATTCTCTCCTTCTTGACGCCCATTTGCCATTTCCCGATTGGAAAGCTGTCCTAAATTCTGCATGGATAGCATTGCACCAACGTTCATTTGTTCACCTCCTTTCAAACAAAATTCATTAAGATTCCTGATCTATATTCGCTGAAAGTAATTCTGTATATTCAGCCGCATCGGCAGGAGGCATTTTTTCAAGAATTTCAGCAAGTGTATCAGGCTTGATGTTCGATAAGATTTTTACGGCTTCCTCATTTTCCATATTCAGCAAAACAGGTGCTGCACTTTTGGCTGACATGGATTCAAAGGTAGAAATCACCTCTTTAAAGGCCCGCTTGTTTTCCTCACGGATCTGCTCTAATTCCTCAATCTGCCCTTGAAGTTGTTCTTGCTCCGCCAGCAAACGGTCTTTTTCACTTTCCTGTGAATCAATTTTGCTTTTAAGGCTGGTTATTTCTGAATCCTGACTTTCGATTTTAGATTGCAGAGAGAGTACTCTTTCTTCCAGCTTCGCCGCTTCTTCTTTGGCGTCTGTTGGTATGACAGATGAAACAATGGGGATGTTTTCTCCTGCCTCTTTTGCTTTTTCAAACACATTGATACCTAATACCGTCATTATCAGCAAGGCTATTACCACGGCAAACAGAAGAGGAATGATACCTGCAAACAAAATCCACTGAAAGGGGCTGTTTGTTTTTCGTTTCTATTCTTCCCTGCTACTTTCCCCATGTCATCACCTAATTTCTCTTATTCGTAAACTGCATGACTGCCAATTCATCTAGTACTTTGCTTTCAGAAGAGTGCAGGAATTCTTTATACTTATTAAAATCGTTCTCTTTGATTTTTTCGTACTTCTTCACTTCCACATTCATCTCTGAGAGCTTTTGTTCATGCCAGTTCATCCTGTTCCTCGCCTGGATGACCAGACCTTGGTAATACTCTATTGTTTTTTCGATATTTGTGATGAAGTTCTGATTATGCCGGATATCCTGCACGGACAAACCGCTTACCAGCCTTTCATTTTGGAAACTTTCCAAGTCCTCTTTCTTCCTTAATAGTTCATAAAGCTTCTGAGCGATATCTTCGAATTTTTCTACTGCTGCACGGTAAGATTCCCTGACTTCCTCTTTTTCTCTTTCCTTTAGAGTGAGGATTTTTTCAAACTTAAACGTATAGGTCATCCATTCCACTCCCCTTTTTCTGCAAGGTCCGTCAGAGCGTTGACACTTTCATCCATGGTCACTCTTTCCCCGGTTCCCTGCTTTAGGAATGAGAGAATCTGAGGCTGATAAGCAATGGCCATATCAATTTCCTGTGAAGTTCCTCTTTTATAGGCACCTATGTTAATCAGGTCTTCAGAATTACTATATGTACTCATAAGACCCCTGACTTTTTCAGCTGCCTTCAGGTGTTGTTCAGGTGCCAAGTGATTCATCAGCCTGCTGACACTTTTCAGGACATTTATCGCAGGAAACTGCCCTTTATTGGCAATGTTCCGATCAAGGACGATATGCCCATCCAGGATCCCTCTTGTAGTATCGGCAATCGGTTCGTTCATATCATCTCCGTCAACCAAAACAGTATAAAATGCGGTAATGGTTCCATTCTGGTTCGTGCCTGTCCTTTCGAGCAGCTTGGGTAAAATCGCAAAAACAGAAGGTGTATATCCTTTTGTGGCAGGGGGCTCTCCAACTGCAAGCCCTATTTCCCTTTGAGCCATAGCGACACGCGTAACCGAATCCATCATCAGCATGACATTCATTCCCTTATCGCGGAAATATTCGGCTATGGCCGTTGCAGTGAATGCCCCTTTGATCCTCATTAAGGCAGGCTGGTCAGATGTAGCGGCAACCACTATCGACCGCTTAAGCCCTTCCTCTCCGAGATCTCTTTCAATGAACTCCCTCACCTCTCGCCCACGCTCTCCAATAAGAGCGATGACATTCAGATCTGCTGTTGTATTCCTGGCAATCATTCCGAGGAGGGTGCTTTTGCCGACACCACTTCCTGCAAAAATCCCGACCCTCTGTCCTTTCCCTACTGTCAGCATGCTGTCAATGGCTCTGACTCCCACTTCAATTCTTTCATTGATGGGAGGCCGGCTCAGCGGACTAGGGGGCTCTTGTTCTGTGAAAGTACGCGTCAAACCCTTAGGGAGAGGCTCTCCATCTAAAGGGTTTCCCAGTGAATCAACAACCTTCCCGATTAAAGAATGACCAACCTTGATTGTAAGCGGATTGGAAGTCGCTTCCACAAGACTTCCAGGAGAGATTTCATTAATACCGGAATAAGGCATCAAAATGACAGTCTCTTCTTTGAATCCTACTACTTCCGCCTGTATTTTCCTTGTAGATTCAGCAAGATGTATCAAACACATATCTCCAATTGAACTTTTTGGACCTTGTGATTCGATCATCAAGCCCACTACCCTTTTTACTTTTCCAAACTTCTTGAAGGAGTGTAATGAAGGAATATACTCTAAAAGTTCAGCTGCTTTCATTCAATTTCACCCTCTAATATCTCAACAAGTTTATTTTTATTTCCCGCATCTGGCTGTCTACGCTGGCTATGACTCTGCCTTCTTCCGTTTCTATGAAGCATTCCAGTTGGCTGAGCTCGTCATCCGGGTACAAAAGAAGCTTGCGAAGAACAGGAAACATCGATTGGATTTCTTCTTGATTATCGCTAAGCAGCTTGTAATTAGCAGGATTGACATGTACCTTCACTTCAGGCAGGTCACGCACCTCCTTAATACCTCTTTTGACGATATCCAAAAATATTTCCGGTTCTTCTTCCACTTTTCTCCCAATGACTCTCTCTGCAGTTTTCATCCCCAGTTCCAGAATGACTCTCTCTGCTTTGGCAATATGATGATGGTAATCCTCTTTAGCCTTGGATACTACATCGACCGCTGCGTCGATTTGCTGCTTATATTCTTCACTTCCCTGGCGTCTTCCCTCATCGAGTCCCTGCAAAAAAGCTTGCTCATATGCATCCTGCTGCAGAAGCTCTTTCTCCTGGTCCCATTCGGCCCTTAAAGAAGATACTTCCTGTTTCATTCTTTCAGCTTCATTTCTTGCCGACTCCAATATAATTTGGGCTTCCTTTTTTGCAGACTCTATTAGTTTTTCTCTTTCAAGGAGACCAATGTGATTCTCCAGCACTTTTCCTTCGCCTTTTTCGATACCTGCCCCCAGAATATTCCTTACAGAAATGACCTTTGCTTTCCGTGCCTGGATATCAGGAGACTCTGTATACTTGATGACTCTAGACAATAATATCGTCTCCTCCGCCGCGGGCTATAATAATTTCACCAGCGTCTTCAAGCCTTCTAATCACACTTACGATTCTGGATTGTGCCTCTTCCACGTCACGCAGCCTTACAGGACCCATGAATTCCATTTCTTCTTTAAAAGAATCTACCATTCTAGTGGACATATTCCGGAAAACGATATCCTTGACTTCATCACTTGAGACTTTAAGAGACAAGAGCAGATCTTCATTTTCACTGTCCCGGATGACCCTTTGGATGGAACGGTTATCGAGAGTGACAATGTCTTCAAAGACAAACATCCTCTTCTTGATTTCTTCAGCCAGTTCAGGGTCTTGAATTTCCAATGCATCCAGGATGGTCTTTTCGGTAGATCTGTCAACACCATTCAGCACCTCAACGACTGCTTCTACTCCTCCAGTCTGTGAGTAATCTTGAGTAACAGTTGTCGAGAGCTTTCTTTCAAGGATTGCTTCGACTTCACTTATTACTTCAGGAGAAGTCCCGTCCATAAGAGCTATACGCCTCGCAATATCAGCCTGCACTTCCTGTGATAATTCAGAAAGGATTTGCCCGGCCTGCTGTGGATTCAAATAAGAAAGAATCAACGCAATGGTTTGTGGGTGCTCATTTTGAATAAAGTTCAGAATTTGGGAGGCATCCGCTCTTCTTGCAAAATCAAACGGCTTAACTTGCAGAGAAGATGTCAGCCTGTTAATAATGGCCGACGCCTGTTCATTCCCCAACGCTTTCTCCAGCACTGTTTTGGCGTATCCGATACCGCCTTGTGAAATATAATCCTGTGCAAGGGCAATGTTGTGGAATTCCTCCAGAACTTCTTCCTTCGCAACAGTCTCTACCTTTTTAACACCAGAAATCTCTAATGTTAACTTTTCTATTTCTTCTTCTGATAGGTGTTTATATACAGATGCCGATACATCAGGGCCAAGTGAGATAAGGAGAACGGCCGCTTTCTGTTTGCCTGTCAATTCTTTTTCGCGTTGTTTAGCCATTTTGCTTCCTCCTATTCATCAGCCAGCCAAGACCTTAGCAGTTTTGCAAATTCTTCGGGTTTTTCCCTGGCCATTTTTTCAAGTTGTTTTCTTCTTGCGGAACCTTCAGTCTCTTTCTCGGTTCCTATATCCGGAATATTGACTGGCTGCATGATCTCTTCCTGATACACGACATCTTCCTCAACAATGGTTTTCTTCCTTCTTACCATGAGGAAAATCAGTAATAGGATAACCGCAAGCAGGATTCCTCCAATAACATAGGTCCACCAAGGCAAAGCAGTCTGCGTTTCCTTTCCGAATTCCATTTTTCCATTAAAAGGCTGAACCGAGACTACAATTTTATCTTCAATGGCTTCAGGCGTCAGTTCCGTGCCCGACTCTTTGTCAATTGAAGTTCTGACAATCGTCGATAGTATCTGAGAAATATCTTCCTGTCTGTCCTGAGGGAAAGAATTAGGATCTTCAGGATCCGGCGGCTCAACCATGACCTGGATACCGATATCCCTGATCTTGTAAGGACTTTCCACTATTTCTCTTCGGATTCTATTAACCTCATTATTTATGGTTTCCTCGATCCGTTCGTAATCTCCATCTGAGTTCTCGCCTTCAACGTATGTCCCCAACCCGTCACCAGCATCTTCCGCAGCCGGAACACCACCGGCTGCCGCTCCATTCCCAGTGAAGGTTTCTGTGATTCTCTGGACACTTACAGCGATTCCTTCCATATTTTCTTCATCAACTGGCGTAACCTCGTTTACTTCCCTGTTTTCCTGGGTAAAGTCAATATCAGTGGTTACCGAGACGACGACTTTATCGAATCCTATTAATGTTCCCAGCATACTTTGTACTTGTTTCTGAATATCCTTTTCCACCATGTTTTTTACATCCATTTGCTGGACCACGCTTCCACCGAAGGAAGAATTTTCATTTTCCAGCTCAAAGTACTCAAAAAATTGATTCATGATGACGATATTACTGGTAGGCAGATTAGGAACGCTCTTAGAAACAAGATGATGCAGGGATTTGATCTGCTTTTGATCAAAATTGAAGCCCGGTTGTGTATTCAGGACGATGGAAGCAGATGCCTGCTCTGTCTCTTCACTGATAAATACGCCCTTTTCAGGCAGGGTTATCATCACGTTGGCATCCTGGACGCCTTCGATGCCTTTCATCAGGTTGGCAAGCTCTGTCTGCATGGCGTCGAGCTTCATGACATTGAACTCATTGTCTGTCATACCAAATCCAGCATTCTGACTGAAGAAGGAATAATCGATGCTTCCTGAGTTCGGAATTCCTTCAGCTGCAAGCTCGACCTTCAAGGTATCGACCATCTCAGCTGGAACCATGATGGTAGAACCGCCGTCTGCAATCTCAGAAGCAACGCCTCTCCCATCCAGGTTTTCTTTGATTGCACCAGTTTCTGAGGGAGCCAGGTTGCTGTATAACGGCACTAGATTCGTCCTTGTGGAAAGGAATCCGGTAATCGCGATAGCAAGCACGATTACCAGCAGCACTGCTCCATACATACCCTTTTGCCTTTTCGTTCTGGTTGACCAAAAAGTATTTAATTGTTCTTTATATTTTTTTACATTGTCATTCATCATAATCCCCCGGTTACTTTGTCTGATTTACCCGGCAATAATAACCGTCATTACATAGGCATTCTCATGATTTCCTGATATGCTTCAACAACCTTATTTCTGACTTCCATTGTTGTCTGCATTGTGATACTGGCTTTTTGTGATGCGATCATCACATGGTGCAGGTCTACATTTTCACCGCGTACTAATTTCTCAGTCATCATGTCTGACTCTTTTTGGCTCGCATTTACTTCTTCAATGGATTTTTTCAGGAAATCTGCAAAGTTCTGCTGATTTTGAACCGGCGTCCCCATATTTTTAGCAAACGACGGACCTATCCTGTTAGGTTCAGCAGAATATATATTATGTATAGCCATCGGTCTCCTCCTTATTTACCTATTTCCAATGATTTCATCATCATTGATTTATTTGCATTAAAAGCCGTAACATTCGCTTCATAAGATCTTGTAGCCGAAATGAGATCAATCATCTCTCTGAGAGGATCAACATTAGGCAGCTGAACATAACCGTCCTGATTCGCATCGGGATGTTCAGGATCATAGACCAGGTTGAACGGTGTCTCTTCATCCTCTTTTATTTCCGACACCCTGACACCACTTCCAGGAGACTGAGAGTCTTTCACATTCATAGCTTTATTCAGCATTGAAGTAAAGTTCCCGGCATTCGGCTGGAGGACAACCGACTTCCGTCTGTAGGGCTGCCATTCACCGTCAACCAGTTTTCCTCTTGTTGTATCTGCGTTGGCCATATTCGAGGAAATAACATCCATTCTCAGTCTTTGAGCGCCAAGAGCAGAAGCCGTAGTATTCATACCATGAAATATAGACATGCTTATTTACCTCCCGAAATGACAGTCTTCATTGAATTGAACTTACCATTGAGGCGATCCGACAATGCATTAAAGTAGATTTGGTTGTTAGCCATTTCAGCCATTTCCTTATCGATATCCACACTGTTGCCATTGTGGTTATATTGGAAAGGCTTGGCGTTAAGTGCAAACCCATTCGCTCCCCCACTTGAAAATTCAAAGTGCTTTGGATTTGTCCTGATAGCTTGCATAGAGGAAATAGATTGGCTCAATTGGTCTTTAAAGCTGACACTTTGAGCTTTGTAATTTGGCGTATCAACATTAGCAATATTTTGAGAAATCATCTTCTGCTTAGCCGAAGAATAATTCAAACCATTTTCAAGAGATTGAATGGTGTTGGAAAACAAATTCATTTTTTACACCTCTAACCAGGATTTTGTCAAAAATTAAAGGATTTTGACATTTTTTACGAAATCATACTACCTATTGTAATATTAAGCAAAATGAGTGTCTATGAATATTCGGTTAATTTTATTCCTACTTCTTAATCATTTTTAAGAAGGACTTTTATCATGATTTTATTATAAATAGGGGTATTCTATAAAAAGAATACATATATGTTGGTTGCATTCAATACATTAGACCCTCTTAATTTCCATTGTTTTCATATAAAATTTAAATAAAATCCTCATAAAATATTACAATATTATTACAAACACTCCACACCGGCCACCCTTCCAATTATTACATCAACTTAAATAGGAAAATGCATCCATTAGAAGAAGCTATAAATAAAGCGATCCCTTAAGAGATCGCTTCATAGAAAAATCGACACTTGCTCTCTTAGGTAACCCGGCTGCCATAAACATGTTTGTCATTAGGCCCGTGGCTTTGCGTCCTCTCTTTTCAGTAGAGTTTGCCTTTTCTGTTAAAATTGTAGAATTATGTCGTAAACTGTATGTACTATTATTTTACTATGTAGGTCTGTAAAAACAACCCTTTGCCGGATATTCTTGTTAGGTCTTTAGACCCCTTTTTTCATGTTAAACTTGTTAATCTCCTAATATTTTTCAAATCAAAAAGCCGCTGGTCCTAATGGACCAGCGGCTTTTTTGATTAATTTGTTTTTAATTTATCCAGTTCGATTAGGAACTTGTCATTCAAGACTTTAATGTACGTACCTTTCATCCCAAGGGAACGGGACTCAATTACACCTGCGCTCTCTAATTTACGAAGCGCATTGACAATTACAGATCTGGTGATTCCCACTCTGTCCGCAATTTTTGAAGCAACGAGCAGACCCTCATTGCCATCTAATTCTTCAAAGATATGTTCGATTGCTTCAAGCTCACTATAAGATAATGAACTGATTGCCATTTGAACAACCGCTTTGCTTCTTGCTTCAACTTCGATTTCTTCCGATTTCTCCCTCAAGATTTCCATCCCGACAACCGTCGCGCCATATTCTCCGAGGATCAGGTCATCATCATCAAAACTGTCCTCAAGACGGGCAAGAATCAATGTGCCAAGACGCTCTCCCCCACCGATGATCGGAACGATGGTAGTCAGGCCGTTATTAAACAACTCTCTGTTCTCCACAGGGAAAGCTGTATACTGGCTGTCAATATCCAGGTTAGAAGATGTTTCCTGAATATTGAACAGGCTGTTTGTGTACTCTTCTGGGAATTGACGATCTTCAAGCATTTTCTTCATTCTTTCATTTTCAATCTTTTGATTCACGGCAAATCCTAAAAGTTTTCCGCGGCGGCTGACCACGAAGACATTGGCAATGATGACAGAACTCAAAGTTTCCGCCATTTCCTTAAAGTTAACCGGTTTTCCTGCTGCTTTTTGCAGCATCGCATTGATTGTTCTTGTTTTACTTAATAAATTCATTTCATTTCCTCCTAGTGCAACTGTGTAGTTTCTATATTTATATAATTAAATCCATATTTGACTGGTGTAGTCGTTAGTTTAAACAGGGTGTGACATAATTCTTTTACTGTATTTTTTACCCTCCGCGGATGTACCGCAAACTTATAGAATGAATTGGCTCAGATCCTTATCCTGGGAAATGGCACCAAGTTTATCCTCCACATAAGAAGGTGTGATCGTAATCTTCTCCATAGTAATGTCCGGAGCTTCAAACGATAAGTCCTCAAGCAGTTTCTCCATGATTGTATGCAGGCGCCGGGCACCGATATTATCGGTATTTTGATTAACAGAAAAGGCGATTTCAGCCATCCTACGAATAGCATCGTCAGAAAATTCAATTTGTATACCTTCTGTTTCCAAAAGAGCAATATATTGTTTAACAATAGCATTATCCGGCTCCACGAGTATCCTTACAAAGTCTTCAACAGATAATTTCTTTAATTCCACCCGGATTGGAAAACGTCCCTGCAGCTCCGGAATCAAGTCTGATGGCTTGGCTGTATGAAAAGCACCAGCAGCAATGAAAAGCATATAATCCGTCTTGACTGATCCGTGCTTTGTAACGACTGTAGAACCTTCCACAATTGGAAGGATGTCACGCTGAACGCCTTCCCTCGAAACCTCACCGGAAGATTGGCTGGAGTTTTTACTTGCGATCTTATCTATTTCATCAATGAAGATGATTCCTGTCTGTTCAGCTCTGATGATGCCTTCCTGTGTCACTTCATCCAAGTCAATCAGTTTCTGGGCCTCTTCATTGATTAAAACCGGCCTGGCTTCTTTAACCTTCATCTTGCGTTTCTTCTTCTTCTTAGGCATGAGGCCGCCAAGTGCATCCTGCATGTTCATGCCCATCTGTTCCATACCCGAACCTTGAAGCATATCGAACATGGAGGCCTGCTGCTCTTCAATTTCTACGGTAATAACCTCTTCTTCAAGCTCACCCAATGCCAGTTTTTCCGAGATTACCCTGCGCTTTTCGTGGATAGATGTCTCTTCTTTTTGCTCTTCATCCTCCTGGTGCTGCTGACCGCCTTGATTACCTCCAAAAATCATTTCAAAAGGATTTTTGTAATTACTGTTTTTCTTTTTCGAAGGAACCAGCAGCTCCACCAAACGGCGGTTTGCATTCTCTTCTGCCGCTTCTTTTACGTCAGCCATCTTTTCTTCTTTAACCAGTCTGACGGAAGTTTCCACCAAATCTCTCACCATTGATTCAACATCCCTGCCGACATAACCGACTTCTGTAAACTTGGTGGCCTCGACCTTCAGGAATGGAGCACCTACAAGTTTGGCCATCCTTCGGGCAATTTCCGTTTTTCCTACACCTGTCGGACCCATCATTAAGATATTCTTTGGGACAACTTCATCCTTGATGCCTTCAGCGAGTAAACTTCTTCTATATCGATTCCTTAGTGCAACAGCTACTGCCTTTTTCGCTTCGCCCTGCCCTACAATATATTGATCCAGTCGTTCTACAATCTGTCTGGGGGTCAATTGATTGGCTTGTTTTTTCAAGAGAAACACTCCTTTGTTGGGTGAGGTTCATTATTCGTCTGTCCTGAAGTAAGCTGATTCAACGCTTTGTTCTCATGCAAGATAAAGCTTTACCAGAGATGAGTGCCGATTCATCCCTTTTCTGCATGAGGTGCATATTGGTCCCGGAACAAGCCGGGGCATTGACTTTATTATCATGTTTGAGAAAGAATTACAGTTTTTCTACAATAATATTAGTATTGGTATAAACACAGATATCAGCAGCGACTTCCAATGCTGCTTTCGCAATTTGTTCCGCATTCAATTGTTCACCGCTCATATTCTTCAGCGCGCGACCAGCTGCCAAAGCATAATTACCGCCTGAACCAATTGCCAATATGCCGTCATCAGGTTCAATTACTTCCCCTGTTCCTGATATTAAAAGCAAGTCTTCATCATTCATGACAATCAACATGGCCTCAAGTTTGCGAAGCACCTTATCGCTTCTCCACTGCTTAGCAAGTTCCACTGCGGCTCTTTGAAGATTTCCATTGAACTCCTGCAGCTTCCCTTCAAACATTTCAAATAAAGTGAAAGCGTCAGCGACGGAACCTGCAAATCCCGCTACCACTTTTCCATTAAACAGCTTCCTGACTTTCTTTGCCGTGTGTTTCATTACTACTGCATTTCCGAATGTCACCTGTCCGTCCCCCGACATGGCACATTCACCTTTATGCCTTACAGCAAATATCGTGGTTGCATGAAAATTGCCCAATATAATGTACCTCCTTTTCAACTAAGCACGTGGATGGTGATTCAAGTAAGTCTTTCTAAGATGATCTTTCGTTACATGCGTATAAATTTGAGTAGATGATAAATTTTCGTGTCCAAGCAGTTCTTGTACAGTACGCATGTCTGCTCCATTATTAAGTAAATGGGTTGCAAACGTATGCCTGAGCATATGGGGATGAATTTTCGCAGTCAAGGATGCCTTTTTAACGATACCATTCAGCACATGCCTGATTCCCCTTGCTGTCAAAGGGCCCCCTTTGTAGTTCACAAAGACATATTCGTGCTCCTCGTTCTTCATCAGCTGTCCGCGAGATATATTTATGTACATTTCCAGTTCTTCATGCGCGTAAGTTCCGAATGGAACATATCTCTCCTTGCTGCCCTTCCCATTCACTAGGATGGTAGACAATGAAAAATCTATATCCTTCATTCGAAGACCTGCACATTCACTTACCCTGATTCCAGTAGCATAAAACAACTCAAACATTGCCCTGTTCCGGACCTGTAAGGGCTCTTCGCCCTCACAGGCTCTGAAAAGGGTTTCCATCTCTTCTTCATAAAAGAATTTAGGAAGCCTTTTTTCAGATTTCGGACTGCTTACTAAAGCAAAGGGATTCTCGGTGAGAGTCCCTTCCCTATTCAAAAACCGGAAAAAGCTTCTCAAACTTGAAATCTTCCTGGAGATTGAAGCTCTTGCAAAGTTCCTTTCGTGCAGGCCCGTCAAAAATAAACGGGCATCAAAATACTCTATTTCTGATAAAGCGTGTAAGTTCTGTTCATTCATAAAAAGGAAAAATTCCCTGATATCATCCTTATAAAAAGTAACGGTAAACTCTGAATAGTTTTTTTCTATCTGTAAATATGTAATAAAGTTATTCAGATATTGGTTTGCATTTTCCAACATGTTAATCACCTCACAAAAGGCTACTAAATAGTAACATAATTTAGTAGCCGGCGCAATGGAGTTTACAAATATTTCACAAAGTTCTGAATTGTTTCTAATGAGTGTCCATTTTACCGTTAGTGCTCATTCATTTACTGCTGCTTGTATTTATAAAACTCTCTTTCGTAAAGATTTTCACTATTGAGAAGTAATGGATTTCCGCTTCAGGCGGGACAGGTGAGCCTCCTCGGCTGCGGGGTCTCACCTGTCCCGCTAGTCCCGCAGGAGATCGTACGCCTTCCGCTCCAATCCTCCTACGTAAAAGGGGGCTAAGGTAAAAACACATTATAAAGTAAGACCTTTTAGAAAGATACCAAAAAATAGTCAGTTATCTCACTAATTTTTGCTTCCGGAAAATTTCTAAAGCAAGAATCTCCTACGGAGACTAAGGTTTTCCTCTCTAAATGGTCGAGTAGCTTTTTTCTTGCCTACCAGAATATTCACTTGAATATTGGCGTTACCATATGAGGTTCATATAAATTAGCAACAAAGTTTACGAAAAGAGGGTCATTATACGGGAATTCTCTTTTATTGATGCATAATCGTTTCTATCCCTGTCGTTTTCACAATCATCAACCTTAAAGATACCATATAATTATACAAAAGGAAAAAGTGAGCCTTGTCAGCTCACCATCGGTTCCTTTATTGCTGTGTTTCTTCTTTATAATCACACGTGGAACATTGCACCTGAACACCCTTTTTCAGCTTTTTCTCTATTAAGAGATGTTCGCATTTAGGGCATTTTCTGTCAATCGGTTTGTCCCAAGACAGGAATTCACACTTAGGATATTGATCACATCCGTAGAAGATCCGCTTCTTTTTACTCTTTCTTTCGATGATATTCCCCTCTTCACACTCAGGGCACTTGACACCGATTTCTTTCACAATTGCTTTTGTATTTCGACAGTCAGGAAAGTTGCTGCAAGCCATGAACTTTCCATAGCGTCCCATTTTGTACACCATTGGATGTCCGCAGTTTTCACAATCCTCGCCTGCAGGTTCATCTTTAATTTCTACTTTCTCCATCTCTTCTTCCGCTTTTTCCAGATGTTTTTCAAATCCTTTATAGAATTGATCAATAATGTTGACCCATCTTTCTTTACCATCTTCAACATAATCCAGATCCCGTTCCATATTGGCAGTGAATTCAACATCGATGATATCCGGGAAGAACTCTGAAACAAGTTCAGAGACGATTCCTCCAAGCTCAGTTGGAATAAAGCGTTTGTTGTCGAGGCTGACATAGCCTCTCCTTTGAATGGTATCCAATGTCGGCGCATACGTTGAAGGACGGCCTATGCCAAGCTCTTCCAATGTCCGGACAAGCCTTGCTTCAGTGTATCTTGGCGGTGGCTGAGTGAAGTGCTGCTTAGGATCAATGTCTTTGTAGTTGACAATGTCCCCTTCCTCTAGTGCAGGCAGCATGTTCTCCTTCTCTTCTTTTCCGTCATCTGTTCCCTCTACATACACTTTCATGAATCCCGGAAATTTAACTTTAGATCCGTTGGCACGGAAAACCACTTCTCCATTTACAATATCCACGCTCATTGTATCCATAATTGCTGAAGCCATCTGACTTGCAACAAATCGTTCCCATATCAGCTTATAAAGCCTCAATTGATCTCTGGATAGGTACTCTTTCATGGAAGCGGGATCTCTTAGTGTCGAAGTAGGACGTACTGCTTCATGGGCATCTTGTGATTTTTGTCCCTTTTTCTCTTTTCTCTCCTGGCTCTTGATGAACTCACTGCCATATTTTCCAGTGATATACTCTGATGCTTCTTTCTGAGCCACCTCAGAAATCCGGGTAGAATCTGTTCTCATATATGTGATGAGACCCACAGTACCCTCTTTGCCGATCTCAATTCCTTCGTATAGCTGCTGAGCGAGCATCATCGTTTTCTTAGCCCTGAAATTTAATTTCCGTGCAGCTTCTTGCTGTAAGGACGATGTTGTGAACGGGGCAGCAGGATTACGTTTTCTTTCTTTCTTGGTGACTTTCTTGATTTCAAATGAATCACCTTTAATCTTTTTTAGAACATCCTTTACTTCTTTTTCAGTTTTCAGGTCCAGCTTGTTTCCGTCCAACCCATAAAAGGCTCCTTGAAAAGAACTCTTCCCTTTGTTAAATTCAGCATGGATGGTCCAGTATTCTTCCGGGATGAACTCTTTAATTTCTTTTTCGCGGTCAATGATCAGTCTTACAGCTACTGATTGAACCCTGCCGGCACTAAGCCCTTTCTTGACCTTTTTCCAAAGCAAGGGGGAGATGTTATAACCAACGAGCCTGTCCAAAATCCTTCTTGCCTGCTGGGCATCGACCAAATCCATATTTATGGCACGCGGGTGCTTGAAGGATTCCTTTATGGCATCCTTCGTAATTTCATTGAAGACGACCCTGCACTCAGAATGGACATCCATATCGAGACTGTGGGCCAGGTGCCAGGCTATCGCTTCTCCTTCTCTGTCGGGGTCAGCTGCGAGATATATTTTTTTAGCTTTTTTAGCAGCTGTTTTCAATTCCTTCAATACGGGTCCTTTTCCGCGAATCGTAATATATTTTGGATTAAATCCATCATCCACATCCACACCCATTTGGCTTTTAGGCAAGTCGCGCACATGGCCCATAGAAGCACGGACCTTATATTTCTTTCCTAAATATTTCTCGATTGTTTTCGCCTTTGCCGGCGACTCAACAATCACTAGATAATCTGACATTAAATTGCCTCCTTAAAGAGGGAAATCGTTTATTTTTCATTCTAATTTTAAAGATCTTTGTCTTCATAAATACTTGCAAGCAACCGGGACCTGAAAAAAACAAGTGTCCCACTCACCCGTGAAAGGCTTGGACTACAAGGAAATCAGCTTGCTGAGAGCTTCATTCTTACCTTCACCAGCCAGCCTTAGTTAAGAATATTGTATTTAATAGCTTAGTTACGTTTCTTTTACGAAATCAGCTATCTTCTGGTTATTTTATAGTAACTAATAGAGCCGAGGAAACGTTTCCAACAGCTCTAACAAAAAGAAACTGCTTTTTTGTATTATATCTGTTGCAAAATGTATAACAGATTGAGAAGAAATGCAACCTTTTTCTACATTTTATACATATTTAAGGGTAATTTTCAAAAAATCAGCAGTTTTAATACTATTCTTTTAACCTGCTTCTTCTTTATCGTCCGTTGAACCATTCTATGCCAGGAAGACAGATATGTAAAGAACAGCGTATCTTTCTAAAGTTTATATGTTTTTATATGATTTATACGTGAATTCGGAAACAATGTCTTCAGAGGAAGTAATCAGCTTTGCTCCTTGCTGAATCAGGAGGTTGCTTCCCTCTGACAGGGCTGAATCCAATCTGCCGGGAAGCGCAAAGACATCCCGCCCTTCATTTAGGCTGTATTCTGCGGTAATCAGTGAACCGCTCTTTCTGTTTGCCTGGGTAACAAGGACAGCTTGAGTCAAGCCGCTGATGATGCGATTCCTCATCGGGAAATGCCAGCGCTGAGGCCGGGTGTCAGGGGGATATTCGGAAACGACAAGCTGATTTGCCATCATCCATTCAGCCAGCTTTCGATTTCTAGCAGGATAGATATGATCCATCCCCCCGCCAATTACCGCTATTGTTTCACCTTGTAATTCAATTGCTTCCCTGTGTGCAATTTCATCTGCTCCAGCAGCCAGGCCGCTGACAATAACAAATTCTTCTTTCACCAATTGAGGAAGCAGGAACTTTAAAGAGTCAGAAGTGTATTCATCTGCTTTCCTGGAACCAACAATGGCAATTTTTCTGTCTCTTTTCAGCAAGTCGGGCTTTCCTGAATAAAACAATACCCACGGCGGATCGTAAATATTTTTCAGCAAAGGAGGATACTCCTCATCAAGAATTGTCAGAAACTCAATATTTCGTTCTTTATAATTCTTCAATACCGGTAAGGGGTCAAATGAGTGAAATTGATGATAAAATGCGTTGACTTTACTGGCGGGAATTGGAAGGATACTGCGCAGGTCGCCTGGTGTCAGGTTGAGGATTTCGCAAGGAGAGGGTGTTGACTTCATAAGCAGGTGTATCGACTTCCAGCCTATGCTGTCACAGTGCTGAAGGGTAAAGAAGATGTTCCTGTCTTTATTCATTTTTACCTCCTGGTTAATTTATTTCTTCAGCTTCCTACATAGCTGTTTTCGAAAATTTCAATAGACGGATTTTCCTCGAGATACTGAGTATTTCTCTCTAATCGCAGGGAGGACCTCTTTTTTCTTGATTACAATGATGTTTCTGGTGAACTATGGAGTTATTTTCCAGGATTCATATTTACCAGTAACAAAGTTAACGAAATGAGCCTATTTAAAAAGGACTCAGGGTTTATAAAAACATGCTAGCCGGAACTTTCTCCTGAACAATAACTTTTTTTACAGCTTGCCCGCCATGATAGTTAAAGGATGGTTTTTAAAAAAGGACTGAATAGAATGGCTGTGTGCACCCTATTCAGTCCAGTTTCTACTATATTAATGAGTTTTGCAGCTATCGTAGATGCCTTTATCTTTAAGGACCTTGATAAGTGTTTCACCCATGTCAGATGGTGTCGGAGCTACTTCAATTCCACACTCATTCATAACACGAATTTTCTCGTCTGCAGTACCCTTGCCTCCGGAAATAATGGCACCTGCATGGCCCATTCGTTTCCCTGGAGGTGCAGTACGTCCGCCAATGAAGCCGACTACAGGCTTAGTCATATTGGCTTTCACCCATTCTGCTGCTTCTTCCTCAGCAGTACCGCCGATCTCCCCGATCATTATGACAGCGTAAGTGTCTTGATCTTCATTGAAGGCTTTCAAAACATCGATGAAATCTGTGCCGTTTACAGGGTCTCCGCCGATACCTACAGCTGTAGATTGGCCGATTCCTTCCTGTGACAATTGGTGAACAGCTTCATAAGTCAAAGTACCAGAACGCGAAACAACACCCACATGGCCTTTGGTATGGATATAACCAGGCATGATGCCGATCTTGCACTCATCCGGAGTGATGACGCCAGGACAGTTAGGACCTACAAGACGAGTCTTTTTGCCCTCCATGTAGCGTTTCACTTTTACCATATCAAGCACAGGGATATGCTCTGTGATACAGATGGCAAGATCCAATTCAGCATCTACAGCTTCCAAAATCGCATCCGCTGCGAATGGAGCAGGGACATAGATAACTGAAGCATTAGCGCCAGTTTCTCTCTTAGCTTCCTCAACTGTATTGAATACAGGAACTCCTTCAACTTCGGTTCCGCCTTTTCCTGGTGTCACACCAGCAACGATTTGTGTACCGTATTCAAGCATTTGCTTTGTATGGAAAAGAGCAGTCGAACCAGTAATACCTTGAACAATAACTTTTGTATCTTTATTAATAAATACGCTCATTAGTCCTCCGCCTTTCTTATCCTACTTGCTCAACAATTTTTTGTGCGCCGTCCGCCATGGATTCAGCGGAAATGATATTCAAGCCTGACTCATTAAGGATTTTCTTCCCTAGGTCAACATTCGTACCTTCAAGACGGACTACCAAAGGAACCTTAAGCTCCACTTGTTTAGCCGCTTCAACTACACCTTCCGCAATGATGTCACACTTCATGATACCGCCGAAGATATTGACGAAGATGCCTTTTACATTTTCATCTGAAAGGATGATTTTGAATGCTTCCGTAACTTTCTCAGCTGTTGCACCGCCCCCAACATCAAGGAAGTTCGCGGGATCGCCGCCATAATGCTTGACGATGTCCATTGTAGCCATCGCAAGGCCTGCGCCATTGACCATGCAGCCGATATTTCCTTCAAGGGAGATATAGCTCAAATCATATTTAGAAGCTTCGATTTCTTTTTGATCTTCTTCTTCAAGGTCACGAAGTTCTATGACGCTTTTCTGACGATACAGGGCATTTGAATCAAAGTTGAACTTCGCATCCAATGCCATGACATTTCCATCACCTGTCACAACCAAAGGATTAATTTCAACGATTGAAGCATCCTTTTGGACGTATACATTATAAAGTCCAAGCATGAACTTAGCCGCTTTATTGACAAGTTCTTTAGGGATGTTGATATTGAACGCGATCCGGCGCGCCTGGAATCCAGTAAGGCCGACAACAGGGTCGATATATTCTTTGAAGATTTTTTCAGGAGTAGCCTCAGCCACTTCCTCGATCTCGGTTCCGCCTTCTTCAGAAGCCATCAGGACCACTTGGGAAGTTGCTCTGTCAAGGACAAGCCCGACATAGTATTCCTTCTTGATGTCACAGCCTTCTTCGACAAGTAAGCGCTTAACTTCCTTTCCTTCCGGGCCTGTTTGGTGGGTCACTAACGTTTTTCCCAGCAGTTCTTCGGCATATGTACGTACTTCGTCAATACTCTTTGCGATTTTAACTCCGCCCGCTTTCCCGCGGCCGCCTGCATGAATCTGTGCTTTAACAACATAAACGCTTGATTCCAATGTTTTTGCTGCTTCTACCGCTTCATCCGGAGTAAAAGCCACTTTACCATTAGGTACGGGTACCCCATTATTTCTGAGGATTTCTTTACCTTGATATTCATGGATATTCATTTTCCATCCTCCTATCAAACTCTTTCAAAAATAGACTGCGCTTTCATTGTATAAAATGAAAGATTAGATGTCTACATATATGCACAAAATATTATATTAATTTTAAAATTCTGAAATATAAAGAGAGAAAAAGGGTACTCTTTTTCACCTTTATTACTTGAAAACGTTATCTTAATAAAATAATTTCTAAACAATTCTCCAACCGGAATCTCAGCATCCGGCACCTTAATCCATCAAGAGCCTAATTAAAAACTATCTTTTTTATAGTCTTACAATCATTTAATAAGGCTGTTTTCGTAAACTTTGTTGCTATTTAATATTAACTTGGTAAGCTAACGCCATTATTCACAGGAAATATTATGGTAATCAAGAAGAAAAGAGCTGTTCCCCCGTATAGAGAGAGAAATCTCTGTATACGGGAAGGAACCTGCCCTCAACATATTCCGAAAGCAACTCTAAATGCTGATACCATCTATTTAATAAGGCTTTTCAATTTTGCTTAAAATGCGATTTTACCTTAATTGCCCTTCATGTAGGAGGATTGGAGCGGAAGGCGTACGATCTCCTGCGGGACTAGCGGGACAGGGGAGACCCCGCAGGCGCAGCCGAGGAGGCTCACCGCCCGCCCCGCGGAGTCGTACGCCTGGAGCGGAAATCCATTAATTCTCATCAGAGACAATCTTTGCGAAAAGAACGCTGAAGTTTTCAATACGCTTCAGCTTCTTCCAGCTTCCTTGTCGACTCTGTACAGAAAAGCAAACACTTCTGCCACCGCTTGATAAAGTTCCTCAGGAATGGATTCATTAATATCGAGACTTCCCAGCAATTCAACAAGGGCAGGGTCCTCCTGTACTGGGATTTCATACTCTTTGGCCCTATCAAGAATATTGTCTGCAATCAATCCCTTTCCCTTGGCAACGACCTTGGGTGCCTGCTGTTTGTCTGCCGCATACTGAAGCGCTACCGCTTGCTTTCTCTTATTCTCATTAATTTTTTTCATATTTTAAGATCCACTCCAGAATAGGGAACTTCCCCCGCCAGTTCCCGGTACCTTTCCTTAACTGGTGCGGAAGTTCCAGATTCCTTGAAATTGACGGAGGATAATTTATAGCCAAGCTTTTCAAGGCCCTCCTTCATATTTAATGAAAACGGTCCTGATAATTCCTTTAACTTAGGGGTATCATTGTAAATATTTAACGTTATGGACCTGTTTTGGACTGTCATATCGACGATGACCTCTTTGATACTTTTCAATTCGAGATAGAATAATACACGGCAATATTCAGAATCAATCTTCCCTTTATCGGTCTTCCTTCCAGTCCATTGCATGGTCAGGTCTGTTCTTTGGTTGAGCCAGGATAGCGGCAGCTGGTAAACTACATGCTGCAGGGGCCCGTTCTCCCCAGATAGGACAGCGTGGCCGTTCAGCTTATACAGGAGCCTTTCAGCCGCATCCCTCGTCTCCCCTTGAGGAAGGTCTTTCAAAAGGGCAATTAAAGACGGTTTCAGTGAGTCGTTCAGGGACCGCTCCCCGGCAAATCCTGCAGCAAGCTTTGCCTCTTGGTTCAATCCCAGCTTTGAAATGAGATCCTTAATTATTTCCGGCAGACTTTCTATATGGATCCTGGCAGCATTTCCTTCATCAATCACCATCATCTTTTGAAGCAGTTTCATTGCCGGCTGTTCCGGGGGGCGGTTCTGATTCAGCTGCTCAATCATGCTCAAAAAACGATTTAATCCTTGCTGTTCTTTCCTTGAATGGATACCATTATTAAGGTTGAATTTTTCCGTATCCGTCAATTGAGTCATTCCTTTTTCCGAAAACACTGCTTCTCCCCGCCTGATTAATTCTGCCCCTGTTTTTATTAGCTCCTGGGAATCCCTTCCTCCGGTTTCCATGCTTTTCAAAACACTCTGGACTTCCTTGAACAGAAGCTGGCCCTTTTCATCGGGTGACTTCATTTTTGATAATAGTTCAGACAAAACGACCAGCTTATCCTTAATCGGGGCAGCCCCTCCAGCGATACCACCTTGACCGGCTTGACCTGAAGGCTTAGAGGTTTCTCCCGATAAGGATGCTGCCCTCTCCAAAGAAACGGACTCCGATACAACCCCCAACATTTGAAGAAGCTTGAGAGCCGATGAACGCGTTGTCAGATCTTCTCTATTATCCATTACCAGGCTAAAAGTGTTTTTAACAACTTTCTGAAATAGCTTGGTGTTTTCACTTTCTTTCACTTCTGTGAGAACTTTGAAAATCCCCTTGCTCTCCACCGGCAATGAAGTGTTTTTCTTTAAAGCCGCTTCAAGTCTGTTCAATAGCTCTGATACCGATTCCATGTTTTTTCCATATAAATGTGAAAGATATAGAGGCCGGGTAATGGTCAGGCCGGCACCCTTCAGCTTCAAAAGAGTTTGAATCCCTTCCTGCTTGTCCGATGAATCAGCCAGCAGTGCATTCATCCTGATCAATTCACCTTTTGAGAAAGGAAGGGAGTTCTTGACCATGAGAGTAACCAATTCCTTGATATTTCCCCCTTTTGGAAGCTGAAGATCGCTCATCAGCTTTTCAGCAATGTCTGAGAATGAACTTTTCACTTCACCCTGGAGAGTTGATATCACCTTCAAATTAAGAACGCCTTCATCCCCGAGCTCTGTTTGAAAAATATAATGGTTTCCTGCGACAAGCGGGGCTTCCAATTTCGCGATCATCTTCTGCCCCTTATAATTGATTTCCGCCATCCCTTCAGGCAACACCTTATTAATTTTCGCGTATATTACCTGTCCATCATTCAATTTGGATGGATAGTGAGATTTCTGAGCTTGAAATGAGCTGCTTTGTACTCCGCGTTCCAGCATAACGCCACCTTCTTTACTTCAACATAAGTTCTTTTACCGGCGCAAAAGAACTGCGATGGATTGGACACGGACCATGCTGGTTCAAGCCTTCCAAGTGCTCCTTAGTTCCATACCCCATATTCTTTCGGAATCCATACCCCGGGTAATCCTGTGCATACTTTTCCATCATCCTGTCCCTCGTCACCTTTGCGACAATAGAGGCAGCAGCGATAGAAATGCTGCGGGCATCTCCTTTGACTAAAGATATTTCAGGGAAAGGTGTTCCCAGTTCCATTGCATCAATTAACAGATGATCCGGATTCACACCCAGCCCATTGACGGCTGTAATCATGGCTTTCTTTGAAGCCTGGTAGATATTCAGCCTGTCGATTTCTTCTGAAGATATAATTCCTGTCCCCCAGGCAATCGCCTTTTCTGTAATTAGCTCATAAAATGAGTTTCTCTGTCTTTCGGACAGCTTCTTGGAATCATTTATCCCCAGCAATCGAAAATCCAGCGGAAGGATGACAGCAGCTGCGACAACCGGGCCTGCCAGAGGTCCTCTTCCCACTTCATCAATTCCCGCGATATACTGAAAACCCTTGAACTTCAATTCGTTTTCAAAAGAACTCATAAGGTTAAATTGCTCCTCCAAGTCCGCCTCTTGCTTCCGCTCGCTGCGCCATTTAGCGATGAGCTTTTGGACACCTTTTCTCTCATCATTAATGAATGATTGAAAGAGTTCGTTTTTTTCATCTGTAATTTCTGTAAGAATTTTCTCCGCTTCGGCTATTGTATAGTTTTTCGTCATATATGCACTCCTGTTTGCTGTCTATGTATGGTCCTTCTTTTTATCGGCAGGACTGTGAAAAAATAAACAAGCTGACTCTATAAGGGTAAAAAACACCTATGGAATCAGCTTCGTTTTATTGTTGTTCTTCACTAAAATCTTCAGGAAGATCAAAGGTTATTTTTCCAAGTCTCTCACTTCTGATATCCCGTACGATAAGGTCGGAGGTCTTGTCGTAGTCCACTCCGCCACCTGCAATCAGGCACCCTCTCTGGATGCCGATTTTATCAAAAACTTCTACGATTTCTTCAGGAAACTCATCGATGCCGTAGCGCTCTTCCAAACGCCTTGGGTAATGTTTTTCTAAGTAACGCAGCCCGTATATGGCAATATCCTGGAGGTTAAGAATGGTATCCTTAATTGCACCAGTCAAAGCCAGCTTATAACCGACTTCCTGATCTTCAAACTTCGGCCAAAGGATCCCGGGTGTATCGAGCAGTTCCATTTCCTTGCCGACCTTTATCCATTGCTGTGCTTTTGTTACACCAGGCGTATTGCCTGTTTTCGCAATGTTCTTCTTAGCGAGCCTGTTGATCAAAGTGGATTTTCCTACGTTCGGAATACCGACGATCATTGCCCTGATCGCTCTCGGTTTCATCCCTTTTGACTTCATCCGGTCGAACTTTTCACTTAAAATCTCTTTTGCTGCTTTTACAATTTCTCCTAAGCCGGTCCCTCCCTGGGCATTCACGGCAAGGGCTTTGATGCCTCTATCTGAGAAATACCTTATCCACTGATCTGTAAGTGCCCTGTCGGCCATGTCTGCCTTGTTTAAAAGGACAAGACGGGGCTTATGCTGGACAACTTCGTCGATCATCGGGTTTCTGGATGAGATAGGAATGCGCGCATCGACAAGTTCAATGATGATATCCACAAGTTTCAATTTCTCGGTTACCTGTCTCCTTGCCTTTGCCATATGTCCTGGAAACCATTGAATGGTCATATTGTCACCTCCAAATAAAGTTTCTGTTTTCTTACTTTAGGCTGTTTTCGTATATATTGTTGCTTTCGAAAAAATCCCAAGAGCCGGATTTTCCCTGGATACTAAGAGTTTTAACTCTAAACGGGGAAGAGAAGCTCTTTTTTTCGGTGCTACCAGATTTTATCTCCGTAATAGGGTTATTTTTTGAATTAGCATCAAATAGCAACAAAGTTTACGAAAAGAGCCTTACTTTATGAGTTCTATATCTTTGATTGGCCAATAAATGACATTGGTACTGCCAATGACTTCATCTACTTCCACGACGCCTATATGCCGGCTGTCTTTGCTGAAACGGCGATTATCCCCCATAACAAACAGAGTGTTTTCCGGAACCGTTTCCTGTCCGATTTTTTCTATTAAAGTAAAATCTTCCGTCAAAAGGCCGCCATCAATCTGTTCCTTATATTCTTCCAAATAAGGTTCGTCATATGCTTCACCGTTAATATAAAGTACATCATCCTTATATTCGACAGTATCCCCAGGGAGCCCGATTACACGTTTGATATAGTCCTTTTGTTCCGGAGCATGAAAAACGATTATATCAAATCGATCCGGTTGTCCGACGCTGTAACTCAACTTATTTACAATCATCCTGTCCCCATTATGTAATGTAGGCATCATTGATAAACCATCAACCACTATCGGCGTAAATAAAAAGTAACGGATCAGTGCAGCCAGTCCGACAGCAATCAATAATGCTTTGGTCCATTCCCACAGTTCATTCTTCTGCTTTGCCACCAGGTTCCCCTCCTGAGCCTCAATTTTTCCCATAGCCTTATTCTACAAAAAACAGGCACGGTTTACATCTGATTTACTTTAAAATAGGTCATAGTATGCAGTGTTTTAAATGATTATGTATTTTATGATTACTTTTGGGAGCAGTGGATTTTCCGCTTACCCCGCGTCTAATGATCCCGGATTGTTTCCTATCATTAAAAGACTTTTATAAAGACTCTTTTCGAAATTTTGCTGCTATTTAATATGAATCTCGAAATATAAACACCATAATTCGACATAAATATCCTTACTGGCAAGAAAGAAAAGAGCTGCTCCTCCTTGCAGAGAGAAACAACTTGGTCTATGGGGAAAAATCTGCTCTCGGGATTTTTCCAAAAGCAGCAATCCATGCGAAAACAGCCTTTATAAACTGAAAAAGGAGCTTGTCTCCAAGCTCCTTTCCATCTTAAAATTATCGAATTTCTTTGATACGGGCAGCTTTACCGCGCAGGTTGCGCAAGTAGTAAAGTTTCGCACGGCGTACTTTACCGCGGCGGATAACTTCAAGCTTTGCGATTTTTGGTGTGTGTACAGGGAATGTACGCTCAACACCAACACCATAAGAAATTTTACGAACTGTGAACGTTTCGCTGATTCCGCCGCCACGACGGCCGATTACTACACCTTCGAATACCTGAATACGCTCGCGAGTACCCTCAACGATGTTAACGTGTACGCGAACTGTATCTCCAGGACGGAAAGATGGTAAATCAGAGCGAAGTTGTTCTTTTGTAATTTCTTCGATCAATTTGTGCATCTATTTCATCTCCTTCCACCAGATGCTCTTACAAAAACGATTTATTGCAGCGGAACATCCTAATCGATGACCCGACAGATATTATCTGAGCAAGTCACAAAGGTTATAATACCATATCTATATAATTGAATCAACTAGTTTCTATCATTTTTCCAGTCTTCCAGCCATTTTTTTTGGCGGTCATTCAATTCCTTTATATCCAGCAAGTCGGGCCTTCTCTCAAATGTCCTTCTCAGTGACTCCCTTTCTCTCCATTCCTCAATGAGCTTATGGTTGCCTGAGATCAGTTCCTGAGGAACCTTCATCCCTCTAAAGTCAGAAGGCCTTGTATAATGCGGATGTTCAAGGAATCCGGATGAAAAAGAATCAAGCACAGGTGAATCTTCATTTCCCAGCACTCCCGGAAGAAGCCTCACGACGCTGTCTATGATGACCATCGCTCCCAATTCCCCGCCGGTCAGGACAAAATCACCAATCGATATTTCATCGGTCACCACATGCTCCCGGATCCTTTCATCGTATCCCTCGTAATGGCCGCAGACAAAGATCAGATGATCTTCCTGGGCCAGTTCTTCCGCCTTCTTCTGCGAATAGCGTTCTCCTTGTGGACAAAGCAGAATGACCCTCGGCTTCTTCTGCTCTGATGAGGTTGTCAGGGCTTCTACCGCGTCAAAGATCGGCTGCGGCTTCAGCACCATGCCTGCCCCGCCCCCATATGGGTAATCATCGACTTGTCCATGTTTGTTATCGGCAAACTCCCGAAAATTAACGACGTTATATTGGACAGCGCCTTTTTCTTCTGCTTTTTTCAGAATGGACTCTCCGAATACGCCGCTGAACATCGAAGGAAATAGAGAAAGAACATCTATTTTTTTCATGACAGCAGCCCTTCCAGCGGATCTATCAGAATTATCTTGTTCTCAATGTCAATTTCCTTGACAACGTCATCAATATAAGGAATGAGAATTTCTTTTCCTTTAGCCCCTTTGACAACCCAGACATCATTCGCCCCCGGGGTAAGGATTTCTATAATAGAACCCACTTTTTCTCCAGCTGCCGTCTTGACCGTGCAGCCGATGATCTCATGAAAGTAGAATTCTCCTTCTTCAAGGTTTCCGAGCTGAGTTTCATTAATTTTCAAAATTCCATTCTTAAAGGGCTCAACCTTGCTGATGTCCGAATAACCAACAAAAGTAAGCAAATCAAAATTTTTATGCTTGCGATGTGTTTCAACTGTCAATTCGACAGGGTCTTTTCCTTTTTCAGAAAAAAGATACAGGGTACTGCCCTTCTTGTATCTTTCATCTGGAAAATCAGTCCGGGAAATGACTCTGACCTCACCTTTGACTCCGTGTGTATTAACAACCTTGCCGACATTGAACCATTTATCCATTTGTATCACCTCTAACGTATTTCACTTATGTACCCGTCTTTTACTACGATTGTCCGGGAGAGATTCTTTTCTTCCCAATTATCTCCCACTTGCACTTCCAAAATTCCCTGTATTTCTTTATCTTTCAATTCACTTCCAAGAGGGAGTATCTGAAGCTGATCAATCTGGAAATCTGTCAGTTTGATTTTCTCCACTCTTAACTCTATCTCTTTTTCAAAATGGGATTTTAAATTCTGCGAGGAATACTTTTTTGTTTTTCCATCTTCTTCAATTCAAATCTAAGCTGATCACATTCTTTGTGCAGTTGAAACTTCTTCCCCTCATACTTATCCAGCAATGCTTTCTTGCTCGATTCCGTCAGCACCTGGTTCACGGTGACATTCTGGAGAATCTTCATTTACCCGCCTCCTGTGAATGTGTTCATTTTATTTTGCTTCCGTCAAGTCATATAAGCGAAACATTAATCAGGCTAGTATCTTTGCAAATAGGAGCATGCCGGACGAAGGCTGCTTGCCCACGAAGCGTACAGACGCATTCTGTACAGCTTTGGAATGATAATGATTCCAGAGATCCCTTTTGCCCTATAAAATGGTATATAAAAAGGGAGGTTTTTTCTCCTCCCTTTGGTACTGTCTGATATGTACCGGTGTCCGCGGCACCCCCAGCCGAAGGATTACCTCGATGGGCGGAGCCGCTGATACCGGTTCTTGATGCTCACTCTGCGATTTCCAGAAAGACTCTCTTTTTTTCATGTGATCCTGCTGCAGCATAAACTACTGTCCGAATCGACTTTGCAACCCTTCCTTGCTTTCCAATCACTTTGCCCATGTCATCGGAATGAAGCATAAGCTTGTAAGTGACAGAATCATCATTTTCCTCCACATCTATTTCTAAATGTTCAGGATGATCTACAAGGGGAGCCACAATCGTTAAGATCAAATCTTTCATTCGTTCCACAATTACTTGCTGTATTTAGCGTTGTGGAATTTTTCCATGATACCTTGTTTAGAGAAAATGTTGCGGACTGTGTCAGATGGTTTCGCACCATTTTGCAGCCATTTAAGAGCAAGCTCCTCATTGATATCAACTACAGCTGGTTCTGCAACCGGGTTGTAAGTTCCAACTGTTTCAATTTGACGTCCATCACGCGGTGAACGAGAATCTGCTACTACAATACGATAGAAAGGGGATTTATTAGCTCCCATACGTTTTAAACGAATTTTTACTGCCATGTTTAAAGCACCTCCGAATAGTTTTACACAAGTAGATATATTATCAGTGTGTATTTTGTTTGTAAAGTGTTTTTTCTTAACAGTTGAATTTTCTTTTTCACAGTTAAGATTTAAAGCCTACATGAACGGGAATTTCATGCCTTTTTTCTTGCCTTTTCCCTGCATTCCGCTCATTTGTTTCATCATTTTTTTCATATCTTCAAACTGCTTAAGCAAGCGGTTGACTTCCTGGATATTCCTTCCGCTTCCCCTTGCAATCCGTTTTTTCCTGCCGGCATTGATAGTTTCCGGATGCTGCTTTTCTTCTTTAGTCATGGATTGAATGATCGCTTCGACGTGGCTGAGCTGTTTTTCATCCACTTGCAGTTTATCCAGGCCCTTCATCTTGTTAGCACCAGGCATCATCTTGATCAATTCATCAAGAGGACCCATTTGTTTAACTTGTCCAAGCTGTTCAAGAAAGTCTTCAAAGGTAAAGGACATAGTCCTCATTTTCTTTTCAAGCTCTTTGGCTTTCTCTTCATCAACGTTCGCCTGGGCTTTCTCAATCAGCGACAGTACATCTCCCATTCCAAGGATACGGGAAGCCATTCGCTCAGGATGGAAAGCTTCAAGTGCGTCCAGCTTTTCACCCATCCCGACAAATTTAATCGGTTTCTCCGTAACAGAACGGATGGATAGTGCCGCTCCGCCTCGAGTATCTCCGTCCAATTTGGTCAGGACGACTCCTGAAATCCCCAATGAATCGTTAAAGCTTTGGGCAACATTCACAGCATCCTGTCCCGTCATGGCATCGACAACAAGAAAGATTTCGTCAGGATTCGCAAGCTCCTTGATATCCTCCAATTCACCCATCAGCTTTTCATCTATGTGAAGGCGTCCGGCTGTATCTATCAGAACATAATCGTGGTGCTCTTCCTTTGCTTTCTCGATTGCCTGCTTCGCAATTTCCACAGGACTCACCTGATCTCCCAAAGAGAATACAGGCATGCTCAATTGCTTTCCAAGTGTTTCCAGTTGTTTGATCGCTGCAGGACGGTAAATATCTGCCGCCACCAGCAAAGGTTTGCGGTTATATTTCTTTCTCAGAAGATTGGCGAGCTTACCAGTAGTCGTTGTTTTACCTGCACCTTGAAGACCGACCATCATAATGACGGTAGGCGCACGCTTGGCAACAGCGATTTGGCTTTGCTCTCCTCCCATTAAGTCGGTAAGTTCTTCTTTAACCACCTTGATGACCTGCTGACCCGGTGTCAAACTTTGCATGACCTCCTGGCCGACAGCACGTTCACTTACCTTTTTAACGAAAGTTTTTACTACTTTGAAGTTTACGTCTGCTTCAAGCAATGCAAGACGGACTTCGCGCATCATTTCTTTTACATCCGCTTCATTGACTTTCCCTTTGCCGCGGATCTTCTGAATTGTGCCTTGCAGTCGGTCGGCTAATCCTTCAAATGCCATAATGCCGCCTCCTAATCCAATTTCTCGAGCTTTTCGAACAGCTCTTCTAATTCTGACGTTTTATTGTCTTGTTTATTAAGTAACTGTTTGATTTCCCGCAAAAGCTTGCTGCGCTCTTGAAACTTCTGAAATAATAAAAGCTTCTCTTCATATTCCTCAAGCATCGCTTCTGTACGCTTGATATTGTCATAAACTGCTTGCCGGCTGATCTCATATTCCTCGGCAATTTCGCCAAGAGAGAAGTCGTCCAAGTAGTAGAGGGACATGTAACTGCTTTGCTTGGGAGTTAAAAGCGACTGGTAGAAATCATACAGATAGTTCATTCTTGTCGTTTTCTCAAGCATTTCCTCACTCCCTCATGTGTTAAGTGAAAAACCTTTACATAAGAAGGATACAGAGTTTCAATAAAAATGTCAAGGTCTAAGCGGAAGTATGCGGTTACTGTTTGTTTTTTACCTCTTTTCGCAAAGATTGCGGCTATTGAGAAGTAATGGATTTCCGCTCCAAGCGTACGACTCCGCGGGGCGGGCGGTGAAGCAAAAGCGGAAGCGGCCGTTCAGCGACGTACAGATTTTAGGGCTCTCGCATGAGATAAAGGAATCACGAAGAGCGATAGCGATTCGATGATGACTTATCTATATAAAGTGGAAAGGCCCCGCTCAGCGGCGTACGGACTGGACTGACTCCGCATGAGATAAAGGAAACACAACAAACGTAGTGAGTTGATGTTGACTTATCGCAAGGAGGAGGCAGGGAAGTACGCTAGCCGTTGGGCCTTGCAGCTAGATTAGCAAGGAGAGAGACCGAAATCTGCTAGGCGCTGGCCGCTGGAGCTGGATGAGCCTCCTCGGCTTCGCCTGCGGGGTCTCACCTGTCCCGCTAGTCCCGCAGGAGATCGTACGCCTTCTGCTCCAATCCTCCTAAGTAAAGGGGGATGATAAAACCGCATTCAAAAGCAGGATTTTTTGAAAAGAGCCTTTTAAATAAAGGGTGAGAAATTCCGCTTATTTAAGAAAATATCACTAATACAGTTTAATTAGGCGGAATAATTTTCCTTATTTGCTTAAAAGATTCAAAAATGATTCTTTTTGCTTAAGCTTAAAAATACCGCTTATGTAGCCTTAATTGAAATCTATTTCACAGTTTAACCGGAATTTTCCTCTTATTTTTGATTTAACAGGTGACTCAATGGCTAAGGTCCTACACAAGGAAAAACGCATTCTATGAAAGAACGGAATGCTCGAAAAACCAACTTTATCCTATCATGAAGTAAGGTTTTTTATACCACAGTATAAGCTCCCTGGAAATCAAAAAACCCGCGGCAAGCCAAAGGCTTAACGCGGTTCTGCAATTTTATTCTTCAATTTCCTCTTCATCGACCTCATTGGAGAATAGGCCGTAGACATACTTTTCAGGATCGAACGGCTGGAGGTCATCCACTTTCTCACCGAGGCCTACGAATTTAACCGGGATTTGCAGTTCATTTTTGATCCCGATAACAATTCCGCCTTTGGCTGTTCCGTCCAGTTTCGTTAATACGATGCCTGATACATCCGTTGCTTCCTTGAATGTCTTGGCTTGCAGCAGGGCATTCTGGCCGGTTGTTGCATCCAATACGAGGAGAACTTCATGGGGAGCCCCCGGAATTTCACGCTCTATGACTCTTTTTACCTTTTGGAGTTCATTCATCAGGTTGACTTTGTTTTGCAGCCGGCCGGCAGTATCACATAGAAGAATATCCGCGTTCCTAGCTTTGGCAGATTGCACAGCATCATATATTACCGCAGCGGGATCCGAGCCCTCTGAATGTTTAATGACAGGAACTTCTGCTCTTTGTCCCCACACTTCCAACTGATCGATTGCCCCAGCCCGGAATGTATCACCGGCAGCAAGCAGAACACTCTTGCCCTGTTCTTTGAACATATGGGCCATCTTTCCGATTGTGGTTGTTTTCCCTACACCGTTGACACCGACGAACAGGATGACTGTCAGTGTATCTTCCTGGATGTTAAGGTCATTGGAAGCACCCGCTTCTCCTTCATAGATTTCAACCAGCTTTTCTGAAATGACACTTTGAAGTTCACTGGTTTCCTGGATATTACGGCGTTGAGCTTCGTATCTTAATTGGTCGACAAGCTCCATGACGGTATCAAAACCGACATCAGCCCCAATAAGAATCTCCTCCAGTTCTTCAAAGAAGTCCTCGTCCACTTTACGGTATCTCGCTACCAGGTCATTTACTTTTGACGAGAAATTATTTCGCGTTTTTGAAAGACCATCTTTAAATTTATTGGTTACTGAATCTGAGGATGTTGAAAATTTTTCTTTTAATTTCTTAAAAAAACTCACTTTATGCACCCGCCTTATTTAACTTGAACAAATTCTTTAGTCTCTTCCAGCCTTACCGACACAAGCATGGATACTCCGGATTCCTGCATGGTTACCCCATAAAGGACATGCGCTTCTTCCATAGTTCCTTTCCTGTGAGTGATTACAATGAATTGGGTTTCCTGGCTGAACTTCTTCAGATATTTACTGAACCTTTGTACGTTGGCTTCATCAAGAGCTGCTTCGACCTCATCAAGGATACAGAAAGGGACTGGACGGACTTTGAGAATGGAAAATAACAATGCGATTGCAGTCAATGCCCGTTCCCCGCCTGACAGAAGGCCAAGGTTTTGAAGTTTTTTCCCGGGCGGCTGTGCAACGATATCCACCCCGGTATTTAGCAGATCATCTGGCGTGGTAAGCTTTAATTCAGCTCTGCCTCCGCCAAAGAGAGCTGAAAATACCCCTTCAAATTCAGCTTTGATGGCATGGAAGGTGTAATCAAAACGCTTCACCATCTCTGTGTCCATTTCTCTGATTACCTCATGCAGGGTATCCTTCGCCTCCTGCAGGTCAGCCTGCTGCTCAAGAAGGAATTGATAGCGTTCAGAAACCCGTTCATATTCATCAATGGCACCAAGATTAACTGTTCCCAATTCTTCCAGAGCAAGTTTGATAAGTTTTACTTTTTTCTTGCCTCGGCTATATCCATAGAAAGAGGGTAATCTTCTTTAGCTGCTTCAAAGCTGAGCATGTATTCTTCTCTCAAGTGAGCAAGACGGTTCTCCAGCTCTACATCGAGACGGTTGATCTTCACTTCCTCATCTTTGAGCGCACCCAGTAATCCCTTGTGCTGCCTCTTCAGCTCTTTCAGATGAAGTTCTTCATCTTCCACTTCTGTTTGAAGCTTCATTCTTTCATCCCGGCGGCTGCTGATAAGACTTGCTGTCTCCTGTTTCTCACGAGCTCTCGCCTCGGCATCTTCCTCAAGTTTCGCTTCTCCCGAGAAATCGTTATCCATCTCGTTTGCAAGCCACTGAAGATCTTCTTCGTAATCTTTCTTCTTCTTCTCTGACTGTTGAAGCTCTTCATTGATGCGCCCCAAAACACTCTTGCTTGCATTAAGCTGTTCATAGCGTGCGGCAAGCTTGGCCTTCAGTTCACTTATTTCATAAGAAATTTCTTCTTTGGATGTCTTGTCTGTATTTTTCTGATTAGTTAAATCTTCTATTTCTTTTTCCATTGTCTGAAGTTCGCCGGCAATTACACCAAGTTCTTCCTTCAGCTCGTCTATCCTTTTAATATTCTTCGTTTTCTGATCTGAAAATTCTCCTTTTTCAAGGTCATATAATGAGAGCCTTTCATCCATGTTCTTTTGAGATAATTCCAATTCTCTCTGTCTGGATTTCTGTTCTTGCTCTTCATATCTCAACTGCTCACCTTTGAGCCTCATGTCTTCCAGCTTCTTTTCACTGAAAGAGATGTCGGACTTGAACTGTTTGATCTGTTCTTCCAGACCGCCCGTTTTCTCTTCCATCTGCCGAAGCTTGACAATTAACTCTTCCAGTTCACTCTTTCTGCTTAGCAGTGAAGATTTCTTTTGTTTGGAGGCCCCGCCGGACATTGAACCGCCGGGATTGACTACATCTCCATCAAGTGTGACAAAACGATACCTGTAGCCAGTTGTTTTGGCAAGGGCATTTGCTCCCTTTAGATCTTCTGTAATTATGACATTCCCCAGCAGGTTTCCGACAATGGAATGATACCTTTGATCATATTCCAAAAGATCGGAAGCCACTCCGACAAATGAAGCCTGGCTGTTCAATAAAGACAGCTGGGCGGAGGGAATCGATTTGCCTTTTATAACGTTCATAGGCAGGAACGTCGCTCTTCCATATTGATTCTTCTTCAGGAATGAAATCGCTTCACGTCCATGAGACTCGCTTTCGACGACCACATGCTGCATTGCTGCTCCAAGGGCAGTCTCGATTGCTTTATCGTACTGCTTCGGTACCGAGACAAGTTCCGCTACCGCACCTTCGATACCCTTCAAAGTGCTGTTCCTGGCTTTAAGGACTTCCTTGACACCTTGAAAGAACCCTGAATAGTCCTCTTCCAGTTCCTCGAGCATTTCTTTTCGTGATTTAGCCTGCTGAAGGAATTGGTAAGCTTGATAAAGCGTGGTCTCCAATTTCTGATATTTACTCTTCAAAGCTTCAAGATCACTTTTTTCTTTTCTGTAAGAAATGACTTGATCATCAATTGCCTCTTTCAGAACGTTAAGCTGCTGTTCTATATTGATCCTGGCTGACTTGATCTCTTCACGCTGGGCCAAAAATTTTTCATTGTCCTCATCCAGACGCTTGCTCCGTCCAGTTTGCTGATCAAGCTGTGTCTGCAGGTACTGAATTTCATTTTTGGCGGCAGCCTGGCGATTAAGCTTTTCTATATAGTCGCCTTTCAGGGTATCGATCATCGTTTCAATATCATCATTAAAATGCTGGAAACGCTTTTGTTTTTCTGAGAGTTGTCCCTTTAGGTTTTCTGTTTCAGTTTTAACCGAATTGAATTCTTCTTCTGTTTGCTGCTTTTCAACAGAAAGTTTTTGTATTCTGGATTTAGCTTCAACAATATTTTTTTCCAATTGTTCTCGATTATTGGAAGCATTTTTCTTTCTCTCGTGAAGAACCTGTTTTCTTCCTTGAAGCTTTTCAAGTTCTTCGGAAGTTGAAAGCAGAACCTCCTGCAGCTGAGTGATGGATTCATCAAGAGCGGCAGTATTATCCCTCAATTTTTCGAGCTGTGCTTCACGCTTTTGAATTTCGGCTGATAACCGCAGCTCATCTTTTCCATGAGATTCAAAGGAACTGCTCAAATCCTGCCATTGTTTGTGAAGGTCTTCAATTTCATAGACTGTTACACCGACTTCGACTTTTTCCAGTTCCTCTTTCTTCTCCAAGTAATCTTTTGCCATGGAAGCCTGAATCTTCAGGGGCTCTACTTGGCCTTCTAACTCTGAAATAATATCATTCACACGATTAAGGTTTTCCTGGGTTTCAAAAAGCTTTGCTTCAGCTTTCTTTTTTCTATTTTTATATTTCAGGACACCTGCGGCATCTTCGAAGATTGTACGCCTTTCTTCAGGCTTGCTGTTCAGGATTTCTTCCACTTTGCCCTGGCTGATGATTGAAAAGGCTTCCTTGCCGAGACCGGAGTCCATGAATAATTCGATGATATCCTTCAGCCGGCAAGGCTGTTTATTCAACAAGTACTCACTGTCCCCGGACCTGAATACCCTCCGAGTAACACTAACTTCGCTGTATTCGATTGGAAGTGCTCCGTCGCTGTTATCCAGGGTAAGGGTCACTTCGGCAAAATTTAAAGGTTTTCTGGAATCGCTGCCGCCAAAAATAACATCTTCCATCTTGGCTCCCCGCAGGGATTTGGCTGACTGTTCTCCAAGCACCCAGCGAATGGCATCGATTATATTGCTCTTTCCACTTCCATTTGGACCGACTACTGCTGTTACACCTGGAACAAAATCAACAGAAATTCTTTCTGCGAATGATTTGAATCCTATGACATCTAGTTGTTTGAGGAACATAGTCTTCCCCCTTAATTTTCTTCAAGCTTATGCTTCAATTTTTCTAACGCCATTTGAGCCGCATGCTGTTCGGCTTCTTTCTTAGCTCTGCCAGTGCCTATGCCAAGTTCTTCCCCGTTGAGGCAGACCCTTGATACAAATTCACGGTTATGCGCGGGCCCTTTCTCATGAAGGATTCCATATTCAATCGTACCAGCGCTGTCTCTCTGAACCAGCTCCTGCAGCTGACTTTTGAAATCCATCACATGAGAAAAAGCACCGGAATCAATCTTTGGATAGACGTTTTTCTCCAGCATTACCAGGACCGTTTGGAGTCCCTGATCCAAGTAAAGTGCGCCGATAAAGGCTTCGAACACATCCGCTAAAAGTGCAGGGCGTTCTCTTCCGCCTGTCAATTCTTCCCCTTTTCCTAAAAGGACGAGTTCACCGAATTTCAATTCATTTGCAAAGGTGACCAAAGATGGTTCACAGACGATCGCTGCCCTTAACTTGGTCAACTCTCCTTCACTCATGGTTGGATATTTTTTATAAAGAAATTGTGAAACTGTCAACTCGAGTACAGCATCCCCAAGAAACTCGAGGCGTTCATTGTCCTCATAAGGTTTTTTCCGATGCTCATTCACATAGGATGAATGAGTGAAAGCCTGCCTGAGCAATTTCTCATTATTGAATTTGATTTCATGTACCTTTTGAAACTCTTTAAATTTTTCATCAACTAACAGCATTGATTGTTTATCCCTGTTCCTTACTTGTTTCCGCATTGTGCCTCCACCTTGCTATATATAATTACAATAATTTTTACACTACTCAAGTTTATGATAAAAACGTTAAAATCGCAAAAATTCTTTAGTTATAGCCGGATTTCTTTTCTTTATGAGATGCCTTATTTGATAATGTTTCTTATTGGGATTATTCCGCAGTAAGCCTTGATAAAAAGAAGAGGATGTCCTTGAAGAGGCAGGCACAGGAAGAAGGGGTGGAGCGGCGTTCGCTTTCCGCCCGGCCTCATCCATTGTGCCAAAACTCTTCAAAAACAGCCTCTTAAAAGGAAGAAGGGCTCCGCAAAAGCAGCGGAGCTCCATGTAATTCATCGATTAGCCTTTGTTATTTATGTAGTTAACAGCGTCACCGACTGTAGCGATTTTTTCTGCATCATCATCAGAAATTTCCATATCGAACTCATCCTCAAGTTCCATAACCAATTCTACTACATCTAGTGAATCCGCTCCTAAGTCTTCTTTAAAAGAAGCTTCAAGAGTTACTTGGGATTCGTCCACTCCAAGACGGTCTACGATAATCTTAGTTACGCGATCTAATACTTCTGCCATTCTTGTCACCTCCCCTCAAGTAATTATAGTAGATTCCTATGAATAATCAAGAACCGTTTGTTTTTTCTTTCATAGGACTATGATTCAGGAAAAATCAGGACTACATAACCATTCCGCCATCCACATGAAGTGTTTGTCCGGTCATATAGGAGGAATCCTCAGATGCCAGGAATCCAGCCACCTTGGCAATGTCCTTCGCTTCTCCAAACCTGCTTAGAGGAATTCCTTTTAACATTTCAGCTTTCACATCTTCGCTTAATTCATTGGTCATGTCAGTCGAAATGAATCCAGGTGCCACTGCATTAACTGTTATACCTCTTGGCGCAAGTTCCCTGGCTGCTGTCTTCGTCAATCCAATCACACCAGACTTGGCAGCGACATAATTAGCCTGGCCTGGATTCCCGCTGACACCCACAATGGAAGAGATATTGATGATGCGACCGCTTCTTTGCTTCATCATTTGGCGGCTGACCGCTTTAGTGCAAAGGAATACACCCTTTAAATTTATATCAATGACTTCATCCCATTCACTTTCCTTCATTCTCATCAGCAAGTTATCCCTTGTTATTCCAGCATTATTGACAAGGATATCAAGAGTACCAAAACGGGAAATTGTTTCTTTTACCATTGCCTGTACTGATTCACCATCTGCAACATTGCATTGAATGACAATGGCTTCCCTGCCCATAGCTTTAATTTCGTCAGCTACCTCGTTGGCTTTTGCTTCGCTCCCTGCATAATTCACTGCCACGTTCGCTCCCTGGCGTGCCAGTTCAAGAGCTATTTCTCTTCCGATCCCCCGGGAAGCACCGGTTACCAACGCTGTTTTTCCTTCTAGTTTCATTGTGCAGCCTCCTTTAACTTCTCAACAGTCTCTCTGAAACTTCCTTCATCACTGATTGAGAAAGTGTTGACCCTGCGGTTGACTTTCTTAATCAATCCGGAAAGGACCTTTCCTGGGCCGATTTCGATAAATGTATCAACATCCTCATCCAGAAGAGACGATACTGTATCTTCCCATAGTACGGGTGAATATAATTGCTGAATCAAACGATCTTTAATTTCCTGTGCCTTTATCATCGGCTTGGCGTTCACGTTGGCGATAACCGGAACCGCTGCATCCACAATCGAGATTTCATCCAGTATGCCAGAAAATTTTTCAGCTGCCGGTTTCATCATTTCGGAGTGAAACGGCCCGCTCACCTGCAATGGCAGCACCCGTTTGGCACCTTCTTCTTTAGCCAGGTCGGAAGCCAGTTCCACTCCTCTGAAGGATCCTGAGATGACAATTTGCCCAGGACAATTTAAGTTAGCCAAGCCTACATGGTTTCCCTCTTGTGATATCCTTTCGGTGATATCCGCAAGTTTGCCGCGATCCATGCCAAGTACAGCCGCCATTGTCCCTTCTCCTGCGGGAACAGCTTCTTCCATATATTCTCCACGCTTTCGGACAGCATATACTGCATCTTCAAAGTTAATGGCTCCTGCAGCCACCAGCGCGGAATATTCCCCTAAGCTGTGTCCGGCGGTGAAATCAGGTTGAATTCCTTCAGCTTTCAGCAATTGAAGAAACGATATGCTTGTCGTCAATAAGGCAGGCTGTGCGTTTTCAGTCAATGTCAGCTTATCCTGGGGACCTTCGAAAATAAGATTTGAAAGATCCATTTCAAGCCTTCTATCCGCGCTCATGAAGTATTCTTCCACTGCAGGGAATTTACTTGCGAGTTCCTTGCCCATCCCGGCTTTTTGAGATCCCTGTCCAGGAAATACAAATGCTATCTTACCCATATTATCCCCTCTCCCTATCTTGATTCTTCGCCATCTTCCTTTGCCACAGCTTGTTTTATTGTGTCCGGAACAGAATGGTTCACCATCTGCCTCGCCTGTCGGACAGCATTATACAGCGCATTGGCGTTGGATGATCCATGTGCTTTGATTACAGGGGCTTTCAACCCGAATAATCCTGCTCCTCCGTATTCTGTATAATCGAGCATATTCTTCAGCTCTCTTAAATCATTTTTTACCAGTCCGGCTGCAAGCTTATTTTTAAACGACGAAGTCAAAGTCGTTTTGAGCATTGAAAAAATTGATAAGGCCGTCCCTTCAATTGTTTTCAATACCATATTTCCTGTGAAACCGTCTGTCACTACTACATCGGCGGTGCCGTTCAGCAGATCCCTGGACTCTACATTTCCTATAAAGTTAATATCAGCATTCTGAAGCAGCGAAAAAGCAGCTTTCGTCAACTCATTTCCCTTTTTCTCTTCAGTCCCGATATTTAAAAGGCCGACTCTCGGGTTTTCTATCCCTCTTACATTCTCCGCATATATGCTCCCCATAATTGCATATTGCAAAAGGTGTTCAGGCTTTGCGTCCACATTGGCGCCGAGATCAAGCATCAAAAACCCCCGTCCGTCAAGGGTCGGCAATGTTGGAGCAAGGGCCGGTCGTTCAATGCCTTTTATCCTGCCGACTATGAACAGGCCTGCCGTCATAAGCGCTCCTGTATTTCCAGCCGATATACAAGCATCCGCCTTACCATCGGCAACAGCTTGTGCCATCAAAACCAACGAGGCATTTTTCTTTCGTCTAACTGCTCTTACAGGCTCGTCGGTTCCCAGGATGGCTTCTGTTGTGTGGACAATTTCAATTCTTTCATGCTCAGCAATCTCTGCTTTTATTTTCCCTTCATCACCGAACAGAATGACCTCAATATCCTCAAACTCTTGTACAGCCCTTTCAGCCCCAAGAACAATTTCTTTCGGAGCATTATCCCCGCCCATTGCATCAATGGCTATTTTCATGTTCATCATCCTTTTCAGCATCGTTGGAACGATACATTTCGAATTCCCCTGTAAATACTTTTTCACCGCCGACAAAACTATGTACTTCCACTATGGTACGCTCTTTATGTATATCTATAACCTTTGCTTTGGCAATGATTCTTTCTCCCTCTTTTACAGGACGAGTAAAGCGGATTTGCGATTTTGCAGTCAATGCCAGTTCATCATTGATTACAGCGACAGCCAAAGAATTGGCCTGCGCAAACAAATGATGGCCGCGGGCAATTCGATTCCGCTTGAAAACATGTTCTGCTTTAACATCGAAAATCGAGATAGCGCTTTGATCCAGATCTATATCAATGATCTCCCCTATCACTTCCTCTATCGGCAGGGATTTCACTTCGTCGCCAAATGTCTTTTCGGCAACATGCTTGATTCTTTCCCTTAACTCAGGAATGGATAGTTCCATACGGTCGAGACGAATCGTCTGGACACTCACGCCAAATCGATCAGCGAGCTCTTCATCTGTAATAAAGGGATTTTCTTTTATTGTTTCCGACAATTCTACTTGCCGCTGTTTTTTAGTTGGTCTCATTTTAAACACCATCCGCTACTAGTACTAGGTACTAATAGTAGTATATAATTTAAAAAACAGATTGCAAGCATCTGCAATCTGTTTTTCAGTCCAATTTTTCGCCTTGAAGGACTCCCGTACTTTCGAGGAAGTTCCGCAGTCCTTCATACTCAGCAGCACTCCAGAACTCTTTGCTCTGTATCAGCTTCTGTGCGTCATTCCTGGCAACCTCAAGCGCCCTGTAATCATGAATCATATCCGCTACCTTGAATTCAGGAAGCCCGCTTTGTTTCTTCCCAAAGAAGTCACCGGGACCCCTTAATTCCAGGTCTTTTTCACTGAGTTCAAAGCCATCATTCGTCTCAGCCATAATTCTCATCCGTTCTTTCCCCACATCGGTTTTTGGGTCCGCCAGCAGAATGCAGTACGATTGATCGCTGCCTCTGCCTACACGCCCCCTTAATTGATGGAGCTGGGAAAGCCCAAACCGTTCAGCATCATAGATAACCATCATTGTCGCATTGGGAACGTTCACTCCCACTTCAACAACCGTTGTCGATACAAGAACCTGGATTTCATTTTTGCTGAACGCTTTCATCACTTCGTCCTTCTCGTCGGAATGCAGCCTTCCGTGCATAAGCCCGACATCATACCTATCCTGAAAATAAAACTGCAGCTGGGCATGGACATCAATTGCATTTTGCACATCAAGCTTGTCCGACTCCTCGATCAACGGACAAATCACATAAGCCTGCCTGCCCTGCTTAAGTTCCTTCTCCATAAAATCAAGAACCCGTTCAAGTTTATCCTGTTTGGCCCAATAGGTTTCGATTATTTTTCTGCCCGCTGGCATTTCATCAATTATTGAAACATCCATTTCCCCGAAAACCGTGATGGCAAGTGTCCGCGGGATAGGGGTCGCTGTCATGAAAAGCACATCGGGACTTTCCCCCTTTTCACGCAGGACACGCCTTTGCTGGACACCGAACCGATGCTGTTCATCTGTTATGACCAAGCCGAGGTTCTTGAAATTGACTTCATCCTGTATTAAGGCATGAGTGCCAATCAAAACGTCAATCTCCCCGTCCTCCAGTTTCTGCAGCAGAAGTTTTCTTCGCTTGCCCTTAACAGAACTTGTCAGCAGAGCTGTATTTAAGCCTGAAGGACCAAGCAGGCCGCTGAGTGATTCAGCATGCTGTTCGGCGAGAATTTCCGTCGGGACCATCAGCGCTCCCTGGTAGCCGGCGGTAATAGTCGAATATAAAGCGATGGCCGCAACGACTGTTTTACCTGACCCGACATCCCCTTGCAGGAGTCTGTTCATTCGATAAGGGGACTTCATATCAGCCGAAATCTCATTCACAACCCTTTTTTGGGCGTCAGTCAACGGAAAAGGCAGACTGTTGATGAATCCTTTGATACTACCTAAATCATAATTCTGTGAAATGCCATTAGAGTGCTCCCGCTCGAATTTACGCAGCGCCTGCATTTTCAATTGAAACAGAAGGAACTCCTCATATACCATCCTGCGCCTTGCCTGTTTCAAGCTAGTGGGATCTGCAGGAAAATGAAGATTGAAAAGTGCTTCCCGGCGGTCAATAAGCTTATACGGCACTCGCAGTGATTCAGGAAGATTCTCAATTATTGCCGATCCATAGTGGTCGAATGCCGTCCTGATGAACTTCCTAAGGGTCTGATTTTTTATGGAGCCTTTCAGGGAGTAAACTGGCTCAAAATCTCCTTTTGAGGTATGAGGACCAAGGGAATATTGAGAAACCGTGATGATCTGCCTGTTTTTATCCCATTTACCTGTCACCGTAATGGTATCTTGAAGATTCAGCTTTTTTTTAAGATAAGGCTGATTAAAAAATGTTGCCTGGATCAAATAACTGCCTGCAAGCAGGCGTACATTCAATCGGGATTTCTTTTTACCATAGAACATCAAAGAGGGGGCTGAATGAATTTTCCCTTCCACCGTTACCCGTTCATCATGTTCAGCTTCTGCCAGATCCTTCAACCGGTAATCCTCATACCGGTATGGTACGTAATCGATCAAGCCTCCGACAGTATCGATTCCCATGGCAGCAAGCTGTATTGCGGTTTCTTCCCCTACCCCTTTAATTTCCGTCACCGGTATTTGAAATAAATCAGTCACCTTTATTCAGAGATACTCCAAAGATTTTCGCTTCGAGCTCACGGCCGGTTGGCGTTGCCGCAAGTCCTCCCTGCGCTGTCTCCCGTAGTGCGACCGGCATGGTTTGACCAATCTTGAACATGGCATCGATTACTTCATCACAAGGAATTCTGCTGGTGATTCCCGCCAAAGCCATATCAGCGGCAACCATGGCGTTTGCTGCGCCCATTGCATTTCTCTTCACACATGGTACTTCCACCAGCCCTGCTACTGGATCACACACCAATCCCAGCATATTCTTTAGTGTGATGGCCATTGCTTCTGCACTTTGACTCGGCGTACCGCCTGCCAGCTCGACAATTGCCGCTGCCGCCATTCCGCTTGCGGAACCGACTTCGGCCTGGCAGCCGCCTGCTGCTCCTGAAATGGAAGCATTATTAGCAACCACAAATCCGAAGGCACCTGATACAAACAAGAATCTGACCATATCTTCTCTCGTAGGATTAAGCTTATTCTTTACGGCAAAAAGTGTCCCCGGCACCACTCCTGCAGAACCCGCGGTCGGGGTAGCGCATATGGTTCCCATCGCAGCATTCACTTCATTGGTGGCAACAGCCTTGCTGACAGCATCCAATAAGAACTGGCCGGAAAGGTAATTGCCTTTTTCAATGTATTTCTGAAGAAGGACCGCATCACCGCCTGTCAATCCTGAATGAGACCGGACGCCTTTAAGTCCTTTCTCGACAGCTTCCTCCATTACCACTAGATTTCTTTCCATCATCGAAAAGATTTCATCCCAACTTTTATTTTTGTACTCCATTTCCTGTTCTATCATGATATCGGATATCTTCTTGTTATTGCTTTCTGCTAATTCTACTAACTCGGCTACATTACGAAACATACCCATACTCCTTTCAAATGAATTGTAAGCGCTGTCACCCTTGCACTCATTAATCGGCAATCATCGTAACCTGGGTTACATTCGCCAATCCTTTTAATTCTTCTATTACTTTCTCTTCAATGTTGTTCTGGTCAATTTCTATTGTCATTAAAGCCATCTTTCCTTTTTCCTTACGTGAAACATCCATGGAACCGATATTGATTTCATGCTTGGCCAGCACTTGTGATACGGCAGCAATCGCACCGAATCTGTCTTCATGCACGACAAGGATAGCGGGGTGGAACCCTGTAAGCTTAAGTTCAAAGCCGTTTAACTCCGTTACCTCTATTTTCCCGCCGCCAATTGAAATCCCGACCAATTCCATTTCGCTTTGAGCATCCCCGAGACGGATCCTTGCGGTATTAGGATGATCTGTAACGGCATCTTCCTCGCGAAATTTGATCTTGATGCCTTTTTGTTTAGCTATACTCAACGAATCTTTTATTCTTTCATCAAATGTATCATAGTCCATCAGGCCGCCGACAATGGCCACATCAGTCCCGTGCCCTTTATAAGTCTTGGCAAATGAACCGTAAAAAGAAATTTCCGCCCATTCTGGATCGCGTCCAAAAAGATTCCTTGCGACCCTTCCAATCCTGGCTGCACCAGCAGTATGGGAACTTGAAGGACCAATCATAACCGGCCCAATAATATCGAACACACTTTTGTACTTCATAGCCGTCTCCCTCTCTCCAATTAATCTATATATGAAGCTGATAATAACGGAATTCACCGTAATCAAGCTGCATTGCTTTTATCAGTCTGTTCAATATTTATAATAACACGACTTGTACAGACTTACATCTGTGGCTGTCCAGCAGCGAAAACTTTCTATACAAAAGAAAATAGAAGGGCTGCCCCTTCTATTTCTTGTAAGTCTTATTCTATTGAGAAGATAAAGGAGTACAATGGCTGCTTACCGTTATGAACCTCTACTTCCACATCTGGGTATTTTTCTTCAATAAACTCAGTAAGTGCATCGACATCTTCCTGAGAAGCATCTTCGCCGTATAGGATCGTCAGGATTTCAGCCTCTTCGTCCAGCATTTCTTCAAGCAGGTTTTTTGCTGTGTCCAGGCGTTCTTTGCCCGTTACAACAATTTTCCCTTCCGATATCCCCATGAAATCATCTTTTTGGATGCTCAGGCCGTCTATGCTTGTATCTCTGACAGCAAACGTGATTTGCCCTGTTTTGACAAACTTCGATGCCTCTGTCATTGACTCCTGGTTCTCGGCAGTGCCCGCTGAAGGATTGAAAGCAAGCAGAGCTGCCATGCCCTGAGGAACCGTTTTGGTTGGAACCACAGCAACATCACCTTCCACAACCTCTGCTGCCTGATTGGCCGCCATAATAATGTTCTTATTATTCGGGAGGATGATGACTTTTTCCGCATTGACTTCTTGGACAGCTTTGACAATATCTTCCGTGCTCGGATTCATCGTCTGGCCGCCTTCAATGACATAGGTTGCACCTATGCTGCGGAATAGTTCGGCAATCCCTTCGCCCATTGAAACGGTTACGATGCCAAATTCTTTCTTTTCTTTCGGCTTTACAGCTTGTACATCACCTTCGTTCAAATGGTGCGAAGTTTCATTCATGAGTGTGCTATGCTGCTGGCGCATGTTTTCAATCTTCATTGAAATCAAGCTGCCGTATTTTTGCCCGTAGCTTAATACTTCACCAGGCTGCTCAGAATGGATATGTACCTTGGCAAGTTCCTCATCGCTTATAACAAGCAATGAATCTCCGAATGCACTCAGGTCATTCCGGAAGTTTTCCTCGGAGAACGTTTCTTTGCCATCTTCAAAGCGGACCATGAATTCTGTACAATATCCAAATTCGATATCTTCCGTATTCATGAACCCTTGAACATTCTTATGGTGCTCGGCACTTACAAGGTCATTCATTGAAGGCAGGGTGGTATAGTCAGAAACCTGCTCCCCCTTCAATTCTGCAAGGAATCCTTCATAAACCAGCAGCAAGCCCTGACCGCCGCTGTCCACTACCCCTACTTCCTTTAATACAGGGAGAAGATCAGGTGTCCTGTCAAGAGACGCTCTTGCTTCTTTTACTGTTTCCTCCATCAAGGCAACGATATCACTTTCGTTTTTTGCAATGGTGACAGCTTTCTTCGCTGCATCTTTTGCAACAGTAAGGATTGTTCCTTCTACAGGTTTCATAACCGCTTTATAAGCTGTTTCTACACCAGTCTGCAATGCATCCGCAAATTCTGCACTATTCAACGAGGATTTATTTTCGATCGCTTTCCCGAATCCCCTGAATAATTGGGATAAAATGACGCCTGAGTTACCCCTTGCTCCCATAAGAAGGCCTTTGGATAGTGCTCCTGCCACTTTTCCTATATGCTCTTGCACGTTGTTCTGAACTTCCTTGGCACCGGAAGTCATTGATAAATTCATATTTGTTCCAGTATCACCATCAGGAACCGGAAATACGTTTAATGCGTCAACCATATTTGCGTTGGCGGCCAAGTTATTAGCACCCTGAATGACCATTTCCGCAAAACGCTTTCCTTCCAAAGATGTAATTGACACGAATCTTCCTCCTCACTACGGGTTCGTTACTCGAACTCCCTGAACAAAAATATTTACTGAATCGACCGCCAAGCCGACGGTTTTGTTAAGAGTATACTTGACTTTTGATTGTACATTGTGAGCGATTTCAGAAATTTTCGTTCCGTAACTCACGATGATGTACATATCAATATGTACTTCTTCCTCTTCTTGGCGAACGATAACACCCCGAGTGAAGTTCTCTTTGCGCAAAATATCTGTCAAACCGTCTTTGATTTGATTCTTAGAAGCCATTCCGACGATACCATAGCAATCAATAGCAGCTCCGCCTGCGATCATTGCGACAACATCATTAGTTATATCAATTTGCCCGAACTTCGTTTTCATTTCGATGGACATGATTGTTCCCCCTTCTAATACATGCTTGGCTAAAGACATTTTACTATATCTATAATATTTTTAAAAGCTAAAGTAATGCCAGGAGCCCTTAAAGTATTAATAATTGCATCATTCTCCGCGTTTTTGCTGCCCTTTTTATTAGTAATAACCCTATTTTTCCGTGGAATATACATTTTAGAGTATATTTAACCTGCTTTTTTCCATCTATCATAAAATAGCAGATTCCCCTGAGTTGAACAAGCCGGCTACACACTTCTCTGTCCAGCTCCAGACGCTAGTCCCTCGGGTCACTGTGAAACTCACAGAAAAATCCAAGTTCAGGATTTCCCTGTGAGTTCCCCCAGTGCCTGTCGGGACTGAACAGCGTCTTCCGCTTTTCTATGCGTCAAGTATTTTTTCTTGATATCTTTTTGCAGAAGTGTTGCATTGTTGGTGGTTGTATGATAAATTATTAAAGTATCTTTTATGACTATGTTGAAATGTGAAACAACTGATATTGTTTCAGCTTCTTTTATGAGGAGGGAATACCATGCCAAAACAATGCGTAGTAACTGGCCGTAAAGCTCGTTCGGGCAACGCTCGCTCCCACGCGATGAACGCTAACAAGCGTACATGGGGCGCTAACTTACAAAAAGTTCGCATTCTTGTAGATGGAAAACCAAAACGTGTTTGGGTTTCTGCAAGAGCTTTAAAATCCGGTAAAGTTGAACGTGTATAATGTTCATTAAGAGACTCCCTTTTCAGGGAGTCTCTTTTCGTTATCCTCCCCTTTTAATACACCACCGCCAGGATTATTACCATCCCCGCTTGAAGCGGGAGTTCCTCATGAATATAGACACATAAAAAAACACCCCGTCTTCCAGGATGTTTTTAATTACTCTTATTCTTTCTTAAATGTCCCCAGCATTGCTTTCACAAGTCCGCCCAAGAACTTAGGCAGTTTAATCGTATAGAATTTCATCAATAGTCCCTCCCCATCAATCTAGAACCTGTCGTCTCGCTTGAATCGGTTATAGTATATTCAAACGATGAATTTAAGTACGCATCCTTCATGGTTAAAAGTTAAGAGTGCCTAATCATGACTTCTTATCACCATTAATATGCCGCTTAAGAATGAAAAAGTACCGGTTGACTGAATAAGTTCGTTACTTATACATAGTGTGGATCCCGTTGTAATATTCCTGTTTTCAAGAGGGTACTTGAATCCTTGCAGCGTCAATCCTTCAACTTTTTCAGATAGAGGAAGAAAGGATACATACTTGCTTTGTTTCTTATCTGCTAAAGTATATTCACCGGGCGGAACAATTTGAACATGATTTTGTATATCAATGATTTCAATCTCGATGGCCGGGTGAAGATTTTCTTTTTTTCCAAGAAGCTGAATGTTTGCCAGGAAATGATCGATTCTTCCACCAGTCGCACCAAAGATCTTTATGGAGCCAGGCGCCTTATCGATCGCCCAGTTTAAGGCCAGTTCCATGTCAGTCTCGTCCTTCTCCGGCATGAACCGGTTGATTTGTTTCACTTTCTCTTCAATAAGCTTCCATTCAGCGTCATTCACTGAGTCAAAGTCGCCAAAAGCCATATCGGGATTAATGCCCCTATGGAGCAAGCGGAAGACTCCGTGATCGACCCCCACCCAGATTGCTCCTTCATCTTCTTTGTACATTTCCAAATCGGGAATGAACTCTTCAGGTCCCCCGCCAAGAATATTGATTATCATCATTTTCACCTCGTATTCCTTTATTAGTCATGCTTTCCCATACAAGAGGATATTTAACCTTTTAATTAAGCGAATGAGCCCCGTTTAGCACCGACATGCAAAAAGCTCCTGGAGAAAAAAGACGGTGCTCCTTTTATTCCAATGGCTATTTGACCAGAGGGGATGGACTAGGAGCTTTATCAGAATGCCTTCTATTTTTCATAAAGGTAATAATAACTTTCTTATGTTTAATAAAGATAACGAGTTCTGTTTTCGAGTGTGAAATATATAAAACACATCAAAAGGAGTGTCAAATCTCATCGATTTTGACACTCCTTTATTCTTGATTTAACGGTATCTTTACCGTTGAATCTGTTCAATTCGCAATCCAAAATGCACCATAAACAGTCATTGAAAGAACTTTTTTCTTCAATTTTATGGCTCAACCTTTTAGTCACCAAAATTAATTTCAATGAGAACAGATATCTATAAAAAAGCTGGCAATGATTTGATTGTAACGGAAGGTGCGTGACCTCCTGCGGGAATAGCGTGACAGGTGAGACCCCACAGGCGAAGCCGAGGAGGCTCACCGCACGCCCCGCGGAATCACGCACCTGGAGTGGAAATCAATAAACCTCAAATCAGCCACTGACCATTTTCATGCATGTTAAGATTATTTTATGCTGTGAATTTCTCAACTACTTTTGTTATTAATAAGAAGTTTGTGTTTCAAAGCAGAACCCGTTAATAAAAAAGACGAATCTCTTTTACCGGTCTGACTACATTATTCTTCAGCAGCTTTCCTGATCGCCATAATCGCGCTCTTCCGGTCCTGCTGCTTATAAATCGAAGATCCTGCTACAAAGACATCTGCCCCCGCATCGGCACATAGCTTCGCCGTCTCCGTATTGATTCCGCCATCCACTTCAATCTCCAAGGAAGGGTTGTATTGCTCAGCGAGTTCCCGTACCTCACGGATTTTGGGAACAACCGACTGAATGAAGCTCTGGCCGCCAAATCCGGGATTAACTGTCATTAACAGAACCATATCAAGATCAGCAATAACATGCTTGATCATCTCTACTGATGTACCAGGATTCAATACAGCCCCGGCCTTTACGCCTTTAGACTTGATCAATTGAATCGTCCTATGAAGATGCGGGGTTGCTTCCGCATGGACCGTGATGTAATCCGAACCTGCATCCGCAAAAGCTTCGATATATTGATCAGGATTGGCAATCATTAAGTGCACATCCAATGGAAGTGTGGTAACCGGTCTGATTGCATCGACAATCATGGGTCCCAAAGTGATATTCGGAACGAAATGTCCATCCATTACATCGACATGGATGTAGTCCGCTCCGCCTGCTTCTACATCTTTTATTTCATTGGCAAGGTTTGCAAAATCTGCTGATAGAATCGATGGTGCGATTTTAACCATTTCAATACCTCGGCTTTCTTTCTTTTATTTCATTATAGAATTGTTCATAGTGTTCATAACGGAAGTTCGGGATAATTCCTTCCTCCACCGCCTTCTTTACGGCACACTTTGGTTCATTCATATGAAAACAGCCGCGGAACTTACAGTTATCCGCTATTTCGGCCATTTCAGGAAAACAGACAGGAAGCTCTTCCAGCTCCATTTCACTGAATTCCAATGAACTGAAGCCGGGGGTGTCTGCTACAAGGCCATTCTCGACCTCTATAAGTTCCACATGTCTGGTCGTATGCTTGCCTCGTCCCAAATGGGATGAGATGTCATCTGTCTTCAGCTCCAGCTCAGGTCTTATGGCATTCAGAAGCGAAGACTTTCCGACACCGGACTGGCCTGCGAAAACAGAAATTTTATCAGCCAGGTAAGGCTTCAACAGAGAAAGGCCTTCCTCTGTTTTTGAAGAAGTAACGATAACCTCATACCCAAACGAGCGGTATTTCTCAACATATTCTTCGATTATGCCTCGCTCCTCGTCCTTAACCAAATCCATTTTCGTCACGCAGATCAAAGGTTCGATATCCTTGCTTTCAATCAGGACAAGGAACCTGTCCAGAAGTGCTGTACTGAAATCAGGCTCTACAGCGGAAAACACCAGGATAGCCTGATCCACATTGGCAATTGGCGGCCTCACTAATTCATTTTTCCTGGTAAAAACCTCAAGAATATAGCCTTCTAAATCATTATCAGACTGAAAACTGACATGATCACCGACAAGGGGGGTTACTTTATTTTTTCGAAAGATCCCTCTGCCGCGGCATTGGGTAACTTTATCATCGCTCATAACGTAATAAAAACCGCTGAGCGCTTTTATGATTTTGCCTTCTGGCATAACTTGCCTCCTTTAGTACTACTCTTCTTCATTTTCTGGATATGGGACTGTGGTTTCCTCAATAAAAACAGAACCATTCACGAGAACTTTATATTTCCCAGTTTTCCCGTCTTCGATCGTAAGTTCTATACTGTCTTTCCAGTCTTCATATATGCCGAAAGTATGAGCAGCTTCATCAATACTAAGCTCTTGATCCTCAATATAAATTTCCACAGCTATAGGTTCCCCTTCGTTTTCAGGCTCAGGCTCATATGGAATTGTGATCTCTCTGGTTACTGTTTTTGGAGGCTGTGTCTCTCTTCCCTTTGAAATGACGACAGAAACCTCATTCCCTTCTACAACCGGAGTACCTTCTTCTGGTACTTGTGATATGACTTCTCCCTTTGGTACGTCCTCAGAAAATTCTTCAGTTCTATTTATTTTCAAACCACTTATATCTTCATATAGATTCAAGCTTTGCTGATTCAACCCAGTCAAATCCTTCAGTTCAAAAGTTGCCGGACCTGTGCTTACTGTAAAAGTAACAGTAGTTTCATCAGGAATAACTTCTGAATCTGGAGAAGGATTCTGATCAATAATGGTGCCCGGCTCAGCATTATTAGACTCTTCTTCCTTTTGGACATCTGTAAATCCAAGTTCCTTTAACTCCTCTTCGGCGTCACTGTAGAACTGGTCTGTGTAATCCTCTATATTCACTTTCTTCTTGCCGGTGCTGACATAGAGATTGATTTCACTGCCTTCATTCACCATCCTGCCTGCACGAGGGTCTGTTTTAATTACATTATTAGCAGGCACCTCTTCATTGGCTTGTTCCAATGAGTCTCCGATAAGAAAGCCTTCCCTCACCAGGATCTCAACAGCTTCTTCCTGAGTCTTCCCTCCTACATCCGGAAGCTCAACTTCTTTCGGGCCGAGCATGTCAGGAAGAACAGTGACTGCCAGAATAGCCAGGAGTGCCAGCAAGAAGAAAACACCGATAATAATGGCCGGCCACTTTCGCTTTTTCTTTTTCGGCGGTTTACCATCGTTCTTCGCTGCACTGGAAGCTGCCCCCGTCGTTTCAGATTCATTTTTATCATGAACAATCGTATGTTCAATATTAGAGTAAGGACGCTCATCCGTTATAACTGGAATGGCTTTTGTCGCATCCATATCCTCTTCTATAGCAAACTTGGGTTCATCCAGCCTGTCCGGTTCAAGAGCTGTCCGTAATTCTTCTTCAATTTCTTCCACCGAATCGTAACGCTGAAACGGATCTTTCGCCGTTGACTTGAGAACGATATTCTCCACGCTTTGCGGTATATCCTGATTCCATCTTCTGAGAGAAGGTGTTTCAGATTGCAGGTGTTTCAGAGCAATCGATACAGCTGATTCTCCTGAAAATGGCAGTCTGCCTGAAAGCAGCTCAAACATCACTATCCCAAGCGAATAAATATCCGATTTTCTTGTTGCCATCCCCCCGCGTGCCTGCTCAGGTGACAGGTAATGGACAGAACCAAGAACGGAATTAGTCTGTGTGATAGATGTTGAACTAAGCGCCATCGCAATGCCGAAATCAGTGATTTTTACTGTACCATCATGATCGATTAAAATATTTTGCGGCTTAATGTCCCTATGCACAATATGATTCTGATGGGCATGGGCTATCGCCGAAGTTAACTGCCTCATAATATCAATGGCTTTTTCAATGGAAATAGGGGAATGCTTTTGTATGTATTGTTTTAAAGTCATCCCGCTTACATATTCCATTACAATGTAGTAAATATCATCCTCTTCTCCTACATCATATATGCTCACAATATTAGGATGGGCAAGGCTTGTGGCAGATTGCGCCTCACGCTGAAACCTTTTTATGAATTCTTCTTCATTGGCAAAATCAAGACGAAGCATTTTAATGGCTACTTCGCGGTCAAGGATCATGTCCTTCGCCAGGTATACATTGGCCATACCTCCGCCGCCAATCACCTCTAATATCTTGTATCTGCCGCTGATTCTTTTGCCGTTAAACATAAAACTCACCCGTTTCCGCTTTCAGGTGAATACTTTACGATTGCCAATGTAATATTATCTTCTCCGCCATTATCATTCGCCAGTGAAATGAACTGTTTTCCGATTTCATCAAGGTCGCCGCCGCCTGAAAGGATCCCTTTCATATCATCTTCTGAAACCTTATTGGATAAACCGTCGGAGCATAGCAGGAGAATATCCTCTTCTTCAAATATAATTGTTCTCGTATCCATTTCTACTTTTTCCTCTGTCCCCAGTGCCCTCAGCAAAACGTTCTTTCGAGGGTGATGTTCAGCATCCTCTTTTGAAATCTGTCCGCTTCTCACCAGCTCGTTGACCAAAGAGTGATCTTCTGTCAGCTGGCTAAAACCGCTTTCATTAAGGATGTAACCTCTGCTGTCACCAATGTTCACCACTGTGGCAAAATTTTCAGTGCAAATTGCTGCTACTACTGTTGTTCCCATTCCCTCGCACTCCATATTTGATTGAGAGTGCAGAAAAACTTCGCGGTTTATCTCACTGATTTTATCCTGCAGCCAGCTTTCAGCCTGGTCTGCAGTGGCGATTTTCCCTTGTGATTTCCATAACTCTTCAAATTTATTGATTGTCAATGAGCTGGCGACATCCCCAGCGCGATGACCGCCCATTCCGTCAGCAACCACCGCCAGGCAGTCACCATCTTTATTGCTGAAGACACCTACACTATCTTCATTATGCTGTCTGACTTTCCCTTTATCTGTATAGTGTACAGATTTCATTACGGCCACCTCTTTCCTTCATTGCCATCTTGCAGAAAGCGGGTGTTTCATGAGGAAATGACCCGCTTCGACTTTTTTCACCGGCATTATTTACATTTACGACTTTCATGCCTGTTTTTCCTGCTTGTATTTCCACCTTTTCCATCCTATTGGAAGGTGAACAATTTAAGGGAGTCAGGAATCCTTTTGAAAACAAGAGATAAAGAATCCATCTCCTCCAAAATCCTGAGGAAAAATTTGCAGCATATGACCATCGATAAACGGCATTACGGTTTCAGGCAGATGAGACAGCTGGAATGGCCGCAATTCCGGATTATGTTTTAAGAACCGCTCAACCGTTCCCTGGTTTTCAATCCGGTCAACTGTACAAGTACTGTATACAAGAAGGCCGCCTTTTTTCAACAGGGGAGAAACGGCTTTAAGAATTTCCAGCTGGATCTTTTGTAGGGACTCCAAGTCGCTTTCGTTCTTGCTATATTTAATATCAGGTTTTCTTCTTAACACTCCTAAGCCGGAACATGGGGCATCGACTAATATACGGTCAAAGCTTTCAGGCTCAAATATCTCGCCCGCTTTTCGGCTGTCATGAGCTTTTGTATCAATATTAGCCAGTCCGAGACGGGCTGCACTCTCATCAATCAATTTGATTTTATGTTTATGAAGGTCCAGCGAAAACACCTTGCCTTCTCCATTCATCAACTCAGCGATATGTGTTGATTTTCCGCCTGGGGCTGCACAGGCATCGAGAACCCGGAAGCCTTCCTTGACATCCAGACTGTGGCCCACAAGCATGGAGCTTTCATCCTGTATAGTCATCAACCCTTTTTTGAAAGCATCCGTTTTGGCAAGATTTCCTTTCAAGGAGACGATCGCATGAGGTACAATACTGCTTTTTTGGACAGACAGCCCTTCATCTGTAAGAACACTAACCAATTCATCCACTGTTGTCCTTAATGTATTGACTCTTGCTGTTTGCAGAGGGGCAGTGATATTCTTCTCACACATTTCTCTCGTTTTTTCGATTCCGAATTGGCCGGTCCATCTTTTTACAAGCCACTTGGGATGGCTGGTTTCAATGGAAATACGTTCGACAGGATCTTGAATCGTGTCAGTAGATGGCACCCCTTTTCTCTGAACAGATCTCAGTACGCCATTCACCATACTGGCAATCCCTTTATGGCCCCTTTTTTTGCCGATTTCAACTGCTTCAAATAAAATTGCCCTGTCTGGAATCTTATCGAGATAGATCATTTGGTAGAGTGAGAGCCTTAACAACTGCCTGACCCAGCTTTCTAATTTCTTGTTGATGAACGGAGCCAGATAGAAGTCCAGGGTCATCCTCCTCTGTATAGTTCCATATGTCAATTCAGTCAACAATCCAGTGTCAGGACCTTTAATCCCATGCTTCTTGATGGCATGATTTAATAAAAGGTTACTATACGATTGATTTTTTTCCACGGATTCAAGTACATCGAGAGCTGCTTCGCGGACCGACTTCTTGTCCTTACTCATGTCTTTCACCAAGCTTCATGCCTTTTTCAACGAATGAGCCGGCACCTCTGATATAATCTTTTGCACTCATCCGCTTCTTGCCTGAAGGCTGAAGTTCTGTGATTTTTATTGATACATCGCTGCCTGTGGACACGACTATACCATCTTCTTCAACAGAAACAATTTCCCCCGGGCTGCCTTTATGCCCCTGCACTTTCTCACTCCACCATACTTTAAGTACGGAGCCGTCAAGCTCTGTATACGCCACGGGCCAGGGGTGCATCCCGCGGACATGGTTGTATATTTCTTCTCCTGCTTTTGTCCAATCGATCTTCTCTTGCTCCCGTTTAATATTCCAGGCAAAAGTGGCCTTGCTTTCATCCTGCTTCTCGGGTGAGATTTCTCCGTTTAGGAGGGGAGGAATCGTCTCGATCAAGAGATTTGCACCGGCTTCGCTTAACTTATCATGCAATGTGCCAACGTGGTCCCTTTCATCGATTTCCACTTCAACCGAGCTTATCATGTCACCTGCATCAAGCTTTTCCACCATATACATAATGGTAACTCCGGTCGACTTTTTCCCTTGAATAATAGAGTAATGAATCGGGGCTCCTCCTCGAAGTTCTGGGAGCAGGGACGCATGGACGTTGATGCACCCGTATTGAGGAGCATCCAATAATTCCTTCGGAAGGATCTGGCCGAAAGCAGCCGTGACAATCAGATCAGGCTTTAGGGCCAGAATCTTTTCCAATTCTTCTTTCTGTCTGATTTTTTCAGGCTGATACACCGGAATTCCGTGTTTCTCAGCCTCAACCTTTACTGGAGGCGGTGTCATTACTCTTTTTCTTCCCACAGGTCGATCCGGCTGTGTAACCACAGCAATGACATCATAATCATTATTAATCAATTTCTGAAGTACTCCAACTGAAAATTGGGGTGTTCCCATAAAGACAATTTTGGTCATTCGTTTTCATACCTTTCAAGTTCATCTTCTTCTATATATCTGGTCACTTTCGAAGTGAATAATATTCCGTGTAAATGGTCAATTTCATGCAAAATTGCTCTAGCCAGAAACTCTTCTGCTTCTACTACGAGATTTCGGCCTTTTCGGTCTTGAAATGCCACCTTGACATAGTCAGGCCTTGACACTTCGCCATATAGACCTGGGAAGGAGAGACACCCTTCAAGATCATTTTGTTCTCCTTTAACCTCTAAAACTTCTGGATTGATTAATTCTATTGTTCCTGTTTCATCACCGATATCAACAATGGCAGCGGAAATATCTTTTCCTACCTGCGGCGCAGCTAGTCCCACACCATCAGCGGCAATCATTGTTTCATACATATCATCCAGAAACTTTCTAAATTTTTTATCAAAAACCGTCACTTTTCTGCACTCTATCTCCAATACCTCATTGGGATAGGTGACAATCGGTAGTATAGCCAAAGAATAATCCCTCTTTCTTACATCATCATATAAGGATTGACATCTATTGAAATTGTTAACCCTTCTGATGCCTTTTGTTGTTGTGAATGTTCGAGTATCGTCTTTAATATGGAAGGCAGTTCCGGCTCCCGCTTGTATTTTATCAAACATTGATATCTATATCTATTGTTGATCCTCGGTATCGGGGAAGCCGCAGGACCCAGTACGATTGACTGGGGAGACAATTTGGACTGCAGGAACTTCGTCACCTTTTCAGCAGCGGCTACCACCTTCAGCAGATCCTCGTGACTGATGGTGATCAAGGATAAATAATAAAAAGGAGGATAGCTTCCCATTTTCCTCATCATCATTTCCTTTTGATAAAATGAATCATAATCATGCGTGCCGGCCAGTTCGATGCTGTAATGCTCAGGAGTGTAGGTTTGGATCACCACTTCACCCGGAAGCTTATGCCTGCCTGCTCTTCCGCTTACCTGAGTCAGCAGCTGAAAGGTCTTTTCCGCAGAACGGAAATCTGGAAGGTGGAGCATCGTGTCGGCAGTCAAGACCCCGACAAGAGTAATATTCGGAAAATCCAGCCCCTTGGCAATCATCTGGGTGCCTAAGAGAATATCCGCATGTCCTTCACCGAAGCTTTCCAGAAGCCGTTCGTGGGATCCCTTTCTGCTCGTCGTATCCACGTCCATCCGGATGACCCGAGCTTCAGGAAGAAGCTTGGCCAACTCCTCTTCAACCTTCTGGGTTCCCGTTCCAAAGTAGCGTATATGTTCACTTTCACACTCCGGGCATGTTTGCGGTACTCCTGTTTCGTAACCGCAGTAGTGGCATTTCATACTGTCTGAGAACCTATGGTATGTCAAAGAGATATCACACTGGGGACACTGGGTAACATATCCGCAATCCCTGCACATGATAAAGGACGAATGGCCGCGCTTATTAAGGAAAAGCACCGTCTGCTCGCCTTTTTGCAGCCTGTCCTGAAGCTTCTCAAAGAGCTCCTCTGAAAACATCGAACGGTTTCCTCCCCTTAATTCTTCCCTCATGTCAACGATTGACACGGAAGGGAGTTCACCGGCATTCATCCGCTTGGAGAGAGTCAGCAGCTTGTAAACCCCTTTTTGGGCACGAGCAAATGTCTCCAAGGCAGGGGTCGCACTGCCAAGGATGACAGGACAGCTGTACTGCCCGGCTCTGTAGATGGCTACATCACGGGCATGGTACCTGGGATTTTCCTCCTGCTTGTAGCTGGTTTCATGCTCTTCATCAATAATGATGATGCCAAGGTTTTCAAATGGTGCGAAAACAGCTGATCGTGCCCCTACGACCACCTTCACTTCTTTCCTCTGGATCTTTCTCCATTCGTCATACTTCTCGCCAATGGATAATCCGCTGTGCAAAACTGCGACATCATTGCCGAACCTTCCTTTAAAACGATCCACCATTTGCGGTGTCAGAGAAATTTCAGGGACGAGTACGATTGCTTCTTTTCCTTTTTCATAAACTTCCTGGATCGACTGGAGATAGACTTCCGTTTTCCCGCTTCCTGTCACACCGTATAATAGAAAGGTTTCATGCTGGTCATGTTCTACCGCATGGAGAATGGGGGTTATCGCCTTTTCCTGCTGCTCGGTAAGGGGCAGAGGGCTGGTTTTTTTGAAAATCTTGTGGGCGAAAGGATTACGGTACACTTCCCGATGCTTCTTGATCAACAGTCCTTTATCCACAAGAGCTTTTACAGTTGCGGAGGAAGCTCCTGCAGCATCTGCAGCCTCTTTTGCCGGTACTCCTTCATTGCTTTCGGCTGAGAGAACGTGTTTCAGTACAGCTTTTTGTTTTTCAGCATTGGAGGGAAGCGCTTCGATTTCATCCATCATTTTTCTTTTGGCAATGCTGGGGAAACCATCTGGACCGTTTTCTTCTTGCCTTTTGATTTCACACTGTAAAACACATCAAGACTTCCAGTTTTGATTTCTTTTTGCAGCAAGGGAAGGATCCCTGCCTCTTCTGCGTATTTCCATGGTACTTCATCGTTATTGTAGAAAAGCTCAGCGGCTTCTGGGGACAAAAGGTCTCTTTTATCCGGATTCACCAGAATCTTCTTCTCATATTTTGCTTTCATGGCAGCTGGCAGCATAACTTGAAGGGCTGATATTTTAAAGCAAAGCGTCTGCCTTGTCAGCCAGTCGGCCACATTCAGCAGATCTTCATTCAGGACAGGAGTAAGATCCATTGGCTGAACGAGATCCTTGAGCTTGGCAGCACTTGATTTATCTTTAAGACCAGTCACAAAACCTTGAATTTTTCGTGGACCGAATGGAACAATGACCCTCATTCCAGGAAAGATCTTCCCCTGCCAAATTGCAGGGATTGAATAGTCAAACACCCTGTCCGTCTGCATAGTGGGAACATCGACAATTACACTTGCAATCTTCATTCTTATCAACCTTTATCCATCAAGTTCTTGATTTCATAAAGTATCTCTTTAGCGGTATCCGCTTTCGATAATAACGGAAGTTCCCTCTGAGTGCCGTCTTTCCTGAACACAGTGACTATATTGGTATCCCCGGCGAAACCGGCACCTTCCACCGTGATATTGTTTGCAACAATCATATCAGCATTTTTCTTCCTCAGCTTCTCTGCAGCATACTGCTCTACGTTATTTGTTTCTGCCGCAAATCCGATAAGCAGCTGGCCGTCTTTTTTTCTCCCAGGGTTTTCAGGATATCTTTTGTCCTTTCGAATTCAATCGCCAGGTCTCCGTCCTTTTTTTCATTTTCATATCAGAAGTCACTTTGGGCCTGTAGTCCGCCACCGCTGCGCTTTTGATCACAATATCAGCAGAATCAAAGACATTTAACACTTCATTGTACATGTCCTCGGCACTCTCTATTGTGATGAGCTTCACTCCATGAGGAGCCTCAAGCGAAACAGGACCTGAAACCAAGGTCACTTCAGCCCCAAGCTTTGCGGCTTCCTCCGCAAGGGCAAACCCCATCTTACCCGAAGACCGGTTACTGAAAAAACGGACTGGATCGATTTTTTCCCGGGTTGGACCTGCCGTAATGATCAGCTTTTTCCCTTTGAAGACAGGTGTCTGGTTGTGAAAGAAATCCTCTATGTGCCCGACGATCTTTTCCGGTTCTTCAAGTCTCCCCTTCCCTACATATCCGCAAGCAAGGTACCCTTCACTTGGTTCGATAAAACGATACCCAAATGAATAAAGCTCCTTGATATTTTTTTGGACAGCAGGGTGGCCATACATATGTACATTCATGGCAGGGGCTATCCAGACTGGTGCAGTCACAGCCAGAAGGGTGGTTGTCACCATGTCATCGCCTATTCCATGTGCCAGCTTTCCAATCACATTCGCAGTAGCTGGTGCTACAAGCACAAGATCTGCCCAGTCAGCCAGATCTATATGTGCAATCACTTCAGGGTTCTTTTCATCGAATGTATCTGTAAACACATCGTTTCGGGACAATGCTTGAAATGTTAATGGTGTGACGAACTGTCTCGCTGATGAACTCATGATCACTTTAACATTGGCTCCAGCCTGTACCAGCTTACTCGTAAGTGCTGCCGCTTTATAGACAGCTATTCCTCCTGTTACACATAGCAGGATTTTCTTGCCCTTCACCATACAATCCCCTCATTTCGTTCAGTTCGTTTTAATGGTTTTTTAAAAGGCTCTTTTATAATGCTGTTTTCGCATTTATTGTTGCTTTCGGAAAAATCTCAAGAGCCGCCGGACTTTCCCCTGAATACTAAGGTTTTTCTCTCTTAACGGGGTGAGAAGCTCTTTTCTTTATTGCTTACCAGGATAATTACGGTGATTTTTAGCATTAGCTTACGAAAATCATATTAAATAGCAACAAAGTTTACGAAAAGAGCCTTTTATAATGCTCTCTTCGCAAAGATTGTGCCTCCTGAGAAGTAATGGAGTTCAGCTGCAATCCTCCTGAGTAAAAGGAGGATGAAGGTAAAATAGCAAAAGCAACAATCTATAATAAAAGAGCTTTTTGTAAACTTTAGCACTTTTTAATATAAAGCCTCCGCTGGAAATAATTGCTTTCCGCAGCAGGTACTCGACTCCTCTTCACTAAAGACCGCACCACAAATAAACAGTGCGGGTGATAAATGGTTAGCCTTCAGCATTTAATATGGCGCTCTTATAAATTTTAGCAAGAGACAGCTCTTCAAGCCCTGGCATTGAATTATCTCTATTATATTATGAAGGATTACTTTATAAAAAGAAAATAAGGGGCTGACCCACAAGGTTTAAATTGAACCCCAGGTGTCAGTCCCTCATTAATATGCTCCGCTTGCACTTGTTTTTGTTTACTCGTCTGAATAAACGGCTCCAGCTTCTCTTTCCTTCATTGACAATTTGCCCGCTTCAATCTCTTCTAATGCTTTTCCCACATATTTTTCAGAGACATACTTATCAAGCATAAAATCCTCCACTTCCTGAAGCGATCTTGCACGCTTTGCAGCAATGCTTACAAGAGAGTACTTGGAATCAATCTTTTTCATTAAGGAATCAATGGATGGGTTTAACATTCAATCTACCTCCAACATTTTTTGGTAACGCTGCTTCACACGCTCTATCCGGCAATGTTCCGCCTGCACAATGGATTTGATTTTTTCTGTAGCATTTTCTACCTTATCATTTTCCACTACATAATCGTATAAGTCCATCATTTCTATTTCTTTTCTTGCGGTGGTCATCCGATTAAGGATCAAATCCTCAGTCTCTGTTCCCCTTGTCGTAATTCTGTTTTGAAGCTCAGACAGACTCGGAGGAGCAAGGAAAATAAAAAGTCCCTCAGGGAACTTCTCCCTGATCTGCTTAGCTCCCTGAACCTCGATTTCCAGAAAGACATCTTTTCCGTTATTAATAGTCTCGCGGACATAGTCTTCAGGAGTTCCATAATAATTGCCGACAAACTCAGCATATTCCAACAGCTTCCCTTTTTCGATGAGGTTTTCAAATTCTTCGCGTGATTTGAAGAAATAATCAACACCATCTACTTCTCCTTCTCTCGGAAGCCGGGTCGTCATGGAAATGGAATACTCAAAACGAGTATCCTCTTGGGAAAATATTTCTTTACGTACTGTACCTTTCCCTACACCCGAAGGACCGGAAAGCACAATAAGCAGCCCTTTTTCTTTCATTATTTACCCTGCCCTTCTTCAGAAATATCATCTTTATCCGTTAAACGAGCCGCAACCGTCTCCGGCTGGACCGCCGATAAAATCACATGATCGCTGTCAGTGATGATTACTGCCCTGGTCCGTCTTCCATAAGTGGCGTCAACCAGTGTTCCCCGATCCCTGGCATCCTGAATGAGCCTTTTGATCGGTGCTGATTCAGGACTGACGATAGAGATGATCCGGTTCGCCGATACTATATTGCCAAACCCTATATTAATGAGCTTTATAGACATAATGCTCCTCCATTCAATAGTCTATTTTGACCTTATCCAACAAAAAATAATCAATTCATTCCACATTCTGCACTTGTTCCCTCAATTTCTCAAGGCAGGTTTTCATTTCCACTACAAAGGCAGCTAATTTCGCATCGTTTGCTTTGGAACCAATCGTATTCACTTCCCTGTTCATTTCCTGGATAATGAAATCAAGTTTGCGCCCGATCGGAACATCCTGGCTGACGGAAGCCGTAAATTGAGTCAAATGGCTTTCCAGCCTGGTTATCTCTTCAGAAATATCGCTTTTATCTGCAAAGATGGCAATTTCCGTCAGGATTCTTGACTCATCTGCTTGATTTTCAGTGAGTTCCTTGATTTTCCGTTCCAGCCTGGCTCTATATTGGTTCATAACTTTGGGGACATGTTCATTTATTGAATGCAGGGTTTCACTGAATAAGCGGATATGGGACAGGAGATCTTCATGCAGCTTTTCCCCCTCTGCCCTCCGCATTGCTGTCAGATCTTCAAGCGATTGCAGAAGTGCTTGTTCGACGAGGTTTTCAAGTTCATCGTTCTCTTCTTCTGTTTCTTCAATAGATATAAGTTCATCCCTCTGTAAGATATCCTGCAGCCGGACTTCATCCTTAAGGGAGAATTTTTCTTTCAAAGTATGTATGCTTTGTATATAATCATCGGCCAGCTGCCAATCGACCTTAAGTTTCCGGTGGACAAGCCCTTCCCCTGTAATTGTGATGAAGGCGTCTGCTTTCCCCCGCTTTATGTATTCGGTCATTCGTTTCTTTAACTTTTCCTCTATTTTAACCAGTTGTTTAGGCGTGCGGATATTTAACTCGCAAAAGCGGTGATTCACCGATTTCATCTCGACCGTAACCACATGTTGTCCCGACTCCACTCTAGCCCTGCCAAAGCCGGTCATGCTCACAACCATTAACAGTCACATCCAATCTTTCAGTCGTTTTATCACTTAGTTACGCTGTTTTGCATACACACTGCTGCTTGCTGCACCCTGTACATTGTAATAGCAGAGTAAAATAATTAAATAAAAGCCTTCAAATTTAGCATTATAGAAAGAAATCTGAAGTCAGCAAACGCAGCCCCATGTAATGAGAAAGCCTGTTAATTGTACTGCTATAACGTCTGTCATGCATTACAAGAGGAAACAATCATAAAAAAGGTAATAGAGTATGCACTCTACTACCTTTAGGATTATATCACATCTTAACGTTTTTTCCTGCAAAAAATGATCCAGCAAGTAAAAACGTCGGTAATGCACTCATTCCAGCGATCAAGAGCCAATCTTTAAGTTCAATTGAAACTGTATGGAAAATTGGCTGCAGTCCAGGCAGATAGATGACGAGCAGCATTAAGATAAGTGATGATATGACCGCCCAGACAAGATACATATTTCCGAATGGGTTACGGGCAAATACCGATTTTTCGCTTCTGCAGTCAAACACGTGGATTAATTGAGCCATGACCAGAGTAGCAAAGGCAACTGTCTGAGCGTAAGCAAGATGATCTGGATGCTGCTTGTAAGCCAGGATGAAAGCAGCAAGAGTCGCGAGTCCGATTAAAAATCCCCTGGAAACAACTTTCCAGCCCAGCCCCCTGGCAAACACCCCTTCTTTCGGATGCCTTGGCTTCCGCTTCATCACATCCTCTTCAGGCTTATCAAGTCCAAGAGCCATGGCCGGCAAGCCATCTGTGACAAGGTTGACCCATAGAATCTGAATCGGTACGAGCGGTAGTGGCAGGGCAAGAATCATCGCAAAAAGCATGACCAGTATCTCACCGACATTGGAAGCGAGAAGATACCGAATGAACTTCCGGATATTTTCATAAATATTTCTGCCTTCGTTGATAGCCGACTTAATCGTTGCAAAGTTATCATCCAGCAATACAAGGGAGGATGCCTCCTTTGCCACATCTGTTCCAGTTATACCCATAGCCACCCCGATGTCAGCCGCTTTGATGGCAGGAGCATCATTCACGCCATCACCGGTCATGGCAACGACATGTCCCCGGTTTTGAAGCGCTTTGACGATTTTCAATTTATGTTCAGGAGAGACCCTTGCAAACACCGAAACGTTTTCGACAACTTCCTCGAGATCCGAGACTTCCATGCTGTTCAATTCTGCCCCCTCGAGAACCTTATCCTGTGTTCTTAGTATACCGAGTTCCCTTGCAATCGCTTTTGCTGTTATGACGTGGTCTCCTGTGATCATCACTGTCTTGATGCCGGCCTGCCTGCATTCTTTGACAGCTTGTTTTACTTCCGGCCTCGGAGGGTCTATCATTCCCTGCAGCCCAATGAGAGTCAGTCCTTTTTCCGCTTCCTCCTCATTCTTCGGGAGTACAGTCGATGTCCAGGGGGCATAAGCGATAGCGATCGTTCTCAAAGCATTGGATGCCAGTTCATGAATGGCTCCCTGTACTTTTTCTGTGAATTCTTTAGTCCGGTATTGAAGCTTTTCATTCCAAAGAATCGATTCACTTATATCCACCAAGACATCAGGTGCACCTTTTGTCACAATGAACCGTTTGCCTTCATTGTCTTTAACCACTATACTCATCATCTTCCTGGTGGAATCGAATGGAAACTCCTTCTCGATTGTGAACTTTCCAAGAAGCGCTTCTCTTTGCATTCCAGCTTTTAAAGCAGCAACAAGCAGGGCTCCTTCTGTAGGATCTCCATCCAGGACATACTCTTCATCCTTCACCCGCAGTTTTGCATTATTGCACAGCAGTCCGAATGTCAGCAGCTGGTTTAACGATTTTTCCGAAACTGGGCTTACTCTTTCTTCACGATGGTAGAAGCTTCCTTCAGGATCGTAGCCTGTGCCGCTGACTGTCCATGTGTTTCCCCCACTCCAAAGATGTGTCACAGTCATCTTGTTTTGGGTCAATGTTCCTGTCTTATCCGAGCAGATGACAGATGCACATCCGAGTGTTTCCACTGCAGGAAGTTTTCGGACAATGGCGTTTCGCCTGATCATCCTTTGAACCCCCAGGGATAATGCAACGGTAACGATTGCGGGCAGTCCTTCTGGTATAGCAGCTACTGCCAAAGAAACTCCAGCAAGGAACATTGTGTACATATCATGTCCCTGAATGACCCCTATCCCGACTACAAGAGCGGTTAACACCAAAGCCACCGTAATCAAAATCTTTCCAAGCTGCTCAAGCCTTCTTTGCAGAGGAGTCACCATTGTCTCAGCTGTTTGGATCATGTCTGCAATTTTCCCCATCGCAGTACCCATCCCGGTAGCTGTCACTACACCGACTCCATTTCCTCTGGTCACCATCGTGCCCATGAAAGCCATATTTTCCAAGTCTCCAAGATTTACATTTTCTCCTACAACTTCCCCTGTTCTTTTGGCAACAGGTACAGACTCCCCTGTCAAAGCAGACTCTTCTATTTCAAGATTGTTAACCGTAATCAGCCTTACATCTGCCCCGATACGGTCACCGCTTGAGAATTTAATGATGTCACCCGGAACCACTTCTTTCGACGGAACTTTTGTCCAATTCCCATCCCGCAGTACATTCACTTGCGGCGCCGAGAGTTCCTTTAAAGCATTTAATGACTTTTCAGCTTTTCTCTCTTGAAAGAAACCAAGAAAGCCGTTTATCAGAACAATGGCTATAATGGCTATCGCATCTATATACTCTCCCAGCAGTCCCGAGATAAGGGTTGCAGCCAATAATACGATGACCATGAAATCTTTGAATTGACTGAAGAACAACAATAAAGCTGACTGCTTCTCAGCCTCCTGCAGTTCATTGAATCCAAACTGCTTTTGCTTTTTCTCTGCTTCCTCTTGGGTAAGGCCATTTGTAAAATCAGTATTGACCGTCTTTTCTATATCTTCCTGCCGCATCTCATGGTATCTCATTCAACCAACTCACTCTCCCATTTATTCTCCGAAAAGTTCTCCTGCTCATTGCATTATTATTCAGACTCGTCCCAAAAAATGATATGATTCTTATAGAAGGAAGAATAATTGAGGATTTACTTCAAGAAAACAAAAAAAGATGATAGATGAAAAAGCAAAAAAATAAGGATATGCTTTTTCACAAAGTGTAGTTGATTTCCGCTAAAGGTGTACGACTCCGCGGGGCGGGCGATGAGCCTCCTCGGCTACGCCTCTATAAAAAGTGGATGCGCCCTGCTCAGGCCCGACAGGCAAATGTTCCAAAGCGAAAAAAGGCGGTCTTTCCTTTTATTCTCTTGAGGTTATTTGACCCCGAGGGGCTAGGTGCTGGAACTAGACGCCCGCTAGTCAGGAGGTCGCACACCTTCCGCCACAATCTACGCTGAATAGCAAAGAGAGTTCACCAAGGTCATGTTTAAAAAAGGAATATTTCTTTCCATACAATTTTTTCTACCATATTATTAAGCTTTGCAAATGTGAATCCAAGGATTTTATAAATTGCTTTCTTCCCTCTGTATGTTGCTGCCTTTTAAAGTACGGATTGTTATCCTTTTAGGATTTCAACTAAAAATTCAGAAAACCAATTCTGCTTAAGTTGTATGTAACTATCAATACTTCGAAAAACGGGGACTATTCTAAAGCAAAAGACTCTAAGTACAAAAGCTAAAATTATAAATTCTAATTATCTATAGAAGAGGATGTAGAAGATGTCATTCGATGGATTATTTACTAAAGCAATGAGCGAAGAGCTCTGCGATAATTTAAGAGGCGGGCGCATCAACAAGATACACCAGCCTTATAAAAACGAAATCATTTTAATAGTACGATCTCAAGGGAAAAATCATAAATTACTGTTGTCCGCACACCCCAGCTATGCACGAGCGCAGCTGACTTCCCAAAGTTATGAAAATCCCGCAGCGCCACCCATGTTCTGTATGCTGCTGCGAAAACACCTTGAAGGCTACATCATAGAAGATGTTTACCAAAAAGAGCTCGACAGAATTATCATTTTTGAAATAAAAGGACGCAGTGAAATCGGGGACGTTTCTTATAAGCAGCTGATCATCGAAATCATGGGCCGGCACAGCAATATCGTCATCGTAGACAAGAGCAGGAATATGATCCTCGATTCGATCAAACACATTCCGCCTTCCATCAATAGTTACAGGACGGTGCTGCCTGGTAACGAATATAAGTTTCCACCGCCACAGGATAAAAAAAATCCTCTTGAGACAGACAGTGAAGATATCTTGAGAAGCATCGATTTCAATAGCGGAAAGCTCGATAAGCAAATTGTCGGCTCGTTTTCAGGTCTTTCTCCATTGTTTGCAAAAGAAGTACTGCACAGGGCAGGACTTCCGACCAGGACCAGTTTGCCGAATGCGCTTCTTCAGCTGCTGCTCCCGGTTAAAGAGCGTGCGTATCGGCCGACATTGATCAGAGGAGATAAAGAAACGTTTTATTTCCTGGATCTTCAGCATCTAGAAGGAGAGCATACCAGTTTTCCCAGCCTAAGCAGTCTCCTGGACCGCTATTTTCATCAAAAGGCAGAGAGAGACCGGGTCAAACAGCAAGGAAACGACCTCGAAAGGCTGCTTAAAAATGAGCGGGACAAAAATAAAACCAAAATCTTAAAACTTCAAAAGACCTTGAAAGAAGCCGAAAATGCGGACACCTATCAGCTGTACGGGGAACTTTTGACAGCCAACCTGTACGCGGTCGAAAGAGGTATGAGCGAGATTGAAGTGGTGAATTATTATGACGAAGAAAGCGGGACAGTCATTATCGATCTGGACACCAGGAAGTCTCCTTCCGAAAACGCCCAGCATTACTTCTCCAGATATTCAAAGGCAAAAACAGCCATCAGGATCGTCCAGGAGCAGATTGTAAAAGCAAAAGAAGAGATACTGTATTTAGATCAATTGCTGCAACAGCTTGAATCGGCCTCACCTAAAGATATCCTGGAAATTCGTGAAGAGCTTGGCGAAGAAGGCTACCTCAAAGCAAAAAAAGAGAAGAAGAAGAAGAAGGTCAATGAGAAGCCTTCCCTGGAGTCTTATTTAGCAAGCGATGGAACAACCATCCTTGTCGGCAAAAATAATAAACAAAACGATTATCTGACGAATAAACTAGCCGGCAAAGAAGAAATCTGGCTGCATACAAAGGATATCCCTGGTTCCCATGTTGTCATCAGAAGCAAGACTCCTTCTGAAGAGACAATAAAAGAAGCCGCAGTATTGGCTGCCTATTTCAGCAAAGCCCGGGAATCAAGTTCTGTCCCTGTCGACTTCACAGCTGTAAGAAACGTGAAGAAACCGAATGGCGCGAAACCAGGTTTTGTTACTTATGACGGACAGCAAACGGTCTATACTACACCAAGTCTTGACACAGTACGAGGTATGAAAAAAGAATAATGCGTTTACGGAATCATCTTTTCTTAACAAGATTCCGTAACCTAGCGAAAAGGACGAAATCTCATTGGATTTCGTCCTTTTTCATATTCATGGTCCTGAAAACCCCTGGCTATGCCAAGGGTTCCAGCGAGCTCATAGCGAGGTATAGAAAATCTTTCTTCATGAGAGGAGAAGCAGATCTCCCTAACACTTCCTCCATTCAAGCAGGCGGTTTACCTGTAAAGGAAATGAATAATCTAGAATAAGCGGAATTTTTCCGCTTATGCACAGCTAAATGGACCATTTTCATCATCTTTTTAGCAAATAAGCGGAATTTCTTCCCTTATTTTTTTAGCTTTTTAGCCTCACTTGGGTGGTATTGATTTTAAAGAAAATAGTTTCAGTGCAAAAAATAGACTTAGCAGTATGATTGGCATTTGAACACCCTGCTATTAAAGGTACACGCTTGGCAATTTCCATTGACATTGGACCTTTAGGAGCTCATTCAAGACACCTTTTCTATCAGTTAGGGTCTCTACATACCCACATCGATACCATCAACTCGAAGTATTCAAGACAAAAAAAACTTGCAGGCTAAAGTCCATTTTGGTCTTTGTCTGCAAGCTGAAACAGGCATCACTTAATGCCCGCTTCTTAACCCTTAGTATTTCGTTCCCCATTTTTCAGGGTTTTCTTTCCAGCTTCTTAACGCTTCCAGGTCCTGCTCTTCTATGTAATTATTTTCATGAGCAGCTTCCAAAAGAGATGAATAGTCTGAGAGAGACACTGCTTTAATATCTGCTTCTGCCAATTTGTCGATGCCGCTATGCAGCTCGTAGGTGAAAATAGCTGCTACCCCCAGCACTTCACAGCCTTCCTCTCTCAGTGCGTTGACAGCAGATATACAGCTGCCTCCTGTTGAAATAAGATCTTCCACTACGACAACCTTCTGCCCTGCTGACACTTTTCCTTCAATCTGGCTTCCTTTGCCGTGTGCCTTCGGTTTTGATCGCACATAGCACATCGGCAGATCGAGGATTTCACTGACCCAGGACGCATGCGGAATTCCCGCTGTTGCTGTTCCGGCGATCATTTCTGCATCCGGAAAATGATTCTTGATATTTTCAGAGATTCCCTGGGCTATCATTCTGCGCACTTCAGGGTAAGAGATAGTCAGACGGTTATCACAATAGATTGGAGACTTCAAACCGGAAGACCATGTAAACGGGTCATTCGGTTTAAGGAATACTGCCTCAATATTCAATAACTGCTGTGCGATTTCCTTTTTCATACTTGCCCCTCCCATTCTGATTTCACTTTGAGATACGCTTTCGCGGGATCATCCGCTCCTGTAATGCTTCTGCCTACCACAATCGCAGATGAACCAAGCTGACGGGCTTGTGAAGGCGACGCTATCCGCTTCTGATCTTGAGTGGCATCACCAAGAAGGCGAATCCCAGGGGTTACACGCAGAAAATCTTCACCGCATAACTCCCTGATGGCTGCAGCTTCATGGGGGGAACAAACCACCCCGTCCAGCCCCGCTTCCATGGTTATCTTCGCATAATGAAGGACCGAATTGATCAAAGGCTGGTCTATCAACTGTTCCTTCTTCATTTGTTCTTCTGAGGTGGAAGTTAGCTGTGTGACAGAAATCAGCATTGGCCTTTCTTTCCCCGAAGGAGTTCCCTGAACCAAGCCGTTAAGGGCATGCTCCATCATTTGCACCCCTCCAGCTGCATGGACATTGATGAGATCGATTTCCAACTGTGCAAGCCCCTTCATTGCCCGGCCGACAGTATTCGGTATATCATGAAGCTTTAGGTCCAGGAAAATTCGGTGGTTCATCTTTTTCAACTCTTCGATGATCATCGGACCATTTTGCAAATAAAGTTCCATTCCCACTTTGACAAAAAGGGAAGTATCCATTTTTTCTAAAAAAGATCTGCTGATTTCCCATGTTGGAAAATCAAGCGCGACTATAGGCTCCCGCTCCATTAGTTTTCCAGCTCCTTCCTGTCAATTGAGATATGTGGTCCACGCCCATCTCATCCAATATTTCCTGCAGGCCGTTGATCAATTCCGGGCAAATGAACGGATCGACAAAATTGGCAGTGCCGACCGCGACGGCACTTGCACCCGCATAAAAAAATTCAATTATATCGTCGACCGTCTGGATGCCGCCCATACCGATGATCGGGATGCTGACATGCTGGCTGACTTCATACACCATGCGGATGCTGACAGGTTTGATGGCAGGGCCTGATAGTCCGCCTGTACCATTGGCGATGACCGGCTTGCCTGTTCTTGTATCAATTCTCATCCCGATTAGTGTATTGATCATCGTCAGACCATCTGCTCCGCCTTCTTGCACCGCTTTCGCCATTTCAACTATATTCGCGACATTTGGAGAAAGCTTCACATATACAGGAACGGATGAAACTGCCTTCACTTTTTTAGTCAGTTCTTTTGCAATTTCAGGCACTGTTCCGAAGGCGATTCCCCCGGTTTTGACATTCGGGCAGGAGATGTTGAGCTCCAGCGCCTTAACATTGGGTGCGGCCGAAATGGTTTCAGCAACCTCCACATAGTCTTCTGTCTGGGAACCTGCTACGTTCGCAATGATTGGAACATCATATTTCTCAAGCCACGGAAGTTCCTCTGTCATGACTTTTTGGAGACCGGGGTTTTGCAGCCCTATAGCATTGAGCATCCCTGAAGAGGTTTCTGCAACACGAGGGGTTGGGTTTCCAAACCTCGTATCAAGAGTGGTCGCCTTAATCATGATTGCACCAAGCTGGCTCAAATCATATAGTCCGGCGAATTCCTTCCCAAATCCGAAACATCCCGAAGCCGGCATGACAGGGTTCTTTAAGCTCAAACCTGGAAGCTCTATCTTCAGCTTATTCATAACTTCACCATCCCTACTGGAAATACTGGGCCGTCGCTGCAGATCTTTACATAGTTTTTATCAACGTCGTTAACCGCCTTTTCACATACACAGGCAAAGCACGCACCAATTCCGCAGCCCATCCTTTCTTCTAAGGAAATATACCCCTTGCTGTCTCCATACGTGCTGCTGAGGGCAGCCAGCATGGCTTTTGGTCCGCAAGAATAGAAGAGGTCAAATTGAACCCCCTCCTCTTTTATTACATCAGTGACGAATCCTTTGGATCCAAGTGATCCGTCCACTGTTGCGATATAAGTAGGGCCAAGCTGGGCAAACTCTTCTTCATAAAAGGCTGCACTGCGATTTTGAAAACCTAATACATGCAGAACCTTTATCCCTTTTTTCACCAGCTGCCTCGACAGCTCATAGAGCGGCGGCACTCCAATGCCGCCCCCTACCAGCAAGGCTGTCTTTCCTTCATCTTCTGCGTGGATTGGGAACCCATTCCCAAGGGGGCCCAGCACGTCTGCAAAAGCACCTTCTCTTTCCCCCGAAAGTAGTTTTGTCCCTCTGCCTTCCGCCCGGTAGATGACCGTGAGACTGTTATTCTCTTTATCTATCTCTGCGATACTGATGGGACGGCGCAGGAGCGGTTCCGCCCCTGTCCCTGTTTTAAAGTGAAGGAACTGTCCCGGTTCATTCAATTCGGAGACAAGATCCCCGGATACAACCATTTTGAAGATATTATCTGCGATTTCTTCATTGGATAGTATTTTCATAAGATCCTTTTTGATCATAGAAGTACCGCCTCTTGCTTTTCGTCTGCACCATCCATGGCTTCCGCGGAGAATGTCATAGATTCGAACACTTTGAGGATGGCTTCCGCTGTATCAAGGGATGTCAGGCATGGGATACCATTCTCGACTGATTCACGTCTGATCCTGAATCCGTCCCTCTGCGGCTGCTTGCCTTTTGTCAATGTGTTGATGACAAGCTGTGTTTCACCACTCTGGATAACATCCAGCAATGTTGGCCCATCGGAACCGATTTTATCGACTTCTTTGACCGGGATTCCTTCTGATCTCAGGACATCCGCCGTTCCTTTGGTTGCCAGGATCTGATAGCCGATATTCACAAAGCGCTTTGCCAATCCTAGAGCTTCTTCTTTATCTTTATCAGCGACTGTCAGAAGAACCGAACCGTACTCCTTCATCTGCATTCCTGCCGCCACGATTCCTTTATACAAAGCTTTTTCCAGTGTCAAATCTTTCCCCATGACTTCGCCGGTGGATTTCATTTCAGGCCCTAAAGTAATGTCCACTCTTCTCAGTTTGGCAAACGAGAATACTGGAACCTTTACATATACACCCTTCTTCTCAGGCACAAGTCCGGACTGATATCCCATTTCTTCCAGCGTTCTTCCCAAAATGACCTTGGTCGCTAGGTTTGCCATAGGCACATTCGTGATTTTGCTCAAGAATGGCACTGTCCGGCTTGAACGCGGATTAACCTCCAGGACATAGACTTCATTCTTGCTGATGACATACTGGATGTTCAACAAACCAATAATATTCAATCCTTTTGCAAGCTTGGTGGTATATTCTATTATTCTATCTTTCTGTTCCCTGGTCAGCTGCTGAGGCGGATAGACAGCAATGGAATCTCCTGAATGGACACCAGCTCTCTCGATGTGCTCCATAATCCCTGGAATCACGACATCTTTACCGTCTGAGATGGCGTCGACTTCTATCTCTTTTCCGATTAAATAACGGTCAATCAGGACAGGGTGTTCCGGGTTGATCTTAACTGCATTCTTCATGTATTGAAGAAGATCTTCTTTTCCATAAACAATTTCCATTGCCCTGCCACCCAGAACATAGGAGGGGCGGACCAAGACAGGGTATCCGATGTTTTCAGCAATCTTTACAGCCCCTTCAACCGTAACGGCCGTTTTGCCTTCAGGCTGCGGGATGCCAAGGGTTCCCAAGGTATATTCAAATTTATCCCGGTTTTCAGCGCGGTCCAGATCCTCCAATGATGTCCCGAGGATTTTCACACCTCTTTCCACCAGCTGTGCTGCCAGGTTGATCGCTGTTTGTCCGCCGAATTGCACAACAACACCTTCTGGCTTTTCGAGGTCGATGATATGCATGACATCCTCAATGGTTAGTGGTTCAAAGTAAAGCTTGTCAGAGATGCTGAAGTCCGTTGAGACGGTTTCTGGATTATTATTGACAATGATTGCTTCATAACCCGCCTCTTTGATCGCCCAGACAGAGTGGACAGTTGCATAATCGAACTCCACTCCCTGTCCGATGCGGATCGGCCCGGAACCGAGCACCATCACACTTTTCTTTTCCGTTACAACTGATTCATTTTCTCTTTCATATGTTCCATAAAAATATGGAGTTTCAGATTCGAACTCTGCTGCGCAGGTATCCACCATTTTATAAACCGGTATCAGTTCTTGTTCTTTTCTCCACTCATAAACTTCTTTTTCAGCTGCATTCCACAACTTCGCAAGGGTAATATCCGCAAATCCCATCCTCTTTGCTTTTTCAGCAATCTCCAGGTTAAAAGGAGCGGCTGACAGTTCAGCCTCAAAGTCTACAATTTTCTTCAATTTATGAAGGAAGAACAAGTCGATTTTGCTCCATTCATGGATGGTTTCAATCGTCACTCCGCGGCGCAGTGCTTCACCTATATAGAAAAGTCTTTCATCTCCGGCTTTTCTAATGCGTTTTTCAATCAGCGCATTCTCAAAGCTGCCGGCATCTTCAAGTTCGAGATGATACACGTTGCTTTCCAAAGAACGCACCGCTTTTAAAATGGACTCTTCAAACGTCCGGCCGATCGCCATGACTTCGCCGGTAGCTTTCATCTGTGTGCCAAGGTTTCTTTTTGCCGACTCGAATTTGTCGAATGGCCAGCGTGGGATTTTCGAGACGATATAGTCTAATGCCGGCTCAAAGCTTGCATAGGTTTTTCCTGTAACAGGATTCATCATTTCATCCAGGTTCAATCCAACCGCAATCTTGGCAGCCAGTTTGGCGATTGGGTATCCAGTGGCTTTGGAAGCCAGTGCAGATGAACGGCTCACCCGCGGATTCACTTCAATAATGTAGTACTGAAAGCTGTCTGGATCCAGGGCGAGCTGAACGTTGCACCCTCCTTCTATACCGAGAGCGCGGATGATTTTCAATGAGCAGTTTCTCAGCATTTGATACTCACGGTCGCTCAGCGTCTGGCTTGGAGCCACAACAATGGAATCTCCTGTATGGATTCCTACAGGGTCAAAGTTCTCCATATTGCAGACTACGATGGCACTGTCATTGCTGTCCCGCATAACCTCGTATTCAATCTCCTTGAAGCCTGCGATGCTTTTTTCCAGCAAACATTGAGTAACAGGACTGTATTTCAGCCCGCTGCTGACAATTTCGATCAATTCTTCACGATGATGGCAGATTCCTCCACCGGTTCCTCCCAGTGTATAAGCCGGGCGCACTATGACAGGATACCCTACCTCTTCAACAAACTGGAAAGCTTCTTCGACATTATGGATGATTTCGCTCTGAGGCACAGGTTCATTCAGCTCATTCATCAGTTTGCGGAAAAGATCACGGTCTTCAGCTTGTTCGATTGCTGATAATTTCGTTCCGAGAATTTCCACATGGCACTCTTCCAATACACCCGCGTTAGCCAGCTCAACGGCCATATTCAAGCCCGTTTGTCCTCCAAGAGTCGGAAGAAGGGCATCCGGACGCTCTTTGCGAATGATTCTGCTGACAAATTCGAGAGTCAAAGGCTCGATGTAAACCTTATCCGCGATTTCACTGTCTGTCATGATTGTCGCCGGATTAGAGTTAACGAGAATAACCTTGTAGCCTTCTTCTTTCAGTGCGATGCAAGCTTGTGTACCCGCATAGTCAAATTCTGCAGCCTGGCCGATGACAATCGGTCCGCTTCCGATAACTAATATGGTTTTGATATCTGTACGTTTAGGCATGTGAAATCTCCTTTCTCTTTTCCGTTTCCATCATAGTCATAAATTGATCGAACAATCCATTGGCATCCTCGGGTCCTGGTGAAGCTTCCGGATGATACTGTACCGTGAATGCGGGGAGGTCCAGATGCTTCAACCCCTCAATCGTTCCGTCATTCAAACCGATATGCGTGGCTTCAAGCCGGGTTGCGCCTAGAGAATCAGCATCAACTGAGTAGCCATGATTCTGTGAAGTAATGGCGATTTTACCTGTAGCGAGATCTTTCACTGGATGGTTGGAGCCGCGGTGCCCGAATTTCATTTTGAAAGTATCTCCTCCACCTGCAAGGGCAAAGAGCTGATGCCCAAGACAGATTCCGAACAATGGGATCTCCCCGAGAATTTCATTGATCATCGTTATGGCTTCCGGTACATCTTTCGGATCTCCAGGACCGTTTGAAAGCATGATACCATCAGGGTTCAAGGCTTTGATTTCCTCCGCAGTCGTATTATAAGGAACAACAATTACATCGCAATCCCTTTTATTCAGTTCTCTCAGGATTCCATGCTTCATTCCGAAATCAACTAATACCACACGAAATCCACGGCCCGGGCTCGGGTAGGCTGTTTTAGTCGAAACCTGTTTGACTTGATTAGTCGGCAATTCCGTTGCCATCAGCTTGTGGAGCATTTCCTCTTTATCCACCTCGACACCGCAAATTATCCCTTTCATGGTTCCGCGTTCCCTGATCTTTCTTGTCAGCATCCTGGTATCTATGCCTGACAATCCAGGAATCCCCTTGGCTTTCAGGAGATCATGCAATGTATTCTCACTTCTCCAGTTAGAAGGAAAGTCAGCCGCTTCTCTTACGATAAAGCCTTTGATTGCCGGCGAGATCGATTCAAAATCGTCACGGTTGATTCCATAATTCCCGATCAGAGGGTAAGTCAGTGTGATGATCTGTCCGCAATACGAAGGATCAGACAAAATCTCCTGATACCCCGTCATCCCTGTATTAAAAACAACCTCTCCCACTGAACCTGTGTCTGCTCCGAAGCCCTCTCCTATAAAAACTGTACCGTCATCAAGGATCAACTGTCTTTTCATCATTCTTCGCCTTCCTTCCATACTAGAGTTCCTTCTGCAAATGTAGCTTTCGGCCAGCCTTGACACTTCCAGCCGGCAAATGGGGTATTTCTTCCTTTTGATAAGAAGCTTTCAGGGTTGATTGACTTATGTTCCTCCAGGTCAACCAGGGTAATGTCAGCCAAGCTTCCAACCTCCAAAGTTCCATAAGGCAGCTTAAACGTCTCTGCCGGCTTGGCCGTCATCCAGTTCACCAACTGGTTAAGTTTGAAAACTTCTTTTTGAACAAAATGGGTATATAGCAGCGGAAATGCCGTTTCCAAGCCGACAATCCCAAATGGCGCAAGCGCTATGCCTTCTGATTTTTCTTCTTTCGTATGAGGGGCATGATCCGTTGCGATAAAGTCAATGGTTCCATCAAGCAGTCCCTCAATCAGGGCTTCCCGGTCCTCTTTGCTTCTGAGAGGAGGATTCATTTTGTAGTTGGCATCGTCTCCAGGGATATCATCCTCTGACAGCAGCAAGTGATGCGGTGTAACTTCTGCGGTCACTTTGATTCCAGCTTTTTTAGCATCCCTTACCACCCGGACAGATTCTTTTGTACTGATGTGGCAGACATGATAGTGGCAGCCAGCCGCTTCTGCAAGAAGCACATCTCTGGCAATTTGGACGGACTCACAGATTGAAGGGATCCCTTTGAACCCATTTTCTTTGGAAAAACGCCCTTCATGCACTGCTCCCCCGTAAATCAGGCTGTTATCTTCACAGTGAGCAACAATTGCTTTGTCGATGGCTGCGGCAGCTTTCATGGCCTCATACATCTTTCCTGCCTCCTGAACCCCGACTCCATCATCTGTGAAAGCAAAGGCCCCTGTTTCTTTAAGGGCGGAAAAGTCTGTCAAGTTCTTGCCCGTCTGTCTTTCTGTTATGGATGCATACGGAAGGACCCTGACACTTGCAGTCTCGCTGATTCTTTCATTGAGCCATTGAAGAGTTTCAGCATTATCCGGTACAGGCCTCGTGTTCGGCATTGCCGCGACTGTTGTATAACCGCCTTTTGCGGCTGCTTTTGTTCCAGTTGCTATGGTTTCCTTTTTTTCACCGCCGGGCTCGCGGAGATGGACATGAAGATCCACAAAACCTGGCAGGATCAATTGTCCTTTTGCGTCCACTATATCCGCCTTGTCATCATGGAGATTCTCGCCGATTTCAGAAATCTTCTTCTCTGCTATCTTTAAATCTTTTGCAGATATATTTCCGTTCTCTTCCAACCACATTGCGTTTTTAATGATCGTTGCCATGTTTTATTCTCCTCCTTGGTTTTCCAATGCTCTCTTTAAAACAGCCATCCTTACATAAACACCATTTTCCATCTGCTTAAATATTCTGGATCTCTCACTTTCCACAAGACTATCTGCTATTTCCACATCCCGGTTGACTGGTGCCGGATGAAGGATGATGCCGTTGTCTTTCATCATCTTTTCCCTTTCCACTGTTAAACCGTATTGCCCGTGGTACTGTTCCTTTGATAATGATGCAGTGGCCTTGTGCCTTTCATGCTGGACTCTGAGAAGCATAACGGCATCACCGGTTCTGACAGCTTCGTCCACCGGGAGGTACATTCCATTATCTATCAGGTCCTGCGGAAACCACTCAGGCGGACCTGAGAAGAATACTCGCGCCCCCAGTTTTTTCAATGCCTCCGCATTTGACCTGGCCACCCTGCTGTGTAAAATATCTCCTATAATACTTATCTTCAAATCCTTAAAGCTTCCAAACTCTTCTTTGATTGTCATAAGGTCCAATAAGCATTGTGTCGGGTGGTTTCCGCAGCCGTCTCCCCCGTTCAAGACGGGAATGGACAAGTGATCTTTGAGGTCATCGAAGTAGCGGTCTTTCTCATGCCTGATGACAACTGCGTCGACCCCGATTGCTTCCAGGGTCTTGACCGTGTCATAGAGTGTTTCCCCTTTGGAGACGCTTGATGTTCCCGTTTCGAAAGGGATGACTTCCAATCCGAGTTTCCGTTCTGCCATTTCGAAACTGCATTTGGTTCTGGTGCTGTTTTCGAAAAACAGATTTGCTATGTATTTTGGTTCTGCCGGTTTCCACTGTGCGCCTTTTTTAAACTCTCCAGCCTGGGAGAGGATTTCTTCAATTTCATGGGAACTTAATTCAGACATTGTCAGCAAATGCTTCATCTTCTAACCTCCTATTGATCGGCTGAGGGCAAGAACAAAAGCGTAAGCGCCTTGCTCAGCCCCGACAGGCAAATGTTCCAAAGAGAAAAAAAGGCGGGCTTTCCTTTTATTCTCTTTGGGTTATTTGACCCCGAGGGGCTAGGCGCTGCAGCTGGACGTGGATAACATCACTATAAATTGTCCTCAGTCTTTGATTTTATAATTTCCTAGGCAGCAAAAAAACACCCTGACCTTCTAATCAGGGTGTTTCGAATCGGCAAGGGGTATACCTGTCCGCCATCAGGCAAAACAAGTTCCCATGCTTCATCCAAACACCCTTCTAAGCCTCTCTGGACTTCTTTTAAAAGGTGTTTACTTCTTTATTTATTCTCTGCGTTCTCATTAAACATTTCTTCTTCGACTACAGGATCCTGTCCCGGCAATACAAGATTCAGCACCACACCGACGATGGCTGCCAGCGCCATTCCGGAGAGTGACAGCTTGTCAGTGATTTCCACAAAAGCACCACCGACGCCGATGACCAGGATGACAGAAGAGATAATCAAGTTTCTCTTTTTACCTAAATCAATGTTATTGTCGATCAGCATGCGCAGCCCGCTTGAAGCTATGATACCGAACAACAGGATCGATACGCCCCCCATTACGGCGGTTGGAATCGATTCGATCAGCGCTGTGACCTTTCCAATGAAACCGAAAGCGATAGCAATTACCGCGGCACCGCCGATGACAAACACGCTGAATACTCTCGTGATAGCCAGAACTCCTATGTTTTCACCGTAAGTGGTGTTTGGAGGCCCTCCAAGGAAAGATGCGATTATGGTTGCCACACCATCACCCATTATCGAGCGGTGAAGGCCCGGCTGTTTCAAAAAGTTCCTTCCAGCTACTTTACTCAGGACCATCTGGTCTCCCGTATGTTCTGCAAGTGTTACGATTGCCACAGGCACCATGATGGCTGCAACTTCCCATGAGAAGGAAGGTGTGTAGTTGACGAAAGGCACAATAAAGTCGGGAACCTGGAACCAAGGTGCTGTTTTAACACCGGCCAGGTCTACAATCCCTGCAAAAAACGCGATGGTGTATCCTCCGACAATGCCTGCAAGAATAGGAATGAGACCAAGAAACCCGCGGAAGAACATCGATCCGATCACGGTGATGGAGAGTGTTGCCAATGCGACCATAAAGTGTGTGGTACTGTATACCAATTCAGTTGCTCCAGGATTTTCATACATGGCCATATTGACGGCCGTCCCTGCCAGCCCGAGTCCAATGACCATTATGACAGGTCCAACAACTACCGGCGGCAGAATCTTCAAAAGCCACCTTATGCCAAGCTTGGAAATCAGAAGTGCAACCACACCGTAAACCAAGCCTGCCAAAAAGCTTCCCATCATCGCGGCTTCTGGCCCGCCGACCGTTTTGGCTGAAATGATGGGGGCTATGAAGGCGAACGATGAACCTAGGTAGGCAGGTATTCTGCCCCTTGTAATTAACAGGTATGCAAGCGTTCCAAGACCGCTGGATACAAGTGCGACTGCCGGGCTGAGCTCCACAAGGTACGGTACCAGGACCGTGGCGCCAAACATCGCGAACAAATGCTGCAGACTCAGTGTCAGCCACTGTCCTGCTTTTGGTACATCTCTTACATCTAATACTATATCGTTATTATCTGCCATGTTGTTTCCTCCTCTTTCTCCACTGCATTAAAAAAACCTCTCTGCCAGAGGGCGCAAAGAGGTTTCTTCAATCAAGCCCCACCTGTGGTGAAACTGTATGGATTGAGATTCCTTTGCCAGCCTCTCTGGACTGTCTTTAAAAGGAAAGCTATCTAATTATCATGTATTGTTACTTGGTCTTCTTCGTCCACTTCCGTGAGTTCGACAACAATCTTTTCCGAACTTGAAGTCGGGATGTTTTTCCCAACAAAGTCAGCGCGGATCGGAAGCTCCCTGTGCCCTCTGTCTACCAGGACTGCCAGCTGTATGGTGCTTGGCCTTCCCAGATCCATCAGGGCATCCAGGGCGGCTCGTACCGTTCTTCCCGTAAAAAGGACATCGTCAATCAGGATCACTTTTTTATCTGTTACATCGACAGGAAGATCCGAACCTTTCACTTCCGGCTCATCATTTTGAGTCTTCACTGTCAAATCGTCACGGTACAAAGTGATGTCTATCTCCCCTACAGGAATTTTGGCGCCTTCTATTTCTTCTATGCGGCTTGCCAGTCTTTCCGCCAAGTGGATTCCCCTTGTTTTTATTCCCACAAGGACACAATCCTGTATTCCCTTGTTCCGTTCAATGATTTCATGAGCAATTCTCGTCAGCGCCCTTCTGATAGCAGGCTGATCTAGTACAACTGTTTTTTGGGCCACTGTCATCACCTCGTCCTTAATATTGCCGGGAAACGTTTCATTAACACTTATAAACAAAAAATCCCTCCCACCGCTATGGTGAGAGGGCATACTTATCGTTAGAAATCATTACACTGCGCTCGTAGTGTAATTCATGAAAAGTTCCTTCTCAGCCTCACGGGACTGTATTAAAGGTTTCCTTATTCGGTTAAATCAATCATAAGACCTAAAAGGCCGATTGTCAACGGATATTTTGCAATTTCTGCAGAGTTTGTCGAAAAACCTCCGGCGGCTCTGCTTCAAATTCAAGGTATTCACCTGTCCGTGGATGCTGGAAACCAAGGACGGCCGCATGAAGGGCCTGGCCATCAAGATCAATGGTTTTCCTTGGTCCATACTTCGGATCTCCAGCTAAAGGATAACCGATATACTTCATATGAACCCGGATTTGGTGCGTTCTGCCAGTCTCTAATTTACATTCTACATAGGTAAACGCGGAAAATCTGTCTAGCACATTGAAATGGGTGACCGCATCTCTCCCAGAATCCACGACAGCCATTCTCTGGCGGTCCTTGGGATCCCTGCCAAGTGGTGCATCGATAGTTCCGTGATCATGCGGAATGATACCATGGACAATAGCTTTATATTTACGCGTAACGGTTTTGTTAACCAGCTGCTCGACAAGCTTCTCGTGGGCGAGATCATTCTTCGCCACCATTAATAGACCGGATGTATCCTTGTCGATGCGGTGAACGATTCCCGGTCTTAGAACACCATTGATTCCAGAAAGGTCCTTACAATGTGCCATCAATCCATTCACCAATGTTCCATTAGGATGACCGGGTGCAGGGTGGACGACCATGCCTCTTGGTTTATTGACAACGATGACATCGGCATCTTCATAGTAGATATCAAGGTCAAGATCCTCTGGAACGACATCCAGTTCCTCAGGCTCAGGGATGGAAATGCTGATTTTATCATCAACGGCACACTTATAATTGGTTTTCACCTCAGCACCGTTCACTGTGACATTTCCTTCTTTGATCCATTGCTGGACCTGTGATCTGGACCACTCATCTTCAAGCTGGGTCAGCATCTTGTCCAATCTTAGGCTTTTTTCTTCTTCACGAACGATATGTTCCATTGTTTCCATATAATTTCTCCTTCTTTTCTCTTCGCTCATCCAGCAGCATAGTTATGATCATCATCACTACACCGACAGTAAGAGCAGCATCAGCTATATTGAAGATTGGAAAATCATATTGAAAAATATATGTATTCAGAAAATCAACGACTTCTTTCCTAAATAGCCTGTCAATAAAATTACCAATCGCTCCGCCAAGCAGCAGCGCAAGGCTCATGCTGAACAGTTTATTTCCTTTAGCTTGTTTTTCAAGATAGTAAACGATTCCAATGATTACTCCGATAGTGATTATATAGAAGAACCACATTTGGCCTTGCAGTATGCCCCAGGCCGCTCCCTGGTTCCTGTGGGAAGTGATGTAGAACAAATTTTCAATGACTGTTATGCTCTGCCCTTCTGTCATGTTCCGCACGACCAGCCACTTTGTAAGCTGATCCAATGCCACTACAACCAAAGCAATCAGATAATAAAACATACGGGAAGCCTCCGTCTCCAATCAAATTGATTACTTTAGCATTTTAGCATAATAACGGGAAGAAAGACACAGTTATTCAAATGGGCATATTATAAAACTGCTTCCATGAGTATTTACTTTTTAAAAGGAGCCGTTGATTTCCTCTCCATACGCCCGACTCCGCGTGGGCGGGCGGTGGTGTATAAAATAACAGCGGCTGTTTAGCGACTTATGGATTTCAGGGGTTTTGCATCAAGGAGCAGGATCTCCTTCTTGTATTACTTCTTCCTCAAATGCAGAGTGGAGATTAAACTGATGTTATCAATCATCTTAGTAAAGCGGCTTCTTTGAATAAGGGTTCCAGCATCGATAATCATTGGTCCCGCTGCCAATCCAAAAATATGAAATCAGTTCATCGCAAAAGGCGGGGTCTGTAAACTGCCTTGCGTAATATTGTTCCAATAGAAATTGTATTTCCCGTTTTTCTTCTTGAATGTAATGTTGAACTAAAACATTTTCCGAGCGGGCATTTTCGAGCTCTAGTAAAGAAACTTCCAATTCCTTGATCGTTTGCTGTAGTTGTTCTTCCATATACATCCCTCCGTGTTTTTAGTATGGTTCAAACTCGGAAAAATGTTGATATGTAAGTATTAGTAATAGTGGGTAGTACTGCTTTTTTACTTTGTAACGAACACAGGCATCGTGGATTATAAAAGGGATTGGTGTATAACTAAAATAAATTAGAAAGACAACTGCTTTGGGGAGATTATTTTAACTCTTTATTATCTAGGCTCTGTTATAAAATCTTGTTGTTTTTAAAGGGGTATGTTGACTTCCGCTCCAGGTGTCCGACTCCGCGGGGCGGCCGTTGAGCCTCCTCGGCTTTGCCAGCGGGGTTACGTTCCAGTGGGTACGTAACCTGTCCCGCTAGTCCCGCAGGAGATCGTACACCTTCCGCTTCAGTTAACATATGGGGAGGAAATGAGAATCCATTGCTCACTGGACATATCAACTTTTGTTAATATTTTTGACGCTAGATTATAAGAAGCTGCAAGTTGATCAACCTAGTAACTGTACCCCAAAAAGATTATAACAACCATATTAACTAACAGAGCCTATCACTAACGCGGGTCAATTTTATCGTAAAGTTAACTTTAATTTCTTTTTGTAAATGTACTTCTCCTGTTGATTGTACCACTAACTTTTTCTTGCTCACTTATTGGTACGTTTTCCGGCTAATCATGCCACTAACTCTTTTTCCTGCTCTCTTATTGGTACGTTTCCCCGCTAATCATGCCATTAACTTTTTGCTGCTCTCACTTATTGGTACGTTTCCAGGCTTATCATACCGCTAACTTTTTGCAACGCTCACTTATTGGTACGTTTCCCGGCTGATCATGCCGCTAACTTTTTGCTGCTCTCACTTCTTGGTACGTTTCCAAGCTAATCATGCCATTAACTTTTTGCTGCTCTCACTTCTTGGTACGTTTCCAAGCTAATCATGCCACTAACTTTTTGCTGCTCTCACTTCTTGGTACGTTTTCCGGCTAATCATGCCACTAACTCTTTTTCCTGCTCACTTCTTGGTACGTTTCCCGGCTAATCATGCCACTAACTTTTTCCTTGCTCACTTGTTGGTACGTTTCCAGGCTAATCATGCCGCTAACTTGTTGCCGCTCTCACTTATTGATACGTTTGCCGGGTAATCGTGACACTAACTTTTTGCCGCTCTCATTTATTAGTATGATTCCCATTAATCGTACCATTCCCCCCGAGGCACCTTTCCATCAGCCATACACAAACCATGGCATCACATCTCAAAGGCACAACCGGTAAAGAAACTAGTCACAAATCAGCAAAAGACCCCGCAAGATAAACTCGCAGGGCCTTTAAAGGTATTAAGAATAATGCTTTTTCACAACATCCGTACAGCGCGGGCACAGGGCCGGGTGATCAGGATCGTCGCCGATACGGGTTGAAACCGTCCAGCAGCGGTCACATGTTTCACCTTCTGCCTTTTCAACGACAATTGCATTGTTCTCCAATTTTAACGCACTTTCCGGAGCCTCTTCCAAGCTTCCGCCAATTTCAAATGCAGAAACAATGAACAGCTGCTTCAGGTCTTCTTTAACAGATTGAAGAAGATTCTTTGTATCATCATTTACGTAAAGAGTGACTTTAGCTGTTAATGATTTACCGATAATCTTTTCATTTCTTGCTTCCTCAAGAGCTTTCAATACATTATCACGTAAATTAAGGAATGCTTCCCATTTAGAAAGAAGTTCCTTGCTGTTTGGAAGTTCCTTGTACTCAGGCATATCCGTGAGTTGAACACTTTCCTCTTGCTGGGAAGACATGTGAGTCCATACTTCGTCAGCTGTATGGGAAAGAATTGGTGACATTAATTTTGTCAGCGCAATCAGACTTTCATGAAGAACAGTCTGCATTGCGCGTCTTTCATAATTGTCTTCCGCTTCAATGTAAAGCACGTCTTTTGCAAAATCCAGATAGAAGGAGCTCAAATCAAGCGTACAGAAGTTATTGACACTAGTGTAAATGCTTGAGAAATCATAGCTTTCGTAAGAAGAACGGACATTCTTGATCAGTTCATTCAGCTTCACAAGCATGAATTGGTCCACTTCTCTTAAGTTATCGTAGGATACCGCATCTTTTTCAGGGTTGAAGTCTGCAAGGTTTCCTAAAAGGAATCGGTATGTGTTTCTGATTTTGCGGTATACTTCAGAAACCTGTTTTAAAATGCCATCGGATAAGCGTACATCTGCCTGGTAATCCACTGAAGCTACCCAGAGGCGGAGAATGTCCGCACCCATTTGCTTGATTACTTTATCTGGAGCAACAATATTGCCGATGGATTTACTCATCTTGCGCCCTTCTCCATCATTAACAAAGCCGTGGCTCAGGACCCCTTTGTAAGGCGCTTTCCCTGTTACGGCCACTCCGGTTGTAAGAGAGGAGTTGAACCATCCGCGATATTGATCAGATCCTTCCAAATAAAGATCTGCTGGACGCTGAAGGTCTTTTCTTTGATGAAGCACTGACTGATGGGAAGACCCTGAATCGAACCAGACATCCATGATATCCTGTTCTTTAGAAAATTCTCCATTAGGGCTGCCTTCATGTGTAAAGCCTTCAGGCAGCAGCTCTTTTGCGCTCTTTTCAAACCAAATATTCGAACCGTGTTGACGGAAGAGCTCGGACACGTGGGCAATTGTTTCTTCAGTAATAATTTCTGCACCGTTTTCTGCATAGAATACCGGGATTGGAACACCCCATGCACGCTGCCTGGAAATACACCAGTCGCCTCTGTCCCGCACCATGTTGAACAGTCTGGTTTCTCCCCAGGCAGGGACCCACTTCGTATCCTTGACTGCTTGCAGAAGGTCCTCCCTGAATGCATCAATGGAAGCAAACCACTGCGGAGTCGCACGGAAGATGACAGGTTTTTTTGTACGCCAGTCGTGAGGGTAGGAATGCTTGATGAAGCTAAGCTTAAGCAGCGCCCCTGCTTCTTGTAGTTTTTCTGTGATCGGTTTGTTTGCAGTATCATAGAATAGTCCTTCAAAACCAGGAGCTTCTTCTGTCATTACACCTTTATCATTGACAGGGCAAAGCACATCAAGACCATATTTTTTCCTACAAGGTAATCATCTTCACCATGGCCGGGGGCTGTGTGTACACATCCTGTGCCTGAATCCGTTGTAACATGCTCTCCAAGGATAACAAGGGACTCCCTGTCATAGAGAGGATGCTGAGCTTTTACCAATTCAAGTTCCGATCCTTTGACTGTCTTTACGACTGCCGGTTCGTTCCATTCAAGAACGGATGTGACTTCCTCAAGCAAGTCTTCTGCCACGACATATTTATTGCCTTCAACTTCTACAACAACGTAAGAAAGATCGGCATGAACAGTGATGGCCAGGTTGGCTGGAATTGTCCATGGAGTTGTAGTCCAGATGATGATCTGCGTTCCTTCCTCAAGTACTCCATTTCCTTCTTTGACCGCAAAGCCAACATAAATGGATGGAGAACGTTTATCCTGGTACTCGATTTCCGCTTCTGCCAATGCCGATTCACTGGACGGGCTCCAGTAGACAGGTTTTAACCCTTTGTAGATATATCCTTTGTTCGCCATGTCGCCGAAGACTTTAATTTGTTCTGCTTCATACTCAGGCTTCATGGTGATATAAGGATTTTCCCAGTCACCCCGTACTCCAAGCTGTTTGAATTGGCTGCGCTGGCTGTCGATTTGGCCGTATGCATACTCTTCACAAAGCTTGCGGAACTCAGCAACTGTCATTTCTTTACGGTTTACCCCTTTTTCGTCAAAGCCTGTTCGATTGGCAGACCGTGTGTATCCCATCCGGGAACATATGGGGCATTGAAACCGCTCATGGATTTGTATCTGACAATGAAGTCTTTCAGTACCTTGTTGAGCGCGTGTCCCATATGAAGATCACCATTGGCGTATGGAGGTCCGTCATGCAGGACAAATAACGGCCTGCCTTCATTTCGCTCCTGCACCTTTTTGTAAATATTCATTTCTTCCCATTTTTCCTGCATTTCCGGTTCGCGCTTTGGCAAGTTGCCGCGCATCGGAAATTCTGTTTTCGGCATCAATAAAGTATCTTTGTAATTCAATCTATTTTCCTCCTGTCTGGAAGCAGTATCTGAATACTGGTCCTAACTCTTTTATTACGTTCTGTATGCGCAGCTTCTGACTGTAACAGGATTATCGGTTTGGCTTTTCCTAATACATAATGTAAAAAAATAAACCAATAAAAAAAGCTTTCACATCCCTGGAAAGGGACGAGAAAGCTAACCCGCGGTACCACCCTAATAGGCAATTGAGATTGCCCACTCTGACATTCGTAACGAGAATGATACGCCGGAATCTAATTGCTGTTCGCGTTCAAAGCCGGTGCTCGAGGGTGATATTCCGCTTCCTTTGCCTGTGCCAAGCTTCCACCGTCCTTGACTCGCTTTATTCAGGCTGTTTGATAAAGAAACGTACTGTCCCTTTCATTGCGCTGCAGTATAATTGTAAAATCCATTATATGAAATATAATCTTATTTCGTCAAGGAATCTTCTTCTTTTAGTGTCTTTAAATCGGTAGCATCGATTTCAAATTCCATGATTTGGTCCCAGTCATCACTGCTCAGCAGATCAAGCTGTGCCTCGATGAGCATTTTAAAGCGTGTTCTGAATACTTTGGACTGTTTTTTCAATTCCTCAATTTCCATGGCAATTTTTCTTGCCTTGGAGAGGGATTCATTGACGATCCTGTCTGCGTTCTTCTCTGCTTCTTTGACAATCAGCTTCGCTTCTTTAGAAGCATTTCGTCGGACTTCCTCCCCTGCTTCCTGGGCAATGACGATTGATTTGTTCAACGTCTCTTCAATGTTAGTGAAGTGGCCCAGACGCTCATTCATCGAGCCAAGAGTTTCCTCCAGCTCTTTTTTCTCGCGAAGGAGAATTTCATAATCCTTAATGATCTGATCAAGAAACTCGTTCACTTCGTCTTCATCATAACCGCGGAAACCGCGACTGAATTCTTTGTTATGTATGTCCAACGGCGTTAAAGGCATAATGCCACCTCCATCTCGAAGTAAGTATTGCTTTTCCTATTATAACTGAATTTTCGACAGTTTGTGGGAATTTCCCTTTATTTTTCGAAAATTTATTTTAAAACACCTGCAGCTATCCGGATTTTGTCTTTTTTTGTCTTGCCTTCAATTGAAATAAGCTTGCTTCTTCCAAAGCCCCTCATGGAAAAAATATCTCCCTCAGCCACTTCAAAGGCCGCCGATTCCACTACTCTCCAGTTGACTTTTACAGTTCCGCCTGTGATCAAAGTCTGGACTTTCTGCCTGGAAATGTTGTATAGAGCTGAAAGAATCACATCAAGGCGAAGGGAACTGACAGTCGTAATGACTTCGCGCCATTCTTCAGTTGAAGCTGCCAGGCTGTTAAAAGGAACTTTCTCCAATGTTACTTTGCTCCTGCCCGCCTCTTGGAAATTCATTTCTACATAATCTCCAATTTCAGAAGCAGTCATTAATTGAATTCTGTCCCCATCCATGAGGATATCCCCGAATTTTTCCCTTTTTAAACCGATTGACATCAGTGAACCAAGGATCTGCCGGTGTTCAAGTGTAACAAACTTCTTGGGATAGTGTATCTCATACAGTGTCACTGCGTAATCGGATTCTGCAGGTTCATAATAATCAGGATACAAGACAGCCCTCTTTCTTTCAATTGAAGCAAGATTGGGAAAAAAACTAATTTTGATGTCACTGTTTGTTCCTATAACGGCTTTTAATATGTGCTGCTGTCTTGGATCTAAGAAATCCGTGACTTTAGGAGAATAGGAATTCTCTACATACTCCCGCCACTCTATGACATTATCAATGAATTCTTTTTCGTCTTTCCTGAAGTGTTGATAAATGGATGTCACCTTTACACCTTCTTTGAGTATGAAGATATGGGCCCTAAATGCGCCCTGCTAAAAACTTAGCGCTTCTTCAAAAAATTAACCTTTGTTAAAGAGTACTGTTGTTTTTAAAGAGTATGTTGACTTCCGTTCCAGGTGTACGACTCCGCGGGGCGGGCGGTGAGCCTCCTCAGCTTCGCTTCCGGGGTCTCACCTGTCCCGCTGCTCCCGCAGGAGGTCGTACACCTTCCACTCCAGTCAACATATGTGGAGGAACTGAGAATACCTTATAAACTTGACGTATTAACTTTTCTTATTAAAATTGGTTATAGATTTACGTAGGATCTTAAAGGAGCAACGAGTTGATTAAGCAGCATCTTTTAAATTTCTTATTTAGAATGACGCATTCTTATTCGCACTTGAATCCAAGATATCTTAAAAGCCAAAAATTAAAAAGGGAGTACCGTATGGCCCCCTTAATTATAATAATGCTTGTGTTCTTCACGGGTTTAGCTAAGATTAGACAAACCACCTGTATAGTTCGAGAATTCCCGCTTTCGCTAAGTTCAGTGTTATGAAAGCAACGATAGGAGAAATGTCAATCATGCCGATAGCAGGGACAATTCTGCGGAAAGGCTCTAAATAAGGCTCGCAAATTCTTGCTAAAAACTTTCCGATTGCTGTTTCCCTTGCATTAGGAAACCAGGACATCAAGATATAGATGATCAACGCCCAGGAATAAATATCAATCAGTCTGTATAAGATTACTATAACAAAATCCATTATTCACACTACCACCTTGTATTATGGTTATCTTCTTCCTGAAGGAATTCAGAGATATTCCCAGCAACCTCGACATTGTCAGGTGTGCATAGGAAGATGTTGCTGCCGATTCTCTGTATGTCGCCTCCAAGAGCATAAACGGTCCCGCTTAAAAAGTCGACAATCCGCTTCGCCTGATCATGCTGAATTCTTTGCAGATTCACTACAATTGATTTGCGGTTCTTCAAATGATCCGCTATTTCCTGAGCTTCGGCATAGACTCTTGGTTCTACAATAATCATCTTAGACGACTTTTGGACACTTTGCAGGCTGACAACATTTTGTTTGGATGATGAAGGCTGTTGTTGCTTCAAGGGCAGCGTCTCCTCATATCGATCTTCATTTTGACTCTGTTCCTGATCATATTCTTCCTCGTCCAGCAGAAAAAAGTTCTTGAACTTTGACTTGATCCCCACTTGTCTGCCTCCTTTTAATCTTCTCCTACAAGGGCCGTGCCTACCCGAATAAAGGTGGCTCCCTCTTCAATTGCAATCATGTAATCGTTAGACATTCCCATAGATAGCTCCTGGCATGGTGCGTGCTTCAAATTCAATTCTGCAATCTTTGTCTGCAGGCGCTTCATTTCTTTGAAAAATCCCCTTAATTCCTCTTCATTGTCTATATTCGGCATCATCGTCATTAATCCATCCACTTTGATGTTTTCGAATTCACTCAATCCTTCAATAAAGTCAGTCACTTCATGCGGGGGGAGTCCATGCTTGGATTCTTCACCCGAAATGTTAACCTGCACAAAGCAGGATACCGGTTTGGATGCCCTTTTATTGATTTCCTTTGCCAGAGACTTACGGTCCAGCGAATGTATGTATGAAACCTTATCTATTATATTTTTCACCTTGCGGGATTGAAGGCTGCCAATAAAGTGCCATACAGGCTTGTCCTTTAAGTGCTCCCATTTCGAGTCAAGACCATCATCCCTGTTTTCACCCAGATGGATAAGTCCGGCTTCCAAAGCTTCCTGAGCCCTTTCGTTAGAAACGTATTTAGTCACTGCGACAATGGTAATATCCTCGGGGTTTCTGCCAGAGGCATCGCAGGCTGACTTAATTTTTTCATTGAGGAGTACAAGCTTATCTTTTACATCCATAGAAGTCACTCCTTCCAGCCAATAAAGCTCATTATTCTGCCGGTCTTCCCTTTATCCCGTCTGTGGGAAAAGAACTCCTCTTGTTCACAAGCTGTACAGAGCTGTGAAACTGAAATATTTTCTGAAGGAATTCCGTATTTTTGGAGGACAAGTTCATTGGCTTTTTTTAAGTCCAATTCATATTGCCCCTCATATTTTAAATTATATGGCTTTTCATTACAATCTTCCAGCAGTTTTTCAACTTTGTCAATAACTCTGTCGTCCACTTGGTAGCATTCCCCGCATATTGAAGGTCCGATTGCCACAAGTATATCTGCAGGTTCTGCCCCGGCTTCTCTAAACTCTTCAATCATTTTACCGGCTATATTCAGCACTGTTCCTTTCCAGCCGGCGTGGGCTACCCCAATAAGGCCGCTCTTTGGATAAAGAAAGTATATAGGAACACAGTCGGCGTAACACATTGTCAAAAGGAGATTCGGCTCATTGGTGATAAGTCCATCCGTATCGCCGATGCTTTCTGAATAATTGAACGCACCTTTGCCGCCATGCCTTTCAGTAACCCATTGAATGTTGCAGCCGTGTGTCTGTTCTGAGCACACCCATGCATTTAGAGGGAAGCCTAGTCTGTCCGCGGCTTTCTCCCTATTCCTGCGGACAAGGTCTTCTTGATCATGGACATGCAGACCCATGTTCAGTGTTTGGAAGTCACCTTTACTGAAACCGCCTTGTTTGCTCGTGATTCCAGCTTTCAGCCCTGGCAGCAATCTTTCCCATTGAGGAAGAGAGAATAGAAGATCGTCTGCTTTGATAAAAACTTCTGTCATTGCAAAAAATCTCCTTCCTTTTTCTATAGTTTACCATAAATCCCCCTGTACCGTCATAAATCATCCAGATCCCTATTGTTTCTTGGGTTCCTCCAGTTGAGCCTGAAGGTAATGATTATCTTTATGACGCACTAAGATGACATCTTCCCCAATTTTGACAATCGATGTCCATGGAATTACAACATCCTCTTCCTTTCCAAAGAAACCGAGCAGCTTTCCATTTCTTCCTATAACAATGGCTTCGATTCTTCCGGTATCAAGATTAATCTCTATATCGGCAATGTTCCCCAATTTACGGCCGTCTGAAATACTGACTACATCCTTCACTTGAAATTCTGATATCCTGACCATCTCTCTCCCTCTTTTCTTGAAGTCTTATAGTCAATATATGCAAAATAAAATGGGGTCATGCCCCGTCTTGCTTAAGGGGCATGACCCATTACTGGATATTTTTATTCATCTGTTTAATTGCTGCCTTTTCGAGCCTGGAAACCTGGGCTTGTGAAATGCCGATTTCCTCTGCAACTTCCATCTGGGTCTTCCCTTGGAAGAATCTCTTGCGGATGATCATTTTTTCCCTGTCATTAAGTCTTTTCATACCTTCTTGAAGGGCGATTTCTTCAATCCACGTATGGTCTCTGTTTCTTTCATCACTTAATTGGTCCATTACAAAGATAGGATCGCCCCCATCATTGTAAATCGGCTCAAACAGTGATACAGGATCCTGGATTGCATCCATTGCAAAAACAATGTCTTCATGCGGGACATCCAGTACCTTTGCAATCTCTTCGGCTGTCGGTTCTTTAGATGTTTCCCCCATCAGCTTCTCGCGTACTTGCAAAGCTTTATAGGCTATATCCCTAAGTGACCTTGAGACTCTAATCGGATTATTGTCCCTTAGATAACGGCGGATTTCTCCGATGATCATCGGCACGGCATATGTAGAAAACCGGACGTTTTGTCCCAAGTCGAAATTATCAATCGATTTCATCAATCCGATACATCCAACTTGAAAAAGATCATCAACATATTCTCCGCGATTATTGAACCTTTGAATGACACTGAGGACAAGGCGAAGGTTCCCGTTTACAAGTTTTTCCCTGGCTGTTATATCTCCAGCCTGCATTTCCCGAAATAGCTTCCTCATCTCTTCATTCTTAAGAACAGGAAGTTTCGAGGTGTCCACACCACAGATTTCAACTTTATTTCGTGTCAAATTCTTTCCCTCCTTGCAGGAGCTGCTGTACAAAAGTCAGTATCTCCCCAGCAGGAAAAATTATGCATCACTAAATTGTCCACTCCGGCATGGTAATACTTCCACTTCAGAAAGGACAAGGGTTCAATGAACTTTAAATTTTTTGAGAGTGCATTTTTTTGATTTTTATGATTTTTCCCAAAATATCCTATAAGCAGGTTAGTGCCTCGAGCCACTAACATCGAGGAAAATTCACCATATAAAAAGAGGCTGGGACATAAGTTGAAAACTAATAGATTTAAGTCGTAATAATCGAAAATAAAACCGCATGAGATCAAGGATATATACTTGACTTCATGCGGTTCTTTCATTTTATTAGGCTTTATTTAAAAGATGTTGCTTTTAAGGTTATTTACCGCTTTTTCCTAAACGTAGATGGATTGGAGCGGAAGGTGTGCGACCTCCTGCGGGACTAGCGGGACAGGGGAGACCCCACAGGCAAAGCCGAGGAGGCTCGCCGCCCGCCCCGCGGAGTCGTGCACCTGGAGCGGAGATCCATTCTTTTTACTCAGCCACAATCTTTGCGAAGAGAGTCTTTTATTAAGGTTTTGTCCCAGCCTCGCTTGTTATTCTTATACCATCTTATTAAATTCCTTCTTCAGTCTTTTAATGATTCGCTTTTCCAGCCTGGATATATAAGATTGTGATATCCCGAGCATATCCGCTACATCTTTTTGAGTTTTTTCTTCTCCTCCCATCAACCCAAACCGCAGTTCCATGATCTGCTTTTCTCGGTCTGATAATTCGGTAAGTGCATTAAACAGCAGCTTTCTGTCAACCGTCGCTTCCAAGTCTTTAGTAATGATATCTTCCTCAGTTCCCAGAACATCGGAAAGGAGAAGTTCATTTCCATCCCAATCAATGTTCAAAGGTTCATCAAAGGAAACTTCAGAGCGGATCTTATTATTTCTCCGGAGGTACATTAGTATTTCGTTTTCAATGCACCTGGAAGCATATGTCGCCAGTTTGATCTTCTTTTCCGGGTTGAAAGTATTTACCGCTTTAATCAGCCCGATAGTGCCGATACTGATGAGATCTTCAATATTGATTCCCGTATTCTCAAACTTTCTTGCAATGTAAACGACAAGCCTCAGGTTTCTTTCTATAAGAAGTGAACGTGCCGTCTTATCGCCATTAGGCAGTTTTTTCAGCAGGACTTCTTCTTCGTCTTTTGTCAAAGGAGGCGGCAAAGCTTCACTGCCGCCAATGTAGTAGATCTCATCCGTCTTAATCCCTAATTTTATAAGAAGCTTATACCAGTAATATGTAAGTCTCAGCCGTAAATTTTTCAATGTAGTTCCCCCTTCTATTTTGGTGAATTGTGAGTATAGTAATAGTGGCAATGTATTAAGATACGTGCTGGAGCGGCGCAGAAGACAGCATGCGCGGATGTACTATGCAATTGAAGGTGTCATCCGCAGAAAACACTATATTTTGAAAAACTACCAGACCTTTTTGGCAGATCCAGGTCTCTTTTCCTTTTCTTATCTTAATGGAGTCTGGCTTATAGGCAATGAGAAGCTGACTCTTTTTCCCGATTGACTGTGCCGGAATAAACCGCACCCGCTCTTCCCATTTTCCAGGAAGAGAATGGTCTCCACTCATGAAGCGGTCATTATCTTCGGATAATTGAAGAATTTCCGCAGGGATGATTTCCTCGAGTTTATCCGTCGATACCAGCATGACTGGACTCTTGCTTAATGGATCATATAGTTGGTTACCGCTGTCCACGAGACCTTTCAATTGGAGATTCAACCCATTCATTTCAATTTGTATGTCCACAAGCTGATCGTACTGGATTTTAACGGTTTCGATACTATTCATGCGGCCGCGGGCAAAATACCATGAAGCTGGCAAAGCAAACATGACAAACACCCAGCTGATTGGATCTCCAAACCCCTTTACACTTGCCAGGAACATCGAGGATTGAAGGCTGTTATCGAACCTAAGAAAATAATGAATGCCGATTAATATGCCCCCTGTTAAAAAAGTGGAAAAATAGAGCATAAGCAAATTTCCAAGGTAGAAGCGAAATCGCTTGAATCCAAAAGCGGTAAATACCATGATCATCGAGAAAAACAGTTTCATTAATGGATGCCCGCTTATATATGCATAAGGAGTAAAAGAAAATAGCACGATTAATGATCCGATGAATCCTCCCAGAAATATTCTCCACCATATTAGATGTCTTTTTAAAAATACCGCGGTCATCACCAGCAGAATGCTGTCTATCAATAAATTTAATAGCCAAATGACATCTAAATACAGAACCAATCTCTTCCCTCCTTTTTGTTCTACAATTCAGACTGTTACGAGAAGTATATCGTACATACTCTCAGGAAGTGTGTCACTTTCTGTAATGAAAGTAGTGAAACTTTTCATACTCTCGTTCGAAAATTGTCAAAATACTTTTTTGAAAAATGCCTTAGGGAAACACTGTTAATAATTCCCTAATTTAGGTTTGATAATTTTATAGTTTATTTAATCACACAATTAAACCACCAGAGAGACTGGTGGTTTGCTTCGGCTTGAAACCTCTGTTATCGGCCTCGCTCTAAAGGACCTACTGATTGATATCATATGCAATTTATCCCAAATGAAAAATTTTAAAAAAGAGGAGAAATTCCGCTTATTTTAAATAGAGCACCAGAAACAGTTAAATTAAACGGAGAAATTTCGCTTATTTGCTATAAACTTTTAAAAATGGTCCATTTAAACTTGCTTAAGCGGAAAAATTCCGCTTAAACATCCCATATCGAATGCAATTTCACAGCTTAGCCGGAGACATTCCGCTTATTTTAGATTATTCAGGTCCTTCACAGGTAGACCGCCTGCTTGAATGGCAGGAAGTGTCAGGGGAACCGGCTTATCCCCTCGTGATAGGAGGTTTTTGCTATAAACCTACTGAAACCCGCGGCAAAGACAGGGGTTTTCAAGAACATAAAAAATAGACCCAAGGAAGTTTCCTTGGGTCTATTACATACAGTTAGATTATCTGCGGCGGTTGCGATTTCTAAGGAACGTTGGAATATCCAATGTTTCCTCCACTCCCTGCCCATTTGAACGGGAAGGTTCCTGCTGTTGAGGCTCCTCCCTCTTTGGTTCGCGTTTTGGAGCCTGCTGGCTTGCATTGGTGCTGGAAGGTTTCATCCCACCGAAAGATGGTCTTGTTTGTTTCGGCTGAACAGCTTCTTCATTGAATCCAGTGGCAATGACAGTAACCACGATGTCATCTTTCAATTCTTCATTGATTACTGAACCGAAGATCATGTTCACTTCCTGATCTGAAGCAGAAGCTACGATATCTGCCGCTTCTTGTACTTCATAAAGGGAAAGGTTGGTTCCTCCCGTTATATTCATGAGGACACCTTGAGCGCCATCAAGAGAAGTTTCCAGCAATGGACTTGAGATCGCTTTCTTGGCTGCCTCTGTAGCACGGTTTTCACCAGACGCTGCACCGATTCCCATCAAAGCAGAACCTTTATTTGACATGATTGTTTTCACATCAGCAAAGTCAAGGTTGATGAGTCCAGGAGTGGCAATCAAATCGGAAATACCTTGAACACCTTGTCGCAGTACATTATCAGCTTCACGGAATGCTTCAAGCATTGGAGTGCTCTTATCCACAATTTCAAGCAATCGGTCATTTGGAATGACGATCAAAGTATCTACTGCCTCTTTCATTGCTCCGATTCCGCCGCTTGCCTGTGTAGAACGCTTGCGCCCTTCAAATGTAAACGGACGTGTAACAACACCTACAGTAAGCGCTCCGATTTCACGTGCGATACTTGCGATGACAGGAGCAGCACCAGTTCCAGTACCGCCGCCCATTCCTGCTGTAACAAAGACCATATCTGCGCCTTTAAGTGCTTCCTCAATCTGCTCTTTGCTTTCTTCGGCCGCCTTCTTGCCGACTTCAGGGTTAGCCCCTGCTCCAAGTCCTCTCGTCAGCTTGCCGCCGATCTGCATTTTAATCTCAGCTTTTGAAAGGTTCAGTGCCTGGGCATCTGTATTGACTGCAATGAATTCTACTCCTTGCACACCATGCTCAATCATTCGATTAACGGCGTTATTACCGCCGCCTCCTACTCCGATTACTTTAATGGTGGCTAATGAATCTAAATTTGTATCAAACTCTAACATGAAACATCCTCCTAATTCCTCGATTCTCAACCTATTTGAAGCTATTCAAAAAAGTAGCCGAAAAATTTCTTCATTTTTGATGACACTTTTTCGTCGTCTGGCTTGTCCGTCTTCGGTTTTGGTTTTGGCTTATCTGTCTGTTCAGGTTTCTTGGCATTGCGCTTTTCAGCAGGCTCTGCAGGAACAGGGGACGTACTGACGCTTCTCCCTTGCAATCTAGCATTCTTGTGAGCATATTTTATCAGTCCCACAGATGTTGTATACTGTGGTTCACGAACGCCGATATAATCAGGCACCGCTACTCTGACACGATTTTGGAACACCAGCTGGGACAGCTCAAGCACTCCCGGAAGGTTGGCAATACCGCCTGTGAGCACATAGCCGCCAGGCAGGTCATGGACACCCATCCTTCTTAGTTCTTGTCCAATGATATCGAAAATTTCTTCTAATCTAGCTTCTATGATATCAGAAATCTCAAGCTGATTAAATTGTTGATGCTGGTCACTTCCGATAATCGGTACACTGAACACCTCATCTTCTGAAGCATGATCATAAAAGGCATGACCATATTTCACCTTTATCATTTCGGCATCCTCTGTGGAAGTCCTTAATCCGATTGATAAATCTTTAGTAATATGCTCCCCTCCAACCGGAAGGACGGAAGCCGCTTTAATATGTCCTTGCTCGAAGACCGCGATGGTTGTGGATCCACCTCCGATATCAATCAAAGCCGCGCCAAGGCTTTGTTCATCCTTCGAGAGAGCGATGGAGCCGGATGCAAGGGGCTGCAGAACAATATCCATGATCTCCAGTCCGGCTTTTTCGACACAACGCAGTGTATTATGTAAAAGTGTTTTGGATCCTGTTATGATTGTTCCTTCCATCTCCAGCCTTACTCCAATCATCCCTCTTGGATCTGTGATTTCGTCGAGGCCGTCTACAATAAATTGTTTTGGGATGACATTGACGATTTCCCTTTCAGGCGCGATGGAGATTACTTGGGCAGCTTCCATGACACGTGCCACATCTTCATCAGTTATTTCCCTATTCTCGCTCGATACAGCCACTACTCCATGACATGTTTGGAGGGCGACCCCGTTCCCAGGAATCCCGACGATTACCTGGTTGATATTTATACCGACCATCCTTTCCGCTTGCTCGACGGCCTTTTTAATGGATTGAACAGTTTCATCGATATCTACGATGGACCCTTTACGGATCCCTTGAGATTTAACATTTCCGACACCGATTATATTCAGGGAATCATTGGACATTTCTCCGATGATCACTTTCACTGTGGATGTACCGATGTCAAGACTTACAAAAATTTCATTGCTGTTCACTCTGTGGCACCTCCTTCAATTAGTATTCGTTATAGAACAACAACTTTTAAAAAGTTGAATTTTGAATATATCTTATAAAAATATTCGTCGCTTTTAGAGGATTCCCTTTTAAATTTTCATTTTTTTTCTTTTTTTCTATTATTTGCACTCCAATTGCTGATCAATATCCTGCGAATAACCGCTATGTTCTGGAACAGCCTTACACCAAAAGCGAAAACAGCTGCTAGATATAAGTCTACACCAAGATGAACACCTAGAAAAGCCAAACTTGCGGCCAAAAGGATATTAAAGAAAAAACCAGAGACAAATACCTTATCATCGTAAATATTCTGGAGGTGGGCTCTGATCCCACCAAACAATGTATCGAGAGCTGCTAATACCGCAATGGATAAGTAATTTGAATATTCATCTGGAATCCTGATATCGGTAAGCAATCCAAGGATCACCCCTAGCAGCAACCCTAAAACGGGAAGCCACATGCTGTTAACTCCCTCCTTCTATAACAGGCTCCATATGGCGGACCCTAATGGTGTCTCTGTATGCCGGGACTGTCAAGCTCTCAACAGGAGCCCCGATATTGACCCTCAAATTATCAATAAAGAAATCCTCTATTGCCCGGGAAACTTGCATCCGGTTATATAAATCTTCCGCTTTGCCCAGGTCCAAGGTCAGGACTCTTACTTCGAAAGGAATGGAATTGATCGGATAACCATCGATTTTGGTTTCCCCGTTGATATCCCTTATGACAGTTGTATTGATTAGACGATGTCCGTCTATGGATATATCTTTGGCACCATACCGGTTCAACTCATTGACCAGCCTTTCAAGAAGCTCAGGGGAAACTGATTTTACTTTTGTGCCCAGGAGCAATTCTTCAGTGGAGGGCTCCACAGTGAGAACCAATCCCGGCCCGCTTTTCTCCAGCAGGCCCGCTTCCTGCTTAAGTTCGTCCAGTGTTTCCCTTAAAGCCTGCTCCTGGCTTGTCTGTCTTTCCGTTTCATATTTCTCCAGCTTCTCGTTAATTGACTGAAGTTCCTGCAGGAGACCCCTCGCTGCATCATTTTCATTTTGTATCGCTTCTCTTAATTCCCAAATATCTCTGGTATCCCTGATCACCGGTTCTTGAACAGTTTGAAATTGGACAGCCACCATGAACCCGATAATCAACGTAATAAGAGTAAAGCTCACCTTATTGCCCACTCTTGTTCACCTTGCTTTCTTTTTTCCCAGCAACAGGAGTTTTTGAGTATCACGATTCACTGATTACAGGCTCAAGGATCAATTTGCTCTCTTTCTTGAGGCTGAAATCTATGTTGTCGTTTACTAACTGATCTTTCACACCGCCCGTCAAATTCAAGGCAGATGCTAAAACTTCAGTATCTCCAATAGCTGTAATTTCAAATGGCGCAGCCGAAGCCACCCCGTCTACTGTGATTACCGGGCCGGTACAAAGGATGTAAGAGTCATGTTTAAGCCTTTGGCCGTTTATGGCGACAGCAGAAGCTCCCGCAATATATAATTCGTTAATCACTTTAAATACATGATGTTCATGAACAATATAGTTATTGACATTGGGATCATCAGGATTATAGTGAGAGTCGGCTAAAGTAACACTTACACCCTGCCCCTCAACTTTTACTTTTCCCAAAAACATCCTGTACTTTTCAGCATCCTCTGCAAGATTGAAATAAATCTGCTTTTCCTGGGACAGATCCTTTTCAATGTCAACAACCTTTTGTTGTTTTTCAAAAACTTCTTCTTGTAATTTCGAGTTCTTTTCCTGGTGGTTTATTAGCTGGCTGCGGAGATCATCTTCCCTCTCCCACTGTCTATCCGTAATCTGGGTCCCTTCTTTCCTTTCAGAATTGGCAATACTGTACGAAAAGGCAAGGATGAACCCAAGCACAAGGCACACCAATGAGAGGACGACATGCCTAACTTTCACTTTCATCTTCATCTGTCTCAGGTGCTCCTTCCTTCTCATATTCTCTGAAATAAGAGCCTACTTCCAAGTCTATGACTCCTTTAGAAGATTCATCGAGCTGACTGACGATGGATGGGTAATGAACCATTTTCTCAGAGAATGTTCTGATTGAAGCACTAACCTCAAAGCCATCATTCATATATAATGACACATGGTACTGATCGGTTTTTTTTGGTGCCAGCACGATTTCGGAAATTGAATTTGTGATCTCTGAGGGGAGATTTTTCAGTTCATTAACCATCTCCTTCAGAATCTTATCTTCTTTAAAGCCGAGCAGAATGGGGGCGTCAGTCGGTAATGACTCCAAAGCCCTTGAATCCAGGATTTCACCGTTTTCCAGTATGGGATAAAACTGGTTTTCATCAATGAGGTAAGCGGTTTTTTCAAATTCATCGATATTTACTTTCACTGTGTTGGGAAGTTGAAGCTTTACTTCTGCTCCCGCTATTTCGGCAATTCCCTCAAGCTCCTTTTCTGCCTTGGACCTGTCTACACTCCAGACATTCATGCCTTTTTCTATCGTAATCTCTTTAAGAATGTCTTCATTAGAAACCAGCTGATTGCCTGCTACTGAGATTTCATTCACTTGACTTAAAGAGGATTGAAAGTAAACAACTGCCAAGATTAAAAGAAGAAAGAGTGATAACAAAAAAGTCAGTCGCCGATTAGCTTTTTTCTTACGGTGTTGCTTCAGTTTTGGTATCCGTTCCTCCAAGGACACGATTTTTCCTTTGTCCATATTTTTCTTTCCCCTCCAATGATCTGGCCGTGCAGAAAAAAGGCAAGCAACTCATTCAACCCATTCAAAGATATGTCAATTGGAGATTTTCCCCGCTGCCATCTTGCAGACTGCCTTGTTGATTGGGCCTGCATAGAGAATGGCATCCATTCCCATGATGGATTTGTAACAGCGCAAATGCTTCTTGCTTTAACTGTAATAACATGTCCTTTTTTCTTTATGTAAGGCTCTTTTCGTATACTTTGTTGCTATTTAATACATAATTCGGAAAATAATACCGTAATTCTCCAAAAAATCCTGGTAAGCAAGAAAGAAAAGAGCTACACCCTCCGTTTATAGAGGAAATCCTTTATATCCGGGGATATCCGAAAGCAACAATTAATGCGAAAACAGCCTTATGTAAATATGTGCTTCATAAAATTTGAACCAAACAATTTTAACTGTGCTGGATCAAATCTGCAAATATTCTAATTCAATACCTTTATTCTATATGAAGGGAAAAGATGATTAAAGAGGGTAGACCATTATTTTCACAATATTTTTCTATTTTTTGTATTTTGGGATGCACTATCCCCTTTAAAAATGAACTGATGCGCTAAATACCTCCAAAATCTTCCTGATTATTTTATCAAAAGTGGACAAGCCTTACAAAATCAAGGCTCTTCAGCGTATTCCCTATACTACTATATTTTAAACGCGAGCGGGACTTGATTACCAGAATGTCATTGAACTGTAAATTAGGTGAGTTATTTTGTTACACGATTAAATTTGCAGGAGAGCAAATCTTTTATTAAAAAGCCTCAGAAAAAGAACCGAGATCCAGGATTATCTGGATTTCGGTTCTTTCTGTTGGATTATTTTGCAAATATGGTTTTGCTGAGATGTATTACTCCAGTCACTATAATTTATAAGCTGTGAGAATGATGGGTAAACATCATTCTTTCTGATCAATGACTTTTTGTTAATACCTGGCATACCGGCTGATGTTCAACAGGACACCCACCGCTAAAAGCATCAGCGTCAAAGAAGAGCCGCCATAACTTAGGAATGGAAGGGTAATGCCAGTTACCGGCATTAAACCGGTCACCACTCCAACATTGATCATTACCTGGATGGCAATCATTGAAACGATTCCGACAGCAAGGAAGCTTCCGTAAAGATCAGGGGCTCCCAGCGCTATCCGGATTCCCCTCCACAGAAGGAGTGAGAAAAGCAAAAGGACAAGGCTGCCGCCGATGAACCCTAATTCTTCTGCCAAAATAGCAAAGATAAAATCGTTTTGCGGCTCCGGTAAATAAAAGAATTTCTGTCTGCTTTCTCCCAGGCCCAGACCGAGAAGCCCCCCAGGCCCTATCGCATACAGTGACTGAATCATCTGGAAGCCGCTATTCAATGGATCTTCCCAAGGGTCAAGGAAGGAAGTAATCCGTTTAATCCGGTAGGGAGCGGACAGAACCAAGGCAGCAAACCCTGCCACACCAACAAGCCCCATAAAAGCAAAATGGCTGATTTTTGCACCGGCAATAAATATCATAACAACCGCTGTTCCAACCATGACAGTGCCAGTTCCCAGGTCAGGCTGCAGCATGATCATGCCAAAAGCTGTGAACACGAGCAGCAGCGAAGGAATAACCCCCTTGCGGAATGAAGTTATGTACTTCTGATGTTCTGATAAATATTTGGCAAGAAAGGCTATCATCGCAATCTTCATAAATTCCGATGGCTGAACGGAAAACGCGCCGACACCAATCCAGCTTCTTGACCCATTGCGAAGAACACCGACGCCGGGAATGAGTACCAGCACCAAAAGCACAAAGCAAATGATGATAATCACTTTCCCCCAAGTCCTCCATGTCCAATAATCAACATTCATGATAAAAAACATGGCCAATACCCCTACCCCGGCAAACAGCATCTGCCTTTTAGCGAAGAAGAAGGTATCATCGAATTTGTAATCGGCCCAGACTGCACTTGCGCTGTATACCATAATAAGCCCTATGGCCAGCAATGATAGTGTTACAACAATCAAAATGAAGTCGGGAGTTGATTTTTTCAAAGGCAATTCAAACACCTCGATAGACTTATTTGAGCCGTTTCGAGCAATCAAAACCTTTGATTTTTTGTTGTCAGCACACGGTTGTTTATCTTATTGCTCCAATATAGACAAGCTCTTATTTAAGCTTATGCACCTCATCTATAAAAATGTCACCGCGGACTTCAAAAGTGCGATATTGATCCCAGCTCGCACATGCAGGCGAGAGCAGGATTACATCCCCTTCTTCCGCAATCTCATAAGCAGCAGGTACTGCAGCCTCTACATTATCGACATGTTTCACTGTTTGTATCCCTGCCCTTTCCGCTGTCTCCATTAATTTTGAAGCAGTCTCACCGAAAGTGACCAGGGCTTTTACATTTTTCATATAAGGGATGAGCTCATCAAAGCTGTTTCCTCTATCCAGGCCGCCTGCCAGCAGGATCGTCGGCTGGTCAAATGCTTCCAATGCACTTTTAGCAGCCAATACATTGGTTGCTTTGGAATCGTTATAAAAAGAGATGCCATTGAGGGACCGCACAAATTGGGTCCTGTGCTTCACACCGGCAAATGTCTTCAAAACTTCTTCTATATCTTCATTTTTTACGCCGCTTAATTTTGCCGCAATGACAGCACATAGAATATTTTCAAGATTGTGTTTTCCCGGCAGTGCTATCGAGTCTGTATCCATAATTTTTTCTTTGTTGAAGTAAATGGCGCCGTCCATGATGCACGCCCCATCTTCAATGACCCTCTTGGTGGAGAAATAAATTTTTTCCGCTTTTGAAAAACGTAAAAGATCTTCAAGCTGAGGCTGGTCCGCATTTAGGACAAGGTAATCTTCATCAGTCTGATTAGCGGTTATATTTGCTTTTGCTTTGGCATAGTCTTCAATTGAACCATGGTAATCCAGATGCGCTTCATAAAGATTAATGAAAATACTGATTTTTGGCCGGAAAGATTCTATCCCCATCAGCTGGAAGGAAGAAAGTTCAATAACGATATTATTTTCTTCCTTCGCCTCCTGTGCTACTTCGGATGCAACTGTCCCGATATTCCCCGCTATTAAAGGCATTTTCCCGCCTTTATTCAACATTTCAAAAACTAAAGTGGTTGTCGTCGTCTTACCGTTCGTACCTGTGATGCCAATGAACGGTGCCTCTGACACCAAATAGGCAAGTTCAACTTCTGTAATTACCGGTATACCTTTTTCGGCAGCACCGCTTACAAGGGGGTTGTCATAAGGGATTCCTGGATTTTTGACAATATAGTCAAAGCCCTCATCCAGCAGTTCAATCGGATGGCTCCCGCAGATCACCTTGATCCCTTGCTGCAGAAGGCCTTGAGCTTCAGGATTTTCAGAGAAAGGCTTCCTGTCGTTAACTGTTACGAAAGCTTCCAATTTATGCAGCAGCGAAGCCGCACTGACCCCGCTTTTGCCAAACCCAATACTAGTACTTTTTGTGTTTAAACTTTAGTATTGTTTTCAATTAGATCCACACCTCAATATAAATTCCTAATACTGCACAAAGCAGTCCGACCGTCCAGAAAGTCACGACGACTCTCCATTCAGACCAGCCTACCAGCTCGTAATGGTGATGAAGCGGACTCATTCTGAATACCCGCTTCCCAGTAGTTTTGAAAGATATTACCTGAATTATGACAGATAGCGTTTCAATTACAAAGACCCCGCCTATCAAAACGAGCAGAATTTCAAGCTTTGTAAGGATTGCGATCGCAGCAATAGCCCCTCCAAGAGCCAGCGACCCTGTATCTCCCATGAATACCTTGGCGGGATGTGCGTTAAAGACGAGGAACCCAAGAACGGCGCCGACTACAGCGACCGCAAATATGGAAATATCATATTGAGATTGATTCCAGGCAAGCACAGCAAGCGCTCCGAATGCAATCGCCGAGGTACCTGAAACCAGTCCATCCAATCCATCCGTCAAATTAACTGCGTTCGAGAATCCTACCAGCCAGAAAATGATGAAGAACACATAAAACCATCCCAGGTCGACACTGATATCTGTCAACGGAATGGAAACAGTCGAAGCAAAATCATTTTGTTGATAAATATAGAAGAAAATGGCTGAAATCACGATTTGCCCAGCAAGCTTTTGTTTCGAAGTCAAACCGAGGTTTCTCTTCATCACTACTTTAATGAAGTCATCAAGAAAGCCAAGGATCCCGAAGCCCACTGTAACGAGAAGCAGCAGGAAGGTTTCAGCTCCCAGGTCTGAATATCTGCTTGTTATGAACACTGTCGTAATCATGATGGACAACAGGAACACAAGTCCTCCCATTGTCGGCGTTCCGGATTTCTTCTGATGCGATTTCGGTCCTTCTTCCCTGATGCTCTGGCCGAATTTCAATCTTCTCAGGAATGGGATGAAGATCGGAGAGAGCACGACCGTTACTAAGAATCCCATAAGGATTGTATAAAATATGACATTCTCCATTATCCCAATCCCCCTTCCTTATTAAGCAATGATCTCTTTGCAAGATCTCTGGTGTTACAAAATTGCTGTTGATTGGTAATCTTGTAAAGTTTATTCTTTTCTTCGTCTTTAAAAATAAATTTTGTCATCGTTCCCCACTCTTCTTGTTTCGTATTGTTGTAATAATAATCCAGAATTGCTAGTGCGTCCCCTGCTGGGTTATCAGAAAGAAATACCGGGAAATGATTCGGCAGCCATGCTGGCAATTCTGTACCATTCGGCCATAATGAACCAACCGCTCCTTTATGTATTGCCTCAAACAAATCCCTTCCTGAAGAAGGAATGAAGAGGCCCATCGGCATTTCTTCTATTGTTTCTCCAGTCACAACGGCAAAATGAAGAGTGACTTCCTTAATTCCCCTAGCTCCAGAAGCAAACTTCTCAACAGTATTATAGGCCAGCATCATCCCAGCCTCTCTATAGCAGCCTTCGCAGCTTCCCTGTCATCGAATTGGGTCACGGTGTCGCCGATGATCTGATAGGCTTCGTGGCCTTTCCCTGCAATAAGCACCACATCTCCTTTGTCCGCAATGGAGATTGCATGATTTATAGCTTCCTCCCTGTCATCCAGGACACAATAATTTGTATGCTTTAAACCCTCGGTCATATCCGATATGATTTCCAAAGGATCCTCATTCCGAGGATTATCGGAAGTGAAAATAACTTGATCTCCATACTTACATGCGATTTCCGCCATAACCGGTCTTTTGGTTTTATCCCTGTCGCCTCCGCACCCCACGACAACAATCACCTTTTCCTCTGTTATGCTTTCAATCGTCTTTAAGACATTTTCCAGGCTGTCAGGCGTATGGGCATAGTCAACAATCACAGAAAAATCCTGGCCGGCTTCCACATGTTCAAACCTTCCGCTTACCCCTGTGATCGATTGGATCGCAGACTTGATCTTTTTTAATGGTATGCCTGAAATATAAGCCGAAGCTGATGCGGCAAGAACATTATAAATATTGAATTTTCCAGCCAATTGAATATTCATGTCGATATGTTCCTTGGGTGTGACCATCGTAAATGAGGAACCATTGCGGCGCAGGTGGATATCCTTGGCATGAAAGTCTGCCCCTGAATGAAGACCGTATGTAATAACATGTGCTGCCGTTGATTGGATAAAGAATTCGGCGGAAGGGTCATCGAGATTGATTATGGAGTATTTGGGCCGACCCTCCATAATTGAATTCCCAAGCTGTGAAAACAGCAGACTTTTTGCACTTTTATAATCTTCCATTGTTCGGTGGTAATCCAGGTGATCCTGAGTGATGTTGGTGAATACGGCTATATCAAAGTCACAGCCATGCACCCGTCCTTGATACAATGCGTGAGACGAAACCTCCATAACTGCCTTTTTGACCCCGGAGCTGATGAATTCACGAAAAAGCTGCTGCAAGGTAAGACTGTCGGGCGTAGTATTCTTGCTCGCCACCACTTCATCTCCTGTTTTCACATATAAGGTGCCAATTAAACCTGTTTTGTCACCATTCATACTGAAAATCCTTTCGATTAAGTGGGTGGTCGTAGTCTTTCCATTCGTCCCTGTGACACCGATCAACTTCAGCTGCTTGGATGGATGATTATAAAAACGGCATGCCAGTACCGCCATCGCCCTTCTGGAATCCTTCACGATTACCACCGGAATATCCAGGTCGAGATCCAGCTCCTGCTCGGCAATCACCGCTGCTGCACCGGAGAGAACTGCTTCTTTTGCTAGAGTATGGCTGTCAACATCTGACCCTTTTATACAAAAAATAAATCACCATTTTGAACCTTTTTATGATGGTTTTTTAAGTTTGCAATTTCAGGATTTCCATTCCCCCTGGTCGTATAGAACGGCAGTACTCCCAGCAAAGTGTGCAATTTCATCTTTTCAACTCCTCATGTATGTAAAGCAACCATTTTTTATTTTACAGAAAAACGCGGCTGAAATCTATTAACCTTTTAGATTAGTTTTGACAATTTATTAAAACCCCGAAATATGTTTCATGGTCATCTTCTGCACCAAAATGCTTCCACGTTATAAGATTATGTTCAGACAACGAAAGAAATGAGTGATTCTCAAGGATTGTGCCTGAAACCGATAACCGATTTTATGTTCCGGCTTCAGGCTGACAGCATCCTATTATGCCTTGTGAATCACTCTGACATTTGAATTCTTATTGTCCCGCCCTCTTTGATTTTCACACCGGGATCAGGCGACTGGGCCACTACCTTATTACCCTCTCCGCTAATGTCAAGCTTCAAATTGATGAGCTGCTGCTGCAGCTCTTTTCTAGTGAAGCCTATCAGATCAGGTGTCTCCAGTAAAGGAGTGTCAAGCCATGTCATTTTTTTCTCAATTTGATCTTCTCTCGGAGCTACGCCCATCGCCCGTAAGCTGTCACCAATGATATTACCAACTATAGGAGCAGCCACTACGCCGCCGAACTGAACTGTTCCTTTAGGGTTATCCACCGCGAGATACACGACTATTTCCGGCTTGTCTGCCGGTGCAAACCCCAGGAAGGAGACGATGTGGTTATTCTCCATATAACGGCCGTCCTTAACCTTCTGGGCTGTCCCGGTTTTTCCGCCCACTCTATAACCGTCAACAAATGCCCCTTTTCCAGTTCCTTGTGCGACTACACTTTCCAGGGCAAAGCGGATTTCTTCTGAAGTTTCTTTGGAAATGACCTGTTTTTTCGCCTGCGGTGAATTCCTCATCACCACTTCCCCTGTTTTCGGGTCTACAAGTTCCTTAGCCACATATGGCTGATAAAGAGTACCGCCGTTGATGGCTGCCGAAACGGCGGCAACCTGCTGGATTGGAGTCACTGCAACACCCTGGCCGAAAGCAGTGGTCGCCTGCTCAACAGGTCCGACACGATCCAAGTTAAACAAAAGCCCTTTCCCTTCACCTTGAAGATCAATCCCTGTTTTCTGTCCGAAACCAAAATCTTTTATATACTTGAACAGTGTATCCTTGCCAAGCCTCTCTCCCAGTTCCACAAAGCCCGGGTTACAGGAATTCTGGACTACTTCCAGGAAGGTTTGGGTCCCATGCCCCCCTCTCTTCCAGCAATGAAGAGTGGAACCCGCAACTTCCACATGTCCTGGATCATGGAATTTTTCTTTAGTCAGGTCTACTTTATTCTCTTCAAGTGCAGCTGCCAGGGTGATGATTTTAAAAGTGGAACCGGGCTCATAAGTACTCCATATCGGCAGGTTTCGATTATAGATCTCCTGTGGAACGTTCCTGAAGTTGGCAGGGTCAAAGGTCGGCCTGCTTGACATTGCCAATATCTCCCCATTATTCGGATTCATTGCAATAGCGATGATGCCATCAGGGTTATATGCCGCTTCAGCTATATCAAGCTCTCTTTCTATGATAGTCTGAACCTTGGTATCTATGGTCAATTTGAGATCAAGACCGTCCACCGGCGCCTCATAATCATCCGCCATATCCGGCATGCGTTTGCCTTTAGCGTCCGAGAAGAACTTGACCGAACCGCCATCCCCGCTCAATTCCTTGTCATAAAAAAGTTCCAGCCCCATCAGCCCCTGGTTATCGACTCCCGCAAATCCAAGAACATGAGACAGATAACTTCCAAAAGGATAATATCTTTTGGAATCCTCTGCTATATAAACCCCTTTAAGATTCAGGTCGCGGATTTCCTTTGCCTTTTCGTAGGAAATCTTTCTCGCCTCATTGATTCTTACCATGGAAGCTGACTTTGTTACATATTGATAAATTTCCTCCAACGGCAGGTTGAGCGCTGCTGCCAGCTTCTCTGACGTTTTAGCGGGATCAGTGATCTGTCTGGGAACAACAAAGACAGTTGGAGCACTCTGGTTGGTTGCAAGCTCCACTCCATTCTTATCCAATATCTTACCTCTCTCCGGTTCAAAAGGAATGTTCCTGCTCCAGGAATCCTTCGCCAAGCCCGTCAGCTTGTCCCCCATGAAAAACTGGACATACCCTAGCCTCACATCTATAATTGCGAATATTAAAATTCCCATTACCAGAGCAAATGCCAATCTCTTCCTCACCGTTACATTCGATACTCTTTTCACACGCAGAACCTCCCCTTATTTGGCTCGTTCCATTATATGCCTGTACAAGTGGAAGTATGATAGGAAGAGAACTATGCGGGAAGCCGGGGATCATTCCTGGTGAGCTCATCCCAGAGAGAGATAGACAGCTCTTTTTATAAAGCTGTTTTCGCATATTTTGTTGCTTTCGGAAAAATCCCAAGAGCCGGATTATTCCCCGGATACTAGGAGTTTTTCTTTAATCGGGGAAGAGTAGCTCTTTTCTTTTCATTAATACTAAATTATTCCTTCGTACTATGATTATTTTTTCAAAATTAGTATTAAATAGCAACAAAGTTTACGAAAATAGCCTTTTATAAAGCTGTTTTCGCAAAGTTTGTGGCTATTTTAAAAATAATGCATTTCCGCTCCAGACGCGCGACTCCGCGGGGCGGCGTTGAGCCTCCTCGGCTTCGCCTGCATTGTTGTTTTCTGAAAAATCCCAAGTCCCGGATATTCTCTCTGGAATCATAGTTTTCTCTCTAAACAGGCAGAGAAGATCTTTTTTCCTAGCATACTAGGCTCATTCCGCCCAATTATGGCAAACGAAGAGACTTTCATAATGCACCTCAACAACTTGTGCCTTTTCAGACGATCTATATTGAACAGCTTGTGGAGAATAGCAAAAGACCGGAGAACCATCTCCGGTCTTTATTATTAGTTCAATGGGGCTTCTTCGTCGGTCTCACTCGCATTTTTCTCTTCCTCCTGCTGCTGTTCAGGAGTCTGGAAGGTTACTACAAGCGGCTCATCTTCTTTGACTGTAGAACCTGGTGTGATGTTTTGTTTGGTAACATAGCCTGTTCCTGCAATATTCAATTTCAAGTTGGACATTTTCGTTACCTTCAGGACATCCCTGACCGACCATCCACGCATATCCGGCACGGTCAGGTCCCCATCTGTACGCAGTACAATCCTTTCCCCCTGCAACAGTTCTTCACCGGAAGAGACTGACTGGTTTTTAACCTGGGGACCGTTCCCTATAATAACCGGTTTGAGCCCTGCATCCTCCAGCTGTTTCTTCGCCTTCTCTACAGATTCTCCCGTCAGGTCAGGCACTTCAGCTTTTTTCAAGCTTTTACTTTTTTCAGGTTTGATGTTCAAGTATTTCAAGCTGTTGAGCATTACCGGATTGAAAACATCGGAAACGGGATCGGAACCTATTTCACTGCCGCTTAATGTAGGCTTTTTCACAGCAACATAAACAATCAGCTGAGGATCGTCTGCTGGGGCCATCCCTAAAAAGGAAAATAAGAAATTTTCTTTACCGCCTTGATATTTTCCATTCTCATCAATAATCTGAGCTGTTCCAGACTTACCTGCAACTTGATATCCTTCTAAAGCAAAAGGTTTCCCTGTTCCATTTTCAGAAGTTACAGTTGAGGCCAAATATTCACGGACTTTTTTCGCAGTTCCTTCAGAAATTGGTGTACCGGCAATATCCGGTTCTCTTTTTTGAATCACTTTTTTCGAATCATGATCCACAATTTTTTCAATAATATAGGGTTTCATCATTTTCCCGTTGTTTGCTATTGCAGTTTCAGCTTGAATTAATTGAAGGGGTGTAACAGTTGATCCTTGACCGAAGATTGTAGTTACCCTTTCAATTGGGTAGTTATAAAGAATTCTTCCTGCACTTTCATTTGGAAGTTCAATTCCCGTTGCTTTTCCAAACCCAAAGGAATTTAAATATTCTTTATACTTATCTTCCCCAATTCGTTCCAGCAGCTCCGCAAAAGCAACGTTAGAAGATCTTTGAAGACCTTCTAGGTAAGTAATGGTTCCCCACCCTTTTCCATAGTTCCAATCTCCAATCGATTGATCACCAACATAGTACCTTCCAGACTCATAGTATGCATTAGGATCAAACACGCCTTCCTCCACCGCGGCTGCCAAGGAAAAGCTTTTCATGGTCGACCCCGGTTCGTATGAAGACTCGACTATCTCATTCTGCCAAGATTGAAGGTCTTCTCTTGTATCAGGATGAAAAGTGGGTCTCTGAGCCATGGCAAGAATTTTGCCTGTTTTTGGATCAGCTACAACTGCCAGCATGTTTTCCGGTTTATATTGCTGATCCACTTTGCTCATCGTCTCTTCCAAGAAGGTTTGAATCTTTTTATCAATCGTCAGGTACACATCGTTACCATTTTGCGGCGGTGTCACATGCTCTTCGGTCTGTGGAAGGATATATCCCCACTTGTCGCTGTCATACTTTACCTTTCCGTTTTTACCGGTAAGGTAGTCATTCAGGCTTTGCTCAATGCCCATCTTGCCGACAATTTCAGTGGAATTGTCATCCTTTTCTTCTTTTTGGGCAAAACCAATCAAGTGAGAAGAGAATATTCCATTGGGATAAAATCTCTTAGACTCTTTTACAAAGGTGATGCCAGGAAGTTCTTGCTTTTCAATATCAAGCTTTAATTGATGGGAAAGCCCTCTTCCCGGGCTGCCGAATTCAACCTGGAATCTCTTTTTCTCGACCCCTTGGGAAAGACGTTCGTAAAGTTCGGACTCATCAGCCTCCAGTAAAGGGGCCAGCACTTCTGCTGTTTTTCTGATATCCTGAACATGTTTTGGCTTTTCACTGTCCTTTGATACAGAATCATCCAGGATGGCCACAAGGGTATAAGCAGATGTATCCTCTGCAATCACTTCCCCTTTTTGATCATAAATCGTTCCTCTCGCTGCTTCAAGAACCCCGGTTTTGAGGTACTTCTTTGCGGCTTGTGCAGCCAGTGCCTTTCCATCAGCTTCACCGGTGACCTGAATTGTCACAAAGCGAATCATCAAAACAAAAAAGAGCAGGCCGAAAAATCCAAAAAGGATGGCTGCTCCGATTCTCATTCCCGGTCTCTTTTTCATTGATTCTGCACAACCTTAACATTCTTTTCTTTCAGATCAAGTCCCAGCTCTTTAGCCTTCTCCAGGATCCTTTCGTATGTACTTAACTCACTGACCTGTAATTTAAGGTCACTGTTGGCTTTTTCCTGCACGTCAATTTGAGACTGTACAACCTGAATTTCTTTATTTGCTTTATAAATGGAAGACTGTGTGGAAATGATGTTGACGGCCATAAAGCAAAATACTACTCCTATGAGTGCCACCAAAATTTTCTCCCCGGGTGTAATGAGGGGCCTTTCTTCTCTTACCGGAATTGCTTCCTGTTGCCGCTGAGGCTGCTGGACTGTTTGTTCACGATACTTCCTTGCTAAATTACTCACTCTCTCTGCTCCCTTCTGTTATTTTTTCTACGCTTTTTCTGCAACCCTTAACTTGGCAGAACGAGCTCTATTATTTTCTTCTAATTCTTGATCACTTGGCAGTATCGGCTTTCGGGTCACCAATTTCAGTTCCGGCTTATACTCATCCGGAATAATCGGGAGGCCGTGCGGCAGATCAGGTCCTGAAGCTTTCTCTTTAAAAATTGTTTTGCAAATGCGGTCTTCAAGAGAGTGGAAGGTTATCACACTTATCCTTCCGCCCGGCTTCAGTATCTCTATCGATTTTTCAAGTGCTTCTTCAACTGCGTCCAGCTCATCATTGACGGCAATCCTGATTGCCTGGAATACCCGTTTGGCTGGATGTCCGCCTTTTCTTCTCGCCGGTGCGGGAATTCCTTCCTTGATTAAATCAACCAGCTCACCTGTGGTTTCAATTGGCTTACTCTCTCTCGCTGCTTCAATCTTTCTGGCAATCTGCTTGGAGAACTTCTCTTCTCCATAACGAAAGAAAATCCGAACAAGGTCTTCATAACGCCACTCATTCACCACTTCATGCGCTGTCAAATCGCCTTCCATATCCATCCGCATATCAAGAGGCGCGTCATGGTGATAGCTGAAACCTCTCTCCGGGGTATCCAGCTGTGGAGAGGAAACTCCCAAGTCAAATAAGATACCATCCACCTGATGAACGCCCAGTTCTGCTAGTTCTTCTTTTATATAGCGAAAATTGGACCTTATGAACGTTACCCTGTCAAGGTAGGGACTAAGCTTCTCTTTTGCATGGTCTATGGCAGTCTGGTCTTGGTCGAAGCAGTACAGCTTGCCGTTTTCACCGAGCTGTGAGACTAGGTATTCACTATGGCCCGCGCCGCCAAGCGTGCAATCCACATAAATGCCATCTTCTTTGATGTCCAGTTCATCCACTGTTTCTTTCAATAAAACTGTTGTATGTTCAAACATTCTCATTCACCTTTCCAATCGAACTGCTTTCAATTCAGTAAAGTCTATTTCCGGATAGTTGGTTGGTTCTGCAGGAAATTGATTAGATATTAAAATCAATCATATTCTCAGCAATTTCTGCAAAGGAATCTTCTGACTGTGAGAAATAGTCTTCCCATAAAGGCTTACTCCAAATCTCAATTCGATTGGAAACTCCCAATACTACACATTCCTTCTCTAGCTTTGCATAATCCGTAAGTGTGGAGGGGATATTGATCCGTCCGGTCTTGTCCAATTCACATTCGGTTGCTCCTGAAAAGAAAAACCGTGTAAAAGAACGTGCGTCTTTTTTGGTCAGCGGCAGAGTCTTCAGCTTTTCCTCTAAAGCTCTCCATTCCTCCATGGGATATCCGAATAAACATTGATCAAGCCCACGTGTCAAAACAAACGCATCACTAAGATGCTCCCTGAACTTGGAAGGGACGATTAAACGACCTTTATTATCAATGTTATGTTGATATTCGCCCATGAACATGTCCACTGCCCCCACTTTCTAACACAAATGTACCACATTCCCCCACTTTTCTCCACACATATATTAATTTCTTTTTTGTTACAATAATTCCTGCTTTTTTAAGTTTGTTTGAATTATTTCTTTAGCCCTCAGCAAAGCCAGTCTTGGAAGCAGTTTCCCTGCAGGAATTATGATGGAGATACGAGCTATAATTGTTTTTTCATCTCTTCTCTAAAAGGAATTCTTTAAATTAACTTCAATTGGAATGGGCTGGGCTATACGGGATGTTTCCTATATTTGGGCTTTTACTTTTTGCATTGTCTCTTTGAATGGGCACGAGTGACACCTGGGACGCTTTTTTGGCTTTGTGGTGGTTCTTTCTCATGGTCCTCTCGAGGGACACCTGAGACGCTTTTTTGGCCTTCTGGTGGCACTCACGGTGTTCTCGAGGGGCACCTGGGACCCTTTTTGCCCTGCTGGTGGCTCTCATGGTCCTCACGAGGGATACCTGAGACGCTTTTTTGGCCTTCTGGTGGCTCTCATGGTGCTCTCGAGGTACACCTGGCACACTTTTTTGGCCTGCTGCTGGCACTCACGGTGTTCTCGAAGGACACCTTGGGCCCTTCTCCACCCTCCTGATATTACTCACATTACTCATCAGCGACACCTGCGAGCCTCATTTCCCGCAGTGCTCTTAGACAAAAAGAAAAAAGCGATGCAGGACTGCACCGCTTTCTAACTGACTCATCATATGTTTATTATTTTGTGCTTACCGTCAAACTCCATCGGCAGTTTCATCAATTCCTTGACAAAACCTTCTCCATACCGGTTCATGAAGTAGTATAGATTCCATAACCGCTCTTGAGGTGCTCCTCCAGGTCTGAGAGAAGACTCGACCCTGTCGTATTTACCCAGCTGCAGCTGATATTTACTTTGAAGGGAATGGTTGGTTTTGAGTCGCAAGTATTCGAATTGCTGCTTGTGAAAGGAGAGGTTTTTTTCAATGATGCTCTCCAACCCTTTGTCAACAGCGCAAGCCTTCGGAAGGATACCTTCATAGCATTCCATAAGCATTCTTTCTGCTTCACCAATCCTGCTTTCAAGGTCTTCATCCTTCACTGATTCCCAATATTGGACTCTCTCCCTTTCCACGCCATCCTTCAGGACAGAATCAAGAGAAAGGTTAAGCTCCTCTATATTCCTTTTAACATCTCTCTCAAGAATAGTAAGGTTCAAACGCGGTACTATCGGCGGCATCTTGTTTCCTGCCCAATCAAAGGCACTCTTCAACTCTCCCCAGTAGGCTATTTCACCTGGTCCTGCTATGAAAGCAAGGGTGGGAAAAAGCCACTCCTGCATCAGCGGACGGGTGACTACATTATTACTGAATCTATGAGGCTCGGTATCAAGGATTTCTTCAAGCTGTCCAAGAGTATATTGTACTTCTCCATTTTTTCCCTTGAAAGAATCCCCCTCCCGTTCAAGGAGGATTCTTTCTCCATTTTCATTAATGAACAGATTGGCTGCGTTATCTTTCATTTCAATGGTCAGCGGAAACCCCTTTTCCAAAATGGTGTTTTGCTGATCTTTGACTTTTTCGGATAGGATATCGCTTCCCTCAAGCAGGTGACGGAAAAAGGGTTTCTCCAATTTCCTCAATGGAGGATAAGCAGAATCGATGATCAGCAGGCCATACTCCTTGAAAAGGGACATGATGATACTGCTGAAAAAGTCTACAATCGATTCAGATTGTGCTATAGATTTTTCAAGGCTCATTAATAATCCTTTTGTGAATTCTGTTTCTCCAAAATGATGAATTATCTGATTTACCCATTTACGCATCGTCTCTTTATTGAAGTGAACCTCACTTGTCATCCTCTTATCAGAAGCTCTTTCAGGATAACCCGTTTTCTCCAGTTTTCCCTTTTGTTCAACGAAGACATGATTGATCTCCTGGTAATCATGATCTTCACCGGCAATCCAGAAGACAGGAATGACCGGATATTTGAGCTTTTCTTCCTGCTCTTTTGCGAGTTTAATAATGGAAATGACCTTATGTATAGTATAGAGCGGACCCGTCAATAATCCTGCCTGCTGGCCGCCGATGACGACAACAGCATTTTCTTTCAGCTTTTTCAATGATTTTTCAACCTGCACACTTGAAGGGAAAGGCTTCATGTACCCTTCAATGACTTCCGTTAGAGAGTGCCTTGGAAAGTCTCTATTGTTTAAATCCCTGATTCTGCCTGAGAATAGTTCGGGATCTTTAAGGTTGTAATGAAAAAAGAAGTTACCGGGGGTTCCTGTTGTATGTATAGTGAAGCAAAACGATTTGTTGCTGGAATATATAAGCTTTCCAGTTCCATATTAACTGACTCCTTTTCTTCCATCTTCTACTGTTCGTAGTATAGCATTCCACAACAATAAAAGGAAAAAACTTGCCTGAATGGTTCGTTGTTAAAATTCTCAAGAGGAAGAATTTGTTAAAACGCCGATTGATGGTTCAGGGTGTGCAAAAACCTGCCAAGCCTTTCATATACAGTGATGGCATCTGAAAAGGAAGATTGATCCATAAAATTTTTTAAAACTATCTAAAAGGTTTGCATGATCCTTGAAGCTACACCGTAAAAAAGCAGGAGGATATAAGCTGTGGAGAATAAGAGAAAATTTAACCGCCAGCCTCCTTTGATGACATGGAGGAACACGATTTCCTCTTTGACTTTCCAGTGGATTACCGAAAGAATGCCCGTACTGATCAGAAGCACCAGAATAAGCACCCAAAGCAGCGACTTATCCCATATTGCCTGAATGATAAAATGCACTGAGAATATCAAGAGAAAAGTTGTAACATTGACAGCAGTATTCAGAGCTCTTCTGTGGCTGCCGGTTAATTGTTTCATTGCGATGAATGAAGCAAAATAACCTAAAAAAGGAACCAGAGTGAAGACAGCGACTAGGCTGGAAAATATAGTAGACAATTATTCTTTCCTCCTATCATGATCCATCCCTTTGACCATCTGATATAATACAGGAATGACACTCAGCGGGGTGCGTGAGTGATCCGCTTCTTCGATGACCACCCCCAAAATTGCTTCTACCTCTGTCCTTCTCTTTGCCTTGATATCCGCCAGCATGGATGAAGTATTTTCCCGTGTCCTATAGGCAATTGCTTTTATTTCTTCAAATCCAAGGACACCCTTGAGTTTCGGATATAAAAGAATAATCTCATTGAAGACCTCCTTAGCGAGAGCCTCATACTCAGCAATCTCAAATAAACGTCCGTTCTTAACCCCCAGTACAGCCGTAAGAGGGTTAATAACAGCATTGACCGCCAGTTTTTCTAAAAGCATCACTTCATAATCCTGCTGCACCTCGAGCGGAAAGTCCCTGCTGTTTCGCGACAGCTCCTTAAGCAGGTCGATGTTTCCCCGGTAAACAGCTGTGTTCGTTTTCCCTTTCCCTTTGTGTGCCACGACATGATCTGATTCCTTAAGCGAACCATGTTCAACCGTTCCAACATATATATGCTCGTGCGGCAGACTTTCAAGGATTTTCAAATGGCCGATCCCATTCTGGAGAAACAGCAAAGGGATACCTGGAGGGATTTTTGTTAAGTCCTCATAAAGATCTTCTAAATGGTACTGTTTGACAGCTATGATGATTAAATTCTGTACACCCAAATCCTCAAGGTCTGCTGAAGCCTTTAAATACGTAGAGGTCGAAGTCCCACCCTCAAGCAGAGTGATGCCTTTTCGATTAAGGGTATCTTCCTGCTCTTGTCTCTTGACATAAAGGGTAACCTCAAAAATTTTACCAAGATACGCTGCAAATAGAAGGCCGATCGACCCTCCGCCAATTACTCCAACTTTCATTCAATCTCCTCTATCCGTTCATTCTGGTTAATATTACTAATATCATTCTACCATTGCCCCATAGGTGAGAAAATAGCTTCAGGTCATTCTTACACATTTTTTTACCAATGAATCAAATTCCTTCAACTTCAATAGAAAAGGGTTAACCCCGATTTTGAATCTGAAGGTTAACCCTTGGCCGTTAAACCGGATAAACCGGATGCTTCCTGGAACTGAACTCCACTTCTTTTGTCTCGTATACTTTATAGCGCTCGATAAGGACATTTCGTAATTCATTAGGTCCTGTTATTTCATCTACAATCATTTCAGAAGCGAGTTTGTAAATATCGATATGCTCTTTATACTCTTTTTGTTTTTCCTGAACATAGGCAATCCGTTCTTTAGGATCTTCGATTGCCTGGATTTTATTTGAATACACTGCATTTACAGCAGCTTCAGGTCCCATAACTGCTATTTGAGCCGTCGGGAGGGCGATGCAGACATCCGGCTCAAAGGCGGGTCCTGCCATTGCATAAAGTCCTGCACCATATGCTTTTCTGACAATGACCGAAATCTTCGGCACCGTCGCCGAACTCATTGCCGCAATCAGCTTTGCTCCATGCCTGATGATTCCTGCTCTCTCTACTTTGGTGCCAATCATGAAGCCCGGTACATCTGCCAGGAAAAGAAGAGGGATTGAAAAAGCGTCACATAAAGTTATGAATTTTGCTGCTTTATCAGCAGAGTCGACAAACAGTACGCCGCCCTTCACTTTTGGCTGGTTGGCGATGATTCCAACCGGCTTTCCGTCAATTCGGGCAAAACCGGTCACGAGTTCCTGTGCAAATAACTTCTTCATCTCAAAAAAGCTGCCTTCATCAATCAGAGCATCAATGCATTCATACATATCGAATGGTGCATTTTGATGTTCCGGGATGATTTGCTCCAGCGACCGTCCTTCTTTAGGTTTCACACTTTCTGCTGCTGCAGGCTTATGAAGATAATTAGAAGGGAAGTAAGTCAAATAATTTTTTGCAGCTTCGATAGCCTCTTCCTCTGAATAAGCCAGCATGTCTCCCACTCCGCTTATCGAACAGTGCATTCTTGCACCGCCCATTTCTTCCAGTGTAACTTTTTCACCAATGACCTTTTCCGCCATCCTCGGAGATCCAAGATACATTGAAGCATTGCCATCCACCATGATGACGATATCACAGAATGCCGGTATGTATGCGCCACCTGCAGCTGACGGTCCAAATAAAAGGCAGATTTGCGGAACCATGCCTGACATTTTTACTTGATTATGAAAAATCTTTCCTGCACCTCTTCGGTTAGGAAACATTTCGAGCTGGTCTGTAATCCTCGCTCCAGCTGAGTCGACCAAGTACAGAATGGGCACTTTAAGATTCAGGGCAGTTTCCTGGATACGGATGATTTTTTCCACTGTTCTGGCACCCCATGATCCAGCTTTGACTGTAGAATCATTTGCCATAACACAAACTGTTCTTCCTCCAATTTTGCCAGTTGCCGTCACTACACCATCGGCAGGAAGCCCTTCTTCCTGGCAATTGGCGAACATGCCGTCTTCTTGATACTCCCCGTTATCGAACAATAGATTCAAACGATCTCTTACAAAAAGCTTATTTTGTTCTTTAAGCTTTTCATGATATTTCTGCTGGCCGCCGCTGGATATTTTCTCCCTTTGCTCTTCCAGTACATGTTCATATGTCTTCTGTGACACAAAAAATCCCCCTTTGTTTTCAAATGCATTACTGCCATCTGTCTTTTTAAAAATTGATTACCGCTCCTGAGGCACAACTTCGCAAGGGGCAGATGGACCTTCTCCAGATGAAGGTTCCGATAGGCGAGGACCCCGGGTCAGAAGCTGGATTGTCATAAATAGCGAATGCGCCCTGGTCAGCCCGA
>NZ_NIJF01000050.1 GCF_003316765.1 Bacillus sp. P14.5 | reverse complement strand
GGCCGGGATTTTATCCACACAGTAGACGACTGGTGTCTCATCCGCATATCGAATCCGGACGATCCGATAAATCGGTGAGTTCGGTTCGATTTTTAAACGCTCGGCTTCTCTCTCGGTCGCTAGAACCTTTTCGGCCTACCAACACTTTCGTTCCTGGTGTCATTTTGGCGCGCATGATCATGTCCGTGACACTGAACAGCTCTTCAATCCCTGAAGTGAACGGGGGTTTTGAACTGATGAATGTACCGACGCCATGTTTCCGCACGACAAATTTCTCGTCCTCGAGGATACGAAGTGCTTCCCGGAGCGTCGCTCGACTGACTCCTAGTTGCTTCGACAACTCGAATTCTGAAGGAAGTTTCTCTCCTTCACGATAGACACCATCGTCGATATCCTGCTTGATTTTCTCAATCACGCGAAGATAGAGCAAGCGATGATCGAGCTTGATCGACATGGGCCTCACCACCTTTACCTATTTCTTACCAGTGCTCAGACATCTGACGTATGAATGTCCTTGCCAATATTAAGTATAGGGATTCGAGAAATAGAACGCAATACTTTTTGTTCGGAATCAGGGAAATATTTTAAAGTGAAGGGATTATGTACACTTCATAGTCTATATTACCTGTTCTGGTAGGCTTTGAAAAGAAATCGTAAAATGAAAACGGTATTAAAAAATGAAAGCGGTTCAACAGTTTTAGTAGTATTGTCTTAATGCCTCAAATAGGTCAGATGTGCTATATTAGTTCGTTCGAACATGTCCCTCTTCCACTTTTCATCAGAGAACATGATTAAAACCGAAATAAATAAAAACGAACGATTAGACATACAGTCTAAAAATCGTTCGTTTTATCAACTTAAGCTTCAGGTTGGTTGATGAGTACTTTTCGAGGTTTCGAGCCTTCAGACGGCCCGACATACCCGGCTTGTTCGAGCGAATCGATCAAACGGGCGGCCCGGTTATAGCCGATGCGGAATCTTCGTTGAATCATCGAAGTGGAAGCCGTCTCTTGCGTCAAGATGAAC
>NZ_NIJF01000091.1 GCF_003316765.1 Bacillus sp. P14.5 | reverse complement strand
GGGAACCTTTCACTCATGTATCCACTTGCACTCTCTGGGTACATATCTCGGGCGGGAACCCCTTCACTCATGTATGCACGTGGACTCCTTGGATACATATCTCTGGTGGAAAAACCTTCACTCATGTATCCACGTGGACTCCTTGGATACATATATCGGGCGGCAAACCTTCACTCATGTATCCACCTGCACTCTCTGGATACATATCTCAGGCGGGAATCTCACTCATGTATCCACTTGGACTCTCTAGGTACATATCTCAGCCGAAAACCTCTCACTCATGTATCCACCTGCACTCCCTGGGTACATTTCTCAGCCGGAAACCTCTCACTCATGTATCCACTTGCACTCTCTGGGTACATATCTCGGGCGGAAACCCTTCACTCATGTATGCACGTGGACTCCTTGGATACATATCTCTGGTGGAAACCTTCACTCATGTATCCACGTGGACTCCTTGGATACATATATCGGGCGGCAAACCTTCACTCATGTATCCACCTGCACTCTCTGGATACATATCTCGGGCGGAAACCTCTCACTCATGTATCTATTTGGACTCCCTGGGTACATATCTCAGGCGGAAACCATTAACTCATGTATCCACCTGCACTCTCTGGATACATATCTCGGGCGGCAACCTCTCACTCATGTATCCACTTGGACTCCTTGGATACATATCTCGGGCGGCAAACCTTCACTCATGTATCCACCTGCACTCTCTGGGTACATATTTCAGGCGGAAACCCTTAACTCATGTCTCTACTTGGACTCCCCGAGGAACTATCTTAGGCTAACCCCTCCGCTAATGTATTCACTCGATAAATTAAATCGAAGTATTACCCGCTGCTTTTCTTTGTGCGAGACTGGAAGGTCAAAGGGACGTACAAAGAAAACCGCTCCTAAAAACAAAAAACTGAGAGGGTTACTCCTCATCAGTTTTTTCATCATAATATTTTAATACTCCTTCATATATGGAGGCTGCGACTTTTTGCTGGTATTTTTCTGTCATGAGATTGGCCTTTTCAACTGGATTGGAAAGAAATCCAATTTCAACCAGGGCACCGGGCTTATTGATGTGTTTAACAAGATACACATTCTGGATGCCTTTTGCCTCTCTCTTTGTATTTTCGAGGTTTCTGATCAGCTCTGATTGAATTGAGGTGGCAACCTCTTTGTTTTCTTTGAACTTTGGATTGTAAAACGTTTGTGCCCCGCTCCACCTGCTGGAAGGTATTGCATTTAAATGAATGCTGAGATAGAGATCCGCATTGGAGGAATTGATGAGATCCAGCCGTTTTTTAAGATCTTCTGTTTTCCTTCTGCTGTATCCCTTCATTCCTTCAGGTGCCAGGTCACTATCATCCTCCCTTGTCAGTATGACGAGTGCTCCCTGTTCTTGAAAGTAATCACGCAGCATCATCGCAACATTCAATGCAATATCTTTTTCAAAGGTTTTGGAGTCGCCCTCTCCGCTGTCAGCGCCTCCATCTGCTCCACCATGCCCGGGATCCAGGTAAATAATTTTCCCTGATAAAGGCAGATTCCACGATTCCCATGTATCCGTGTCGAGCAGTTTATACTGAAATATAAAAAAAGAATGATGACTACTCCGGCAAATCCTATCATCTTTAACTTACTCTTCATACAAATTCCCCTCCCCCATCTCTATAAAAAATATGGGACAAGGGCAGAGTTTAGAACTGCCGGAATAAAAATTAATGCATTCTCATCTTATGTCTCTTGATGCCGTTTCTGTATCCTTCACTCCACCATGTTTCAACGAAATGTTCACAACTGTAGTAAAAGGATTCATCTACTGCATTTGAAACCCCAATCTCTGACCAGTACAGCCAAAAGTTATATAGTGTATCGATATAATGCTTCATCTCAGGTTTGCAGCGAGTTTGAACTTCTTGTTCAGTCTCACCGCCATAACCGAATTTGCTCAGCTTTCCTCCAAGTAAGTAGGCTTCTATGGCCACGTCAAAGCAGGCTTCATCAAAACCCTGCTGCATCAAGACCCCGCCCTGTACTTTTATTTGTCCAAAATGCTTCCGTACACTTTCTTGGAGCATTTTTATCGAGATTTCCCGCAGCAGCTTTCTTTCATGCTGTACCTGCTTCTCTCTTCTTTTTGAATTGAATGAAGTAATAACGCTCAAAGCTATTCCCTCCCTTTGAACGTATTTTTTGCTTAAAGCTGTACTTCATTCGAGCAATGGTTTCCAATTCTGGCTGGTGACCGTTATGCCCCCCTAATATACGAATATAAATTTTTGTGAGTTTTCAGCTGCCTGCAGGGGTGACCAATTAACATCATCACCTTGAGGTGTGATATTGCCTTTCTATGTCACACTTGAGCTTCATCTTTGGCTCGAAGTGTCCTTTACACGCTTCCTATATGACACTTGGGCTTCATCTTTGGCTTGAAGAGTCCTTTACACGCTTTCTATGTGACACTTGAGCTTCATCTTTGACCTGAAGTGTCCTTTAGGCACTTCCTATGTGACACTTGAGCTTCGTTATTGGATGTGAAGTGTCCTTTAAAATCTTTCTATGCGACACTTGAGCTTCATCTTTGGCTCGAAGTGTCCTTTACACGCTTCCTATACGACACTTGGGCTTCATGTTTGGCTTGAAGTGTCCTTTACACGCTTTCTATGTGACACTTGAGCTTCATCTTTGACCTGAAGTGTCCTTTAGGCACTTCCTATGTGACACTTCAGCTTCATCTTTGGCTTGAAGTGTCCTTTACACGCTTCCTATATGACACTTGGGCTTCATCTTTGGCTTGAAGTGTCCTTTACACGCTTCCTATGCGACACTTGAGCTTCATCTTTGGATTGAAGTGTCCTTTACACGCTTCCTATACGACACTTGAGCTTCATGTTTGACCTGAAGTGTCCTTTAGGCACTTCCTATACGACACTTGGGCTTCAAGTTTGGCTTGGAGTGTCCTTTACACGCTTCCAGTACGACACTTGAGCTTCATGTTTGGCTTGAAGTGTCCTTTACACGCTTTCTATACGACACTTGAGCTTCATCTTTGGCTTGATGTTGCGGCCGGCGTACTGAAATACAAATCTTTTCGAAGGAAACGGGATGTTTTTCGGCGCTTTCTATTTTTCAACAAATTGACTGTTTCATGACTGCTATCCCACTCTTTATCAGTGAAAATAACATATGTATCGGGATAACAACGACGAAAGGATTTAAGCTCACTATCAAGAAGCAATATCCTCTGCATGCCTATTCCCTCCTCCAAACCTTTACCAGCCTCCCGCACCGTATAGGTAAACCGACTTGTCGACTCAGTGATTATTAGCAGCATCAGAATACACACAAAAAATCCCAGCTGGATAAACCAGCTGGGATTGAACGATAATAAAGATTAACGTTTTGAGAACTGAGGTGCACGACGAGCGCCTTTAAGACCGTATTTCTTACGTTCTTTCATACGAGCGTCACGAGTCAGTAGTCCTGCACGCTTAAGAGTTCCGCGGTATTCAGGATCAGCTTGAAGCAATGCACGCGCGATACCGTGACGGATTGCACCAGCTTGGCCAGTGTATCCACCACCGTTAACGTTTACCAATACATCGTAGTTGCCAAGAGTTTCAGTTGCAACTAGAGGTTGTTTGATAACCTCACGTAGTGCTTCGAATGGGATGTAGTTTTCTACTTCACGATCATTAATAACGATTTTTCCGTTACCTGGTACTAAACGTACACGAGCTACTGAGCTCTTACGACGACCAGTTCCGTAATATTGAACTTGTGCCAAGATAATAACCTCCTCTTATTGATTATCCACGAAGTTCGTAAACTTCAGGTTGTTGTGCTTGGTGCGTATGTTCTGCGCCAGCGAATACGTGTAATTTCTTGAACATTTGACGGCCTAGAGAACCTTTTGGAAGCATACCTTTAATTCCAAGTTCAAGCATTTTTTCTGAGTAGTTTGTACGCATTTCTAGAGCTGTACGGGATTTCAAACCGCCTGGGTGTTGGCTGTGACGGTAGTAGATTTTGTCGGTAAGTTTCTTACCTGTCAATTCAATTTTAGATGCATTGATGATGATCACGTGATCACCAGTGTCAACGTGTGGTGTGAAAGTTGGTTTGTGTTTACCGCGTAAGATTGCTGCTACTTCGCTGGAAAGGCGACCAAGAGTCTTGCCTTCAGCGTCAACAACGAACCACTTACGTTCGATTTCATTAGCTTTTGCCATATATGTCGTACGCATGAGTTACCCTCCTAATATTTATCATTCATTAATCATTTAAGTTCCGATAGTATATATCTTTAATCACAATAAGATTCCGGGGCTTATCGTGGGGTTAATAACATACCATATGTTATAATATCTTGTTCACGCCGGGATGTCAAGGGAATGTTACACCTGGATTAGTTGTTTTAGAAAAAAAGTATAAGTGCTTTTCACATTGCTTTGTTCCGCCGGTACCCTTCAGGAGAAAAAAAGGCAGCTTTCCTTCTTTTAAAGCCTTTAAAGTAAAGGATCTCCGCTCCAGGCGTACGACTCCGCGGGGCGGGCGGTGAATTAAAAAGCGGAAGCGGCCGTTCAGCGACGTACAGATTTCAGGGCTCTCGAATGAGATAAAGGAAACACAACGAACGGAGTGAGTTGATGTTGACTTATCGCAAGGAGAGAGACCGAAATCTGCTAGTCGCTGGCCGCTGGAGCTAGATTGGCCTCCTCGCCTTTGCCTGCGGGGTCTCACCTGCCCGCTAATCCCGCAGGAGCTCGCACGCCTTCCGCTCCAATCCTAAAATATAAAGCTGGGCAGGTTAAATAGCATCAAAAAACTAAACCTTTTAAAGAAACTCCCATGCTGACATTCTCAGTAACCAATTAACATTAATTGTATTTAAGTCATCTTAACGATAAGTAAAAGATGACAAGCTATCCATTTGCGATACCTAATTAACTCTATTCTCGTAAAATGACCCTCAGTAATAAACCTTCCACAAATACAACCCTTGAGGGGCTGCGGTCTTCCCTGCCGCACTGCGGTCTCTGGCTTCCAGCATGGCGGCTGTCTCTTCCGCACTGTACTTGCCCCTTCCCACCTCCAGCAAGGTTCCTGACAGGATCCTGACCATATTGTAAAGGAAACCGTTCCCGGTATAGGAAAAGGTAATTTCTTCTTCCTTCTCCTCTATTTCAATTGTGTGTATTGTCCTGACCTTATCTTCCACCTCTGTCTTTGCAGAACAGAAGCTGGTAAAGTCATGCTGGCCTATTAAGTGGTCCGCCGCCTTCCTCATTTCTTCTATATTAAGCGGAAACGGATAATGCAAGGAAAAGTTCCTCTTAAATGGATCGGCCGTTTTCGAGCGATAGACAGAATACCGGTATTCTTTTTTCACTGCTGAAAAACGTGCATGAAAATCCTTTGGAACTGTTTCTGCGGAAGTTATTACTATCTCAGGGGGCAGCATGCTGTTCAGCACCTTCGGCCACTTGTCCTCGGGAATAGAGAGCTTTGTATCAAAGTGAAAGACCTGTCCTTTTGCATGGACCCCTGCATCTGTTCTGCCTGAGGCGGTGATCTTCAGTTTTTCCCCTTTGTGGATGCCGCTCAAGGCCTTTTCAATTTCGAGCTGGACCGTCCGTTTCCCCGGCTGTATCTGATAGCCCGCAAACGGGGAGCCGTCATAGGCCACTGTACATTTTATTCTCTGCATAGAAACACTCCTATTATCCTCGTAATACAATTAGGACTGCTGCCAGTACGACGAGTGATCCCAGGACAGCCGTGTCAGTTACAGTCCAGTTGAGAACCCGGTACTTCGTTCTGCCTTCACCGCCCTTATATCCTCTGGCTTCCATAGCTGTAGCCAGATCCTCTGCCCGTTTGAAGGCACTGACGAACAAAGGGATCAGCAGCGGAACGATAGACTTGATTCTCTCTTTTATTGGTCCTGTGGCCAGTTCAGCGCCCCTGGCTGTTTGTGCTTTGATGATCTTGTCCGTTTCTTCCATAAGGGTAGGTATGAAGCGGAGAGAGATACTCATCATCAGTGCCATCTCATGAACCGGGAATCTTACCTTTTTCAGCGGGTTCAGCAATGTCTCCAGACCGTCCGTAATGGAGATGGGTGAGGTTGTAAGCGTCAAGAGTGTCGTAACGATGATTAAGTAGGTAAACCTTAGAGAGATGAAGACAGCCTGTCTCAGACCCTCTTCATATATAGTGATTATACCTAAATCTGCAAGTACATCTCCCTCTTTTGTAAAAAAGATATGAAGGAGGAATGTGAACAGCACAAGCCACATTACAGGCTTCAGCCCTCCAAGGAGAAACTTCAGCGGCACCTTCACAGAAAGCATGGCCCCCAGCGTAAAAGCTCCCAGCACTGCATACGTAACAGCATTATCAGCAAGAAAAACAATACAAATAAATGCAAAAACAAAAATCAGCTTAGAGCGTGGATCCATTCTGTGCACAAAAGAATCACTTGGTATATAACGGCCGAATATCATTTTCTCCATCATGTCCGCTCACCGCCTTCAGCAATGGCTTCCATTTCTGCTGCCAGTTCTTCAATGGTTAGACACGTCTTACTGAATTTCATCCCCAGCTGCTGTTCTATACTATATTGAAATTTCACCACTTCCGGTACATCCAAGCCAAGTGAAAACAGCCATTCCGGTTTTGAAAATATCTCTTCCGGTGAGCCTTTTCCGACAAGTTCGCCTTTTTGCATAATGACGATTTCATCGGCATACCGGGCAGCATCTTCCATACTATGTGTAACTAGTACGGTAGTAAGCCCTTTTTCCACATGGATCCTGTGGAACATATCCATGATTTCCGTCCTACCCCTTGGGTCAAGCCCCGCAGTCGGCTCATCCAGTACAAGCACATCAGGCTCCATTGCCAGGACGCCGGCAATGGCCACTCTTCTTTTTTGTCCTCCTGAGAGATCGAAAGGAGAGCGATCCAGTACATCCTCATTCAAACCTACAATGCCGATTAAATCCTTTGCTCTCCTTTCCGCCTCTTCCGGTGAGACGCCAAAATTCAGGGGCCCGTAGCATATATCTTTTAATACCGTTTCTTCAAACAGCTGATGCTCAGGGAATTGAAAGACGATTCCAACGCGTTTCCTAATAGGCTTTAACTGTTTATATTTCTTTTTCGGGGTGATTTCATATTCTCCAATGACTACTTTCCCTGATGTCGGTTTCAATAAAGCATTTAAGTGCTGAAGCAGAGTTGATTTTCCTGAACCGGTATGCCCTATGATGGCTGTATACTTGTTTGAAGGCAAAAGGAGGTTGAGGTCCTTAAGTGCCAGCTTCTCAAAAGGGGTCCCTGCGGAATAGCGGTATTCTACTTTTTCGAGTGATATGTCCATAAATCCCTCACCAATTCCTCTTGAGTCAAATAAGTATCAGCCAGGGAAATGCCCCTGTTTCTCAACGCTTTCGCCATCCTGCCTGGAAAGGGGATATCCAATCCCAAGGCGGTTAATTCTTCATCAAGCTTGAAAATCTCCATTGGGGTACCTTCTTTGAAGACCTCCCCCTTATTCAATACGACCATTCTGTCTGCCTTTGCGGCCTCCTCCAAATCATGTGTAATCGAAATGACAGTAAGGCGGCTGTTTTCCTTCAATTCCCTGATCGTTGCTAAGACTTCCTTTTTCCCCTGGGGGTCCAGCATGGAAGTGGCTTCATCGAGGATGATGATATCCGGCCTTAAGGCAACTACACCAGCAATCGCCACTCGCTGTTTCTGCCCTCCTGATAGGTGGTGAGGTTCTTGATTAAGAAAATCACTCATATTGACCAACTTAAGTGCACCCAGAACTCTTTCTGACATTACATCCTGGGCGATTCCGTGATTTTCTAAACCAAAAGCCACATCATCTTCAACTGTAGTCCCGACAAATTGGTTATCGGGGTTTTGAAAAACCATTCCGACTTTGGCTCTTATATCCCATACACTTTCTTCAGATAAGGAGATGCCATCAACCGTCACGGTCCCTTCTTCAGGAAACAGCAGCCCATTCAGCATTTTAGCCAATGTTGATTTACCCGAGCCATTATGCCCTACAATGGCAAGCCATTCAGTATCATATACTTTTAAAGATATATCATTTAAAGCAAATCCTTCTTGATCATTATAACGATAGCTCACGTTCTCGATGGAAATGCGTTCTGTCATAGTGACCTCCTCCTCTCATCTCTTCTAGGCTCATTCTGTTCTCTTCTCATTTTTCATATATGGATTGGGAATGCTAACGGTAATTGCTCTCCACCCTATTTAAAAAAGTCCCCAATACAAAAAAAAGCCTGCACCTCGTTCCAAAAACAGCGGCGGCTGTTTTGTTCACTGCAGGAACGGACTTCTATCAAAATAGAAGCTGGAAGAGGTGCATGGAGCTAGACGGGTCACTTCTGGAATGCCCATCATAACGCTCTGCTTTTTGTGTATTGACCAGGGTGTAAACAAAAAGGGCTAGAAGCAGTTAACAAAATAACTGTCCTGCCCTCGTTGTGTGAAATGAAATTATACTAGCTCAATGATAACCATTGGAGCACCGTCACCACGGCGAGGTCCAAGCTTCATGATACGAGTGTATCCGCCTTGACGCTCTGTGTAGCGGCCAGCGATGTCAGCGAATAACTTTTGTACTGCATCTTGGTTCTCTTCAGCATTAGCTACTTCATGACGGATGAAGCTTGATGCTTGACGACGTGCATGCAAGTCACCACGTTTTCCTAATGTGATCATTTTCTCAACAACTGAGCGAAGTTCTTTTGCACGAGCTTCTGTTGTTTGAATACGTTCGTTGATGATTAGGTCAGTAGCCAAATCGCGAAGCATTGCTTTACGTTGAGCGCTAGTACGTCCTAACTTTCTGTATGCCATTTAAGATTCCCTCCTTTGTTAGATCGTTAAATAACGGTATGCCTGGCTCAGTCGTCCTTGCGTAAACCTAAGCCCAAGTCTTCAAGCTTAACTTTTACTTCTTCCAAGGATTTACGTCCTAAGTTGCGGACTTTCATCATATCTTCTTCAGTCTTGTTGGCAAGTTCCTGAACAGTGTTGATTCCGGCACGCTTCAAGCAGTTATATGAACGAACAGATAGATCCAGTTCTTCTATAGTCATTTCGAGAACTTTCTCTTTTTGATCTTCTTCTTTTTCTACCATGATTTCAGCATTCTGAGCTTCGTCAGTAAGACCGACAAAAATGTTAAGGTGCTCATTTAGAATCTTGGCGCCAAGAGAAATCGCTTCTTTAGGGCCAATGCTTCCGTCAGTCCAAACATCAAGGGAAAGTTTATCGAAGTTAGTCAATTGACCAACACGAGTATTTTCAACTTGATAGTTAACGCGTGAAACTGGAGTGTAAATAGAGTCGATTGGGATCACGCCGATTGGCAGGTCCTCACGTTTGTTTTGATCAGCAGGTGTATATCCTCGACCTCGTTGAGCAGTCAGACGCATACGGAAATTGCTGTTAGTAGACAATGTAGCAATGTGCAGATCCGGATTAAGGACTTCTACATCACTATCATGAGTAATATCAGCAGCTGTTACCACGCCTTCACCTGGTACATCGATTTCAAGCGTTTTCTCTTCATCAGAGTAGATCTTCAGAGCAAGCTTTTTGATATTCATGATGATTGTCGTAACATCTTCCACGACACCTTCAATTGTTGAAAATTCATGCAGTACTCCATCGATTTGGATGGACGTTACAGCAGCACCAGGGAGTGAGGACAATAGGATACGACGTAAGGAGTTACCCAAAGTTGTTCCATACCCACGCTCGAGTGGTTCTACGACGAATTTTCCAAATGCGGCATCATCGCTGATCTCAACCGTTTCAATTTTTGGTTTCTCAATTTCGATCATTAATATTTACCCTCCTTCAAAACGTCAAAATCCCGGTTTATAGGTTTATCACCGAAATTTCCCATGCTTACGTTCCCGATTGCGTACCAACAACTGGTTTAACCCTCTCTTAATGAACGTATCATTTTATCATATCCATTATTGACAGGGATACGAAATTTATACAGAGAAATTAAACGCGGCGACGTTTTGGCGGACGACATCCATTATGAGGAACTGGAGTAACGTCTCTGATTGCAGTAACTTCAAGTCCTGCAGCTTGAAGAGCACGGATTGCTGCTTCACGGCCTGCACCTGGTCCTTTAACTGTTACTTCAAGAGTTTTTAATCCGTGTTCCTGGGATGCTTTTGCAGCAGTTTCAGCAGCCATTTGCGCAGCGAAAGGAGTAGATTTACGAGAACCTTTGAACCCTAAAGAACCTGCACTTGACCATGCTACAGCATTACCATGAACGTCAGTGATCATTACGATAGTGTTGTTGAAAGTAGAACGAATGTGTGCAATACCAGATTCGATATTCTTTTTCACACGACGCTTACGAGTATTAGTTTTACGTGCCATTTTAAGATGTACCTCCTTTACCTATTATTTTTCTTGTTCGCTACAGTCTTACGAGGACCTTTACGAGTACGAGCATTGTTTTTAGTGTTTTGACCGCGAACAGGTAAACCTCTGCGGTGGCGAAGACCACGGTAAGAACCGATTTCCATTAGACGTTTGATGTTAAGAGAGATTTCACGACGAAGATCTCCTTCAACTTTCAATTTGTCTACGATATCACGGATTTTACCAAGTTCATCGTCAGTCAGGTCGCGAACGCGAGTATCTTCAGATACACCTGATTCAGCTAGGATTTTCTTCGCAGTATTTTTACCAATACCGAAAATGTATGTTAATGAAATGACAATACGTTTGTCACGTGGGATATCAACACCAGCAATACGTGCCATATTAAAAGCGCACCTCCTTCTTTATTAGCCTTGTTTTTGTTTGTGTTTAGGGTTTTCACAGATAACCATTACTTTACCGCGACGGCGAATAACTTTACATTTTTCGCAGATCGGCTTTACTGATGGTCTGACTTTCATCTTATTCTAACCTCCTTGAGAGTACGGAGTGCAATGAATTATTTATAACGATAAGTGACTCTTCCACGAGTCAGGTCATATGGAGATAGTTCAACAGTAACTTTATCTCCTGGCAGGATTCGGATGAAATGCATGCGAATCTTACCTGATACGTGAGCAAGTACCGTATGACCATTTTCTAATTCTACCTTAAACATAGCGTTAGGCAAAGTTTCTACTACTGTGCCTTCCACTTCGATTACATCATCTTTCGCCATCGAATTCGTCTCCCTTCTTAACATCTTCTAAGACTTCGTTCAAAAACTTCGTTAGAGCGTAACGCAATTTTCCATTTGTCACCCGCCCAGTTTCTGCTAAACTGTTCTGAACTTCTGGAGAGATATAATTGTGAAAATAGAGATGTTGAATGTTTTTCTTCTTAGGACGATCAAACTTTCGCTTATCTCCATCAGCAATTAACACAAACCGTTCATCCATCTTTTGGATGATTACCGAGTACTGCCCGGCATCTCTTCCCTTTCTGGTTGAAACGATCTGCCCTATACATGGAGTCGTATCGGACTCGATCAATCAGATCACCTTCACTTAGGCTTTCGTTAGAATCTCGTAACCTTCTTCTGTAATAGCAATTGTGTGTTCAAAGTGCGCACACATTTTACCATCAACTGTAACAACTGTCCAGTTATCAACTAATGTCCTTACATAACGACTGCCTGCATTCACCATAGGTTCAATAGCAAGTACCATACCAGGCTTTAGACGCGGACCTCTGTTGGGCGGACCATAGTGAGGAATTTGAGGATCCTCATGTAAGTCTTGACCAACACCGTGCCCGACATACTCACGAACAATGGAAAACCCTTCTGCTTCAACATAAGTCTGAATCGAATGAGAGATGTTCGATAGGCGTTCACCTGGTTTTGCTTCTTTTAAGCCAAGATATAATGATTCCTCAGTTACATCCAGCAGTCTTTGAGTTTCGTCATCTATAATCCCCACAGGATAAGTCCAGGCGGAATCTCCATGATAACCATTATATTTAGCACCGATGTCGATGCTGATAATATCGCCGTTTTTCAACGTGCGGTCACCGGGAATTCCATGAACCAATTCATCGTTTACGGAAGCACAAATGCTGCCACGAAACCCATTATAACCTTTAAAAGAAGGAATTGCACCATTTTGACTTATGAATTTTTCAGCGATTGCATCCAATTCACCGGTCGTTATTCCCGGGGCAATATGCTTTTGCAATTCCTTGTGAGCAAGTGCGACGATCCTGCCAGCTTCACGCATGATGTCTAACTCACGAGGTGTTTTACAAATGATCATCAGCGAGAGCTCCCGATCAGTTCATCAATATCAGAGAAAACCTCTTTGATATCTCTCTGGCCGTCGATGTTAACTAAGTAGCCCTTCTCCTGATAGAAATCAAGAAGCGGCTGAGTTTGCTTGATATTGACATCCAAGCGGTTCTGAACAGTTTCTTCATTATCATCTGCACGCTGATAGAGTTCACCGCCGCAGCGATCACAAACGCCCTCTTCGCTTGGTGGATTGAATACAAGGTGATAAGTCGCGCCGCACTTTTTACAAATGCGTCGGCCTGTCAGGCGTTCCATCAAGACCTCTTTATCTACCTGTATGTTAATCACATAATCAATTTTCTTGCCCAGGTCGGATAAGATAGATTCCAGAGCATCGGCTTGAGCAACCGTTCTTGGAAACCCGTCTAAAAGGAAACCTTTATGGCAGTCTTCTCTGCTGAGACGTTCGCGGACGATTCCGATTGTTACTTCATCAGGAACCAATTCCCCTTTGTCCATAAAAGATTTAGCTTTCAAGCCCAGTTCCGTCTCCTCTTTCATAGCGGCACGGAACATATCGCCAGTAGAGATATGGGGGATGCCATATTTCTCGACGATCTTTTCAGCCTGAGTACCTTTCCCTGCACCTGGAAGACCCATTAAAACTATATTCACTCGGATCCACCTCAGTCTCTATTAGGGTTTCAGGGAACCGACGTCCCCAAAACCTTTTTTTATTTAATGAAGCCTTTATAGTGGCGTTTCACCAACTGAGCTTCCAGCCCTTTCATCGTTTCGAGTGCAACACCCACAACGATCAGCAAGCTTGTTCCTCCAATTTGAGCTGCCTGTGGCAGACCTGCAAATTTGATGAAGAAAACAGGAAGAATGGAAATGACGGCTAGGAATATCGCACCAACGAAAGTCAGTCGATATAATACCCTTGTCAAGTATTCTTGAGTGGTTTTACCCGGACGGATACCAGGGATATAGCCACCTTGCTTCTTCAAGTTCTCTGACATCTGTTCAGGGTTGACTTGAATGAAAGCATAAAAGTACGTGAATGCGACGATCAACGCAACATAAATGATCATTCCGACCGGCTGAGTATAATCGAACACATACTGAATCGTACTTGTTACATCATTCGTACCAAAGAATGATGCGATGGTTTGCGGTGTAATGATGAAGGAAATCGCGAAGATTACCGGAATTACACCTGCTGCATTGACTTTCAATGGCAAGTGAGTTGATTGTCCACCGACAGGACTGCGGCCTACTAAACGCTTAGCGTATTGAATAGGAATCTTTCTCAGAGCCTGCTGGATGAAAATTACACCCACCGTGATTGCCACGATTGCCAATAGGATCAATATTGTCACAACAATACGAAGGAACAGCTGTTCACCAGCGCCTTCTAATTGAGATGCATAATATTGGTTTACTGCATTAGGGATGGCGGCCACGATACCTGCGAATATCAGAATCGAAATACCATTACCAACACCTTTAGCAGTGATTTGCTCACCCAGCCATAAAAGGAACGCAGTACCAGCAGTCAAGATGAGTGCAATTAACAGGTACGTTGTAACACTTGGGTTCGGGATTAAAAATCCACCGTATAATTGGTTGAATCCATAAGACATACCCAAAGCCTGGATAAAACCTAATACGATCGTAAAGTAACGGGTAAACTGAGCTAACTTACGGCGGCCAACATCCCCCTGTTTAGACCACTCCGTAAATTTAGGCACAACATCCATCTGCAATAACTGCACAATGATAGATGCTGTGATATACGGCATGATCCCCATAGCAAAGATCGAGAAGTTCTGAAGCGCTCCTCCGCCGAATGTATTAAGGAAGCCGATCAAGCCGGCTTGTTCTTGCATTTTCAACACATCTGCGTCAACACTTGGCACTGGAATGAAAGTACCTAAGCGGAAGACAACTAACATTAGAAGGGTGAAAATAATTTTGTTTCTTATATCACCCACGCGCATAAAGTTGGAGATTGTCTGAAACATTAAATCACCTCGGTTTTACCACCGGCAGCTTCGATCGCTTCTTTAGCAGTGGATGAGAATTTGTTTGCTTTTACTGTAAGCTTTTTCTCAATATTACCTTTACCAAGAATCTTGATTCCAGATTTTTCGCTGCTTACTACACCCGTTTCGATAAGAAGTTCAGGTGTAACTTCAGTTCCTTCTTCAAAACGATTTAATGCATCAAGGTTAACGATTGCAAATTCTTTACGGTTGATGTTTGTGAAACCGCGCTTAGGAAGACGTTGGAATAAAGGTGTTTGACCACCTTCGAAACCAGGACGAGTTCCGCCGCCAGAACGGGCGTTTTGACCTTTGTGGCCTTTACCGGAAGTCTTACCATTTCCAGAACCAGTTCCACGGCCTACACGATTGCGCTCTTTGCGAGAACCTTTAGCAGGTTTTAATTCATGTAATTTCATGTCGGCACCTCCTTATTTACAAAGAATCTAATTAAGCTTCTTTAACCGTGACTAAGTGAGCAACCTTATTGACCATACCGCGGATAGCAGCATTATCTTGTTGTTCAACTGTTTGATGAAGCTTACGTAAGCCCAGAGCCTTTACTGTTTCGCGTTGATCTTTTGGACGACCAATCACACTGCGAGTGAGGGTAATTTCTAGTTTGTTTGCCATCGTTATCCCTCCTTATCCTAACAGTTCTTCTACTGATTTACCACGTAATTTCGCTACGTCCTCAGCACGTTTTAGTTGTTTTAATCCTTCGATTGTAGCACGGATCATGTTGATTGGAGTGTTGGATCCCAATGATTTAGAAAGGATATCCTGAACACCAGCAAGTTCAAGTACCGCACGAACCGGGCCGCCAGCGATGATTCCTGTACCGGCAGAAGCAGGTTTGATAAGGATTTCGCCTGCACCAAAACGACCGATTACTTGGTGAGGAGTAGTTCCACCTACCATAGGTACTTCAACAAGATTTTTCTTCGCATCTTCAATCGCTTTACGGATAGCATCAGGTACCTCTTGAGCTTTACCAGTACCAAAACCTACGTTACCGTTTTTGTCTCCGACAACAACAAGAGCAGCGAAGCGGAAACGACGTCCACCTTTAACTACTTTCGCAACACGGTTGATCGTTACTACGCGTTCTTCAAGTTCTAGTTTGTTTGGATCAATACGACGCATCTATATGTCCCTCCTTTTTTATTAAAATTCTAAGCCGTTTTCACGAGCTGCATCGGCTAATGCTTTTACGCGGCCGTGGTATAGGTAACCTCCACGGTCAAATACTACTGATTTCAAACCTTTTTCAGTTGCGCGTTTAGCAATTAGTTCACCGACTTGGACTGCTGCATCTACATTACCAGTAGAGTCAAGGTTGATTTCTTTATCTACAGTAGAAGCACTTGCCAAAGTTACACCATTAACATCATCGATCAATTGAGCGTAGATGTTTTTATTTGAACGATATACGTTTAAACGAGGACGTTGTTCTGTTCCTGTGATCTTAGAACGTACACGAGCATGTCTTTTCTTACGCGTTTTGTTTTTAGATGGCTTAGTGATCATTAAGGTCACTCCTTTCTACTGCCTAAGCGGCATTATTTACCTGTTTTACCTTCTTTACGGCGTACGAACTCGCCTTCGTAACGGATACCTTTACCTTTATAAGGCTCAGGAGGACGGACAGCGCGGATGTTGGAAGCAATCGCACCAACACGCTCCTTGTCAATACCTTTGATAGAAATCTTTGTATTAGCAGGAACTTCGATTTCGATACCATTTTCAGGTTCGAATTCAACTGGATGAGAGTAACCAACGTTCAATACAAGCTTAGTACCTTGTTTTTGAGCACGGTAACCTACTCCAATAAGTTCAAGGTTTCTTTCGAAGCCTTTAGAAACACCTTCAACCATGTTTGAGATCAAAGCACGAGTCGTTCCATGTAATGAACGATGTTCTTTTGATTCAGATGGACGAGTGATGTTCACTACATTGTCTTGGATTTCGATATTCATATCCGGGCTGAATGTACGAGACAATTCACCTTTAGGACCTTTTACAGTTACATTATTGGCATCAGTAGTAATTGTAACGCCTGCTGGCACCTCGATAGGTTTTTTACCTACACGTGACATACTGTTGCACCTCCATTCATTTCAAAAAATATTACCAAACGTATCCTAGTACTTCTCCACCGACTTGCTGAGCACGGGCTTCTTTGTCAGTTAAAACTCCTTGAGAAGTTGAAACAAGAGCTACACCCAAACCGTTAAGTACTTTAGGAACTTCATCAGCTTTAGCATAAACACGTAGACCTGGTTTAGAGATACGCTTTAATCCAGTGATTACACGTTCGTTGTTAGAACCATATTTTAAGAAGATGCGGATAACACCTTGCTTGTTATCTTCTACAAATTCCACGTCACGCACGAAACCTTCACGTTTGAGGATTTCTGCGATTTCTTTTTTGATGTTAGAAGCAGGTATTTCTAGCTTCTCGTGACGTACCATATTCGCATTACGGATGCGAGTAAGCATATCTGCAATTGGATCTGTCAATGTCATATTAATTTACCTCCTTCCCAATATAGGGTTTTACCAGCTAGCTTTTTTAACGCCAGGAATTTGACCCTTGTAAGCAAGTTCACGGAAACAGATACGGCAAAGTTTGAATTTGCGGATTACTGAATGTGGACGGCCACAACGCTCACAGCGAGTGTATCCTTGAACAGGATGCTTGGGTTCACGTTTTTGTTTTGCGATCATTGATTTTTTAGCCACATTTTCGCCTCCCTTATTTAGAGATTACTTTTGAAATGGCATTCCGAATTGAGTCAATAACTCACGTGATTCTTCATCAGAGTTTGCAGTTGTAACGATAACGATATCCATTCCGCGTACTTTGGAAACTTTATCATAATCGATCTCTGGGAAAATCAGCTGCTCTTTAACACCAAGAGTGTAGTTACCGCGACCATCGAATGCTTTTTTAGAAATACCGCGGAAGTCACGTACACGTGGTAGAGATACAGATATAAGTTTATCTAGGAACTCATACATGCGCTCGCCGCGAAGAGTTACTTTCGCACCGATAGGCATACCTTCACGAAGACGGAAACCTGCGATAGATTTTTTTGCTTTAGTTACAACTGGTTTTTGACCAGTGATTAATGTTAATTCTTCAACAGCAGTGTCCAAAGCTTTTGCATTTGAAACTGCATCGCCGATACCCATGTTGACAACAATCTTTTCAAGCTTAGGTACCTGCATAACTGATTTATAACTGAATTTGCTCACTAGAGCTGGAGTAATTTCATCATTAAATTTTGCTTTTAGGCGGTTCATTTGAGTACCTCCCTTCTTCTTTGAACTATTTATCTAGAACTTCACCAGATTTTTTTGCTACACGTACATTTTTACCATCAACCTTCTTGAATCCTACGCGAGTTGGTTCATTCGATTTAGGATCAAGCAGCATAACATTCGATACATGAACAGGTGCCTCTTGGCTGATGATTCCGCCTTGCGGATTCGTTTGAGAAGGTTTTGAATGTTTCTTGATAACATTGATTCCTTCTACAATCACACGGTCTTTTTTAGGTAGAGCTGAAAGTACTACACCAGTTTTACCTTTATCTTTACCTGTGATTACCATTACTTTATCGCCTTTTTTTACATGCATTAGTCGCACCTCCTCTTAACGCACAATAGGTTCTATTAAAGAACTTCTGGAGCTAAAGATACAATTTTCATAAAGTTATTTTCACGTAATTCACGAGCAACCGGTCCGAAGATACGAGTACCACGCGGTCCTTTATCATCGCGGATAATTACACATGCGTTTTCATCAAACTTAATGTAAGTTCCGTCTGGACGGCGAACACCGCTCTTTGTACGAACAACAACAGCTCTTACTACGTCGCCTTTTTTAACAACGCCACCTGGTGTTGCTTGTTTTACTGTACATACGATTACATCACCGATATTAGCTGTCTTACGGCCGGATCCGCCAAGTACTTTAATAGTCAAAACTTCACGAGCACCAGAGTTGTCGGCAACTTTCAAACGAGATTCTTGTTGAATCATCTAGGTAACCTCCCTTCGGAAAACAAATATCCGAACATTTATTAAATAATTACTGCTTTTTCTACTACTTCAATCATACGGAAACGTTTAGTAGCTGAAAGCGGACGAGTTTCCATGATACGAACTACATCGCCAGTTTTAGCTTCGTTCTGCTCATCATGAGCTTTGAACTTTTTAGAGTATTTTACGCGTTTGCCGTACAGTGAATGTTTTTTGTAAGTTTCAACTTGAACAGTAACTGTTTTATCCATTTTGTCGGAAACAACACGTCCAGTGTAAACCTTACGTTGATTGCGTTCACTCATTCTGCAAACCTCCTCTCAATTATCGATTGTTAACCCCGATCTCTCTTTCGTGGATTACAGTTTTCATACGAGCGATCGCCTTACGTACTTCGCGAATGCGGGCAGTGTTTTCAAGTTGTCCTGTCGCAAGTTGGAAGCGAAGGTTAAATAATTCTTCTTTTAAAGATTTTACTTTTTGGTCAATTTCGGCAGTGGTCAGGTCACGGATTTCATTAGTTTTCATTTGATTCACCACCAATTTCTTCTCGTTTCACAAACTTAGTCTTGATTGGAAGTTTGTGTGATGCAAGACGAAGTGCTTCACGAGCAACCTCTTCAGATACACCTGCTATTTCGAACATGATCTTTCCAGGCTTAACTACTGCTACCCAACCTTCAGGAGCACCTTTACCAGAACCCATTCGGACTTCTAGAGGCTTAGCAGTGTAAGGTTTATGAGGGAAAATTTTAATCCACACTTTACCGCCACGTTTCATGTAACGAGTCATAGCAATACGTGCAGCTTCGATTTGTCGGTTAGTGATCCAAGAAGCTTCTACAGCTTGAAGACCGTATTCACCGAAAGCAACTTCTTGGCCGCCTTTTGCGCGTCCACGCATTTTACCACGATGTTCACGACGATACTTAACGCGTTTAGGTAATAACATAATTATTTTCCTCCTTCCTCAGATTTCTTCTTAGCAGGAAGGACCTCTCCACGATAGATCCATACTTTAACACCAAGTTTACCGTAAGTTGTGTCAGCTTCAGCATGAGCATAATCAATGTCAGCGCGAAGTGTATGAAGTGGAACTGTTCCTTCGCTGTAATGTTCAGCACGAGCGATATCTGCACCGCCAAGACGACCAGATACTTGAGTTTTGATACCCTTAGCTCCTGCGCGCATTGCACGTTGGATAGTTTGTTTTTGAGCACGACGGAAAGATACACGGTTTTCTAATTGACGAGCGATGTTCTCCGCAACTAGCTTGGCATCTAGGTCTGCTCTCTTGATTTCAACGATATTGATGTGTACACGCTTAGAAGTAAGCTCGTTCAAAGCTTTACGCAAAGCTTCAACCTCTGTACCACCTTTACCGATAACCATACCAGGTTTTGCTGTATGAACTGTAATATTGATGCGGTTTGCCGCACGCTCGATTTCCACTTTAGAAACAGAAGCGTCAACTAAACGTTTTGCAATATATTCACGTACTTTAAGGTCTTCGTGCAGAAGATTGGCATAATCTTTATCAGCGTACCATTTTGATTCCCAATCACGAATTACTCCTACACGCAGTCCGACTGGATGTACTTTTTGACCCACGAATTATCCCTCCTTCTTTTCTGATACCACGATAGTGATGTGGCTTGTGCGTTTGTTGATTTGGCTTGCGCGTCCCATCGCACGAGGGCGGAAGCGTTTCATTGTTGGACCTTCGTTAACAAAGGCATCAGAGATGACCAAGTTGTTCACGTCCATGTCATAGTTATGTTCTGCGTTAGCGATAGCAGATTTTAATACTTTCTCAACTACTGGAGAAGCAGCTTTAGGAGTAAGATTTAAAATCGCTACAGCTTCGCCTACTTGCTTACCTCGGATTAGATCAACCACTAAACGTACCTTACGAGGAGCAATACGAACTGTTTTAGCGACAGCTTTAGCTTGCATTAGGATACCCTCCTCTCAATTAGCGTCTTGTTTTCTTGTCATCATTTCCATGACCTTTGTAAGAACGAGATGGTGCGAATTCACCAAGCTTGTGTCCTACCATATCTTCTGTAACATATACCGGTACATGTTTACGACCATCATAAACTGCGATTGTATGACCGATGAAGTTCGGGAAAATTGTTGAACGGCGTGACCAAGTCTTAACAACTTGCTTCTTTTCGCCTTCGTTCAATTTCTCGATTTTAACCATCAAATGATCATCAACAAAAGGTCCCTTTTTTAAGCTACGACCCATGTTTGAACCTCCCTTCGTGATTGTTCTACGGCTCTATAGATGAACCGTAGGTCAATCCCGTTATTTTTTGCGACGGCGCACAATAAATTTGTCAGATTTGCTCTTCTTCTTACGAGTCTTGAATCCAAGAGTTGGTTTACCCCATGGAGACATTGGTGATTTACGTCCGATAGGAGCGCGTCCTTCACCACCACCGTGTGGGTGATCGTTAGGGTTCATTACAGATCCACGTACAGTTGGGCGCTTGCCTAACCAGCGAGAACGACCTGCTTTACCGATGTTGATTAGTTCGTGCTGTTCGTTACCTACTTGACCTACAGTCGCGCGGCAAGATGAAAGGATCATGCGAACCTCACCTGAATTTAAACGTACAAGCACGTATTTACCTTCTTTACCAAGAACCTGAGCTGATGTACCAGCAGAACGAACCAATTGTCCGCCTTTACCTGGCTTAAGTTCGATGTTATGAACTACAGTACCTACAGGGATGTTGATAAGTGGTAATGCGTTACCTACTTTGATATCTGCTTCAGAGCCAGACGTTACTTCCATACCTACTTGAAGTGTCTTAGGAGCAAGAATGTAACGTTTTTCTCCATCCACATAGTTGATTAATGCAATGTTTGCTGAGCGGTTAGGATCATATTCGATTGTAGCAACGCGTCCTGGTATACCATCTTTATCACGTTTGAAATCGATGATACGGTATTGACGCTTATGACCGCCGCCTTGATGACGAACTGTTAACTTACCTTGGTTGTTACGGCCGCCTTTTCTGTGCAAAGGCGCAAGCAATGACTTTTCTGGTTTGTCAGTAGTGATCTCTGCAAAGTCAGAAGTAGTCATTCCGCGACGACCATTAGAGGTTGGTTTATACTTTTTAATCGCCATGTTTTTCCCTCCTCTTCTAATTTTTTAAATTAAGCTTCAAAGAATTCGATTTCTTTGCTTTCAGCTGTAAGAGTAACAATAGCTTTACGACGTTTGTTCGTATAGCCGGCATGTCTTCCCATACGCTTGAATTTACCTTTATAATTCATAACGTTCACTTTTGCAACTTTAACGCCGAAGATTTCTTCAACTGAATCTTTCACTTGAGTTTTGTTAGCTCTAGTGTCGACTTCAAAAGTGTATTTTTTATCAGCCATAAGATCAGTTGAAAGTTCTGTAATTACGGGGCGCTTAATGATATCGCGTGCATCCATTATGCAAGCACCTCCTCTACTTTTTCAACTGCTGCTTTAGTGATGATCAATTTATCATGAGCAATAACGTCAAGTACGCTGATTCCATTAGCTGCAACAACTGTTACACCAGGAATGTTACGTGCTGATAGTGCTACATAATCTTCATTTCCTTCTGTTACTACTAATGTTTTAGAGTTAACAGAAAGGTTTTTCAATACACCAGCGAATTCTTTTGTTTTTGGAGCATCAAAAACAAGAGATTCCAATACTAGGATGTTTTCTTCTGCTACCTTAGTAGATAAAGCAGATTTGATAGCTAAGCGACGAACCTTCTTAGGAAGCTTGTAGCTGTAGCTGCGTGGAACCGGTCCAAATACAGTACCACCGCCGCGCCATTGTGGAGATCTGATAGATCCCTGACGTGCACGTCCAGTACCTTTTTGACGCCATGGTTTACGTCCACCGCCTCTTACTTCAGAACGGCCTTTTACTTTGCTTGTACCTTGACGCTGAGATGCTCTTTGCATGATAACAGCTTCATAAAGTACGTTTTGGTTTGGTTCGATACCAAATACTGAATCATTAAGTTCTACATCACCAACTTGTGATCCGCTTTGGTTAAATAATGCTACTTTCGGCATTCGTGTTTCCTCCTTTCCAAAAAAGTTCTATTATTTTGTTTTTACGCCAGTTTTAACTTTAAGCATTGCTTTTTTAGGTCCAGGAACATTTCCTTTAACTAGAAGCAAGTTGCGCTCAGCATCAACTTTAACGATTTCAAGGTTTTGAATCGTGATTTGCTCTCCACCCATGCGTCCAGGTAGTAATTTACCTTTGAATACACGGTTTGGATCAACAGGTCCCATTGAACCAGGACGACGATGGTAGCGGGAACCATGGGACATAGGTCCGCGGGATTGGTTATGACGCTTGATAGCACCTTGGAAACCTTTACCCTTTGAAATTCCTGTTACATCTACGATATCGCCTTCTGCGAAAATTTCTACTTTGACTTCTTGACCTACTTCATAATCTGAAGAGTTAACTCCGCGGAATTCACGGATGAAGCGCTTAGGAGCAGTTTCTGCTTTAGCAACGTGTCCTTTTTCCGGTTTGTTAGAAAGCTTTTCGCGTTTGTCTTCAAAACCGATTTGGATAGCTTCGTAGCCGTCCACCTCTGAAGTTTTCTTTTGAAGAACAACGTTTCCAGCTGCTTCGATAACTGTTACCGGGATAAGATCACCGTTTTCAGCAAAAACTTGAGTCATACCGATCTTTCTGCCTAAGATTCCTTTGGTCATAAGTCACACCTCCTGAATAATTTTTGTATAGTAATTATAATTTGATTTCAATATCGACACCAGATGGAAGATCTAAACGCATTAGCGCATCAACCGTTTGTGGTGTTGGGTTAACAATATCGATTAAGCGTTTATGCGTACGCATTTCGAACTGCTCACGAGAATCTTTGTACTTATGGACCGCACGAAGAATTGTGTAGATGGACTTCTCAGTCGGAAGCGGGATCGGGCCGGACACTGCCGCACCAGAACGCTTTGCTGTTTCAACAATTTTCTCTGCAGATTGATCCAGGATTCTGTGATCATACGCTTTTAAACGGATACGAATTTTTTGTTTTGCCATTATTTTCCCTCCTTTTTCGCCTACTTTAAGATAGACATTCTCCATGGAAATTTCCCACACACTCGCCATGGCAAAGCGGCCGGGTGTGTCAGCAACCTTCCATTTCATCGCAGTCAAAGACCAACATTGTCTATTATAACTAATTCACAGGAGATATGCAACATTTAATTGAATATCTTTGTGATCAGAGCACTTTTACAATTATACAAATCTATAAGGGTGATTGCAAGGGGGAGAGAATATTTCATAATATTTCTATTGTGTTGGAGTTTATTAAAGGGTGGCAGGTGTTTTTCCAGCTGGTTACTGGGGATTAGATACCTAGTTCATTATCAGGCTGTTAAAGATCTATATGGGTTAATACTTAATGTTGTTTTATATATATAGAAGGAAATAGTTAACCAATATGGTTTGGGGAGTTTTCTGCTTCCTGTTTATCAGGTTGCTGCGTATATTATATAATTTTTTCTGTGCACTATCCCGCAGCTGTGTTTGAAAATATAGTTCGTTTTCTTCTACTTGCTCCATTATCTCTTTTTCTTCTTTTTCTAATGGTTCGTTGCTTCGTTAATCTTACCATTATCTTTTGATTCTTTTACTTTGATGGTACGTTTCTTTATTAATCATACCTTTATTTTATGATTTTCTTGCTTTGATGGACGTTTCTTCAGGAATCTTACCATTTTTTAGTTTCTTGCTTTGATGGTACGTTTCTTCACTAATCGTACCATTATCTTTTGATTCTCTTGCTTTGATGGTACGTTTCTTCATTTTTCTTACCATTATCTTTTTAGTTTCTTGTTTTGATGGTACGTTTCTTCACTAATCCTACCATTATCTTTTGATCCTCTTGCTTTGATGGTACGTTTCTTCATTAATCTTGCCATTATCCTTTTATTTTCTTGCTTTGACAGTACGTATCCCGGCAAATTTCGAAATCTTTTACTTCAGAAAACCCATATAAGCTCATAATGGTTATGAATGATTCCTGAATTCCAAGCATATAAAAAAGCAGATGGGCTCCGGATCCCATCTGCTTTAGTGTTAATCTAAGAGTAAAGACTACTCTTGGATTGTAGCAACTACTCCAGCGCCTACAGTACGTCCACCCTCACGGATAGAGAATTTAGTACCTTCTTCGATAGCGATTGGAGAGATTAGTTCAACTGTCATTTCAATGTTATCTCCAGGCATAACCATTTCTACGCCTTCAGGAAGATTACAGATACCAGTTACATCAGTTGTACGGAAGTAGAACTGAGGACGGTAGTTAGTGAAGAATGGAGTGTGACGTCCACCCTCTTCTTTAGAAAGAACATAAACTTCAGCTTTGAACTTTGTGTGTGGAGTGATAGTACCTGGCTTAGCAAGTACTTGGCCACGTTGGATATCTTCACGGGCTACACCACGAAGAAGAGCTCCGATGTTGTCTCCAGCTTCTGCATAGTCAAGAAGCTTACGGAACATTTCTACACCAGTTACAGTAGTAGATTTAGGCTCCTCAGAAAGACCGATGATGTCGATAGTGTCTCCAACTTTAACTTGTCCACGCTCTACACGTCCAGTTGCAACTGTACCACGGCCAGTGATTGAGAATACGTCCTCAACAGGCATCATGAATGGTTTTTCAGTGTCACGTTCTGGAGTTGGGATGTAGCTGTCAACAGCTTCCATTAGTTCGTAGATTTTTTCTTCCCACTCAGCTTCTCCTTCAAGAGCTTTAAGAGCAGAACCTTTGATTACTGGTACATCATCACCAGGGAAATCGTACTCAGAAAGAAGGTCACGAACTTCCATTTCTACTAGTTCAAGAAGCTCTTCGTCGTCTACCATATCACACTTGTTCATGAATACTACTAGGTATGGTACACCAACTTGGCGAGAAAGAAGGATGTGCTCACGAGTCTGTGGCATTGGGCCATCAGCAGCAGAAACAACTAGGATTCCGCCGTCCATTTGAGCAGCACCAGTGATCATGTTTTTAACGTAGTCAGCATGTCCTGGGCAGTCAACGTGTGCATAGTGGCGAGTATCAGTTTCATACTCAACGTGTGCAGTAGAGATTGTGATACCGCGCTCTCTTTCTTCTGGAGCACCATCAATTTGGTCATACGCCATAGCTGTTCCACGGCCGTACTTTTTATGCAAAGTAGTTGTGATAGCAGCTGTTAATGTAGTTTTACCATGGTCAACGTGACCAATTGTACCGATATTAGCATGTTCCTTGGAACGATCGAATTTTTCCTTACCCATTAGGAATTCCTCCTTTAAATTATAAAAAGTTAAGTATATTTTTATATGGCTGCCCGAAGGCGGGGTTTCCACCTTCTAAGACACCATAGCTTACACTAGTATTTATACTTTATTACAGCGAATAAATCAATTATTCACCTTTATTTTTTTGTACGATTTCTTCAGCGATTGATTTTGGAACTTCTTCGTAATGGTCGAAGTGCATAGAGTATGTTCCGCGACCTTGCGTGTTAGAACGCAATGAAGTTGCATAACCAAACATTTCAGAAAGAGGGACGAAGGATTTAACTACTTGTGCGTTTCCGCGAGCTTCCATACCTTCTACACGTCCACGACGGGATGTGATATCACCCATGATATCACCCATGTATTCTTCAGGGATGACAACTTCTACCTTCATCATTGGCTCAAGGATAGCTGGATCACACTTAGAAACTGCGTTTTTAAGTGCAAGGGAAGCAGCCACTTTAAAGGCCATTTCAGAAGAATCGACATCATGGTAAGAACCGTCCACAAGTCTGGCTTTTACATCGATTAAAGGATAACCGGCGATTACACCGTTTTCCATAGCGTCTGCTAGACCAGCTTGAACTGCAGGGATGTATTCACGAGGAACAACCCCTCCGACGATACCATTTTCGAATTCGAAGCCTTTTCCTTCTTCATTTGGAGAGAACTCAATCCAAACGTGACCGAATTGTCCACGACCACCTGATTGACGGGCAAATTTACCCTCAACTTTAGCAGATCCGCGGAATGTTTCACGATAAGATACTTGAGGAGCACCAACGTTAGCTTCAACTTTGAATTCGCGTCTCATACGATCCACGATGATATCCAAGTGAAGTTCACCCATACCCGCAATGATAACCTGTCCAGTTTCCTGGTCAGTATGCGCGCGGAATGTAGGATCTTCTTCTTGAAGTTTCTGAAGTGCAGTCGTCATCTTATCTTGGTCAGCTTTAGATTTAGGCTCAACAGAAAGAGAGATAACAGGCTCTGGGAATTCCATAGACTCAAGAATAACTAGACTCTTTTCGTCACATAGAGTATCACCAGTTGATGTATCTTTCAAACCAACAGCTGCTGCGATATCCCCAGCGTATACTGTTGAGATTTCCTCACGAGAGTTAGCATGCATTTGCAGGATACGTCCTACACGCTCACGCTTGCCTTTCGTAGAGTTTTGGACGTATGAACCGGAATCAAGTGTTCCAGAATATACACGGAAGAATGTAAGTTTACCAACATAAGGGTCAGTCATAACCTTAAATGCCAACGCAGAGAAAGGAGCGTCGTCTGTTGAAGGACGAGTTACTTCTTCTTCTGAATCCGGAAGAATACCTTTGATGTCAGCAACATCAGTAGGAGCCGGAAGGTAGTCGATGACAGAATCGATCAACAGCTGAACACCTTTGTTTTTGAAAGCAGATCCACAAACTACAGGATAGAACTCAACGCTGTTAGTCGCTTTACGGATAGCAGATTTCAATTCATCGTTAGTGAACTCTTCACCTTCAAGGTATTTCATCATAAGCTCTTCATCAAGTTCAGATACAGCTTCAATTAGCTTTCCGCGGTATTCTTCAGCTTGATCTTTGTACTCATCCGGGATGTCACGAGCTTCTGCACGTGTTCCAAGATCATCTTCATAGAAATATGCTTTCATTTCTACCAAGTCGATGATTCCTTCGAATTCATCCTCAGCACCAATTGGAAGCTGGATAGGATGTGCATTCGCTTGAAGACGGTCATGCAATGTTCCTACAGAGTATAAGAAATCTGCACCGATTTTATCCATCTTGTTTACGAATACAACACGAGGTACACCGTAAGTCGTTGCCTGGCGCCAAACTGTTTCAGTTTGAGGCTCAACTCCAGACTGAGCGTCCAGAACTGCTACTGCACCATCAAGTACACGAAGGGAACGCTCAACCTCAACTGTGAAGTCTACGTGTCCTGGTGTATCAATGATGTTGATACGATGGTCTTTCCAAGATGCTGTTGTCGCAGCAGATGTGATCGTGATTCCACGTTCCTGCTCCTGCTCCATCCAGTCCATCTGAGAAGCACCTTCGTGAGTTTCACCGATTTTGTGAATACGTCCAGTATAGAAAAGGATACGCTCTGTTGCAGTTGTTTTACCAGCATCGATGTGAGCCATGATACCGATATTACGAGTCTTTTCTAAGGAGAACTCTCTAGGCATGTCGTCTTTCTCCTTCCATTAATTGAAAATTATTTTATATAGTAGAAGATTACCAACGGTAGTGAGCAAACGCTTTGTTTGCTTCCGCCATTTTGTGCATATCTTCACGCTTCTTAACAGAAGCACCTGTGTTGTTTGCTGCATCAAGGATTTCATTAGCTAAACGCTCTTCCATCGTCTTTTCACCGCGAAGACGGGAATAGTTTACTAACCAACGAAGACCTAAAGTAGTACGACGCTCAGGACGAACTTCTACAGGTACTTGGTAGTTTGCACCACCAACACGACGCGCTCTTACTTCCAATACCGGCATGATATTTTTCAAAGCTTGATCGAATACTTCCATTGCATCTTTACCAGAACGCTCGCTGATCAAATCAAACGCAGCGTATAGTTTCTTTTGAGCTTTACCTCTCTTACCGTCAATCATGATTTTGTTGATTAGACGAGAAACTAATTTGGAATTGTACATTGGATCTGGAAGTACATCTCTTTTTGCTACAGGACCTTTACGTGGCATGTGTTTTCCTCCTTTCAACGAAAATAATCTATTCGTTAAATTAGTTCTTTATTATTTTTTAGCTGCTTTAGGACGCTTAGTACCGTATTTAGAACGGCCTTGCATACGACCTTCAACTCCAGCTGTATCCAACGCACCGCGAACGATGTGATAGCGTACCCCTGGTAAATCCTTTACACGTCCGCCGCGGATTAGAACGACGCTGTGCTCTTGAAGATTATGTCCAATCCCAGGAATGTATGCAGTTACCTCGATTCCGTTAGTTAAACGTACACGAGCGTATTTACGCAACGCTGAGTTTGGTTTCTTTGGAGTCATTGTACCAACACGAGTACAAACACCGCGTTTTTGTGGAGAAGAAAGGTTAGTGTTCACTTTTTTGAAGCTGTTGTAACCTTTATTCAAAGCAGGTGAAGTAGATTTTGTTGATTTAGACTGGCGTGGTTTACGCACTAATTGATTAATAGTAGGCATGTAAATATCCTCCCTTCTTATATTTTATAAGCCCACACATCCAGGTGGTTCATTTTTGTGTAAAAACAAAGTCTTTGCAGATCTCTAACTGCAAAAACTATTTTACTTAATAATAGCCACAGCTGCCGCTCCAACTTCAATTCCGCATGACTTCCCCAGCTTTCGCATGGAATCAACTCGTGTCACTGGAACATCCATTTCATTGGCTGCTTGTATGACCTTGGAAGTTACTTTGTGATCAGCATCATCAGCTACGACCAATTGTGATACAAGACCATTTTTTAGAGCTTTGACTGTCTGCTTTGTTCCTACAATGATTTCACTAGCCTGTGATACTTTTTCATAAGACATATTTCATCCTCCAAAGTAACAGGTTACAGTATAGGAGCAACCTTGAATATATTATCATCTTAAAAAACTATTGTCAACAACAGAAATAAATATTTTATAAGTGCGGGCACTTATATGTCATCCATATATGATTTTTTGTGATTTCCGCTCCAGGTGAACGACTCCGCGGGGCTCGCCTGTCGAGCTGATCACGCAGGAGATCGTACACCTTGCGCTCCAATCAAAGATTGAAGCAGAAAAGCGGTTAAATCAAATTAAAATTTTTGCAGATAACTTTAATGCCGTCCATTATAGAATTAATCTACTGTTACAGCTTCTTCTTTTTCTTCCATCAAAGGTTCAGCCCTGCGGTAGCGCTGCATTCCAGTTCCAGCCGGAACAAGTTTACCGATGATGACATTTTCTTTCAGGCCGAGCAATTCATCGCGCTTGCCTTTGATTGCTGCATCTGTAAGGACACGGGTTGTCTCCTGGAAGGATGCTGCTGACAAGAATGAATCCGTCTCAAGGGAGGCTTTCGTAATACCCAGCAATACCGGACGTCCAGTTGCTGGTACATCTCCATTAAGAATGGCTTTTTCATTGGCATCCGTGAATTGGTGGATGTCGAGCAGTGTACCAGGCAGAACTTCCGTTTCACCCGCATCAATTACTCTGACTTTTCTCAGCATTTGACGTACCATTACCTCTACGTGCTTATCGCCGATTTCAACACCCTGCATACGGTAAACCTTTTGAACTTCACGAAGCAAGTATTCTTGCACTGCGTTTACGTCCTTGACTTTCAATAGTTCTTTAGGATCGATGGAACCTTCAGTGATTCCTTCACCTCTTATTACACGGTCATTGACACCGTATTTTAAGCGGGCTGTATATGGCGCAGTGTAAGATCTTGTTTCGACTTCACCTTGTACAGTGATTTCGTATTGACGGTCTTTGCCTTCGGAAATAGAAGTGATGACACCCTCAATTTCAGAAATGACAGCCTGCCCTTTTGGATGGCGTGCCTCAAAGATCTCCTGGATACGAGGAAGACCCTGTGTGATATCATCTCCTGCAACCCCTCCTGTATGGAAGGTACGCATCGTAAGCTGTGTACCAGGCTCACCGATGGATTGTGCAGCAATGATACCGACTGCTTCCCCGACTTCCACTTTCTGGCCGGTAGCAAGGTTGGTACCGTAGCACTTCTCACATACACCATGACGAGTGTTGCATGTGAACGCAGAACGGATATAAACAGTTTCAATGCCGGCATCAATGATAGCCTTGGCAAGATCCTGGGTAATTAATTGATTTTCCTCAACCATCACGTCACCTGTGGACGGGTGCTTGATCGCTCTGCGGGAATATCTTCCTATCAGACGCTCTTCAAGCGGTTCGATGATTTCGGTACCATCTTTGATGGATGCAACATGAAGGCCGCGGTCCGTTCCGCAATCTTCTTCACGGACGATGACATCCTGTGCAACATCAACAAGACGGCGTGTAAGGTAACCTGAGTCAGCCGTTTTAAGCGCCGTATCGGCAAGACCTTTACGGGCACCGTGAGTGGAGATGAAGTACTCAAGTACTGTCAGTCCTTCACGGAAACTTGACTTGATTGGAAGCTCGATAATACGTCCAGCCGGGTTGGCCATAAGTCCGCGCATACCTGCAAGCTGAGTGAAGTTGGACGCGTTACCACGGGCCCCGGAGTCACTCATCATGAAGATAGGGTTGCTTCGGTCAAGTGTAGCCATCAGCTTGCCTTGGATTGTATCCTTGGCTGCACTCCAGATCGAGATTACTCTGTCATAACGCTCATCTTCCGTGATCAAACCACGCTTGAATTGCTTCAGCACGTTATCCACTTTTGATTGAGCTTCTGTCAGGATCTCTTCTTTTTCGGCTAGTACGACGATATCGGCGATACCAACAGTGATACCTGCCTTGGTAGAGTATCTGAATCCAAGGTCCTTCATCCGGTCAAGCATACGGGATGTTTCTGTGATCGCAAAGCGTTTGAAGACCTCTGCGATGACATTTCCAAGGAAACCTTTTTTGAATGGATTGATCAGTTCTCTGTTCTTGAATTCTTCTCTGATGTCCGTTTTAGGATCAACGAAATAGTTCTCAGGAGTCACTGTTTCCAGATTGCTCTGAGTTGGTTCATTGATGAACGGGAAACTGTCAGGAAGTATTTCATTGAAGACAATTTTACCAACAGTCGTCAATAGAAGCTGTTTGTTTTGTTCTTCAGTGAACGTTTTATTGTTAAGCGATGATGCTGCTACCGCAATACGGGAATGTAAATGTACATAACCGTTCTGGTAAGCAATCAGAGCTTCGTTAGCATTGCTGTAAGTGCTGCCTTCCCCTTTGGCACCTTCGCGTTCCATTGTCAGGTAGTAGTTACCAAGAACCATATCCTGTGATGGAGTTACAACCGGTTTACCGTCTTTCGGGTTAAGGATATTTTGAGCTGCGAGCATCAGCATTCTTGCTTCAGCTTGAGCTTCAGATGATAGAGGTACATGGACAGCCATTTGGTCACCATCAAAGTCTGCGTTGTAAGCAGTACATACAAGCGGGTGAAGTCGAATTGCCCTTCCTTCTACCAAAGTAGGTTCAAACGCCTGGATTCCCAATCTGTGAAGAGTCGGGGCGCGGTTAAGCAGTACAGGGTGCTCTTTGATTACCTCTTCAAGGACATCCCATACTTCAGGCTGTATTCTTTCGATTTTGCGTTTCGCGCTCTTGATGTTGTGAGCGATGCCTTTTTCAACAAGTTCCTTCATAACGAAAGGCTTGAACAATTCAAGGGCCATTTCTTTTGGAAGTCCGCACTGATACATTTTCAGGTTGGGACCAACAACGATTACAGAACGGCCTGAGTAGTCAACACGCTTCCCAAGAAGGTTTTGACGGAAGCGTCCTTGTTTCCCCTTAAGCATATGAGAAAGGGATTTTAACGGTCTGTTACCAGGACCCGTTACAGGACGGCCTCTTCGTCCATTATCAATCAGTGCATCTACAGCTTCTTGAAGCATACGCTTTTCGTTCTGAACGATTATGCTCGGTGCGCCAAGATCCAATAAACGCTTCAAGCGGTTATTACGGTTGATCACACGGCGATACAGATCATTAAGGTCTGATGTCGCAAAGCGCCCACCGTCAAGCTGTACCATCGGGCGCAGCTCTGGAGGGATAACCGGCAGAACATCGAGGATCATCCAGTCAGGATCATTTCCTGAGTTCCTGAATGATTCTACAACTTCAAGTCTTTTGATTGCACGGGTACGGCGCTGGCCTTGAGCAGTTTTCAATTCCTCTTTAAGGAAATCAGCCTCTTTATCAAGGTCGATGTCCTGCAGGATTTTCTTGATTGCCTCGGCACCCATTGCCGCCTGGAACTTCACACCATATTTTTCACGGTATGCACGATATTCTTTTTCAGAAAGAAGCTGCTTTTTCTCAAGAGCAGTATCTCCCGGTTCTGTTACTACATAGGAAGCGAAGTAGATGACTTCTTCCAAAGCACGGGGGGACATGTCTAAGACAAGTCCCATACGGCTTGGAATTCCTTTAAAGTACCAGATATGAGATACAGGTGCCGCAAGCTCGATGTGCCCCATTCTTTCACGGCGCACTTTTGCTTTTGTTACCTCTACTCCGCATCGGTCACAGACTACACCTTTATAACGGACACGTTTGTATTTTCCACAGTGGCATTCCCAGTCCTTTGTTGGACCGAAAATACGCTCGCAGAACAAACCGTCCTTTTCAGGTTTTAACGTACGATAGTTGATAGTTTCCGGCTTCTTGACTTCACCGAATGACCAAGAACGAATCTTGTCAGGTGATGCAAGGCCGATTTTCATATATTCAAAGTTATTAACATCTAGCAAGGGGCCTACCTCCCTTTTAATCTACAGGTTCTAACCCTAATTGCTCCGAATCCGGCTATTCTTTCGACCCAACTGTTTCGGATTCTTGTTGATCCTTGTCCGCGATATTTAAAGTATCTGCCTGCTGTGATTCATCTTCATCTTCCATGTCACGCATTTCGATTTCTTCGTCATTGCTTGAAAGGATTTTAACGTCCATACCCAAACTTTGAAGTTCTTTGATCAATACTTTGAATGATTCCGGAACACCCGGTTCAGGTACATTTTCACCTTTGACAATAGCTTCATAAGTCTTCACACGACCGACAACATCATCCGATTTGACTGTAAGGATTTCCTGCAGTGTATAAGCGGCTCCGTATGCTTCAAGAGCCCATACTTCCATCTCACCGAAACGCTGTCCGCCGAATTGGGCTTTACCGCCCAGCGGCTGCTGTGTAACAAGTGAGTACGGTCCAGTTGAACGGGCATGAAGCTTATCGTCAACCATGTGGGCAAGCTTGATCATATACATGATACCGACTGACACACGATTATCGAATGGCTCACCGGTACGTCCGTCGTACAGGACAGTCTTGGCATCTCTCGCCATGCCTGCCTCTTCGATAGTGGACCAGACATCTTCCTCACGCGCACCATCAAATACTGGTGATGCAACATGAATTCCCAGGTATCTCGCTGCCATACCAAGATGAAGCTCAAGCACCTGTCCGATATTCATACGGGATGGAACGCCAAGCGGATTCAACATGATATCGATTGGTGTTCCGTCTGGAAGGAACGGCATATCTTCTTCAGGAAGGATACGCGAGATAACACCTTTGTTACCATGTCGTCCTGCCATTTTATCTCCTTCAGAAATCTTACGTTTCTGAACGATATAAGCACGGACAAGCTGGTTTACACCCGGAGGAAGTTCGTCTCCGTCTTCACGGTTGAAGACTTTAACATCCAGGACGATACCGCCGCCTCCATGAGGTACACGAAGAGAAGTGTCACGGACTTCACGTGCTTTTTCACCGAAGATTGCATGAAGCAGTCTTTCTTCAGCTGTAAGTTCTGTTACACCTTTAGGCGTCACTTTACCGACAAGCAGGTCTCCGTCTTTCACTTCTGCACCGACACGGATGATTCCGCGTTCATCAAGATTGCGAAGCGCATCTTCTCCGACATTCGGAATGTCACGGGTAATTTCTTCAGGTCCAAGCTTTGTATCCCTGGATTCTGATTCATATTCCTCAATGTGGATGGATGTATAAACATCATCCTTCACAAGGCGTTCACTCATGATGATGGCATCTTCATAGTTGTAACCGTCCCATGTCATGAAACCAACCATTACATTGCGCCCAAGAGCAAGTTCACCTTTTTCCATTGAAGGACCATCTGCAAGAATTTCACCTTTTGTCACCCTGTCACCTTCACTTACGATCGGGCGCTGGTTGTAACAAGTTCCCTGGTTGGAACGGATGAATTTCTGCATTCTGTATTTATCCAGATCGCCTTTAACTTCCTGGCCATCTATTTCTTTAATTTGGCGGACCCAAACTTGTTTCGCTTCTACACGCTCTACGATACCTTCATGCTTACAGATGACAGCAGCACCGGAATCCTTTGCGGAAACGTGCTCCATCCCTGTCCCGACAATCGGGGATTCAGGATTCATTAGAGGCACAGCTTGCCGCTGCATGTTCGCTCCCATAAGGGCACGGTTAGAGTCATCGTTCTCAAGGAAAGGAATACAAGCTGTTGCAGCAGATACAACCTGCTTAGGTGATACATCCATATAATCGATGCGCTCACGTTTAACAACTGTATTCTCTCCGCGGAAACGGGCGATGACTTCATCGTCAAGGAAGGAACCGTCGTCACTCAGGCGTGCATTCGCCTGTGCCACCACATAGTTATCCTCTTCGTCTGCAGTCAAGTAATCCATACGGTTCGTTACCTTTCCTGTGTCAGGATCGACACGGCGGTAAGGAGTTTCAATGAAACCGAAACGATTCACTTTTGCAAATGAAGATAAAGAGTTGATCAGTCCAATGTTCGGACCCTCTGGAGTTTCAATCGGACACATACGCCCATAGTGGGAGTAGTGAACGTCACGGACTTCAAAGCCTGCACGCTCACGCGTAAGTCCGCCCGGCCCCAATGCTGAAAGACGTCTTTTGTGAGTCAGTTCAGCCAGCGGGTTCGTTTGATCCATGAACTGAGAAAGCTGAGAGCTTCCGAAGAACTCTTTAATAGATGCAATAACAGGACGGATATTGATCAATTGCTGCGGAGTGATCGTATTCGCATCCTGAATGGACATTCTTTCGCGAACTACACGTTCCATACGGGAAAGACCGATCCTGAATTGGTTTTGAAGCAATTCGCCAACAGAACGAAGACGTCTGTTGCCCAGGTGGTCGATATCATCCGTATCGCCGACTCCGTGAAGCAGGTTAAAGAAGTAACTGATAGAAGAAATGATATCAGCAGGTGTGATGTTCTTTATTTCTTCTTCTACAAACGCGTTACTTATAACATTGATCTCTTTTTCTCCCTCTTCATTAGGAGAATAGATTTTAATAGACTGAAGCACTACGTCATCTTCCAATACTCCGCCAGACTGCTGGTAGGTTTTGAAGCCGATGCCGTTTTCTAAGTACGGAATGACTTTGTCCAGAGCACGTCGGTCAAGCACTGTGCCCTTCTCTGCCACAATTTCCCCTGTTTCCGGATCTGCCAGCGTTTCCGCCAGAGTCTGTCCGAACAGACGGTTTTTGATATGCAGCTTTTTATTCATCTTGTAGCGTCCTACATTTGCAAGATCATATCTTTTAGGATCAAAGAAGCGGGAAACTAAAAGACTCTTAGCATTTTCTACTGTAGGCGGCTCACCCGGACGAAGGCGCTCATAGATTTCAAGAAGCGCTTTCTCGATACCCTCAGTGTTATCCTTTTCGAGAGTATTGCGGATATACTCATTATCACCAATAAGATCGATGATTTCTTGATCAGAACCAAACCCAAGTGCACGCAATAGAACCGTTACCGGTAATTTACGTGTGCGGTCAATACGCACATGCACTACATCTTTCGCATCTGTTTCATATTCCAGCCACGCACCGCGGTTTGGAATAACGGTAGCAGTGAAGCCTTTTTTGCCGTTTTTGTCCATTTTGCCGCTGAAGTAAACACTTGGCGAACGAACAAGCTGTGATACAATAACGCGTTCAGCACCATTGATCACGAACGTTCCCGTTTCTGTCATCAGCGGGAAATCGCCCATAAACACATCCTGGTCTTTAACTTCGCCGGTTTCCTTGTTCAATAAACGGACCTTGACTCTTAACGGCGCTGAATATGTTACATCTCGCTCTTTTGATTCTTCCACCGAGTACTTTGGCTCCCCAAGGCTATAATCAATAAATTCCAAGGAAAGATTACCAGTGAAGTCCTCAATCGGAGAAATGTCGCGAAACATCTCTCTTAATCCCTCATCAAGAAACCATTGATAGGAGGATGTTTGAATTTCGATTAAATTTGGTAAATCTAATACTTCACTGATACGCGCAAAACTTCTGCGTTGGCGGTGTCGTCCATACTGAACTAGTTGACCTGTCAACTGATTCACCCCTCAAATCAAACGTTTTGGTTGCCTCTATATGTCTTAAAGTAGTACAACCACTCTACCATAAGACAAAAAGAAAAAGGGTTTTACTCCATAAAACCTCATTTTCCACATAACGAGCTATTATTTTATAATCTTTTCCATATAATCCAAACTTTATACATATGGACATAATACCGGAAAATAATATTTTTGCATTTTATAATACTAACATAGCCCCTATGTTACGTCAATTAATTTTCTTTTACAGACTTTAAAATCTGATAGCCTTTTTTCTTGGCGGCTATTTCGGCGTTTCCATAGATATCTTCCATCTTTTTGAATGCAGAGGCTGCACCTTGTTTCTTTTGTATCACAACCCACAACTCCCCGCCTTCAGACAAATGGTTATAGCTGTCTTCAAGAATTTCGTGAACAACCGATTTACCCGCCCGGATCGGCGGATTGGTCAGGATCGCAGAGAAACTCTTCTCGCCGACATTCTCAAAGCAGCTGCTTTCATAAATGGATACATTGGATATCCCGTTTTTATCGGCATTATCTTTTGCCAGTCCCAGCGCGCGTTCATTGACATCAACCATATGCACGGTGCGGTCTGGAAAAGCTTTCGCCATGGAAAGACCGATCGGGCCATATCCGCAGCCCACATCCAGCAGAGGGCCCGCCTTTTCATTTTCAATAAATGAATCGATCAGAAGACGGGAGCCAAAGTCAATTTCATTTTTCGAAAAGACGCCTTGGTCCGTTTTCAAGCGGAATTTAAAATCTCTCAATTCGACTTCCATCACTTGAGGATCACTTTTCACCTCAGGCGTGCGGGAATAATAATGATTCGACATCAAAAGCCTCCCATCCGGGGTGGTCACCCGATTGTTCTGCACAAAGGATGTACCGCCTGGTTCTACCAACTAACAGAACAAAAAAGCCCGCTATATAAGCGAGCTTCTAAATCTGTCGTGAATTACTTAACTTCTACGCCAGCTCCAACTTCTTCAAGTTTAGCTTTAAGTTCTTCAGCTTCCTCTTTAGAAATACCTTCTTTAAGAGCTTTTGGAGTGTTATCAACAAGTTCTTTCGCTTCTTTAAGACCAAGGCCTGTGATTTCACGAACAGCTTTGATAACTTTGATTTTTTGAGAACCAGCGCTCTCAAGGATAACGTCAAATTCAGTTTGCTCTGCAGCAGCGTCTCCGCCAGCAGCAGCGCCCATTGCTACAGGAGCAGCAGCAGTTACACCAAATTCTTCTTCAATTGCTTTTACAAGATCGTTTAAATCAAGAACAGACATTTCTTTAATCGCATCGATAATTTGCTCTTTACTCATTTTATATTTCCTCCTATATTATATGGAATAGTTTAAATTTTGTTTGCAAGTTAACTTGCAAGATTAAGCGCCTTGCTCTTCTTTTTGATCCGCAACTGCTTTCGTAGCCAACGCGAAGTTGCGCATTGGTGCTTGAAGCACGCTGAGAAGCATAGAAAGAAGACCTTCACGAGAAGGAAGTTCAGCGATTGCTTTAACTTCTTCTACAGAAGTAACTGTACCTTCTATAATACCCGCTTTGATTTCAAGAGCTTCGTGGTCTTTAGCGAAGTTGTTAAGAATCTTAGCCGGAGCCACAACTTCTTCAGTACTGAACGCAATTGCGCTCGGTCCAGTCAACACTTCATTCAAACCTTCGTAACCAGCGGCTTCAGCTGCACGACGCATCATTGTATTTTTGTATACTTTGAAGTCGATGCCAGCTTCACGAAGTTGTTTACGAAGTTCAGTAACCTCAGATACGTCTAATCCACGGTAATCTACAATGATAGTAGATACACTGTTTTTCATCTTGTCTGAGATTTCATCAACGATTTGTTTCTTTTGATCAAGAATGCTGCTCATCATTACACCTCCTGTAGATTTCTGATGAACATTCATACCGGTCTATCACAATAAAAATGCCTTCATATCGTAGTAGACATGAAGGCATTGCAGACGAATCTTCCGAATCGTTATATCGCAATTACCTCGGCAGGAATTTAAGCTTTATCAGCACCTGCTGTCTATGGTACAAATGTTATATATTTTTTAACAACAGAATGAATTATATATCACTCAATCCGTTAAGTCAATATCATTTTAATTATTTTACAGCGAATGTTGAAGGATCTACTTTCACTCCAGGACCCATTGTTGAAGTGACAGCTACATTTTTCATGTAAGTTCCTTTAGCAGCAGCTGGTTTCGCTTTAAGCATTGTATCAAACATCGTAGTGAAGTTTTCAACAAGCTTGTCAGTGTCAAATGATACTTTACCGATTGGCACATGTACATTTCCAGCTTTGTCAGCGCGGTATTCTACTTTACCTGCTTTGATTTCATTCACAGCTTTTTCAACATCAAATGTTACTGTTCCTGTTTTAGGGTTCGGCATTAAACCTTTTGGTCCAAGCACACGGCCAAGTTTACCAACTTCACCCATCATGTCAGGCGTCGCAACGATTACATCGAAATCAAACCAACCTTGGTTGATTTTCGCGATCATGTCTGCATCGCCTACGAAGTCAGCGCCAGCAGCTTCTGCTTCTTTCGCTTTTTCGCCTTTAGCGAATACAAGGACTTTTTGTGTTTTACCAGTTCCGTGCGGAAGAACAACCGCTCCACGGATTTGCTGGTCGTTTTTACGAGTGTCTACTCCAAGACGGAAAGCCACTTCTACTGATGCGTCAAACTTAGCAAAGTTTGTCTTTTTAACTAATTCAACCGCTTCTGTTACAGCGTAGTTCTGAGAACGATCAACTAGTTTTTGAGCTTCAAGATACTTTTTACCTTTTTTAGCCATTATAATTTCCTCCTAGATTGTGGTTTTAGCGGAATAACCTCCCACGAATAAAGGTTGCGAGTGAAACAACCATTTCATCATCGCAACCTCGTCCAACATGCACATTCAACTAATCTGAGTATTAGTCTTCGATGACAATACCCATGCTGCGCGCAGTACCTTCAACCATTAACATAGCCGCTTCCACGCTTGCAGCGTTTAAGTCAGGCATTTTTGTTTCAGCGATTTCACGTACTTTGTCACGCTTAACCGTTGCAACTTTGTTACGGTTTGGTTCACCAGAACCAGACTCAATGCCAGCTGCTTTCTTAAGTAAAACTGCAGCGGGCGGAGTTTTAGTGATGAATGTAAATGAACGGTCTTCAAATACCGAAATTTCAACAGGGATAATCAAGCCAGCTTGATCAGCTGTGCGAGCATTAAACTCCTTACAGAATCCCATGATATTAACACCAGCTTGACCAAGTGCTGGACCAACCGGCGGCGCTGGATTTGCTTTACCAGCAGGGATTTGCAACTTAACAACTTTAACTACTTTTTTAGCCACGAGACACACCTCCTTAAAGTCCGTGATGTGGTAATAGGGCCAGTATTGCCCTCCCACTCATTTAATAAATGTCTTTATCAACATAAAGAACTTGATTTGTAGTACAGCAGTCTCTCGCAGAGACAGACTGACTTATGAAATATTATCACTTATCCAAATTAATTTCAAGTTCTTTTAAATTATAATTTATCAATTTGTGTAAATTCCAGCTCTACCGGAGTTTCCCGGCCGAACATATTCACAAGTACTTTCACTTTTCCTTTTGCAGCATCAATCTCTTCAATCGAACCTGTAAAGTTGGCGAAAGGTCCCTCTGTCACCGTTACAGTTTCGCCCAGTTCAAAGTTGACTTCCATTTTCTTCTCTACCATTCCCATCTGCTTCAGAAGTGAATTTACTTCCTCGGGAAGAAGCGGCGTCGGTTTTGAGCCTGAGCCTGTCGATCCGACGAATCCTGTCACACCAGGTGTATTTCGGACTACATACCAAGAGTCATCCGTCATGACGATCTCTACGATTACATATCCAGGGAACACTTTCTTCTTGACTACTTTCTTCTTGCCGTTCTTAATTTCCGTCTCTTCTTCTTCAGGAACAACGACACGGAAGATCTTATCCTGCATCCCCATTGATTCAACTCGTTTTTCCAAGTTTGCTTTTACTTTATTTTCATATCCTGAGTAAGTATGGACCACATACCAGTTTTTCTCCATTTGTTAGGACTTTAAAGTCCGTCCCTCCTCTAAATTACATAATCATTATTTTCGCCCAAATGAAAAAACCCGGTTTTAACGGGTTCCTAGAAGTTTTGCGCTATTAAATGTCATTATACCATGAATCCTGCACCTATATACAATGCATTCTTTATTTCTCTATTGCCGCTTCAGTCAGACCGGAGCAGAAAAGAGTTATCTGCCGGGAATAAGACGGATGAGTTCAGAAATCCCTAAATCTATCACTGTAAAGAACAGTGCAACAAAAATAACAGTGGAAATGACTGTGATCGTGTAGCGGGTAAGCTCTTTGCGTTTAGGCCAGCTTACCTTTTTCATCTCTGATGAAACATTGCTAAAGAATTTAAACATCTGTTGTTACCTCCAACTTGGATATATCACCGGGCATTTATAGTAAAATATTACTTAGTTTCTCTATGAACAGTGTGTGCATTGCATGTAGTGCAGAATTTCTTTAATTCCAGTCTATCCTGCTTGCCGCTTCTGTTATTGGGTACGGAATAATTCCGCGAACCGCATTCGCTGCAAGCCAAAATCAGCTTGTTGCTCATACATCTCACCTGCTGTGCTTGTACTAAATTAGTCCTATCAAAAATAACATGGAGGTGACAATGTGTCAATAAGCCCTCCGTATATTACAGGGTGATTTCCCTTACTTCCAAATATCTTTCAAGCTTCCGTTTGACCCTTTGCAAAGCATTATCTATCGATTTGACATGACGGTTCAATTCCTCGGAGATTTCCTGGTAGGATTGTCCGTCAAGGTAAAGCGACAGTACTTTCCTCTCCAGATCACTGAGGAGTTCAGCCATTTTGTCTTCCATGCTGTCAAACTCTTCACGGTTGATGATCAACTCTTCCGGATTTGTAATTTTGGCACCCGTTATGACATCGAGCAGGGTCCTGTCCGATTCTTCATCATATATGGGCTTGTCCAAAGAAACATAGGAATTTAACGGAATATGCTTTTGGCGTGTCGCTGTTTTGATGGCAGTAATGATCTGCCGTGTAATGCAAAGCTCGGCAAATGCCTTGAATGAAGTCAGCTTATCTTCTTTATAATCGCGGATCGCTTTATACAGGCCGATCATGCCTTCCTGGACGATATCCTCTTTATCAGCGCCAATCAGAAAGTACGACCTTGCTTTCGCTCTCACAAAATTCCGATATTTTTTAATAAGAAAATCCAGCGCTTCACTTTCCCCTTGGTGAACCATCTCAATCACGGCTTCGTCGTCCATCGTCTCTAGTAGAGCTTTCAGTTCTCCTGTGCTGCTGTGAATGTCCACACATATCCCCCTCGCGGAAACAATAGATAGAAATATTATACAGTATATTTTTTGAAAGCGTCAACAGGTCATTGCTGTCCCCTGCGCCATTTTTCGAAAATTTCTGCCACTTCTTCTGTCAATGCGATTTTGGATGAAGGCTTTTTCTCCGCGGATTTCTTTACATTTCGTTCAATTTTTTTTTGAATCGACTGCATCTCATTAAAAAGTTCACGGGCTGATTTCCTCAATGCCCCCTGCCCGAATATTGCCCATTGTTCTGTGAAATCGGAGGTAGCAACATAAATCTGTGTCTTTATATTATTGAGTTCGATCGCCAGCTTCTCTATTCTTTCATCAGCTGTCTCATTTTCCCTGGTAAAAAAACATCAACTTTATAATTCTTGTATTTTCTTTCGATTCCAGTCACATAGTGCGCATCGAATATAACGATAACTCTGTAGCCGGTATACCCCTGATATTCCGCCATGCATTCCACCAAGCGGTCTCTGGCCGCAGCAAGGTCCTTATTCTTGAGTTCCCTAAGCTCCGGCCAGGCACCGATAATGTTGTAGCCATCAACAAGGAGGATGTTCATTCTCCCTACTCTCCTAAAGGATGGCGTTTACGGTAGACCTCATACATCAGAATGCTGGCTGCGACTGATGCGTTCAGTGATGTCACATGTCCAACCATAGGCATCTTAATAAGAAAGTCACATTTTTCTCTTATTAAACGGCCGATTCCTTTTCCTTCACTGCCGATGACAAGACATATCGGCAAAGTTCCATCCAGCCTGCGGTAATCATCTGCACCCTTAGCATCTGTTCCCGCTACCCAGACTCCTCTTTCTTTCAATTCGTCAATTGTCTGTGCAAGGTTGGTAACCCGCGCTACAGGAATATGTTCGATTGCCCCTGTTGATGCTTTCGCTACTGTAGCTGTGAGCCCGACGGCCCTTCTTTTCGGTATGATGATTCCATGAACACCTGAGGCATCCGCTGTTCTCATGATGGAACCAAGATTATGAGGGTCCTCCAGTTCATCCAGCATCAGGAAGAAAGGGATTTCCCCTCTTTGTTCTGCTCTGGCATACAGCTCGTCCATTTCTGCATACTGATAAGCTGCCACCTGGGCCACCACACCCTGATGGTTTTCCCGGACCATTCCCTCGATCTTTTGTTTCGGTACAAATTGGACAAGGACCTTCTTTTCTTTAGCCAATGTGGTGATCTGTCCCATTGACCCTTTCTGCGAGCCTTCGGCAACCCATATCTTATTGATATCCCTGCCTGATTTTAATGCTTCTAATACGGGATTTCTCCCGCCTATAAATTCACTGCTCATTATGATCCTCCTTTCTTAACATCAGTTGAACTATCTAACAAAACGGTATGAATCAATTCTTCCAGCCGGTCTTTGCGGCTTTGAAGAAATAAATAGCCGATCAAAGCTTCAAACGCGGTACTGTAACGGTACGTCTGTACGTCTGTATTCTTTGGGATGGTCCCTGACTTAGCATTCCGGCCGCGGCGGACGATCGCCTGCTCTTCTTCGGAAAGCACATCTTTATCTGACAGCCTCTTAAGCGCGGCCGCCTGCGCTTTCGCAGAAACATAGCCTGTCGCCGCTCGATGAAGATGGTTCGGCTTCACCCTTCCAGATTGAAGAAGGTGCTGCCGTACATACGTTTCATATACGGCATCCCCCATATAAGCCAGCGCCAAGGCGTTCATTTGTTTGGCATCTATGTTTTCATTTTGCTGATATAACATGTTTACCCTCTTTTCCAGCGAGTTCCCTGGGCAGTATCTTCCAGAATGATATTCATCGATTTCAGTTTGTCGCGCAGTTGGTCGGCAAGCTGAAAGTCCCGGTCTTTACGGGCCTGGATCCGCTGGTTGATCATTTCTTCAATTTCTTCATCCAGCAATTCCGCTTCTTCCAGCTTCAGTCCAAGAACCTCGAAAAATTCCTGGAAATGCTTCGAGAAGGCATCAATGACTGTAATCGAAGTATTCTTTTCCATCAGGTAGTAATTTGCCTGCCTTGAAAGTTCGAACAAGACAGAGATACCGTTTGCGGTATTAAAATCATCATCCATTTCTTCTGTGAACTGATCTTTAAGCGATGCGATCTTTTCCAGCCATTCTTGGTTATTATCCGTCAGCTCTGCAGAAACCTCTCTTCGATGCTTCAAATTCTCATAGGACGTCTTCAAACGGTCCAAACCGGCTTTAGCATTTTCGAGAAGTTCCAGGTTATAGTTGATTGGATGGCGGTAATGAACAGACAGCATGAAGAATCTCAAAACCTGCGGGTCCTGTTCTTTAATAATATCGTGGACAAGGACGAAATTCCCAAGAGATTTGGACATCTTTTCATTGTCGATATTAATATAACCGTTGTGCATCCAATAACGGGCAAATGTCTTGTTGTTCAATGCCTCTGACTGGGCAATTTCATTTTCATGGTGAGGGAATGCCAGGTCCTGACCGCCTGCATGGATATCGATGGTCTCTCCCAAGTACTTCTTCGCCATCGCGGAGCATTCGATATGCCAGCCCGGCCTTCCTTGTCCCCAAGGGCTTTCCCAGAAAATTTCCCCTTCTTTTGCAGCTTTCCATAGTACAAAGTCCAAAGGATCTTCCTTCTTGTCTCCCGCTTCAATGCGGGCTCCAACTTTTAAATCATCAATCGATTGTTGAGAAAGCTTTCCGTAACCGTCAAACTTCCTTGTTCGATAATAGACATCTCCTTGTGATTCGTAGGCATACCCTTTCTCAATCAATGCCAGGATAAAATCGATGATGATGTCCATATTTTCCGTTACGCGCGGGTGGACATCCGCTCTTTGGCAGCCAAGCGCTTCCGTATCTTCGTGATACGCGGCGATAAAGCGCTCCGCGACGGCAGGGACATCTTCTCCCAGTTCGTTCGCTGCCTTGATCAATTTATCATCTACATCAGTGAAATTCGAAACGAAATTCACGTCGTATCCTCTATATTCAAAGTAGCGGCGTACGGTATCGAACACTATAGCCGGACGGGCATTCCCGATGTGTATATAATTGTATACGGTCGGGCCGCAGACATACATCTTTACTTTGCCTTCTTCGAGCGGTTTAAATTCCTCTTTCTGCCTTGTGAGGGTATTGAATAGTTTAATGGTCATTTTGCCGGATATCCCCTTTCTTTTCTGCTTCTTCAAGCTTTTGCTTCAGTGCCAGGATCTGATTTTCCAAATCGGTACATCGATCTGCCACCGGATCGGGAAGGTCAGTATGATTAAAATCTTTGACCTTCACGCCATCTTTAATCACTACCTTGCCGGGAATGCCGACCACAGTCGAATTTGCCGGTACATCTTTCAGGACAACCGAGCCTGCTCCTATTTTAGAATTCTCCCCAACAATAATGGAACCTAATACCTTTGCGCCTGTTGCAACCAGCGCATTATCCCTGATTGTCGGGTGGCGCTTTCCTTTCTCTTTTCCCGTTCCACCCAAGGTGACCCCCTGAAAAATCGTTACATTATCACCGATTTCACACGTTTCTCCAATGACGACCCCCATGCCGTGATCAATGAAAAAACGCCGGCCAATTACCGCACCTGGGTGGATTTCGACCCCTGTGAAAAAGCGGCTCAATTGGGATATCACCCTTGCCAGGAAGTAAAATTTCCGTCTATAAAATGCGTGGGCCAGTCTGTGTGCCCAAATCGCGTGCAGTCCCGAATACGTCAAGATGACTTCAAGAGAGTTTCTTGCTGCCGGGTCCTGGTCGAATACGGTCTGAATATCTTCTCTAAGGTGTTTGAACAACTGATTACCTCCTTTCGCTTTCGTTAATTTCCTTTCTAAAGGTCAAAAGTTGCTGCTTCTTTCGTTTCAGCGGTTTATAAAAATTTCCTGACAGCTGCTTCTCGCCGCTTCTCCAAGTTATGCTGCTCTTCTGATGGAATCTTTTAGAAAAACAAAAAAAGCGCCTCTGTCCATAGACAGAGACGCTTTCGGCGCGGTTCCACTCTGTTTGGGTGAAACGGATTGCTTCTCCCCAACTTTAATTCCTTATAACGGAAGGAAACCGCCTTTACATACTATTTTCAATAAAGGACTCAGAGGTGCATTTCAAAAAACGAGAGGCTTAAACCACTTTCAGCCGGTGGCGGTTCTCTCTGGAAAGCTTCGTTTTTCTACTTCTCCTCATCAACACTTTTGCTTATTCGTTTTGTGATACTCTTAATATATTACAAACGATCGGAAATGTTAACCCAAAAGACTTTCAATTCGGTGCTTAACTTTATCTTTTCCTAAAAGTTCGATTGCATTCGGAAGCTCGGGGCCGTGCGTCTGGCCAGTTACCGCTACACGGATCGGCATAAACAATTTTTTCCCTTTATGCCCCGTTGACTTTTGAACTGCTTTGATGGATTTCTTGATTTCAGCCGCTTCATAATTTTCAAGCTGGTCGATTTCTTCTACAAACGCTTTTAGTACTTCCGGTACCTGCTCTTCTTCCAGAACGGCTTTTGCGTCTTGATCATAATCAATGTCCTTTTTGAAGAACATGCCTGAGAGCTCGACAATTTCTGCGCCAAAGCTCATTTGCTCCTGGTACAAAGCAATCACTTTACGCGCCCAATCCTGTTCTTCTTCAGCAGGATTTTCACTCACTCGCCCAGCCTTTACCAAATGAGGCATTGCTAATGCGGCTACCTGATCAAGATCAAGGTTTTTCATATACTGGTTATTCACCCAAAGAAGCTTTTGTTTATCGAATACGGCCGGTGATTTCGATAAGCGTTCAGGGTCAAAAATTTCGATGAACTGCTCTTTGCTGAACAACTCCTCTTCTCCTTTTGGAGACCAGCCCAATAAAGCAATGAAGTTGAACAGTGCTTCTGGAAGATAACCAAGTTCTTCGTACTGCTCGATGAATTGAATGATCGTTTCGTCACGCTTGCTCAGCTTTTTACGGTTTTCATTCACGATTAAAGTCATGTGGCCGTATACAGGTGCTTCCCAGCCAAATGCCTCAAAAATCATCAGCTGCTTCGGTGTATTGGAGATATGGTCATCACCGCGAAGCACATGTGTGATTTTCATTAGATAGTCATCGACCGCTACCGCAAAGTTGTATGTTGGAATGCCGTTCTTTTTCACGATAACAAAGTCGCCGATTCCATCTGATTCAAATGAAACATCATCTTTAACAATATCATTAAATTTATAGACCTTACCGGCCGGCACCTTAAAACGGATGCTCGGTTTGCGGCCTTCAGCGGCAAGCTTATCCTGTTCTTCCTTGGACAGGTTGGCGCACTTGCCTGAATATCTCGGCATTTCGCCTTTGGCCTGCTGAGCTTCTCTTTCCGCTTCAAGTTCTTCTTCCGTACAATAACATTTATAAGCAAGGCCTTTTTCCAAGAGCTCTTGATAGTATTTGCTGTAAATGTGATTTCTTTCAGATTGGCGGTATGGCCCATACTCTCCGCCTTTATCCACACTCTCATCCCAGTCAATGCCAAGCCATTCCAAATATTTCAGCTGGCTTTCTTCGCCGCCTTCAATATTCCGTTTCTCGTCTGTATCTTCAACCCTGATAATGAACTTTCCGCCTGTATTACGGGCAAAAAGATAGTTAAAAAGAGCTGTTCTGGCATTACCGATATGTAAATGTCCGGTTGGACTCGGAGCATAACGCACTCTGATTTCGTTTGTCATGAGTATTTCCTCCTCGATTCTCAGTATCTCTGCAATATTTTATCACCGTTGGGTGGATGAATAAAGCTATATTGTTGTTCCTGCATAAATAAAATTTAGTATTTTCACTGCCTATTACAAGCTCTTCCTATAAATAGGAACTATAGAACACTTCCGTCCCGTTAACGTCGTTGACTAATGCATTCCTGCAGACAATAAACAATTATTTGGATGATTTAACAACCAAAACCGTCGCCTGCGCAGCAATGCCTTCACCGCGGCCGGTGAAACCGAGCTTTTCGGAAGTGGTTGCTTTCACATTGACCTGTGAAATATCCGCTTCCAGGAGTTCCGCGATTCTTTCTCTCATTTGAGAAATGTAAGGGGCCATTTTGGGCATTTGGGCAATGATTGTGCAATCAATATTAGCTAATTCATAGCCTTCCTCTTTTACCAGATTCCAAACATGGGTTAACAATTTTCCTGAATCTGCGTCTTTGAATTCCGGGTCTGTGTCCGGAAAATGCTTTCCGATGTCTCCTGCTGCTATGGTTCCAAGGCATGCATCTGCTACAGTATGCAGAAGTACGTCTGCGTCTGAATGGCCCAGGAGCCCCCTCTCATAAGGAATGGTGATCCCGCCGATAATGAGCGGCCTCCCTTCCGTCAGTTGGTGAACATCGAATCCTTGTCCGATCCTGAACATACGAAACTTCCTTTCGGTTCTATATTTGCCTTCTCTTTGCGAGGATCGCCTCTGCAAAGTATAAATCTTCCGGCGTTGTTATCTTTATATTATCATAGTCGCTTTCCACAATTCCGACTTTTTCACCGAGCCGCTCTACAAGCGAAGCATCATCTGTTCCTGTAAATGAGTCTTCTTCCGCTCGCTGGTGGGCACCCATCAAGAGGCTATGGCAAAAGGCCTGGGGTGTCTGGACTTGCCATAAGCTCGAACGTTCGATGGTCTCCTCGACAATGCCTTCCGCAGCCTTCTTGATTGTATCCTTGACGGGTGCAGCCGCAATTGACGCCCCCATTTCACCGGCTTTCTTAACCAGTTCCTTAATGACTTCCCCTGTCACGAAAGGCCTGGCACCATCATGAACCAGCACCATTAGGTTGTTCTCGGCAGACTTTAAAGCATTATAAACACTATGCTGACGTTCCTTTCCACCCAGAACCATTTTCCGCACTTTGGTAATGCGGTGCTTGGCAGTCAGTTTCTCAAAACTCTCTTTATCGTCAGCATGGACAGCCAGAAGGATTTCTTCACAATCTGTGTCCCTCTCAAATACCTCCAAAGTATGGATAAGGATGGGCCGCCCCTCCAGCTCCAGCAGCAGTTTGTTCCTGCCGGCTTTCATCCGCTTCCCCTGTCCTGCCGCCGGAATGATCACTTGGTATTTCATATGTAAACTCCTATCCTTATCAGACTGATAAAAAGGCGGTGACAGAACTCTTTTCAGAGAACATAAGCCACCGCCGGTTTGATCATACTGTTATTATCTTTGTACCTTATAATGCTTTTTCCAGTTGTTTCGGCTTGGCAAAAATCATTCTTCCGGCAGACGTCTGGAGCACACTTGTCACCAGGACCTCAATGCTCTTGCCGATATAGTTCCTGCCTTCTTCCACCACTATCATAGTTCCATCATCGAGGTAGGCAATTCCCTGCTTCTGCTCTTTTCCATCCTTGATGACCTGGACGCGTAATTCTTCGCCAGGCAGGACGACAGGCTTCACAGCATTGGCTAAATCGTTGATATTCAAGACCTGAACGCTTTGCAGGTCGCATACCTTATTCAAGTTGAAGTCGTTTGTCACGACAATACCGTTCGTGATTTTAGCGAGCTTCACCAGCTTGCTGTCCACTTCCTGAATCTCTTCGAAGTCACCCTCGTAGATCTGGACTTCAATCGGCAGTTCTTTTTGGATTCGGTTCAGGATATCAAGGCCGCGCCTTCCACGGTTTCTCTTCAAGGCGTCTGAAGAGTCGGCAATGTGCTGCAGCTCTTCAAGGACGAACTGAGGGATCACGACGATGCCTTCCAGGAATCCTGTTTGGCATATGTCTGCAATGCGCCCGTCGATGATGACACTTGTATCAAGGATCTTCAGAGTTTTCTCAGGAACCTCGATCTCGTCTTCTGATCCTTTTTTCTTCGTTTTATTGCCCATGGAGAAAAGATTGATTAATTCATCCCTTTTCTTGAAACCTACCTGGAAACCTATGTATCCAAGCAGAAGGGTCAACAGGATCGGAACCACCGTATTAACGATTGGGATCTCCCATGAGTTAAAAGGAATTCCGAAAAGATAAGCTACGAACAATCCGATAATTAACCCCATGCTTCCAAAAAGGATATCCGTAACCGGGGCTTTTACGAGCGTATCTTCAAACCACTTCACAAGATTCACTGCGTACTTAACTGCCCAGAAAGTTAATATATAAAAAATAATAGCTCCTAAGATGGCAGTTATATAAGGGTTGTTTAATAAAGGTTCATCTGACAAATTGATTAATTTAAGTAAATCGGGAAGAAGAAAAATCCCCAATGTTCCTCCTAGTATAAGGAAACACGCTTGAACGATTCTCTTTAACATCCCCTCACCTCCTCCTACTCATTATAAACAATTTCCTTTTTTTGAAACGTATAAAAACAGAATATTTTTTGAATGTCATTAAAATGATACACGTTTGTTATCTTAGTATAATGCTGCTATTGCTCAGCCTTTGAAAAAAGGCTAACACTTAATATGACGGGTGTCAATTTTAAAAAAGGAATATTTTTACACAGTTGATTAAATGAAACAAATAGCCTATAGCTGCCTGTCAGCGAAAGTCTGTTCCCTGATCAGCTTCAACCCCTGCTTGATCTTTCGGGCTCTGACTTCACCGATGCCTTCCACATCATCCAGCCCCTCTACATCCGCTTTAAGGATATTAGGCAGGATCTCAAAATTCGTCACGAGATTCTCAATGATGACAATCGGCAGCCTTGGGATTTTGTTTAAGACCCTGTAGCCTCTAGGGCAGACTCCATCATCCAGGTGGATATATCCGTTGTACCCCAGCAGTTTAAGAAGCACAGTATCATCCAGAACTTCAGAATGGACCAGTTCTTGAAATTTGTGCAGGATATCAAAAGGTTTGATATCCCGGACATGGGAGTAATCCCTTATTATCAGCATCGCTTCCTCTTCGATATCTGAAAGAAGTTCATTCATTTGCAGTCTGATCAATCTGCCCTCCGTTCCCAGCTCACTTAAATAGGTCAAAAGTTCATTTTTGATTCGCAGGACCATTTCGAAGCGGTGCAGGACCTGCAGAAGATCACTGTATGTGACGAGCTCTTCAAATTCAAGCACAGAAAGGTTCGATATACTCTGGTCCAGCACGACCTTATACTTCTCAAGTGTCTGGATGGCCTGATTAGCTTTCGTAAGGATATTCGAAATATCCTTTAGCGCATACCTGAAATTTCCCTGATACAAGGTAATGACATTCCTTCTCTGGGAAATAGCAACAACCAGGGATTTGGTCTGCTTGGCTACACGCTCAGCAGTCCTGTGCCTCATGCCGGTCTCGGAAGAAGGTACAGTCGCATCCGGGGCAAGCTGCGCATTGGCCAGGATGATTTTTGTGCCTGAATCATTTAAGATGATGGCCCCATCCATTTTCGCCAATTCATAAAGATAACTCGGCGAAAATACACTATTAATATGGAACCCTCCGTCCACCAATGATTTCACTTTGTCATTGTAACCAATTACGATAAGTCCGCCGGTATTCGCCCTCAATACGTTGTCAATTCCTTCGCGGAGAGGAGACCCCGGAGCAACGAACTGCAGGATATCGGACATGGACTTATCCTGTACCTTCTTCTCGCTCATCTAATTATCCTCCTAAAATTTGCTTCAGTGCTTCGTTGATGTTTTTCACACCGACGATTTCAATTCCGGATGGCACTTTCCAGCCTCCGATATTGTTAGCAGGAATGATCACTCTTTTAAAACCAAGCTTTGCCGCTTCCTGGACGCGCTGTTCAATTCTGGATACTCTCCTGATTTCGCCTGTCAGCCCCACTTCTCCTATAATACAGTCGAAGGCATCTGAGGATTGATCCCTGAAACTTGAGGCAATGGAAGCAGCAACAGCAAGATCGATTGCGGGCTCATCCAGCTTTACTCCGCCTGCTACCTTTAAATACGCATCCTGATGCTGAAGCAGGAACCCTGCCCGTTTCTCTAGTACAGCCATGATCAAGGATACCCTGCTGTGGTCTATTCCTGTCGCCATCCTCCTCGGATTATTGAAGCTTGTAGGAGTAACGAGCGCCTGAATCTCTACAAGTACCGGCCTGGTGCCTTCCATAGAAGCGACTACCGTCGATCCGGCTGCTCCCTGGGATCTTTCTTCAAGAAAGATCTCAGATGGATTATCCACTTCTTCAAGGCCGAGCTCCTTCATTTCAAAGATTCCCATCTCATTAGTAGAACCAAACCGGTTTTTGACAGCTCTTAAAATTCTGTAAGCATGGTGCCTCTCGCCTTCAAAATAGAGCACGGTATCCACCATGTGTTCCAATAGTCTGGGACCGGCAATGGACCCCTCTTTTGTAACATGCCCGACTATAAATATGGCAATTCCTTTTGTTTTGGCAATCCTCATTAATTCTGCGGTACACTCCCTGACTTGTGAAACACTGCCAGGAGCTGAAGTTACCTCGGGATGGAAAACGGTTTGAATGGAATCGACAATCACAAATTCCGGCGCAATCTCTTCGATGGTTCCATGGATTGCTTCCAAATTGGTTTCGGCATATATATATAAATCGTCTGCTTTTATTTCAAGGCGGTCTGCCCTAAGTTTCGTCTGCTTGATTGATTCCTCACCTGATATATATAGAACTTTGTGTTTACCCTCAGCCAACTGGGATGAAACCTGCAAAAGCAATGTGGATTTCCCTATACCCGGATCTCCCCCAATCAGGATCAGCGAACCTGGAACGACCCCTCCGCCAAGTACCCTGTTCAGTTCTTTGGAGTCCGTTTCCACCCGGGGTTCCTGCTTTGATTGAATGGATACCAGTTTCTCAGCCTTTGATGGGCCTTGCTCTATGGAATGTTTAAAAGCTCCCCTCGGCTGTTTCCCGGTAATCTCCACTTCCTCAACCATCTTATTCCACTCTGAACAGCCTGGACATCTTCCCATCCACTTGGCTGATTCGTATCCGCAAGACTGACACATGAATTTGGTTTTTTCTTTGCCAACTATATAACCTCTCTCTTCATATCTATGTGAATTATTTTATTGAAATACTTCTATTGGGAATGATTGTAGCTTTTTTACGGGAAGGTTACAAATTTGAGGAATTTCAAAGTTTTAAAGTCCACGGCAGCAGTACTTCTTTGTTTAAGCGTGGAAATGTGGCAGATTGCCTCTTCTTTTAAACCATTGTGCAGGACTAATTCTTAAACCCTTGCTGCTCTATCACTTGAATTTCGAATTTCAATCACCATAGTCCCCTTCCATACAGGGGCATTCCCCGGCCTAGTGACTAATCGAAATCAACATTTTTAGACACAATCTTGTCCGAAAACAAGAAAAGGCAAGCCAAGAGCAGCCTTCTTTCCTTAGGAGGAGGCACTTGAAAAGTGATCCTCTCACAGGAAAGACTAGTTGGCTGCTCTTGCTTTGCTTTACTTGACCTCTATGAAGGTGTATTGGTGGTTTCTCTCATTTTGACTGTGAATTCTTTATCTTCCACATCTATGAGTACACTTTGCCCTGTAAGGACAGTTCCTTTCAGAAGCTCTTCAGACAGGCGGTCCTCGATATGCTTCTGGATGGCACGGCGCAGTGGACGCGCCCCGTATTCAGGATCAAAGCCTTCATCCGCGATCTTCTCCTTGGCTGCATCGGTCAGCTCAAGGTTGATATCCTGCTCTTTCAATCTATTTGTCAATTGATCGGACATCAATGTCACTATCTCTTTTAAATGATCTTTTTCAAGCGAATGGAAAACAATGATCTCATCGATACGATTCAGGAACTCTGGGCGGAAGGCTCTTTTCAGCTCTTCCATCACTTTTCCTTTCATATCTTTATAATCCTGCTCACCATCCTGGATGTTGAATCCGACATATTTATTCTTTTTCAGCGATTCAGCTCCAACATTCGAAGTCATGATCAGAACAGTATTCCTGAAATCGACGGTGCGCCCTTTACTATCCGTCAGACGGCCGTCTTCCAGCACTTGCAGAAGAATATTGAACACATCTGGATGCGCCTTTTCAATCTCATCCAGCAGGACGACGGAATATGGTTTGCGGCGAACCTTTTCTGTCAGCTGTCCGCCTTCCTCATATCCTACATACCCCGGAGGAGATCCAACAAGACGGGATGTCGAGTGTTTTTCCATATACTCGGACATGTCGATCCGGATCATGGATTCTTCATCACCGAACATAGATTCTGCGAGCGCCCTTGCCAACTCGGTCTTACCTACACCAGTCGGCCCAAGGAATACAAATGAACCGATAGGCCTCTTAGGGTCTTTCAAGCCGGCTCTTGCTCTTCTGACAGCTTTAGAAACCGCTTTGACTGCTTCATCCTGCCCGATTACGCGTGAATGGAGAATCTCTTCAAGCTTCAGAAGCTTATCCGTTTCAGTCTGTGCCAGTTTTGAAACAGGGATTCCGGTCCAGCTGGATACCACTTTGGCGATATCTTCGACTGTAACTTCTGTATTCTCCTGCCCTTGCTTTTCTTTCCAGGTTTTCTTTGTTTCTTCAAGCTCTTCTCTTAAACGCTGCTCTGTATCTCTAAGGGATGCAGCCTTCTCAAATTCCTGGCTTTGGACTGCAGCATCCTTCTCTTTCCTAATCTCTTCAAGCTTCACTTCAAGTTCTTTAAGGTTAGGAGGGGTCGTATAAGATCGCAGCCTTACCTTGGAACCAGACTCATCAATCAAGTCAATCGCTTTATCTGGAAGGAAGCGGTCTGAAATGTAGCGGTCAGAAAGCTTAACAGCTGCTTCAATCGCTTCATCCGTGATGGAAACACGGTGATGGGCTTCATAACGGTCCCGAAGGCCTTTTAAAATTTGAACGGACTCATCCGGTGTCGGCTCATCCACCTGGATCGGCTGGAACCTTCTTTCCAACGCGGCATCCTTCTCGATGTATTTACGGTACTCATCAAGCGTCGTTGCACCAATACACTGTAATTCACCGCGGGCAAGGGACGGCTTCAGGATATTTGATGCGTCGATAGCACCTTCCGCACCGCCTGCACCAATTAATGTGTGGAGTTCATCGATGAAGAGGATGATATTGCCCGCCTGGCGGATTTCATCCATGACCTTTTTAAGGCGGTCCTCAAATTCACCACGGTATTTGGTCCCTGCAACGACAGTACCCATATCCAGCGTCATGACACGTTTGTCACGCAGGATTTCAGGCACTTCATTATTGACGATTTGCTGTGCCAGGCCTTCAGCGATTGCTGTTTTACCGACACCAGGTTCACCAATCAATACCGGGTTGTTCTTCGTTCTTCGGCTGAGCACCTCAATAACGCGCTGGATTTCCTTGCTTCTCCCGATGACCGGGTCAAGGCTGTCTTCCCTTGCTATCGCGGTCAGGTCCCTTGCCAGGCTGTCCAGCGTAGGTGTATTTGCATTTGTGCTGGTACCGCTTTGATGTCCGTTGGATTCGTTGCTGCCAAGCAGCTGTAATACCTGCTGTCTTGCTTTATTCAAGCTTACACCAAGGTTGTTCAGCACTCTTGCCGCTACACCTTCTCCTTCACGGATCAATCCGAGAAGGATATGCTCGGTCCCCACGTAGGAATGACCCAGCTTTCTCGCTTCATCCATGGACAATTCTATAACCTTTTTCGCTCTGGGAGTGTAATGGATGGTTTGGGAGTTCTCCTTGCCTTTCCCAATCAGCCCTTCCACTTCCTTCTGAATTTTTTCAGGGCTCAAGCCCAAGGCAGTCAATCCTTTAGCTGCAATTCCTTCACCCTCGCGCACTAACCCTAAAAGAATATGTTCTGTACCGATGTTGCTGTGAGATAAACGGATAGCCTCTTCCTGTGCCAAAGCCAATACCTTTTGGGCTCTTTCAGTAAATCTGCCAAACATCATAATCGTCTCCTCCTAACTGCTTCTATTCTCAAGTTTAAGTCGTTCCCGAATAAAGGCCGCTCTTCTTGTATCCCTCTCGTCAGGGCGGAGCGGACCGCCTGAATATTGTTGTAAAAACCCGGGCTGGGTCAGTATCATTAATTCATTTAATATATTGCGGGATATATTTTGTATATACCCTAAATCAATGCCCAATCTCACATCTGACAAACATTTTGCTGCTTCTTTTGATTCAATGATTCTGCAATTCTCCAAAACACCCAGAGAGCGGAACACTCTGTCTTCTAATTGTATGTTTGAAGTTTTCACTAATGCTTCCCGCGCTGATTGTTCTTGGGCAATAATCTGCTTAACGACTCCCGTTAAATCATCCACGATGTCTTCCTCGGATTTTCCGAGAGTGATTTGATTGGAGATTTGAAAGATGTTACCTAAAGCTTCGCTGCCTTCACCGTAAATTCCTCTAACAACTAATCCAAGCTGATTGATAGCGGGAATGATGCGGTTCATTTGCTGGGTGATGATCAAGGCAGGAAGGTGCATCATCACTGAAGCTCTCAGCCCTGTACCCACGTTCGTCGGGCAGGAAGTCAGATACCCGCTTTTTTCATGAAAAGCGAAGTCCAGCTTGCTCTCCAGCCAGTCATCTATTTCACCTGCTTTCTGCAGCGCTTCCTTTAATTGTAGACCCGGATATAAACACTGTATGCGGATGTGGTCTTCTTCGTTGACCATGATACTGATATCTTCCTTTTCTGAAAGAATTACCCCGCCATAACTGGAATCATCGGCCAAATTGGGACTGACAAGGTGCTTCTCCATCAATACACGCTTCTGCAGCGGCTGCATATCAGACATCCTTAAAAATTCGAGGTTTCCATGTTCCCCAGACTCTCCCATAATACTCTCCTGAATCTTTTCGAGGATTTTATTCGCTTCCTCTGAAGAAAAAAGAGTAGGAAAGAGGTAATTGCTCAAGTTGCGGGCAAGGCGGATACGGGTGCTCAATACCACATCAGAGTTCGGTCCTTCCTCACTCATCCACGAACTCGAGGCTTGGCTCAAAAACTTTTCTAATGACATTACTTCCCGCCTCCCTCTTGCCGAATTTCCTTCTCAAGGGAACGAATTTCATCCCTCACGCCAGCTGCCTGTTCAAACTCTTCATTCTGAATGAGCTGCTGGAGCTCGGCTTTCAAACCAGTGACCTTCTTCTTTAAATGAATCGTGCCGCCCATCCGCGAAGGGACCTTGCCATGATGCTCCACATTTCCGCTGTGGACCCTCTTCAAGATCGGCGTCAATTCTTCCTTGAACGTTTCATAACAATTCGCACAGCCAAACCGCCCTACTTGAATGAACTGTTGAAATGTTAACTTGCACTTCTCGCATTGAAGCACCTCCTGTGAGGATATGTGCTTCTCCTGCTGTTTCATAGCGGGACTTAAATTCAAAAGACCGGAAAGGAGGCTGTTGACGGAGAAAGAAGGAGAACCTTCGAACATGAACATTTCACCTTTTTCCTGAGCACACTTTTCACATAAATGGACTTCTGTCTTTTCCCCGTTCACAATTTTTGTAAAATGGAGAGTGGCAGGTCTTTCATTACACTCCTGGCAAATCAATTCAACTCACCTCTCCTATTTATATTTCAACGTAATCAGCATCGCCTTCAGCATCCTTGCCCTTAACTCATCTCTCTCAGGCAATTCAATATAAAGCACCGAACGATCCATTACGCTTAACATTATTTTCGCTTCTCTTAATGTAATAACCTCTTCTTCCACCAAACGATATACCAAATCTTCAGCTGCACTTTGAGCGACCCTGGAATCCACAAGGGAAATCAACTGGTCGACAAGATGGGCATGATCGTGGGAATGCACTTTCATAATGCGGATATATCCGCCGCCGCCCCGTTTACTCTCTACCATATATCCCCGTTCAATGGTGAACCTGGTATTGATTACATAGTTGATTTGAGAGGGGACACAATGAAACTTGTCAGCAATTTCGCTGCGTTTAATCTCCACAATCTCATTGCCGCTTGATTCAAAAACCGTTTTAAGATAGTTTTCGATGATATCGGAAATATTCCTCATCAGGCCTCCTCCTCTTTTGACTTTGACTATATTTGACTAAGATTATACAACAGAACAACTTATGAATGCAATCGATTAATCTGCCTTAAAAGTTTTCCCAGGACCAGGGGTTTCTTAAACCTGTGAATTGAGGGAATATATAAGAATGTTTGCTTTCGTGACAGTCACGCCCCGGTATTTGTCGAATGTTCCCCAGCATAATCTTACAAAAAATTTTAAGCCACTAAGCTGCTGCTGACTTTTGATCCTCTACAATCACCTCGTTAGTTCAGGGGAATTCTCTGACATAAGCCTAAGTAATATTGATCCGTTAATCAAAAAAAATCAGCTTATGTTACACTTAAATTAGCTAAGCTGCTAAGTTTCTATCTCTTTAAGTAATGGAGTTCTGCTTTTCTTAATGCGTATTGGAGCAGAAGTGTACAGTCTTATTCGAAAAGTGTGAGCAATTGCAGTTCTAAGGAATTTGGAACCACAATCAGCGACAATATCTTTGAAAACAGACTAACTAATAGATCCGATATTAAACAAGGGGTGTACCATGACGCACAAAAACAATAAATTAATCTATCCGCTCATTCTGTCACTTATTGTTATACTTTCTGGCTGTAACGATAATGAGAAGTCCGTATATTTATCTTTGACGGGAGAAAGTAAAACATGGAAACTAACCGGTTATGAAATGGAGATATCTCCAGAAAGCTTTAAAGCAGGCAATGGAACTCTCATCATGAAAGATGCGGAGGAGTATAATTCAGACTCTATTTACTTTGAAGCTCACGCAATCATTAACGGTAAAGATTTCAAGGTGCATACTGGTTCAGAGGCAGGTACAGGAATTGATATAGCAGAGAACTCTACTGGGAGCATTGAAGGTGGTGAATATGTGAATGAAGCCGGCCGCCCTATTACCTTTAACGAAGTCAGTAACATATATGTGGTAGTCGAATGGAGAAATATGGATAAAGGTGAAAGTATTAAAAAAAATATTCCTTTGTATACCAACTCTAGTAAAGAGGATAGTTTTTGAACTAACTGCGGCATTTATTCAAGAGAACAATAGCGCTCAAAAAATTCTACCCTCTGCCTATTAATAAGAGAAGTTAGGTACATAACCGTAATTCGCAGAACAAATCAACAGGAAAAAGGATTAGAGGTACCATTATCTCTAATCCTTACTCAGTAAATGCCCGTATATATACTCCATGAATAGCAGCCGCTGAAAATTCTATAAATTAAAAGGAGAAATACTTTTATTTATTGTAAGTTTCTCTATTAAGGAAACTAACTCACTCATATTTCACACTCTCCAATAATTTCTTCATACCTGGGATTTTCTATGCGGGCTGTTCTTCCTTGACCTTTTTGCTCCACCCCATCCTCGCTCCTACGTACTTTGGGGGATCTCCCCCTTTTCTTTGGAATACAAAAAAAGCACCACTCCGGGTACTCTCTGATTGCCTGGCGACGTCCTATTCTCACAGGGGGAGTCCCCAACTACCATCGGCGCTGAAGGCGAGGACGGCGATGAGCGGCGAATCTCTTCGTCCGCTTCGCTCGTTCGCATCCTCATGGGCAGAGCCCATTCCGGTGCTCTCTCCCTCTCTTCCTCGACCTTCTTGCTCCTCCCCTTCCTCGCTCCTGCGTCATATTGAGTTGCGGAAAGGAAGAGGATCTCCTCTATTTTCTTTTCAATACAAAAAAAGAGCACCACTTCGGGTACTCTTTGAATTGCCTGGCGACGTCCTACTCTCACAGGGGGAGCCCCAACTACCATCGGCACTGAAGGCGAGGACGGCGATGAGCGGCGAATCTCTTCGTCCGCTTCGCTCGTTCACATCCTCATGGGCAGAGCCTATTCCGGTGTTCTCTCCCTCTCGTCCTTGACCTTCTTGCTCCTCCCCATCCTCGCTCCTGCGTTTTATTGATGGGCGGCAGGGGATCTCCCCCTTTTCTTTTGGAATACAAAAAAAGAGCACCACTTCGGGTACTCTCTGATTGCCTGGCGACGTCCTACTCTCACAGGGGAGACCCAACTACCATCGGCACTGAAGGCGAGGACGGCGATGAGCTGCGAATCTCTTCGTCCGCTTCGCTCGTTCGCATCCTCATGGGCAGAGCCCACTCCGGTGTTCTCTCCCTCTCGTCCTCGACCTTCTTGCTCCTCCCCATCCTCGCTCCTGCGTCTTATCAATTTGCGAAAGGGAAGAGCAGTCTCTCCTTTTCTTTTGTAACACAAAAAAGAGCACCCCTCGGGTACTCTTTAAATTGCCTGGCGACGTCCTACTCTCGCAGGGGGAGATCCCCCAACTACCATTGGCGCTGAAGAGCTTAACTTCCGTGTTCGGCATGGGAACGGGTGTGACCTCTTCGCCTTAATCACCAGACATATTTAGTTGAAAGAACATCGTTCTTTCAAAACTAGATAAAGTGTCAGAAGAAAGAAGAAAGTATTCCGAGTTTCGCTAATAATTCGTGGTTAAGTCCTCGATCGATTAGTATCTGTCAGCTGCACGTGTCGCCACG
>NZ_NIJF01000120.1 GCF_003316765.1 Bacillus sp. P14.5 | reverse complement strand
GGTAAACGCGACAGCTGCGATAACAGCACTCATCTCAAGCATTGAGACCAGCTCCCTTCTTTTATATATGTCTATGAGATGAGAGGGGTAGACATTCCTTCTCTCGAATTGGAATTATTAGGTAAGCGAGGGGCTGAGACCTGTAATTCAATCTAAAAATCTTCGTGCTTTTTTCTTAAACGAACGTTTGATTGAATGGTCAATCCTCCAGAGCAGGAGGAGAATCAGAGCCTGCCTCCCTGTACGGTAAAGTCCTATCGTGCCGGGGTGTCATTGAGCCTTTATTTTGTATTAAAATAAAAAAGACCATAATTATGAAATGGTCTTTCAATTCTAGTGGTTACTTGTATACATCACCGCGATTATCAATGGTTAATATATAGATTATTTTCTCATTATGATCAATTTCAAATAGTTCTGAATGGTCCAGTTCTCAACCTTAGTTGTCCCTTTTTACCCTTTAAAGGTTTTATGTCACCTATAGGTGGTTGAATTAATAGTCCCTTCAAAGCTATGCTTATTCTTAATACAACAGATGTTTCTTGTTTTTAAAAATTTTATAGCCTCACGACTTAGTGTCAGTTGGTAAGTTAAGCTCATTCAAAGCTTCCTCCCATGACAAAAACTCCAAGTTGTTCTTTAGATAGCGTACCGGGGGTCTGGCCCCTTTATTCACAGTAAAAATTGATAAGTACCTAACACATGAATTACTATAGAAAGTAGTAAAATAGCGTGAAGTTGGAGTGAGTTTAGTGAAGTGGATTTCTGGAAAAAACAAGAAACCTCTTGTAGTATTTATACTACTCTTTTTATTCATTGCCGGTTTGCTCGATATAATCTTTGAAGGCTTGGTCTTTCAATTATTACCGGAAGCGGTTCAGGCATTTTTGAAAGCCTGAAAATCAATTTTGAATGCTGAACTCTCATCCCGAGAGCTCAGCATTTTTTTATAAAAGTGGTGTCCTTTTCCCAGAAACCTCTCTATATAAAAGGTGAAACAATATATAGGGAGGAATTACTGATGACAGGATGGATCAAATTCAACCGGAACACGATTGAAAGTCCGATTTGGGGGAGCCCGTTTACGTTGAGGCTTCTATTATTGCTGAGCTGCAGGGCATTGCAGAAGGAATTCATGTATGTGGAAGAAGTGAAGGTACATAGAGGGCAGTATTTACGCTCGTATTCACGGCTGGCGGAAGATTTGCAGTATGTGGAGAATGGCAATTTGAAGATTCCGTCGAAGAATACGATCAAAGT
>NZ_NIJF01000018.1 GCF_003316765.1 Bacillus sp. P14.5 | reverse complement strand
AAGGAACAGTTCAAGCAACTCGTCGACTTGCTTCATGAGAACGGCATCAAAGTCATGCTCGACGCCGTGTTCAACCACGTCGGCTACAACCATCCTTGGTTCTTAGACGTCGTCGAGAACGGGCCGCAGTCGGAGTACCGCGACTGGTTCTATCTTCGCGACTTCCCGATCGAGACGACGCCGAAGCCGAACTACGACACGTTCGCGTTCGAGAAGAACATGCCGAAGATCAATACGGAGCACCCGGCGTTAAAAGCTTATCTATTAGAAGTGGCCCGCTATTGGGTTGAAGAGTTCGGCATCGACGGCTGGCGGTTAGACGTGGCCAACGAGGTCGATCACGCGTTCTGGCGCGACTTCCGTAAAACGGTCAAAACAAGCGAACCCGGAGGCGTACATCCTCGGTGAGATTTGGCACGATGCGCAGCCGTGGCTCAAAGGCGACCAGTTCGACGCGGTCATGAACTACCCGTTCACGAACGCGAGCCTCAACTATTTCGCGCTCGATCGGACGTCCGCTTCCCAGTTCCGCAATGAATTGACGCGCGTCGAGATGATGAAACACGACGAACGTGAACGAAGTGACGTTCAACTTGATCGACTCGCACGACACGCCGCGTGCCCTCACTCGGGCGAAAGGACATAAAGGGAAGTTCAAATTGCTCATGATGTCGATGCTCACGTATACAGGTAGCCCTTGTATCTACTACGGGGACGAAATCGGCCTCGAAGGGGAACAAGACCCGGGTTGCCGCCGCTGCATGCCGTGGGACGAATCTGAAGAAGACCGCGAGTTGTTCCGTTACGTGCAGAAGTTGATTCGACTCCGCAAAGAGCACCCGGTGCTCGCGAACAGCGGCTCGTATCGATTCAATCTCGTCGACGATGAGGACAACGCCCTCATCATCGAGCGTTGCACGAAAGATGAGACGTATTTGATATATTTCAATAACTCAGACTCCGTATCGAAGCTCAACCCCGCTCGGACACACCCGGAAAGCGCTTACGACTTGCTACACGACCGTGATGTAGACTCACTCGAAGTT
>NZ_NIJF01000100.1 GCF_003316765.1 Bacillus sp. P14.5 | reverse complement strand
AAGTGCAGCGACCGTGATGATGGCGACAAAGATGCCAAGCCACATCATTCCGACGATCCACGTGTTGCCACGGTTGTTCATATGCATGAAGATGTAAAGCTGCAAGAACACTTGAATGATGGCGAGGATGATTAAGAAACCACCTGCCGCCCACACTGGCATGAGTTCAGCGTATACAGCGCCGAACGCGACGAATGTGAGCAAAATCATCATCGCGAAGCTGATCAACTGAAGTTGATACTCGCGTCGTGACTCGGCTTTTACTTCGAGCTCTAACTGCTTGTGCGATTCGTTCATTGGTTGTTTTTCCATATTAGCTCACCATCCCTAAGAGGTAGACGATTGAGAAGATGAAAACCCATACGACGTCGATAAAGTGCCAGTACAGGCTCGACACGTAGAACTTCGGTGCGTTGTACACATCGATTGGACGGTTCCAGTTGCGAATCAACAGCGTCGTGATCCAAAGGAGACCGAACGTGACGTGCGCGCCGTGGAATCCGACGAGCGTGTAGAACGCCGATCCGAACGCGCTCGATGTGAACGTGTGACCGATGTGGTAGTAGTGGATGAACTCATAAATCTCTGCTCCGAGGAATCCAGCCCCGAGGAGAAGCGTGATGATCAACCAAAACTTCATGCGGCCTGGATTGTTCGCTTTCATATTCATCATGGCGAGAACACTTGTGAGCGAACTTGTGAGGAGGAGCATCGTCATCAAGAAGACGAGCCCCATCTCAAAGATATTGTACGAGCGAAGTTCCTCTGGCGCACCAGAGTTCAATAGACCGACGTACGTTCCGAACAGCGAGGCGAAGAGAACCGTCTCTCCACCGAGGAAGAACCAGAAGGCCACATATTTATTTTCCCTTCCAGCGTGGCTTTCTCTGGATTGGCCGGAATACCGGTCACCGGGTGTTTTTCGACTGCATGTGCCATTTATTGGTCTCCTTTCTCACGAATCGCTTTCAAATCCGCTTCAATCTGTGATTTTGGAATGTAGAAGCCGTGGTCGT
>NZ_NIJF01000038.1 GCF_003316765.1 Bacillus sp. P14.5 | reverse complement strand
ATTGAGGGCGTCCTCAATCTCAGGATGTTCGTCTAACGTCTCTTGTTTGAGCACGGTGCCCCTTGATAAGGTGGGAAGAACTGTTGATCGTCTTCAAGCACGAGCAAATCGTTTTCGGCGATGTCCGGATCTGTTGCGTACGCATCGACGAGGTTGACGTCACCGCGGGCGATGGCGCGATACCGTAAGTTTTTGCTCCATCGAGACGACCGATGGGAAGTCGAGGCCATACGCTTGCTGAAGTCCTGGATAACCGTCCTCCCGGTCCGTGAACTCGAGCGTGAAGCCGGCAGCGATATCCGTTTGGACGTTCCGCAAATCCGAAATCGACGTGATGCCCTCTTCTTCCGCATAGTCGCGTGGGATGGCGATGGCATACGTGTTGTTGAACTCCATCGGCTCTAGCAACGCGTAACCGTCATCTGCCAACGCGTCACGAGCCTGTTCATACACTTCGCGGGCGTCATTCGAGTTCGGCGTCTCTTTCACGAGACTGGCGAGTACCGTCCCTGTGAACTCTGGGTAAATGTCGACATCGCCGGATTGGAGAGCACCCCAAACGAACGTCGTCTCACCGAAGTTAGGCCTTACGGAAACGGTCAAATCGGTCTCTTCTTCAATCAACAGCTTATACATGTTCATTAAGATCTCAGGCTCAGGTCCAAGCTTTCCGGCAACGACGAGGTCCGTCTGTTGCGTGCGACCGAGCGCGAGCGGTGCGGCGATGATGAGCGCCAACACCGTCGAGACAGCAATCAGCTTCGTCTTGTTCCGTGTCGCCGTCGCTCCTTCCATCTGTCGGAGCAAGAAGTCGAACAAGAGGGCGAGGATGGCGGCCGGGATGGCGCCGAGCAAAATCAAGTAGTTATCGTTTCGGTTAATCCCGAGCAAAATCAACGTTCCGAGGCCACCGGCTCCGACGAGGGCGGCGAGCGTCGCCGTCCCGACAATGAGGACCATCGCCGTCCGAATCCCGGCCATGATGACCGGCAAGGCGAGCGGGAGCTCGACTTTCATCAAGCTTTGGTTCGGCTTCATGCCGCAAGCCCGAGCCGCCTCGATGAGCGATTTATCGACTTCGTTCAAGCCCGTGAACGTGTTTCGAAGGATCGGTAACAAGGCGTACAAGACGAGGGCGATCGTCGCTGGCAAAGCGCCAATCCCGACGAGCGGGATCATCAGACCGAGGAGCGCTAAAGAAGGAATCGTTTGGATGATCGCAGTCACGCCGATGGCGGTCTCGGCCACTTTT
>NZ_NIJF01000096.1 GCF_003316765.1 Bacillus sp. P14.5 | reverse complement strand
GCTTTTTTGTACTTTTATCTTTTAATGAAGAATTTGTTAATTGCCGTCCAAGGTAAAGGGATAAGCCGAGATCTGTTTTTTCGCTAAGTCCATTTCAGTGGCCGCGGACCTCCGGCAGCTGAAGCTGGATAGCGCTCCCGCAAGAGACCATGTGTCTGCCCGAAGCGCTTTCTCCCTAAAGAAAGAAGGGGAAAGGACATTAGAAAGTAACAATCTTTCAGTAAAAAAACGAATTAGAATGAGATAAATGTCATTTCCCTAAATGAGTAACTAGCAGAGAAAATAAGGGGAGTTTTTACCGTTAATTGCAGCTTTGAGTCTGATTTGTTGGTATATAAGGGGAGTATTTCCCCTTATTCATAAAAAATCACCTGTTTTCTAGTGTTTTGAGTAAAATAAGGGGAATTTCTCCCCCTATTAATGCTGTTTTTCAGTGCTACCATTAAAATAAGGGGAATTTTTCCCTTTATTAATGAGCTTGAAGTCATCGACTAGTTGAGAATATACCTTTCCACCACAGAAAGGTTATTTGACTTCGTCAGAAAAAGAGTTAACCTATTCGACCAACGTTACTCATCTCATTCATTCTCTAACTTAAATTCAATTTTTTCCGCTTGGTACATATTGTCTTGAAATTCATAAGTAATTATTATATTTCCAACAAAAGCACCAGGCGATAACTGAGGATGCAACGTCGCAGTCAATTTATCATCCTTCACCTCATAATTAATAATGCTGCCAAGGCTTATCTCTTCAAATAAGGTCTCAGGAAGCAGCTTTAATTCTTTTACATTGAATGAAAAATGTTTATTTCCGATACTGATTTCTGCTTTGGAAGGGGTAAGACTGGTTCTTATATTTTTGTTGACAATGGCCAGCGGCGAGTCAACCAAAACCTCCTTGAACCGCTTATTACCGGGATGAAAAACATAAACTTCCTGGTCTAGAACACCGGTACCATAACCTCTTGTTAAAATGATGATTAATTCATTCCTCTTATCTTTAATAATATCCTGATAATATAATTGTGGAGGATAAGCAGGATTAGTAACGTTGATCCAGAAAGGTCTTGAAAAGACGTCCCCTTTGAAATCAACTTTAAAGTCAAAATATAAACCATTCATTTCTTTGCCGTATAAAGTTATATCATCTTCTTCAGATTGGGCTACAACAGAATACCCTGGCATGGCTGCACCTGCCATAATAGGGGGGACTAAGAAAAGGATAGTCATTAATGGAATAATAAATCGAATCATGGAAAACACCTCAAGTGTAGTGTTGCTGATTGAGCGTAATTAATTCGCTTGAAAACCAGAATAACAGGTAATCATTCATCTATTGTTGCGGCATCCTATTCTTCCTTTATAATTAAAGTAATGTGTTTTCAGAAGGGATATATTAAAGTCACGACAAACATGAAAAGAGGCATGTGCTAATGAACACAGCACTAATACTATTAATCACGTATTTTATTATTATGAACCTGATGGGTTACATGATAATGGCTAATGATAAAACTAGAGCGAAGAAGCAAAAATACAGAATAAAAGAAAGTTCGATCTGGAGGGCGGCCTTCCTTGGAGGAGCAATTGGCTGTTTCGCCGGGATGAAAATATACCGGCATAAGACAAAACATAATGTTTTTAAATATGGTCTGCCGGCATTGTCGGTTGGGCAGCTGATCAGCTATTCCGCCTTGGCAATTGTTTTTTACCAAGGATAGAAATTTGCCTTGTTCTAACAGCCCGTACCATTGTATATGCTGTAGTAACCTGTAGAAAAGGGGTGGGGGCATGGACGATAGGTATGCCTTTGTGTTTACTTTTATTGAAGCAAGCGGATGGCTGGCTCCCCTCGCATTCATTCTATTTCATATCGTCAGGCAATTTATTTTTATACCGGTGGTGCTCGTCTGTATTGTCGGAGGAATTCTGTTTGGCAGTGTTTTTGGCACTTTGTATTCCCTGGCAGGATTAACATTGCTGTCGGTTGGCTCTTATTTTATATTAAAAATGTTTCCTGGACTGAATCAAAGGCTGTTGAAACTGAAGCAAAAATGGTTTGGGCAGGGAGCGGTTCTGACAGTGGGGCAGATTGCAGTATTGAGGCTCGTTCCGTTTGTCCATTATCAGCTTTTGAATGTTTGTTTGATGGAAAGAAGGCCGGCGTTGGGAGATTATATACGAAGTTCTTTTCTGGCCAACCTGCCCCTGGCATTCTTTTACACAGTGTTTGGTGAATTTATCTCGGAGTTTACCCCGGGGATTATCGCCATGATTCTATTAGGATTGTGTCTGCTGTTTTATACTTTGAGGGAAAAAGTGAAAGTGATTAAGTGGCGTGAATTTTTCCATCAGCCATCATAATAACATGGCTTTGGAAAATCACCTGAAAAAAACAGGAACCGGGAAATGATTATTTCATTTCCGGCTCCTGTTTTTTGTTAATGAACTCTTTTAAAGGACTTTTCCAGTCAATCGAGGCATTGGGGTACCTCTCCAGTATTTCCGTCTCTACATATTTCAGATCCTCATAGCTGATGCCTTTTAATAAGCTGGGATTCTCAACCCATACAAAAATGGAAACGACATCAAAGGCGCGTTCTGTTGTGCCGAGATACTTCTCTCCTTGAAATAGAACCCCTTTATATGTGACAAGAAAGTTTTTCCTGACATTTTCCTGATCGTCGAGAAAGTAGAACTTTTTTTGTTCCGAAGCTAATTCCAGCTTGCGCTTTGGATTAACAATGTATTTAAAAGCGCGGTATAATAAGTAAATGATAAGTAGAAAGACCAAAATCCTAATGAGTATCAGCATCGTTTACCCTCCAGACAATCACATTGCATAGTGCATCCACTTCTCTCTACGATTGAGCCGGAAAAAAGTTTCATATTTTCTTGAAAAAATTTATTTTTTTAAAGAAACTGCACAGTATGGTATAGTGTTCGTTGCAAAACAAGGATTTTATGCGGGTACTTAAAGAAAGGAAGAAGATAAAAATGAATATTAATGAGTTATTTCAAATGCAGAAAGCACTGGATACTTATATTGAAAAAGAACATGGATTAGAAGAAGCGGACCTTTTTCAGGAAAAGACCATGGCACTGCTGGTTGAAGTCGGTGAACTTGCCAATGAAACGCGCTGTTTTAAATTTTGGAGTAAAAAGCCCGCTTCAGAAAAAACATTATTCTAGAGGAGTTTGTTGACGGAATTCATTTTATTTTATCCTTGGGAATTGAATTGGGCATCAAGGATTTTCAATTAAGGGATATCAGCTATAGTGAGAATATCACAGAGCAGTTCCTGAGTGTCTATCAATCCATAAACGATTTCACGTCCGATAGATCAGTGTCCGAGTATGACCATCTTGTGCATAGGTACTTTTATTTAGGTGAACTACTAGGCTTTACCCATGAAGAAGTAGTACAGGCGTACAAAAAGAAAAATGAAGTGAATTACCAGCGGCAGGAACAAGGATATTAACGAATATAATTGGAACCCTAGAGAGGTGAGCCAATCCACATGCAAAACTTTTGAATAAATTCTGATAATTTGGTATGATTATCAGTGGTACATAAAATCATTAGGGGGGCGAAATAATGGCGAAATTAGACGAAACACTAAGCATGCTGAAAGATCTTACAGATGCTAAAGGTGTGCCAGGAAATGAGAGAGAAGCAAGAGACGTAATGAAGAAATACATAGAGCCTTTCGCGGATGAAATCACAACTGATAATCTTGGAAGCTTGATTGCTAAGAAAGTCGGCGATGAGAACGGTCCGAAAATCATGGTAGCAGGACATCTTGATGAAGTTGGGTTCATGATTACTCAAATTGATGAAAAAGGCTTCCTACGATTCCAAACAGTCGGCGGCTGGTGGTCACAGGTTATGCTTGCCCAGCGCGTGACAATCGTTACGAACAAAGGAGATATCACAGGGGTGATTGGTTCAAAACCGCCTCACATCCTGCCTCCGGAAGCACGCAAAAAGCCGGTTGATATCAAGGACATGTTCATCGATATCGGCGCTTCAAGCCGTGACGAAGCACAAGAATGGGGCGTTAAGCCAGGGGACATGGTCGTTCCTTATTTCGAATTCACAGTAATGAACAATGAAAAGATGCTATTGGCTAAAGCCTGGGATAACCGTATTGGCTGCGCGATTGCCATCGATGTCCTAAAAGGATTAAAAGGTGAAAACCATCCAAACGTTGTGTACGGTGTAGGAACGGTACAAGAAGAAGTCGGCCTTCGCGGCGCGAGGACTTCTGCTTCCAAAATCAAGCCTGATATCGCATTTGGTGTTGATGTAGGCATTGCCGGCGATACTCCTGGCGTGTCTGAAAAAGAAGCACAAAGCAAAATGGGTGAGGGCCCGCAGATCATTCTTTATGATGCCTCCATGGTCTCTCATAAAGGACTTCGCGACTTCGTTACGGATATTGCTGATGAAAACAATATACCTTACCAGTTCGATGCAATTGCCGGAGGCGGAACGGATTCAGGTGCCATCCACTTGACAGCAAATGGTGTTCCTGCCCTTTCCATCACGATTGCGACTCGCTACATCCACTCTCATGCAGCAATGCTGCATCGTGATGACTACGAAAATGCAGTGAAATTGATCACTGAAGTCATCAAGCGTCTTGATAAAGACACTGTTGCAAAAATTACATTTGATTGATTTGTATGAAAAAGAGACCTTTTTTAGGGTCTCTTTTTTGTTGTGATTCTAATCGATTTACTGAGGCAGGTGCGGTGTAATGGAATAGTGATTAATATTAGAGTCTTTTGGTAAACTTTTTTGCTATTTTATATAACTTCGTAAGATTCTTTATATTAGGCTGTTTTCGCAAAGAAGGTGGTGCTTTAAAAGAAATGGATTTCCGCTTCAGGCGGACGACTCCGCGGGGCGGGCGGTGAGCCTCCTCGGCTTTGCCTGCGGGGTCTCACCTCTCCCGCTAGTCCCGCAGGAGATCCGCCTTCCGCTTCAATCCTCCTGCGTAAAGAGTGAAAAAGGTTAGATTGCATTCTGGAACAGCAATTAATAAGAAAAAAGCCTAATAAGAAGACTGTTTTCGCATTTAATCTTCTCTGGGCAGATCCCTCTCAGGGTTTTAAGAAATTCTCTCTGCACGAGGATATCAACTCATTTCTTTTGGAGTAACAGCAATTAATGCCGTTAGTATGTAAGAAAAGATTTTATAAGTTTATCGCTGGATATGTTGAAGGAAAGATCAAGGATGAAGATAGATATGGAAAATTAAATGGTCTTTTCTGATTGGAATAGTTTCGATAGTCTTTAGTGTTTTATTGGCCTTTTAAATTTTTGGGTGTTTATTGTATTAATTAGCATAATTGCTGTGGGGCAAATCGTCATTAATACGGGGATGTATAATTAATGAGAGGTGTGAAATTTCGTTGGGGATATAGCTTCTCGGTTTCGGCGCGCGAATTCCTATTCCGGACCGTTAACCGTCAAAAAAGCGAATCTCAACGGACAGCAAATCCCCTTTCCGGGCCGTTAACTATCAAAAAAGCGAATCTCAATGGCCCGCAAAGCCCGCTTCCGGGCCGTTATCCGATCAAAAAGCCAAACTCAATGGCCCGCAAAGCCCGCTTCCGGTCCGTTATCCGATCAAAAAGCGAATCTCAATGGCCCGCAACATCGTACAAGTGAATTCTCTACCACACCACTCCTATCCGCTCAATCGATAGCGCTTCCCGGCAGCATCCCCTCCAGGACAAACTAAAAACGGATGCACAATGCATCCGCCTTAATCAACCTTTCAAGCCTTCTTCAATTGTTTCAAGAAGCATTTTCTGTTCTTCCGGATCTGCTGTATTCCAGAATACTTCCATAAGAACGCCAAGTCCAGGAAGAGTTTTTTCCTCTCCGCCTTGGATAGCATCAACAATCGTTTCCTTTAACTGATCCTGATCATTTCCTGACACATTATGGATGATCGCATTTCGTAAGTTCAATCCCATTTAAAAACGCTCCTTTACCCTGAAATTAGACTTTCTTGATTATCTTCTCCCACTCCCCGTTTATTATGTACGAAATGTGAGGTATAATGTAAGTTCGAAAGCGGCATAAAGGTAAAGTAGAGAGGCCGCCAAACTGTTCACAAGGAGACACATACTGTGAAATATGTTCAATCTGCGAAAAATCCGCAAGTGAAGCAATGGAAGAAACTGCATACAAAGAAAGAGCGGGACCGCTCTGGTACATATATGGTTGAAGGTTTCCACCTGGTTGAGGAAGCCCTTAAATACAATGATGTTGTTCAAGAGGTGCTGGTGAAAGAAGGAATTGATCTTCCCTCCGCTTGGAATCTTGACTCTGTTTCGGTCACTCAGCTGTCTGAAGATGCTGCCAAAGCAGTCTCGGCTACTGAAACCAGTCAGGGAGTTTTTGCGGTTTGCTATCAGCCAGAAACACAGGAAGGCGAGTTGAAGGGCAGAACCTTATTGATGCTTGATGAAGTACAGGACCCGGGTAATCTTGGAACGATCATCCGCACTGCAGACGCGGCGGGAATCGATATGATCATTCTTGGGGAAGGCACAGCTGATGTGTATAACCCGAAAGTCCTTCGATCAGCACAGGGAAGCCATTTTCACCTTCCGATTATTAAAGGGGACTTGCCTGACTGGATAGACAGGTTGAAAAGAGAGGGAGTTCCGGTTTATGGGACCGCCCTGGAGAATAGTGTGGAATACCATAAAGTAACAAGTGAAGAATCTTTCGCCCTTATATTGGGGAATGAAGGCAATGGCGTATCTCCATCCATTCTGGGTTCCACTGACCAGAACCTTTATGTGCCGATTTACGGCAAGAGTGAATCATTGAATGTCGCCATTGCAGCCGGAATCCTCATGTATCATTTAAAAAAGGCGCAGTAATTTTTGAAAAAGGTTTGAAATCAGCCGGAATGTTTTCTATAATGAATGCACATATGTAAAAACAATGACAGAGAAAAGTAGCGTGATGTAACCATTCCAGGGAAAGAGTGCCGTGACTGAAAGTGCTCTTATGGACACCACTGCGAACGTTCACCTCTTGAGTTGGCATCGGGACCGTTTCTTAAGGAAACCGAAAGATGCCCCGGCGAAAAGCCGTTATCCCAATGAAGAGAGCACAGGTTTGCTGTGTTTTAATAAGGGTGGTACCGCGACGATAACCTCGTCCCTTGATTGGGAGGAGGTTTTTTTGTTGTTAAAATTAAATACCAAAATTATCTAAGGAGGCCATTTTGCATGGAAGCAAAATTAAAGCAGTTGCAAGACGAAGCTCTTCAAAAAATCGAAGAGGCAGAAGGGCTTAAAGAGCTCAACGATATCCGTGTTGCCTATCTCGGCAAAAAAGGACCAATTACCGAAGTATTAAAAGGAATGGGCAAGCTTTCTGCTGAAGAGCGTCCAAAAATGGGGGCTCTCGCCAACGAAGTACGTGCCGCAGTTACAAAACGACTGGAAGAAAGAAATGAAAAGCTTGAAAAAGAGGCGGTCAATAAGAAGCTTGCATCAGAAACGATTGATGTAACCCTGCCTGGCAGACCTGTCAAAAAAGGAAGCAAACATCCGCTGACGAAAATCGTGGAAGAAATCGAGGATCTTTTCATCGGAATGGGCTACAGCATTGCGGAAGGACCAGAAGTGGAAACAGACTTTTACAATTTCGAAGCATTGAATCTTCCGAAGGGACATCCGGCAAGAGACATGCAGGATTCCTTCTATATCACAGAGGAAACATTACTCAGGACCCACACTTCACCGGTACAGGCTAGAACGATGGAGAAGCATGAAGGAAAAGGCCCAGTTAAAGTCATCTGTCCTGGAAAAGTGTACCGCCGCGATAATGATGATGCGACCCACTCCCATCAATTTATGCAGATTGAAGGACTTGTCATCGGTGAAAACATCCGTATGAGCGACCTGAAAGGAACTCTGCAGGTGTTTGCGAAAAAAATGTTCGGTGAAGACAGGGAAATCCGTCTCAGACCAAGCTTTTTCCCTTTCACAGAGCCTTCTGTAGAAATGGATATCACGTGTAAGATATGCGGAGGCAAGGGCTGCAGCGTATGTAAAGGCACTGGCTGGATCGAGATTCTTGGAGGCGGAATGGTGCATCCAAACGTACTCGAGATGTCCGGATTCGATTCTAAAAAGTACACAGGTTTCGCTTTTGGAATGGGCCCTGAGCGGATTGCGATGCTGAAATACGGAATTGATGATATCCGTCACTTCTATACAGATGATGTTCGTTTCTTAAAACAATTTCAAACCCAGGAATAATTAAGGAGGCAGGAAAATGTTTGTTTCATATAAATGGCTGCAGGATTACGTCGATCTTTCCGGCGTAACCCCTGAAGAGCTTGCTGAAAAAATCACCCGCAGCGGAATTGAAGTCGAGGGTGTCGAGGTAATCGGAAAAGAGATCAAGAATGTTGTGGTTGGGCATGTATTGGAATGCGAGCCTCATCCGGATGCAGATAAATTGAACAGATGCCAGGTGGACGTCGGAGAAGAAGAGCCTGTTCAAATCATCTGTGGTGCACCTAATGTCGCCAAAGGCCAGAAGGTTCCCGTTGCAAAAGTGGGAGCTGTGCTTCCTGGCAATTTTAAAATCAAAAAAGCAAAGCTTCGCGGACAGCAGTCTAACGGAATGATCTGTTCTCTGCAGGAGCTTGGTGTCGAAGGCAAGCTTGTACCGAAAGAGCATGCAGAAGGTATTTATGTTTTCTCACAAGACACTGAAGTCGGGGCTGATGCAGTAGCAGAGCTGAACTTGGATGATGCCATTCTTGAACTTGGTTTAACGCCAAATAGATCAGATGCTCTCAGCATGTTGGGTGTAGCTTATGAAGTAGCCGCGATCCTCGGCCGTTCTGTGAAAAAGCCTGAAATTAATACAGAAGTATCCACTGAAAAAGCAGAGGATTATATCACGTTAAATGTTGAAGCTGCAGAAGATAATCCGCTTTATGTAGCAAAAGTGATCAAAAACATCAAAATCGGTCCATCTCCAATGTGGATGCAAAACCGCCTGATCGCTTCAGGTATCCGTCCGCATAACAATGTGGTCGACATTACTAACTATATTTTGCTGGAATACGGCCAGCCTCTTCATGCTTTTGATTATAACCGTCTTGGGTCAAAGGAAATCCTTGTAAGAAAAGCCAAACAGGATGAAGTGATTGTCACGCTAGATGATGAAGAAAGAAAGCTGAATGACAACCACTTAGTTATCACCAATGGCACAGAGCCGATTGCTTTAGCGGGTGTCATGGGCGGCGCGAACTCTGAAGTCGGCAGGGAAACAACGACTGTATTACTGGAATCTGCTTACTTTGCAGGCGGTACGGTCCGGACTGCTTCGAAAGATCACGGTCTTAGAAGTGAAGCGAGTACACGTTATGAAAAAGGAGTCGACCCAAACCGTGTAAGAGAAGCGGCGGAAAGAGCTGTATCCTTAATGGCTCAATATGCGGGCGGAGAAGTGCTGGAAGGCTCTGTCACAGTTGATAATCTGAAAGTGGAGCCTGCAGTCGTGACGATTACTCTGGATAAAATCAACTCTGTACTTGGAACGGAAATCAGCGCCGGGGAAGTGGAAGAAGTCTTTACCCGCCTTGGATTTGATACAGCTGTTAAAGGGGAAGAATTCCAGGTCACGGTTCCGACACGAAGAGGGGATATTACTATTCCTGAAGATCTGCTTGAAGAAGTGGCAAGATTGTATGGGTACGATAACCTGCCATTGACTCTTCCAGAAGGAGATGCGACAGCAGGAAGCCTGACTTCATTCCAGATCAAGCGCCGTGCTACACGCAGCAACCTGGAAGGCTCCGGGCTGCAGCAAGCTATAACATACTCTCTGACTAATGATGCAAAAGCAGGTCAGTATGCCATCGATAAGCGCGAGCCGATCCGCTTGATCATGCCTATGAGTGAAGAGCGCAGCAACCTGCGTCTGAGTATCATCCCGCAATTGCTTGAAGTGCTGTCTTACAATACAGCCCGCCAAAATGACAGTCTTGCTTTTTATGAAACAGGATCTGTATTCCTGAAAGAAGAGGGACAGGAGCTTCCTTCTGAACATGAGCATATTGCCGGTGCTGTCACTGGATTATGGAACAGCCATCCATGGCAGGGTGAAAAGAAGCCTGTTGATTTCTTCGTTGTAAAAGGAATTCTTCAAGGCCTGTTTGATGAGTTGGGTGTTTCCGAACATATCCGCTTCCGCCAGGCTGAAGAATTGGATGGAATGCATCCAGGCCGTACAGCGGAAATCCTTTTAGATGAAAAGGTCATTGGATTTGCTGGACAGGTGCATCCTGGGGTTCAAAAAGATATGGACTTGAATGAGACCTATGTATTCGAAATTGAAGCGGCACCTCTATACAACTTCAATTTGCCGGCACTGCAGTATTCACCGATTCCTAGATATCCATCGATTTCAAGAGATATTGCTCTTGTGGTAGAGCAGAATATCAAAGCCGGTGAACTGCAGTCCATCATCAAAGAAGCCGGCGGCAAGCTTCTGAAAGAGGTTTCTGTCTTTGATCTCTATCAAGGTGAGCACATGGAGCCAGGCAAAAAATCCCTTGCGTATTCACTGAAATACTTTGATCCATCGCGGACATTGACTGACGATGAAGTCGTTAAAGCTCACAACAAAGTTCTCGACGCTGTAAAAGAAAAAGCCGGGGCTGAGCTGAGAGGCTGAAATGAAGAAGTAATGGCTTAGTGCTATTCAGCTAACCAGAAACGTTCCGGATACCATATTCCGGAGCGTTTCTTCTTAAATAAGCCTTTGCTATTCTTATGATAAGGCTATTTTCTAAAGGCTGTTTTCGCACATATTGTTGCTTTCGGAAAAATCCCAAGAGCAGGATTTTTCCCCGGATACTATGAGTTTTTCTCTAATCGGGGAAGAGCAGCTCTTTTCTTTTCTTTTCATTAATACTAAATTATTCCTTCGTACTATGATTATCTTTTTGGAATTAGTATTAAATAGCAGCAAAGTTTACGAAAAGAGCCTATCTAAAGGATGGTTGCTTTTGAATGCTATTTTATTCTCCCCCCCCTTTTGACGAAGAAGGATTGGAGCGGAAGGCGTGCGACCTCCTGCGGGACTAGCGGGACAGGTGAGACCCCGCAGGCGAAGCCGAGGAGGCTCAACGCCCGCCCCGCGGAGTCGCGCGACTGGAGTGGAAATCCATTACTCTTAAAACAGCTAGGACGTGGAAACAATTTTCACGAATAACCTAAAATACAGAAATCAGGTTGTGAGGCATGATGAATTTATTTGAAAAACTATATACCCTAATAATCTTTATGGCGGTAGTCATCGGAATTTTAATTGGTCAAATTGAGTCTGTGAAAATTCATGCAGAACGATTCATTGTCCCTTTACTGATTGCGATGCTTTATATCACTTTCTTGCAAATTCCTTTAGAGGAGATAAAGAAAGCTTTTAAGAATAGAAAGTTTACCTATACATCACTTCTCATCAATTTTGTCTGGACGCCTCTCCTGGCATGGTTGCTGGCGATGCTTTTCTTAGGTGGAAATCCTAATGTATACATCGGGTTCATCATGCTGATGGTTACACCCTGCACGGATTGGTATTTAATTTTCACTGGGATTGCAAAAGGCAATGTTGCACTCTCTGCTGCCATCCTGCCATTGAATTTGATTCTGCAGGTTTTGCTGCTGCCGGTCTATCTTCTTATTTTTGAGGGAACCACCGGCGTCATCGAGATGGATTTCCTGGCTGAGAGCATTCTGCAGGTTTTGATTCTTCCTTTATTTCTAGCGATTGTAACCAAGACCATTTTGAGAAACAGGCCTAAATGGAGGGAAGATCTTTTAACCAAACTTGCCGTGTTTCCGGTGATCTTCCTGAGTCTGGCGATTGCTGCTATGTTTGCATCACAAGGGGAACTGCTGCTGGAGAATTTAAGTTTGATTTGGCAAATCATCATCCCGATTTTGTTGTTCTTTATTATAAACTTTGTTGCGGGGCAAAAAATTGGAAGGGTTATGGGGTTCCCGTCATCTGACAGAACCAGTTTGAGCTTGACGACTTTAGCCAGAAATTCGCCTATTGCTTTGGCAATTGCGATGACTGCCTTCCCAGGCGAGCCTTTGATTGCATTGACTTTAGTGATTGGTCCTTTATTGGAGTTACCCATTCTGGCAGTTATCTCACAGGTGTTATTATTGTCTAACCGGAACAATACTTAGCAATCGTGATACTTTCAAATTGGTTATTGGTGGAATACCTTAACTGCTTTTTTCTTTTTTAATAGGCTCTTTTCGTAAACTTTGTTGCTATTTGATATTAATTTGGTAAGAGGATGTCATTATTCTATGGAAAAATCCCTGCAAGCAAAAAACTGCTCCCTCCATGTTAAATAATGAAAACTAGGGGGAATTCCGGCTCTAGGGGATATCTCTAAATTCAACATTTTTTGTCAAAACAGACATTCTAAAAATTGTTGCTTTTATATGCTAATTTATCCTTCTCTCTCTTTTACTTAGAAGGATTGGAGCGGAAGGCGTGCGACCTCCTGCGGGACTAGCGGTCGTCCAGTTCCAGCGGCCAGCACCTAGCGGATTTCGGTCTCCTTCCTTGCGATAAGTCATCATCGAATCGCTGTCGCTCTTCGTGATTCCTTTATCTCATGCAGGAGCCCTTAAATCCGTACGGTGCTGAACGGCCGCTTCCGCTTTTTATGAAGCCGAGGAGGCTCAACGCCCGCCCCGCGGAGTCGCGCGCCTGGAGCGGAAATCCATACTTTTAAAACAGCCTTTTATTAAAAAGAGCAGTCCAATCGTTGATCCGAATGGACTGCTTATCATGGTGCGTTTATTTTTGTAGATTCCGGTTAGGGCACATGGCCGGTAGACTACTCATGGGTAACTAAAAAGCAAACTTACTTCCTTGCAAGTTTTTGCGCCTTATCACTATTGGCAAAATGCCACTTCGTTATTTTTTTAATTCATCAGTACCGGATTGGCGGATGATTTTGGCGGCAGCAACATCTACCTGGCTCCCTGCACCCTTGGGAATTTTAAATCCTGCAGCTGCGCTGAGTTTATCCATCTCTTTCACAAAAGCGTATCTGGCCAGGATTGAAGCGGCGGCAACGGATAAGTGGATGCTTTCGCCCTTGGTACTGAATAATACATTTTCCCGGTGAATTTCTTTTTGACCTGCCAGATATTTATAATAGGTGTTTTCCTCTGCGAATTGATCGATCAGGATGGCCTCAGGCTTTTCCGGCTCTATTTTTTGGAGGAGATTCAATATGGCCCTGTTATGAAGCAGCGCTTTTATTTTACCTTGTGACATTCCCTTTTCCTGAAGGTCATTATATTTATCATTATGACAAATGAGAAGGCTGTATGGCACGACAGAAAGCAAGTCTTTCGCAATGGCAATAATTTTATCGTCTGTCAGGTTCTTGGAATCCCTTACGCCAAGCTCCTTCAAAAGCGGAATCTGTTCTTTTTTACATAAGCCGCCACGACAGTGATGGGACCGAAGAAGTCTCCTGTTCCGACTTCATCCGAACCAAGAATCGACATGTCGGCGATGTTGGCTGGAAGCTTGGGATTCGTTTTGGGTTTGCCGCTTTTGGCAGGGGCAGCTGCTTGCGCTGAGTCCCATTTTCCTGCTTCTTCCTGGCCGCTTCCTCCCTGGAAGAGAACCTTCCCTGACCGGTAAGCTGTAATCGTGCATCCCGGTACCTTTGCTGTGAAAACCGAACCAGGAGGCAGTTTGCTTTGCAGATTATTTTTATAATAAGCTTTCATTTCATTGATTTGTGATGCGGAGCAATGTAAAACAGTGTTAGCCACATAGTCCATTCCCTTCTTGAAAAAATGTTTCATATGTAAGGTTGAACTTAAATCATATCAAACTTCTGTTGCTTTTAGAATTACGAACAAAATCAGACGTAAAATGACATTTTCTTTCCCAAATTTAATACATTCATGTTATGATAATGTTTAGGATTCTTATGATGGGGGGCTTTCATGTTGTCTCAAGAACAAAAAAACCGTACAACTGTGGATATATATGGGACGCAATATGTTATTGTCGGTACAGAATCAACCAGTCATATCCGTCAGGTTGCTTCCATGGTCGACGAAAAGATGAGAGAGATTAACTCCATGAATCCTTCCCTGGATAAGAGCAAGCTCGCGGTACTCACTGCAGTGAATACTCTTCATGACAATCTTAAGCTGAAAGAGTACTGTGAAAGTCTGGAAGAAGAATTAAAAAATTAAAGGATTGAAAATATTATGCTTGATTTAGCACTATTGATTATCCTCATTTTCGGATTCTTTGTCGGATTGAGGAGAGGGTTCATCCTTCAGCTTGTACATATGACAGGTTTTATCATTTCGTTTATCATTGCTTATATCTATTATGATCAGCTGGCACCAAAGTTAATATTATGGATTCCATTTCCGGTGCTGGATGAAGAATCTACTTTAAATATGCTGTTTGAAGCAACAAATTTAGACCAATCCTATTATAGGGTCATCGCTTTTGCTATCATATTTTTTGCCGTAAGGATTGTGTTTCAAATCATTGGATCCATGCTTGATTTTGTTGCGCACCTGCCGATCCTGAAACAATTAAATGTCTTGGGCGGAGGAGTATTGGGGTTCATTGAAACCTATATCATGGTTTTTATTCTTTTATATATCGCGGCAATGCTGCCGATTTCCATGATTCAGACACTGTTGAACGATTCTGTCCTTGCTGAATTCATGATAACCAATACACCGTTCTTATCTGATCAGGTTCAGGAATGGTGGATTAACTACGTATCTGAATAATTCTTACTATGAGGGCTGGCCGGTTCGATTCGGCTGGCCCTCTTTGTGTCTCTAATCCTAATATTAGTAGAGAAAACACTATGCTAAAAAGCGGAAACACGTAAACTAGGATGGTGATTAGGATTTATTACTATGCTAAAAAGCAGAAACACTGTAACTAGCAAGGTGATTAGGGTGAAAACACCCTGCTAAAAGACGTAATCCCCGAAACTAGCATGGTGATTAGGGAAAAAACACCCTGCTAAAAAGCGGAAATCCTGCAACTAGCATGGTGATTAAAGGAAAAACACACTGCTAAAAAGCGGAAACCCTGAAACTAGCATGGTGATTAAAGGAAAAACACTCTGCTAAAAAGCAGAAATCCTGCAACTAGCATGGTGTTTAAAAGAAAAACCCCCTGCTAAAAAGCGGAACCCCCGAAAGTAGCAAGGTGATTAGGGAAACACCAACCATCCTAAAAAGATTAAGGTAAGGGGCCATCAAACATAAAAGCTGAAGCATCACGCTAGATGTGTGTTTTAGACGGGCAAAGCACTCTGATGGAAGAGCGTAAACCCCTAGGTGGACATTCTGGCAAGCCACAAGCATGGTCAGCTGGGAAACGCTTCACGAAAATCCGGTACCAAATGAAGACGGCACGAGCAGCCGCAACTGTCACTACTAAACCCCAAGTCACTAAAAAAGAACACATCTCCCCTGCACATTCCACACTAAAAGCAGCCCCCATCTTCAAACGAACGCACGACCCGCCACACCTTTCTCCCCTATCCAAGGTATCTCTTTTTCCTTTTGAGGCAGTATTCTGATAGTATTAGTATTGGAGGCTGAAAAAAGAGTCTCAAAAGAACTGGACATTACTCTGACAAATTTAATAAGAGGGTGATCGAATGGCTGTCAATAAAAAGAATATTATTAAATTACTTGAAACAATTGCTATATATATGGAATTGAAAGGCGAGAACACGTTCAAGGTATCCGCTTTCAGAAAAGCGGCCAATGCGCTTGAAATCGACGATAGAAGCTTGAGTGAAATTCAATCCTTCACAGATATAAATGGAATTGGAAAGGGCACAGCCTCTGTTATCGAAGAATACATCACTGACGGGAAATCGAGCGTTCTGGAGGAGCTGCAGCAAGATGTTCCAGAAGGGCTTGTGCCCCTGTTGAAATTACCTGGCCTTGGCGGGAAGAAGATTGCCAAGTTGTATCAGGAACTGAACGTTACGAATATAGAAGACTTGAAAGATGTCTGTGAGGCGGGGAAGGTTTCAGCATTATCCGGCTTCGGCAAAAAGACGGAAGAAAAGATCCTTCAAGCAATTGAAAGTGCAGGATCGCAGCCGGACAGACTTCCGATTGCTTATATGCTGCCGGTTGCAGAGAAGATTGAAAAGGCTCTGTCAGAAATGAAGGGGATCAAAGAATTTTCTCGTGCGGGAAGTTTAAGACGGATGAGGGAGACGGTTAAAGACTTGGATTTCATCATTGCTGTGGAGGATGTCCAGACAGTGAAAGAGCAGATCATGGCTCTTCCGGATATTAAAGATTCTGTTGCAGCGGGAGATACAAAGATATCTCTGACCTTCCTTTATGAATGGGAGGTATCCGTTGATTTCAGGCTGGTAGAGCCAGATGAATATGCAACGGCGCTTCATCACTTTACCGGTTCAAAGGATCATAATGTTCGAATGAGACAGATTGCCAAGGAAAGAGGCGAAAAGATCAGCGAATATGGAGTAGAGAATGCAGAAACGGGAGATGTTGCGACATTTCGTTCTGAAGAGGAATTCTTCAGCCATTTCGGCCTGCCTTGGATACCGCCTGAACTTAGGGAGGATGGCAGGGAAATCGACAGCTACTCCAAAGACCACGGACTGATTGAGTTGAAGGACATTCAAGGGGATCTTCATATGCACTCCACCTGGACGGATGGTGCCCATTCATTGGAAGAAATGGTTGAAGCCTGCAGAGAAAAAGGATATAAATACATGGCATTCACCGACCACTCGCAATACCTCAAAGTCGCAAACGGATTGACTGCCGAAAGACTGTTGAAACAACGGGATGAAATCCGGGAATTGAATGATAAATATGATGATATTACGATTTTGTCGGGTATTGAAATGGATATTCTCCCTGATGGAACCCTTGATTATGAGGACGAGGTACTCGAACAGATGGATCTCGTGATTGCTTCCATCCACTCCAGTTTTACACAATCACGTGATAAAATAATGGACCGTTTGAAAACAGCACTAAAGAGTGCCCATGTGGATATTATCGCCCATCCTACTGGAAGGATCATCGGCAGGAGGGAAGGCTATGATGTCGATGTGGATATGCTTATCGAACTGGCAAAAGAAACAGGCACTGCCCTTGAACTCAATGCCAATCCAAACCGTCTGGACTTGTCTTCTGACAATATCAAAAAGGCAGAGGAAGCAGGAGTCAGGATTGTCATCAATACAGATGCCCACAGCATTGACCATCTCGAATTCATGGAAGTTGGCGTCGGTGCTGCAAGAAGAGGCTGGGTAAAAGCAAGTTCAGTCATCAATACCTATGAAACTGATGACCTGTTGGAATTTTTAAATAGAAATGATGGATAGTTAGGGAGGAGTGTACTCCATGAATGATAAAGTATTAAGGACGCTGGAATTTAACAAGGTGAAAGAACTGCTTGCAGGATTTGCGGCTTCTGCGCTTGGAAGAGCAAGGGTTGAAGCCCTACAGCCTTCAACATCCCTGGAAGAAGTAATCAGAATACAAGAAGAGACAGATGAAGCGGCAGGCATCCTGAGACTAAAAGGACATGCGCCGCTTGGAGGGATCTTTGATATCCGTCCTGCTGTCAAACGTGCCACAATCGGCGGCATGCTGAGTCCTCAGGAATTTGTACAGGTAGCGAGCACGATTTATGCGAGCAGACAGATCAGGCTGTTCATGGAGGATCTGGAGGAGGAAGATATAGATCTGCTGATTCTCTCGGAAAAAGTCAGCGAGATGATGGTATTAACCCCTCTGGAGCATAAAATCAGGGCGGTTGTCGATGAAAATGGAGCAATTCTGGATTCGGCAAGTGATCCACTAAGACAGATCCGATCGCAAATCAGGGCAAATGAAGGGCGGATCAGGGAAAAGCTTGAAAGGATGATCCGTTCCAGCAATGCACAAAAGATGCTTTCCGATGCGATTATCACTATCCGGAATGACCGGTATGTTATTCCGGTTAAGCAGGAGTACCGGGGAAATTATGGGGGGATCATCCATGACCAGTCATCTTCCGGCCAGACTCTCTTCATTGAACCTGAAGTCATTGTCACGCTTAATAATGCACTGCGTGAATTAAAGCTGAAAGAAGGACTGGAAATCGAAAGGATTCTTACCGAATTGACGGTAGAAGTCAGCGGGTATTCTGAGGACCTATTAACGATTGTCGCCATCCTGGCTGATATAGATTTCATGTTCACTAAAGCAAAGTACGGAAAGTCTATCAAAGGAACTAAGCCTGAGATCAATGGAGAGCAAGTGCTGAAATTGAACAGGGCGCGGCATCCTATGCTTCCTATTGAAGAAGCAGTTGCCAATGACATTGAATTGGGCAAAGATTTCAGTTCGATTGTCATCACCGGACCGAATACAGGCGGTAAAACCGTTACTTTGAAAACTGTCGGGCTGCTGACATTGATGGGGCAGGCAGGGCTGCAGATTCCTGCATTGGATGGCTCTAAAATGGGAGTATTCCAGAATGTATATGCTGATATAGGTGATGAACAGTCGATAGAGCAAAGTTTGAGTACCTTCTCTTCACACATGGTGAATATTGTGGATATTCTCGGCAAAGTCGATCATGAAAGCCTCGTTCTTTTTGATGAGCTTGGCGCTGGAACAGATCCGCAGGAAGGTGCAGCGCTGGCGATTTCCATCCTGGATGAGGTACATCAAAGAGGTGCGAAGGTCGTTGCTACTACCCACTATCCTGAACTGAAGGCTTATGGTTATAATCGGGATGGTGTCATCAATGCCAGTGTGGAATTTGATGTAGAGACCCTGAGTCCAACATATAAGCTTTTGATTGGTGTCCCGGGCCGAAGCAATGCATTTGAAATATCCAAACGGCTTGGGCTGGCCGACAGGGTCATTAACCGCGCCAAATCGCATATTGGAACAGACAGCAAAGAAATTGAAAATATGATTGCATCACTTGAGAAAAGCAGGAAAGATGCTGAATCAGATTATGATGAAGCGCATGAACTACTGAAGCAGGCAGATATGATGCATAAAGATATGCAGAAACAAATGATGGAGTTTTATGATAAGCGTGACAGCTTATATGAAAAAGCTGAATTAAAAGCCTCTCAAGTCGTTGAGAAAGCAAAAGAAGAAGCGGAAGAAGTGATCAGGGACCTCAGGAAAATGAGGCTTGAAAAAAGTGCCGATGTTAAAGAGCATGAACTGATCGATGCCAAGAAACGGATTGAAGGCGCTGCACCGAACCTGGACAGAAGCAAACCGAAAAAAGCCAGCACAGGCCAGCGGGAACTTAAGCCAGGGGATGAAGTGAAGGTCCTTACATTCGACCAGAAGGGCCACCTGATTGAAAAAGTATCCTCTAAAGAATGGCAGGTCCAAATGGGAATCATGAAGATGAAGGTCAAGGAATCCGATCTTCAGTTCATCCAGGCAGAGAAAAAGGTTGAAACCAAACCGATGGCCACTGTAAAAGGTAAAGATTTTCATGTTGGATTGGAACTGGACCTTCGGGGTGAAAGGTTCGAAAATGCCCTGTCCAGAGTCGAAAAATATATTGACGATGCCTTATTAGCAGGATACCCTCGGGTTTCCATCATTCATGGCAAAGGGACAGGTGCCCTCAGGCAGGGTGTTCAGGAATACTTAAAAAACCACCGCTCTGTCAAAAGAGTGCGTCTTGGTGAAGCAGGAGAAGGCGGAACCGGTGTCAGTGTAGTAGAATTTAAGTAAAGCCTTGGTTCCTTATCTAATTAACTTAACTTTCTCTTGAACATTTATTTCTAGGGGCAGTAGGGCCGCTTTATAACAAGTCAGATCAAAGTTATGTATCCAGTGGAAGGTGGCCTTAAGGAGTTACGGATTTAGAACAGAAATCAACTACTTTTAAAAAGAAACAATTATCACGAGAATCTCTTTTCTAAAAGGTTTTTGCTTTGTAATGCATTTTTATCCTACAGTACGTTATCTAAGAGGATCTTCGCTGCAGGCGTGCGATCTCCTGCGGGACTAGCGGGACAGGTGAGACCAAGGTTACGTACCCACTGGAACGTAACCCCCAATCTAGTTCCAGCGCCTAGCCCCTCGGGGTCAAATAACCTCTAGAGAACATTTGCCTGTCGGGGCTGATCAGGGCGCTTCCACTTTATATACAGGCGAAGCCGAGGAGGCTCATCCAGCTCCAGCGGCCAGCGCCTAGCAGATTTCGGTCTCTCTCCTTGCGATAAGTCATCATCGAATCGCTTACTCTCTTCGTGATTCCTTTATCTCATACGAGAGCCCTAAAATCTGTACGTCGCTGAACGGCCGCTTCCGCTTTTGTTTCACCGTCCGCCCCGCGGAGTTGTACGACTGGAGCGGAAATCCATTTATTAAAAGACAGCAGCAACCTTTTACGAAAGAGCTTAAAAAGAGTATTTATTAAATCATTTAAGGGTGTTTAGGGATGGACTTTTGGGAAAATGAATTTATTCAGACTGCAGGTTATTACAGTGTCGTCGTGCTGTTTCTTGTGCTGTTTCTTTCCATTTTCGAACTGGTTACGAAATACAATAACTGGGACGAAATCAAAAAGGGGAATTTAGCAGTAGCGATGGCCACTGGTGGAAAAATTTTTGGAATCGCCAATATCTTCCGGCACTCGATTGCCGAAAATGATACGTTGATGACGACCATCGGCTGGGGAGTTTTTGGTTTCTTCCTGCTTTTGTCCGGGTACTTCATCTATGAGTTTATGACACCTAAGTTTAAGATCGATGAAGAAATCGAGAAAGACAATCGGGCAGTAGGTTTTATTTCCCTGGTCATATCAGTCGGCCTGTCTTATGTTATAGGAGCAGGCATTTCATAAGGAGAGAAAAATGGAAACATTAGCAAAAGTATTATTGGGACTTTGTGCCGTGTTTATAATTGTGGGGATCCTTTATATGGTATTCTTCGTTTAAGGACAAGAAAGGGAACGGTTATTGCCGTTCTCTTTTTCATTTGCCGAAAATATACATACTGTATTGAATGAATTCGAATTGTATCAATAGTAAAGATATACTATAATAGCATAAAGAATTAAAATTTTCTAAAAATTAAAAGGGGGGAAGCATTATGGAAAAACCGTGGCTCGAATTATATCCGGATGAAGTAAAAAAGGAACTGGATTATACACCCAAGCCGCTGCAGGACTACCTGACAAAAGCAGCAGAACTTTATCCCGATAAGTCTGCTATCCATTTCATGGGGAAAGAAATCAATTACCGCGACCTTTATAACTCTGCATTGAAGTTTGCCAATTATCTTAAGACACTGGGTGTTGAAAAAGGGGACCGGGTGGCAATCATGCTGCCGAATACACCGCAATCCGTCATTGGCTATTATGGAATTCTCTATGCCGGAGGAGTCGTTGTTCAAACAAACCCGCTCTATATGGAGAGGGAAATAGAGTATCAGATGAAGGATTCTGGGGCAAAAGTCATCCTTACAATGGATATCCTTTTTCCAAAGGTGACAAAAGTAATGAAGGAAACGTCACTTCAGCATGTAATTGTAACCGCTATCAAAGACTATCTACCGTTTCCGAAGAATTTAATCTATCCTTTTATTCAAAAGAAGCAGTATAACATTGTCGTTAAGGTGGAACCTTCAGAGAAGAATCATCTTTTTACAGATATTATGAAATCGGCGGATAACAGTCCTATCGATATCCCGCTTGATTTTGAAAATGACCTGGCCCTGCTTCAATATACAGGCGGGACAACAGGTTTTCCAAAAGGAGTCATGCTGACTCACAAAAATCTTGTTTCCAATGCTATGATGTGTGACACCTGGCTATATAAATGTAAAAAAGGGGAAGAAATCGTATTGGGCATTCTCCCATTCTTCCATGTGTACGGGATGACCACCGTAATGATTTTATCTGTCATGCAAGGATATAAAATGGTACTGCTTCCTAAGTTTGATGCAGAAACCACGTTGAAAACGATTCAAAAACAGAAGCCTACTTTGTTTCCGGGTGCACCGACCATTTACATTGGGTTACTCAACCATCCTGACTTGAAAAAATATGACTTGTCTTCCATCGATTCCTGTATCAGCGGCTCGGCCCCGCTTCCTGTAGAAGTACAGCAGAAATTTGAAGAAGTAACTGGCGGCAAGTTAGTGGAAGGCTACGGCCTGACTGAATCTTCGCCAGTGACGCATTCCAATTTCCTTTGGGACAGGGAAAGAGTGAAGGGAAGCATCGGAATACCATGGCCGGATACAGACGCTGCTGTTTTTTCAATGGAAACAGGCGAAAAGCTTCCTCCGAATGAAATTGGCGAAATTTGTGTCAAAGGCCCTCAAGTGATGAAAGGCTATTGGAACCGTCCGGAAGAAACTGAAATGACCCTGAAAGATGGCTGGCTGCTTACAGGTGATCTGGGCTATATGGATGAAAGAGGCTACTTCTATGTAGTGGACCGTAAGAAGGATATGATTATTGCCGGAGGATTTAACATTTATCCAAGGGAAATTGAAGAAGTGCTGTATGAACACCCGGATGTTCTAGAAGTTGTCGCTGCGGGTATTCCTGATCCTTATCGCGGGGAAACTGTAAAAGCATATGTTGTGCTGAAGGAGAGCTCGAATCTCACAGAGAAAGACCTTGATTCATTTGCGAGGAAGCACCTTGCTGCTTACAAAGTTCCGAGGATTTATGAATTCCGGGATGAACTTCCGAAAACGGCTGTAGGAAAGATCCTGAGAAGGGCACTTGTTGATGAAGAGAAACAAAAATTGAAGGATAATGAAGAAAAGCTCGGTTAGAGATAGTTGGAAAATACAAAACTTCATACTAGTATAGTAAATGGGAAAAGACATCGAGGCTGCGATCAGGCCTTTCTTTTTGAAAGGGAATGGGACAAGGATATTCTTCTTGACATTTTTTCTCGCACATTTTATGATGAATTTATGAATGAATAGTCATTCATTATTTATAAAGGCGGGCATGATATGAAAAGAGACAAACCGAAGTATAAACAAATTATTGATGCCGCTGTAATAGTAATTGCTGAAAATGGATACCATCAGGCTCAAGTTTCAAGGATAGCCAAACAGGCAGGGGTCGCAGATGGAACCATATATCTCTACTTCAAAAACAAAGAAGATATCCTGATTTCGCTTTTTCGTGAAAAGATGGGAATGTTTGTCGAAAAAATTGAAGAAGTTATAGCAGGAAAACGAACAGCAGCGGAGAAGTTATTAGTGATGATTGAAAATCATTGTAAAATCTTGTCGGAAGATCACCATCTTGCCATAGTAACCCAGCTGGAGCTCAGGCAGTCCAATAAGGATATCCGATTGAAAATCAATGAGGTCCTTAAAGGATACCTGACAGTCATAGATAAGATTCTGATTGAAGGCATCGAGTCCGGGGAATTTTCGGAGGACCTTGATATACGCCTTGCACGCCAAATGGTTTTTGGCACGATCGATGAGATGCTTACCAATTGGGTCATGAATGAACAAAAGTATGACCTGTCGGCACAAGTTCCTGAAATTCATAAACTGCTGCTCAACGGCTGCGGTTCAAGGAACTGAAGTATTGTGTAAGGGAGGATGTCCAAATGCAGTATTTGAGTTACAAGATAGAAAATCAGGCAGCGCTCGTAACGATTCAGCGTCCGCCGGCCAACGCCCTTGCCAGTGACTTAATCATCGAACTGGATGGGCTGATGGATGAGCTCGAGAAGAAAGAAGAAGCAAGGGTCATCCTGCTCCACGGTGAAGGCAGATTCTTCTCTGCCGGTGCAGACATTAAGGAGTTCACCAAAGTGGAAAGCGGAGAGGACTTCTCTAAACTTTCCAAAAGGGGCCAGGATCTCTTTGAACGAATGGAGAATTTCCCGAAACCGATTATTGCCGCCATTCATGGCGCTGCATTGGGAGGCGGCCTGGAACTGGCAATGGGATGCCATATCCGCCTTGTAGGCGAAAATGCGAAGCTTGGTCTACCGGAACTGCAATTAGGACTGGTCCCTGGATTTGCCGGCTCCCAAAGGCTTGCTAAATTTGTCGGGTCAGCGAAAGCGGCGGAAATGCTGCTTACAAGTGAACCAATTTCCGGTAAGGAAGCAGTTCAATGGGGTTTGGCAAATAGAGCATACCCAGATGAAGAAGTCCTTCAACAAGCGAAAGAAATGGCGTTCAGTATTGCCAAGAAGAGTCCAGTGGCAATGAAAGCCGCTTTAGAACTTCTAAGTTTTTCTAAGCACGAACGCTTTTATGAGGGAGTCAGACGGGAAGCGGAATTATTCGGAGACGTCTTTGTGTCCGAGGATGGCCAGGAAGGCATCAAGGCTTTCATTGAAAAGCGCGCACCTGAATTCAAGGGCAGATAAGCCGGAATCCCGGCTTATCTCCTGAATCCCAGGTGAAAAATTTTTACTTTAAATATTCTCAATCTTTTTAACCAATTGAAAGTTTGAAATTTTAGGAGGGAACAAGATATGAACATCTACGTACTAATGAAAAGAACTTTCGATACTGAAGAGAAAATCAGTATTTCAAATGGCCAAATCAGTGAGGATGGTGCCGAATTCATCATCAATCCTTACGATGAGTACGCGATAGAGGAAGCGATCCAGGTGCGTGACGAGCACGGCGGGGAAATCACTGTTGTGTCTGTCGGCGGCGAAGAAGGAGAAAAGCAGCTTCGAACTGCTTTGGCAATGGGAGCCGATAAAGCGGTACTCATCAACATAGAAGATGATGTTGAAAATGGTGACCAATTCACAACAGCCAAAATCCTTGCAGAGTATCTTAAAGACAAGGAAGCGGATCTAATCCTTGCGGGGAACGTTGCCATTGACGGGGGATCGGGCCAGGTTGGACCACGTGTAGCGGAACAGCTGGATATCCCTTATGTGACTACTATCACAAGCCTTGAAATCAATGGAGGAACTGTAACAGTTGTCCGCGATGTAGAGGGTGATTCTGAAACAATCGAAACATCACTTCCTTTACTCGTTACAGCGCAGCAGGGATTGAATGAGCCTAGATACCCTTCTTTGCCTGGTATCATGAAAGCAAAGAAAAAACCTTTAGATGAAATCGAAATTGATGATTTAGATCTTGAAGAAGAAGATGTTGAGGCGAAGACTAAAACGATTGAAATCTTCATGCCGCCAGAGAAAGAAGCGGGCAAAATCCTTGAAGGTGAGCTTGATGACCAAGTGAAAGAACTGGTCGGGCTGCTTCATACACAAGCCAAAGTCGTTTAATCTACGGCAGAAATCGCTAGCTGCTGAACGAATTGATTTTCTGCAGGATTCCAACAGTGGAGCTGTATAAAAGATCCAAGTTGAAAATCGATTGGAGCGGAAATCAACTAGTATTCACTTTATGGATTTTAAAGCAGTATATGCGAACGAGCCTAATATACAATCAACAGATCATTCACTCAGGAGGTAATCGAACATGGCAAGAAAAGTATTGGTACTTGGAGAAGCGCGTGACAACGCATTGAGAAACGTTTCTTTCGAAGCAATTGCCGCAGGTAAGACAGTTGCCGAGGGCGGAGAAGTAATAGGAGTTTTATTGGGCAGTTCTGTAAGCGCTTTAGGAAATGAACTGATTCAATACGGAGCGGACCGTGTCATTGTGGTAGAGGATGAAAAGCTGGAGCAGTATACTTCTGATGGATATTCTCAAGCATTGATGGCTGTCCTTGATCAGGAAAGCCCAGAGGGAATCATCTTTGGCCACACAGCTCTTGGAAAAGATCTGGCTCCTAAGATTGCGAGCAAATTAGGTTCAGGATTGATTTCTGATGCCACTGCTCTTGAAGAGGCAGGCGGAAACCTTGTTTTCACACGCCCTATCTATTCTGGTAAAGCATTTGAAAAGAAAATTGTGACAGACGGTCTGATTTTCGCGACAATCCGTCCTAACAATATTGACCCGCTTGAAAAAGATGATTCCAGAAGCGGGGATGTTAGCTCAGTATCCGTGGAGATTAAAGACCTTCGTGCAATTATTAAAGATGTTGTAAGAAAAGCAACAGATGGTGTAGATCTTTCTGAAGCGAAAGTCGTCATCGCAGGAGGACGCGGTGTGAAAAGCACAGACGGTTTCGGACCGCTTAAAGAGCTTGCCGATGTATTAGGCGGCGCTGTAGGAGCTTCACGTGGTGCATGTGATGCGGACTATTGCGATTACTCCCTTCAAATCGGGCAAACGGGTAAAGTAGTCACTCCAGACTTGTATATTGCCTGCGGTATCTCAGGCGCAATCCAGCATTTGGCCGGTATGTCTAACTCCAAGGTCATTGTTGCTATCAACAAAGACCCTGAAGCAAGTATCTTCAATGTAGCTGATTACGGAATCGTTGGAGACTTATTCGAAGTGGTTCCTATGTTGACGGAAGAGTTTAAGAAATTAAAAGTTTCCTCTTCTTAAAGTGCAGGCTGGATTATTGAAATATCTTTTGGAAAAAGTTTGAATTACTCAGTTAGAAAGCATCCGTTAATTAGACGGGTGCTTTCTTTTTATATTTGGGTTTTTCATTTGTGTTAAAGAGGAATAGGAAGAAGCAGAGCTCTACTTGGGTTTCTTGAAGTTTTCTGATTCAAAGACAATCTTAACGCTAGGCAGGCTCTATTGTTGATTGTCAATTTTATAAAGTTTGTTTATAAAAAAGTGAGAATACGGACCCTTGAAAAGGGAGAAGCGCCAGGATAACGGACCGTAAAGTGAGAATACGGGCCAATGAAAAGAGATGTCCCAGGAAAAAGGTCTGCAAAGCTATAAGAAACCAATAATTAGGCAGCAAGCCATATTATAAATTTACATAATTAGAGAGGTTTGCCGCCTCTTGAGCCTTTCAGATGAATTTCTCCTTATAGTTATGTATAATGAAACTATAATATTGTGAATATGTTCACAAGCGAAGTAGTCATTCAGATTCTTCTTTTAAGATAGGAGATTTTCAATATGAATATTTTAAATCCATTTTTGAAACATCATAGAGGAACGTTGTTATATCTTGGAGCCACAGCCGTCTTTACAGGTTTAAGTATCATTGCCCAGGCATATTTGATTGTGTCTGTAGTTGATCGGGTGTTTCTGCAGGGGCATTCTTTTGGGGACGTTGTACATTTGCTTGGCTGGCTGGCCCTTGTGCTGATATTCAGGGTCTTATTGAACTTTGGCAGCGGACGTGCAGGGGCAAGGATGGCTTCCAAAGTAAAGAGCAGCCTTCGGGAAAGGCTTCTGGCTAAATACACTCAAAATCCACTAAGATCTTCTCTCAAAGGCCAGTCTGGACACAAGGTGAGCATCATGCTGGATGCGGTTGATGGAATCGACAGTTATTTCAGCCGTTATATTCCCCAGGTTATCCAGACTTCGATTGTTCCGCTTATGATTCTTATTGCGGCCTTTACCCAGCATATTTCAACTGGCTTGCTGATGATCATTACAGCACCGTTCATTCCCTTGTTCTTTATCATTATCGGAATGAAGACGCAGAAAAAATCAGAGGAGCAATTGGAACAAATGACAGCCTTCTCTGGGAAGTTTCTGGACACGCTTCAAGGCTTGACGACTTTAAAATTATTCGGACAATCCGCGAGGCAAAAAGAGGCCATTCGAGAAAGCAGCCACGGTTTCAGGGATGCAACCATGGAAGTTCTGAAGGTTGCTTTTATTTCTTCTTTAATGCTGGAATATATCTCGATGCTCGGTATCGGCCTGATTGCCCTTGAACTTGGTCTCCGGCTTGTTGTGTTTGAAAGTGTAACATTTTTCACCGCATTTTTCCTGTTGGTGCTGGCACCGGAGTTTTATGCTGCAATCAAAGAACTTGGCAGTGCCTTTCACACGGGAAGAGGCAGTTTGGGCGCTGCAAATAAAATAAAGGAGGAGCTTGATAAACAAGATCTCCCTGTCATATGGGGAGAGAAGGAACTGGCTGTTTCAGCTCCACCGTCAATCAGCATTAAGAATATTGGTTTTAAATATGAGGAAGGGGGATTTGAATTAAAAGGCTTCTCCGCCGACATAAAACCCTATACCAAAACAGCGATTGTTGGGAGAAGCGGTTCAGGCAAGACAACTCTTCTTCATTTGCTTGCGGGACTTGCAGCTCCCTCCAAGGGCACGATTGAGGTTGATCATCAGCCTCTTTCTTCTTATACGGAAGAATCATGGTTTAATGAAGTCAGCTATATTTCCCAGAACCCGTATATATTTTCTGGTACTATAGCGGAAAATATTGCGATAGGAGCAATGAAAGCGGCCAGCCGGCAGGAGATTATACATGCTGCTGAAAAAGCTGGTCTGTCAGAAATGGCTGAGTCACTTGAAGAGGGTTACGATACACGGGTTGGAGAAGGCGGACGGGGCTTATCGGGTGGAGAGAAACAGCGTTTAGCCATTGCCCGGGCTTTTTTGAAGAAGCCAAGCATCATCTTATTTGATGAGCCGACAACAGGTCTTGATTTAAAAACAGAACGAATTTTACAAGCTTCCATCGAAGAGCTTTCAAATCAATCGACGGTCATCACCGTTGCTCATAGACTGCACACTATCAAAGGTGCAGATTTGATCTTGTTTATGGAGGATGGAGAGTTAAAAGCCGGCGGTACACATGAAGAATTGATTAGAACAGTGCGGGATTATATCAGCATGGTTTCAATTCAACAGAGGGGTGATGCAGGATGAAAGATTTGATGCTTGTTATGAAGGAAGTCGGACGTGAAAGAAAAGACATCTTACTTTCCATCTTCTTCGGAGTTTTAGCCGGTATAACAGCGGTTGGCCTGTTTGCATCCAGCGGATACTTGATTTCAAAGGCTGCTTTCGTTCCCCCTTTGTATGCTTTAACTGTCATGATTGCACTGTTGAAACTTTTTGGGTTGGCACGTGCAGGCAGCCGCTATGGGGAACGTCTTTATTCCCATCGTGCCACCTTTTCCATTTTAAGCAACCTGAGAGTTGATTTCTTTAAAAGGCTGGAGCCTCTTGCTCCTGGTATTTATCAGAAATACCGGAGCGGAGATTTGCTATCACGCATTGTGGGGGATGTAGAGAGTCTGCAGAACTTTTTTCTGCGTGTGTATTATCCTCCCATCGTCCTGATCATCGTGTTTTTAAGTACAGTGGTGTTTATGATGTTTTTCTCTGTATACATCGCTCTCGTATTGATTATCGGGCTGATACTGACTTCGCTGGTTGTGCCTTTGATATTCTCATACAGCAAGCGCAGGATTGATTTCCGATTGCGCGAGAGGAGAGGGAAGCTTTCTACAGAAGCGACAGAGATTTTATATGGATTCAGGGAACTGAAGCTGTATCAGCGTCTAGATGAAAAAGAAAAAATGTTGAAAGCCTCTTCAGGAGAATATATCGATGAGCAGGAACGTGAATCCGTTCAATTAATGTTCAATCAGTCTGTCAATACAGCAGTTTCTCTTATGATTTCATGGACTGTTCTTGCCTTGGGAGCCTATTTAGTGACACAAGGCCAGCTTGATGGTTTGTTCCTGGCAATGCTTGTCATGGTTTCGCTGACTGTTTTTGAAAATGCGGCTCCGATGGCAGCACTGCCCGGCCATCTGGAGGAGAGCCGTGCAGCCTCTAAACGATTATATTCTGTGGTGAAGGAGGAGCCGGTCCAACCCTCTGGTACGATCGAAAAGCTGCCCGATTCACAAGCGTTATCTGTGGAATTCCAGGAACTTTCTTACCGCTTCGAGGAAGAAAGCAGCAGGGCAGTAAATGAGGTGAGCTTCCATCTGCCGGAGGGTTCGAAAACGGCTATTGTCGGTCCCAGCGGATCTGGTAAATCAACGGTATTAATGCTGCTGCTTAAAGTGCTCCATGCAGCCGAAGGAGAGATCAGGATTGGAAACCTTCCGCTTAATCATTTGGATGGGGAAGACCTCTGGTCGAAAGCAAATGTTGTCTTACAGGATAATCATTTCTTTTACGGAACTATCCGGGAAAACCTTGAATTGGCAGGGGCTGATAGGACAGATGAAGAACTAATGAGGGTCCTTGAAAATGTTCAGTTAGCCCATTTTAATCTGGATAGCGAAGTTCTCGAGCGTGGTGAAAATTTGTCTGGCGGTGAAAAGCAGCGGCTTGCCATTGCCCGAGCCATGTTAAAGGGAGGCCGTTTATGGATTTTGGACGAACCCACATCTTCAATTGATGCACTGACTGAGGATTTCATCTATAAGCAGCTTTTTGAACAAGCAGCCAATGATACACTCGTGTTGGTCAGCCACCGCTTAACGGGACTGGAAAAAATGGACAGAATAATTGTGATGGACAAAGGACAGGTTGTGGAAAGCGGAACATTTGATGAATTGATGGCAATACAGGGGTACTTCTTTGAAATGAAGGAGATTGAAAGAGATGTATTCGGATAAAGAAGTTCACACAGTTTTTTCAGCTGTTTGAAATTACACACTTGATTCATATGGTAAGAACTAAATGTCTATACTGGCCATATAATTTGAAAAAGATGTACCTTCCACAGAAGGCTTGAGGCAGAAAGACCGCAATCCGTCACCAGCGCCTATGATGAATAAAGAAGGCAAAACAGGGTAAATTACCTGCGAGCATATTTATAGCATCAATAAAAAAACGATGATATACTGACGGTAACTTTGAAACATATTTGGAGGCGAATATAAATGGCTATCACAAATGCAACAGATCAAAATTTCAAAAACGAAGTAAGTTCAGGTTTAGTACTGGCTGATTTCTGGGCGCCATGGTGCGGACCTTGTAAAATGATTGCACCAGTTCTTGAAGAGTTGGATACCGAAATGGGCGATAAAGTGAAAATCGTCAAAGTTGACGTTGACGAAAATCAAGAAACTGCAGGGAATTACGGAGTTATGAGTATCCCTACATTGGTTGTCCTTAAAGATGGAGAAGTAGTTGACAAAGTCATCGGCTTCCAGCCTAAAGAAGCTCTTGCTGAATTATTGAACAAACATGCTTAATGAAGTAAGGATGTAAAAGAAACGAGCCGTCCGGCTCGTTTCTTTTTTACAGCTGATGTGACGAAGCTGGCACGAAGTAAAGATGTCTGCTCCTCGCACAGATTTCCTTGCCTGAAGGGAATCAATTTATGATCAGTATCACTGTATTCTTTTGCCAGAAGCCCGCCAGTTGACCTTGGCGGGCTGATTGCCTATGATTATTGAAGGAACTTTACTGTTTTCCGTTCATTTTTATAAGAGTTTTTCGCAGCGGGTCTTCAATAAGGTCCTGCGGAAACAGCTATGCTTAATGGTAAGCCGCAGGGGGTGAGGATAAATGAACGAAAATATTTCAAATAAATTGGCATTTCTGCCGGACCAGCCGGGGTGCTACCTGATGAAAGACAGACAGGGGACCATTATTTATGTTGGGAAGGCAAAGGTGCTGAAGAATCGAGTGAGATCCTATTTCACCGGTTCTCATGATGGTAAAACGCAAAGGCTGGTCGGAGAGATCGAAGACTTTGAATATATTATAACGTCTTCCAATTTGGAGGCGCTGATTCTTGAGTTGAACTTGATCAAAAAACATGACCCTAAATATAATGTCATGCTGAAAGATGATAAGAGTTATCCTTTTATCAAGCTGACTGCAGAAAGGCATCCACGACTCATCATCACACGCAATGTAAAGAAAGATAAGGGAAAGTATTTCGGTCCATATCCAAATGCAGGGGCAGCAAATGAAACGAAAAAGCTTCTCGACAGGATCTATCCTCTGAGAAAATGCGATAACCTTCCCGACCGGGTATGCCTGTACTACCATTTGGGGCAGTGTCTGGCACCGTGTGTCCATAATGTGGAATCTGAAACGTATAAAGAGCTGACAAATGAGATTGCCCGCTTTTTAAATGGCGGTTATAAGGAAATTAAAAAAGAACTCAACGAAAAGATGGGCGAGGCTGCAGAGAACCTCGAGTTTGAGCGCGCGAAAGAGTTTCGGGATCAGATTCAGCATATTGAGGCGACGATGGAAAAGCAGACCATGACCATGACTGACTTCACGGACCGTGACATTTTTGGGTATGCGGTCGATAAAGGCTGGATGTGTGTCCAGGTGTTTTTTATCAGGCAAGGGAAGCTGATTGAACGTGATGTTTCCATGTTCCCCATCTATGATGAACCGGCAGAGGAGTTCCTGACCTATATCGGCCAGTTCTATACCAAGGCCAATCATTTTAAACCGAAGGAAATCAATCTTCCTGAAGGGATCGACGAATCAATCGTATCAGAACTTCTGGATGTCAGGACGACACAGCCAAAGAGAGGACAGAAAAAAAGTCTGGTCCATTTGGCGGGCAAGAATGCCGAAGTTGCTTTAAAAGAAAAGTTTTCCTTGATTGAGCGGGACGAGGAAAGGACGATCATGGCGATTGATAAATTGGGTGAGGCGATGGGCATCTATACTCCTCACCGGATCGAAGCCTTCGATAACTCCAATATCCAGGGCACTGACCCCGTCTCAGCGATGATCGTCTTTATTGACGGCAAACCGGAAAAGAAAGAGTACCGTAAATATAAGATCAAGTCGGTAAAAGGGCCTGATGACTATGACTCCATGCGTGAAGTAGTGAGAAGAAGGTATTCCAGAGTGCTGAAAGAAGGACTTCCGCTCCCAGATTTAATCGTCATTGATGGCGGGAAAGGCCAGATTGGTGCTGCAAAAGAAGTGCTGGAATTGGAATTGAATCTCGATATTCCTGTAGCCGGACTGGCCAAGGACGATAAGCATCAGACTTCAGAATTGCTTTATGGAAATCCGCTTGAAATCGTACCGCTGGAAAAGAGGAGCCAGGAATTTTATCTGCTGCAAAGAATTCAGGATGAAGTGCACAGATTTGCCATCACCTTCCACCGCCAGCTAAGAGGCAAAACCGCCTTTTCTTCAATGCTGGATGAAGTGAGCGGCATTGGGCCAAAAAGAAAAAACATCTCCTGAAAACATTTGGATCCATGAAGAAAATGAGAGAAGCTTCGATGGAGGAACTGATCGATGCGGGCCTTCCAAAATCGGCTGCTGAAGAATTGATGGAGAAATTGAAGGAATAGCTAAGGAACACTCTGCCATGATGAGATGGCGGGGTGTTTTTTGTCTTAACGGAAAGGTGTGTGTTAAAAGGACTAGTTGGAATGGATAAAAAATGATACAGCCCGAGGATAAGATCTCCGGGGGGCTGTATTGAAGTCATAAAAATGAGTTAAAGATCACAGCTTGAGAACATAAAACAAGATACATGGTCGAGAAGATGCCCCCAAGGAGCCAGCTTGAGTACATCAAAACAGGTACATAGTCGAGAAGATGTCCCCAGGAAGCCAGCTTGGGTACAACAATACAGGCACAAGGTGGAGAAGATGCCCCCAAGAAGCCAGCTTGGGTACAACAATACAGGTACAAGGTGGAGAAGATGCCCCCAAGAAGCCAGCTTGGGTACAACAAAACAGGTACATGGTCGAGAAGATGCCCCCAAGAAGCCAGCTTGGGTACAACAAAACAGGTACATGGTCGAGAAGATGCCCCCAAGGAGTCAGCTTGGGTACATCAAAACAGAAGCAAGATCGAGAAGATGTACCCAAGAAGCCATCCCGCATAAGAATAAACGCCGTTAAAGAGAAGAAAAATAGATTGTCATCATTTGTATTCTATGTTAGAATAAATGAAAATTTTATAAAATTATCACTTTTATACAAGTGGTGATAGAGGTGCGGACTTTCATCAGTAGATGTTTCGAAGAGTATGGGCTCTTATGACGAACATTGAAAGGGAAATTCGCCGAAGTGAAAGCAGGCTCATGGCTGTTTCCGCTGGTTCTGTATTTAAGAGATGCAGGATTGTCAAGATTAACAGTCTTGGAGAGCTATCTCACGTGGAACCTGCATATTCTTGCGATTTCACAGGCAATGAGATAAATATCTCATTGCCTTTTTTATTGAGGTTTGTTTTTCGTGATGGACCGTTATTCTTGAACTTATACTTAGAGCAAAAATTACTTAAGAAAAGAGGACGAGAATTGTGGGACTGATTGTTCAGAAATTTGGAGGAACTTCCGTCGGTGATATGGATAGAATCAAAAATGCAGCACTCCGTGTGATCGAAGAGAAAAACAAGGGCAACGATGTTGTAGTTGTGGTGTCAGCTATGGGGAAAACGACGGATGGGCTTGTTCATTTGGCTTATCAGGCTTCTGCAAAGCCGAGCAAACGTGAAATGGATATGCTCCTTACTACCGGGGAACAAATCACCATTTCTTTGCTGACCATGGTGCTGCTTGAATCAGGGTATGAGGCAGTCTCTATGACAGGCTGGCAGGCCGGCATCGAAACGGAAAGCATCCATGGTAATGCCCGGATTACAAACATAAATACAGACAGAGTCCGCAAAAACCTTAGAGACAATCGTATTGTGGTGGCAGCAGGATTTCAGGGAATGGCAGAGAACAAGGAGATTACTACCTTGGGACGCGGCGGTTCCGATACGACAGCTGTAGCTCTTGCCGCTGCATTAAATGCAGATCGATGCGATATTTATACAGATGTGGATGGAGTTTACACTTCGGATCCGCGATATCTGAAGAATGCCCGTAAGCTTTCATCCGTAGCTTATGACGAAATGCTGGAGCTTGCTAATCTTGGGGCGGGAGTCCTGCATCCGAGGGCAGTTGAATTTGCCAAGAATCATGGTGTTCCGCTGGTAGTGAGATCAAGCATGGATAAACAAGAAGGTACAATTATTGAGGAGGAAGTTTCAATGGAAACAGGATTGATAGTTCGAGGAGTAGCATTTGAAGAAGAAATTATCAGGGTGACTGTATTAGGGCTGCAGAATGAAATCACAGGCCTGTCTTCCATTTTTACCACTCTTGCCAAAAATCACATCAATGTGGATATCATTATACAGAGCAAAACAGAAACAGGCAGAATCAATCTCTCTTTCTCCATTAAAAGGGAATCCTTGGAGGACACAATCGAAGTGCTTCAAAATAATCGCGAGGAACTTGGTTTCAGCAGCATTGAACATGAAAGCGGCCTGGCTAAAGTGTCCATCGTGGGTTCTGGTATGATATCCAATCCGGGTGTAGCTGCTCAGATGTTTGAAGTATTGGCCAACAATCAGATTCCAATCAAAATGGTAAGTACATCCGAGATCAAGGTTTCAGCTGTGGTCGACGAAGCGCAGATGCTGACAGCTGCGGAGGTGCTTCATACCGAATTTAATCTTGATAAAGCACAAGAGCCGCAGAAGGTTTCAATCAAATAAATCACAAAAAGAGGCTGGGACAAAAGTAGAAAACTAAATGATGCAAGTAGAAATCATCGAAAATAAAACCGCATGAGATTAAGGTTATATACTTGATCTCATGCGGTTCATTTTTGTTATTAGGCTCTTACCTTAAAGATGTTATTTTTTAGATTAGGTTATCCGCCAGTTCCTGATCGTAGGCGGATTGGAGCGGAAGGTGTGCGACCTCCTGCGGGACTAGCGGGACAGGTGAGACCCCACAGGCAAAGCCGAGGAGGCTCAGCGCCCGCCCCGCGGAGTCGTGCACCTGGAGCGGAAATCCTTTCTTTATACTCAGACACATTCTTTTGAAGAGCTTTTTATAAGGTTTTGTCCCAGCCTCTTTTATCACTCTTAAACTATTCTATTTTATCCTTGGAATCAGTCCGGACGATAAATTTGACCGTTTTGGATCTCTTATGGATTTCTTCAGCCGCTTCAGTGACAGCCTTCTTTTGTGACTGAACTTGTTCTGCTAGAAAGCCTGCTTCCATCTTGAAGGAAACATCCGTTTTGAGTGACAGCCTTCTTTCAACGAATGGTCCGGATAAAGTGAAAATTTGTTCGTCTTTTTTATCATCAGCAAGGCTCAGCTTGCCCCATCCTGCTTCCCGGAAGAATGCTTCGGTTTCTTCCAATGAGACAAGAGGAAATCTCCTTGCAAGGCTTTTGCCGCCCCAGTAGAGGATGTCTGTCGTATGTTTGCCCAAAATCTCAGGAAGAAGGATATCCCTCATCAATTCGTACCCAAACAAGGGAACGTCTTCCATTTCCCCGCTTTTTTGTTCATTGCTGCTTTCCAAAATTATCCCCTCTTTCTATAAGGCTCTCTACCTGCTCAAATTAAGAGAGTTATTATCTGATTATTTTCCACTGAATAGTAAAAGTATTCCTGCTGTTTCTGTCGATTTTTAAAAAATTCCAGTGCATCAACAATCTTCTATTAATCTATTATAAACAAGGTGAGGGTAAAATATAAATCGCTAAAGCAAAAATAGTATAGATGGAATGTTTTACCGGCATAATGATTATTCATCTTTTTCATTTTTCCGCAGTTTGCTCACCCTATATAAGGTACCTGTTCAGCCAGATTTATCAACAAAGTAATATTATCAATATATTAAAAATATTTTTGCGATATCACTGAATTTTATGTATACGTTTTCTTGACGCACCTCTAACATGGGAGTAAAATGAACATGTCACATTTTTGTTATAATATGAAAATTTGCAGAAGGTTCATACCTTTAATAGTATTGGCAAGATTTTATTTTATGCATTTTTTCATCATTAAGGGGGGTATATCATGGCTGGAAATCGTGAGTATAATTTACGCAGGCTTCACTCTTTGCTAGGTGTCATTCCAGTAGGGATATTCTTGATTCAGCACTTAGTAGTAAACCATTTTGCCACACGGGGCGCAGAAGCATTTAATAATGCAGCACACTTTATGGAGAGTTTACCTTTCCGGTACGTACTTGAAACATTCATCATTTTTCTTCCATTGCTGTTTCATGCTATTTATGGTTTATATATAGCGTTCACAGCAAAGAACAATGTGAGCAAATACGGTTATTTCCGTAACTGGATGTTCCTGCTTCAACGGATATCGGGCGTCATCACGCTGGTATTCATAACGTGGCATGTATGGGAAACAAGGGTTGCAGCTGCATTCGGAGCAGAAGTTAACTTTCAAATGATGGAGAACATCCTATCCAACCCATTTATGATGGGCTTCTACATTATTGGTGTCATCTCTACTATTTTCCACTTTGCTAACGGTTTGTGGTCTTTCCTTGTGAGCTGGGGAATCACAGTTTCTCCTCGTTCCCAAGTAATCGCTACTTATGTTACAATCGGGATTTTCTTTGCTCTTTCCTATGTGGGAATCAGATCACTATATGCGTTCGTTTAATTCATTAATAAGGTAACTTGGATTCAGATTTTACAAGACTCGGATATTGGTATTTTTGTAGGAGAAGGAGTGAGTCTAGATGAGTAAAGGAAAAATCATTGTAGTCGGCGGCGGTTTAGCCGGCTTGATGGCTACAATAAAAGCAGCAGAAGCAGGAGCGCCGGTCGATTTATTTTCATTAGTGCCAGTGAAGCGTTCTCACTCTGTCTGCGCACAGGGCGGAATCAACGGAGCGGTAAATACGAAAGGTGAAGGAGATTCTCCTTGGGAACATTTCGATGACACCGTTTACGGAGGAGATTTCCTTGCTAACCAGCCTCCAGTCAAAGCTATGACGGAAGCTGCACCGGGAATCATTCACCTGCTTGACCGTATGGGCGTTATGTTCAACCGTACGCCGGAAGGACTCTTGGACTTCCGCCGCTTCGGAGGGACACAGCATCACCGAACAGCTTTCGCTGGTGCGACAACAGGACAGCAGTTGTTATATGCTCTGGATGAACAGGTTCGACGCCATGAAGTGGCTGGACTTGTCAATAAGTACGAAGGCTGGGAGTTCCTTGGTGTCATCATTGATGACGAAGGAGTGGCCCGCGGAATAGTTGCACAGGATCTTAAGACAATGGAAATTAAATCATTCCCTGCAGATGCAGTGATCATGGCAACGGGAGGTCCTGGGATTATCTTCGGTAAATCCACTAACTCTGTCATCAACACAGGATCTGCTGCGTCGATCGTTTATCAGCAGGGTGCATATTATGCAAACGGAGAATTCATCCAAATTCACCCGACAGCCATTCCAGGGGATGACAAGCTTCGCCTCATGAGTGAATCTGCCCGTGGTGAAGGCGGCAGGGTTTGGACTTATAAGGACGGCAAGCCATGGTACTTCCTTGAGGAAAAATATCCTGCTTACGGAAACCTTGTCCCTCGTGACATCGCGACGCGTGAAATCTTTGATGTCTGCGTGAACCAGAAGCTGGGCATTAACGGAGAGAACATGGTTTACCTGGATCTTTCCCATAAAGACCCTAAAGAACTGGACATTAAACTTGGCGGCATCATTGAAATCTATGAGAAATTCATGGGAGACGATCCACGCAAAGTCCCTATGAAAATTTTCCCTGCCGTACATTATTCAATGGGCGGCCTGTGGGTAGATTATGATCAAATGACTAATATTCCTGGATTGTTCGCTGCCGGCGAATGTGATTATTCACAGCACGGTGGAAACCGTCTTGGGGCAAACTCCCTTCTTTCTGCCATCTTTGGCGGAATGGTTGCAGGACCTAACGCAATCAAATATATGAGCGGCCTGGAGAAGAGTGTGGATGAACTTCCTTCTTCCTTATTTGAAAGACATGTTCAGCAGGAAGAAGAAAAATGGAACGATATCCTTTCCTTGGATGGAACTGAAAATGCTTATGTGATCCACAAAGAACTTGGTGAGTGGATGACTGATAACGTTACAGTGGTCCGTTACAATGATAAACTGAAAGAAACGGATGAAAAAATCCTTGAATTGATGGAGCGCTATAAAAACATCAATATCAATGATACCCAAAAATGGAGTAACCAAGGTGCAATGTTCACCCGCCAGCTGCACAATATGCTTCAGCTTGCACGTGTCATTACGATTGGTGCCCTTCAGCGTGATGAAAGCCGTGGAGCCCATTATAAACCGGACTTCCCGGACCGAAATGATGAAAAATTCCTGAAAACGACTATGGCGAAATACAATGCAGAAGCCAACTCACCAGAATTCCATTACGAAGAGGTAGACACATCGTTGATTCCGCCGCGTAAGCGCGACTACACTAAGAAAAAGGGGGTAAATAAAGATGAGTGAAAATAAAACAGTACGCTTTATCATTACTCGTCAAGACAGCCCTGATACTGAATCTTATACAGAAGAATTCGAACTGGCTTACCGCCCGAACATGAACGTCATTTCCGCTTTGATGGAAATCCGCAGAAATCCTGTGAACGTAAAAGGCGAAATGACGACTCCGATCAACTGGGACATGAACTGCCTTGAGGAAGTATGCGGAGCATGTTCAATGGTCATCAATGGCAAGCCGCGCCAATCTTGTACTGCGCTTGTCGACAAGCTGGAACAGCCGATCCGTCTGGCGCCAATGAAAACATTCCCTGTTGTTCGTGACCTTGTGGTCGACCGAAGCAGAATGTTCGATTCACTGAAAAAGGTCAAGGCCTGGGTGCCGATTGATGGAACATACGATCTTGGTCCTGGACCTCGTATGCCTGAGAAGAAACGTCAATGGGCGTACGAACTTTCAAAATGTATGACTTGCGGTGTCTGCCTGGAGGCTTGTCCTAACGTGAACTCGAAATCAGATTTCATTGGACCGGCACCACTTTCACAGGTCCGCCTGTTCAATGCCCATCCAACGGGTGCAATGAACAAGGACGAGCGCCTGGAAAGTATCATGGGAGATGGAGGGCTTGCGAACTGTGGAAACTCACAAAACTGTGTGCAATCCTGTCCTAAAGGAATTCCTTTGACAACTTCCATCGCAGCATTAAACCGTGATACATCTTTCCAAATGTTCAAGAACTTCTTCGGAAGCGACAATATGGTTTAATTATCGATCAACCCAACCCCTGCAGGCATAGAGCTTGCGGGGGTTTTTATGTTGAAAATCCAGCATCCCTGGGTGAAATGTACCAGGGGCTTTGTGTATTTCTTTCAGTAGATGAAATAGCCTTAAAGTGGACGAGACCAGGGAAGGCGGAGGGGGGAGCGGCCGCTTTTTTAATGCATTTGATGTACCTCGCTCACTATTCGAGGTACATCATTTATATTTTTAGTGATTTAGATGTACCCTGCTGGCGGTCAGAAGTGAATGGTTTTAAAGTTTCACTAGGAATGTCCCTTGTTCTGCAAGATCAATAGATTCATCTGTGGAAGTGATCTTATATGGTAAAAATGGAACAAAAATCTTTTTTCTTGAAGCAGAAAAATATATAATAGTAAGAAAAGAATGAACATTCATTCATTTTTGCTTTATTTAAGCAAATAGACTATGTTTTACTAATTGGAAACAATCAAAGTATAGGAGGGGCAAAACCATGAGAATTACATATATTGAAGATATGGAGCAGTGGAAAGGCCAATTTGAATTTTTTAATGAGATAAAAGTCAGATTCTCAGAAACTGATATGTTTGGCCACTTAAATAATACGGTTCCATTCACTTATTTTGAAGAAGCAAGGATTGAATTTTTTAAGAGTAAAGGATTCATGCAGGACTGGGTAAAGCCGGAGAATGACACAATTCCGGTAGTAGCAGATCTTCAATGCGATTTCTTAAGACAGGTATACTTTGATCAAACGATACGGGTATATGTGAATGCTAATAAGATTGGATCATCCTCGGTTGATCTTCATTATATGGGAATGGATGAACGTGACAGGGTATGCTTTACTGGCAGAGGAACGATGGTGCAGATATCCAAGGGGACAGGAAAGGGAGTACCTTGGACAGATGAGATGAAGGCGAAATTATCAAACACCAATCATTTATCCAAAAGCTGTTGATTGATAGAAGCGGTCAGACGGTGTGAATAATAGTGGAAACCCCATGTCTCTACTTGAAAAATAACCTTGCCTATTTTTGCTAATTAAAGCCTCCTCTATGTCACTCTACACCAATGGTTCACATATGATATCGTGACGACCGACAATACCCATCCCCGCGGTTTAAAGCTGGCGAAGGCAAGGAGGGTTACCATAATTGAAGGACAATGAATTTGCACACAAACCGTTGCTTACCAAAAGAGAAAAAGAAGTGTTCGAGCTGCTAGTCCAGGACAAAACGACTAAAGATATCGCTGGTGAACTTTTCATTAGCGAGAAGACAGTTCGAAACCACATTTCCAACGCCATGCAAAAGCTTGGAGTGAAGGGGCGTTCTCAAGCTGTTGTAGAGCTTCTTCGCATGGGGGAACTCAAGCTTTAAAATTAGCCGGCTGCCCTTACTGGACAGCCGGTTTTAATTAGGTTCAGATATCTTTTCTTGCCCTTAGAGCATTCATTAAATATTTGTCTAAAACAGCAACAAAAGCAAGGAAAGGTATTTACCTGAAAAAGTTACTTGATAAATGTCGAAAAAACAGGGACAATGCTAAGTATATAACTTCGTACGAAATGGTATTGATAGGAGTGTCAATAATGAATAACAAACCGCAGGATATGGAAGTCTTTGCCGATATTGAGAAGGATTTGCGTTACATATCATCTATTATCAAGCAAAAAGGAAGAGAGATCCTCAGCCAATACACGATTACACCTCCGCAATTCGTTGCATTGCAATGGCTGTTCGAAGGCGGCGACATGACAATCGGGGAACTTTCCACCAAAATGTTCCTGGCATGCAGCACTACTACCGACCTGGTTGACAGGATGGAAAAAACAGAGCTGGTAGAAAGAGTTAAGGATAATAAAGACCGGCGTGTTGTGAGAATCCACCTGCTCCATGAAGGAGAAAGGATCATCGAAGAGGTAATTGAGAAAAGGCAGCAATACTTGCAGCAGATTCTTAAAAACTTCTCCAGTGATGAAATCAAAGCTTTGAATGGGAATCTTTCTAAACTGCATCAAGAAATGAAATGAAAATGAGGGAAAATTTTTGTGAATCAACCTATAGGAATCATTGACTCAGGTGTCGGAGGATTGACGGTAGCTAAGGAAGTCATGCGCCAGCTCCCTAATGAGACGATTTTTTATTTAGGAGATACCGCCCGCTGCCCCTATGGACCGAGGACAGCAGAAGAAGTAAAAAAGTTCACCTGGGAGATGTCTGCTTTTTTGATGAACTACAACATCAAAATGCTTGTTATCGCTTGCAACACGGCCACAGCTGTAGTGCTGGAAGAACTCCAGGACATGCTTCCTATCCCTGTGGTCGGCGTTATACAGCCTGGGGCGAGAGCTGCCTTAAGACACAGCCAAAATGGCAGGATCGGTGTGCTGGGAACTGTTGGGACTGTGAACAGTAAAGCATATGACAAGGCGATCCATTCAATCAACGACTCTATGCAAGTGACATCCCTTGCATGTCCCAAATTTGTTCCGCTAGTTGAGAGCGGTGAGTATGACAGCAAGTGGGCAGTGGATATCGTATATGAAACGCTCGCAGGGATAAAAGAAGAACCAATCGATACACTAATCCTTGGATGCACCCATTACCCCCTCCTGCAAAAAATCATCCAAATCGTGATGGGACAAGACGTAAAAGTCATCAATTCAGGAGATGAAACAGCAAGTGAAGTGAGTGCCATCCTGGATTATCAGGGGATGCTAAATAAACAGAAGAAGGCTCCACAGCATACATTTTTCACCACGGGTTCATCTCGTATATTTTCAAAAATCGCTCAAGACTGGCTGCAGCTCGACCATATTGATACGAAGACCATCCTTTTGGGAAACTGATCCCATGAAGGGTGGTTTTTTTGTTGGCTGATAGCTTAGAAGATAAGTACTCTGACTTTCCGGTGTAAAACTGAGGCTATACAGCATGGGATTAGAAATTGGATTGGTTTGTGCGTTGAAAAAGTGATTTAAGCAGCATGTAGTTTAGGGGTCTGAGAAGCTGATGCAGTAAAAGGTCAGGTTAAACAGCATGAAATGCAGAGGTGGGAGAGGTTGATGCAGTAAACAGAGGAGTTAAACAGCATGAAAAGCAGAGATGGGAAAGGTTGATGCAGTAAACAGAGGAGTTAAACAGCATGAAAAGCAGAAGTGGGAGAGGTTGATGCAGTAAAAGGGCGTTTTAAACAGCATGAAAAGCAGAGATGGGAGAGGTTGATGCAGTAAAAGGACGTTTTAAACAGCATGAAAAGCAGAGATGGGAAAGGTTGATGCAGTAAACAGAGGAGTTAAACAGCATGAAAAGCAGAGGTGGGAGAGGTTGATGCAGTAAACAGGCGGGTTAAACAGCATGAAAAAAGAAATGAAGAAGTTGATGCAGTAAAAGTGCGATTTAAACAGCATAAAACTAGGAATCCAGACAGCTGATGGGTGTATCGGATGGTAACGTGAAAAGCCCGCTTCCTCATCTGTAAAATATGTAACCGAACCCTTCTCAAAAATATCGGGCTTGTAAATTTCTATCCTTTTTTTCGGTCTATTTTCAAAAAGGGCTCGTATACATATAGTACAAACTGTCTGAGGAGGGTTCCCCCATGTCAAAGAAATCAAAAGCAGCGATTGTGCTTACAGTGGTAGCTTCGTCCGTTTACCTGTCAGGGTGCGGATTATTAGGTGGAGACGAAAAAGCGAAGATTGATCCGCCATCTGATGTATCGTACTTAGAAGAAGGCGAGAAAGTGGATGTGGCTGAAGAGAATGCTGAAGGCGAAGTAACTTCTTCCACTTCAACTGAGGAAGCAGCGGAAAATGTTATGACAGAATTATATTTGATTGATTCTGACGGATACGTTGTGTCTCAGACGTTAGCTCTTCCGAAAACAGAAAGTGTCGCTAAGCAGGCATTGGATTATCTTGTAGCGGATGGACCTGTCCAAAACTTGCTTCCTAACGGTTTTCGTCCTGTGCTGCCAGCAGGCACTGAAATCAGTGTGAACATTAAAGACGGAACGGCTGTTGCCGACTTTTCAAGCGAGTTCCAAAATTATCAGCCTGAAGATGAGATGAAAATCCTCCAGTCGGTTACCTGGACACTTACACAATTCGAGTCAGTTGAAAAAGTTGAACTCCGCGTGAATGGATATGAGTTGACAGAGATGCCGGTCAACGGGACTCCGATCGATGAGAAAGGATTATCCAGAAAAGTAGGCATCAATGTCGACACATCGGGGATTGCCGACTTAACCGACACCCATCCGGTAACTGTCTACTTTGTCTCTCAAAAAGACGATAACACCTATTATGTGCCAGTAACTAAACGGGTCAGCAATAAAGTGGATAATAAAGTGGAAGCAGTCGTCCAGCAGCTTATCGAGGGTCCGGGTTATCAGAAGAATCTTCTCAGCGATTTTACGGGGGTAGCCTTATTGGATGAGCCTTCCGTAAAGGATGATGGGCAAGTGACGCTTAATTTCAACGAGGCGGTTTATGGCAGCTTCGAAGAGAAAATTGTCTCTGAGCACTTTATGAACTCTCTGGTCTTATCCCTGACCGAGCAGGAAGGAATTGAGAGTGTCGCAGTCATGGTAAACGGCGAAGGTGAACTGGTGAATGAAAAAGGGGAAACTTTGAGTGAACCGGTGACTCGTCCCGAAAATGTAAACACGATTAGTTTTTAATAGAACAATTTTTGATATACTATAAGTAATCAAGATAAGAGGCAGCCGAGACTGCCTCTTATCTTTTTGCGAGCAAAGGGCTCATGGAACTTGTTGGGTCCTGCTGCTGTAAAATAAAAGACTACTTACAGTGAGAGGTGGTTCATGATGAAAAGAAAAGTAATAATCGCGACAAAAAACAATGGAAAAGCTAAGGAGTTTGAGCGGATGTTGTCCCCAAAGGGGTATGATGTGCTGACCTTGCTTGATTTCCCTGATTTCCAGGATATTGAAGAAACAGGTGAGACCTTTGAAGAGAATGCTGTACTGAAAGCGGAAGAAGCATCTGCGGTTTTGAATGAAATCGTCATCGCAGATGATTCCGGTTTGATCATTGATGCACTTGACGGACGTCCTGGTGTGTATTCAGCGCGGTATGCAGGTGAGGCAAAGGATGACAATGACAATATGGATAAAGTGCTCACTGAATTGAAGGGAGTTCCTTATAATGAGAGAACCGCACGATTTTACTGTGTGCTTGCCATAGCCGGCCCTGACAGAGAAACGCGGACCTACTCAGGGGCTTGTGAAGGGAAGATCCTGGACGAGCGCCGCGGCACGAATGGATTTGGTTATGATCCCATCTTTTTTGTGGAAGAGAAAGATAGAGCGATGGCCGAGTTAACCTCAGAAGAGAAGTCATCGATCAGCCACAGAGGAAAAGCGCTGAAACAATTTGAAGATGATCTGGAAGAATTGTCAGGTGATTCACTTTGAGGCTGATTGTTGTAAGTGACAGCCATGGTTCCGACACGGAAATTACGGATTTATACAGCACATATAAAGGGAAAGTGGATGGATTTGTACATTGCGGAGATTCAGAACTGAAAGCAAGTGACCCGGCAATGGAGGGATATCTTGCGGTACGCGGTAACTGTGATATGGATCCTTCCTATCCGGAAGTGCTTATAGAAGAGATTGACGGTACGAGGATACTCGCCACTCATGGTCATCTGTACAACGTTAAAATGACGTTGATGAACCTCAATTATTTAGCGAAGGAAAATGGCGCCAAAATTGTCTTTTTTGGTCATTCTCATCAGTTGGGGGCAGAGAAGATAGAGGATGTACTGTTCGTGAATCCTGGCAGCATTCTTCTGCCCAGGGGACGAAAGGAAAGAACCTACGCGCTCATTGAAACAGAAAAAGAATCCACCTCGGTAAAATTTTTCAATCATAATCATCAAGAGGTTGTTGATTTATCACAGACGTTCTTTGTATAATAAGAAGGCGGCAATGAACCGCCTTCTATTTTTAAAAAAGCTGGCAATAAAATTTTTATAAAAGTTACTTAAAAGTGTTGACTTTCATTTGTTATTCAAATATAATAAATATTGTCGCTGAAACAAGTCCCAGTAGCTCAGCCGGATAGAGCATACGCCTTCTAAGCGTACGGTCGGGAGTTCGAATCTCTCCTGGGACGCCATTTAAACTACATATTACGGTTTTGAAACCGTCGTTTGAAACCCCTTGATCCTTAAACTTAAATGGATGAAGGGGTTTCTTTTGGTGCTGTTTTGCTGCATTAACGAATAGCCGGCTCCCTCTGCTGGTTTACAATTTTATGGGGAGCGGTGAACCAGCCGTTCCTGGAATCATAAGGTCACCAATGAAGAGCCTGGCTGTCCAAATAAGGTGAGGAGAGTCAGAAAAGGTAACCAAGAAACTGTCTAGCTGCCCAATTAAGGTAATAAGAGTCAGCGAGGGTTACCTAAAGCGGCGCAAGGATAAGATCTTTTTCAAAATAACCTCCTCTGTCCTTTGTTTATTCCCTGCAGTTTTGCTAAACTGAAATCATTAAATGGAGTAGGGCGGTAACCTTGATGAATAAAGGAAATAAAGATGATAACATCGTTCAATTCCCGCGGTTGAAAGAGCGGCTTTTCGAAAAGGGGCTGGATGCGCTCCAGAACAGCAGGCTGGACCAGGCAGCAGATTTGTTTGGGCAGGCATATGAAATAGATCCGGAAGACGGTGAGGTTGGTGCCGCATTCGTTCTCGCCCTTTATGAGAACAAAAGCTACCGGCGGGCGAAAGAAATTTGCAAGGAACTCCTTTTAGAAGGAATCGGAGACTACTTTAAGGTTGTAGAATTGTATTTAATGATCCTTATACAGTTGAATGAACATAAAGAAGTTGTGGGTACTATTAGTGCCTTGTTTGATGAGAAAGAAGTGCCTTTTGAGAAAGAAGAGCACTTCAGCAAGCTATTATCTTTCAGCAGAAGGGTGCTGAATGGAAAAGAAGCTCCATCTCATGAAGACAGCGGGATTTCTCATCCTTCAGCAGACGAAAAAATTCTGGAAGGAAAAGAAATTCAAGAGCAGACGCTTATCTTGGCCGAGCTTGTAAACCGAAATATCCGTCCTTATCTGACAGAGCTGCTTGAGGTGCTGGATAATGAAACTGCGCATCCTTTTATCCAGACAATGATTGTCAATGTTCTGAGAGAGCATGGTTTTAACGAAGAAGTCGGAATCAGAAAATTCGGGCAAAGCATGACTTGTGTGCCGGCAAGCTTGGAAGATGTTTTTGAGACCAGCCGATTCAAAGAAGTGACAGAAGAAATAGATGAATTGATTGCGCAGAGAAATCCTTCTCTGCAGCAGCAGGTAATTGAAACATTCACCCGGCACAGCTTTCTGTTGTACCCACTGGAAATGGAGTGGCCGGTTGATAATACTGCGCTGGCTTACCTTGCCTTTGGATTGGATCTATATGGAGAAGATCTTTTTGCAATGGGATTGGAAGACAGAGCGGCTGATGCAGAAAATGATTTGAAATCCATTAAAGAGTACATCATCGAATTGGAAGGGGTTTCCTCTCCGGTCCTATAAAACAAATATAGGAAACTCGTTTTTAGTGCTATGAGTTGAAAGAAGGATTTCATATGTTATAATATAATGGTTGCAATGTGAAGTTTTTTCATATTCGAAGAGATAGTGCTTTTGATACATGAGCAAACCTATCTAAATATTTATTTTGTATTAACTATAATCAATTATAGATTGTTGGAGGGAATAGTATGTCTGCTAAATGGGAAAAGCAAGAAGGGAACCAAGGGGTTCTTACGATTGAAGTAGATGCAGATACAGTGCACAATGGTTTGGACGCTGCATTCAAGAAAGTGGTTAAGCAAGTTAACGTACCTGGTTTCCGTAAAGGGAAAATGCCTCGCGGAATGTTCGAAAAACGTTTTGGTGTGGAATCTCTTTACCAGGATGCATTGGATGTAATTCTTCCTGAAGCTTATGCAAAAGCTGTTGAAGAAACTGGAATCCAGCCAGTGGATCGCCCGGAAATTGACATCGAGCAAATGGAAAAAGGCAAAGAGCTTATTTTCACTGCTACAGTCACTGTTAAACCAGAAGTTAAACTTGGTGAATACAAAGGGCTTGAAGTAGAGAAAATGGACACAGAAGTTACTTCTGAAGATGTTGAGAACGAATTGAAATCACTTCAGGAAAAACAAGCTGAGCTTGCTGTCAAAGAAGAAGGAGCAGCTGAGAACGGCGATACAGTCGTTATCGACTTTGAAGGATTCGTTGACGGAGAAGCTTTCGAAGGCGGAAAAGCTGAGAACTATTCACTTGAACTTGGTTCAGGATCATTCATCCCAGGTTTCGAAGAGCAACTAATCGGCCTTGAAACTGGCGCTGAAAAAGAAGTCGAAGTTAATTTCCCTGAAGAATACCATGCTGCCGAGCTTGCTGGCAAGCCTGCTGTATTCAAAACGAAGCTTCATGAAATCAAAGCGAAAGAACTTCCTGAGCTTGACGATGAATTCGCAAAAGATGCGGATGAAGAAGTTGAAACTCTTGCAGAATTAAAAGAGAAAATCCAGAAGCGTCTTGAAGAATCCAAGAAAAACGAAGCAGACCAAACACTTCGTGACACATTGGTAGAAAAAGCTTCTGAAAATACAGAAGTGGACGTTCCGGATGCAATGATTGACACGGAAGTTGACCGCATGATGCAGGAGTTCGAACAGCGCCTGCAAATGCAAGGTATGAACCTTGACCTTTACTTCCAGTTCTCTGGACAGAAAGAAGAAGATCTTCGCGGTCAAATGAAAGAAGATGCAGCTAAGCGCGTGCGCACTAACTTGACTCTTGAAGCTATCGCTGAAGCAGAAAACCTTGAAATTTCCGATGAGGAAGCTGAAGAGGAAGTTAATAAATTAGCTGAGCAGTACAATATGGCTGCAGATAACATCAAGCAGGCTCTTGGCGGTCTTGATAACCTGAAAACAGATCTTAAAATCCGTAAAGCAGTAGAAGTTCTTGTTGATAACAGCAAGACTGTTGCATAATAATAATTATAGAAACAAGGCGCGAGTTTAATCGTGCCTTGTTTTATAAAATAAGAAATTTTTCCCTCTGTCTCTTTTGAAGCTTATACTTAACTTAGCAAGGATGGATGGACTGGAATTCAACAGCCTTTTTAACGTATCATCCAAGAAAAACGGCACCGGTGTTTTCCTTAGGTAAAAAGCCGGAACATTTACATTCCATTTACATAATCGCGAAATCAGGAATAGAATGGACGTTTTTTGGATAAAGCTTAATAAGCGGGCGTAAATTTGGTTAAATCGTTTAATTTCCTTTCCGGACATATAGTATGATAAAATGCAATACATAACTTGATTTTTTGAAACGACATAGCTTTTTATAAGGGGTGAATTTCATTGTTTAAATTTAACGATGAAAAAGGACAATTGAAATGTTCTTTTTGTGGTAAGACACAAGATCAGGTCCGGAAGCTTGTAGCAGGACCGGGTGTTTATATATGTGATGAATGCATCGAGCTTTGTACCGAGATCGTGGAAGAAGAGCTTGGAACGGAAGAAGAAGTTGAATTCAAGGATGTTCCGAAACCAAAGGAAATCCGCGAAATCCTCGATGAATACGTGATCGGCCAGGAACAGGCGAAGAAATCCCTGGCGGTAGCTGTTTATAACCATTACAAACGTATCAATTCGAACAGCAAAGTGGATGATGTTGAATTATCAAAAAGTAATATCGCCATGATCGGGCCGACAGGTAGCGGTAAAACGCTCCTTGCCCAGACTTTGGCGCGCATACTTAATGTACCATTTGCCATTGCGGATGCTACTTCACTGACAGAAGCCGGATATGTCGGAGAAGACGTAGAAAACATCCTATTGAAATTGATCCAGTCTGCTGATTATGATGTGGAAAAAGCAGAGCGCGGCATCATCTATATCGATGAAATCGATAAAGTGGCCAGAAAATCTGAGAACCCTTCAATCACACGGGATGTATCTGGTGAAGGTGTTCAGCAGGCCTTGCTTAAAATTTTGGAAGGTACGGTTGCCAGCGTTCCCCCTCAAGGTGGAAGAAAGCATCCGCACCAGGAATTCATCCAAATTGACACTTCCAATATTCTGTTCATCTGCGGCGGAGCATTTGATGGAATCGAACAAATTGTGAAGAGACGTTTGGGACAAAAAGTCATCGGCTTCGGTTCCGATCCGAAAACGGTCAATGTGGATAATGATAAAGCATTATTGGCAAAGGTTGTTCCTGAAGACTTATTGAAATTCGGCTTGATTCCTGAGTTCATAGGACGTCTGCCGGTTATTTCAAGTCTTACACCACTTGATGAGGATGCTCTTGTGGAAATCCTGACAAAACCAAAGAACGCACTGGTTAAGCAGTATCAAAAAATGCTTGAACTCGATCAGGTGGAATTGGAATTTGAAGAAGATGCACTTAGAGAAATCGCCAATAAAGCGATTGAGCGCAAAACAGGTGCCCGCGGTCTTCGTTCAATCATCGAGACCATCATGCTTGAGGTTATGTTTGACCTTCCATCAAGAGAAGATATCAAGAAATGTATCATCACTCCAGGCACGGTTACCGATAATGAAGCTCCAAAGCTTCTGCTGGAAGACGGTACAGTTATCAAAGGAAACGACGAAGAAAAAACATCCGCATAAGCAAAAAAAGGTCCTCCCTGTTAGCACAGGGAGGATTTTTTGTATTTATATACATTGGAGATGGAGATGATTCAGCTAAGCCTTACCTCCTGCTTTATAACTTAAGATTGAGATAAATTAAACAGCAAGTTATTTGGTTAATTAAGATAAAGGCTCTGTTCGTAAACTTTGTTGCTATTTCGTATAAATTTTGGAAACGGTCGCAAGAATTAAGCGGGAATAACATAGAAAAGAGCTGATCTGCCTGTTTAGAGAGAAAAATTCCGAACTCAGAGGGGATCCGGTAAGTGGAATTTTATTAAAGCAAAAATTTATGAAAAAACAGCCTTTCTAAAAGATTGTTGCTTTGGATTGCTAGTTAATTCCCCCACTTTTAACGTATAAGGATTGGAGCGGAAGGCGTGCGATCTCCTGCGGGACTAGCGGGACAGGTGAGACCAAGGTTACGTACCTGCTAGTCGCTGGCCGCTGGAGCTGGATGAGCCTCCTCGGCTATTTCGGTCTCTCTCCTTGCGATAAGTCATCATCGAATCGCCTAAGCTCTTCGTGATTCCTTTATCTCATGCGAGAGTCCTAAAATCTGTACGTCGCTGAACGGCCGCTTCCGCTTTTACTTCAACGCCCGCCCCGCGGAGTCGCGCGAATGGAGCGGAAATCCATTACTTTTATAACAGCAACAATCTTTGCGAAAGCAGTCTTTTAAAAAGAAGAAAATAAATGGTGATTGAAGTGGAAGGGAATCGACCACCTGCGGGAGCATCGGGCAATTGAACCCCCGCTTAGTCGTTCCCCTGGATCGAAAATCAAAGCACTCATGAATCTGCCTTTACAATAAATGTAATCTCTTCAAATTACCTAACCCTAGAAAAACTTGTTTATTCCTCCAAACTCGAGGAGATACTACCCTTAACAACTAGTTATTACTGGAGGGAAAGGCATGAGTTGGACAGGAATTGCATTGATCATCCAACTGTTTTTCGGGGTGGTCATCGGTTTATACTTTTGGAACTTATTAAAAAGTCAGCGGACCCAGAAGGTTTCGATTGATCGTGAATCAAAAAAAGAAATGGAGCAGCTAAGAAAAATGCGTTCCATTTCACTCTCAGAACCACTTTCGGAAAAGGTAAGGCCGCAAAGCTTCAAAGATATTGTCGGCCAGGAGGATGGAATCAAGTCACTCAAAGCTGCGCTATGCGGTCCAAACCCGCAGCATGTGATCATTTATGGTCCGCCAGGTGTCGGGAAGACGGCAGCGGCACGCCTTGTTTTACAAGAGGCGAAAGAACAATTTCAATCACCATTTAGAAAGTCTTCGGTTTTTGTGGAATTAGATGCCACGACGGCAAGGTTTGATGAAAGAGGGATTGCTGATCCATTGATCGGCTCTGTTCATGACCCGATTTACCAGGGAGCAGGAGCTATGGGGCAGGCTGGCATTCCGCAGCCAAAGCAGGGAGCTGTCACCAATGCACATGGCGGAGTCCTATTTATCGACGAAATAGGTGAACTGCATCCAATCCAAATGAATAAGCTGTTGAAAGTCCTGGAGGATCGTAAAGTTTTTTTAGAAAGTGCCTACTATAGTGAAGAGAATACACAAATACCTACACATATCCACGATATATTCAAAAATGGCCTGCCGGCAGACTTCAGGCTGATTGGTGCAACCACAAGGACGCCGAGTGAAATTCCCCCTGCAATCAGGTCAAGGTGTATGGAAGTGTTTTTCAGGGAACTAAACAAAGAAGAGGTTATAAAAGTTGCAGAAAATGCATCTGACAAAGTGAATATCTCCATCAGCAAGGAAGGCGTGGAACTTCTTGCTTCTTATGCCCGTAACGGCCGTGAAGCGGTTAATATGGTGCAGATCGTCGCGGGTCTTGCCATCACGGAAAACAGGGAGTTCATCGATGATAAAGATATCGAATGGATGATCCAATCCAGTCAGCTCTCGCCAAGAATGGACCGGAAAATCAACGAAAAATCTGCTATTGGTCTCGTGAATGGCCTTGCGGTTACTGGACCTAATACGGGATCGCTGCTTGAAATCGAGGTCTCAGTCATTCCTGCAGCAGAAAAAGGCAGTATCAATGTTACCGGAATCGTTGAAGAAGAAAGCATTGGAGATAAAGGGAAATCCATCAGAAGAAAGAGTATGGCAAAAGGATCAATTGAAAATGTTCTTACTGTTTTGCGCTCGATGGGCGTTCCTGCCGATCAGTTTGATATTCATGTGAATTTCCCGGGAGGCATTCCTGTCGATGGACCTTCCGCTGGTATTGCCATGGCAACGGGAATCTATTCAGCCATCTATCGGATTCCGGTAAGATCGGATATCGCCTTAACGGGTGAAATCAGTATCCATGGCTTTGTCAAACCCGTTGGAGGAGTTTATCCGAAAGTGAAAGCGGCCAAACTGGCAGGGGCAGGCGCTGCTGTCATTCCGCATGAAAATATGGGTGCACTCCTTCAGGAAATCGAAGGAATAGAAGTCTATCCTGTCAAACATTTGAAAGAAGTTTTCAATATTGCGCTTGATAAAGAGAAAACAGATGAAGAAATAACATATAATGAAGAAGCGAACAAAAAAAGTGTATAAATCAGGTGATCAATTATCAGTTTAAGTTATTCTTCTTAGAGGAATACGCAGAGTATATCTTAAGCATAATTCATGAATGTGATCATTCTTACCTGTACAATAAGAGGGAGGGTATGTTTCAGCCCGCCCTCTTGGATTTTTATATGTTTAGAATGAGTATAATCATGTTCACCATCACAGCAGGGCATTGAGGCTGCCGGCCAGATAAGGGAGCCTTTTCCATAACCCGGGGCGTTGGAACCGGGAACGGAAGGCTGGAACCCTTGATTAACAGGGTTTCCTTTAAAAGTGATCCATCCACTCTAGAATGGACACCTATTTATAAATAAGATAGAATTGTACAAAGACTTATGAGATTTAAAAGGGCAAGAATATTTGGAGGTGTATTTATGGCAAAACAAAAAGAATTAACTCTTCCCCTCCTTCCATTAAGAGGTCTGCTTGTTTATCCAACGATGGTCCTGCATTTAGACGTAGGGCGTGACCGGTCAGTCCAGGCGCTTGAAAAAGCCATGGTAGATGACCAATATATATTTTTGACAACTCAAAAAGATATGAATATAGATGAACCAGGCGTCGAAGACTTCTATGAAATGGGAACGCTGACCAAGGTAAAGCAAATGCTTAAGCTTCCCAATGGGACGATCCGGGTACTGGTGGAAGGAATCCAAAGAGCGGAAATCAATAATTTCACCAATGAAGAAAAGTTCTATGAGGTGAACATCTTCACCCATGAAGACATCGAGGATAAAGAATCTGAGACAGAGGCGTTAATGAGGACGCTCCTGAACTATTTCGAGCAGTACATAAAGCTTTCCAAGAAAGTTTCTGCTGAAACGTATTCAACTGTTTCAGATATTGATGAACCTGGAAGGCTTGCCGATATAGTCGCATCGCATCTTCCTTTGAAAATGAAGGAAAAACAAAAGGTTCTTGAAACGCTCGATATCAAAGAAAGATTACAGCTGGTCATCCAGACGATCAATAATGAAAAAGAAGTTTTGAACCTGGAAAAGAAAATCGGACAGCGTGTGAAGCGCTCGATGGAACGTACTCAAAAAGAGTACTATTTGAGAGAGCAGATGAAAGCCATCCAGAAAGAACTCGGTGATAAAGAAGGCAAAACCGGTGAAATTGAAGAACTGACCCAGCGGATAGCAGAAGCCGACATGCCGGAAGCAATTGAAAAGACGGTATTGAAGGAACTGGGACGCTACGAAAAAGTCCCTACAAGCTCTGCTGAAAGTGCAGTAATCAGAAACTATATCGAGTGGCTGGTCTCTCTTCCATGGTCTGCCCAGACTGAGGATGACCTTGATATTATCAAAGCGGAGGAAATCCTGAACAGGGACCATTTCGGACTGGAAAAAGTGAAAGAGCGCGTACTGGAATATTTGGCTGTTCAAAAGCTTACTCAATCTCTCCGCGGACCGATCCTTTGCCTTGCCGGACCACCGGGTGTGGGTAAAACAAGCCTGGCAAAATCAGTCGCAGAATCTCTTGGCAGGCATTTTGTGCGAGTGTCCCTTGGCGGCGTGCGTGATGAATCAGAAATACGTGGACATCGACGGACTTATGTTGGCGCCATGCCGGGCAGAATCATACAGGGCATGAAGAAAGCGGGGACCATCAACCCAGTCTTCCTTCTCGATGAAATCGATAAAATGTCCAGCGATTTCCGGGGAGATCCATCTTCAGCCATGCTGGAAGTACTGGATCCAGAACAGAATTCCAATTTCAGCGACCACTATATAGAGGAAACCTATGATCTTTCCAAAGTCATGTTCCTTGCAACAGCCAATGACCTTTCCACAATTCCGGGTCCATTGAGGGACAGAATGGAAATCATCACGATTGCAGGGTATACGGAACTGGAGAAAATCAACATCGCCAAAGATCATCTGCTTCCAAAGCAAATCAAGGAAAACGGATTAACCAAATCACAGCTGCAAGTCAGAGAAGACGCGGTACAGGCGGTTGTCCGTTATTATACAAGAGAGGCAGGAGTCAGGGGCTTGGAACGCCAGCTGGCGACATTATGCCGCAAGACCGCAAAGGTGATCGTTTCCGGCGAGAGGAAGAAAGTTGTCATCACGGAAAGAAATATTGAAGATTTCCTTGGCAAGAAGAAATTCCGTTATGGGCAGGCTGAATCAGAAGACCAAGTAGGCGTTGCCACCGGATTGGCTTATACATCTGTTGGAGGAGATACCTTGCAAATAGAAGTATCTCTGTCTCCAGGAAAAGGGAAGCTGGTGTTGACAGGTAAGCTTGGAGATGTCATGAAAGAGTCGGCTCAAGCGGCATTCAGTTATGTAAGGTCCCAAGCAGCCGATCTGAATTTAGAAGAAAATTTTCATGAGAAATATGATGTTCATATCCACGTGCCGGAAGGAGCAGTTCCTAAAGACGGCCCTTCTGCGGGAATCACGATTGCCACAGCTTTGGTTTCAGCCTTAACAGGACGGAAAATCAAACGTGAAGTCGGCATGACAGGGGAAATCACCCTGCGTGGACGTGTTCTCCCAATTGGCGGATTGAAGGAAAAATCCCTTAGTGCGCATCGTGCCGGCCTAAGAACAATCATCATACCGAAAGACAATGAAAAGGATATAGATGATATACCGGCGAGTGTCAGAAAGGATCTGAAGTTCGTTCTGGTTTCCCATATAGAAGAAGTATTAGAAACAGCTTTAGTAGGTGAGAGAAGTGAAAGTAAATAATGTCGAACTTGTAATCAGTGCAGTAAGACCAGAGCAGTACCCGGGAGATTATCTGCCCGAGTTTGCTCTGGCAGGCCGCTCCAACGTCGGAAAGTCATCCTTTATCAACAAAATGATCGGCCGTAAGAGTATGGCAAGGATTTCATCCAAGCCCGGAAAGACCCAGACCCTGAACTTCTATAAGATAGAAGAAAGCATCTACTTTGTGGATGTTCCCGGTTATGGATTTGCCAAAGTATCAAAATCAGAGCGTGAAGCATGGGGAAGAATGATTGAGACGTATATCACAATGAGAGAACAGCTTAAAGCAGTCATTCAAATTGTGGACTTGCGCCATCCTCCAACACAGGATGATATTATGATGTATGAATTCTTAAAACATCACGGGATTCGCTGTGTCATCATTGCCACCAAAGCTGATAAGATTCCTAAAGGAAAGTGGCAGAAGCATTTGAAAGCGACAAAAGAAGGGCTGGATATAGTAGAGGGAGATGAAGTGATACTCTTCTCATCCGAAACTGGCTTGGGCAAGGACCAGGTCTGGGCAGCTCTTAATGCAAGAAGGTAAATAGGAATTGAGAATATCCGCCAAGCCGGGTGTTCTCTTTTTTTTATGGGTTTTTATGGACGTCAAATGAGGTCCAAGTATCTCATAAGGCACTTCTATAAGACACTTCGGGAGAAACAAACAGGCTAAAGTGTCATATGGGAGAGTTGTAAGAGACACTTCAGGAGCAAAAAGAGGTTGAAGTGTAGCATAGGAGAGTTGTAAGAGACACTTCAGGAGCAAAAGAGGTTGAAGTGTAGCATAGGAGAGTTGTAAGAGACACTTCAGGAGCAAAAAGAGGTTGAAGTGTAGCATAGGAGAGTTCTATAAGATACTTCGAGAGCAAAAAGAGGTTGAAGTGTAGCATAGGAGAGTTCTAAAGATACTTCGAGAGCAAAAGAGGTTGAAGTGTAGCATAGGAGAGTTGTAAGAGACACTTCAGGAGACAAAAGAGGTTGAAGTGTAGCAAAGGAGAGTTGTAAGAGACACTTCAGGAGCAAAAAGAGGTTGAAGTGTAGCAAAGGAGAGTTGTAAGAGACACTTCAGGAGCAAAAGAGGTTGAAATGTAGCATAAGAGAGTTGTAAGAGACACTTCAGGAGCAAAAAGAGGTTGAAGTGTAGTATAGGAGAGTTGTAAGAGACACTTCGAGAGCAAAAGAGGTTGAAGTGTAGCATAGGAGAGTTGTAAGAGACACTTCGAGAGCAAAAAGAAGTTGAAGTGTAGCATAGGAGAGTTATAAGAGACACTTCAGGAGCAAAAAGTGGTTCAGGAGAAGTGTCTCGATTTGCAAGGCATGTTGAAAACTGTTTTCATTCAAAAAAACTTGCTCTCCTACTGTTTGTCTCTTTTCTAAAAATGCTTTTATAACCTTTTGTGTAGGGAGCATCGATTGAAGCGGAATGCTTAAGACATTTTATAAGACTAGCGGAAATCAAGCCTCCAAGTCTCCATATGATTTGAAGCGGGAACCAACTCATATGAAAACAGCCTGATTTTCCAGTTAATTAAAGGATTAATAGAACGATGAAGAAGTTAAATTGCAAGATTAACAATTAAATTACTATTCTGATGTTTAAAATTATTCAGCAGGGGAAAAGGAAAACTAAGGATGTGCCGGCAAATTTATGGATTTCAATGAAAAGATGGGCTTACTTGATGTAAACCCTTGATTCAAAGGTTTTTGCAGAGTTATCAGTAAATTTGAATTTTGTGAATCATCCATTAGTTTGTTAGCATAATACATAAGTTTAAAAAGAATTGAAGGGGGCCATTACAGAAAAATGAAGAAATTAGTTAGTTTTGCAGCATTATCATTATCAGCCATTTTAATTACAGGGTGCGGAACCGATGACAACGGTTCTGGAAGTGCATCAGACAGCGGATTGGATTTAGTCGATGAAGGCAAATTTACCTTTGCCGCATCAGGGGAGTTCAAGCCTTTTAGTTATACAGGCGGAGATGGACAAATGACAGGCTTTGATATTGACGTCGCTGAAGCGGTTGCCGAGGAATTGGGACTTGACCCTGAACAACAGAAGTTTAAGTTTGCAGGTATAGTTGAAGGGGTGCAGGCAGGCCGTTTTGATGCAGCAGTGGCAAGTCATACCATTACAGATGAACGAGCTGAGAAGGTAGATTTCTCTACACCATATTATTACTCAGGTCCACAGATTTTTGTGCGTCCGGATAGTGATGTTGAAACAATGGCTGATCTGGAAGGAATGGAAGTTGCTGTATCAAAAGGCTCTACTTATGCGGAGACAGCTGGTGAAGCAACGGATAATATAAAAACTTATGATAGTGATGTTGTGGCACTTGAAGCCCTGAGCAAAGGGAAGCATGATGCGGTCATCACTGATTTTGTTACAGGTAAGGAAGCAATCGGTGCAGGTTTGGAAATTGAGGCAAGAGAACTTCTGGGCCGAAGTGAACAAGCGATTGCCGTTTCCCAAGACAATGAGGAGCTTCTTGAAGCCATCAATGAAGCATTGGAGGCACTTAGAGAAGACGGTACACTTGAAGAAATCAGTCAAGAATATTTCGGAGAAGACATTACAACTGACCCTGAGGGAGAAGAATAAGCATCATCAATTTTAGGGCGGATGTGCAATTTTTTAGCGCATTCGCTTTTTTTATCTCAAAAACCTCTTTTAAAACTGCTGTAGTGTTTTCTTGAACAAAATCCTCATAGGGATTCATTTCTCTTTCCTGTTAAAGCTTTTACATAAGCAGCAGACAAAAAAGTAGTTTGAATGAAGCATCCAATTACCGTTTACAGAAGAATTTCGTTTCAAAATCAAGTGTAAGCAGATAAATAAAGATATAGGAGGGAAAAAGGTGACTATATTTGAAACATTCATAGATACTATAGACGTGTTCCTCCAAGGAATGCTCTTGACATTTCAACTTACCGTGGTATCTGTATTCATTGCCATATTCATAGGCTTGTTTTTTGCCTTTTTAAAAATATCAAAAGTTAAAGTTCTGGAAATTATTGCTGATATCTATATATTTGTGGTGCGTGGAACACCGCTGATTGTTCAAATATTTATCTTTTATTTCGGACTGACGGAATATTTAGAAATTTCCGGTTTTTGGTCGGTGGTACTTGGACTGGCTTTCCATAATGGAGCTTATATTGCTGAGATATTCAGGGGCACAATCCAGTCAATCGACAAGGGCCAGATGGAAGCGGGACGTTCCCTGGGAATGTCGAACGGTCTGACAATGAGAAGAATCATTCTTCCGCAGGCTTTCCGCCGAGCGCTTCCTCCATTGGGCAATCAATTCATCATTGCCCTGAAGGATTCTTCATTGGCATCTTTCATCGGCATGTTCGAACTCTTCAGTGTAGCGACTACACTTGGTTCAAACAACTTTGATTATATGACGTATCTATTAATAGTAGCGGTTTACTATCTTGTATTAGTACTTTTCTTCACTATGGTGGTTAACCTTGTAGAAAAGCGCATGTCTTTAAGTGATTAAGGAACTGACTTCCAAAACAGATGGAGGGATTAATTTGAGTCAGGAAATGATAAAAGTTGAAAAACTGAATAAGTCCTTTGGCGATCTTCACGTGCTGAAAGATATAGATATGAAAGTAAAAGAGAGCGATGTGGTTTGTCTTATCGGTGCCAGTGGTTCAGGAAAAAGCACCTTGCTGAGATGCCTTAACTTCCTTGAAATAAAAGACAGCGGCAAGATTATCATCGAAGGGGAAGAAGTGAACAGAGGTACCCATGATTTGAATGAAGTCAGGTCAAAAGTAGGAATGGTATTTCAGCATTTCTTTCTTTTTCCGCATAAGACGGTTCTGGAAAATGTAATGGAAGCTCCTGTGCAAGTTAAGAAAATACAGAAAAGCAAGGCAAAAGAAGAAGCAATGATGTTGTTAAGGAAAGTCGGGCTGGAAGACAAAGCCGATGTTTATCCTTCCAAGCTTTCCGGTGGACAGAAGCAGCGTGTCGCCATTGCCAGGGCACTTGCGATGAAGCCGGATATCATGTTGTTTGATGAACCGACTTCCGCCCTCGATCCCGAGTTGGTCGGTGAGGTCCTTTCCACTATGAAAGAACTCGCGCTTGAAGGGATGACGATGGTTGTAGTCACACACGAAATGGGATTTGCCCGTGAAGTGGCCGACTGGGTCATATATATGCATGATGGAAAAATCGTGGAAGTAGGTCCTCCCGAAGAGTTGTTCGGGAATCCCAAAGAGCAGCGAACTCAAGAATTTCTTGATTCCATTCTATAGGTAAACAAAAAGGAACCGGACGCCCGGTTCTTTTTTACTTCTTCTTAATGAATAGCAGATAAATCCCGATCAGGACAATGATGAGCGGCCAAAAGTCCTTTATGACATCCACGCCTCCTTGCAGAATGCCAAGCCACTTCAAAACTTTATCATAAAATAAAAGGATTATAGCTAGAATAAGGAAGAGGACTCCTTGAAACAAGCCATTACCCGTTTTTTGATAACGAAGCAGAAATCCAAGTGAAATAATGAGAATGAATACACCTATATGATCCGGCCAGATTGCGACATTGCTGCTTATATGGAAATGCATGCCGAAACCGGTGAGAATGGTACCGGGAAGAATGGATTCATAATCTCTCCCTTTGTACCCTTGAGTCAGAAAAGCAGCTCCAACTATGATCAGTAAAGTAGGCCAGGTGTAAAACTCTCTGAAAACTGGAATGCTGGATTGTTGAAGATAAAAATAAATACCGAATCCTATCAGGATCATTCCTGGAAAAAGTCGTTGTCCTTTCATGCGTCCCTCCAAATTGTAAACTTGAATATTAGGGTTCAATTTGTTAATCTAACATAGGAAAGTGTGTCGAAAAGAATAAGATTATGTAAAAATATTATATAACTGTTTGAATATGGGGTATAAAACATATAGGATTTCCGGCTCATTTTGAGCTGCTTAATACTTAATCACTATCCAGTTCCGTCGGCTAGTCCCTCGGGTCGTTATGCTTTCCACAGCCGAGGACAAAGACCGTCCTCATCTGTGGAAAGGCATCAACGCCTGTCGGGCCTGAAAGAGCCGTCTTTACACTTAATCGCTATCCAGTTCCGCTGGCTAGCCCCTCGGGTCGTTGCATACCGTCAGTTGAGGATAAAGTGCATCCTCATCTGCCGGCCTGCCAACGCCTGTCGGGGCTGGACGAGCCAGCTCCACTTTTAATCTATCCGGTGCAGACGGCTAGGTCCTCGGGTCGTTATTCTTTCACCAGCCGAGGACAAAGAACGTCCTCATCTGGTGAAAGAATCAACGCCTGTCGGACCTGAAAGAGCCGTCTTTACACTTAATGGTACCACAGGTTTCATCTTATGTTCACATTTATTTGGATAGGAAATTTATCGTACATGTTATACTAGAGTCAATGATTAATTTGGGGGTGTCATTTCTATCATGCACATTATCGTAGTCGGTTTAAATTACAAAACGGCCCCTGTCGAGATCCGTGAACGTTTATCTTTTAATGAAGCAGACCTGCAAACAGCGATGGAAACACTGAAGGGTAAGAAGAGTATCCTTGAGAATGTGATCGTTTCTACATGCAACAGAACGGAAGTATATGCGGTCGTCGATCAGCTTCATACAGGTCGTTATTATATTAAAGAATTTTTATCACAATGGTTTGAGCTTGATAAAGAGGAGTTTTCTCCTTATTTGTTCATATATGAGCAGGATGGTGCTGTTGAGCACTTGTTTAATGTAACCTGCGGATTGAATTCCATGGTTGTCGGGGAGACGCAGATCCTTGGCCAGATCAGGACCAGCTTCCTGGCTTCACAGGAATCCAAAACAACGGGAACGGTTTTTAACCACTTATTCAAGCAGGCTGTTACGCTGGCTAAGAAAGCCCACTCGGAAACAGAGATTGGCTCTAACGCTGTTTCTGTCAGCTACGCAGCTGTTGAACTTGCCAAGAAAATCTTTGGTGACTTAAGTGGTAAGCATGTCCTCATTCTCGGGGCTGGCAAAATGGGAGAGCTTGCAATCAAGAACTTGCACGGAAGTGGTGCCACAAAGGTTACCGTTATCAATCGTACGTTTGAAAAAGCCGTGGATTTGGCTGAAAAGTTCAATGGAAATGCCAAAACATTGCAAGAGCTTCAATGTGCGTTAGTTGAAGCTGATATTCTGATCAGCTCTACTGGGGCCAAGGATTATGTTATTACCAAAGATCAGATGGTCCTGGTTGAACGCATGAGAAAAGGCCGTCCGTTGTTCATGGTGGATATTGCGGTACCAAGGGATATCGATCCTGAAATCGAGAATCTTGAAAGTGCCTTCCTTTACGATATAGATGACATGGAAGGCATTGTCCAGGCGAATATGGCTGAGAGACAAAAAGCGGCTGAAGCGATTGGAATCATGATTGAAGCTGAAATTGTAGCTTTCAAAGACTGGCTCAATATGCTTGGTGTCGTGCCGGTGATTTCAGCGCTTAGAGAGAAAGCATTAACGATCCAAGGACAGACGATGGAGAGCATTGAGAGAAAGATGCCTGATCTGTCTGACCGGGAACGTAAAATTTTGAACAAACATACAAAGAGTATCATCAACCAGTTATTGAAAGATCCAATCCTGCAGGCAAAGGAATTAGCGGCACTGCCTGATGGACAGGAAAAGCTGGATCTATTCATCAAAATCTTCAATATCGAAGAACAATTGCAGCCACCGGCAGAAGCACTTGAGAGTAAGGGGAAAGAAAAGCAGGCAGTTCCGGCACCTAAACTCCAGCCTTCTTTTCAATCATAAGCGAGGGTGTTGTCTATGTTTGAACTAACGATGACAAGGCTGCATGAACTGATGATTGTTCTGTACGCTATCAGCATTCTGTTTTATTTCATAGATTTCTTAAACAAAAACCGGAAGGCAAATATGTTTGCCTTCTGGCTTCTTGCGATTGTTTGGGTCCTTCAAACAATCTTTTTGTTTCTTTATATGATGAAAACAGGAAGATTTCCGGTCCTCACCATTTTCGAGGGACTGTATTTTTATGCGTGGGTGTTGATCACCTTATCTCTGGCGATCAACCGGGTCCTGCGTGTGGATTTCACGGTATTCTTCACAAATGTGCTTGGATTCATCATCATGGCCATCCATACATTTGCGCCGGTACAAGTAGAATCCAATGCAATGGCTGAGCAGCTTGTCTCTGAGCTGCTGTTGATTCATATAACCATGGCCATCCTTTCATACGGGGCATTTTCATTGTCCTTTGTATTTTCCCTTCTTTACCTTTTGCAGTATAAGCTCCTCAAACAGAAAAAATGGGGGCCAAGGTTATGGAGGATCAGTGATTTGTCGAAACTGGAGAAGATGGCTTACATTTTAAATGCGATTGGTGTCGCCATGCTGTTGTTGAGTTTGATACTCGGCCTGCAATGGGCGTACATCAAACTGCCTGATTTTCTCTGGTACGATCCGAAGATAATAGGATCATTCATAGTGTTGATTATTTACAGCATCTTTTTATATCTGCGTATACGTAAAGAGGTTTATGGTAAGAGCCTGGCGTTTTTAAATACTGGCGCCTTTCTGGTTATATTAATTAACTTTCTTCTTGTCAGCCGTCTTTCATCATTCCATTTCTGGTATTCATAAGCTTAGGAGGTTCGTAATGCGAAAAATTATAGTAGGTTCACGTCGTAGCAAGCTTGCATTAACACAAACTAATTGGGTCATCAGTCAATTAAAAGAATTAGACCCTTCTTTCGATTTCGAAGTCAAGGAAATTGTCACCAAAGGAGATCAGATCCTGGATGTCACACTGTCCAAAGTCGGAGGAAAAGGATTGTTTGTAAAAGAAATTGAACAAGCGATGCTGGACAAGGAAATCGATATGGCGGTACATAGCATGAAAGATATGCCAGCAGTACTGCCTGAAGGTTTGTGCATCGGCTGCATTCCTGAAAGGGAAGACCATCGTGATGCTTTCATTTCCAAAAATCACATCAAGCTAAGCGACCTTCCTGCAGGAGCGGTTGTGGGGACAAGCAGCTTGAGAAGAGGGGCACAAATCCTCGCCCAGCGACCTGACTTGGAGATAAAGTGGATTCGGGGAAATATCGATACACGTCTGTCAAAGCTTGAAACGGAAGATTATGATGCCATCATTTTGGCAGCGGCCGGATTGTCCCGTATGGGGTGGACATCCAATGTCGTAACAGAATTTCTTGCACCTGAGTTCTGCGTTCCGGCAGTCGGGCAAGGGGCATTATCCATTGAGTGCCGTGAGGATGACAACGAGCTTCTTGGACTGCTGAGCAAGTTTGCTTCTGCAGAGGTTACTAAGACGGTTACTGCTGAGCGTACGTTCCTTCATAAGATGGAAGGCGGATGCCAGGTGCCGATTGCAGGCTACGCTGAGCTCCTTGAGAATGAAGATGTAGAACTTACTGTACTGGTAGCATCACCTGACGGAAAAGATATTTATAAAGAGACCGTAACAGGCGCTGATCCAGTACAGGTAGGCCGGGAAGCGGCGGCACTTTTGACCGAAAGAGGTGCCAAAGCCCTTATTGATAAGGTGAAAGAGGAGCTTGATCAGTAATGGATCCCTCTTTACCGCTAAGAGGCAGAGAGATCTTAGTGACTAGAGAAGCAAAGGCTGCGGATATAATGGCGGATACCATCAGGAAATATGGCGGTATCCCCCAAATCGTTCCGCTGATTTCATTCAGGCCTTTTGAAGATGAAATGGAAAGTACATATGTAGACAAGCTGAAATCCTATGACTGGATTTTTTTTACTAGCAAAAACGGCGTTCACTTCTTTTTTGATAGATTGAAGGAGCACCATCTTACTCTTGCTGGAAGCCGGACCAAGTTTGCTGCAGTAGGGGAAAAGACTTGTGATGCACTAAAAGAGTATGGGATACAAGCGGATTTTGTGCCGGAATTGTATTCCGCAGTCAACTTTTCTGAAGAGTTCCTTGAACAAGTCAGTGAAGTTGGAAAGGTCCTTCTTTCAAAAGGAAATTTGGCGAAGGATACAATAGCCGTTCGTTTTAAGGAAAAGGGAATAACCATTGATGAATGGATCACCTATGAAACCTTTTTTCCGAAAGACCATGTAAGAAAATTGATTACCTTACTTCAAGACAGAGAACTGGCTGCCATTACGTTTACAAGCCCTTCGACCGTAAAGAGGTTCATGAAGATTGTCAGGGAACACCATCTGGAGTATGCCCTTGAAGGCCTGACAGCCGCTTGTATCGGCCCCGTAACCAAGGAGGCAGCGGACCAATATGGTCTGGCTGTACAAATTGTACCAGAAAAGTATACAGTTGAAGAGATGATAGAGGGGTTAGCCGGCTACTTTACTTTAAAAGATAAAAGGGAGGAATAAGCATGACAGATTTAAAATTCAATCGTCACCGCCGCCTTCGCCAGTCAGAAAACATGAGAGCGATGGTCCGCGAAAACTTCTTGAGGACGGAAGATTTAATTTACCCGCTTTTCGTTGTTGAAGGCGAGAATGTAAAAAATCCAGTTGCATCCATGCCTGGTGTCTATCAAATATCCATGGATTACCTGCAAGCTGAATTGGATGAATTGAACAGACTTGGCATCAACTCCATCATTCTGTTCGGTGTACCGGCAGAAAAAGATGAACTTGGGAAAAGTGCTTATGATGCAAATGGAATTGTTCAGCAGGCAACCCGCCTGGTAAAAGAACTCTATCCTGAAATGGTCGTTGTGGCGGATACCTGTCTATGCCAGTATACCAGCCATGGGCACTGTGGAATTGTGGAAGGCGGAAAGATCCTTAATGATCCGACACTCGACCTTCTTGCCAAAACTGCTGTGAGCCAGGCTGAAGCAGGTGCTGATATCATTGCACCTTCCAACATGATGGACGGGTTTGTCGCAGCTATCAGAAAAGGCCTCGACGAAGCAGGCTTCATTGATGTGCCAATCATGTCTTACGCTGTTAAGTACTCTTCCAGCTTCTACGGACCATTCAGGGATGCTGCCCACAGCTCGCCGAAATTTGGTGACCGCAGAACGTACCAAATGGATCCGGCGAACAGAAGAGAAGCACTTCGTGAAGCTCAATCCGACATCGAAGAAGGAGCGGATTTCCTGATTGTCAAACCAGCCCTTTCCTACTTGGATATCATCCGTGACGTGAAAGATGAATTCAATGTACCGGTCGTAGCTTATAATGTCAGCGGAGAATACTCCATGATTAAAGCGGCGGCAGCAAACGGCTGGGTTGATGAGAAGGCAATGGTCATGGAAAAATTGACAAGCATGAAGAGAGCAGGAGCGGACCTCATCATCACTTATGCAGCCAAAGATGCGGCAGCCTGGATAAAAGGTGAGTAATCTCCCGTATTAGATTCAAACTCAGTAAGAAATTAAATAAGTACATTTTCTTAAGGCTCTTTGTATAAATAAAAGGATTCTTAGTCATAGCAAAATTATTCTCTTATACATTTTGAATAGTACTAAGCTATGTGGATAACTATAATAGCCTTTATTTATTAAAGATGGTGAGGGTGTTGCAGTCACCGGAGTATGTCTAAAAGATGGTCGCTTTTGTATAATATATTATCCTCTTCCGCTTTTTACGTAGAAGGATTGGAGCGGAAGGTGTGCGACCTCCTGCGGGACTAGCGGGACAGGTGAGACCCCGCAGGCGAAGCCGAGGAGGCTCAACGCCCGCCACGCGGAGTCGCTCGCCTGGAGTGGAAATCAATTATTTTTTCAAAGCCATAATTTTTGCGAAAACAACCTTTCTTTATAACGAATTTTCAAAAGAAGCTCTTCTGTAAGGAAGAAAATGACGAAATTTAAAGAAAACGGAGGAACTTATCATGCGAAAATATGACCAGTCGAAACAGGCTTTCAAAGAAGCGGTAAAAGTAATGCCTGGCGGAGTGAACAGCCCTGTCCGTGCATTCAAATCAGTAGATATGGACCCGATTTTCATGGAAAAAGGAAAAGGCAGCAAAATTTATGATATTGATGGAAACGAATATATCGACTATGTTCTTTCCTGGGGACCATTAATCCTGGGACACACTAATGAAAGAGTAGTGCAGTCGATCAAGGAAGTGGCTGAACTCGGCACAAGCTTCGGCGCACCGACTCTGGTTGAAAACAAGCTTGCCGAGCTTGTAATCGAACGTGTACCTTCTATTGAAATCGTACGGATGGTTTCTTCCGGCACAGAAGCGACTATGAGTGCACTTCGTCTTGCGAGAGGGTATACCGGCCGCAACAAGATCATCAAATTTGAGGGCTGTTATCACGGGCACGGCGACTCGCTGTTAATCAAAGCAGGTTCAGGCGTGGCTACACTGGGATTGCCAGACAGTCCTGGAGTGCCTGCCGGAGTTGCGGAGAACACGATTACAGTTCCTTACAATGACTTAGAAAGCCTTGAATATGCTTTCGAACAATTTGGAGATGATATCGCGGGATTGATCGTAGAGCCGGTGGCAGGAAATATGGGAGTAGTCCCTCCACAGCCTGGATTCCTGAAGTCACTGCGTGAAATCACAGAGAAATATGGTTCCTTGCTGATCTTTGATGAAGTCATGACAGGTTTCCGTGTCGGCTATAATTGCGCTCAAGGCTATTATGGCGTCACACCGGACTTGACGTGCCTTGGGAAAGTTATCGGCGGCGGCCTGCCTGTTGGAGCATATGGCGGTAAAGCAGAAATCATGGAACAAATCGCTCCGAGCGGTCCTATATACCAAGCGGGTACACTGTCAGGAAATCCGCTTGCCATGACAGCAGGCTATGAGACATTGAGCCAGCTGTCACCGGAAAGCTATAAAGAGTTTGAACGGAAAGCTGACAGACTGGAAGAAGGCCTGATTGCCGCAGCGGAAAAAAACGGAATTCCGCACACGATCAACCGTGCAGGTTCCATGATCGGAATTTTCTTCACGAATGAAGAAGTAAAGAATTACGAAGGTGCGAAGAGCTCAGACCTGGAGCTATTCTCCTCCTACTATCGTGAAATGGCGAATGAAGGAGTATTCCTCCCGCCATCTCAATTCGAAGGCCTTTTCCTTTCAACAGCTCATACAGATGAAGACATCGAGAAAACCATCCAAGCTGCCGAGAAAGCCTTTCAGAAAATCAAAGGGTAATAATACTGAAGACAAAGCCGGGATTGCTGGCTTTGTCTTTTTTATAACTGCTTTTAAAAGGATTAGTGCCTTTCACGCTAGGATATGTGCTTAAAGGCATTATTGAATCAATATAGCTTTTATCTCTTCAAGATTCCTTTTACTCTAAGAAAAACCCACGAATGACCACTTTTGCCTCACTCCCCTAAGAACTGCTCAACGGTTTTGGAAAGTCCACTCCTTATAGGTGCTAAAATCTTTGTGAAAGGCTCCTCTCTAAAACTAAATGCTTATCTTGCTCCCCATTTGTGTTAGGAGGATTGGAGCGGAAGACGTGCAACCTCCTGCGGGACTAGCGGGACAGGTGAGACCCCGCAGGCGCAGCCGAGTAGGCTCATCGCCCGCCCCGCGGAGTCGCACGGCTGGAGCGGAAATCCATCATTTTTAACAGCCACAACCAATGTTGAAACAGTATTGTAAGAAAATCATTTTAAAAATTCAATTCATATTCTTCCATTCCTCCTCATAAATTGATAATGACATTGATATACCTTGTAACGGAATTGAAAGGAGGAGTTTTCTTTGTCACAAGAACAACAATCGTGCTTGCGCTTTTCTTTGGAAGAAGCTGTTTGGTTTAAAAAAGGACAGGAAGTAGAAGAATTGCTTTCCATCTCTTTAGATCCCCATATAACGATCCAAGAGCAGGAACAATACGTATTGATCCGGGGAACCCTGGATTTGACAGGTGAGTATTTGCCTTCAGGTGCTCCGCCAGAAGAAGAGCCTGATAACTGGTATGACTTTCAACATAACGGAAAGTATGTCCAGCGAGTGGAATTCAGGGAAAAAGGAGAATGTGAATTTACACACAGTTTTCCTGTAGATGTCACCATTCCTAAAAACCGGATTGCCAATCTGGATGAAATCGATGTGTATGTTGATTCCTTCGATTATGTAGTGCCGGAAAATGCCTGTTTGAAACTGAATGCCGATTTAACCATCTCAGGCATTTATGGAGAACAGCAGGTCCACGCTCCGATTGAACTTGCAGAAGACCAAGTAATTGAACCGGTTTATCGTTCGGCCCCTGCCGCTGAGGTTTTTCAGACAGCAGAAGAGGAGTCGTATGAAGAACTGGAAGAGTTAGAATACGAAGATGATAGAGAAGAAGAAACAGAGACTGAAGTCCATTACGGAGATGCCGGTGCTGAGGACGAAGATCTTTATGAGCCGTTCAGTGCAGAAGGAAGAAGAGCTCCTGTAGAGGAAGAAGTGGTTATCCCGATCTCCTACGAATCAAAACAGGAAACTCATCCGGTATTCTCTTATGATGAGGAAGAGTTTGAGTATGCAAGAGGCGAACAGGTTGAGTTTGAAGAAGAGGAAGCAGAAGAAGTACAGGAGGTCGAAGAAGAGTCTTCTTCTATGATGTTCGAAGACGAAAGCAGCTCTCCTGAAGAAAAGGCAGGCAAGAAGAAGCCTCTGTTCAAGAAAAAACATGAAAGTATTTCGTTAACTGATTTTTTTGCCCGGAAAGATGAAGGAAGAGCGGCGAAAATGAAAGTCTGCATTGTCCAGGAAGGGGAAACTCTTGAATTAATCGCGGATAAGTATGATTTATCGATTCCGCAATTACTTCGTGTCAACCACCTGGAGGCTCATCAGGATGTATCAGAAGGCCATGTCTTGTATATTCCCCAAGAAGCAGTCTTCAAAAATTAGGTTGTGGTGAGCAAGGGTTGTTCCTTGCTCTTCTGTCTTTTTCTTAGGTTGAATTCTTTCGCCATCAGATGGCACTACCGTGAAACACAATTCACATCCTGAGACAGAGTCAGAGTTAAGCCGAAAAATAAAGCAGGTGAAGGGAATGGCTATTGATCAAAATTTAACGGCTGTCTTGAAGGCTTATGGTGTCCAGCCTCATTTTGCGGAGGAGTTTGGCAGGGTGAAAAAGGTATATACAGAAAAAGGGACACTTGCTGTCAAAAAGATCCCTGCCGGCACCGGTGTTGATTTTGTCAGGAATGTACAGCATCTTTTTCAGTCGGGCTACCACAGGATTGTCCCGATATACCCGACACTGGATGGAAGGTATGCTGTTTGGCAGGACAATGACCTTTATTATGTGATGCCTTGGCTGGCAAATGAAGTGAAGGAAAATCGGTTTGAGAGGCATCAGACACTCTTCCGTGAACTGGCGAGGCTTCACACTCTTTCTTCCAAAGAACAGAAGATTGGGAAAGAGGAACGGGAAGAGCACTATGAAACCGTGAATGCAAGGTGGGAAAAGGAGCAGGGGTTTTTAGAGGAATATATAGAGCTGTGTGAAAAGGAATGGTATATGTCCCCTTTTCAGCTTTCTTACTGTATGTACTATGGAGATGCTTCACAGGCTCTGAAGTTTTCGAGAAAAAAATTCGACAGCTGGTATGAAGAGTCAAAGGACTTGGAAAAAGTCAGAAGTGTAGTGGTTCACGGGAAAATATCCTCAGAGCATTTTCTATATGACGACAGGGGTTCTGGATTTTTTTCGAATTTTGAACAGACCAGGATAGCCTCTCCGATCCATGATCTGCTTCCATTTCTGTCCCGGACACTGAAAACCTATCCCAAGGCCTATGATGAATGTTTTGACTGGCTGATGACTTACTGCAGCCACTTTTCATTCAGAAGCGAGGAAAAGCTGCTATTCTTGAGCTATCTTGCCTATCCAAGCGGGTTGATTTCAGTCGTGAAAAAATATCATGATACACCAAAGGATAAACGGAATGAGGTAAAGTTTTTAAGGAAGCTGCAGCAGCATTACTGGCTCCTTAAAAATACCGAGTATATTGTCATGAAGTGGGAAGAGTGGGAACAGCGCAAGAAAGAAGCACAGCAGCAGGCACAAGAAGGAGCTTCATCCTCATAGCGGGGAGAAGCTCCTTTTTATAAGCTTTTTTCGCAGAACTTTTGCTACTAAATATAAATTTTAAATATATAGGCCATATATCTACTGGAAACCAAAAAAGAAGAGAGCTGCTTTTCTTTTTCAGAAAGAGAAACGGAAGTAGCAACTTAAGCCCCCCTTTTATAGCCATTCGAAATAAAAAGCAAGGGCAAGACCGATGAAAACCGCCAGCAGCAATACATCAAAGGTAGTGGGGATCAGGATGGTGCGGATCCCTTGGAAAACACAAAAAGGTATACTGAATTGCTTACATACATTACGGCAGGTACGGAGCCATGGGGGCAGTACATAAGGATTGTATTTTTTCCGCATTGAATCTCCTCCTGATACGATTTATATTATTCTATGTGCCTATGCTTTTTTTAGTTCTGCATCTGTCCGAAAAATTTTTTGCATTATTTTTTAAAAAATGGGCGATAATGATTGACGAACAGAATTAAAATCCTATACTATATTTAATAATAGTAAATACATTAGAATTGCAATGAAAGGGAGTAGTACTTTGAAACTCGCCTCAAGAGAGGGAAATCATACCTGCTGAAAGATTTCCCAGGCTAAGACAAAGGAAAGTCGCCCTTGAGCAGATCCCGTGAAAGAAAAGTAGCGGAATCCGGTTTAAAGCCGTTATCTCAATGAAGTGCCAGGTTTGAATTTATATTTAAATCTGTGTAAAAAGGTGGTACCGCGAATCAGCTCCCTCGTCCTTTTAGACGAGTGGAGTTTTTTTATTTTTCTGGGAAAAACCACATACTATCATCTCTAAGGAGGAAGTAATCATGGAAAACAATGAAATCAGCATGCCGACCAAGTATGATCCCCAGTCCATTGAAAGCGGCCGTTATCAATGGTGGCTTGATGGCAAGTTTTTTGAAACAAAAAATGATAAAGAGAAGGAACCTTACACGATCGTTATCCCGCCGCCGAACGTTACAGGCAAGCTTCACTTGGGCCATGCATGGGATACGACCCTGCAGGATATCCTGACAAGAATGAAACGTATGCAGGGCTTCGATGTATTGTGGCTGCCGGGAATGGACCACGCTGGAATTGCAACGCAGGCCAAGGTGGAAGAGAAGCTCCGCAATGAGGGAAAAACACGATATGATCTTGGACGCGAAAAGTTCCTTGAAGAAACATGGAAGTGGAAAGAAGAATACGCAAAGCACATCCGGAAGCAATGGTCGAAGCTGGGGCTTGGCCTTGATTACAGCAGGGAGCGCTTTACTCTTGATGAAGGTCTTTCAGAAGCTGTTAATGAAGTTTTCGTTAACCTGTATGAGAAAGGTTTAATTTACAGGGGAGAATATATTATCAACTGGGATCCGGCAACAAAGACGGCTCTTTCTGATATAGAAGTTATCCATCAGGATGTTCAAGGAGCATTCTATCATATGAGATATCCACTGACAGACGGATCCGGGCACATTGAAATCGCGACTACCCGTCCAGAAACAATGCTTGGTGATACGGCTGTTGCTGTACATCCGGAAGATGACCGATACAAGCATCTTATTGGTAAAAAAGTGACACTTCCTATCATCGGACGAGAGATCCCGATTGTCGGTGATGATTATGTTGATATGGAATTCGGTTCAGGTGCCGTTAAAATTACACCTGCCCACGATCCTAATGACTTTGAAATCGGAAACCGCCATGACCTGGAGCGTATCCTGGTAATGAACGAAGACGGATCCATGAATGATAAAGCAGGGAAATATCAGGGGATGGACCGATTCGCATGCCGTAAGCAAATTGTAAAGGACCTTCAAGAATCCGGAGTTCTTTTCAAAATTGAGGACCATATGCATTCGGTTGGCCATTCAGAACGAAGCGGAGCAGTAGTAGAGCCTTATCTTTCCACACAGTGGTTTGTTAAAATGCAGCCTCTTGCCGATAAAGCGATCGACCTGCAGGGAGCTGAGGAAAAGGTGAATTTCGTCCCTGATCGTTTTGAAACTTCTTACCTTCGCTGGATGGAAAACACGCGTGACTGGTGCATCTCCCGTCAGCTGTGGTGGGGACACCGCATTCCGGCCTGGTACCATAAAGAAACAGGGGAAATTCATGTTGGGAAAGAAGAACCAGCAGACATCGAAAACTGGAAACAGGAAGAGGATGTCCTCGATACTTGGTTCAGCTCCGCATTATGGCCGTTCTCTACCATGGGCTGGCCAGATACAGAAGCAGAAGACTTCAAGCGCTACTATCCGACGGATGCCCTGGTAACAGGTTATGATATCATCGGCTTCTGGGTTTCAAGGATGATTTTCCAAGGACTTGAATTCACTGGAACACGTCCATTCAAGGATGTTTTGATTCACGGTCTTGTTAGAGCCGAAGATGGCCGCAAGATGAGTAAATCCCTTGGAAATGGTGTCGACCCGATGGAAGTGATCGATCAATATGGTGCAGATGCTTTAAGATACATGCTTTCCACTGGAAGTTCTCCAGGCCAGGATCTTCGTTATTCAACAGAGAAAGTTGAATCGGTTTGGAACTTTGCCAATAAGATTTGGAACGCTTCAAGATTTGCCCTGATGAATATGGATGGACTGAAATACGAGGAAATCGATCTGACAGGTGAAAAATCAGTTGCGGATAAATGGATCCTGACGAGATTGAATGAAACAATCGAAACGGTGACGAAATTGGCTGACCGCTATGAATTCGGTGAAGTGGGCCGTATCCTTTATAACTTCATCTGGGATGATTTCTGTGACTGGTATATCGAAATGGCGAAGCTTCCGCTCTACGGAGAAGATGAAGCAGCCAAGAAGACGACAAGATCGATTCTGGCATACGTACTCGATAACACAATGAGACTTCTTCATCCATTCATGCCGTTTATTACCGAGGAAATATGGCAGAACCTGCCGCATGAAGGCGAATCCATTACGACTGCCGCGTGGCCGGCTGTGAAGGAAGAATTCACTGACAAAGCAGCAGCAGAGGAAATGAAGCTTCTTGTAGAAATCATCCGCTCTGTTCGCAACATCCGTGCAGAAGTGAACACGCCTTTAAGCAAGCAAATCAAATTGCTTTTGAAAGCGAAGGATGATCAATCACTTTCTACACTCGAAAAGAACAAAGCTTATATTGAACGCTTCTGTAATCCAGAAGAGATGACGATTTCAAAGGACATTGAAGCGCCTGATAAAGCGATGACCGCTGTTGCAACAGGAGTGGAACTTTATCTTCCATTAGAGGGCTTGATCAATATCGATGAAGAAATCGCCCGCTTGGAAAAAGAATATGAGAAGTGGAACAAAGAAGTAGCAAGGGTACAAGGCAAGTTGAACAACGAGAAGTTCGTAGGAAAAGCTCCGCAAAAAGTAGTAGATGAGGAGCGCGCCAAAGAAGCGGATTATCTCGAAAAGCGCAGCACGGTTGAAGCCCGCATCCAGGAATTGAAAGGCCAATAAGGTAAAACCATCATCGGGACTGATCCAGGTGGAAGTGGAAATGCTTCTTCTGGACAGTCCCGCTTTTGGGTAGTTGCCGCAAAAGTGCGTGCCCCATGTTAATCAGGTAATCTGAGTAAGGCTCATATCCATAAATTTACAGTTAGGAAATTCCCGTGAGTAAGCTGCCCGCCGTGAACAAGAAAATTTAATAAAACAGCCTCACACAATGCCTCTAGTAAAGGAGTGACAGTTATGATTTATACATATGAGGAAGCAGTTGAATGGATCCATTCCCGGTTGAGGCTTGGCATAAAGCCTGGTTTAAGCAGGATGGAATGGCTGATGGAGAAGCTTGGCCATCCGGAAAAAGAATTAAATGCCGTCCATATTGGCGGTACCAATGGGAAAGGGTCGACTCTTACCTTCCTGCGCAATATTTTGGAAGAGTCGGGTTATGACACCGGGACCTTTACCTCGCCGTATTTCGAAGTTTTTAATGAAAGAATCAGTGTGAATGGCCAACCGATCTCAGACGAAGAAATTGTTGAATTAGTGAATGTCATCATTCCGCTGGCAGAAGAACTTGAGGAAACAGATTTGGGCGGGCCTTCTGAATTTGAAGTGATTACCTGTATGGCACTGTATTACTTTGCAAGGGTAAACCGTGTTCCTATTGTCTTGTTTGAAGTGGGGCTTGGCGGCCGATTCGATTCCACGAATGTCATTGATCCCATGCTTTCCATCATTACGAACATCGGACTTGATCATACTCAATTGCTGGGTGATACAATCGGTGATATCGCTTTTGAGAAAGCAGGAATCATCAAGGAAGGAAAGCCGGTCATATCAGCAGCCTCCCAGCACGATGCTCAAAAGGTGATTATTTCAAAAGCGAAAGAAATGAATGCGGATCTCTTTTTACGGAACCGTGACTTTAAATCTGATTATAAGGGTGCTTCCCCGGATGGAGAGATATTTGACTATATCGGCTCAAATGGAGTAAGCACTTATGAAATCGGGATGGTCGGCAGGCATCAAACGGAAAATGCCTCATTGGCTGTAAAAGCTGCAGATATATTAAGGGAGATGAATTCCTATCAAATAGAAGAAGGTGCTATAGAACGCGGACTGGCAGCGGCTTACTGGCCTGGGAGAATGGACAAAGTGTGTGAAACTCCCGCCATCTATCTTGACGGTGCACATAATCCTGAAGGAATGCAGTCACTGATTAGTACGATTGAAACAAGATTCAAAGAAAAGAATGTGCATATCATATTTGCAGCTCTAAAAGATAAAGACCTGGAGTCTATGATAAGGAAACTGGAAGTAAAGGTTTCGGAAATCGTGTTGACGACATTTGATTTTCCCAGAGCAGCATCTCCTGAAGATCTGGAAAAGCACCTGCTTTTAGACAATCACAGTACAATAATGGATTGGGAAAAGTATCTTGTAACTTATAAGAAAACGGCTGGAAGTGACGACGTTCTCATCATTACAGGGTCACTTTACTTTCTGTCAGCAGTCAGGCCAGTGGTTGTAAGTAACTGAAAGTATTTGTAAATTTTTCATGACTTTTAATTGATACTTTGATAAAATATTCTTAAACTTGTGACTTTTTAACCAAGTTCTTTAATGGGATTCCTTGGAATGTCATTAAAGACTTACTTTATAGGGCTGAAGGGAGGGGAATATTGATGGGAATCGGCAGGAAACAGGAGTTGATTATTTGGTTAGTGTGGGCCATTCTTGTGCCTGCTGGCATTTACTTTACCTATCAGATATTTCCTCCTGCGGACGCTGATATACTCAGTATGTCGGCGTTTATTCTTTTTGCGGTTATCATTTCGGTTATGCCCATTATCATCAACGGGCTGCCCATTTTGCTTATACAGTGGGTTTCCTTGGCCGCATTTCTGAAATTCGGCCTCTTCTTTGAAGTGGTCCTGCTTCAAGTGGCGATTATCTCCTATATGATCCGCCTGCGTATTGGAAAGAAAGATTTTTACCGTGTGCCTTGGAATTCCATCATGTTTTTCCTGATGTCTGTCTTCAGCGGGGTTGTCTATTATGCCATCGGAGGGACTATCGGATTTTCCCCGGTGGGAGCCTTGTTCATTCCCGCCCTGGTTTATCAGGTGTCTTCCATTCTATTGAATCAGGTGCTTTTAATAGCGTTCCATGCCTTTCTTAATAGGGAAATCAAGCTTTTTGGAGAAGATCTCAAGTGGGACTTTTCCGCCATGTTGATTATGTTTCCGATGGGGCTGGGACTGTTTTTCTTGAGTATCATCTCGGCCCCATCGCACTTTTCCTCATAGGCCTTCCGTTCCTATCAGGAGCCATGATTCTGAGACTTTATAATTCCTCTGAACAGATCAACCAATATCTTCAGAAATCTGTGGAAATCGGCCATCAATTGACTGAAAGCCTGCAGGTAAATGAAGTGCTGCAGTTATTTTTAGATAAAATCCTTCAGACCCTTCCTGTTGAGTATGCTTATATACTGGATGTGAAGGGTGACGAATTGGTACTGCTCAGAAGAGTCGAAAACAATGAGAATAAGCCTGTAAACCTTCCTCCGCTGAAAAAGAACGAAGGAATCAGCGGCCTTGTCTGGGCGACAGGAAAATCAGCCCTGTACCACAATAAAGCGGATTGGACTGAAGTGGCAAAAGGATATATGCCTGAAAATGTGGAAAGCGTGCTTTCAGTACCGATTGTCAGGAACCAAAAGGTAAGGGGAGTTCTGCTCCTTGCCTCCTCGAAGAAAAAGGCTTATCGAAAATATCAGTTGATGATCGTGGACATCCTGTGTTCCTATCTCGGTGTGGCCATTGCGAATGCCCGCCATTATCAAGCAACCAAACGCAACAGTGAGCGGTGTGCACTGACCAAGCTGTACAACTACCGGTATTTTGAAAGCCTGCTTTCCTCTGAATGCAGCGCACTGCGGGACGGAGAAAGAAGCAGTTTGTCCTTGATTATGCTGGACATTGACCATTTTAAATCGGTTAATGATAACTACGGACACCAAAGCGGAAATGAAATCCTTTTTGAATTGGCGAGAAGGCTGGAAACTTTGATAGGGGATGAAGGCACCGTTGCCCGTTACGGCGGAGAGGAATTCATCATTCTCCTACCTGATACCACGAAAGAAGATGCATTTCTGATTGCGGAGATTGTCAGAAGAACGATCGCAGACAAGCCGTTTATCCTACATAGTAATCTCGAAGCTGAGAGAAAAGCCATTCAGCTTACAGTGACAGCAAGTATAGGGGTGGCCACTGCCCCGGTGGATGCTGATGACAGTATGTCATTGATCAGACACGCAGACAGGGCCCTCTACACTGGTGCGAAACAAGCTGGACGAAACAGAGTGGCTGAATATGTGAAGTCATCCTGACCCCGTTTTTTTGCGGGGTTTTTCTAATGTGTAAATTTTTATGGAATCTAGTACTTTGGTCTATGTAAAGAGGGAATAGGTTGCTATAATAGTAGATAAGTAGTAATTTCACGAGAAATAATGACAATAACTGACAAAGAGGAGGGAAGGATTTGAAAAAGAGGTTTTCTGCAGCAGTCATTTTTACAATTATATTCAGTTTCATGATACATACCTCCTTAGCAGATGCATCAGGACAGCCTTCAATTGAATTTTCCGTACAGCCCAGTGCAAGTGAATATGTGAAGCCCCAGAATGGAGACGCCCAGGGCCGGCTCGATATTGAACTGACGCCGAGGGGACAAGCCACCAATGAAGAGAGAAAACCGATTGATGTCGTGTTCGTTCACGATACTTCGGGTTCTATGAAAGATACATATGGCGGCGTCAAAAAAGCAACCAGTGCTGAAAGTGCATTGAAGGAATCTCTTAAATTCTTTGAGCAGAACAAGCAAAGTGACGATAAATATTATTTTGTTCCTTTTGATAGTGATGTGAGTTATAAGTCTTTAGGCAATCGAAGAGTCGAACCAGCGGAAGGGATAAGCAATATAAAGAGCATAGCGGAAAATTTGGATTATTCTAAATGTTTTTCTTTTGTTTAAGTGAATATGATTTCAGTGAAGGCGGAACGAATTACACCCAGTCCCTTGATTACGCCTTGTCGAAGTTTTCCGGCATGAGGGATTCCAAGCGCTATATTATTTTCCTGACAGATGGAGAACCTACTTCTCTTAAATATCAAAATAAAGACTATACGTTATATAGTGATGGTACTACAGCTATGATTGGCAACAGATATGAAGATTACAATAGAGTACAAAACATCATTCAGGATCATGCAGTCTTATCTGCTGAAAAGCTTGGGCGAAACGATGTAACCATGTTCAGTGTCGCTTTTGCACAGCCAGGAGAAGTGAACTATCAATTACTGGAAACCATGTCGAATAAAACAGGCGGAAGAGCCATTCAGGCAAATCCGAACAGCCTTGCTAACGTTTTTACGGATATTTCCAAAGAATTTAACTCGCCTTCCGTTGACGGGGAGATACAGATCGATCTCAGTAAGTTTAACGGAAAAGTAAAGCTTGCACCGAATTCAGATGCCTACATCAAAAATAATGTAGTGCATATGAAGTACAACTTCACTTATCCGATTGGCGGGGCTCCAACTCCTGGAAACATGCAGCTGAGCCTGCCGCTGCAATTTACTGAAAGAGGTCAATATGTATTTGATAATATTAAACTCATTCATAAGGATTTTGACGGCAACACGATGCCGGCTGTAACGCATAAGAACGTGACGATCAATATCGTGGATGAAGCAGCACCGATATTCGAGAGCGTTGTAAAGATTAATGGAAATCAGCACCATGCTCCGGAAAACCTTGTGAAAATGGGAATGCAGAATAATGGACATAACGAGTTATCAATCGAGTATGATTTGACTCCATCCGGCGTCCTTCAATCAAACCGGACAGGTACCATGAGAAACATCCGTATTGTTCAGCCGCTGCCTGAGGGAATCAGCCTGAAGAGCCAGCAGCTGCAGACGTCTATCAACGGGTCGCTGACGGGAGCATCTGTACAGGCAAAGACCCTCAATGGGCAAAAAGTTATAGAAATCAGGTTAGGAAGAGAAGTTAATTATACCGGCGGCCAATTCAATCCGGCCAAGCTGAACCTGAAAGCCATTCTTCAAGCGGATTTTGCCATGTCATTAGTAAAAATGCCAAGGGCTACAATCCATTATGAGGATACGAACTTCAGCAGTCAGAGCCATACACTAACTTCACATTCAGGTTATATCGGCCTTCAGGTCATTCTGGAAGGCATGGCAGATGACACAACCTATATTGGTGATCATACAGGCAAACTGACAAAGAAAAAGGACTCCACCAATGAAGTTCAGGCAGAAGCCACGCCAAAATCACTTCCGGTCAAAGGGCTTGAATTGATAAGCGGTAATACAATCAGAGTGCACTTCAGTGACGATTCGTTCAAGGATGTTTATCTAAAAGCTGACTTTGATGTATTTGAAACCAATACTGGAAAAAAACTTGCAAATAATGAAGAGACCACTGGTCCTGCCTCTTTTAAGATAAGTAAACGGGTAGGCGGAGAAGATGTTGTATATTACTACAAGACCATAACAGGACAAACAGAAAGCGGATGGAAAAAATTCCTGCCGGAAGAATCTGTTCCAATTCCTGCAGATTCGATTGGCAATGTAGAGATACAGGTAAAAACAGAAGGCGGCTTCACACTTAACCAGCAGCCGGTCACAAAGAAAATCGTCATTGTTAAAAAGGTTAGTGAAATAAATGTTTCACCTAACCCGATTGAAGTATACGCGGGTGAATCCATTTCATTCCAAATTGAAGTACTTCCATTGGATGCATCCGATAAAAGCGTTACAATAAGTCTTCAAGAGGACAATGGAAAAGTAGCCAGCTATTCTGGTGACGGACAAGGCAATCACAGGATACTGGGGGTTGAGCCTGGAGAAGACTCACTCGTAATAGAAGCGAATGATGGTTCAGGAGTAAGGGTTATTGTCCCAGTCACGGTGATCGATCCTTATGTCGCATTGGAAGAAGTCCGCTTCAAGCAGGCGAAAATCAATCTTCCTTTAAATGATAAGGATATACCGATTGAAGCTTTCCTGATTTTCAACCCATCTAATGCCACGAATAAAGAATTGGCGGAAACAGTGTCTTCTGCACCGGCAATTGAAGCTGTAGAAAAGGACGGAAAGTGGTATATCAGGACAGAAGAACTCGGCTTTACTACAGTTACGGTCACAGCGGATGAGGACAATTCTATAACCGATTCAGCAGTGTTTGAAGTGGTTACGCCTGAAGAAGGCGGGGATGATAATCCGTATATTGATGGAAGATGGTAAACCAAAAAGCGGTCAATCAATGGCTTCTAAAACAGACATTGAGAAACTAAAGCCTTAATGGAAAAGCGGCAGGATCATATTGATCCCGCCGTTTTTTCTCTTTGAAAGGCTCTTTTTGTAAACTTTGTTGCTATTTTTTATGAACCTTGTATGGTTCCGAAATTATTAACGAAAATTTTCTGGTAAGCAAGAAGAGAATAGCTGTTCCCCCCCTTTAGAGAGAAAAACCTTAGTAACCATGGGAGATTCTTGCTCTAGGGATTTTTCCGAAAGTAAAATTTCATGCAAATACAATCTATTCTATAGGTGTTTCTAAAAAAATATTGCTTTAAAATGCGTTTTACCTTAATCCCCCTTTATGTAGAAGGATTGGAGCGGAAATCCATTACTTCTCAATCTCCACAATCTTTGCAAAAAGAGCGTATTGAAAATACTATTTAAAAAAAATGTACTGAGTTTACATCAGTATGTTAATGCCCCTCATCAGGAAGAGGGCTGGTATTGATTTGTACCACAGATGTCACGGTACGCTAACCAGTAAACCTTTCACTAGTAAACAAAAACCGTCCAAAGCATGGACGGTTTTTCATAATGCCATTTGTTTTTTCTGCTTAACAACATAACCTGTATCCTTTTTACTGAACTGAAACTTCATCACTGAACAATGACAAAAATTCTGTCTTCGGCAGGGCATCTATTTTTTGCAGCAGGATATCACGGTTGTAATTGATGTTGAAGCGGGAGTAATGATTATCCTGATCAATATTAGTTGAATAAAGGTCGGCGTCCTGGATACTGGTAATGTCCCCTCGAATGGCATTAATCGTCAGAGTATCGTTCGCAAAGACTCCGCCGTCAATGTGAAAGAGAGAACCGACACCATAAAGTTCAGCATCCTGATCTGTATAGAAGAATGCTTTTAAAGGCTGAACAGTTTCATCAGAAATTTTGCCTTCATAGTTCTCAGCTTCGTCACTTGGTACAAAGTTTTTATACTCATTCATCCTGGTCATAGTCAGCTTGCCGCCGGAGAGAAGGATGAGCTGTTTTGTGATATTCTCATCCACGTTTCCTAAGATATTCAAGTTTGAGATGAAGGCTTCCCCTTTGCTGTATATGACAGAATCAAAAACCACTTCATCATCTTCAGGCTGATCTCCTTCATTACTGTTGCCTTGAATTAAAAGGTTTTCTCCTGCAACCAGGTTGCCGATAATGGTCGATTTGCTGTCAAGGGATTCAATTGTCAGTGCTTTTCCAGCCAGCATATATCCAGGAGTTTCATTGTCATTTTTAAATGTAAACCCATTGTTAGACTGGATGTTGATCTCCCCTGCTGAAAGGATATTTCCTTTCACATTGATTTCTCCATCCAGGTTGATCAAATGTATATCTCCGGTAGAGATAATATCATTCAGGGTAATGGATTTATTTCCAATGATATAGATATCCCCATCCGCAACAATTTTTTCGGGAAAGTTGAGAGCTGAAGTTACACTGGATATGACAAGGTCACCTGGAACTCTAATGGTCGATGATACGCTGGTGTCGATCAATTTATAGCCAAGGGTGTTTACCTCATTGGCTATATCTTCTCCCAGCAGGGAATCCAGTCCGCTTGCGGCTTCACCCAGAGGACTTGTCAATACGCCTGGAAGATCGCTTAGATTAAAGGTATATTCGCTCTTGATGGCTTGTTCTAACTGGAGAGAAAGCTCATCTAAAGTCTGACTTTGAGCAAACCCTTGATCTTGTTGAATTTCCTTGATTCTGTCTGTGAAGGTTTTCTCAAAATTCACAGAGACAAACTGGCTGTCATTCTTAAGCTGAGGCAGCTGCTGGTGGTAAAACTTATCTGCTGTCAGGTAGTCCATGACGGCCGTATAATCGGATTCAGAAGAATTTATATAGATGTCCCCAAAAATAGAGGAATAGGGAGTCTCGATTTCTTCCTGGTCTCCGCTTGTTAATTGGTAATGTGCGTTCTTATCTATGATTATTTCTTTTCCGAATACGTTTCCTGCAATATTTGGAGAACCATTAAGGATGGTTTGGTTACCTGCACCTGCAGCATATTTGAGGAATCCGGGCAGCGGCGACAGGATGACTCTTTTCCGCACGGTTCTGTTTACCATTCCCTGCTGGTCATCCGGTGTATTGACCGATACCACAAAATCCAGGACTCTCGTCAGCTGAACCGAGGTGTCGATGTTAAAGGTTTCAAGATCCGCCAGACCGCTGCCGAGGCACTGATTTTCCGTCCCGGCTATTAGATACTTCGGGCTGCTTCCTGTCACATCGACGACATTGACACAAGAAATGCTGTCTCCGAATTGGGAAGAAGTTGACTGAGTAGTGAAGTAGGCTGTCAGTTTTGCGCTTAAGTCTGAGGCAGATAAATTTTCTATTTTGAAAGTATTATGTGCCAAGCGGGTAGAGAGGTCGGCTGTCATCTCGTCGACTAGTCTTAACCCATCGTAGGTAATGTCGATATCCGTTTCCCTTACTTCGGTTCTCTTGGCCCCTCCGATGGATGCAGATAGAATCGCCATCCCGATTGTGATGACAACAAGTGAAGTGATCATGACAGTGATCAGCGTATTTCCCTTCTCATTGGTTACCATGCGTATCCCTCCTTTTTGTGCCATTTAATATAACGGTTTCTTTCTTGGATACTAGTAAAAAATTATGGTGAATTATGGCGTTATTCTCGACATCAGAAAACAGCAAAGTTTAGTGAGAAATCTTTTTTAAAACCCGAATTGGCTTTCAAGATTGAGCTGTTCATTTCGGTCCACATTTTCATGTGCTATGGAAAAATCCAGCTCAATAATGGCATTGGTACACTTTTCTTCCTTGGTGTCATCATCATCAAAATCGTCCTGGTGGGGATTTGAACAAGCAAAACTGATGGAGGAGCCGCGAAAATCAGAAGGGGTGTCGATTGTACCGGCCGCTGTTTCCCAAACGTGTTTCCCATTTTTCTCTACTAATTTAATTTTAAATGAATCTATATCTTCTTCGTCCCTCTTTTTATCCTGGTCTATGACTTCTGGATTATAGTTGTTGCGGGCTGTTTCAATATTATCGACGAAGATAAGGCAGTTATCTTCATCTTCGCATTCGTCCACATAGTCAAACGGAGTTGAATAAAGAGAATTCATCAGCATGGCGGAAACATAGTCGGCATCTTCCCTTAGCTGACCCTCAATGCTGACCTTTTCATAAATCTTATATCCTGTCAAAAAGGTTCCATATATGACGGGAAGCAGGATTGCCGATATCGCTAAAGTGAGAAGCAGCTCAATGAGTGTGAAGCCTTCTTCATCGGATGTCTTCGCTTTTAACCGTTCCGTCAACTTTTGTATCGAAGTCTTTATCATTTGCCGTCCACCTCACTTCTGCCGAGATCGGTATATAGTAATTCAACTCTTCCTCTTGGGAAGGAGAAACTTCTTTGGACTTTATGGTTACTTCATAGAAAGTCCCGTTGATAGGAATATTGTTACAACCCTCAGGTCTATTCTCACCGGGTCTGAAGGTCTTATAACCATTCTCACACAGATTCAGCTCTAAAAATTGATCCTCTGGAGACGCAGTACCTTCATTAACTTCGGAAAACTCTCTTTTAACTTCAAGAAAACTCTGGCTTTCCATGTGCATCAATGCGTTCCTGGCAACGTTGACGGCCACTGTCTTCTTTTGATTCATATTTGTATATGTACCTGCCTGAAAGAAAAATTTAAAAAGACTAATAGAACAGTGCTTAGTATCGTAACTGAGACTAAAACCTCAATAAGTGTCAAACCTTGGTTATTTCTGAAGATATTTGACAGTTTCATTCCGTCACCTTCTTTCAAAATGCCTAAGTTTATTATACAATAACTAAGAGTCGAATAATGTAGAAGTAGTACTTATTTCATAGAAAATTAATACTTTCTGAAGGGAGTGAAAAGATGGAGGAATATATTTTTGCCTTAATTGCATTTGTTTTATTGCTGCCTGTCCTGTTTTTCATGCCTGGCGCTATGTCCAGAAAAGGAAAGGTTTGGATAGCAGGGGGAGGGCTTTTGATCTCTCTTCTCGGTTTGCTTGCCTCCAACCAATATCCACTTGGGCTGGTTGCCATTATTTTATTCATTTTAGTCATTGTCTCCTCCGTTATGATCGGAAACCGTTTTGGTCCTCTGCTGCTTGCGGAAGAAGGCCTGGCGGATAGAAATAATAGCGCAGAGGCCGTCGTTGGTACAGAAAGGCCGGAAAAAGTTCTTTTTACCTCAGTGGCGGAAGAACAGGAACCCCCGGAAAGCATTCTGGAAGAGCCGGAAGCTGTTCAGGAAGAAGCCCTGGAAGAAAGTGAGAATGATACAAGAACAGAATTTATCAATGAAGATCTCGAAGAAATTCCTTTGCTTACTGAAAATGCCAGCTCCATGTACGATATAAAGGAAGAGGCTGCTTTGCCGGAAATAGAAGAAAATGTCGAGCAAGACAGTGAAGATAAAGAAGACAGCATTCTTGAAGAGGATACTCTCGAACAAACTGTTGATGAAGATTTAAGTGAGATTGAAATGCTGATCCAGCAGGAAGAAGGGGATCATTCAGAACCAGTACATAATACAGATGAGGTTGAAACACTAATGGCGGATATTGATGAGTCATTAGAAGAATCAGCACATATCGGCATGAATGAGGACTGGGAGTCAGATGAGAGAGCTGAAGAGCATCAGGAACTTAGTGAAATTGAATTATTGATTGATGGGTCTGATGATACGGAATCAGCCAAAGATGATTCAGAGCTATATAGCGATCTAGAGGATGACATCACCGCTGACACTGAAGCTGACCAGCCGGAAGCAAATAGGGATCATGCTTTAGGGGAGTTAACAGAGATAGAAGCCGAATTCTTAATGAAGCCTGCAGCAGCTGACGAGTCAGGTCTGGAAGTGCTGAGTTTAATTGAAGAAAGTATGGATGAAGGCGAAGAATCAAAAGAAATCGAATCATCAGATGAACCAGAAGAACCTGTATTGGAAGAAGGAATTTTAGAAGCCGGAGAAGATGATATCCAGACAGTCGAAAGTGAAATCTTGCACTCTGGGGATTCCATAGAGCAGGGTGAAGAGCAAGAAGAGGAGCTCGAACCTGCTGCATTACTGGAAGCTGACGAGATGGAGGATTCAATCGAGGAGTCTTACCATGGTGAGGAAGATCAGAGTTCCGAGGAGGAAACACAGCAGGGGCAGGAACCAGAAGGGAACGCTCAGCTGCAGACATTGATCATCCATACGATAGCGGAAGAACTGGCTTACTATAAAAACAAGATGGCCCTTGAAGAATTTGAAGCGCTAGCAGGGCAGTACCTGCATCCTGAGCTTCATGATCGAGATTACTATGTCATCTCACAGCAATTAATTCAACGTTATCATGAATCTCAGGAATACGAAAAAATGATGGCTTTCATAAAAGGAATGGAAGAAAGATTCCTTTCATATCCCGTGCTGAAAAGTGAATTGAATGACTATAAAGAAATAGCATGGAAGAATACTTTAAAACAAATGATGTAAATTGGAAGGGAATAGGTGCAGCAGTATGAAGAAAAGTAATGAAATTTTAGGTTTGCCGATTATCAGTATCGCCGATGGAGTGGAAATTGGGAGTGTCAAATCCCTGGTTGTGAATCCTGAAAAAGGATCAGTTGATTTCCTGACGATCGAGCATGAGGATTGGCAGGTAAGTGTGAAGGCCATTCCGTTTAAAAAGGTAATCGGGATCGGAGAGTATGCGGTCACGGTGGAAAACGGAAATGCTGTGATTGACTTGAATGAAATTCCGATCGCAAATGCGCTGGTAAACAAGAAAATCCGCATCAATGATACAAAGGTCATGTCCAGAAAAGGCCAATTGATCGGAGAAGCGAAAGAGTACTATGTGGATGATGAGACAGGAAATATCATCGGCATTCTTGTAGGAATGAAAGAAAGTGAAAAGGTGCTGGAAGCAGAGCAAATCCTTACTTACGGAAAAGATATTCTAATCGTCAAAGAAGATTCAGCGGGCCGTTTTAAGGACTCTGTAGAAGACCTGATTCCGCAAAATCAAGCCGAACTTGATATTGAAGAAGACGGATCAAGCGACTTGGAAAACATCAGAAATAAGCAGGCAGGATTGTTAAAAGGCAAGCGTGTCACTAAAGATATCTCAGGTGTATCCGGCGAAACCATCATCTCAAATGGCACCATCTTGACTGAAGGGGACATCTCCAGAGCACAAGATGAAGGACCGTCCGTATTCGTTGAATTGACAATGAATACACAAGATTAATGTGAAGGGAGCGCGAGATTGACATGGAGAACAGACCAGTTAAGAAAGTATTTATACCACTGCTCTCTGCCACCGTTTTTATTTTCGGTTTTTCCCATGCAGGCTCTTTTGCATTGAATAAATTCACTGAGGCCGATGTGATCAAACCGTCCACAATGGTGGCTTCCATCAATGTGGGAGGTCAGTCCGAGCAGGAGGCAAAGAATGCCCTTGCCCAAGCGATAGCCGAATGGAAAGCGACAGCCATGATGACGGCAGAACTTTCAGGACAGGAAACGGACATTGATCTTTCTCTCTTTTCTGTTGATATCAATCAAAGCGTGCAGAATGCCAGCGGGGGAGGAACCACTCCTCTGGCTGTCACTGTAGACATGGAAACCCTTATGGACCAATTGAAATCAGTCTATCCGGAAATGTCTGCAGAAGAAATGGATACGGCGTCATTGGAACAGGACTTAATCAGCCAGGCGTCCATGCTGCCAAGCAGCTCTGTCATCTCGCTCAGTGATTATTTTGAAAAAGGAAGTGTGGAGGAAGTTACTGCCGAGGCGCTTTCTGAAAAAATCACAGTTACACCAGAGATTAAGAGATTCGTAGAAGCCTTTCCGCAAATCACTGTGAAGCAGGGAACTGAATTCTCGTTCCTCCGCCATATGGAAGATAGCGGTTTTACCAGCAATGAAAAGGGAGAAGAACTCAGTGTTATCACTTCCCTTCTGTACAAGCTGGTCCTGCAGTCCAATTTTTCTATCATAGAGCGAAACACCAGTCCGGAACTGCCTGCTGAAATAGAGCTTGGCTATGAGGCCAAAGTGGATGGGGCAAGCAACCAGGATTTTGTTTTTGCCAATCCGAACAATAATGATTACCTCATTGTACTGGAGCTTCTCGACAATCAGCTGTACGCCAAGCTGATCGGTTTTCCATTGGCGACAGATTATAAAGTAACGCTGAAGGACAAAGAAGAATTTCCTCAAAAGAAAATCGTCCAGTACAATCCTTTTCTCGAGAAGAATGTTGTTCAGGTGCCTGAAGAAGGAAGGAAGGGCATCTTGATCAAAGTGTTCCGCCAGAGCATCGGTGATACTGGTGACATAATAGAAGAAAAGCTGATGGCCGAGGATTTTTATCCGCCTGTCCATAGAATTGAGATTCATAGCTTGGAAGAAGCTCCGGAAGATGTTGACGAAAAAGATATTGTCGAAAATCCTTTGACTGACAGTGATGAAGACTCCGATTCAACCGGAACCAGCGGACCTCCGCCGAATTCCGGAAACAGTGATGATTCAGATGAAGAGAACAACTCATCTGAAAATGACAATGAAAGCGGCTCGTCCACGGATGTAGAAGACAACAACGGCTCAAATTCAGATACCGGCAAAGCTGCGGCATCCAATGTAAAAGATGCCGCAGCTGACGAAGATAAAAAAAATGAACTAGAAATTTAGATAAGCTGGTGATTGGATGGTACAGACCAGGAAGAGGCTCGGCGATCTTTTAGTGGAAGCGGGCCTGATTTCAGAAGAAAAACTTAATATGGCGCTGCAGGAAAAAGAACAAGGGCAAAAGCTTGGGGATGCCCTGTTGCAAAAAGGATATATCACCGAACAGCAGCTGATCGAGGTCCTCGAGTTCCAGCTGGGCATCCCGCATGTCAGCTTATATCGTTATCCTTTTGATACAAATCTCTTTCACCTGATTCCAAAGGAAGAGGCAAAAAGGAACCTTATGATTCCTTTGAAAAAAGAAGGTGAGAAGCTTTATGTCGCCATGTCAGACCCAATGGACTTCTATGCGATAGAAGACCTGAGGCTGTCGACGGGTTTTCAAATCGAAACAGCGATTGCGACAAAGGATGATATCCTAAGGGCGGTCACCAAGTACTATGATACGGAAGAAGGCTTTGAAGAGCTTGTCAATGAAAAGCCTGAAAAGAACAATATAGAAGAACAGACGATTGTCGATCAGGATTCGCCGATCGTTAAGCTTGTCAACCAGATCCTTTCAAATGCGGTCACGCAAAAGGCCAGTGATATCCACATCGATCCCCAGGAGACGAAGGTATCGATCCGCTACCGGATTGATGGTGTCTTGAGAACGGAAAGAAACCTGCCGAAGCATATGCAGAGCATGCTGATAGCAAGGATCAAGATCATGGCCAATCTCGATATCACAGAGTTCAGGGTGCCGCAGGACGGAAGGATCAAAACCAATGTGGATTACAGGCCGGTCGATCTCCGTGTCTCCACACTGCCGACCGTATTCGGTGAAAAGGTCGTCATGCGGATACTCGATCTCAGCTCTGCATTGAATGATATCAAGCAGCTGGGGTTCAATAAACTGAATTTCAAGCGGTTCATGGATATGATCAAGCAGCCGACAGGGATCGTCCTCATTACAGGTCCGACGGGGTCGGGTAAGTCCTCTACACTCTATGCAGCGTTAAACCATTTGAATAGTGAAGAAGTCAACATCATCACAGTTGAAGATCCTGTCGAGTACCAGCTTGAAGGCATCAACCAGATTGGGGTTAACCCCAACGTCGGCCTCACATTTGCCAAGGGCTTGAGAGCCATTCTGCGTCAGGATCCGAACATCATCATGGTCGGGGAGATACGTGACAAGGAAACAGTGGAAGTCTCCATCAGGGCTTCTTTAACAGGACATCTTGTTCTTAGTACTATCCACACCAACGATTCTCTAGGAACCGTCACGAGACTTCTGGATATGGGAGTGGAGCCGTTCCTTGTCGCTTCTTCATTGAGCGGCATTGTTGCCCAGCGTCTTGTCAGGAAAGTGTGCCGTGACTGCGGCCGTGAGCATGAACCGAGTAAGCGCGAGGTCGAAATCTTTGCCAAAAGAGGCATGAAAATCGATAAAATCATGCGGGGAGAAGGCTGTTCTTCCTGCAACATGACAGGCTATAAGGGACGCCTCGCGATCCACGAAGTCCTTGTCATGAATGAGGACATGAGAAAAGTCATATTAAATGGCGAATCGTTTTCCAAGCTTCGTGAACATGCGGTGAAAAACAAGACCATCTTACTCGTCGACGATGGATTATTGAAAGTAAAACAAGGCTTGACGACGACCGAAGAAATCCTTCGGGTAGCCATTTCAGAATAGGTGATAGAAATGAAAGAGAAAATCGACTATTTATTGCGGTCAGCATACGAGCTGAAGGCATCCGATATACACTTGACCGTTGGCGCGCCACCTGTGTTCCGCCTTCATGGGGATTTGAAGAGGTATGGCAAAGACATCCTGAAGCCTGCTGACACAGAGGGCATGGCGAAGTCGATCGTTCCCGAAGATCTCTGGAAGATGTTCCTGGATCAAGGCGAGCTTGATTTCTCCTATGGCATTCCGGGAATATCTCGTTTCCGGATCAACGTCTATCAGCAGCGCTCGTGCATTTCGCTTGCCATCAGGATTGTGCCGACAAGCATCCCAAGCATTGATGACTTGTCGCTTCCGCCGGTGCTGAAAAAGATTACTGAAAAACCTCAGGGCCTTGTCCTTGTCACAGGTCCGACGGGAAGCGGGAAATCCACTACGCTGGCTTCGATGATCGACCATGTGAACCGGACCATGCGCAAGCATGTCATCACCCTGGAGGATCCCATTGAGTATCTTCACAAGCATGGCAGTTCCATCATCGATCAGCGTGAAGTCGGCTTTGATACGAAGAACTTCTCAAGAGGGCTTCGCAGTGCGCTCCGCCAGGATCCGGACATCATACTTGTCGGGGAGATGCGGGATCTTGAAACGATTCATACGGCAATAACGGCTGCTGAAACAGGACATCTTGTATTTGCTACCTTACATACGTCCAGTTCGGCAGCTACAATCGAGCGGATTGTGGATGTATTTCCTCCTGAGCAGCAGGCACAGGTAAGGATCCAGCTCGCCTCGGTCCTAGTGGCGATTCTGTCCCAGAGGCTGTTCCCGACGGTTGATAAAAAAGGAAGGCGGGCCGCAACGGAGCTGCTCGTCAATAATCCGGCGATCGCCAACCTGATTCGTTCCGAAAAGGTCCACCAAATCGATAATATCCTGCAAACTTCAAAAGGATTGGGGATGCATCTCATGTCGTCCAGCATCAGAAATCTGTATGAATCCGGTATCATCTCCCGGGAATCGGCCTTTCCTTATATTGAAATGGAGCAGACGACCTAGATGGCGCGCTTTAAATATACAGGACGAGGACGGACAGGCAAAAAGTCAGGGATATTAACGGCAGGATCGACAAGGGAAGCGATGCTCAAACTGAAGAACCAAGGCATCCGGGTCATCGAGATGAATGAAGTCCCGGAAACTCTGCTGACCAAGGATATAGCAATTGGAAATCCGGTCAAGCTGCAGCACATGGTCATTTTTCTAAGACAGTTTGCGACCCTCCTGCAGGCAGGGGTAACCGTTGTGGACGCCACGGACATCCTTTCCTCGCAGACAGAAAGCAAACCTTTAGGCAAAGCGCTGGTTGAAGTGCAGTCAGAGCTGAAAGACGGAAATCCGCTTTCGGATGCACTTGCCAAACACAGAAGGATTTTCGAATCAATGCTGATCAACATGATCAGGGCAGGGGAAGCATCTGGAAGCCTGGACGAAACCCTGGAAAGCCTTGCCACACATTATGAAAAGCAGCATATGACAAGACAGAAGATCGTTTCCGCCCTTGCTTATCCGGCGGTAGTAGGAGTGATCGCGATAGCGGTCGTCATCTTCCTGCTGGTGGCCGTGGTACCGACGTTTGTCACCATGCTTTCGGATTTTGGAGGCGAGCTTCCTGCCATCACGCAATTCGTATTGGGCTCGAGTGAATTCATGCAGAAGTATTGGTATTTGGTAACGGCAGCCATGGCGGCATTTGCGGCCGGCATCATGGTAATCAAGAGAAATAGCAAAACGAAATATTATTTTGACTACGCGATGCTGCGCATGCCGATCTTCGGCAGCATGATTCAAAAAGCGGCACTGGCCAGAATGACAAGAACATTAAGTTCCTTGTTTTCCAGCTCGGTCCCGATCCTGCAGGCTCTGGCAATCGTCGAGAAGGTCGTCGAGAATGAAGTGGTCGCCAGAGTACTCCGTCAATCCAGGGATTCTCTTGAAAAAGGGACATCTCTGACAGAGCCGATGAAAAAGCACTGGGCGTTTCCGCCGCTCGTCACCCAGATGATCGCCATCGGGGAAACAACCGGTTCACTGGATTCCATGCTGGGAAAAGTAGCGGACTTCTATGAAAAAGAAGTCGAAAACAGCACAGACCGCTTGAAATCCCTGATCGAACCGCTGATGATCGTCTTCCTCGCCGCATTGGTCGGGACCATCGTCACATCGATCATGGTGCCAATGTTCGAGATCTTCAACAACGTACAAGGCTATTAAACAATTTCTTTAAAAATTTTACAATTTGCTACTTTAAATGACAAAATTGTCATGTATAATTAAAACAGAAATACTATTTACCTAATCTAAAAGAACCATAGGAGGTACGGAGAATGTTTAAGAAAATCGGTCAAAAACTGAAAGACCAAAGAGGGTTAACCCTTATCGAATTGCTTGCTGTCGTTGTCATCCTTGGAATTATTGCTGCTATTGCCATCCCTAGTATTGGTGGATTGATTGATAACTCTAGGAAGGATGCTCATGTTGCGAATGCTACTCAAATGATTAACTCTGCTAAGATTGCGGTTACTTCTAATGATAATATTCATCCGGCTGATGGAGAATCGACTTATATAAGCTTAGGTTACTTAGAAGGAGAAGGATATATTGAAACAGTAGAAGATCCTGACGGTGATGAGACTACATATGAAAGAGGAGCAGTAGATCAAGCCACTTTTTCGGATGAACCTACGGATAGCTCATTTGTTACGATTACTAATGATTCTAGTAAATTCACTTACTCTGTAACCTTAATTGGAGCAGATCGGAATATCACTAATGTTGCTGAGAATGCATTATCAAGAGATTCTGTAGACGAAAATTAAAATGATAATATTGCTCTTGGTTATCTACGGCCTCCTACTAGGCTCCTTCTACAACGTAGTAGGTCTCAGGGTGCCGCTTAACCAATCGATCGTCAAGCCGCGTTCCTCTTGTCCGGCATGCGGTCATACCCTGACAGCGCTGGAATTGATTCCGGTGCTGTCGTACATCATTCAAGGAGGAAAGTGTTCCCGCTGCAGGGAGCGCATTTCTCCTCTTTATCCTTTAGTGGAAGCCTCAACCGCCATACTATTTCTAATCTCGTATTCTATCATCGGATGGGAGCCGGAACTTCTTGTTGCTCTCACACTTGTTTCGCTTTTTGTCATCATCTTTGTTTCTGATATAAAATACATGATCATCCCGGATAAAGTTCTGTTATTTTTCTCGGGGCTTTTTTTGTTAGAACGGATATTTATCCCGTTGGACCCGTGGTGGAATTCTTTGGCTGGAAGCGCCATCGGATTCAGCCTGCTTCTGCTGATCGCTGTCATCAGTAAAGGCGGAATGGGCGGCGGCGATATTAAATTGTACGCGCTCATTGGCTTTGTTATGGGGGCAGGACCGGTTCTGCTGGCGTTTTTCCTCGCAACTCTTCTTGGGGCGGTGATTGGAATAATCGGGCTGGCCGCAGGCTTCTTCGAAAGAAAAAAACCAATTCCGTTCGGGCCTTTCATAGCAGCAGGTGCTTTAATATCGTATTTTTATTATGACAGTATTATAGACTGGTATTTATCACTCTTAATGGGTTTTTAGATAGAGCTGTTTTCGATAAATTGTGGCTTTCGGAAAAATCCCAAGCACCGGATTTTTCCCCTGGATACTGGGTTTTCTCTCCGAACAGGTTCGTGTTTTTCGAAATTTATATTAAATAGCAGAAAAGTTTACGAAAAGAGCGTTAGGTAAAGGGGTTATATTCAATGAACTTTGGATTGTTTGGTAATAACAATAGAATAGCGAATCTTGTCATCACTGATACAGCAATCCGCTACGCAGACTTGAAGATGGGATCTCCGCTGATTGTGCAGAATTATGGAGAGAAGCTTCTTCCTCAAGGCGTCATTACAGATGGAAAGATCATTGAATATGACACCCTTGCCATGATTCTGGAGGAGTGTATTTATGACTGGGGAATCAAGAAGCGGCAGGTCCGCTTCATTGTTCCCAGCACATCTATCATCGTCAAAAGAGTGCTCGTTCCAGGGGATATCGCTGAGGATGAATTGAAAGGCTATCTGTTCATGGAAATCGGCACAAGCATTCATCTTCCTTTTGAAGATCCTCTATTTGATGTCGTGAAGCTTGGGGAGAAAGACGATAAACAGGAGATACTGCTGGTGGCTTCGCCTGAAGAAGTCATTCATACCTATAGAGATATCCTTGATGAAGTGAAGTTGAAGCCGGTGGTCGCCGATATTTCTCCGTTAGCTCTCTACAGATTCTTTTATCACAATGATATGGTGAGAAGTTCCGATCACGAAATGATTCTTCAGTTTGATGAAAAACTTTTGACCATTTCCATTTTTCATAAAAACCAGCCGATCTTTCTCAGGCCGATTTCCTTCCAGGGAGATGTAGAGCTTCCAGAAACATCCCCTGATCCACATCGCGGAGGAATATTTTACTTGGAAGATACGTTCAAAGAGATCGAGAAAGTGTTCAGTTTTTATAAATACTCTCTGAATAAGGGAGAGGTCAATGTGAACAATGTCATTTTGACTGGAGACCATCCCTATCTAAACGAAATCTACACAACCTTAACGGAAAGACTGAGCGCATCTGTACATAAAGCACCACAGGATTCCATGCTTGACTCTAAAGGGCAGTCAGTGCCGGCATACTATGACCTGGCTGTCGGTCTCGCGCTGAAAGAGGTGCTGTGATGCTGATTGATATCAATTTACTTCCACAGAAAGAACGAAAACGCAGGCTGCCGGTCTATATTGCGATTGCATCTATTGTATTGACGATTATCGGGACGGCATTCCTGCTGATTAATACGAATCTGACTCAGCAAAAATTAGAGAATTTGACTAAAGATCTTGAGATGAAGAAAGAATTCCGCCTTCAGCAGGAAACTGCGATGAACAGCATTCAATCATCCGACGGCCTGCAAGAGCTTCAAACCGCTGTCAAGTGGGCTGAACAGTATCCGATTGATACGGTGCCGGTTCTTGAGCATCTCACGGCCCTGCTTCCTGAGAGAGGCTTCTTCAAGTCGTTCAATTACACGGAAGAAGGCATGATCAACCTCAATGTCCAGTTCGACACGAGCAGACAGGCTGCCTACTTCCTCAATGACCTGAAAGGTTCCAAGTGGATAGGGGAAGCAAAGCTGACATCTGTCGAAACGTCACAGGGCGAAACAGCAGAGGATACCATCGTCCTGTCTGAAGATAAAATCATGCCAAGATACTTGGGTCAGTATGAAATCTCACTGAACCAGGCGGCCATAAAAAATGAGCTTCAGGCTGAGAATGAAGGAGGGGATGAATAATGAACCTCCAATTTAAAAAAGAGAGTGGCTCCTTATCGCCGGTTCTTTACTTCTTGGAATTTTGATCTTAACAGGAGTCTATTTCCTGCTGTACAATCCGGTCCAGAAGGAAATTGCCCTGCGAGAGCAGGAACTGGAAACAGAAGAGAAACTGATTTCCCTGCTAGAAGAAAAGACAACCAATATCGAGCAGGAAACCTTTCAGAGTTCAATCTCTCTTCAGAAGAAGGTTCCTGTTAAACCTATGACAGAAAAGCTCCTGCTTGATCTGGAAAAGGCGGAGACGATATCCACCAGTTTCGTATCAAGCATTCAGTTTGCCGAGGGCGATGTGACCCTGCCTCTGACTTCGCAAAGCGCTGAAGAGGACATAGAGAATATTTCTTCTGCACAGGGTGATGAAAGTACCGGTGAAGAAGCACAGACAGAAGTTGATTCAGAAGCACAGCCGCAGGAACTGCTGCCACAGGGGCTGAAGAAAATCAGCGCCACCCTTTCAGTAGAATCTCCAAGCTATTTCGAAATGGAAAGATTCCTGGAAGTTCTTGAAGAGCTTGATAGAATAACAGAAATTGAACAGGTTGCCTTTGAGGGGCCGGAAGAATCAACGGCTGAGGGTGACAGTTATGATAAAGTCAGCTACAAGCTGGTGGTCGCCGCTTTCTATCTGCCTGACATGATTCAACTGATAGAAGAGATGCCTGGACTGAAATCCCCGCCTCCAGCAAATAAGGTGAATCCTTTCAGCTCCTACGGTGATTTGGAAGAGGAAGACGACGAATAAAAAGAGAGCCTGCAAAGGGGCTGGACCTAATGAAACTGAATCAAAAAGGATTGACGCTGGTCGAGCTGCTGGCGGTCATCGTTATAATGGGGATCATCGGGATGATCGCAGTCCTCGCCATCGGCCAAATTATAGAAAAATCAAAACATCAGGCGTTTGTCGCCAATGCCCATACTTTAAAAGATGCAGCCAGCTTGTACGCAAAAGAATCCCTGCTGCATGATAATGAACTCACCGAAATCTCTTATAAAACTCTCTATGAAAATAATATGATAGAAAAGATTCGGGATCCTTTTACAAAGAAACTTTTGAATCCGGAAGATAATGATACTTTCGTTGTGGTAAATAAAGAAAGCATTGTATCTATCTGCTTCATCGGTGAAACCAAAAAGCTATGCGAAATTGACGGGGAAGACTATACGCCCGTCCTAATGAAAGATATAAATGTTAGCCTGATATCATCCAAGTGAAAAAATTGACGAAAACCTCTTGGGACAAGACGACAAAAGTCTTGTTCTTTTTTTAATGCGCTGTGATAGCATGAAAAAAACGACAAAAAGGAGGGGGTCAAAAGTGGACAAGCGGGAAAAGAAAACTGCCGGCATCACCATCAAGATCAATGGCGATAAAAAAGATTTCCAGGAAGATCTTCCTGTACATAATTGGAAATTGGGCGAGCAGGAATCTGCTGCTGCTGAAGAACGGGCAGAAGATGATTCCTTTGAATGGGTTCTTCCAGATGAAGATCCGGTCCCTAAAGAGTTCAAGAAAATCAATTATGTCCAGAAGAATAAGAAAAAGGAAAAAGGAATTACAGCGGAGGGGGAATAACTCCGGGAATTGCCCGCATCATCTATACGCTGGTAGGCGCAGTAGCTCTTTCCCTCATATTCGGCTTCATTATTCTTAATGTAATCACGGAAGGAGAGCAGTCCGCACCTGCCATAAAGCTTCAGGAGCCCGGCAGTGCTAATGCAGGTGAAGCAGCCTCACCTTCAGAAGGCGGAGGAAGTATTTCCTTGAAGAGCATGAATGCCTCTGTCTTGCAGGGAGGTTACTTTTCCACTGCAGACTCGGCCAATACAATGAAATCATCTATAGAAGCAAAAGGGCTGCCGGTTATACAGATAGAAATGGAAGGGAGCCAGTACCTTTTCGTTGGAACGGCTGGTGACTTGGAAAGCGCCAAAGCAATGGGTGAAAAGCTGACAGAGCAGAACATCGAAGTGTATGCCAAAGATATTGTCCTGCCAGAGAAACAAGTGGAAGGATCTAAAGCTGATGCTGACTTCCTGGAAAAATCGGCAAGCCTATATTCAGCAGTAGCTGCCGAAAGTTCAAGTGCGTATACAACAGGAAGTGTAAATGATGAAAAGCTTGATGAAATCAATACACTCCTGAAAGACATCACTGCCATCAAAACAAGCGAAAGTATGAAAGGGCTGCAAGAAAAGCTGGGTGCAGCTGCTCTTAACCTCCAGGAATATAAGTCTTCCTCGGAACTCGCCAAGCTGGTCGCTTCACAGCAATCCCTTCTAAGTTACCTGGAGGCCTATCATAATTTGTAACCTTAACTCGTATAATGGATATTTTCCGGGAAATATATAATAAAGAGGCAGAGCTGAAGCGCAATACGAGTTGAATTAACGAGGAATAAATTATTGTATAAACATGGGGGGCAATCCGTTAAGGACTTGTCCTCTATTTTTTATACAGAAAAGGTGCCACTGATAAATATAACGCTAGCAATAAAATAATTGAGCACCTAAAATATTATATTGCAGAAAAAACATGTAGGATAATGCATGTTTTTTTATGTCCTATTAACCATAAATGCAAGAACCTAAAGCGTTACTTGTCTGATTGGAGCGAAAGGGGAGTGACCTCCTGCGGGACTAGCGGGACAGGTGAGACCCCGCAGAGTCGTGCTCCTGAAGCGGAAATCATAGCAGGAATCCTTATTATAGGAGTTCTGCTTTTTATTTTGTCAGCGACACCATTTCAGTCCCTCCAAACTCTTCGGTTATTAGTTGTGATTGGTACAAGTATTTGGTACGATTAACTTGTATCTCCCAATCAAACGGAAGAAGGGAAAGGTGTATGTATTGTCAAACCTCATTTTAGCTTCAGGTTCTCCCCGCAGAAAAGAACTTCTACAACAAATCCAACTTTCTTTCTCTATTGAAGTCAGCCATGCTGACGAAACTTTCCCTCCAGATCTTCAGCCGGACGAAGTCGTCATGGAACTTAGCAAACGAAAAGCAGCTTCAGTGGCTGCAGACCATCCAGGTGCCTTTGTGATCGGCTCGGACACTGTAGTTGTCCATAATGATGCCATCCTGGGAAAACCAGAGGATGCCGATCATGCCAAGGAAATGTTAAGGATGCTGTCAGGCAGCACACACTCCGTCTATACAGGTGTAGCCATTGTAAGAGACGCGCAGGAAAAAATGTTTTACAAAAAACAGATGTAACGTTTTGGGAGCTGTCAGAAGAGGAAATAGATACTTATGCAGCTTCCGGCGAACCCCTCGATAAAGCAGGGGGGTACGGCATCCAGGGACTGGGTGCTTTCCTGGTGAAGGAGATCCGGGGTGATTATTTCTCAGTTGTCGGTCTGCCGATTTCCCAGGTATACCGCAGCTTGAAAGAAATGGGTTATCACCCATAAGCATATTTCCTCTTTTTTCCTCCCATGCGTTATAATTGGGAGGTATCGATTCATTTGACAGAGACTAAATTGATGATCAGGGATTATCCGACTGACGAAAGGCCGAGGGAACGAATGGTCCAAAGCGGTGCCGCGAGCCTGTCGAATCAGGAACTGCTGGCAATCATTTTAAGGACGGGCACTAAATCGGAGTCTGTCCTGCAATTGTCGAACAGGGTTCTGACCACTTTCGAAGGCTTCAGGATGTTAAAGGAAGCCTCACTTGAGGAAATCACGGAAATTAACGGAATCGGGCTGGCGAAGGCTGTGCAGATCATGGCAGCTGTTGAAATTGGGCGCAGGATCGGCAACCTTGCATACGATGACCGTTATGCAATCCGCTCACCTGAAGATGGAGCCAATTATGTGATGAATGATATGAGATTTCTTTCGCAGGAGCATTTCGTCTGTCTATATCTCAACACGAAGAATCAGGTGCTTCACAAGCAGACTATTTTTATCGGCAGCCTGAATGCTTCTATCGTTCATCCGCGTGAAGTCTTTAAGGAAGCCTTCCGGAGGTCTGCGGCTTCAATCATTTGCATCCATAATCATCCTTCCGGGGACCCTACTCCGAGCAGGGAGGATATTGAGGTCACGAAGAGGCTGGTCGAATGCGGGAAAATCATAGGGATAGACGTTCTCGACCACCTGATCATAGGGGAAAAGAAATATGTCAGCTTAAAGGAAAAAGGCTACTTATGAGGCTTTGTTTTTTGTAACGGTTAAGCTATAATATTGTTTATGCTTTTTGCAAGTTCAGTTCGATATATAGGGAAAGAGCTTATATAGATTGGAATGACCCCATTCCGTATTAGAAAGGGAGATACAACCATGTTTGGTACAAAGGATCTTGGAATAGACTTAGGAACGGCTAATACGCTCGTTTATGTTAAAGGAAAAGGAATCGTGGTCCGCGAGCCGTCAGTAGTGGCAATGCAGACGGATTCTAAACAAATTGTCGCTGTCGGAAACGACGCTAAAAATATGATAGGAAGAACTCCGGGGAATGTAGTTGCCCTCCGTCCAATGAAAGACGGTGTCATCGCTGATTACGAAACTACTGCTACGATGATGAAATATTACATAAAACAGGCGACAAATGGAAGAGGTTCCTTCTCCCGTAAGCCATATGTAATGATTTGTGTTCCATCAGGCATCACCGCTGTTGAAGAACGTGCTGTCATTGACGCTACACGACAGGCAGGAGCGAGGGATGCTTTTACAATTGAAGAACCATTTGCGGCGGCTATCGGCGCCAATCTTCCGGTATGGGAACCAACTGGAAGTATGGTTGTGGATATCGGAGGCGGAACGACAGAAGTCGCCATCATATCCCTTGGCGGAATCGTGACCAGCCAATCCATCCGTGTAGCAGGTGATGAAATGGATGAAGCCATCATCAACTATATCCGCAAAACGTACAATTTAATGATCGGGGACCGTACAGCTGAAACCATCAAAGTCGAAATCGGTTCTGCTGGAGAATCGGAGGGTATCGATACACTTGATATCCGCGGACGAGATCTGTTGACAGGACTGCCGAAAACGATTGATATCACAGCTGATGAAATTGCAGCTGCACTCAGGGACACAGTTTACTCCATTGTGGACGCGGTTAAGAGCACACTTGAGAAGACTCCACCGGAATTGGCAGCCGACATCATGGATCGCGGCATCGTCCTTACTGGCGGCGGAGCCTTGCTGCGCAACCTGGACAAAATCATCAGTGATGAAACGAAGATGCCTGTCCTTATAGCGGAAAACCCGCTTGATTGTGTGGCAATCGGTACAGGGAAAGCTCTGGACCATATCGATTTATTTAAAAATAAGAAATAAAATGGATTAATATTCAGAATGGGGCTGCACTCTTTGGAAGTTTTAGTGGGCAGCCCCTTCTTGTTTGCTGTGAATGGTAAAAGTATCCTTTTAAACTCTGTGAGCTTTTACATAAAAGGCTCTTTTTCATTTTTAAGAATAATGGTAGATTAAGAAGTGTACTTAAAAGGTTATTATTTTTAATACATCAGGAGAGAAAATAAGTGTAAAAGATAGAGGTGTCTTTCATGCCCCGCTTTTTTTTGAATAAACGATTGATCATCCTCCTTGTCAGCATCATCGTGCTGGTGGGATTGATAGGATATTCTGTTCGTGAAAGGGATAACATTTCCTGGCCGGAACAGTTTGTAGGAGATATTGTCGGATTCGGGCAGTCGCTTGTATCCAAACCGGTTGGAGCAGTAGCAGGTTTCTTTGAAAATGTATCAGACCTGCAAAATACTTACACAGAAAACCAAAAGCTGAAATCCAGGCTTGAAGAACTTGTAAAGTTGGAAACAATGGTCAAGGACCTTGAAAAAGATAATGATGAATTACGTGAGATACTCGGCAAGGAAGAAAACCTGAGAGACTTTGATCCTATCCAGGCGACCGTCATTGCCAGAAATCCTAGTCAATGGGAAGACCTGCTTGTGATAGATAAAGGGAAAGTTCAGGGAGTTCAATCCAATATGGCTGTCATTACAGCTCAAGGATTAATTGGAAAAGTAAAAAGCGTCAAGCAGTTTTCGTCAACAATCGAGCTGCTCAGCAATAAGAACCCGAATAACAGAATCTCAGCCCTTATCCAGGGAGAAGAAAATGTCATCGGCTCCATTGAAGGATATGATACGGACAGGGACCAGCTCCTTGTTAAACGAATCCCTAATGACATGGAGGTAGAAGAGGGATCTAAAGTGATCACTTCCGGTCTTGGCGGAGTTTTTCCTAAGGGTCTTCCGATCGGCGAAGTAAAGGAAATCGAGTCTGACCAGTATGGGCTGACGCAAACGGCTTATGTGGAACCGACTGCAGATTTATATCACCTCGAGCATGTAATCGTTGTGGACAGAAGCAAGGTGAGCATCGACCTGGAGGAGCCGGAAGAAGCGGAGGGTGAGGAATGAAGAGACTCCTCCTCCCGCTGATTGCCTTACTTTGTTTTTACGGATCCAGTGTTTTCGTCACTTTTCTCCCACTGGATATAATCAGCAGTGACAGGGTTCTTGTCCCGCACTTCCTGATTATTTTCATCTTGCTGATGAGCGTCTATTATCATAATACGACGGCCATCCTCTACGCCTTTATTTTCGGATTTCTTTATGATTCATTTTTTACGGAGGTACTTGGCGTGTACTTGTTCATTTTCCCCTTTGTCACTTTTTTGACATCCCGGATCATGAAAGTATTGAACAGCAATTTGATTGTGACGAGTTTAGTGATGTTGCTGAATGTGTCGATCCTGGAATTTATTGTCTATGAAATCAATCTGCTGATAGGGAAAACCGATTGGGATATTGCAACATTTGCAGATTTGCGTCTATGGCCGACGCTCGTCTTGAATGCTGTTTTTATTCTCATCTTTTCTTATCCTTTGAAGCAATTATTATTAAAGCTCGAGAAAGAAAGACTGGAAGACTAAATGAGCTGTTCTTGCCGCTGCTTTTTTTAGAGCTTGCTTGAACGGTTGTTTCAGCAGGTAAGGAGCAGGGCGGATATGCATAGCTGCACATTTCACTCACCTCACATCCTTTCCTCAATAAATTTTAAAAAGCACGGTAAAAAAAGGAAACAGGCATGCATTTGTCGAATTTAATGACGACTGAGGTGAATTATTCCGACATGAAAAAAAGGCAAAACGTTATGATTAAAGGTACAAAGGATGGATTGACCCTTCATTTGAATGATCAGTGTTCCTTAGAGGAGCTGAAAAGTGAGCTGAAGGACAAGCTGTCTGCGCAATACCGGCAGAGTGAGGGAACTCCTCTGATTACAGTAAAAATACAAGCGGGAAATAGATATTTGACTTCACGGCAGAAAGAGGAGCTCCGGGAAATTGTAAGTGAAAAACGCAATCTATCAGTCCAGGAGATTACCAGCAATGTCGTGACCAATGAAGAAGCTCTAAAGATGAAAGAAGAAAGTGAAATCCATACCATTGCCGGTGTCATTCGTTCGGGCCAGGTGATTGAGGTCCCAGGCGATCTTCTTATTGTAGGAGACGTCAACCCTGGAGGCACCGTTAAAGCAGCCGGCAACCTTTATGTGCTTGGCGCGCTGAAGGGAATCGCACATGCGGGGTATACGGGCAGCAATGAAGCTGTCATAGTCGCATCGCAGATGACACCCTCCCAGCTTCGGATAGCAGATTGCCTGAACAGGGCTCCCGATCATTTCGATCAGGAAGAAGGACATGAAATGGAATGCGCGTACATAGATGAGTCAAATCAAATCGTGATTGACAGATTGCAAGTTTTGAAACATCTTAGACCAAATATAACCAGTTTTAAAGGGGGACGCTAATGTGGGTGAAGCTATAGTAATCACTTCAGGTAAGGGTGGTGTAGGTAAGACGACTACGTCCGCGAATGTTGGTACGGCATTAGCTCTGCAAGGGAAAAAAGTCTGTTTGGTGGATACCGATATCGGCCTGCGGAACCTGGATGTCGTAATGGGGCTAGAGAACCGGATCATTTATGATCTGGTCGACGTCGTCGAAGAGCGCTGTAAAATCCATCAGGCCCTTGTGAAAGACAAGCGCTTTGATGATAAACTCTTCCTGCTTCCGGCCGCACAGACAAGCGATAAATCGGCGGTCTCTCCTCCACAGATGAAGAAATTGATCGATACACTCAAGCAAGACTATGACTATATCATTATCGACTGTCCTGCCGGAATCGAACAAGGCTATAAAAATGCTGTGGCCGGCGCTGACAGAGCAATTGTCGTAACCACGCCGGAAATCTCCGCTGTCAGAGATGCAGACCGAATCATCGGCCTGCTCGAAAAGGAAGATATCGAGCCTCCGAAGCTCATCATCAACCGCATTCGGACTCATATGATGAAAAGCGGCGAAATGCTGGATGTCGATGAAATCACGACTCACTTGTCCATCGACCTGATCGGCATCGTGGCGGATGATGACAATGTCATCAAGTCCTCCAACAGAGGCGAGCCGATTGCCATGGATCCAAGCAGCAAAGCATCCATCGCCTACCGCAATATCGCCAGACGAATCCTCGGAGAATCGGTACCGCTTCAATCCCTGGATGAGGATAAACAAGGTGTTTTCACCAAACTGAAAAAGTTCTTTGGTGTGAAAGCTTAATAGAAAACTAAGGAAAGCCGTCCTGCGTTTGTGCAGGCGGTTTTTTTGTGTTTTGTTCGAGATGAGAGGGTTGAGCAGCGGCTTTAGGGTTTTTAGAAAACATAGAAATTGCGAGTGAAATAGTGACCTCACCAGCGGGGAACATCAAAATGGAAAAGTGAACAGATGATGCACCTCGGTGAGCGAGCGCGGGACATCAAAAAGGAAAAACGAGAAGATGATGCACCTCGGTGAGCGAGCGCGATACATCAAAAAGGAAAAACGAGAAGATGATGCACCTCGCAGAGTAACGGCTGCACCATTCTGCCAACATGGGAGGAACTTCATTCAACGAAGTCTTCAACAGACATATTTCCAAAGGACAAGTCATATATTGATAGCAAAAGGGACTTGTACTATACAGTGAGAAGAGTCTGCACCGAAAGCCGATCGTTACAGACTCCAGGCTGTACGCGTTCCAGCATATAAAAAGGGGAATGGTATTATGGGGAATCGAGCGGATGAAATCAGAAAGCGGATTGCTAAGAGAAAACGGATGAGCAGTTCCACTTCGACTCCATCCCGGGGCATGCTGCTTCCGACAGACGAAGAAAGGTATGGAGGGGAAAGGTTTTCATCATATGAAGGAGGGCCTTCAGAAGGAACACATCCCCTGTTCAGCAAGGAGCTGTTCATCCTCAAAATCCTGGGGACCAGCGTCCTTGTTCTTTGTACGGCTATTCTTTTTCAGAATCAGGTACCTGGTTTTGACAAAGCGCGTTCCTATGTACAACAGACGATGACGAAGGAGTTCCAGTTTGCGGCGGTTGCTTCATGGTATGAGGATCAATTCGGAAAACCGCTGGCTTTGCTTCCTGAGGAAAAAGAAAGCAGTCAAACTGACGCGGCTGAAACAGCTGAATATGCACTGCCGGCTTCCGGAAAGGTGGTCGAAAATTTTAAAAGCAACGGACAGGGCATCATGGTGGAAACAGGCAAAGGTTCAACAGTTGAAGCGATGAAGGGCGGCCTGGTCACATTTGCCGGGAAAAAGGATGATCTTGGCCAGACTGTGATCATTCAGCATGATGACAAATCAGAATCATGGTATGGAAACTTGAACACGATTGAAGTCACTCAATATGCACAAGTGAAATCAGGCGATCCGGTCGGCACTGTTACCGATGAAGAAGATACAGCGACTGGCGAATTTTATTTTGCCATCAAAAAAGAGGATGCTTTCATAGATCCAATCCAGGTGATAACATTTGAATGAATTCGGAAAATTGCTGAAGAAGGTTCATATTCATCCGCTTCTGTGGGCGGCTGCCGGACTGGCGATTTTGACCGCCCACTTTGTTGAGCTGGTAATGCTCTTGGTCATTATTTTTATACACGAGTTAGGACATGGGGGTGCGGCCCATGTTTTTTCTTGGCGCATTAAGAGAATTTCGCTCCTTCCGTTTGGCGGGGTGGCAGAAATGGATGAGCATGGAAACCGGTCTTTGAAGGAAGAACTCATTGTAGTGGCCGCGGGTCCGCTGCAGCACTTGTGGATGATGGGGGGAGCCAAGCTTCTCTATTCAACCGGGCTGATACCTTCTTATCATTACGAGCTTTTCATTCAATTGAACTTGATGGTCCTGCTGTTCAATCTTCTTCCCATTTGGCCTTTGGATGGCGGGAAGCTTCTGTCGATCGGCCTTGGATATAAGTTCACTTTCATAGTTGCCTACCAGTGGACGCTGATCCTGTCCCTCAGTGTGCTCCTGCTGTTTCATACGGTGGTCCTTTTGACGGTGCCTTTCCATCTTAATCTTTGGATCATCTTGTCCTTTTTGTATTTTTCATTATGGAAAGAGTGGAAGCAGAGGCAATTTACTTTCATGAGATTTTTACTGGAAAGGTACTACGGTAAGAGTGGGGATGTCCGGGATTTGAAACCATTGAAGGTGAATGGAGAAGAAACCCTTTATTCTGTGTTGGAGAAATTCCATAGAGGGTTCAAGCATCCACTCATTGTTTATGTGGATGGCAAGGAAGCCGGCAAACTCGATGAAAATGAAATTCTGCATGCTTATTTTACTGAAAAAATGACAACGGCTAAATCCCGGGACCTTCTGTATTTATATTGAATCGTTTGCGTAAAGCTGCTCTGCATATTATGATGAAAAGGCCGGCCGGCTAACGGTTGGCCTTATTCTATTTGTACGCGAAAAGAGGAGAGCTTGATGAACAGGATTATCGTAAATGCTGTGGGACGGGAAAAAAGATGGGCTCGCCTGCGCGATGGAATAATGGAAAGTCTTCATGTCTACCAGCCTGAAAAAGAGTCGATTGTCGGTAATATATATCTTGGCCGTGTCGACAAGGTTGAAAAGGGCCTGAATGCTGCTTTTATTAATATTGGCGAAGGCAAAAATGGTTTTTTACATATAGATGACCTGGCAGATTTTGTGTCAATGGATGAGAAGGAAAGAAACTCTGCAGTAATCAATAAACTTCTGCACCAAGGCCAGAAACTGCTCGTACAAGTAAAGAAAGATCCTGCAGGAACAAAAGGACCTAGGCTTACAGGTATAATAGAACTCAAAGGTGCTTCCATTGTGTATATGCCGGAGGGCCGGTATGTTGCTGTATCAAAAAAGGCGTCAGATGAAGAGCAGAAGAAAAAATGGCGCCGTTTCGGTTCAAAGATGAAGGAGGACCAGGAAGGGATTCTCTTCAGGACAGCTTCCCTGCATAAGCCAAAAGAAGATATCACCGCTGAATTCTTTGCCTTAAGAAAATACTATCAAAAATTATTTGAGATGACACTCAATCGAAAAGCTCCCTCTTTGCTCCATCGCCAGGACGTCATGACAGATGATATCCTGGAGGAAGTAAAGAAGATTAAGAGTGTTGAAATAATAACGGATGATTATGCATGGAAGGAAAATTTTCAGGCCTTCGTACAGCAGCAAGGAATAGAACTTTCCTCAGAAATCTGGCACTTTCAAGGGCATGAGAATATTTTCAGTCATTACCGGGTGGAAGCACAAATTGAAAAAGCCATGCAGAAAGTTGTCTGGCTTGAAAATGGAGCAACCATTGTCATAGAACCTACAGAAGCCTTGACGGTCATAGACGTGAATACGGGGAAATTCACCGGAAAAAGTAATCTGTCTCAAACCGTTTTAAAAACGAATGCTATTGCTGCCAAGGAGATCGCCAGGCAGTTGAAAATTCGGAACATCTCGGGCATCATCCTCATCGACTTCATCGAAATGAAGAATGATCAGCATCAGGCCGAAGTGATCGGTGCTTTAAAGGATGGCTTAAAGGACGACGGAAAACGGACCACCATCGTCGGCTTCACGGAACTGGGGATCCTTCAGCTGACAAGGAAAAAACGAAACCGCCGCTGCTGGAGTATACGACCTGCGCCTGCCCGTCCTGCAGCGCCCATGGCAGGGTGCTCAGCGCGGAATCCATGGCCTACAGGCTTGAGAGGGAACTTTATGAACTCTATCCTGCAGATGAAGATAAAGTCATCATAGAGGCTTCAGAAGACGTCCATAAGGTCTTCAAGGGAGAGAGCTCTTATTACCTCAAAGAGATAGAAACAGCCATTAATAAGAATATTGAGTTCCAAATCGTTAAAGAGTGCCAGCCGTATTATAAAATTAAAAGATTAGAAAGCCGTTAATATAACGTGTTGATTGCGTCCAGCTCCCCGGAGTTGATCAAGGATAGAATAGCGGGAAAAATTCCCCTTAATTGATGTGGAGCATCAAAAACAGCTTAAATAGCGGGAGAAATTCCCCTTAATTGACTCAAAACATTAGAAAACAGGGGCTTTTTATTTGAATAAGGGGAAAAGTTCCCCCTATTTACGCCTGAAATGAGGTTGAATTTGCGCTTAACGGTAAAATATCCCCTTATTTTTTGCTTCTCGATACAGACCCAGGGACATGACTCTAATTTCCTTAAAGAAGAAGGATTGCAGCAGAAGGTCCATTGCACAGTGCACGCCGCGAGGAGATCAAAAATTATAAAAGAAGCAAATCCTAATCATTTTAATTCCCATTAAAGCTATTGACACCATTCTTGAATTTGTGATAGGATTCTTATGTTATAGTTTTTGTAGCACCCGTGCTACAACCGCTCAAATCAGGCCATAAGCTTTTGTTGCAAAACAAAACGCCTGTAATTGGCGAGTCTGAGTTTATAAGGAGGTGCCATTCATGTACGCAATTATCGAAACTGGCGGAAAGCAAATCAAAGTAGAAGCGGGACAAACCATCTACATTGAAAAGCTTGCAGGAAACGAAGGCGAAACAGTTACTTTTGACAAAGTTCTTTTCGTAGGTGGCGACAACGTAAAAGTAGGAAGTCCATTAGTTGACGGAGCTACTGTTACAGCTAAAGTTGAAAAACAAGGCCGCGCTAAGAAATTAGTCGTTTTCAAATACAAGCCGAAGAAAAACTATCGTCGTAAGCAAGGTCATCGTCAACCGTACACTAAAGTGACGATTGACAAAATCAACGCGTAAGGCGCTTGATTGATGATTAACGTTTACATTACCAAAGATCCTGGAGGAAGGGTTTCCTCTTTTTCCATGGATGGACATGCAAATTTTGCGCAGAATGGTCAAGATATCGTTTGTGCCGGAGCATCAGCTGTTTCCTTTGGCGCCGTTAACGCGATCATGTCATTGACCGGGGTTCAACCCGCGATTGACCAGTCGCCTGATGGCGGTTACCTTCACTGTGAATTTCCGGCAGGCCTGCCGAATGAAACAGAGGAAAAGGTCCAGCTTCTCTTACAAGGGATGATTGTCTCTTTACAGACGATAGAACGTGAATATAGTAAATTTATAAAAATAACCTTCAAAGCGTAGGAGGTGGAACACATGTTAAGATTAGATCTTCAATTTTTCGCATCGAAGAAAGGGGTAGGTTCGACTAAAAACGGTCGTGACTCAATCTCTAAACGTCTTGGTGCAAAACGTGCTGATGGTCAAGAGGTTACTGGCGGATCTATTTTATACCGTCAACGCGGTACTAAAATTTACCCGGGAGTTAACGTTGGACGCGGCGGTGACGATACTTTATTCGCTAAAGTTGACGGAATCGTACGTTTCGAGCGTATGGGCCGTGACAAGAAAAAAGTCAGCGTATACCCTGTAGTTAAAGAAGCATAATGCTTTTTAAAGAAAACTCTAGCCGTATATTCGGTTAGAGTTTTCTTGTTTTATAAGAGAATGTGCAGCCTGGAATTAGGTCGTTCAGTCGAATTTTGTCTTTATAACAGGAAAATTTTTCGTTCCCCTATTCTTTTCTGATATACTACAGATAAGAAAAGTCCGTTTTATAGGGAGTTTTATAATGAATAATGAATGGAACCTGGTAGAGGCATTGAGGCATGCCCGCCATGACTGGATGAATAGATTACAATTGATCAAAGGCAACATGGATTTAGGGAGAATGGACCGGGCAAAGCAGATCATTGAGGAAATTGTCGCCGAAGCTCAGAATGAGTCCAAGCTGTCTAACCTGAGAATGCCGAAGTTCTCTGAGTGGATGCTGACCTATAATTGGCAAACGCATTATATTAAGCTCGAATTTGAAGTTCTCGAAGCGGAAGAACCCGATATTGGTGATGATTCTGTGTTCAACTGGTTTACAGGGCTTTTCTCTGTTCTTGAAAACTGTGTAAAACCATTTGAAGAAAACAACATGATGGTCATCATCAAGATTTGCCAGCAGGAAGCACGGTTTGAATTGGATTTTAATGGGATAATAGTAGATAAAGAAAACCTGCAGGACTGGCTGGAGAAAAATAATGCCGGCCTTACCATCCACAATATGGCTGGCAATGGATTTTTAATATCCTTGAGTTTAAATAGATAATCAAAGAAGAGCCGGCCATCTTATGGTCCTCTTTTTTTAAGGCTCTTTTCGTAAACTTTGTTGCTTTTTGATATGAATTAGGTAAGGTTACACCATCATCTACCTGAAATATGCTGGTAAGCAAGAAAGAAAAGAGCTGCTCCCCCTGAATAGAGAGAGTATCTGAGTATCCGGGGAAAAATCCGGCTTTTGGGATTTTTCCAAAAGCAACAATTTATACGAAATAGACTTTTTTAGGAGTGAAAACAAATGTTTGTCGATCAGGTCAAGATTTATACAAAAGGCGGCGACGGAGGCAATGGAATGGTTGCTTACCGCCGTGAAAAATACGTCCCGGACGGAGGTCCGGCGGGCGGTGACGGAGGCAATGGCGCCGACGTTATATTTGAAGTGGAAGAAGGACTTCGCACATTGATGGACTTCCGTTATCAGCGTCACTTCAAGGCACCTCGCGGAGAGCATGGGATGAGCAAAAACATGCACGGAAGAAATGCTAAAGACATGGTGGTCAAGGTTCCGCCGGGTACCATTGTCAAGGATGATGATACAGGGGAAATGATCGCGGATTTGACTGAACATGGTCAAAGAGCCGTCATCTCAAAAGGAGGACGCGGAGGAAGAGGTAATACCCGTTTTGCGACACCTTCCAATCCTGCTCCTGAGTTATCGGAAAAAGGAGAACCGGGTCAGGAACGTTATATCGTGCTTGAACTGAAGCTTCTTGCTGATGTCGGTCTTGTAGGTTTTCCAAGTGTAGGGAAATCGACTCTGCTGTCCATCGTTTCAGCAGCCAAGCCGAAAATCGGCGATTACCACTTCACAACCATCGCCCCTAACCTGGGAATGGTGGAAACTGAAGACGGACGAAGCTTTGTCATGGCTGATCTTCCTGGATTGATTGAAGGCGCATCTGAAGGTGTTGGTCTTGGACATCAGTTCCTTCGCCACATCGAACGTACGCGTGTCATTGTCCACGTCATCGATATGAGCGGACTTGAGGGAAGGGACCCTTACGAAGATTACCAGACAATCAATACGGAATTGGAAGCCTACAACCTTCGTTTGACAGAACGTCCACAAATTATTGTGGCCAATAAAATGGACATGCCTGATTCAGAAGAGAACCTTAAAAATTTCAAGGAGCAGCTGAAAGAGGACTATCCTGTCTACGGAATCTCTGCGGTTACAAGGCAAGGTCTTCGTGACCTGTTGTTCGCCATCGCCGATAAGCTGGAAGACACACCTCAGTTTGCGATGTTTGAAGAGGTAGAAGAAGAAACTAAAGATCAGCGTGTTCTTTATAAACATGAAAAAGCTGAAGCTGAATTCTTCATCACAAGAGAACCGGACGGCACATTCGTGGTCAACGGTGCCAAAATAGAGAAGCTCTTTAAGATGACCGATTTCAGCCGCGAAGAATCCCAAAAGAGGTTCGCACGTCAATTGCGTACCATGGGAGTCGATGAAGCATTGAGAGAAAGAGGAGCAAAAGACGGGGACACTGTCAGACTGCTTGACTTTGAATTTGACTTCGTCGATTGATTGAAGCTTTGTAATGGGGGAACCAACCTTGCAGAAAAAAGCACAGGACGGAAAATTTTATCTGGTGAGGGAAGACGTGCTTCCTGATGCCATGAAGAAAACCTTGCAAGCCAAAGAACTGATTGAAAGAGGCAAAGCCGGCTCAGTCTGGGAAGCTGTCCGCAGCATTGACCTGAGCCGCAGTGCCTTCTATAAATACCGGGACACTGTATTCCCGTTTCACAGGATTGTCAAGGAACGAATCATCACCTTGTTCTTCCACCTGGAAGACCGTTCCGGAACACTCTCCTGCCTGCTGGGTGAAGTGGCCAAATCAGGCTGCAACATTCTTACGATTCACCAGACAATCCCGCTGCAGGGAAGAGCGAATGTTACTCTTTCCCTTAACGTAGCGGATATCAAGGGTGATATCGAAGAAATGCTGGACGGCTTGAGAAAACTTGAATTTGTAGAAAAAGTGGAAATGCTGGGCTCAGGGGCCTAGCATTTTTTTGTTGGGTTTGAACAGGGGGAAGTGCGGAAATCAGGAAAGTTATTGCTGTCATGCCTTGAGTCGTCGGGAGAGCATTATGGCATCCACTAGCATGAACCGTTTTAAAGCAGTGAATTATGCAAAAGGAGATAATTAGGCAGTTCGTCGATAGAAAGGTCAATCTCGTCGATAGACCACTAGGGCATCGCGAGCGTAAAGCGTTTTTTAACCAGTATGCATGCAGGCAAAAGGTCAGTATCAGCCGATTCGTCGATAGAAAGGGCCATTCCGTCGATAGACCACTCAAAGTCGTTGATAGAACCAGCCATATCGTCGATAGGATGCCGAAACTCGTTGATAGATCAAGCAAACTCGTCGATAGAACCTCATGGTATGGCGGGCTTAAAGTGTTTTTTAACCAGTATGCATGCAGGCAAAAGGTCAGAATCAGGCGATTCGTCGATAGAAAGGGCCATTCCGTCGATAGGCCACTCAAAGTCGTTGATAGAACCAGCAAAGTCGTCGATAGGATGCCAAAACTCGTTGATAGAACAAGCAAACTCGTCGATAGAACCCCAGCTTCGTTCCGCAAAACTGGCTGGAAGACCTACTAGGTAAGAGAGACCAGCATAATGAATGCGTAGCTGTTAGTAAAATAATGAAGCCGGTTGATAGACCAGCGAAACTGATTGATAGAATGGCAAAAATGGTTGATAGAACAGCGAAACCGAATGATAGAACTATCAAAATGGTTGATAGAACTCAAAAACCGGTCGATAGAAGGGCGGTTACCCGTCGATAGCACACCCTATCCGGCCGATAAAAACACCATAAGCCGGCATTCTTCGTTAAACTTCGCAACACGCATACCCCGCCCCCAGCCCCCACCAAAATTAAAAGCACCAGCCCAGCCAGCCAAAAAAGACAAACTAAAAAGGATACCCATTATAGGGCATCCTCAAATTCTCATGATGTGGTTTCAATCAGAAATCCAGCATCTTTCAGTGCTTTTTCAGCGTTGGCCATTGCCTTTTCATTCGGCGCCGAGATGGTGTGCAGGTGAATGCCGTCTGTCAGTTCAGAAAGGTAGGAGGCGTTGGTTTCCTTGATTTTGTACATGAACTGCTTTACATCCTGGCGGTTGGAGACCATGATGGAGGCGGTCAGGTCGCCGTAGACTTTATGTTCGATCTTGACGTCTTTGACGAGGATTCCGTGGTCGACCAGCAGATTCAGTTCTTCCTCTGTGCGTTCCGGTGTATGCCTGCAGGCGATGGTTTTTTCAACTGTGCCTTCAGGCTGTTTCGGCTGCAGGTAGAGGTATCCCTGGCTTGTGGCAATGATGGGTTCTTCTCTGGCTTTCAGCAGTGTGATGTCGCTGACAATGACCTGCCGGCTGACGTTCGTGAACTTGGCAAGGTCTCCCCCTGTGATCGGGATGCCTTCTTCCTGCAGTTTTGATAGTATGAGATTTCTTCGTTCTTCTCCGAGTATTTTCTTGCCTTTAGACATCGTATTTCCCCTCTCCAGCGTAGCAGAAAGCTATTGTTTTTCAGCTATATCAGCAAGAACTTTTACAAGCTCTGCAACATCTTCTTTCGTAGTATCTTTTCCAAACGAGATCCGGATGAATTCTTTTCCTGCTTGTTCCGGGAGCCCAAGAGCCATTACTGTTTTGGAACCAGCTTGCTGGCCGGTTTGGCAGGCGCTTCCGGTGGAAATGGCGAATCCTCTCCTATTACATTCTAACATGGCCCATTGGCCTTGGATGCCTTTAATGCACAATCCGATTACATGCGGCACCTGGTTCTCTGGAGGAGCTTCCAGGATCACCACAGATTCCTTCAGGCGAGCTTTCAACCCATTGATGAATATTTCCCTGAGTCTATCATAGTCAGCACCCTGGGAGCCGCTGGAGACCTTCTCAGCAGCGCTGATGAATGCTGCGATTCCCGGTGTGTTTACTGTACCGCCTCTCAGTCCTCCTTCATGTGTCTGGCTGGGAAAAATTGATCTGGCGGGATGCCTGGGATGAATATAAACCGCCCCGACTCCCTTCGGACCATAAATTTTATGAGAAGAGACAGAAAGGCTGTCCACCAATGGAGCGATCTTTGATAAATCGTGTTTTCCAAAAGACTGGACCATGTCAGTGTGAAGGAGAATCCCTTTATCCTGACAGGTCCTTGCAATGTTTTCAATTTTTTGGACAGAACCGATTTCACCGTTGACATGTGCAATGGAAATTAGAATCGTATCATGTCTGATTGCCTTTTCCAAGTCTTCCAGAGAGATAGTGCCGTCATTCTTGAAAGGGAGGAGAGTGATTTCAAACCCTTGCTCTTTTAAGTAACCCATGGCTGAATGGACGGAGGAATGCTCGGCCATCCCGGTGATGATGTGCGTTCCGCGGTGTTTATTTTCGAGCGCGAGAGAAAGAATCCCGAGATGGTTTGATTCTGTTCCTCCTGATGTAAAATAGATTCCTTCAGAAGACACCCCGAGTAACCCCGCCAGTGTTTTTCTGCATTCTTGCAGAAGATGTGCAGCTTTTGTGCCGGTGTCATGAAGGCTGGAAGTATTGCCGTAGAAATGAGAGGCTGCCTCCATGTAAACCTGCAAAGCCTCTGAATCTATTGGTGTAGTTGCAGCATAATCAAAGTATTTCAATAGAATGTACCCCTTTTTGAATTTTCAAAATAAATTTCGAGAAGATAAAACTCTTGTCATTAGTTTAAATATGTGTAAATATATGTGTCAAGACACCTGTAAAATTTGTGGAGGGGTCAATATGAAAAAAGCAGACGTAATCATTGTCGGAAGCGGACTTGCAGCCTTGCAGACCGCACGTGAATTAAATCCGGATTTGAATGTGATGATTATCACAAAGGGGACGAGAAGAGGAAGTAATTCATATATGGCACAAGGCGGCGTTGCTGCAGTTACAGCCAAGGATGACAATATAGGCAGGCATTATCAAGATACACTCGAAGCTGGAAGGGGCCACCAACTGAAGGAAGAGGTTCTTTCACTTGTTGCAGAAGGACAGAAAATTGTTCAGAGCCTTGTCGAAGAAGGAGCGCCTTTTGACCGAAACAATGATGGCACGTTGAGCTTGGGCATGGAAGGAGCTCACAGTGCGAAGCGCATCCTTCATTGCGGCGGTGATGAGACAGGCAGGTTTTTGATCGAACATTTTTTGAAAACCCTTTCAGTAAATGTCACCTGGATTGAAGGTGAAATGGTTTATAAATTGCTAAGAGACAGCCAAGGTGCCTGTATCGGTGTTAAAACGATGAACCGGTCGGGACATACTCACTCCTATTATGCACCGTCTATTGTCATGGCTGCCGGAGGAGCCGGTGGATTATATTCTTCCACCTCGAATCATCCCACAGTGACGGGTGATGCAATGGCCGTTGCTTTCAGGGCCGGGGCTTATATCGCAGATGCGGAATTCATTCAATTTCACCCGACCCTTCTTTACGTGGACGGAAAAACCATAGGGCTGGTGTCCGAAGCCGTCAGGGGAGAAGGGGCTCAGCTTTTTGATGACAGCGGAGAAAGAATCATGGAGGGTATTCATCCGCTAAAAGAGCTTGCCCCAAGGCACGTGGTGGCCCAGCGGATTTTTGAACAGAGACAGTTGGGCAGGGATGTCTATCTATCTATCAAAAATATAATGAATTTCAAGAAAAAATTCCCTTCCATCAGCGCGATGTGTAAGGAGAACGGGATCGATTTGTCCCTTGGCAGGATCCCTGTTTCACCGGGCTGCCATTTCATGATGGGTGGAATCGTGATTGACTCTGTGGGAAAAACGAATGTGGATGGCCTTTATGCAGTTGGCGAGGCAGCGTGCAGCGGAGTTCACGGCGCCAATAGGCTTGCCAGCAACTCTCTTTTGGAAGGGCTTGTGTATGGGAAGAGGCTGGCGGGCTGGATTAATGCACAAAAAAGACCGATCCTCTTCAACCCAATGGAAGGGCCGGACACTCTACAGCCGGTTCCTGCCAGAAAGTCAGCTAATCCTTTTGATGTGAAGGATTTTCAAGAACGGATGATGGAGTCAGCAGGGATCATCAGGGATGGAACGAGGCTGGAGGAACATTTGAACTGGCTACAGGCCATTGGGTTCTCGCTGAACGAAAATCTGGATGCACTAGAACCAAACGACATTGGAAAGTATTTTATGTGGATAAACAGCCTGGTCGTCACACGAGCTGCTCTTTTAAGGAAAGAGAGCCGGGGAGGACATATCAGAAGTGATTTTCAGGAAGAAGACGATTCCTTCTGGATGAAGAGGCGGATCATGCATGTATTAGAAGACGGAGAGATGAGGACGTGGCTGGATGAACAAGTTAAAGCTAAAATCTATGCTTGAGCAATTTTACCTTGAGGATCTGGGGGATGGAGACCTTAGTTCTCAAGCATTATTTACACATGAAAACCAAAGCAAATTTCATTTTATTGCGAAAGAACCCGGAGTATTTTGCGGGCGTGAAGTAATCCTGGCAGGCTTTAAAGTCATGAACCCGGACATATTAGTGAACATTTACAGTGAAGACGGTGAAGAAGTGGAAGCAGGAACAGTGATAGCAGAAGCTTTCGGGCCTTCAGCAGACCTCCTGCAGGCTGAACGTGTGATCTTGAACCTGGTGCAGAGGATGAGCGGGATCGCGACACAGACGGCAAGGGTCGTGGAGCTGGTGAAGGATTATCCTGTCCGCATTTGTGATACCCGAAAGACGACCCCTGGACTGCGCATGCTCGAAAAATATGCTGTCAGATGCGGGGGAGGCTTCAATCATCGCAGCGGACTATATGATGCAGTCATGCTGAAGGATAATCACATCTCATTCAAAGGCTCGATTTCCTCTGCTGTAAAAGAGGTAAAGAGCAAGCTTGGCCATACAGTGAAAGTGGAAGTGGAAATCGAAACGCGCCAGGGACTTCATGAAGCGGTGGAAAGCGGTGCGGATATCATCATGTTTGATAACCGCACACCAGAAGAAATCTCGGAATGGCTTGGGGATGTTCCCCCGCATATCATCACAGAAGCTTCGGGTGGAATCGGGGTTGAAAATGTGGTGGACTATGCCAAAACCGGTGTCCACTATATTTCGCTGGGCTTTTTGACACACAGCGTAACAGGACTAGATATCAGCGCAAAAGTGCTGAATTGAAATAGGGCAAAGGTGAAGAGGAAAGGGGTAATCAACTGTGGGTATATTACAGGCATTAACGCAAAACACATATGAACTGCCGGAAAAATACAAGAATTTATCCATTGGGGAAATGGAATCAAGAGTCAGGGAAATCAAAGCAGAACTTGGCACGAAGCTTTTCATACCAGGACATCATTATCAAAAGGATGAAGTGGTCCAGTTCGCGGATACAACGGGAGACTCACTGCAGCTGGCGCAGGTATCCGCAGCGAACAGCGAAGCGGAATACATTGTTTTCTGCGGTGTGCATTTCATGGCAGAGACAGCAGATATCTTAACCAATGAAAATCAAAAAGTTATCCTGCCTGATATGAGAGCGGGCTGTTCGATGGCCGATATGGCAGATATCCATCAAACAGAAAGAGCCTGGGAACTGCTTCAGAATCAATTTGGGGATACCATCCTGCCGCTGACTTATGTGAATTCCACAGCATCCATCAAATCCTTTGTCGGTAAAAATGGAGGAGCGACTGTGACTTCCTCAAACGCCCATAAAATGGTGGAATGGGCACTCTATCAAAAGGAAAGAATCTTATTCCTTCCTGACCAGCACCTGGGAAGAAATACAGCGGCAGACCTTGGTATCGACCTGGCTGATATGGCTGTCTGGGATCCGATCACCAATGAATTAATCCATGAAGGAGATGCCGAGAGCATTAAAGTAATTCTCTGGAAAGGACATTGTTCCGTCCATGAAAACTTCACTTTGAAAAACATAGCGGATGTCCGGGAGCAGTATCCGGACATGAATATCATTGTCCATCCAGAATGCCGCAGGGAAGTGGTTACAGCCTCGGATGATAACGGCTCCACAAAGTATATTATTGACACCATTAAAAATGCAGCACCGGGAACCTCTTGGGCGATCGGCACTGAGATGAACCTGGTCAAGAGGCTGATCAACGAACACAGTGACAAGCATATCATTTCATTGAACCCTCATATGTGTCCCTGCCTGACGATGAACCGTATTGACCTGCCTCACTTATTGTGGTCATTGGAAAACATCGTGGACGACCAGCCTGAAAATATCATCAAAGTAGACCAAGAAACAGCGCAGAATGCCATACTTGCGCTGGATCGCATGCTGGCAAGAGCTTAATAACTTTAGATAATAAAATTAAAACGCACTGAGTTTCTCAATGAAATCTCAGTGTGTTTTTTATTGGCTTCCTATTTTCAATAAAATGAGGTCACTAAAGGCAGTTTGAATTGCTTCTGATTTGATTTGTCCATTTTGATTTTAGCTCTCTTATTAAGAGGCACCACCCTTAGTAACATTCTCTATTTCCACACCCCATCAATATTCTCCCCATAAAATTTCAATGCTCTTTCATACTTCTTCAGCCACTCATCATCAGAAGAAGTGATAAGTGTATTTAATAGGAGCGAAACGGAATTTTTGTGTTCTCCCAGATTATAAAGCGTCAGTGCATAAAATGCATTCATGGCAGGGTTTGACGGAAATTGTTCCATCCCCGTGCTCAATACATCCTTTGCGTATTGATATTCACCGATGCATCTATAGCTGCTGCCAAGCTGGATATAAGCTGCCTCGAGCCTTTCACCCTCAATCCCATTTTCGATTGCCCGCCGGTAATATGGAATGGCGCTTGTCTCCTCGCCCATTGAGTCATTTACCGATGCAAATGAAAACTAACCTCCGGATCTTCGGGTGAATCCAGAACCATTTTTTCAAGTATCCTCTTTGCCTCTTCGTAATTTTTATTTTCCATTTTGATTATTGCCTCATTAAGCACGAGATGGCCTCCATTCTTTATTGTGAATTTTTGGACTTTGACGGAGTATGTATCTATATCTTAGCAAAGATTCTGTCACTCCTACAAAAAAGGCACAAGCAACGATGCCCGGTTTTGTATACAACTCCAAGCCGAATGTTTTACAAATGAGAATAGAATCAGCCCTTCCTTCTGGATACACATCTTTGCATGAAAGCTCTAATTTATGTCCTCAAGAGGGCCTAGTGGATACATATCTCTGCCTCAAACCGCCAACTCATGTCCTCAGATGCTCCTTCTGGGTACATATCTCTGCCTCAAACCACCACTTCATGTCCCCACATGCTCCTTCTGGATACATATCTCTGCCTCAAACCACTAACTCATGTCCTCAGATGCTCCTTCTGGATACATATCTCTGCCTCAAACCACCAACTCATGACCTCACGTGCTCCTTCTGGATACATATCTCTGCCTCAAACCGCCAACTCATGTCCTCAAGAACGCCTAGTGGATACATATCTCTGCCTCAAACCGCCAACTCATGTCCTCAAGAACGCCTAGTGGATACATATCTCTGCCTCAAACCACCAACTCATGTCCTCACATGCTCCTAGTGGGTACACATCTCTGCCCGATGCCTCCAACCCTTGTCCTCAATGCGGCCTTCAATTTAATAAAGACAAAAATCCCCCTCATAAGCAGAATTAGTTCCAGGCCAAGTACCAACTACTAAACACAAATTCAAAAGAGTAATTCAAAACAGCGTTCAAAAAAGACATTCCCTCCTTAATTCCCTCCTCTGCCTCTCGAAGACTCCGCGGCAGGAAAGCTCTGCAAAGGTATATTTGTTTTCGAAAATTCATAAGTATTTGTGTAGATTGTTAGCACTTTGCCTATTAAGTGACATAGGATATATAGACTTATGCCTGAGGAGGGAATAAATAGTGAAAATCCATATCGTACAAAAAGGAGATACTCTTTGGAATATCAGCAAAAAATACGGCGTGAATTTCGAAGAGTTAAAGAAGATGAATGCCCAGTTGTCAAACCCGGATATGATTATGCCTGGTATGAAGATTAAAGTTCCAACATCGGGCGGGATGGTAAAAAAAGAAATGGCAATGAAGAAAGAGATGCCTAAAGCACAACACCCTTTTGCGCAGCAGAAGCCGAATGCCATGCCGGTGGAATCACCGAAAGAAGCAGTCAAGCCAGCACCTAAGAAAGAAATGCCGATTAAGGAAATGCCGAAAAAGCCATATACCCCTAAAATGCCGCAGCCGATCATTCCGGAAATCGACATCAATAATTATTACATGATGAATATGGCTAATATGCAAATGCAGACTCAGCCTATGCAGCAGGCACCAAAAGCTCCGCAAAAGATGCCTAAAGCACCAAAAGCACCAAAAGCGCCGCAAGTTCCTAAGGCACCACAAACGCTGCCTCAAGCATCCAAGGCGCCGACTCTGCCTAAACCGAAAGATATGCCTGAAGCTGTTGGGGGAGTGCAGGATGAGGAAAGTCCGGACAGCCCGCAAATGCAAATGCCATACGGACAACAGATGCCTTATTCACAGCCAATGCAGGAATACTGTGTACCTGCATCACCTGTTATGCCTGGAAGCGGATTAGGGCCAATGCATGGCGGACATCCGATGCATGGAGGTTACCCGATGCATGGCGGCGGGGGCTACCCAATGGGTCAGATGGGGCAGGTGCAAGGTGCCTCGATGATGCCGCAAGGACTGCCGGGCATGCAGCAAATGCCAATGGGATATGATGAAGAATCCTCTTCATTCATGCCATATATGCCGCAGCAGATGGGGTCTCCGATGGGCGGCGGGATAATGGGGCCTATGGGTTCACCTTCAACTGTAGCCGGAGTTCAAGATGACGGCGGATTCCCGGGCGGTCAGATGCCTATGGGCGGAATGCCGCAGGGAATGGCACCATATCAAGGAATGATGGGACCTGGAATGATGGGACCAGATGATTGTTATCCTGTATCGCCTGTAATGCCGGGACCGGGCTTTGGTAATCCGGGCTTCGGAGGACCAGGAGGATTTGGAAATCCAGGAATGGGTTCACCGGCTGGATTCGGCAATCAAGGTGGAGGATATGGAAACCCTTATGGACAGATGCCTCAAGTACAGGGAGCCATGATGGAAGAATCACCGGGAATGCAAGGAATGCAAGGAATGCAGGGAATGCCAATGCAGCAGGGAGGATGCGGCTGCGGAGGTCCACAGCTTGCCGGCCAATATGGACCTGGACCTGGGATGATGCATGGAATGCAAGGAATGCAAGGAATGCAGGGAATGCCTTACGGGCAGGGCATGATGTCTCCATATGGCCCGGGAATGATGCAGCAGGGAGCCGGTAATCCGGGAATGTACGGACAGAGAGCATTCGGGATGCCGGGTTTTGATGATGATTTCGAAGACTGATTATACAAGTGGAGACGGATTTCAAAATCGTCTCCTTTTTTTATTAAAAGGGAAGCTGGAAGACAGAAGTATTGGTCTTATAAGAATTAAGGATGGTAAATGGAAAGTTACATCTGATAAAGGAAACTGGTTTCTTAAGCTTTACTCTTCCCGCCGAAAATTTCAGCTTCAAAAGGAAGTGACAGAAGAGCTCTGCAATGGGGGATTTTCAAGGGTACCCTCCTATCACCCCTTACATCAAAGTGACACTATTGAGATCGATGGAAAGATGGCAGGATTGACAGAGTGGGTTGATACAACCGGTAACTTTACTTACAAAACGTTCCCTGAAAGGCAGGAAGCCCTTGCTGTTCTTCAAAGCTTTCATCATCATTCCCAAAAAGCCCTTCTGAGAAAGGATTTTAGGTCGTTGAAGGGACAGAGGCTGCTGGAAAAATGGCGGGCAAGGCTGGATGAATTCAAGGGCAGCAGACAAAGGTTTGGGGGAGTTATTCCGTTAGAAGTCATTGATACTTATATATTACTGGGCGAACAAGCGCTTGAAGGCATGGCGAAATCCTCTTTCTCAGAAGAATCTTGTATTCTTCATGGAGACTTGGCACATCATAATTTTCTTCGTGATACAAATCAGGAGCTGTTCATGATTGATCTGGATTTAATATCCGCTGGTCCCCCAGAAATCGATTATATTCAATTTGCGAACCGTATCTTTCCGTATATAAACTGGTCCCCGGAATTATTGTGGAAGCATAGAGCGCTTGCCGATTATAAAGACAGAAAAATCTTTTTAAACAGCATTCTTTATCCATCAGACGTCTTCAGGGAATGGAATCGGTTCTTTCGTGAAAGCAGCCGCTATCAGAAAACCGTCTGGTATTACTTGATGAATCTTACGCTGCATCAGTTTGGAGCAAGAATCATGTGCTGTAACGAAATACGGACTAAATTGAGCTGAAAACTTTCAATCGGAAGAATGCTGTTTGTAATTGATTTCCGCTCCAGATGCAGAGCTTTATGCGGTTTGGTGTTCTAAACGTTTATCTTAAAGACATCCAAATTCAGGGCGGGTGTCCAGCTTTTTGCCGGTCTCATAAAGAATCATCCTTATAAAATTTCCGCAAGCTAACAAAGAGCGACCATGCTCAAAGTTTGCGGAAGAGGGTGACTTCAATGCATCAGAAGCTTTTGCTGATTCCCTTCTCTGTTATCATCTTGGGAGCTTGTAATGGGGCCGAGGATGCTGCAGATGGACAGGGTGCCGACACGTATGAGCCTATGGGGTTTTATTCCAATGAAGGACATGGCAATGACAGGAATGAAGATCGCGATGGCCCGTTAACGGAGTGGTATGATCATTCCATCGGACAGGAAGGGCAGGCAATCAGAGAAGGAAAGAGACGATACCTTCACGTGAAAGATTCGGATGGGAATCCGCAAAACCCATCCAAACCTCTGGCGGAGAATGACCGGAACTTCTTTTTGCAGGACGAAAGGGCCAGCCACGGAGATGCCAATTATCACGGACATCTCGATGATAATACCAGGAAAGCGCGGCGCTCCTACTACACAGCTTATGAAGGAGATCTTGCCGAAAAAATAGGTGATGTTACTGCTTCTGTCGAGAATGTCAATGATGTCCGCTCGGTCACCTATGGAACCAATGTTTTGATAGCGGTGGATCTTGAAGACGACAGCAGGTTTGACGAGACAGAAAGAAAAATCGAGAGAGCTGTCCAGCCATATCTAAAAGGCCGGACTGTAACAGTAGCCTCTGATGAAGGCACCTTCAGCCGCCTGCGGAACATAGACAACGACCTGCGGGATGGCGGTCCCAGGGAAGCTATCCAAATGGATATACACGATATCATCAGGTCGATAAGAGGTGAAGGATAAGGCGGGGTAATCCCCGCTTTTTTCTGTTTATCAAAAAAGTGGAAAGCAGCGCAGCCGTTTTTTTAGTAATTGTTTTACGAGGGAGTATGTACCCAGCCGAGCGTTGTGGGTACATGAGTTGGGGGTTTGAGTGAGAGATATGTACCCAGCCGAGCGTTGTGGGTACATGAGTAGGGGTTCTGAGCGAGAGATATGTGCCCAGCCGAGCGTTGTGAGTACATGAGTTGGGGTTTTGAGTGATAGATATGTACCCAGCCGAGCGTTGTGGGTCCATGAGTTGGGTTTGAACGAGAGATATGTACCCAGTCGAGCGTTGTGGGTCCATGAGTTGGGKTTKTGAACGAGAG
>NZ_NIJF01000116.1 GCF_003316765.1 Bacillus sp. P14.5 | reverse complement strand
GGAAGATTCCCTACTGCTGCCTCCCGTAGGAGTCTGGGCCGTGTCTCAGTCCCAGTGTGGCCGATCACCCTCTCAGGTCGGCTACGCATCGTTGCCTTGGTGAGCCGTTACCTCACCAACTAGCTAATGCGCCGCGGGTCCATCTGTAAGTGGCAGCCGAAGCCGCCTTTCCACTTTTCCTCATGCGAGGAAAAGAACTATCCGGTATTAGCCCCGGTTTCCCGGAGTTATCCCAGTCTTACAGGCAGGTTACCCACGTGTTACTCACCCGTCCGCCGCTGATTTCAGGGAGCAAGCTCCCATCAATCCGCTCGACTTGCATGTATTAGGCACGCCGCCAGCGTTCGTCCTGAGCCAGGATCAAACTCTCCGATAGAAGTTTGACTTGCTCATGTGCTATTTTTAAAGTATTAGCAACTTTGTAAGAACAGTGTTCTTACTAGATTAACGTTGACGTTTTGTTTGTCTTGTTTTGTTCAGTTTTCAAGGTTCAATCATTTCCGCGCCTCGTTTGAAGCGACTTTATTATCTTAACATCCCACTTCGTTAATGTCAAACATTTTTTGAAATGTTTTTTAAAGCGGTTTGTTTTGTGTGTCGTTTGCAGCGACGAATAATAATATATCATGATAATATTTTGTGTGCAATACTTTTTTGAAATGTTTTTCTGGAAATCATAATTCTTTTCTTACTTGCATAGATTCTTAGTAATTATATTGAGGGAAAGGAGCCCTATTAATCTTATGGTCGTACAAGCAGCCCTTATTCTTTCATTTATCATGGCTATATATCTGTTTGCCTTCTCTTTTGTACAAGCTATCAAAATTGGTGAATCAGAAACAGAAGTCAGGGGAGGCACGTTCATTTTCTCTGTCATCATGGCATTTGTCTTCTCTGGACTCACTTATGTTTTTATTTAATAGAAAAAGCTCAAGCGCCCCTTTCAGCCCCGACAGGCAAATGTTACTTCCTTTTCTTCTCCAGGGTTTTTGAACCTGCGAGGCTAAGTCGGTTCCAGTAGGTACTGATCCTGGGCGGAAACGCTAACTGATTTTCGCACTAAAGATTATATACTTTCTTATATTTGACCAAAAATGGAGAAAGGACTCCCGTGGGTCCTTTCTCCATTTTTTATTTTGAGAAGAATAGTATTTCCATCTTAACTTTTATACTCTTCTTGCAGTAGAGCAGATAGTGATGCATCTACAAACTTCCCTTTTTCAAAGAAACGTTTACGCTGCGTTCCTTCATATACAAAGCCGCATTTTTCAAGAGCGTTTCTTGACCTATCATTTTCAGGATCATAGAAAGCTTCAATCCGATTGATTCCCATTTCTTTAAACGCATATGTAAATATGGCATTCAAGGCTTCATTCATTATCCCTCTTCCCCAGTAATCGGGACTGAGTTCATATCCAGTTTCTACTTTATAATGTTCTTTTTCGATTTCATGAAAGCCGCAAGTCCCCAATAATATATTTTCCGGTTTAAGCGTGATCGCCCATCTGATTTGTATATGGGTCCTGAAACCCGTGGCGATCTTTTCTATGAGACCCTCCGCTTGAGCAAGCTCGGTGAACGTTTCCAGGTCATAATATTCGGTTACTTTGTCATCGGAAAAGTTTTTAAATATGGCATGTGCGTCTTCCTGTTTAATTTCCCTTAACACCAATCTTCTTGTTTCCAGTACAGGAAACCTTTTAAAGGCATTCTCCATTGTTCTCATCAACTTTCACCCCTAACGCTGATCGTTTCTTGATTCTTCGTTCTTCTCTTACAAAGATGTAGATACCTAATAAAATAATTCCGCCGCCTATCACCTGAGACATTATAACGGCTTCACTTAAAAGATAATAAGCTAGTATCGAGGCGCCAATCGGCTCAAACAGGATGGCCATGGATATGGTTGAGGTGCTCAGCCATTTCAGCGACCAATTGAACAAGGTATGCCCCAGCAATGTAGGTATGATAGCAAGCAGAATAAAGTAGATCCATTCTTCCTTGGGGTAAGGGCCTAGTTTTTCTCCTTTGATCAAAACATAAAGGAACAATACAATCGTACTCATCAGATAAACAATAAATGTGTATGTGATTAAAGAAATCCGCTTTCTCACATTTTGGCCGAAAAGCAGGTAGGCCGTTACCAATGCACACGCCAAAAGCGCAAGCAGATCTCCCCAAAGAGCCATTCCGCTTATACGGAAATCTCCCCAGCTGATTATGATGCTGCCGCCAATTGCCAGCAGCGCCGAAAGCAAAGCCGTTTTGCTGAATTTTTCTTTAAAGAAAAGATAGGTCCCGGCAAATGCAAATAACGGCTGCAACGTGACCAATACTGTGGAGCTGGCAACAGAGGTGTAATTTAATGACTCAAACCAAAGAATGAAATGAAAAGCCAGAAAGAATCCGGCTGCTGTTGTAAATCCCCAGTCCCTGATAGTAATGCTCTTCAATTCATTTCTGTACTTCAATAGAAACACTGGAGACATCAGCAAGATGGTAAATAACAGCCTGTAAAATGCGATGATTCCCGCATCAGAGCTGGATACCTTGACTAAGATGGCTGATGTCGAAACTGATATTACTCCAATCACAAGAATGAAATATGGGTTCATGCGGATTTCCTGCATCTTTGTGTCTCCTTTCGTAAGGGGTGTCTGTCCTACCAAGTCTACTCTCAGAAGGTATTAAATTCTACCCCTTTATCAAAAAGTCCTTCAAACACTTTGGAAAGCGGATTTTCCACTCAGTCTGACTGACTATTTAATCTAAACTCTTCATCATCCAAATCAGAAGCAGTACTGCCTTTTCCCATAAATTACTGAAAAAAGCCAATAAAAAAACGACCGTTAACCGGCCGAATTCTTTATGTTCTTTTATTGATATTGACGGAAGTGATGAAAGACATATCCTGCAGGTTCTCCAACACTTCTGATAAATTGGTTTTAGGATTCATTGATAAGGAAAGAGTGTATTTCATTATTCCCTCTTCACCTGTTTTATCTTCTTCAAGATTATATTGGGAAATCTCAATTTCCTGGGAAGAAAGTTCAGAATTGATCCTCTTCACATGGCCCTCCCCTTTACTCAAAGTAATCACTAAGAGCAGGTTATCTTTTGTGTCGACCTTCTTTTTGTAGAATTTCTCAAATCTGTTCAAAAAGAATAAGGTAGTAATAATAATGATCGTGGCCAGCACAGCCTCATAGTACATGCCTATTCCAACAACAATGCCAATGCCTGCCACGACCCATATACTCGCAGCTGTAGTCAGCCCTTTTACCGTTATTCCTCCCTGAACGAGTATGGTCCCTGCTCCAAGGAAACCAATCCCCGAAATGATATAAGAAGGAATCCTGCTCGGGTCAAATCCCCTTATGTCCTCGTGGCTTCTAATATAGTCTTCAAATCCAAACAAGGAGACAAGTGTCAGCATACATGACCCCACACCCACGACTATATGGGTCCTCAAACCTGCAGGATGATTCTTGACTTCTCTCTCAATACCTATGAGTCCGCTTAAAAGTACAATTACCAATAATCTAATAGTAGAAGTTAACATATCATCTGTAAAAAACGACATCTATTCTCCTGCCTCTCCCTTACACTTTCACTTATGTGACGCTTTTTTTCCATACTATTTAACCTAAATTAGGTTTGATTAAACAGCAGCTGACCAGGGAGCACTCCAATTGTTCATAATCCTCCCAATCACCTTTCCTTACTTTTTGAGCTGGTCCTTTTACTATTTATATGCAGCTCTCTCGTCTTAATTAAAATTTTTTCAATAAATATATAATGGAGATGCCGCAGAATTCATTCGAAATATCACAGCAGATAAATAAATTCCTAAACGTTAGCACCTTATTTTTAAAAAAGGGACCACACTCAATGGCTGGCTGGCAGGCTGCCTCAATAACACATGCAAACCAAATATGGATTTCAATGTATTTGATTCTATTAGGAAGTATCTAGCCAATTGAAAAAATTGGAAACAAACGCACTTGATTCTATTTAAAAGGAAGAAAATCCTTTTGCAGCAGTGGTTTTGACTTAAACCTGGTGCAACTAAGCCACATTCAACCCTCTTGACGAAAAAATGCAGGGGTGATAGGCTTATCTTAATTGTTTTTGTTCGGTAACACTGAAAGATTCGTCTTGATAGATTGTTTAGAGCAAGAATGGTAATACATTGTGGCACAAAGCCACGCAGGAGGAAACACATATGTTACAAGGTAAAGTTAAATGGTTCAACGCAGAAAAAGGTTTCGGTTTCATCGAAGTTGAAGGTCAAGAAGATGTATTCGTTCACTTCTCTGCAATCCAAGGCGAAGGTTTCAAATCTCTAGATGAAGGTCAAACAGTTTCTTTCGAAATCGAAGAAGGCGCTCGCGGACCTCAAGCTGCAAACGTAACTAAGTAATTATCAAAAGAACTCCCGATTCCGGGGGTTCTTTTTTTGTCCTTTTTGCCATTGGTATGGATCCGCTAAAACAGAGGAACCTGAAGATAATGGATCGATAAGCCAGCAAACGTACCCTTAAGTCTTGGCAATACAGAGATAATGGTACGATTAACAGAGAAACGTACCATTAAGTCTGGACAACCCGGAGATAATGGTACGATTAACAAAGAAACGTACCATTAAGTCTGGGCAGTACAAAGATATTGGTATGATTAACAGAGAAACATACCATTAAGTCTGAGCAACTCAAAGATATTGGTACGATTTACAGAGAAACGTACCATTAAGTCTGGGCAGCATAAAGATATTGGTATAATTAACAGAAAACATACCATTAAGTCTAGACAACCCGGAGATAATGGTACGATTAGCGGAGAAACGTACCATTAAGCCTGAGCAGCATAAAGATACTGGTATAATTAACAGAGAAACGTACCATTAAGTCTGGACAACCCGGAGATATTGGTATGATTAACAGAGAAACATACCATTAAGTCTGGGCAGCATAAAGATATTTGTATAGTTAACAGAAAACATACCATTAAGTCTGGGCAGTACAAAGATATTGGTATGATTAACAGAGAAACATACCATTAAGTCTGAGCAGTACAAAGATATTGGTACGATTAGCGGAGAAACGTACCATTAAGCCTGAGCAGCATAAAGATACTGGTATGATTAACAGAGAAACGTACCATTAAGTTTGGACAACCCAAAGATATTGGTACGATTAACAAAGAAACGCACCATTAAGTATGGACAGCTCAAAGATATTGGTACGTTTAACGGAGAAACGTACCATTAAGCCTGAGCAGCATAAAGATATTGGTATGATTAACAGAGAAACGCACCATTAAGTCTGGGCAGCCCGAAGATCGGGGTGTAATTGCAAAGGAAGCGTACTATTAACCATTGCACGTTCACTAAAAGCATCCTTATTAACTACTCAGGGGAGATTCCAATTATTTTGTTTGCTTTACGAAAAAAACAGGTAAGTATATAATGAACATAACATCATAAAATAAAAAGAGCCCTGACGGCAATCAGGACTCTCTTACAGCAAATACCTGCATGGACATGCAGCGGCTCAACTTAAAGCTGAATACAAGAAGTAATCATCTATAACCTTTGGCCGGGGATGGGATGGTTACTTCTTTTTTTCTGTCACCGCGATAATCGCGACAACCAGAGTACCAAACGCAATCATGATTTGAAGCACGTCTCCAATAGCAACCATAAGCGTATCACCTCCCTTCATCCGGGAGTATGAGCCGCTGCCCCATCCTGTATTTCACTGTATCTCCATTATACCATCCAAAGACATTTTTTCACCTCGGTAAAAAGGACCCTTCTACCTTCAAAAGCGGAAGCGCCTTGTCCAACCCCGACAGGCAAATGTTCCGAAGCGAAAAAAAAGGCGCTCTTTCCTTTTATTCGCTACGGGTTATTTGATCCCGAGGGGCTAGGCGCTGCAGCTGGACGAATCAAAAGCGGAAGCGCCCTGTCCAGCCCCGATAGGCAAATGTTCCGAAGCGAAAAAGAGGCGCTCTTTCCTTTTATTCGCTTCGGGTTATTTAATCCGAGGGGCTAAGTCCGTTCCGGTTGGTGCGTACCCTCGGGCGCTGCAGCTGGACGAAACAAAAGCGGAATCTGCCGGCTCGACTCCGATAGGCAATTGTTCCGAAGTGTCCCAATGGGTACGGATCCTCGCCAGCTGCAGTCCCTTCCTGGACATTAAAAAGCCGAGGTATCAAAGACACCTCCGCTTTCCACTACTATAATTCCTTCAATTCATCCGCCAGAAATTGTACATCTGTCCCGACAACCACTTGCAAGTCTTGTTGATTCAGTTTGATGACTCCTTTGGCACCAAGGCCTTTCAGCTCCAGCTCGTTTGCCAGTCCTGTATCTTTCATCACAAGTCTCAGTCTCGTCACACAGTTATCAATGGAAATGATATTCCCTTTCCCGCCTAGTGCGGCAAGATATTTTTCTGCCAGTTCTTTATAATTCCCATCTGTACCCGGAGAAAATTCCCCTTCTGTCTCGACTTCCCTGCCTGGAGTATTCAAATTAAATTTGATGATCATGAAGTAGAAAATCGCGAAATAAAGCGCTCCATACAAGAGACCAAGCACCAGAAGCAGCAGAGGTTTTTGGGCAATATTATAATTTAGGATATAATCGATCGCCCCTGCAGAGAATCCAAATCCGTGATGGATATCAAGTATATATGCCAGGGACATCGCTGCTCCCGTTAACACAGCATGAGCTAGATAAAGAACTGGTGATAAGAACATGAACAGAAATTCGATTGGTTCAGTAATTCCCGTCAGGAAGGAGGTAAAAGCGATTCCGATCATCGCTCCGCTGATTAACTTCCTTCTTTCTTTACGCGCCGCCGCAATCATGGCAAAAGCAGCTGCCGGCAGACCGAACATCATAACAGGGAAGAAACCAGTCATAAAGGCTCCAGCATCCGGGTCCTTCGCGAAGAATCTGGTCAAGTCACCTTTGACGACTTCTCCAGCCGCGTTTGTAAATTCTCCAAACTCGAACCACACCAAAGTGTTTAAAACATGGTGCAGGCCAAGCGGAATTAGCAACCTGTTCAAGAAGCCAAATGCGCCCACCCCAAGTGCACCTGCTCCAACAATCCACTCACCGACTCCATTGATCGCATCCTGAATTGGCGGCCACACATAGCCAAATACTCCGGCCAATAAAATCATGACTAATGAAGTAATGATAGGAACAAAACGGCGCCCCCCGAAGAAGCCAAGATAATCCGGAAGCTTCTTATCATGGTATCGGTTATATAGCAGACCTGCTATGACCCCCGATAAAATCCCTCCCAATACCCCCATATTAATCTCTTCACTGATTGCTTTCGTTCCCTCTCCCAATACTAGGAAACCAATGGCACCCGCTAAACCGGCTGCACCGTTGCCATCCTTGGAAATGCCGATTGCCACCCCAATCGCAAACAATAAGGCCAAATGGTCAAAAATCGCTTTACCCGCAGCAGAAACAAAGGCTATGTCCAATAAATCCGGCTGCCCCAGCCTCAATAGCAAAGCAGCCGCTGGAAGGACAGCGATCGGAAGCATCAATGCTTTACCGATCCGTTGCAGAAATCCTAACATGTCAATCCCTTCTCTCCTATAATAGTAGTAATACTTATTAGGGCCCGTACTTTAAAATATGAGAAAGAGATGACAGGTTAGAACCAAAAAATAAGAGCGCTTCAACAAAGAAAGCGCTCTTATCTGTCATTTGTATAGGTACTGAGATTTAACGAAAGAAATAGTCTATGACTTTGCCTGTTACGGCATTAACTCTTATTTCAATTGTGTGAGGCGCATCCCCATAAGGATGTTCAACTTCTGCTATCCAAATCTTATCAACTTCATTAAGAGTGACATAGGGCGTTTCCTTGAGGGCAGTGATATATTCCTCTTCTTTCACCTCTATGTCTTTTCCATCCTTTTTCAAGGTAAACACACCGTTTTTTTCATTGCCGACAGACTCCCCGGTATGATTCTCAAACCATTCATTGATCTCCTTGTCTCTCCTTGCAAGATCAAGAATGTTATCTTTCGTAACTTCAAGTTCAGGAAACGTGACATCCAAGAGGAAATGTTGATTTAGCGTACACATCTCATGATTATTTCCGTTGTATTCCCCCGCGAAACCACATACATCCAGCATGATTCCTTCCAGCGGAAATTGATGGTCTTCAATCTTTTCCACCCCGCCACTGTCAGTCACTAAGAATTTCTCGGCTTCCCTGACTGCATATCCTTCCCGGTTGCCTGAAGAGCTGAGGGTATAATACTGAATGTCAGGACCTTTGAACATTTCAGAAGATAAAGCATCAAGATGCCTGAAGAAGTAGATGACTTCTGATTTTCCGTCAATCATCATTCCTTCTTCATTGCGATATCGTCTAATTTTTAAGTTTTTTCTTCGTCAAGCTGAAGATGGTAATAGATAAAACCATCAATAACAGGCTCTGTCAAACTTATATCCAGAGAATAAAGTTCTCCCTCCTTGTCAAAAGCTGTTTCAAAGCTATCAATCACTGCATAGTTCCCCATTCCCAGCTCTTCCTGCACATTCTTCCACTCTTCTTCAAAACTGATTTTATCCAAATGGTAATCTTCCAACTCAACCACCCTTGGCCATTCATAAACTGTTTTTTGAAAAAAGGGGATTGCGATGGAGATTAGAAATACTGCAAAACCGAGAAAGGCAGCCTCCCGCTTTCTTTTAATATTCTCGCCAGGTTTAAAAAACAACAGAAAAATAATAAAGCCAATGGGCAATTTTATCGAATTAATAGCAAAAGAAAATGCTCCTAGAATGCTATATCCAAATAATTTCAACAGTACCTGTGATTCTTCTTCTTTAGATCTGTTATAGATATAGAAAACCCCAATAACCTGAAGAAGAAACAGATCCAACATTATAGCTTTATCCATATTCAATCTTCCCTTTCATTGTGAAGCAGTTCCACTTACTATTCTTATGCCGCAGCAACACAGGAATAGAAAAACTTTTGAAACCTTGATATATTATAAAAGAAGAAAAGCAACGAAAGGATGTTGTGAAATGACAAGCAATGACGAAAATCAAAACGAAAACATTGTTTATTATAAAGACGAGCCTGATGAAGTGAGCGGAAGATGTGAATGCGGAAACAAGCTGTTCAAGTCAACCGTCAAAGACGGCATGTTTTACCGAAAATGCAGGGAATGCGGTAAAACGAAAATCGTGTAGATCTCTTCTGCAGAGAATAAAGCCCAAAAATACAGCCTTCCCTTTAAGGAAGGCTACATTTTTACATCAGTGTTTTGGGTACTACTATATTTTTTATATAGATTCCTTCCTGCAATAACCAGCAGTCCCAGTGCTCCGTACGCCATGAACAGAACAAGGAACCCCCATAAGCCGATGACCGCATCGGCAAACTCCATATTTCCCCTGTTTGTGATTGCCTGCTGAATCTCAATGGCGAACACCAATACAAACATGAAAGTCATCGTATACAAAAAGGAAATCATCGTTATCCCAAAACGCATTTTAGAAAGCCACTTTGTAACCGCAAAAATGAAGAAAAAGACACCGATCCCAATAAACCCCATTATCCAGAAGTGCAGGTCTTTGTCTGTTAAGTTAAGCCCCAGAACATCATTGGAAAGCTTAATTAAAACGTCATGCAGCCCGTTTACCAATTCCGCAAGCAGCTTTATTCCATCTCTCACTACCTCACCCATTTCTATCAATAATTATTTTCTATCCATTATAACAATATAGAAATGGGTGCCAACACATATTTTTTGCTGTGGAAACCTAACTGCATTCATATCACACCATAGTTCCAGCCTTTCTCCTTCTAACTTCAGCGGCCTAATGTCACTGCAGCGGCAGACTTCCACCTATTGATGAATGCACTCTCAATATAAGAGGAATCTTTTCCGTACAAACGGATGACATCCTTGATTTCCTCTGGCAGATACTTAACATTTCGATTGTTGGCAAGCTCAGGGTACCCTGAGCCCCTCTGCAGATAGTCTGAAGATGCGACCTTGTACCATCTTTCCTCTTCAAGCGGGTTTTCCCCAATCAATATTCGATTAACCTTGGTACCGTCATGCTCAATTTCTGCGCCGGAAACGTGAAGGCTGCCGACGAATCTCCCTCTGAATCCCGGCCCTCTTCCGTCCGCAAGGCATACCTGTGCGTCAAGTGAATGCTCGAAAGCTTCTTTTAAATATTTTCCCTGTATCTCAAAAGAAGTTGGATTCAATGGAGACGGACAAATTTCTATAAGCTTTTTATTGGAAATAAAACCGAATGCCCCCGCATTTACGATTCCGCTGTTGATCAATCCTATATCAGCGTTCAACATATCTTTTAACCCGTCCGCAATCAAGTTACTGATAGGATTTTCCTGAACTACATCATGCCAAAGCGGTTTTGGCAGGGAATAAAGCTGCTGGCTCAGTGCAGTAATAGCTTTTTCTTTATTCTTTTTTAAAATGGAAATGACTTCCTCATCTTCTTGTTCATCCTTGGTCGGCAGAGTTTCAGAGTGAATCAGTTTCACTCCTTCTGTTGTTACTTCCGCTTCGATAATTCCGACATACTCACCGTAGCAGCCGGCACTGTTCAAAATCGTGCCATTAATGACCTTGGCTGCAGGATAAAGTTGATGATCATGAGCAGAAATAATAATATCGATGCCATCCAATTCCCTGGCGAGGTCATCATCTGCAAATGTCCCCACATGATTCAGCACAATGCTCACATCATACTTACCTTCATACCGATGCAGTTCTTGAAGAAGCGCCTCCTTATAAGAGCTGATATGTACTCCCAGACCATCATTAAACTCCCCAAGATCCGGAGATGATCCTGTCACCAAAATCCGGATTCCATTTTTTTCGACGATTATCGAAGTCGCAACTCCATCCAGTGCAGACTTATCCTTTCTTAACAAGTTATTGCTGATAAATGGGATGCTGCTACTGCTGGCCATGTACTGCAGTGTCTCCACTCCATTGAACGTTTCATTATTGCCGATCGTGATGGCATCATATCCAGCGGACTCCAGCAATTCAATTGCCGCAATCCCTCTTGTACCTTGAAGTTCAATACTTTTAAAATCAGCAAAATCCCCAGCATCCAAAAGCAATGTGTGTTCATCCTGAACCCTTCTTATGAGCGATACCGCTCTCGAATACTGTTCAAAGTGACTATGCAGATCATTTGTGTGCAAAATTTTAAATTTCATATTCCACCTCAGTTTTCTAGTGACTTAATGCCCTACCCATTACTTTTCTAAAAAATAAGTGTTCTCCTGCAAGAATAAAAACATTCGCAATATTTCAATTCCATTTTTTCTTATTAAACTGTTTAAAATTGTTTCATTTAGGCTATAATACCTATAAGAACGGAGATGTTATATATGAACGAAGACATTGAAACCCTAATGTTCATCAAGGAGCTGGGCAGATTGCTTGAAGATTACAAAAGATGCCCCGATACTCAATTAAAAGCTCTTATTGAAGATGACATCAACTTATTAACCCAAATTATAGATCCCCATTAACCTTGCCATAACAGTCCTGCTTCAGATTTTTGAGCCGGGCTTATTTTTATGCCTTTCACTTTAATACGTTAAAGCACGAAATGGACTGTCCCTTCTCGTGCTTTAACGTACTGAAGTGAAAATTTCCTTTTCAAGAAACCCCTCTGAAATATATGGGTTTTTTTACTTAGAAATACAAGGTTAGCCGTTACTAATCTATTTCATGTGGTAATATAATACGGACAGCTCCATTTGAACATACATAGATAAACGCTCGTTATTTTATTGCTGGAGGACAAAAGATGACTACTGAAATTCAAGCATTGGGTAAAATGTTATTAAATAAAAAGCACGATATTTCACTAGAGATACATAGAGACAGAATGGCAGATGTGCCGCTGACCGAGTCACAAAAACGTGACTTTGCAAAAATCGAGCCGATGATCCTCGAACTGCGTGCAGAGTTCATCAGTCTGTTTGGGGAAGCTTTAGTTGAGCATCAGGATAAACAAATAGCGAAAGATAGGGTCCGCGAGTGGGGGACCAAGAATGGAGAGTACTTTTTTCAATTAGGCGCGCCATTGAATGAAGCTCTCAGAGACACCAGTTTTTACAGAGAATATATTTGGCAGGCTATCAGACAGGCTGCGGGAGAGAGCCCAATTTCCTCAGATACCCTTTTTGAAATTGTATTTATCATAGATCCTTTATTGGACAGCGCTGTTTATTATTTCAGTCTTACCTACGTTGACAGCTTTCAACGTTCGCTGGAAAATGCCCGGTCTGCTTTTCTCGAATTGTCGGTACCAGTTGTCCCTCTTGGACCAGAAGTCGGTATCCTTCCTCTGATTGGAAATATCGATACGGAAAGAGCGAGACTGTTGATGGAAGAAACACTGAAGCAATCCGAAAGATTGAAGCTGAGCCATCTCGTCCTTGACCTGTCAGGTGTATTGACCGTCGATACCATGGTTGCCAATCAACTGTTCAAAGTGATTGAAGCCTTATCGTTAATCGGAGTAAAGACCATCATAACCGGAATCCGCCCGGAAGTATCTCATACCATGGTTTCATTAGGGGTGAACCTGAATCAACTGACGATAAAAGGCACGCTCCACCAGGCACTAAAAGATCTCGAGTTTCGCACTTTCAGTTAAATGGGTTTACCAGGCAGACACTACATCAAAGTGTTTGCCTTTTTTATGGTGCTGTCTCTGGTGTATAATACTCCAGAGATTGCTGCTTTTTATTATTTTAGAACAGACTGAAGGTGTGCGGTCTCCTGCAGGATTGGATTGTTAGGGGAAAATAAACACCATGCTTCAACTCGGTTTCCTCCTCTCTAGCAGAGTGTTTTCAAGTTTTTCACCTTGCTTCAATGCGCTAGTACCCTCACTAGCATGGTGTTTTTACGCTAAACACCATGCTTCACCTCGTTTTTCTCATCTCTAGCAGGGTGTTTTCAAGATTTACACCATGCTTCAACTCTGTTTCACCCTCTCTAGCAGGATATTTAGATGTATTTTAACCCTGAGGGCCTTGGCGCTGAAGCTGGACACGGATATCATTGTTAATCTATCTAAATAGATGGAAGGACGAGAGATTCTCGCCCATCTTTATATAGCAAATTTATCATACACCGTTTTTATATACTTGCCATTTCTGTTGTAATAGACTTCCTTCATGTAGTACCAATACGAGTCTTTATCGCTGTATATTTTGATATGCCCTGTTGATGTATAGGTCGTTTTGACATAGGACCATGTGTGCCCTTCTCCAATCGGAACATACATTGGGCTGATTTCATCTTCAGCTTGGATTGCTGTTGATTTACTGGATTCTTCTGCTGAGACCCCCGCTGCCCCCATAAGTCCTGCAGCCATAACAGCTCCCATCACACAGATAGATCCTTTTTTACTAAACATCCTTGGCTCCCCCTTTGGCTTTGCACTTTCATATAGTTCTATTCTCTTATGCAGTAGTATAATCCTTCCATTTTGTTAAAAAGCAGAGAATATATTAAAGCTGGAAGCTGGTTGAGATGGTTACCGCCGGATAATAAACATATAAATCAGGGCATTGACAGGGCTCACACAGCAGCTGGGTGAGCTTGAAGAAGATGGCGTCATCAATCGGATTGTTTATAATCAGGTCCCGCACAAAGTGGAATACGATCTCAGTGAATATGGACAAAGCCTTCAAGGCATATTAGATTCCTTGTGTGCATGGGAAGAAAACCACATTGTTAAAGTTTATGGTGATAAAACGGATGTCCTTGAGGTAAGCGTGCTGAATGAGTAGCCTCCCGCTGCCACCAATAGTGCATGTCTTCGTTTAACACATTAACGCGGTGAACCCATGAAAGGGACTGTCACTAGCCTTGCACCTGTTACAAAATATGGAAGTCTGTGGATAAAAAAATAAAAATGCTTCCCTAAACGCAAAAAAAGCCCTAATGTAGAAGATGCAGGACCATACTTGTTCCCAAATCTTCTACAAAAGGAGCTCATCACAATGAGTAAAAGTATAGGTCATGAAACGTTAATTTGTCAATGTTTAAAATTATTGCCAACCGAACACCTGAGATGTCCGCTGCTCGACTACAGAAAGAAGCTCAAAACAGAGTCCTTAATCAAAGTTTTTATCGCTGGCCAGTTAGATCAGTGGAATTCCTACAATCGTATGGAAGAGAAGCTCTTCGCTCATCCTTCCTTACGAGAGGAATTGGATCTCGATATGATCAGCGGCTCGCAATTAAGTCGCCGAATCAACGATCTTCCGACCGAAACTGTAGAGAAACTTTTCTATAAAGTTGTTGAGATACTTCTCCACCTTACTCGCGACCAAAAAGGGATTTCTAAAAAATTGGGGCTCCTCAAAATTGTCGATTCTACAGAACTGAAGCTGCCAAAAAACTTGTGTGAGTGGGCTAGGATTTCAAAGGATCATACGGCTGTAAAAATGCATACGAGGTTAGTTGTCACCTCACCAAATACAGCCTTTCCAGATAAAATCATTCCTTCTACGGGCAACGTCAGTGACTTTGAAAGTGCGAAATATCTTATCGAAGACTCTTCTGCCACCTACGTAACGGACCGGGGCTATTCCTCCAAAATGAACCTCGAAGAATGGCTAAAAAGAGACGTTTCCTTCGTAACGAGGATCTCAAAAAATCTGAGAGTATACATTGAAAAAGAGTTTGAACCAACTCATCCTTCTGTCACCAAAGATGCCATTGTCTATTTCGGCACCTCTCACCATCCTGTGCGATACATCGAATTTACGGATGAAAAGGATAGAGTGTATCGAATCTTAACCAATCGATGGGACCTTGAAGACACTGAGATTCTGGATATCTATAAAAACAGATGGATCGTGGAGCTCTTCTTTAAATGGATAAAACAGCACCTGAAGTTCACTAAAATTTGGAGCACMAAGCCCCAAGGAATCTGGAATCAAATGTTCTTAGCTGTCATTGCCTTTGGTTTATCTGTGATCGTTAAGCTTATGACACGATCCACCAAGACTACATGGGGATTCTTTCAATCACTTCAAACCTATCTCTATAAAACGTATAGCGATCTATTATTAGAATTAGGTAGAAAGAAGAAAGAATCAAAAGGCAGACAAAAAGTTCCGATCCCTTCGAAACCTAAACCTGATTTTGGAACTGTAGCCATGGTAAAAGGAAAACGACGAATTTAACTATAAGTATGTAAAAAAATGGGAACAAGGTCTTTTACAACCATGTTGCCCTTTTTTAATTCTCGAGCTAGAAATAACTGTAAAATTTTTGAATAAATTTAAGAAATTTACATAGATGCATTGCTAGTGACTGTCCCTCTTAGTGCTTTAAAGTACTGAAGCTATTATTTCTTATGGCGCTCTTCAAGCGTTAGAAGAACTTCATTTAACGGGAGGTCCTGTTCCTTCAGCAGCACCAGCAGATGATACAGCAGGTCCGCGCTTTCCCATTTCAATTCCTCTTGGTCGCGGTTCTTTGCGGCAATGATGACTTCGGAAGCTTCTTCTCCCACCTTTTTCAAGATCTTGTCGATGCCCTCTTCAAAGAGATAGGTGGTATAAGCTCCTTCAGGCCTCTCCTCAAAACGCTCGGAAATCAGCTTTTCCAGTGTGGAAAGAATTGAACTTCCTTCACTTCCCGTCTGTGAAGTCCCTTTTTCCGCCCTGTAAATACTCTCCTCGAAACAGCTTTCACTTCCTTTATGGCACGCAGGCCCTTTCGGCTCAACTTCCACCAGGACAGCATCCTGATCACAGTCATATTTCATTTCAATGATTCTCTGGGTATTGCCGCTGGTTTCACCTTTATGCCACAACTCCTGGCGCGAACGTGAGTAGAACCACGTTTCCCCTTTCTCCATAGACAGCCTCAATGACTCCGCATTCATATAGGCAAGCGTCAGCACCTTCTTAGTAGAGGCATCCTGGACGACTGCCGGAACAAGTCCATTTTCATCAAATTTTATCTTTTCAATGATATCGCTCATCTCACCACTACCTCCTTTCCGCGCAGGAACTCTTTTACCTGCCCGACACTGGTTTCTTTATAATGAAAAATAGAAGCTGCAAGAGCGGCGTCAGCTTTGCCTTTTTTAAAAATTTCTTCAAAGTGTTCCGCCTTGCCGGCCCCGCCTGACGCAATCACAGGAATCGATACCGCTTCACTTACAGCTTTCGTCAGCGGAAGGTTAAATCCGTTCTTCACACCGTCACTGTCCATGCTTGTCAAAAGGATTTCCCCGGCACCCAGCTTTTCGGCTTCCTTGGCCCAGGAAACAGCGTCCTTCTCAGTGACTTTCCGGCCGCCGTGCGTGAACACTTTCCATGTATCACTCTCTTCGTCATACTTGGCATCAATCGCCACCACGATACACTGCGAACCGAAATAAGCAGCACCTTCAGAAATCAATTCCGGTCTCAAAACGGCTGCCGTGTTCAAGGAAACCTTATCGGCGCCTGAGCGCAGTATGTTTTTCATATCCTCCACCGAGTTGATGCCGCCGCCTACCGTGAAAGGAATCGCAAGTTCCGAAGCAACTTCTTTGACCACATCGATCATCGTTTTACGCCCTTCATGGGATGCGGAAATATCGAGGAACACCAATTCATCTGCTCCCTGCTCATCATAAAATTTCGCGAGCTCGACTGGATCTCCCGCATCGCGCAGTTCGACGAAACTGACACCTTTAACGACCCTTCCTTCTTTCACATCGAGGCATGGGATGATCCGTTTGGTCAGCATGACGACACCTCTTCCACAGCTTCTTTCACTGAGAATTTTCCTGTATAAATCGCTTTTCCGACAATCGCGCCGGAAACATTGTTCTCTTTTAACAGACGAAGATCTTCCAGCGAACTGACTCCTCCGGATGCAATCACTTCTTTTCCGGTAGCTTCAGCGAGATCGACCACTGCTTTTACATTGGGACCCGAAAGCATTCCGTCTGTTGCGATGTCCGTGAAAATGAACGTTTCCGCACCTGCACGGGCCAGTTCAATCCCTACATCAACTGCCTTCTTTTCTGATGTTTCAATCCACCCATGTGTGGCCACATATCCGTCTTTTGCATCAAGCCCGATGGCAATCCTGTTTCCATATTTCGCGAGCCAGCTCTTCACTAATTCTGTCTCTGAAACAGCGAGACTGCCGATGATGACACGCTGAACACCGTTGTTGAGATAATATTCAATGTCCTCTTCGGTACGGATGCCGCCGCCAATCTGGACTTTCGCTCCAAGGTCGCTGGCCACAGCCAAAACAAACTTATCGTTCACCCGGCTTCCTTCTTTCGCTCCATCAAGGTCGACCATGTGAATCCATTCGGACCCTTCCTCCACAAACCGTTTCGCCATATCAAAAGGAGAATCTCCGTACACTGTTTCCTTGCTGTAATCTCCTTGCAGAAGACGGACACATTTGCCGCCCCTCATGTCGATTGCCGGATAGATTGTGAAACTCATTGAACTCCCTCCCGTTTTAACGCCAGTTCTGTAAAATTCCGAAGCAGCTTCATGCCGAGCTCACTGCTTTTCTCCGGGTGAAACTGCATACCGAAAATATTCTCTTTTCCTGCAACCGCCGGAACCTCTACTCCATATTCAGCCGCGGCCACAACTTGCTCAGGATCCTCCTCAGAAACATAATAGGAATGAACAAAGTAGACATAGTCCTCCTTCAGCCCTTCCAGCAGCGGTGAATCATTGAGGAATTTGAGCTTATTCCAGCCCATGTGAGGAATCTTCATTTCTTCTGTCTGTCTTGGAATGCGTATGACACGCCCTTTTAACAGTCCCAGCCCTTCTGTGGAGCCATTCTCTTCACTCTCTTCGTAAAGAAGCTGCATCCCTAAGCAGATGCCCAGCAGCGGCTTACCGCTCGCTGCATACCCTTTTATGAATCCAATGAGCTCCTGCCTTGCAAGAAGAGTCATGGCATCTCGGAATGACCCTACGCCCGGAAGGAGAAGGCCGTCCGCTTTATCCAATTCACTTCTATCCTCACTGATAAAATAAGGGACGCCGAGCCGCTCCAGAGCCTTGGCGACACTGAACAGATTGCCCATCCCGTAATCGACGATTCCGATCATTTATAACATTCCTTTCGTTGACGGCACCCCTTGAATTCTCGGATCTATTGTGGTCGCCTCATCCAGGGCGCGTCCAAGAGCCTTGAACACCGCTTCAATCATGTGGTGTGTATTGTGGCCGTAGTGAACGACCACATGAAGGTTCATCCTTGCTTCCAAGGCAAGCTTCCATAGAAACTCATGAACCAGCTCTGTATCGAATGTACCTACCTTCTGGCTTGTAAACTCTGCGCGCATTTCAAGATGCGGCCTGTTGCTCAAATCGACGACCACCTGCGCCAATGCTTCATCCATGGGAACAAAAGCATTTCCGTAACGCTTGATACCTTTCTTATCTCCAAGGGCCGTCTGCAGTGCCTGCCCAAGACAAATCCCGATATCCTCTGTTGTGTGGTGGTCATCCACTTCAACATCTCCATTGGCATTCACATTAAGATCAAACTGCCCGTGCTTCGTGAACAGATCCAGCATGTGCGACATAAACGGCACACCTGTTTCAATCTTTCCACTTCCGGTTCCATCTATCGTAAAATCAAGTTCAATCTGGGTCTCATTCGTCTTGCGGACCAACTCCGCTCTCCTGCTGTTTTCCATGCGCTTCACTCCTTCATCGTATTAAAAGGGACAGTCCCTTTCGCTGCGTTAATGCGTTAAAACCTTTATTTAAAACGCGATTCGACCGCTCTGGCATGCGCCTCTAATCCTTCGAGCCGTGCAAGTTTGGCGATTTTACTGTAATTGTACTGTAAAGCTTTCTCGCTATATGAAATGACCGAGGACTTTTTTGTGAAGTCATCGACGTTTAATGGCGATGAGAATCGGGCCGTCCCGTTCGTAGGAAGAACATGATTCGGTCCTGCGAAATAATCGCCGACAGGTTCAGAACTGTATCTTCCAAGGAAAATTGCCCCCGCATGGCGGATTTTCGCCATTGTCTCCATCGGATCGCTCGTCATGATTTCCAGATGCTCCGGTGCCAGGTCGTTGACCACTTCAATGCCTTTTTCCATATCATCAACGAGATATATTGCGCCGAACCGCTCGATGGATTCTCTTGCAATCTCTTCACGCGGCAGGTCGCTCAATTGCTGTTCCACCTTCTTCGACACTTCTTCTGCCAGCCGCGATGAATTCGTGACCAGGACAGCCGAGGCATTCGTGTCATGCTCAGCCTGCGAAAGCAGATCCGCCGCAATTTCGTCCGCTTTCGCCGTTTCATCAGCCAGGACGACGATCTCACTTGGCCCGGCGATCATATCAATGGCCACATCGCCGAACACCTCACGCTTGGCAAGAGCCACATAGATATTGCCCGGCCCGACGATTTTATCGACAGGCTCCACACTCTCTGTTCCATAAGCGAGGGCACCGATCGCCTGGGCGCCGCCGACCTTCCAGATCTCGGTTACTCCGGCTGTTTTAGCTGCTGCCAGAACGGCTGAGGGTATCCGGCCGTCTTCTCCTGGAGGGGTCACCATGACAATCCGTTCCACCCCCGCAACCTTGGCTGGAAGGACATTCATCAAAACAGAGGAAGGATAAGCTGCTGTGCCGCCCGGGACGTAAACTCCAACTGAATCCAAAGGGGTAATTTTCTGTCCGAGAAGAGTGCCATTCTCATCGGTATCAAACCAGGAATTTCTCCGCTGCATCCCATGAAAGCTCGAAATGTTTTGGGCTGCCTCTTCAATAATTTTCATCATTTCAAGCCCAACTTCTTCTACCGCCGCATCGATTTCTTCTTCAGAAACACGTAAATCCTTCAACCGCACCCGGTCAAATTTTGCTGTGTAATCTATAAGCGCTTTGTCGCCGCGCGATTTCACTTCACGCAAAATCCCCTGTACTGTTTTCCTCTGTTCTTCCGTTCCGCTGTCGATTGAGCGCTTAATCGATAAGTTTCCTTCTGCCTTTATAATCTTCATAGAAATCCCTCCCTTTACACGCTGATGCTGCTGACGACTTCCCTTAATCTCTCTGCCAGTTCATCGATTCGTTCATCTTTCATCCGGTAACTCACCGGGTTCACAATCAGCCTGGAGGTAATACCGACAATCTTTTCATACTCGACCAGCCCGTTTTCCTTCAAGGTCCTGCCAGTGGAAACAATATCGACGATTCTGTCCGCCAGCCCGATCATCGGTGCAAGTTCGATGGAACCGTTCAGCTTTATGATTTCAACCTGCTCACCCTGTTCACGGAAATATCCTGATGCTATAGCTGGATATTTTGTCGCGATTTTCGGTGCCACCTCATTCATTTTCGTTCCGGGCAGCCCGGCAACCGCCAGATAGCACGCAGAAATTTTCAAATCCAGAAGCTCATAAACGTCTCTTTCTTCTTCGAGCATGACATCCTTCCCGGCAATGCCAAGATCAGCTACCCCATGCTCCACATATGTCGGAACGTCCATTGGTTTGGCGAGGATGAATGTCAACTTTTCTTCAGGAACCTCGATGATCAATTTACGGGAATCATCGAATTCCGGCGGAAGTTTGTAGCCCGCTCGCCTCATCAGTTCAAGTGCTTCGTCAAAAATCCTCCCCTTCGGCATCGCAATCGTCAAATCTATCATCGTTCATCACCGCCTTTGCCATTCTTTCCTATAAAATAGCTTACCTCTGTGAATTCCTTGGAAAACTCGTCAACATCTGTAATTCCTTTCCAATCCTGAAGTACCACACTTTTTCCCTGGCTTCTCAATTCCTGCGCAAAAGTAATCGCTTCGCCTCTGCGTTCTCTGCTGAAAAGCACGCAATGATCGGTGACAGGACTTTCAGGGAACCCCAAGCCTTCCAATATATGATCCAGCTTAAGGGCGAAACCTGTCGCACCCGATTCCTTACCGAACTTTTCCATCAATTTATTGTATCGTCCGCCGTTCCCTATCGGAAAACCGACATTCTCGGCGTACGTTTCAAACAGTATCCCTGAATAGTAGCTCATATGGCTTACAAGACTGAGGTCAAACTTTACAAACTCAGCCAAACCGTAATCTTCAAGAAGCTCTGATAACTCTTCCAGCTGCCCGATTGCTTCCCTGCCAGCCTGCCCCTCCATAAGGGGATACGCTTCCTGAAGCATTTCTTTTCCGCCCCTTATTTTCAAGAATGAAAGCAGGCGCTGCTTATCAATCGAAGAAAGAGACAGCTTGTTGACATGGTCCCTGAATCCTACATAATTTTTTTCATAAAGGAAGCGGCTTAATGTATTGGCCCGTTCTTCCGTTCCTAAAATTTCTTTAAAGAGCTCCCTGACAAACCCAATGTGCCCGATCGAAATCGTGAAATTCTTCAGTCCGGCGGTTTTTAAGGAGGAAATCATCAAGGAAATCACTTCACCGTCCGCAGAAATGGTTTCATCCCCAATGCATTCAATTCCGAACTGCTCGAATTCTGCGGGACGTCCGCCTTCTCTCTGCTGAGCGCGGAAGACATTTGCACAGTACGCAAGCCTCAATGGCTGCTTGTTCTGCAGAAGTTTAGAGGCGGCAACCCTTGCAATCGGCGCTGTCATATCGGGACGCAGCACAAGTGTGTGGCCCTGCTGGTCCAGAAGCTTGAACAGCTGCCTGTCCAGGATGGCGGATGCCTCGCCGACAGTTTCAAAGTACTCGAGGGTAGGCGTTTCAATAAACTGATAACCCCAGGCTTTCATTGTTTCTTCCATCTTCGTTTTCAATGAAGCTTTCGCTTGATAGAGATTCGGGAATGTATCTCTCATCCCCAACGGTTTCTCAAACATGAACAGCTTTGACATGACAACCACCTTTTATCTGAATTTTTACAGTATCTATTCATTATCCCACTGCAGTCGTTTTATTGAAAATATTTAAAATCCTTTAGTTCGCTAATGTGCTAATAAGTTAAAGTTATATGTAGTGTAACTTCTTCCCCCTCTTCCGTCAACCGAAAAACTTCTTTGGGTAGTTTGTGCTTAATAAGGGAAAGGCATTTGTGGATTTGCGAAGAAAAGTATGACTATTTTATACGCTTATATTCACCGTAAGTATAGCAATTTTTATCATTCTCGTTCTTTCCCTGTTTTAGTTGCTTTATGAAAAATAGACCAGGCTGCTAAGTGGAAGAGTCCTCTATAGTAAAAATATTATGGGCAAAAGCCTAATGGGTTTACATTAGAAGTGTAACCCTTTAAAGGGCTTATACTTAATTGAGTAACCAGTTCCAATAAAATAAGGGGATAATTTCCCGTTAAATGTAAAAATCCAACTCAAATGCGGGTATTTAAGGGGAAATTTTCCCCTTATTCAAATAAAAGTGACCCATTTTCTCGTTATTTAAGTAAATAGCGGTAATTTCTCCCTCTATTTAAGCCTGGTTTTAGTGATTTTCCCTAAATAAGGGGAATTTCTCCCCTTATTATTCAAACTTTTTTTAGCGTCTAATGAACATGTACAACTTACGGTTGTTTACTAGAAACAGCGCAGGCGGAGGTTTCTCAGAAGAGGCGGTCTCCTCCTTTTTTCTCCAGAGATTATTCAGCCTTAAGGGCGGAGTCCGTTCAAGCGGTTACAGATCAGCCGGATGTGGAGATATAATTGTTAAGTAATCTCTTAAAGCACAAATAAACCCCCTCGGCTAATGCCAAGGGGGTTCTTATCAATCCTTATTTCCATATATTTCATCATCTTTCCATCGGTCCGCAAGTTCTTCTTTTGTGTAAACAACCTTCATAGGATTGCCGCCGACAAAAGCGCCCGCCGGTACATCCTTGTGGACAAGGGTGCCCGCGGATACAATGGCTCCGTCGCCGATTTTCACACCTGGAAGGATCGTCGTGTTGGCTCCGATCATGACTTCACTGCCAATTTCCACATCACCGAGGCGGTACTCTTTTATCAAGTATTCATGCGCGAGTATGGTGGTATTGTAGCCGATCACAGTGTTGCGGCCGACGGAAATTTTTTCAGGAAACATGACGTCGAGCATGACCATTAAGGCGAATGACGTTTCTTTGCCGATCTCCATTCGCAGAAACTTCTTATACAGCCAGTTTTTCATTCCTAAGAAAGGCGTGTATCTTGCCAGCTGGATAACGGCGAAGTTCTTGACCACCTTCAAGAAGGGAACGGTCTTGTACACATGCCAGAGAGAATTTGCCCCGTCAACTCGATAACGGGTTGTCCTTCTCATCGTTTATCCAACCCGACAACATCTAAAAGATCAGCCATCGTTTCCAGCATGAAGTCAGGCTCATACTGGTCCAGATATTCACGGCCCTTTGCACTCCAGGCAACACCTGCAGAAAGTGTTCCCGCATTTTTCCCGGCAAGGACGTCATGGTGGTTATCTCCCACCATAATTGATTCCTCTGGTGTTGAATCAAGGGCTGCCAATGCTTTCTGTACCGGTTCAGGATCCGGCTTGGCGTTTTCTACTTCATCCAGCGTGACGATGACATCGAAGAATTGGTCTAAATTAGTAAGCTTCAATCCTTTAATGACGACATCACGAATCTTAGTAGAAACGATCGCCAGTTTGTAACCGTTTTGGCTCAAAGTTTGAACGGTTTCAAAAACGCCTTCGAATTCCGTTACCAGAGAATCATGTTTTTCAAGATTATAGGTTCTGTAGGTTTTAACCATATCTTCAACCGCATCAGGATTCACTTTTATAAAAGATTCTTCGAGCGGAGGCCCCATGAATTGCAGGACATCTTCCCGTTTGTACTGATTGGGAAAATAAGTGTTCATGGTATGCAGGAATGAAGAAATGATCAGCTCGTTTGTATTGATCAACGTTCCATCCAAGTCAAATAACACTGTTGTGATTTTTTCACTCATAGAGTTGCTTCCTTTCCTTTGGCTTTAGTTACTTCGACACGTCTCCAAATATGGGCGACAGCCAGTGTCAGCAGAATTGCCGTCACAAGCCTGATGATCAAGAGCGGCAGTACTGGGATGCCGAGCGGGATGAAGATGAAGGTGTCTTCTACAACAGCATGGCAGGCCACAAGGAAAATAAAGGCGATGGTTACATCTTTCTTGCTTACCCCATCCTCTTCGACCGCCTGGATCATAACCCCTGCTCCATACGCAAGTCCGATCAGCAATCCCGCTGCCAATGTCGTCGATGTATTTTCATTCATTCCCATTGCTCTTGTGAACGGCGACATCCATTTCGAGAAGGCTGCCAGCCATTTTTTATCCTTCATGATCTGAAGGGCAATCATCAACGGTATGACAATCAGTGCCAGCTGCAGGATCCCGTAACCGGCTTTTTCAAAGGCGAGCAGTACTATTTGGCCCCAGCCTTCCGGATCTGCTCCCTGTGGAGGAACCATTCCATACTGGGCCAATTCCCCGCCTCCATTCCAAACCAGATTGATCACAATGGCTGAAATGATGGCCAGCCCGAGTCTGACTGCGACGATGATCCATATTTTCACGCCTACCTTAGCAGCGACCGTCGATTCAATCAGCAGATTATGAGAGAAGCTGAGCATCACTGCGACGATGAATACCTCTTTTACGGTGAGGTCTAGGGAAAGGATCCCTCCTATGGCTGCATAAAGGTTCAGGAAGTTTCCGAGAACGAGCGGAATCGCCGCATCCCCGGAAAGGCCGAACAATCGCATGAATGGAGAAATCTTATCGATGATCCACGGTAAAATCGGTGTATGCTGCAGCAGCACGACAATCATGGTGATGGGAAAAATGACTTTCCCCAGTGACCAGGTCGTCTTCAAACCGGCCATCCAACCGTTTTTTACAGATGTTCCAAGCATTCTCCTTACTCCCCTTACAACTGTTTTTCATCAAGTTTGTCTGGTGACATGCTGAATAAAAAACAGCTCTTGTTAAATTTCTCTAGGCTTCCACGTCATTATAAGGCTTGGCAGCATAACCTTTCATTCTTCTGAAAATCCATAAGCCTACCGCAAGCAAAATCAACACAATGGAAATCACTTGGGCGATCCGGAGCATTTCTGTCAGCATCAAGCTGTCCGTGCGCATTCCTTCAATGAAGAAACGGCCGATTGAATACCAGATAACATAAGACAGGAAGAGTTCCCCCACTCTGAGATTCAATTTCCTGCGGATGACCAGCAGCAAAATGAACCCGGCAATATTCCAGAGCGACTCATATAAAAAAGTAGGGTGATAGTAAGCACCGTTAATATACATTTGATTCACGATAAAGTCAGGCAGCATCAGGTTTTCCAGGAACTGGCGGCTCACTTCCCTGCCGTGGGCTTCCTGATTCATGAAGTTACCCCAGCGGCCGATTGCCTGGCCTAGTATGATGCTCGGTGCCGCGATATCAGCAAGCTTCCAAAATGACAGCCCTTTAGCTTTTGCAAAAAAGTAAGCGGTCGCCACGGAACCAATCAAGGCTCCGTGAATGGCTATCCCGCCATTCCAAATCTTAAAGATATCACCTGGATTTTGCGAATAATGATCCCATTCAAAAGCAACATAGTAAATGCGGGCACAAATGATCGCTATCGGAATCGCCCACACAATCAAATCGATGAATGTATCTTTCGGAAATCCCATTCGGTCGCTTTCCTTCACAGCGAAATACAACGCCAATGCAATGCCCAGCCCGATGATCAACCCGTACCAATGAACCTGAATCGGCCCAAGATCTAACGCAACCGGATTGATCGGTGTAATTGTAGACTCCATACCTCAAACACTCCCATTCTACATATCAAATCATTACTTGATGTTATTTATTCATTAACGCGCTGCTTCACTAAGAGGGACTGTCCCTGCTGCCGCTTTAACACGGTCGTTTACGAAAAGGGACTTTCCCTTGCTACACAGTAACGTATCACCGCACTGAAAGAGACTGTCCCTTTCAATGCTTTAAAGGAGTAAAGCTAGTTCTAGAAATCTTCCTGGTCTCCGTCTTCAATGACGTCACTCAGACGGTTTGTGAATTGTTCGGCGGCGTTGACTCCCATTCTTTTCAGACGGAAGTTCATGGCAGCCACTTCGATGATGACAGCAAGATTTCGCCCAGGACGGACAGGGACCGTCAATTTGGTGATATCAGTATCAATGATCCGCATTTTTTCTTCTTCCAAGCCCAGTCTGTCATACTGCTTGGTTTTATCCCAAAGCTCGAGATTGATGCAGAGGGTGATCCTCTTGTAGCTGCGGACTGCTCCTGCTCCGAACAGCGTCATGACATTGATGATGCCGAGACCGCGGATTTCCAGCAGATGTTCAATCAGCTCGGGAGAACTTCCGACAAGCGTATCAGTGTCCTCCTGGCGTATTTCCACGCAATCATCCGCGACAAGGCGGTGGCCTCTTTTAACAAGCTCAAGCGCAGTTTCACTTTTACCAACGCCGCTTTTCCCTGTGATCATGACACCGACACCATAAATATCGACAAGAACGCCATGGATAGCAGTCGTAGGTGCGAGCTTGCTTTCAAGGTAGTTGGTCAGCCGGCTCGAAAACCTTGTCGTCTTCAACGGGGTTCTCATGACTGGCACGTCACACCGGTTGGATGCTTCGATTAATTCTGGAGGAATTTCCATATCACGGCTGATGATGATGCCGGGTGTAATATCCGTGCACAGCTGATCCATCCTTGATTTCCGTTGAATGTCATCCAGTTTTTCAAGAAAACTCAATTCGGTTTTACCAAGAAGCTGGATTCTCTCTGCGGGATAATAATCAAAATAACCGGCCATCTCCAGACCCGGCCTTGAAATATCGGTCGTGACAATCGGACGGTGAAGGCCTTCCTCGCCGCTGACCATTTCAAGATTAAACTTCTCAACAATATCTTTTGCGCGTACTTTTGCCAAAAAGAAGTCCTCCTTTTTTTATCTTCAAACGTTTATATGTATCGAACGTTTTCCACCAGGATTATTTTTACCTGCTGCCCCGTGTTTCAATCCATTTTTAACAGTGCAGCCATAAAGAATTCATTCTAACCCATTTTAGCACTTTTCAACGGCGGACTACCACCTTCGCAAACCTTCTTTTTATGGAATAGGTGTCCAAGACTGCCGTGAAATCCTATATATAGAATGAAAATCAAGAGAAGAGGTGGGAAAATTGAAGATTATCATTGATGCAGGACACGGTTACAGCACGCCCGGAAAGCGCAGCCCCTCTGGAATGAGGGAGTATGAATTCAATAGGGAGGCTGCCTTGGCGGCAAAAGAGTTACTCCTTTCCTATGAAAAAACAGAAGTCTATTTCACTCATTCCGATAAAGAGGATGTGAGTTTAAAAAGAAGAAGCGACTTCGCCAACAGAATGAAAGGCGATGTCTTCATCTCCATCCATGCCAATGCCTTCGGAAGCGGCTGGAACGATGCTCATGGTGTGGAAACCTATGTATATCAAACGAAACCGGCAGCTGCGCTAAGTCTTGCAAATAACATCCAGACCAAGCTGACAGAAAGGACAGGCCTTAAAAACAGAGGCGTAAAGGCAGCAGACTTTCATGTTCTCCGGGAAACCGAAATGACGGCGGTCTTGGTGGAATGCGGATTTATGACCAATAAAAAAGAGGCAGAGCTCCTCAAAACGCCTTCCTACCGCAAAACCTGCGGGCAGGCTATTGCACTTGCATTAGCTGATCACTATAGGCTTGCCAAAAAAGAGAGCAGGCTATACAAAGTTCAGGCAGGAGCTTTTTCAAGAAAAGAAAATGCAGAGGCATTGCTCAGCAAATTAAAAAGGGCGGGATTTGAAGGGTTCATCTCTAGGTCTTGACTCCCCACCGCCTTTCATCCAAATTCCAATCGCGGTGATTCCTAGCCAGCAGATAAACTCGATCAAAACAAAAAAGAGCGGGAAGCAGCTATGCTTCTCACTCTTTTTTCTTCTTCATAGGTTCAATAACCGCTTTTTGAATCGCGATATTGACAATGGAAAGTATGACAGCGGCGAGTAAAGCCATTCCGAAGCCATCCATCTCAAAGCTGCTTCCCATTATACCGTCAGTCAGCCATAAGGTGATTGCGTTGATGACAAACAGGAACAGCCCAAGTGTTAAAATTGTCGCGGGCAGTGTCAGCAGAATCAGGATCGGCCTTACCAGCACATTCAAGATTGCCAGAATGAAGCTGGCAATGACAGCCGCCCCGAAACTGGATACTTCGAACCCATCAAAATATCCGGCCAGACTGACAAAGACCACCGCATTGATTAAAATACCGATCAGCCATCTCATTCAAGTTTTACTCCTTCTTATCTTTTAGGGAGTACAAACGCACCGATAATATAAGCAAGACCTAACGGGAAAAATCCTGTCGGGAAAAGCAAAATGACGAAGATGATCCTCAATAGGTTAGCGCTCATGCCAGTTTGTTCGGCAATACCGCCAAGCACTCCTGCCAAGACCTTATTTGTTCGTGAACGAGCTAATGCCATTCAATTATCATCCTCTCTTAAATCTTATGTTCTGTCCTACATATCATTCTTCACTTCTGATTTTTTTATGACGACAGAACCTGTTTTTGTGTGAGCAAAGATATGAAGCTTCTTATCTGAGTCACTTTCTTTAGAAAAGTGAACATGCTTTTGTACCACTTCATTTTTTTCTTCTACTATATTTATACCCTCCATCTCGATCTTAAAACTGCCGAGGTTGGACTTTGCCTCACCTTTGATTCCGATGTTTTCCGGTACATACAAGTCGATTCCGCCTGTTACCGCCTTGGCGTGAAGGGTGTCTGCTCTGTCGCCTCTCAGGCAGCACACAATTGTTCCGTTCAGTGACTGAAGGTCAGTCTCTGCGACATCGCCTTCCAAGTACACCTTCCCATTAATGGACTCAGCTTCCACACTGTCTGAGATGATGTTGGCTAAGTGAATCGCCCCGTTGGAAGTGTCCACTTCTATGTGCCTTGTTACCATATCCTTCAATTCAACTTTTCCATTAGCGGACCGTACCTTGAAAGAGTCGGCCTTCACCCTTTCGGAGCTGACAGTTCCATTGAGGACCTTGATTGATACTTTTTCATACTGAGAAGCGGGAATATAAACCTTCGTATTCACCTTCATCCACTTCAGCTCTGTGGACAACCGCACCTTTCCATTTTCAATATAGAAATCAGTATTGGCCAAGAAGGATCTGCGTGCCTCTTCAATATCATCTGTCCTGTACACCTTCACCTGGCATTCGACTCTTACTTCATCCTGCTCCCAAGGCAGGACCTCTACCTTGCCGTTCGCTACATCCACGGCTGCTTCCTTCAACGCTCCCACTTCGGTTTCCTGGAAAACATGAGAAAGCTCTATTGATTTATTAAATTCGAAATCCAAATCGAAATTTTTCACCTTATTCAAAGCGGATTGGAAAAAGTCAATCAGCTTATCCTTGCCGTTGTTGTTTGTATACGTTGTTTTTTCACCATAATCATCCTGATAGTCTTTCTTCTCTCCCGTAAACAGATTCGCAAGGTCATCCAGGAGATCCGTTTCTTTTTCTTTATAAGGTTGTTTTTCTTTATGGGAAGAACCTTCTTTGTCCAGCGCTTCAAGCAGTGTCAGGGCTTCCTTTGTCGAGAGCTGTCCTTTTTCAACCATATCCAAAATGCGTTTACGTTCTTCATTCATACCTCTTCACTCCTTCAAAGTTATAACAGTACCTTTATTCCCTTATAAACATTCCATATAACTACGATCAATGATATGAGCAGCGAAAAACCAATGGCAATGAACATAAAAACCGGTATACCGTTTCCTGCCGACAGAAGTCCAATGTCAAAGAAAACCCCTGCAACGACAAGCGGCATTGCAATCAACGGAACCAAATGAGATAAAAAGGCTGATTTTGCATGCCTTTTCGTTTCAGGCTGGTCCGACAGGAAATACACAATGATTGGAAAAATAAATCCTGCAAAGAAAATGCTGAAATAACTAAGAGATGACAGCAGTCTGTTCGTCTCCAAGGAAGTCACTCCTCTCTCTATTACTAATATTTACGATGTGACTTCCCAAAGGTTTCACTATTGAAGCAAATTTTGTTTTCTTACTTGGTTTATTACCTCTTTTTTGCACGATGTTTTCGCAAAGGTTGTGGCTGATAAAAAAATCGAGTTCTGCTCCAACCTTCCTAAATTAAAGGGTAATAGGGGTATCCATTTCGGATCATCAATCTTTTAAATAGACCCTTTCGGTATATATATCATCCCATATTTTCATCAATTCTCCCTCCATCTTCAGGCTGATAAACCATACGTACCAAGATGTGTTTTTTAGGATTTCCGCTTTATCGAATTAAAGCACTGAAAAGGACTGTCCCTTTTCACACTTTAAAGGATTAACGTGCTATATTAAAAAGCCAGCCCCCGCATCCGAGGGCTGGCTTCGCTGCTATCGGCTGCTGCCAACTTCTTCTTTTTCTTTAATGCGTTTCTCCATCCTGGCCCGGTCTCGTTGGAGGACGGGTTTCAGGTATTTCCCGGTATAGGATTCAGGCACTTCGGCCACTTTTTCCGGGGTGCCGGAAGCGACGATTGTGCCGCCTTTGTCCCCGCCCTCTGGACCGAGATCAATGAGGTAGTCCGATGCTTTAATGACATCCAGATTATGCTCGATGACAAGTACTGAATCGCCGTTCTCCACTAGACGCTGCAGAACAACGAGCAGGCGGGAAATATCATCCACATGCAAACCCGTTGTCGGCTCATCAAGGATGTAAAGCGAACGGCCGGTTGAACGGCGGTGGAGTTCAGACGCCAGCTTCACACGCTGCGCTTCCCCTCCCGACAAGGTTGTCGCAGGCTGGCCAAGCTTGATATAGCCGAGCCCCACATCAGCAATCGTCTGCAGCTTGCGGCTGATTTTCGGGATGTTTTCAAAGAATTGCAGAGCATCTTCAATTGTCATTTCGAGTACATCTGCAATATTCTTGCCTTTATATTTCACTTCCAGTGTTTCACGGTTATACCGCTTGCCGTGGCATACCTCACAAGGGACATAGACATCTGGAAGGAAGTGCATCTCTATTTTGATGATTCCATCCCCGCGGCAGGCTTCGCAGCGTCCGCCTTTGACGTTAAAGCTGAAACGCCCTTTTTTATAACCGCGTACCTTGGCTTCATTGGTAGTCGCGTAAACATCACGAATATCATCGAACACCCCGGTATAAGTAGCTGGATTAGACCTTGGTGTCCTTCCGATTGGTGATTGGTCGATATCTATTACCTTATCAAGATGCTCGACACCTTTGATCTGCTTATGCAGCCCTGGCTTCGACTTGGCTCTATGAAGCTGCTGTGCAAGAGATTTGTGAAGGATCTCGTTGATCAATGTACTTTTACCAGATCCTGATACTCCCGTTACGGAAGTGAAGATGCCTAAAGGAATTTTCACTTTTACGTTTCTCAGGTTGTTTTCCTTCGCGCCCATTATTTCGATGAAGCGGCCATCCGGCTTCCTTCGTCCGACCGGAAGCGGAATGAATTTTTTACCGCTGAGATACTGCCCTGTCAGGGAATTGGAATCATCCATGACTTCCTGCGGTGTTCCAGCTGAGACGATTTCTCCACCATGGACTCCGGCTCCCGGACCCACATCGATCAGGTAATCTGCAGCAAGCATTGTATCTTCATCATGCTCGACGACAATCAAGGTGTTTCCGATATCGCGCATGTTCTGCAGAGTCGAAATCAGGCGGTCATTATCACGCTGATGAAGCCCGATAGATGGTTCATCAAGGATATACAGGACACCTGTTAAGCGTGACCCGATTTGAGTCGCCAGCCTGATGCGCTGGGCTTCCCCGCCTGAAAGCGTACCGGCTGCCCTGCTGAGCGTCAGGTAGTCCAACCCGACATTATTCAGGAATCCAAGCCGCTCGCGGATTTCCCTCAGAATCAACTTAGCAATCTTCATTTCTTTTTCGGACAATTCCAGCCCGGCGAAGAATCCTTCTGCTTCTTCGATTGAGAAAGCCGTCACTTCTCCTATATGGAGGGAGTCCACCTTTACGGCCAGGCTTTCCGTTTTCAAACGGTGTCCTTTACATTTAGGGCACGGTCTCTGTCCCATGTATTTTTCCATCTGCTCACGGATGTAGTCCGAACTTGTCTCTTTATAACGGCGTTCTACATTACTAACGACACCTTCAAATTCGATATAGTTCTCGCGGACTTGTCCCCAGTCATTTTCATAACGGAAGTAAACTTCTTCACCTTTTGAGCCGTAAAGCACTTTATCAAGCTGATGCTTCGGCAGGTCTTTAACAGGGACATCCATATCGATGCCAAAGTGATTGCAGACCGCTTTTAACAGCTGCGGATAGTATTGAGAGCTTGTCGGCTCCCAAGGGGCAATTGCATTCTCATTAAGCGTCTTGTCCCAGATGGGAATGATCAAGTCCTCGTCGACTTCCAATTTCGAACCGAGCCCGTCACAGCTTTGGCAGGCTCCAAAAGGACTGTTGAATGAAAACATTCTAGGTTCCAGTTCACCAATCGAGAATCCGCATTGAGGACAGGCATGGTGTTCACTGAACAAAAGCTCCTCTTCACCGATCACATCGATGAGGACCCTTCCGTCTGCCAGCCGCAATGCTGTCTCAAGGGAGTCGGAAAGACGGGCTTCCACGCCTTCTTTCACCACTATTCGGTCAATGATGACTTCTATGTCATGCTTTTTATTTTTCTCAAGCTCGATATCGTCTCCAAGATCCAGTACTTCTCCATTGACTCGGACCCTTACATATCCTTGCTTTTTGATATCCTCAAGCGTTTTGACATGGGTCCCTTTTCTGCCGGATACAATCGGGGCCAAAACCTGAAGCTTGGTCCGCTCCTGATATTCCATGATTCGGTCAACCATTTGCTGGATCGTCTGCGAACTGATTTCAATCCCGTGAATCGGACAGATCGGCCTGCCGACACGGGCGTAAAGCAAACGAAGATAATCATAGATTTCCGTGACTGTCCCCACCGTTGAACGCGGGTTTCGGCTTGTAGTCTTCTGGTCGATTGAAATCGCCGGGGACAACCCCTCGATGGCGTCGACGTCCGGCTTATCCATTTGTCCGAGGAACTGCCTGGCATAAGCAGACAGGGACTCGACATATCTTCTCTGGCCTTCAGCATAAATGGTATCGAAGGCCAAAGAGGATTTACCGGAACCGGACAAGCCCGTCAATACGACAAGCTTATCCCTTGGAATGGTAATATCTATATTCTTAAGGTTATGAGCTCTAGCTCCTTGAACTACAATTTGATCTTTAGCCATTACTGGTCATCCTTCCGCTTTTAACTCTAGAACTGTGTCACGCAGCTGTGCGGCACGTTCGAAGTCCAACGCTCTCGCTGCTTCCTTCATTTCTCCTTCTAGGCTTGCAATAAGCTTTTCTCTCTCTGGTTTTGTAAGCTTTGCTGTTTTTTTCGGTGTTCCTTCATACTCCGCCTGGTCTTCTGCCGCATAGGTGGCACGGATAAGGTTCGGAATGTTCTTCTTGATCGTCTGCGGAGTGATTCCATGTTTCTCGTTGTAAGCTTTTTGAATTTCACGGCGGCGGCTTGTTTCATCAAGCGCCTTTCTCATGGAATCAGTAATTTTGTCTGCATACATGATGACGTGACCGTTGGAATTACGTGCAGCACGTCCAATGGTCTGGATAAGGGAACGTTCCGAGCGGAGGAAACCTTCTTTGTCTGCATCCAAAATAGTGACAAGCGAGACTTCCGGAATATCCAGTCCTTCCCTTAACAGGTTGATTCCGACCAGGACGTCATACTTGCCCATCCGCAGGTCACGCAGAATTTCAATCCGCTCAAGAGTTTTGATTTCAGAGTGAAGGTACTGTACCTTTATACCGATTTCCTTCAAATAAGCAGACAAGTCTTCAGACATTTTTTTCGTCAGTGTCGTTACAAGAACCCGTTCATTCTTCTCGATCCGCTCATTGATTTCTCCAATCATGTCATCAATCTGCCCTTCAATCGGACGGACATCGATCGTTGGATCAAGCAAACCTGTCGGACGGATAATCTGCTGAATCATCTCAGGGCTGTGCTCTTCCTCATAAGGCCCCGGTGTCGCTGAGACATACACAAGCTGATCCACTTTCTTTTCAAATTCTTCAAATCGCAGCGGACGGTTATCCATCGCTGAAGGCAGCCTGAATCCGTGATCGACCAATACTTTCTTCCGCGCCTGGTCACCATTAAACATTCCTCTGATTTGCGGAAGGGTCACGTGTGACTCATCGATGACAATCATGAAGTCATCAGGGAAATAATCCAGCAGGGTATAAGGTGTCGACCCGGCAGGACGAAGGGTCAAATGGCGTGAATAGTTTTCGATTCCTGAACAGAATCCCATCTCCCTCATCATTTCCAGGTCATATCTTGTTCTCTGCTCCAAACGCTGCGCTTCCAGAAGTTTATTTTCTTCTCTCATTATTTTTAGCTGTTCTTCAAGCTCCTGCTCGATATTCCCAATGGCAACCTTCATTTTTTCTTCGCGGGTAACGAAGTGGGAAGCCGGGAAAATCGCGACATGATCTCTTTCTCCGATGATTTCTCCTGTCAGTGAATCCACTTCTCTAATGCGGTCAATTTCGTCTCCAAAAAACTCGATCCGCATGCAGTGCTCGTCTTTAGAAGCCGGGAAAATCTCCACGACATCGCCCCGCACCCTGAAGGTACCGCGCTTGAAGTCAATATCATTCCTCGCATATTGAACATCGACAAGCTTCCGCAGCAGCTGGTTGCGTTCTATCTCCATGCCCGTTCTTAATGAGACAACGAGATTTCTATATTCCTCTGGAGAACCGAGACCGTAAATACAGGAAACACTGGCAATGACGATGACATCTTTCCGTTCGAATAACGAAGATGTTGCCGAGTGCCGCAGTTTATCGATTTCATCATTGATGCTTGCATCTTTTTCTATAAAAGTATCTGTCTGCGGAACGTATGCTTCCGGCTGATAATAATCATAGTAACTGACAAAATACTCTACCGCATTGTCAGGAAAAAACTCTTTGAACTCGCTGTAAAGCTGCCCTGCGAGCGTTTTGTTATGCGCGATGACCAGTGTCGGCTTATTGACTTCCTTTATGACGTTGGAGACGGTAAAGGTTTTACCTGTCCCTGTCGCGCCAAGCAGGGTCTGATGCCTTTTTCCATCACGGATTCCCTGGGCGATTTCTTTGATTGCCGCGGGCTGGTCCCCCTGCGGCTCATAATGAGACTTTAACTGAAATTGATCTTTCACCATCCTGCCTCCCGTTCAACTAAACTTATATATATATAAAATATACCCTGTTAACGGCTGCTCTAAAGCTTTTGTTTGGAAAATAGCTCTTTTGAATATATTTTCACTTTAATCCTGCTCTTTTCGAAAGGCTGTTTTTGCATAGAGTGCGTCTTTTGAGAATTTAGGGTTTACGCTCCCAACCTTCTGTGGAGAAGGAGGAGGAGAAAAAAGTAGCATTCCTATAAAAAAGAGCATTTCGAAAAAATATGAAGCCCTGCCTTCCGGAGGGTAAAATCATCAATAGCGTAACGATAACTTATTTTCGTTACTCCCATTCTACCACAGGCACTATGTAAATAACCAACAATAAGCGAACAAAAGTTCGTGTTTGCTTTTTACCTCTATAGGTTTCTCAGGGTTGATTAAGGTGCCTTTAAGTTCACAAAATAACATCCCATAACACCACTCCAAAGGCCTGGCCATTAGATCCTCATTAAAAACGAATCCAGTTTTTCATGAAACTCTTCGTGTTCTTCTAAAAATGGATAATGATTACTTCTCTCAAAAACAACCAGTTCTGCATCTCTAATCCCGCCTGCCATTTCAATTGAATATTCCAAAGGACATTGAACGTCATGCCTGCCGCACATTATCAGAGCAGGAGCACTGATCAGCGGAAGTTTCCTTGTCACATCAAATACCTGAAGCTCTCTGTTCATGAAATTCATTCGTACAGCGGACAACTTTTTATGTATGCTTTTACTGAAGTATTCTTCATACTTTTCAGGATTATAAAGTGAAAGCTTCGTCCTATTAACCGAGATTTCTTTTCTTTCTTCTGCGGATAAGTCCGGCTGCTTAAGTCTTTCATTATAATTCTGCATGAGTTGAAATTGAGGATGGGAGGAGTGGTAGATGCACCCCTCGGAGAAGGTGAAATAATCCCGGGCAGCCGCACCGGCGATGACCAGCCCTTTAAGACTGCTGGAGAAATAGATTCCATATATGATACCAAGCATCCCGCCTGTCGAATGGCCGGCAAATATCCATTGATCCTGGCCCATTACCTTCCGCACCGCCTCTAAGTCAAAAATGGTCTCAAGCAAGCTGAGCTGATAGGGTTCATGGGCTTTTTCCGACTCTCCCGCTTCCCGTAAATTGACTAAGATGACCTTGTGGGTCTTGGTGAACTCATCAGCAAAATAATCGCCGGTTTCATTAAATATAGAATAATGATGGGTCACGCATAGCAGTTCCCCCTTCCCTGCAGTAAAAATCTCGAATGAACCCCTCTCTGTCTGCAAAAGGTCTCTTTGCCACTTTTGCATAGAAATTGCCTCCTCATGATCATTCTTTTCTGCAATCCTTTAAAGCGCGAAAAGGGACTGTCCCTCGTGCTTTAAAGGGTTAAAGTGAGGCAGCCAGATTGCTGAATTCTCTTAGATAGTGGAGATAGTTGTCTCCTCCGTAGTTGTACCGCTTGTTATACATTTTAACTATCACCATATTTTGTTCAGGGACGACAAGTACTGTCGAACCAGTTACACCCAGGATTTGAAAGGAACCTCTTGGCACCTTTTCACCCAATTCACTTTGAAGGGCAGGTTCTCCTTGGACAAACCAGAAAAATCCGTTTTGCGGAAGATTTTTATTTTCATAGACAGGACTTTGAATGGACGTGGCGAGCTTAATCACTTCTTCCGGCACAATCTGCTTCCCATCTGCCTTACCAAGATTTAAATGCAGATTCCCCCACTGCGCAATTTCTCTTGCGGAAACAAACAGATTTTTGTCGGTTCCATCAGTTGTAGAACCCAGCGCGGAGTCCGCTCCTTTTTCCGGGTCCGTAATCACTTCAGCGAGATTTTCCTCAGAGGTTATTTCCCAGCCTGTCTCTTTGAAGCCCAGCGGATCAAAGACCCTTTCTTTTAGCAGCTGCGGAAAGCTTTTTTGAAATAATCTACCTGCAAGCTCTGTCATCATTCTTATATTGATGCCTCTGTATGCCCAGCTTTTTCCCGGCGGAAATTCACGGAAAGGTACTCCTTCCTCAGTGGTATGCAGGCCATGGGAATGGGTAAGGAGATGCCTGATCGTGGTTTCTCCCAGCAAACCGGTGTCCCATTCTGGAAAATACTTTAGAGCTAAGTCATCCAGACTTTCGATTTTCCCTTCATGTACAGCAAAGGCAACTGCAAGCCCCAGATAGCTTTTGCGTGCCGAAGCAATATTGAATCTGGTTTTGGCGGTGACCGGCCTTGCCCCTGAGTAATTGGATTGAGTTCCGCTGTAATGCTCAAGCACCGTCTGGTTATCTTTCATAATCAGAAGAGCAGTACCAGAGCTGTGATTCTTTTCTTTGATATTTTCAACCCACGAAACAAGGTTTTCATACATAGGTAACCTCTCCTTTTCTTCGATACTTACTGTGTTCTAGAAAGAAATCCCCACACCTTGTTAATAACTCTGTTGATAATCTGTTGATTATGTGGATAGAATGTTGATAATCTTATTTTTTGTTAATATCTTGTGTGTAATTAAATTTTATAGAAAATAATTTGTGGAAAATTATTCGTTATCCACAATAAACAGCAGGTTATCCACTTTTTTAAAAAAACCTGTGAATTATAAACAATATCATTTTAACTTAACTCCTGGTCATCACAAAACACCCCATATCCAAAGAGAAACCTATTAGGACCCAGGGTGAGAATCCGGCCGTTGGTATCTTTCCTGAACAGCCTTCTATAAAAATAAAAAAGCACCTGACGGGATCAGGGCTTCAGCTTTGATTTTTTGCTCTATTTCTCATTCGGTTACTGTACCAAAAGCCGGCTGTCAGGGATGCAGCATCAACAACGATCAGGGCCCATGTATCTGTATACCCTTTATATACGGAGGCCGCTATCAGGGCAACAGTCAGCACCAAACCGACAATATGGTTATAGGTCACCCTTGTGAATAGGACTACAAGCAGTCCGGGCAGGAAAATGCCCAATATATATTTTGAAACCATTCGTCTCTCTCCTCAGAACTTCTGTTAATGTCATTTTAACAGAAAACAATTTAGAAGAGATACTTATTCTTTCGGAGAGTTGAATCCTTCAACAATTTTCTTTGTCATTTCACTGAGCTGTTCATGAGGAATATTTTTTTCTGAAAGCATTTCTGGAAGGATGTCGTTGAGGAAAAACTGCACGCTGTCCATTTCATGAAACTTCAAGATCGTAGCGAGCGCTTCTTCGTAAATTTCCAAAAACAGCGGCTCCGGATTTCCTTTTTGAATTTCACCGAACGATTCATACAGCAAGTCAATTTTATCCGCTACGGAAAGGATCCGCCCTTCAAGAGTGGAGTCTTTGCCTTCTTTAAATCGCTCCCTGTAAACATCCTGATACTCATCAGGGAATTCCTGTTTGATGAACTTGCCGATCATTTCTTCTTCAACCTCGCTGAACAGCCTTCGCAGCTCCTCTGAGGCATATTTGACAGGTGTTTTGATATCCCCTGTAAAAAGCTCCGCATAATCATGATTCAAGGCTTTTTCGTATAACGCCTTCCAATTGACGGCATTTCCTTTGTGTTCCTCGACCGTCCCAAGGAATTGGGCAATTTTGGTGACTTTGAATGAGTGGCTTGCAACATTATGATCCTGATATTTAAATCTTCCAGGACACCGGACAAGCTTCTCCACGTCTGAAAGACTTTTAAAATAATGATGAATCCCCATGTAATCCTCCTCCCGGTGAAACTAGTCTCTATTTTGATTATTCATTATACCCCTTTTCATTCCCTCTTCAACATTTTTTTAACATAGTAATATACAGCTTTATTAAAGGAATTAGAAAAAAGTGTCGGGAGCTGGTGCTTGGCATTTTCGATAACAACAAGCTCGTGCTGCGGATGCTCCTTGTATAGCTTGTATTGGTTATTGATCCAATCCGATTTGGCTCCATAAATGAGCAGGAGCGGAACTTTAAGGTCAAGAATGCGATCCGTACAGTTATAATATAGCGATTGTTTATAGAAGTGATACCAAATGCTCCGATTCGCTTTTTCCATGTGCTCATAAAGTTCGTCCTCTGCTTCCGGCGTTTTGGCGTGGGCTTTGGATAAAACGGAAAACATCAGCTGCGGACGCTCTTTGATGGCCTTCATCCCAAGAAGGTGCATCACCTTCAGCCGGACGGTCTGTACCTTGGGATATCCTCCCGCCAATATAAGAAGCTCCACTATATCCATATACTTATAGGTGAACTCTTGCGCAACCACTCCTCCGGCCGAATAGCCCAGAAGAACACATCTGGAAATGGAGAGATGATCGAGAATGGCTCTGATTTCCTCTACATATGTTTCAATACTGACGTAGTCCGCTTCATTATAAGAGTCGCCATGCCCGCTGAGATCGGGAATGATCAAACGGAACTTTTCCTTTAAAGGGTTCTGATAAATGAATGACTTACGTCCGAGTCCAGGCGGATGAATCAATAATATCGGAGTCCCTTCCCCGTAATCTTCAAAATACAGCTCTCTATCTCTGAAGTCACAATACCCCATTCCACTCTCCCCCTGTCCCAATATTACTTTTAGCTTTGGCAGAACACCCCCATAACATACAAGCTTTAGGACTTTAAAACACTGAAAGGGACTGTCCCTCTTAGCGCTTTAAAGTCCTGAAGCTTCGGTAAAAAAGAACCTCCCTTATCCAGTAAGGGAGGTTCCGACTCTCAATTATATGATCAAGCTTGCGATGTAATAGGATGCTTAAAGTTTTCCGGCAGAACAAACTCTTTAGACGGCTTCACGAACAGAACTTCATCACCTCTAAAGGCCTCTGTCGTTATCTGTGATCCGGTTGGGACTGTAAAGTGGAAATTCACCTTCCTTACTTCTGGCGGAGCAATTTTCGCGGCTGCCGCCTGCAAATCCACCTCTTTACTCGTAATTATGTCAAATATATGAAGTGTTTCTCCTTCGACATCCATAAGAATGATCATTTCCTCCTCCGGCCAGAAGAAAATGTTCTGAGGAAATACATATGTACAATAAAACATCAGCAGCTCAGCGGCATCAGTCGTGGTGAATCGCCTGGTCAGCGGAATTCTTTTTTCCGCACATTGAAAAATGAAACGTATATCTTCTTCCTTCTGCCCATCCAGCTTGTTCAGGAGAACTCCTTCTCCTCCCCCGGCAAGCTTCATGACAGGCTGCTGCTCTTCCACTGCGTGAAAGCCAAATTTAGGATAGAAGTCCAGCACTGTGCTGTTGGCAAATAAATACATGGCATCAACATACTGATAATCCTCCAATACCTTTCGCATCAACGCACCGGAGAGTCCTTTTCCACGGTAATCCTTATGTGTCATCACTGTACCGAGCTGAACCGCTCTCTTTCTTTCACCTTCAACCATCATATTAATCCTGTTCACCGAAACATTGGCAATGACCTTATCTCCGTCCAAAAAAGAGTATGGCTCATATTTATCCGTCCAGAAACCCTTGTTATACCAACTCTCAAAGTTGATGCCGAAAACTTGAGCAGCCAGAGTATTGAAGCTCCCCCTCAAATCAGCATTATCCCTGCAGCCTTTTACGAAAGTGTAACCGTTCATCTCCATCCCCCCGCTACCTCAAAATTCTTCACTTTAACTTTAGCACATTAACACTGTGTAAGGGACTATCCCTTTTAGCGAGTCAGTGCATTAAAGCAGTCAGCACATTACACGTTAATTCATAATAAAAAACCGCACCTCCATTCAGGGTGCGGTTTTCGGCTTATTTCAAAGTTGTTGTGATTGGCGCTTTTTTGCCGCCCTTTGGTGTCAGCCATACTTCCAATGTGGTCGCATCTTTAAAATCTTCTCCCGGAGGAAGCTCGATTGTATAGGTAAGCTCTTCACCCTGCGCCAATGTTTCTGTACCTAAGACCTGCATGAAGGCCGCTGCACTTGAATATAAAAATACGGTTTCACCCGAAGCGTCTTTCACTGCGTAATCATAACGCTGAGAACTTGTAAACTCGAAAGTCACTTCTTTTTCCGTCTGATTCTTTACAGTGTAAACAAACTTTCCATTTTCATTTTTCGTAATGCTTGGTTCGATTTCACCTGCCACTATGCCCTGCCCCCCATCTTGCTTGGTGTCTTCTTCGCTGTTTTCTCCGTCATTCTGCATTCCATTTTCCACTTCTTCCACTCCGGAGTCTTCTCCCTGCTCAACGCTCATCCCGCAAGCGGCTGTCATGGACATCATGAAGAGCACCATCATAAAAGTTAAAAAACGCTTTATCATGTATTTACACTCCTTTCCATAAATAAAACCTTGTTAATGAAGTGGACGATACCAATCCAGAGAAAGTTACATACTTTTCTAAAAATAGGCTTACATAAAGCAAAAGCCCTATGAGAATCACACTTCCCATAAGGCCTTACTTCACACAAAATGATAACCGACTTCAGAGGACCATTCACGCTCTTCCTCTACAAAAATGATCCCCAGCTCATGATGATCACCCTCGTAAAGCGCCCCTTGCGCAAAGCGAATCTGGCCGTTCGTATCGATTACTTCCAATTTACAATAAGCACGGTTCTGCTGAAGAGCTTCGTAAAACTCCTCCTCTGTCTGAACCCTGAAGCCATTCACTTTAGTAATCATTTCTCCGGAAATCAGGGACATTTTTTCAGCCGGGGAACCAGGCAGTACCGCCAAGATCATAATCCCCTGGGATTTCCTTGAAAAATAATAGGATTTCTCACTATCCTGTTTCCGATGTCTATAAGAAATCCACTCACGTCCGGCAATGGCCATCGCGGCTCCCGCTATTGAGATGTAGGGAGCATAATAACCCGCCACCGCAACCGTTAAAACAAGGGCACCCAGCCAGAAGACACGGTTTCCTGTTTCTTTGATGCTGATTTGAGGAAGAGTGCTTCTGACCAACTGCCTAAATCCTATCAGGAAGGGAAATAGAATAAGAGAGTAGGTGTTTGATCCCAAGGTGAAGACCGGCCACCAACCCCAAGGCAATTCCAGTGAGCCGACTGGAATCAGGAGGAACATAGGCACAATCCAAAGCCTCTTTCCTTCTTGAGCACCGACTTTGAGGCCCCGGGAGCTCTTTATCAACCTGGGAGAAGTTTTCTTTCCTCCATTTAAATTGATCAAGACCCCCTCGATCAAAAGAAGTGTCCCCAGTAAAACGACAACAGCATTCAGCAAGCCATCATTCAGCTGCTCGAAATATGTATTGAATAATGGCATTTCCACCTTGAAATATCGCAGCGCCAGAAGCACAAAATAACCTATTCCGACAGTAAACGCTGGTGTCAGCAGCCTAATCTGGAAGGTCAGCGCCAACAGGACAGTAACGGCCCCTATCACTAATAGTCCGCCAAACGGAATGACAAGACCCGCACCGACAGTCAGTAGTGAAAAGCCAAGCCCCAGCAGGATACCCATCGGAAATAGAAAACGCAGCTCGTGGTACACATCAAAAATTCTGGTTTTAAGCTCCCGTCTCTCTCGTTTCACGCGATAGAAGCCGATGAACAAAGCAAGTATAATAGAAAAATAAAGCAGCGGGTTCAGAAACAGTTTTCCTCCTGCTTCCAATACCTCCTTAAGCCAAAGCTGTACCAATGGTATCCACCATCCTCAACGTGTTAACCTTTTCTATCATTTTAACAAATAGACTCTATAAAACCTATTTATATTTGTCTTTCTTGCACTACTAAATTTTCCAGCGCTCGACATTCATATATTTTCCCGGGAAATATAGAGGAAATTGCAAACAACTGGCGAAAGGTAATGTGATTATTGTCAGGAGGAATGTCAAATGAGCGTCGTTGTTTACTGGAACCATGTCGGAAGAGAGCATGGAGGATTAAATTATACAAAGGATATAAGACATAATAGTGAAGAAGTGATTAGCAATGCCCTTGCCTTGAAAGAAGAATATGCTTTGAAACAAGTATATTGCCATCGTTTTCTTGTTCTGGAGGAATCACTCATCATTGAGCTCCCCCCTGAAAATTCCCCTAAAGATTTTATCATCATTTATATGCTGGATCTTGGTCTTCAATTTTCCTATGGCTTTAAAAGTTCCCATCACGGTTGGCTGATCGATATTGTTCAATTTGAGAGGAAGCCAAATGGTCTTCTGTGTGTGCATGATTTGTTGATTGATATCCGGGTGTTTGAGGATGGAAGCTATCATGTGGTCGATATGGATGAGTTTCATGAGGCCTATCGATTGGGGGTGCTTTCGGGCGAGCAGGTGGGACATAGTTTAAAAGCTCTTTCTTATTTACTTGGCAAACTGAATAATAAGGAATTTCCTTTACCCCGCCTTGAGGAGTTAAAGAATAAATATTATTAAAGGCTGTTTTCACAAAGAAAGTGTGGATTTCCGCTCCAGTCCTTATATGTAAAGACGAGGAGGCTAAAATAGCTTTCAAAAGCAACAATCTTTTAGAAAGGTTCGTAAACTTTGTTGCTTTTTTATATGAATTTGGTAAGATGACGCCATAATTCATCAAAAGATTTGCTCATCCCCAATAGAGAGAACAATCCTAGTATTCGGGAAAAAATCCGTGCTTTTTGGATTTTTCCGAAAGCCACAATTTATGCGAAAACAGCTCTTAGAAAACAGCCTATTAAAAAATCCCTCCTAAATTCAGGAGGGATTCATCATTTCGAATTATGCTCTTCTTCTAACCCAGTAGAATGCACCGGCAAAACTAATTAGCACAAAGCCTAATAGCAATAAGCTGTAAACGTCCGTTCCAGTCTCAGGAAGTTTAGTATCCTTTGACTCTTCAACTGGAGCAGGAGTACTGTCAGTTTCTTTTGTTTCTTTATCTTGATTTGAAGAATCATCAGATTCACTGTTATCATCCCCACTTGGATCTTGGACAGGCTGAGTGTCTTCATCCGTGTCAGGATTTGTACCAGCTGTTTCCATTACAGCAAATGTGCTGAAATGATCAGTCTTGGCTGACACCTTTCCATCCTTGTAAACTCCACCAACTAATTCCCATTCATTGGTCTCTTCGTTGAAGTAGAATACTTTAAGGTTTTCTGTATTTTTCACCTTTGTACTATCAATGGTGAATACAAGCGTCATTTCCTCTTCAAATTGGTGAATTGCTTCATTATCCACCGTAATGGTGAAATCATAAGCAGCAAACGCTCCTTTTACTTCAACTTCAGTAACAGTGATCTCTGCTGATTTCCCTTCCGGAAGGTTCATCGCAGGAATCTTTACGGCCACTTCTCCGTTGTCCACTTCCAAATGAACATTTGATTCTTGAAGCTCCGCAATTTGTTGAGCTGTCAAGCTGACAATTGATTTCATCTCTTTGCTGATCATCACTGTTAACACCGAGTTACTTTCTAACTGATCGATATCTTCAATGTTTAGAACATACTTCCCGTTTTTCTTTTCAGCTTCAATTGTCTTATGGTTATCTTGTTCTTCATTTGATGGATTTTCATCTGAATCTGTTTGATCTTCATCTTCATCTCCATCTTCAGATGCTGGATCTTCCTCTTCTTTTGAAGCAGCAGCAATGTCAGATTCCATTCTTGGCTTCAACTGCATAGTTCCATTGAATTCTCCAACTACGCCGGTGACATCAACTGAATCTCCATTAGCAAACGCAAATGAATCATAAGATACGCCCGCACGGTTATCGACGCGTACAAGAACAGACTCTCCGTCCTTAACAGCGTTGAATTCAAATGTTCCGTAGCTGTTCACTTTTTCTAAATCAGCGATAGTCACATTTTTAACTACTGCAAGCTTTCCTTCATTCTCATCATTTACTTGATCAATATCCAGTTCAATTGGATCTGGAACACTAACACTGTCAATGATTTCAACATCACCAATCAGATTGTTCAGTTGGAATTCACCTGCAGAATCAACTGTGATTCCTGTAACTTTAATGTGATCTCCAAGTTCTACATCTGCACCATTCACGAAGATGCCTGATGTTTCATCTTGTACATAATAACCGTTGCTGCCCCATACTCCAGGAGCTGCTGTTACAACGCCTTCAATTGTCACTTGTTTTTTCGCACCAGCATCACGTGCCTCTTGGATCGTTACCTCTCCAAGATCCTCTGTATTTACCTTAATAGCCTCGATTCGTCCTTCTCCTTCATTTGCATAGACGATTGGTTCCATTTCAAAGCTCTTTACATAATCCACTAATGCCTCGACATCTATCTTCCCATTCACAACATTTTTTCCATATTGTGAAAGAAGCTTGTAGTCACTGTGTTCTGTATTTTCATACATATAATTATTGACTACTACAGAGTATGTTTTGTCCGGCTCTAATTCACTGCCATCAGCCATAAACACATCCACGATTTCATTTTCAATCGGATTCCAAGTATACCTTGCGCCTGCAATGAATGAATCCGGTCCATAATTAGGGTCCAGCATCGCTCCCAGGATTTCTTTGAATTGATCGCCTGTAACCTCGACCTTCACAAGATAATTTCCGAATGGAGTGATATTGAAAAGTTCTCCCCAAGTGATAGGCCCTTCTTCCAATGGGTTACGCACTCCTCCGCCATTCATCAAAGCAAAGTCGCTTTCCATTGATGCTTTCATAGAATCAGCAAGCAGGTTCCCCACTCCAGGATCACCGTACTGATCCTTTGTTGGATAACTTCTGTCAAGTGTCTGAGCTGAGTTTCCAACCAGTTCGTTTTTCGTTTCCTCAACTAAATCTTCGTATTTTTTAAGAATTGCCCCTACTTCAGTATCAGGTTCTGCTCCTTGTTGGACAACCTCAACAATTTCAGCAGACTTTTGAACGATATCTCCAGTTGAGCGGTCAATTTCTACATCTACATCAGCAAAAGCTTTTCCATATTCCCAAGCCTGGACAATCAATTTATTGTCCACTACCGCATTTACTTTCTGATGATTATGGGCGGCATAAATGACATCCACTTCATCATCCACTGACTTGGCTAGGTTCGCTGCATCACCGGCAGCCCCCTCGCCATTTTGAGTGGCAGGCATATGCGTAAGTACCACGATGGCTCTGACACCTTGAGCTTTCAGTTCTGCCACTGCTTTGTCTACAGCAGCCGCTGGATCAGTAAACTCAATGTCAGAAATCCCTGAAGGAATGACCATAGTGGCTGTTGCAGGTGTATTGACACCGATGAAACCTACTTCCACACCGTCAACTTCTTCAATTGTATAGGCATCCAGAATTGTCTCTCCGGAGTCCTTCCAAACACAGTTTGCACACAGCATCTTGGTATCCATTCCGCTGTAGTTTTCCGTACCTTTTCCTTCTGGATGTTCTCCTCCATTTACCATGCGGAGAAGTTCTTGAGTTCCTTCATCAAACTCATGGTTTCCAACAGTCCCGATATCAAAACCGATGGAATTCAGAATTTCCACTGTCGGCTCATCTTGGTATAATGCTGAAACAAGAGGACTTCCGCCAATCATGTCCCCCGCGTGGAGCATGAGTGTGTTAGGGTTTTCCTGTTCGCGCTCCCTCATGTAAGCTGCAAGATAGTCAGCTCGGCCATAATCCAGACCATCACGAGCAGTCGTTAAATCAATCATTCCGTGCAGGTCGTTTGCACTTAACAGCTGAAGGGAGACAAGGTCGCCGCTTGGTACTTCTGGAGTTTCTTCGTCAGTTTCTTCAACAGCAGGTGTGTATCCTTGTTCTTCAGCTTCTTCTGGAGAGCTAAAGAAAATACGCTTTTCGACCGCAACTTCGGCCCATTCTTCAGGTTCAACATATTTCATGGTATCTGAGTTTCCTACAACACGTGAGAACCCTTTTTCATCATCATTGGCACGGAATTCAAAAGGAAGTTCCAATAACGGATTTTCCGGATTCCAAATGCCAATTTCCTGTTCCTTTGCTGTTTTAACAGCCGATTGGTATTCCTCGTACTCTTCTTTTTCGCCTACAGGCCAGATGAAATAAGTTACCGCATATCCTTTTTCAACCATTTCCAGGTTAATATTTTTTCCATCTGACTTGCGGATGACCTGCGCAAGAAGCCTTCCGTAATCATCCATCGGCTCTTCCCCGATTTTAATGATGACTTCATCGCCTTCTTGAATCAGGGTTTTGATGTATTCAGTTGCTTCCTTGCCTTTTTCAAGCTGGTTGGCACTGAATTCATCTCTCGCAGGATCTGAATTATGAGCCGCATAAGTCTCAGGCGTGTCGATATTCAGAAAACGCACTTTCGTGGATCCCAGTACAGGATCAGAAAGGTTAATGGTATCTCCATCAACGACTCTAGAGACCTCTGAAGTATACTCTCCTGCAGCGGATGGCGCTTCAGGCTGCTCATCTGCTAATTTCAGGTCTCCTGCTTTACGCGGAAGGATCTGATAGGAATCATACTGACTGAGTATCCCTGTAACTTCATACCATTTTCCAGACTCTATAGAGTCAATGCTGTTTGTTTCTTCAATAACACGCAGTGTAGCTCCGTTATAATCCTCATCTAGAAGGTTGACGTTATATCCGCCTCCAACAGGAGTGGCAGGAACATCTTTTACAAAACCATTCACTGTTACAAGCTGGCCTTCCAATTCCTCTGCTTTCTCAGCAGATTGCAATTCTTCTAGTGTGATTTCTTTTGGTTCTGGTATAGCTTCACCGGAACCAAGTACTTCGATTTGCGGTGAAATAATTTCTTTTAATTTTTGTATTCAGCGATTTTTCCAGTAACCTTTACTTTATCGCCTTCTTTTAGATCTTGGGAAGTGTAATCAAAAATATTGATTCCGCCTGTTTCATCTTGGATGTAGGTAGAGAGCTTGCCTGCTCCGATGGCGGAATTATCCGCAGTGACAACCGCTTCTACAGTAACCTCAGATCCATTGCCCATGCTGCGGGCTTCTTGGATGGAAATGACTTCACCCGGCTCAGGCTGTGGCAGTTCTTCAGGTGCCTGTCCTTCTTCAAGGATGGAATAGTCAGATGGACTCTTCAAGCCAGGCATTCCAAAATAAGCTTCCAGGCTTCCTGTAATCTGAACCTTGGCAAGATACATTTCAGGATTATCGACCAGGTTCAAAGCGGCTCTTGTTGAAGAACCGTAGCTTAGTTGGACGGGAATTATTTTAGATGTATCTGTTTCTGTTGGAGAGTCAGCCAGCATCAAATTAGTGGCAGTTCCAAAAGGTCCTTCTGTTTCGTTTTGAGTACCGATGATATACCCCTGTACTTTTGCATCGCCGCTGTTATCAGCAATTGCTTCTGCTACAGTAAGGTAATCTCTCTCCTCTTCAGGTGCTTGTACTTCTTCGAGGATTGTAAATTCTTTCGGGCTTTTTAATCCCGGCATTGAATAATAAGTTTCCAGGTTTCCTGTAATTTGAACCTTGGCAAGATACATTTCAGGATTATCCACAAGATTCAATGCCGCTCTTGTTGAAGAACCTGAACTTAATTGAACGGGAATCATTTTAGAAGCATCCGTTTCAGTTGGAGAATCTGCCAGCATCAAATTAGTGGCAGTTCCAAAAGGTGCCTCTGCTTCATTCTTCGTTCCTACAATATACCCCTGCACCGATGCCTCTCCGGTGTTATCAGCGATTGCTTCAGCTACTGTCAGATAGCCTTTGTCTGGCTCGGGGGTTGGTTCCGGCTCAGGTTCCGGTGCTGGATCTGGCTCTGGCGCTGGTTCCGGGTCTGGTTCAACTACTTCTGTTCCAGCAAAGTCATGCGTTCCCAAGAAAGAAAAGGTGTCTGAGGGATGTACGTTCCATTCCGCTGCAGAATAAACTGTGCTTCCATTCATGATGCCGGATTGTCTTGTAAATGTTTGGTCTGCGGCAAACTTATCTGCAGATCCCACGGCTCCGAATATATCAATGATCTGATCATTCTTCTTTAATACAAGAACATCATCTCCATTGAAATTGGCCACTCCGCTTGTAAGGTCAGTTTGGCCCTTAATGGCATCTGCTGCACTTCCATGAGCAATAACATACACGTCATTGTCTTGGAGGGCGCCCTCTAGATTAACAGTGCTGCCAGCCTCAGTGCCTCCATTGGAGTAAAGTTCTACACTGTACTGAGCGAGATCTACACTGTCTCCAGTACCATTGAAGATTTCGAAGGCTTTATTAAAGCTGCTGCCCTCTATGTATTCTGAAATAAATAAGTCCTCAGCAACTGCTGCCGCGCTTGCTTTAGTTGCAAAGTTAGCTAAAAACGAAGGAATAACCAACATGAAAACGAGTGATAAGACCGTAATCTTCTTAAAAATGTTCAACTTCATTCTTCTCCTCCTAAAATAGTAAACTATTATCATGCCTTCTAACCCTAACGCATTGATATTTAGACTTTATTGTAATTTTGTAAATCAGAGTAAATAATTGACGATTTTTCTGTTAATTTGGAAGAATTGGAGTTTATTTCAAAAATAATTTGGTCTATAATATTTAATTCCTTTTATTTCCACTTTGCTTTTTCCCTAATATATAAAAAAGCCCGGACAAATGTCCCGGGCTTCAATAAGCTTAATTCAACCTTTTCAAATACTCCAAGGCTGCCTTCAACTGCACGTCATTCTTCTCATCTTTAACCGCTTGATAAATTTCCTCCTGAAGCTTGGCGGCCGTTTCACTGTCAATCTTGCCGTTTGCTTCAAGTTCATGTTTCTTTTGAAAACTCTTTACGGCAGCTTCTGTCGTTGAATTGAAATAGCCATCGCTGCGGGCGGTCTTATAACCGAGGCCTTCGAGCATCTGCTGTGCGTTTTTGACCTGTTCATTGTTCATTTCCCTGACGAGCGGCTTTTCTGCTTCGAGAGGATGGGCATAGAAGTAGGCTGGCTGTTTCACCGGGATATCGGGCTCGATTCCCTTCTTATGAATCCAGTTGCCTTCGGGAGTCAGCCACTTAAACATAGTCAGCTTGATGTTGCTTCCATCCCCCATCGGCACCGGCTGCTGGACTGTTCCTTTTCCAAACGTTTTTGTTCCGATCAACGGATAGTCACCGGCTTCTTTTAAAGCCCCTGCAAGTATCTCAGAAGCGGAAGCACTTCCCTCATCCACCAGTACGGTGATCGGGTACGCCTTCTTCTCTTTGTTTTCCGAGAAATATTTCAGTGTCTCGCCATTCCGCTCCTGCACCTGCACATATGGCTTTTCTTCTGTGACCAGTACTTCGAGCATCTCATTGACACTCGACAGCAAGCCCCCCGGATTGCCGCGTACATCAATTACAAGCCCGGCCAGCCCCTTCTCTTCCAGTTCACTCAGCTGCTTTTTAAAATCCTTGGAGGTGTTTTCCGAAAAGGAAGAAACTTCAATGACGCCATAATGTTTACCGTTCTCATTTTTTATATCAGAGTGGACTGTCTCAAGAGGAATCTCATCTCTTTTCACACTGACGTTCACAGGGTTGGACAGCCCTTCTCTCTTAATCTCCAACTCTACTTTGGACCCTTTTTCACCGCGGATTTTCAGAGTAGCCTCATATAAGTCGAGGCCGGTGATATCTTCTCCATCCACTTTCAGAATTTGGTCATTGGGACGCAGGCCTGCTTTTTCAGCCGGAGAATCCTTGAACGGCGCCACGATCAGCAGCTTCCCATCCATGACGGTGATTTCTGCTCCGATCCCTTGAAAAGAAGATCCAAGAGAATCATTGAATTGCGAGGCGGTCTTGGCATCCATGTAAACCGAATAAGGGTCCTCAAGCGTTGCCAGCATTCCCTGGATCGCCCCTTCGACAAGTTCTCCCTTGTCCACTTCCTCTACATATTTATCCGCTATGAGATCATAGGCGACTTCCACTTTATGCAGCCTGTCACTCAATGGACCGCCTTCAATGGCCACTCCGTTCTCTGCATCCCTCTCAAATGCATCCAGTAAACTCATCCCGCCGTACATCCCCCCTGCCCCTGCCAAAAGAGAGGCGGCCGCGATTATAATCAGTCCTTTCCTCTGCTCCATTCCATTCCCTCCTATAGTTAAGCTTTTCAGCATCCTTGAGATTTTCCGGATAAAAAAGACACCACACAAAAAACGCTTAAAAGCGGTGCGATGTCTTTGCTACTGAAAATATATGCCTCGGAGGGACAAGTTATGAGTCTTGTTATCTAACTTTCTAAATGCTGTGTAATAATATTACCCCATTTTTCAAATTCGGTTAAAAAGCCATCATGACCGAAGAGCGTATCTATTTCATAGAAGACTGAGCCAGGGACAAGGCTGGCAAACTCCCTGATCAGTGATGGAGGATAAATCAAATCGCCGCTATAGGCCAGGGCAATCAATTCGGGCTGAAACTGTAAAGCAGCTTCTTTCCATCCGCCCCGTTCCCTTCCGATGTCATGGCTGTTCATAGCCGCCATGAGATACAGGTAGCTGTTGGGATCAAACCGGCCCGCCAGTTTCTCTCCCTGATAAGCAAGGTAGGACTCAACCTGAAATAATCCATTTTCCGTCTTGCTGCGATTGAACCTTTTTTCAAAGAGTTCCGGGGAACGATAGGTGACCATACCGGCCATCCTTGCGACTTTCAATCCTGATAACTCTTCTGCTCTTTCATAATGTCCATTACGCCAATGGGGATCCGACGTAATCACGGTTTTTCCGATCGTATTGAACGCAATACCATAATCGGAAAAATAAGGTGTGCTTGCCAGCAGGAACACTTTCCTCGTAAAACCAGGATAAAGCATGCCCCATTCCAGAGCCTGCATACCTCCCAGCGAACCTCCGATTACAGCTTCCAAAGAAGGAATCCCCAGTTCAGCCAGTGCCTTATATTGAGCATGGACGATGTCCCTTACAGTCACTTCCGGAAAAGAGGTCCTGTAAGCTCCCCCTGTTTCCGGATTGAGTGAAAGGGGGCCTGTAGAACCATCGCAGCCTCCCAATATATTAAATGTGATGACTAAGAACCGGTCGGTATCAATATTGGCGGAAGGGCCGATCAGCCCCCTCCACCAGCCTGGACTTTCTTCCGTTCCGACACTGAGATGGCTGCCTGTCAACGCATGGCAGACAAGGATGGCAGGACCGTCCTTTCTTCCACACATTTCAAAAGCAAGACTAGCTTTATGAAGGGCCTCTCCATTTTCCAGCTTCAGGTTTCCTATGGAAACCGTTCCTGTTTTGCAGATGAATTCTTTCATTTTTATACAGAAGCAGCGGCTGCCGTTGCTTTTGTAATCGCCTGATTGAGATCAGCCTGCAAATCCTTCACAGATTCCAGTCCAATGGACAAGCGGATTAATTCCTCTGTCACGCCCGTCGTTTTCAGGTCCTCGCTGTTCAACTGCTGATGTGTCGTGGAAGCCGGATGGATGATCAGTGACTTGGCATCGCCGACATTGGCCACATGCGACCACAGCGTAATATTGTCAATCAGCTTCCTGCCCGCTTCCCTGCCGCCTTTAATGCCAAAATTCACAATGGAGCCGTGACCGTGGGACAGATATTTTTCCGCAAGGGCATTTGCCGGGTGATTTTCCAGGCCGGGATAGCTGACCCAGTCGACAGAAGGATGATCTTCCAGATAACGGGCGATTTCAAGTGCGTTGCTGTTATGTTTCGGTACTCTCAAGTGCAGTGTTTCAAGACCCTGAAGGAGAAGGAAAGCATTATGCGGGCTTATGCAGGCTCCCAGGTCGCGCAGCAGCTGGACCCGCAGTTTGACGGCATAAGCCGCTTCGCCAACGTCCACATAGCGAAGGCCGTTATAGCTTGGATCCGGTTCAGTGAAATCCTTGAATTTCGGGCTGTTCCAATCAAATCGGCCGCCATCCACGATCACTCCTCCAATCGCTGTTCCATGTCCTCCGATCCACTTGGTTGCAGAATGAATGACAATATCGGCTCCAAAATGGATCGGCTGGCAGCCATACGGGCTCGGGAACGTATTATCGATGATCAATGGAATACCGTTGGCGTGGGCAATGTCCGCCACTTTTTCAATGTCCAGCACATTCAAGCTCGGATTTCCGATTGTTTCAGCAAACACTGCTTTTGTTTTTTCCGTGATGGCGTCCTGGATACTTTCCGGATTCGTACTGTCAACGAACTTCACCTTGATTCCATAACGAGGAAGGGTGACCGCGAACAAATTATAAGTGCCTCCGTATAGCTTGGAAGAGGCAACAATCTCATCACCAGCTCCAGCTATATTCAAAATCGCAAGGGAAATCGCCGCCATTCCTGACGACACCGCCACTGCCGCAACCCCTTTTTCAAGAAGCGCGATTCTCTTTTCAAAAACATCCACAGTCGGGTTGCCGATCCTTGTATAGATATTTCCCGGCTCACTCAGGGAAAAAAGATTCTGGGCATGCTCTGTGTCGTTAAAAACATAGGAAGTCGTCTGGTAAATCGGCACTGCGCGGGATCCTGTGACAGGGTCCGGCTCCTGGCCTCCATGCAATAATAAAGTTTCCTGATCGAATTGATGATTTGTCATAATTAGTTCCTCCTCAAATTTTTTAAAATTTATTTAGCCTGACGCGAAGAGGTTATTTTGCTCAATATAAAAAGCCCTCTCCGCTAAGAAGAGGGCTTGAAAGGTCCATGCTCCTCCTCTTATCTTCCAGACTGCGTGAGCCTGTAGGATGTAGCACCTTTCCAAGCAGTAAACTGCCTGTTGGTTGCCGGGCTTCATCGGGCCTATTCCCTCCGCCGCTCTCGATAAGAGTATCGAATTGCTTATGAAAATATATATGTCGTATGAATTGGATTATAACTGACTATTTTTGTATGGTCAATGATTTATCTGAATTTTTTATTTTCTTGGTTTTAGTTTGGAGTAATTAGAGCTTTTTGCTGAGGGATCGAATTTGAGGTGAAGTCACTGTTGCAACGAAAGTTTTTGTCGCGGAATTGGCTTCTATGTAGACATATGTTTACATAAAGAGTTCATCTTATGTATCTACTAGGCTTTTGTAGATACATGGCTTTGCACTAAAACGACAACTCACGTATCCACTACGCTCTAGTAGATACATATCTCCTCTCTAAAAGACCCACTCATGTATCCACCCGGTTTCACTGGATACATATCTCCTCACTAAGAGTCCAACTCATGTACCCACCCGGCTCCAGTGGATACATATCTCCTTTCTAAAAGACCAACTCATGTATCCACCCGGCTCCAGTGGATACATATCTCCTTTCTAAAAGACCCACTCATGTATCCACCCGGCTCCAGTGGATACACAACTCCTCACTAAAAGACCATCTCATGTATCCACCCGGCTCCAGTGGATACATATCTCTACTCTATAAGACCCACTCATGTATCCACCCGGCTTCAGTGGATACACATCTCCTCTCAGAAAGACCCACTCATGTATCCACCCGGCTCCAGTGGATACATATCTCCTCTCTAAAAGACCCACTCATGTACTCACTCGGCTCTAGTAGATACATATCTCTACTCTATAAGACCAACTCATGTATCCACCCGGCTCCGGTGGATACACATCTCCTCTCTAAAACACCCACTCATGTATCCACCCAGCTTTAGTGGATACATATCTTCGCATAAAAAGGACAACTCATGTACCCACCCGGCTCCAGTGGATACACATCTCCTCTCTAAAAGTCCATCTCATGTACCCACCCGGCTTCGGTGGATACATATCTCCTTACAAAAAGTACATCTCATGTACTCAACTGGCAGACGATAAGACACCTATATCCATACCAAAGCTCTTTGGCGTCCGTCTTAAGCTTAAACTTACAAAGGTTAGGTCATCTCGAAGAATCAACAGCATCCTTAAATGCCTTAATGATATCCTCAGAATCTTCAATCCCCACAGAAATACGGACAACCTGCTGGTTCACGCCGATTTTCTCCCTGGCTTCCTGTGACAAAGCGCGGTGTGATGTTCCTTGCGGATAGGAAACAGTCGTTTCCACGCCGGCAAGTGTCGGGACGATTTTCACCCAGCTTAAACCTGTGAAAAACCTGTGGATATCATTTTGTTCTGAAAGCTCGATCGTCACGATGGCTCCGCTGCCTTTTTCAGATGTATTCTTAGGATAATAAACTGTTTTTACACCTACATATCCATTGAGTGCCTCAGCAAGTTCAGCGGCATTTTCACATTGCTGCTTCATTCTCAGAGACAATGTTTTACAGCCTCTGACCGTCAGCCATGCTTCATGAGGACTTAGGTTCATCCCCAGATTGATGACTTTCGTTCTCGCTTTAGCAATAATCTCTTCGCATCCAACCGTCACTCCAGCAGTCACATCGCTGTGGCCGCCGATATATTTTGTAGCGCTGTGTGCGACAATGTCCACTCCTTGGCTGTATGGAGTCATCAAATATGGAGTCGCAAATGTATTATCAATCATTGTATGAATGCCATGTTTTTTCGCAATCGAAACCATCTCATTCATATCTTCCACCCTTAGAAAGGGATTTGTAATGCTTTCACTATACAGCAGCTTCGTCCGCGGTGTGATGCTGCTTTCGATTTCTTCAGGGTTACGGAAGTCCACAAAAGTGGTGGTAATTCCAAAGGACTTCAGCTCTTCATTTAAAAGCTGATAGGTCCCTCCATAAATATCTTCTGCCGCAATAATCTGGTCCCCGCTTTGGGTGACAGCAAGGATTCCCGCAAGGATGGCTCCCAGTCCCGATGCTGCCGCCACTCCTGCCGGTGCCTCTTCAAGAGCCGCCACCATTTCGCCCAGTTCATCTGTATTTGGATTTCCGGATCTTGAATAAAGGTAGGGAGATTTTCCTTCATAGAAACCTTCCAGTTCCTCCAAAGACGAGAAAGTGAATGCGGAGGTTTGATAAATCGGAGTGGATTTGCTTTTGATGCTGCGATTATGCATTGTGCTGTGCACGACTTTTGTATTGAACTTCATCTGTAAAAAACCCCTTTATCTAGTAAAAACACCTTTTTCCCCATTATACGACAACGATTCAAGCCTGTCAGTCTTTATCACTTTAACGCATTAGCGCACGAAGAGGGACAGTCCCCTGTGATATTTTAAAGCATCACAGGGGACTGTCCCTTTCAGTGCTTTAATGGAATAAAGCACCCCTATTAATCCATATTTTCTACGAGCTGAATCATCATTTCTTTGTTCATGGGGCCGAGGATTTTGTGACGGATGATTCCATCGGTGTCGATCATATAGGAGGTGGGAATGGTCTGGGCCTGGTAGACGGTTCCCTGCACTCCTTCTTCATCCAATGGAATCGGGAAGGTCAATCCGTATTCCCCGGCAAATTTTTCAATAGCTTCTTTCCCATTGTCGATAGTGGTCAAATTCACAGCCAGCATTTCGACATTCGCCTTCTCATGGTATTGTTCGTAGTACTCCTGCATATGCGGCATTTCCGCCTTGCACGGGGGACACCATGTCGCCCAGAAATTCAGTATTACCTTCTGCCCTTTATAATCGGATAACGAAACTTCCTCTCCCGCTAATGTTGTCAATGTGAAGTCAGGAGCTGCATCTCCTTCACCAGGTCCTTCACTTCCAAACTCTGCCTCAAGACCAGATTCCATTTGCTCAGCAACCTGTTCATCCATCTTCTTCTGGGAAGATTGATTTTGAATAATATTAAGTACAAAAAGACCCACAAGGACAGCAATCAGCGCTATCCCCAAAACTCTTTTATTCATGAGAATCCCTCCTTAGCCTGCTGATGGACAGCACGGCTATAGTAACCACGATATAAGCCATACTTTCTGCAGAGGTTATATTCCCCTGCATTAAATTGACCAGCAGCTGCCAGCTTATGAAAACCAAAAGCCATATTGCCTCTTTCCCTTTTTTCAAAAGAAGAAAAAACAGGGAGAAGCCAATCAGGATATTTACAGCACTGAGGATTGAACCGCTGTCGGCAAGAAATTCAGAAGCGCCTTCATACACCAGGACAACCAGCAGCCATCCACTGATCAACTGCTGTCTTTCTCCTTTAAAATATATGTAAATCAAAGCGACTGTTACACCAAGCCAAAAGCCTTTAGAACCGCCGTTAAAATACAGCGCGGTCAGAGGCTGTTGAATAAAACCCGTAAAGTCGAACAAAATCACACTGAATTTCCATGTGACGATAAACCAGAACACACTATTCCCAAACCATTCTGTCTTATTTTTTCCATAATAGAGCCATAGAAATACGCCCGTCACTATAAACGACGCCACCAGCGCTGCCCATGACGAAGGAAACGTGAAGGCCCCAATACTGTACCACTTCAAACCGACACCACCCTAACGAAAAGTTTCTCTCTTCCATCATACCAGCGCCGCTCCTCCATCGGACTCCAAAGTTTGAACAAAGTGAAACAAATTGGGGACCCAATAATTACATAACAAAGTAATTATTGTACATTCTAAGGACTAGAGGAGGTGGAAGCATGTTCAAATCAAGGCGGCGCCAGATTCAGGAAGAAAAACAACAAGACGGAACAGAAATCCCCATTTCTTTAGAGGAGAAAACTAAAAGAATTCAAGCTGTTTTCAACTTTCCTCTTAATCAAGACTTTTCAGTAAGGAAATTAACGCTTTCCGGCTGCAACCGGAATGCGGTCTTATATTTTCTCAACGGTATGTGTGAGGGTGACATCATTGAAAAAGTTCTGATTCCTAATCTGCTCTCACTCAATGTGATGGATGCCGAATTGGATTTAGAGTTCATTTCAAATCATGTTCCTCTAAGTGACATTAAAGAAGAATACACATACAGCATGGTGGTCAACCAATTATTATTGGGAAACGCTATTCTTTTTATAGATGGAAAAAAGGAAGCTTACATCTTTGGAACATCAGGCTTTGAAAAACGCGGAGTAGAAAAAGCAGAAGATGAAAACATTTTAAAAGGACCTAAAGAAGCTTTCATTGAGTCAATAGCCGTTAATATTTCGCTTGTCCGCAAGCAGCTTCGTTCATCCCAACTGACTACAGAATATGTAACCGTTGGAGAAAAAGGCTTGAGCCAAATAGCAATTCTATACTTAAGGGATGTAGCAAACCCCACCCTGATTGAAAAAATGAAAAAACGCTTAAAGGAAATCAAAGCTGATGAGGTGCAGAATCTCGGTCTTCTCGAACAGCATATTGAGGAACGTCCTTACTCGCTGGTTCCGACTGTATTGTACACCGAAAGGCCGGATAGAGCAGTCAGCTTTATTAATGAAGGGCATGTAGTCTTATTAATGGACAGTTCACCCAGCAGCCTGATTGCACCTGTGACATTCTGGTCATTTTTCCATACATCAGAGGATTACTATGCAAGATGGGTTTATGGAAACTTCACAAGACTTCTAAGAATTGCAGCTATATTTATTACTATCTTGACTCCTGCGATTTATATCGCAGTAACAAATTATCATATCGAAATGCTGCCAACTGATCTAGTTTTGGCTATCGCGGCCACAAGGGAAGAAGTTCCTTTTCCGGCTATTTTTGAAGTGATTATGCTCCTGCTTGCTTTTGAACTGATAAGAGAAGGTGGAGTCAGGGTGCCTAACCCAATCGGTCCGACAATCGGAATTGTAGGAGCTTTGATCCTGGGCCAGGCTGCAGTAGAGGCTAATATCATCAGCCCGATTCTTGTCATTGTCATTGCAGTGACGGGACTGGCCTCTTTTGCAGTCCCCAACCTCTCCTTCAATTACATGATCAGATTATCGACTTATATCTTTCTTTTGTTTGGCAGTTTATGGGGGTTTCTCGGTTTGGGTATTTGTATAACATTATGCATCGGCTATCTGTCAACAGTCACTTCATTTGATGTTCCATACCTTTCACCAATGGCCCCCCACTATCCTTCCTCAAAAGATTTGATAGTCCGTCCGCCAATATGGAAACAGTGGCTGCGCCCATTGAATATTTTCCCGATTGAGAAGGAAAAGATGAAAGAACCGGAAGGAGAGAACAATAAATGATTTCTCCTGCAGACAGAACACTTGGGACCCGAGAGCTCTTTGCCCTGGTGACCATTACGCTGGGTATTAAATTTACAGATATGACAGCTACTCTTCTATTCAAAGAAACAGCTCAAGCTGCTTGGATGATCCCCCTTATTTCAGGGGCGGTCATGACGATTCCATTGATATGCCTGCTCAAACTAGTTAAAAACTTCAAGGATAGAAACATCATCGACATTACTTACCAGATCACTGGCAAGTATATAGGCTTCTTTATTGGAATGGTCCTCTTTTATATTGCATTTTCTGCAACTGTCGTTGATAGCAGAAGCTATATCGATATCATCAATACCATGTATTTTACATCGACGAGTACCACCCAAATCTATTTTATCCTGGTAGGGGCAAGCTACTTCCTGGCCAACAGGGGATTGCTCGCTATCGGAAGGACAGCCTGGATATCGCTTCCATACATAAAGGCTTCCTTATTCTTTATTATAGTACTGATTTGGAATGAGTTATTTTTCGGCTATCTTTTTCCTTTTGGTGGATATGGTCTGAAGGAAATTGCACACAATGGAGTAAGCTACGCGTCCATTACCAGTGACTTGCTTTTCCTGACTGTCCTTTACCCATTCTTCAAAGGTTATAAATCTTTCAAAAAAGCGACCATTTTAGGAATTGTTTTGGCAAGTATAGAATTGGCGGTCTTTTTTGCCGTATTCATTGCTTTTTTTGACTACCCATTGATCAAATATATCGCCTACCCATTTCATGAAATTACCCGTATGGTCACCTTCGGGAGGTATGTCTCTAATATTGAGGCTCTATTCTTTGCATTTTGGAGTGTTGCCAGTTTGATACGGTTTGCTCTTTATCTGTATATCTCTACTGCGATTTTTTCTTATACTGTGAAAATCAAAGAGTTTGAACCATTGATCCTGCCATTTGCGGGGTTGACAATCATGCTTGGCCTCATACCGGAAAATGTCGTCCAAAATGTCCTTATTTTAAGAAGCCAGGCCATTTTAATGGTAACCTCCATTATCATATTCACCATTCCAGTGGCATTATTGTTGACCGCTAAACTTAAGGGGGAATTAAACAGGTGAAAATACGGGCTGCATTTTTTTTATCCATACTGCTATTGGCTGGATGCGCAGACAAAATAGAAGTGGAAGAAGAAGGATTCGTATTGGTGATTGGAGTAGACCTTCCTGAGGAGGGAGGAACAGGATATGACATTACCTTTCAAATGGCGGACCCTCAGGCAGGCAATCCGGGCAGCCAGCCTGGCTCTACAGAGTTCAAAACCGTCATGATCCGCGTGCCGGACCTTATCGCCGCCAGAGATATGCTGAATGTCTCTGAAACAAGGAATATTAATTTTTACCATACAAAAGCAATGATAATCAGTGAAGACCTGGCCAGGTCGGATCAATTCCTTGAGGTCCTATCCACTATTGCCCGTGATACTCAGTCAAGAAGGGATATGAACCTACTGATATCCAAGGAAAGAGCGAATAAGTTCCTGAATAATAATGACCCTGCTTTTGAAGCAAGTCCTCATAAATTTTATGACTTTGTTACCAGGAGGTGGGAAAATAACTCTTTGGTTCCAAGAGCCACCCTTCATACGATCATACATGATACAGAAGCGGATGCAGGACTGGCACTGGCTATTTATGCAACTACTGAAGAAGATGTGAATTTAAAAACGAATGAAGACAACTACTATCCAGGTGAGTTACTGAAAAAAGGAGGTACACCTGTCCAAATCATCGGTGCAGCCGCCTTCAGGGACGGAAAGATGGTTGGGGCATTGACTGGCGAGGCTGTCCGAGCCAGAGCCATGCTGACAGAACACCTGCAGCCAAAGGAAGTCACCTTTACCTTTCCTGATCCATTGAATGAGGAGTTTCGTGTTACAGGAAAGTTGACCAATACAAAAACCAAAGTTAAAGTCGATGTCAGCAAACCAGCACCTGATATAACAGTGGATGTTTGGCTGAGTGTAAAGATACTTGGAATCCCCAGTATGATCAACTACGTTGAAGATTCACAAAAACAAGAAGTCCTCGATGATTCACTTGAAAAAAGGTTTAAAGAACGCGCAGACGAACTGGTAGAAAAAACACAAACTGAATTAAAAGCAGAGGCATTCAACTGGTCTCTTGCTGCGCGCAAAAAGTTCTTCACGGTTAAAGAATACCAGGAATATGATTGGATGCACTCCTATCCCGATGCCAAAGTGACAATTAAGGTCCACACAAACATTGAAAGCTTCGGCAAAATACTCCGCCCTCGTTCAAAAGAGGCAATCATTGATTAAAAAGGGGTGATATCATGTTCTGGTTAACACTTATACTCTGTGCTTATTTAAGCAATTACTCCCTCCGTTATGCAAGGCTCGTCTGGAAAGACAAAAATAAACTTGGAGCTTCCATGGTCGGACTATTGGCAATCATATTATTCACAATGCCTTTCCTTAACTTTTGGTTGTTTTTGGACAAATGAAGGATATAAATGAAAGCAGCCTGTCCATCTGTCAGGAAAATTTTCCTGGAGAGACAAAAAGGTGGCCTTATGGGCTTATTATGAGGAGATATGTATCCACGGGCGCCGGGTGGATACATGAGTTTGACTTTTCCTGTGAAGATATGTATCCACTGAAGCCGGGTGGGTACATGAGTTAGGCTTTTTGCGCGAAGTCATGTATCCACTGGCGCCGGGTGGGTACATGAGTTAGGCTTTTTGCGCGAAGATATGTATCCACGGGCGCCGGGTGGGTACATGAGTTTGACTTTTGGGGCGAAGATATGTACCCACTGGCGCCGGGTGGATACATGAGTTAGGCTTTTTGCGCGAAGTCATGTATCTACTGGAGCCCGGTGGATACACGAGTTAGGCTTTTTGCGCGAACATATGTATCCACTGGAGCCGGGTGGATACACGAGTTAGACTTTTATGCGAAGATATGTATCCACTGGAGCCCGGTGGATACATGAGTTGGTCTATTTGTGCGAAGATATGTATCTACTGGAGCCGGGTGGGTACATGAGTTAGACTTTCTGTGTGAAGATATGTATCCACGGGCGCCGGATGGATACATGAGTTGGTCTTATTATGAGGAGATATGTATCCACTGGAGCTGGCTAGGTACATGAGTTGGTCTTATTATGAGGAGATATGTATCCACTGAAGCCGGATGGATACATGAGTTAGACTTTTTATGCGAAGATATGTATCCACTGGAGACAGGTGGATACCCGAGTTGGTCTAATTAGCAGTAATGCTTCTCCTTATTTAGAAACCGATTGGATAAGTCCTGTCCAATTGGTGCGCATCCTGGAACGCTGAACTGGACGTGGATGACAATAAAGAATGACCCACACAGGAGATTTTATAAATTTTTAGGCTAAAAAAACGGCGAAAAGGAAAATTCCTTTTCGCCGTTTTGGCATTATTACATATTGATATATTGACGCGGGTTGACTGCATTGGATTTACTGTTATTCCATTCTCCGGCATGCAATTCGAAGTGAAGATGCTGACCGAAAGAGTAACCAGTATTACCCATTGTTCCGATTCTTTGTCCTTTTTCAACAAACTGTCCGCTGCTTACGCCAGCTCCAGACATATGAGCATAAACTGTCGTAAATGTCTTACCGTTTATGGAGTGAGTGATGTAAACTACATTTCCATAGCTTGAGCTGTAATGGCTTTTGATGACATATCCATCAGCCGCTGCAACGATAGGAACATTTCCGCCTGCGGCAATATCAGTTCCATAATGGAAGCGAGGCTTGCCATTCAACATATCATGTCCGAATTCCGTTGTGATATAACCTGCTGACGGTCTTGTCCATCTGCCTTCGGATACAGGTTTAGATTGAACAGGGTCAGGTGTAGACACAGCTGTATTGCTGCTGCCTGAATTCTTCTGGGCTGCTTGTTGAGCGGCTTGCTGTGCTGCCAATCTTTCAGCTTCAGCTTTGCGCTGTGCTTCCAGTTCTTTCTGGCGCTCGATTTCTTTCTGGCGTGCAAGTTCAGCCAGACGTGCCTGTTCAGCCTGGATTTGGCCGCCTATTTCTTTTTCCATTTCTTCAAGCTCACTTGCATGAGCCACTAGTTCTGTTTTTTCAACTTTCAGCTGTGATTGTTCCTTTTCTAATTCCTTGAACAACTCTTGTTTCTGGCCCTTTTGGCTTTCCAAATCTTTCTTAAGGGAAACCAAGTTTGCCTTAGCGTCTTCCAACTCCGCAAGCTTGTCCTCTACTTCAGCCTGCTTTTTCTCCAGGGAAGCCTGGTCTGCCTTCTGCTCATCAATGATTTTTTTATCCGCGCTTACAATCGCATTGACAGCTGTGATACGGTTGATGAAATCACCGAAGCTTTCCGCTCCGAGCAAAACATCCATGTAACTTGCAGAACCGCCTTTTTCCTGCATGGAACGGGCACGTTCTTTAAGAAGTTCATTTCTTTCGGCGATCTTTTTCTTAAGCTCTTCTATCTCTGCTTTCAGCTTTTCGATTTCCGCATTTGTTTTTTCAATTTCTGCTGTTTTCTCTTTAATGCGGTCTTCTGTATCGCGTGTTTTATTATCAAGTTCGGCAATTTCTTTTTTAATGGACTCCTGACGGTTTATATTATCAGAGATTTCACTTTCTTTCTTATCAATCTCTTGATTAACATCATCTTTTTTGCTTTTTACGTCCTCTTGTTTATTCTTCAAATCTGAGACTGAAGAATGAGCGCTGGCTGTGCTCCCAGTAGTTTGAAGACCCCCGATTGTTAGTGTTGCAGCAATTGATAAAGTGACTAATGTTTTCCTTTTCAAGCGACATGCTCCTTTCGGTTCTCTCAACCTATTAAACTCTTAAAAACTTTCTGACGGACATAAAGCTTCCCCAAGCGCCAATCAGGCATCCCATAAGGATAATCAGGAAGTTTACCTGATAGATGAACGGGGTATAATCTAATATCTGAATAAAATGATTTCGCAATTTTGGTTCAATGAACTGATGTGCGTAGTAATACCCTGTTGATATTACTGCAATTGGGACAACGGAACCGAGTACCCCCAGCCATAAACCTTCGAGTATGAACGGCCAGCGGACAAACCAGTTGGTAGCGCCGACAAGTTTCATAATTTCAATCTCTTTCCTTCTTGCAACGATTGTAATCTTAATTGTATTGGAGATTAGGAACATTGCAGTGAAAAGAAGGCCAATTATCAATACCAAACCAACATTGCGACTCATTTGCAGGAAACTGAAAAGCCTTTCGATCTTCGCTTCCCCATAAAGTGCATCATTTACATTTTCAAACCCTTTTATTTCATTGGCAATCCTTTGTGTCTCAACCGGATTGACCGCTTTTACAACATACACGTCGTATAACGGATTATCCTGTTCAAACAGGCTGAAATCTTCCCCCATATCTTCCATCAAGTTTCTCAACTCGTCTTCTTTAGAGGAAAATTCGATACTGTCTATGCCATTTATTTGCTCTATTTTTGTCTGCAGCTCTTCTACTTGAGCCTTCTCGGTACCTATATCTACAAGCACCCTTACCTCGACATCTTTTTCAATGTCTGAAGCAATCTTGTTCATGTTGAGCATCAGGACGACGAACACGCCTACTAGAAGCAGCGTGACTGTTACGGCACTTACCGATGCAAAGGTCATCCAGCCATTACGCCCCAGGCTCTTCAAACTTTCACGAAAGTGCCTTAAAATTGTTCTAGGCTTCATAACCGTAGTCACCTCGCTGTTCATCCCGGACAATCCGGCCATTTTCAATGGCGATTACCCGATGCTTGATTGTGTTGACGATTTCACGGTTATGTGTGGCCATTACGACCGTAGTGCCCTGTGTATTAATTTCTTCGAATACATTCATGATTTCCCAGGAAGTTTCAGGATCAAGGTTACCTGTTGGCTCATCCGCGATGATTAGGTGCGGCTTGTTAACGATTGAGCGTGCAAGTGAGACCCTTTGCTGTTCCCCGCCTGACAATTCATCCGGAAACATCCTTGCTTTGTGTTTAAGCCTTACAAGGTCAAGGACTTCCATGACCCGTTTCTGGATGTTTTTTGGTGTTTCCTCTATGACTTCCAGAGCAAAAGCGATATTTTCAAAGACTGTAAGAGAAGGCAGGAGTTTAAAATCCTGGAAGACCACACCGATATTCCTTCTTAAGTAAGGAACACGTTTGTTCTTGAGCTTGACCAAGTCAATGCCGCTAACTATGATCTCTCCTTTTGTCGCCCTTTCTTCCCTGTACATCATTTTGATGAAGGTCGACTTGCCAGCCCCGCTTGGTCCTACTACATAAACGAATTCACCTTGTTTGATATGTACATCGAATCCATTAGCAGCCATGATTCCATTTGGGTACTGCTTATATACGTCTTTCATTTTGATCATTTTTCAACCACCCAAGTTAAACATTTATAGTGTTCTAGCGAAGATGTTATTTTCACAAGGAATAAGAAGTTAACTATAAAATATAATGTAGAAAAAACTCGAATTAAAAAGTTTCTAAAAGTATTATAACATCATTGCCTAAGAAGTTAAGGATAATTTATATTACAGTTTGGTATCAATTAGTTAAAGAATTGGTTTTTTTATTCAGAATTACAATGGGAAAATTTAACGAAAATACGAGAATAAGGAAGATTTATTATAGGAGAATATCACTATATGATGTTTTTTGTAAGGCGGCAGGAGAGCCATTGAAGATTTAAGGAAGGATTTCGCTGTCGGATTATTGGAGGAGTGTTTTATTAATATAAAATGCGTTGGGTGGCATTCTTTATTCATCTATACCCTCACAGAATGTTCATAAACTCTTTTAAAAACATTTTTCTTTAATATGTTGGTTCATCATAGCTGAATTTCACTGCAGTTTAAATAAATTAAATCCGAATTACCCAATTTCATCATGAAAAAAATTGGCCGCTTACTCGTAAGATTGCAGGTTAATTTGGGATTCCCAAATCAGAGCTGCATTACGGAAGGAGCCAATTAATATGAAGTTTAACCAATTTAATGCCGTTTTATACTTTTTTACGAAAACCTTACCATATATCCCCGGGTATTCCGCTGGAAAGATTGGATGGAGGGGTCTCCTCTCTTGCTGCAAAAGGCTTCCTCAACTTTTTTAACTCGGTGTTGATAAGCTGAAAGTCTGAAGGTGTGCGATATTTTTGGTTAGGATTCAACAAAAAAAGAAAGTCCGAAGACTCTCTTTCTTAATTACTTCTTATTCGCTAACCATTCAGCAACGGCTTCCGCTTCATCGCCTTCAATGATATTCTTAGGCATCGAGCCTTTACCATTTTGGATGACTGATAGGATTTCATCTTCGCTTAACTCAGAGCCTATGTTTTTCAAAGCCGGCCCCATTCCTCCTGAAAGGTCGCCGCCATGGCAGCTGGAACATTTCTGGTTAACAATCTTTTCCGGATCAATATCAGTCCCCATCGCACCTTCTGCAGCTTCCTGCGGATTGTTGGCGTCACTCGCTTCTTCTGAAGCATTATCTTCATTGTTGTTACCGCACGCTCCTAATATTAAGGTTGAACCCAGTAAAAATGCCAATAATGTTTTTTCATTGTAATTCCTCCCGAATGAGAAATGGTACTTCCTCTCATTCCTTATTATACCAGGATTACACCCGTTTAAAACCCTCCCCGAGGACCTCTGAAGCATCCATTGTGACGACGAACGCAGATGGGTCAATGCTTTTGACCAGTTGTTTCAATCTTGTGAACTCTCTCTGATCGACCACAACCATCAGGATCGGACGCTCATCATCGGTGTATCCGCCGTATGCAGATAGTTTTGTCACACCACGGTCGATTTTATTCAGGATGCCTTCCCGGATTTCCTCTTGGCGGTTCGTGATGATCATCGCCATCTTGGAACGGCCGAAGCCGACTTGCACAAGGTCGATGGTCTTACTTGTCACATATAATCCAATCAGGGCGTATAACCCTCTTTCAATATCGAAAACTATGGCGGCAGCCAGAACGATCATTCCATCGATGATGGCCACACACGTACCGAGCGAAAGGCCGGAATATTTGTTGATGATCTGAGCAGCCAAATCGGTTCCGCCCGTGGAAGCTTTTCCTCTAAAAACTGTTCCAAGTCCCAGGCCGACCCCTATACCTCCGAAAAGAGCACCTAGAAGAGGATCCATCGACCAGGCTTCCCAGTCTTCTGTCAAATAAACGACAAACGGAAGGAAAATGGTTCCCAATGCAGTCTTGAAACCAAACTGAAAACCCAGGAAAATCAACCCTGCAATGAACAGAGGAACGTTGAATGCCCACTGAACAAAGGCTGGCTTCCAGTCAAAGACCGTTTTCGTAATGGTGGAAATTCCGCTCACGCCTCCGGATGCCACTTCATTCGGGAGTAAAAATACGTTGAAGGCAATCCCGACTATCGCCGATCCAACGAGTACATAGACATATTCCAAAAACTTCTCTAGCCCGGGATTATAAGTATTCCCGCGGCGTCTTCTTTCCTTCTTTCCCATCTCAGTCATTCTCCTTTGATGTAGTAATAGTTAGTATAGCCAACAACACCAGATTCACTATTATTGATAACGCTTTAGTACTTTAAAGCACGAATAGGGGTTGTCCCTTTTTTGCTTTAAAGGATTAAAGGGATCTATCGATTTTGAAACAGGTGTGAACTTTTGCCGATTTATGATTCAGCCTTTGAGAGTATAGCATGAGGGATGGGGGCTGTAAATATTGCCACTTTAACGTGTTAATGCACCACCGCGTAAAGAGGGACTGTCCCTTTTAGCGAGGTAAAGGATTATATTCACGAAAAAAACCTTCCTTATTATAAGGAAGGCTTTAATATGTTATTTAATTAATGCGGGAACGAAGATAAGCATCGATAAAGCTGTTGATGTCTCCGTCCATGACCGCCTGCACGTTCCCCACCTCTGTATTGGTCCTGTGATCCTTGACCATAGAGTAAGGATGGAATACGTACGAACGGATCTGGCTTCCCCAGCCGATTTCTTTTTGTTCTCCTCGGATTTCCAGCATCTCCTGCTCCTGCTCTTCAATCCGTCTCTGATAGAGCTTCGCTTTCAGCATTTTCATTGCCTGCTCACGGTTCTTGATCTGGGACCGTTCAGATTGGCAAGTCACGACTACTCCTGTCGGCTGGTGAGTGATACGCACAGCCGAGTCAGTTGTATTGATATGCTGTCCGCCGGCACCGCTCGCACGGTACGTATCAATTTTCAGATCCTCGGTACGGATTTCAATTTCGATTTCTTCATTGAATTCCGGCATCACTTCACAAGAAACGAATGAAGTATGGCGGCGTCCAGATGAATCGAATGGTGAAATCCTGACAAGACGGTGAACCCCTTTTTCAGCTTTCAGATATCCGTAAGCATTATGGCCCTTGATCAGCAGGGTAACACTTTTGATTCCCGCTTCATCTCCAGGAAGGTAATCAAGCGTCTCCACCTTGAATCCTTTTTTCTCAGCCCAGCGCTGATACATACGCAGCAGCATGGAGCCCCAATCCTGCGATTCCGTTCCGCCTGCACCTGGGTGAAGCTCGAGGATTGCGTTGTTTTTGTCATGCTGTTCGCTCAGCAGAAGCTGAAGTTCATATTCATTCAAACGTTTGTTTAAATCCATTGTCTCTTCTACCAGCTCTTCCTGAAGCTCTGCATCGTTTTCTTCCTTGACAAGTTCCAGCGTCACTTCAAGATTTTCCTGCATCTCCTGCATGTCTCTATATTCATTGACAAGCTCTTTCAATCCGTTCGCTTCATTGATGACTCCCTGTGCTGACTGCTGGTCATTCCAAAAGTCAGGCTGGAGCATGACTTCATCCAGTTCAGCTATGCGTGCTTCTTTGTTCTCGAGGTCAAAGAGACCCCCTGAAGTCCGCAAGTTTCCTAGCTGTATTTTCCAATTGTGATTTCACTTCAAAAAGTTCCATCAAATTCACCTCTGTTTAATTAGTAAGCATAAGTTTAATTATAACGTTTATTTCATAGTATTAGCAAAGTTTCATGGTTGTTCTTTCTGCAAAAAACTACCTGACACTCTTTTAGCTATAAGGGCATCAGGTAGTTTTTTTCGTTATTAACGTACGTATTATTCTAGTTAGTAAACCAGTGGGTTTCCGCTACAGGCGTCCGACTCCGCTTCAATCCGTCATATATAAAGAAATGTAGTGAGAATGAATTTTATAAAACTTTCCTCAAATCACATCTTTTATAACGAAGTACTCGAATTTCTCACTTCCGCAACAATCTACTATTCTTATTCTCATCTAGAGTGAATTAATATGAGGTAAATTAGACAGGAACTCACTCATCATAACAAGCGTGAGGAAATCCTCATCATCACTTGAGCAAAAATTCAGCAAGCTAAATGAATAAAAACTACTCTACTTTCCCATGACAGTTTTTATATTTCTGGCCGCTGCCGCAAGGACATGGGTCATTTCGGCCGATATCTTCTGCTTTGCGTACAGGCTGTTTCTTCTTGGTTTTTCCGCTCGTATCCTCTTTTGGATTGACGGCCTGGCCTTTCGCGACTTCCTGGCGCTGAAGGTTGTTGCGGATTTCTGCTTTCATCACATAGCGGGCAGCATCTTCTTCGATGGCAACCACCATGTTTTCGAACATCGCGAATCCTTCATGCTGGTACTCGCGAAGAGGATCTGTCTGTCCATAGGCACGCAGGTGGATACCCTGACGGAGGTGATCCATTGCATCAATATGGTCGATCCATTTAGTATCAACGGCGCGAAGAAGGACAACTTTTTCAAACTCGCGCATTTGCTCTGATGTCAGTTCTTCTTCTTTTTGGTTGTATCGTTCTTGAACCTTAGCGTATATCATTTCGATCATTGCTTCAGGCTCTTTGCCTTTCAAGTCTGCTTCGGTAATGTCACCTTCTTGCAGGAGAGTTGCATTAATGTAATCAACCATTCCTTTGAGGTTCCACTTTTCTTCCTCTTCGATGATCGGTGCGTGTGCCTCCACTGAGCGGGCAATGACCGATTTGATCATGGACTCGACGATTCCGCGAAGGTTTTCGGAGTCCAGAACTTCAAAACGCTGTTTGTAGATGATCTCGCGCTGCTGGCGAAGAACATCATCATAAGAAAGAAGCTGTTTACGGGCATCGAAGTTGTTACCCTCGACACGTTTCTGTGCAGACTCGACGGCTCTGCTGACCATCTTGCTCTGGATTGGCTGGTCATCTGCCATGCCCAATCGTTCCATCATGGATTTCATATTATCTGAACCAAAGCGGCGCATCAATTCATCTTCCATAGAAAGATAGAACTGCGTCACACCCGGGTCGCCTTGACGTCCGGAACGTCCGCGAAGCTGGTTATCGATACGGCGGGATTCATGGCGTTCTGTACCAATGACGGCTAATCCGCCAAGGTCGATGACACCCTCTCCCAGCTTGATATCCGTACCACGGCCGGCCATGTTCGTCGCGATGGTCACCGAACCGCGTTGACCTGCTTCCAAAATGATTTCCGCTTCGCGTTCATGGTTTTTCGCGTTCAATACGTTATGGCGTACTCCTTTTTTCGTCAAAAGCCTGGAGATTAATTCGGATGTTTCAACCGCAACCGTACCGACCAGCACCGGCTGGCCTTTGTGATAGCGTTCAGCGATTTCTTCCACCACTGCGCGGTACTTGCCTTCCATGGACGCATAAATCAAATCTGCGCGGTCATCACGGGCAATCGGTTTGTTCGTTGGAATCACGACAACATTCATGTTATAGATGTTTCGGAATTCTTCTTCTTCCGTTTTGGCTGTACCGGTCATGCCGGAAAGCTTTTCATACATACGGAAGAAGTTCTGGAACGTGATTGTTGCCATTGTCATGCTTTCGTTTTGGATCTCTACGCCTTCCTTGGCTTCAATCGCCTGGTGAAGACCGTCACTGTAACGGCGGCCCTTCATTAGACGGCCGGTGAAGGAATCGACAATAACGATTTCATCGTCCTGGACTACATAGTCAACATCCTTGTGCATACTGACATGTGCTTTTAATCCTTGGAGGATATGGTGGTTCAATGTGACATGGGACAAATCGAAGAGGTTTTCGATATTGAAGGCTTTTTCGACCTTCGTGATCCCTTCTTCTGTCAACTGAACACCTTTTGTTTTTCATCATAAGTAAAATCTGTGTCTTTGCTCAGCAGACGTACAACCGCATTCGCCTGCATATAGAGCTGTGTCGATTTTTGTGCCTGTCCTGAGATGATCAGCGGTGTACGTGCTTCATCGATCAGGATGGAATCCACTTCATCAATGACGGCAAAGTGAAGCGGGCGCTGCACCATTTGATTTTTATAAAGAACCATATTATCTCGCAGATAGTCAAAGCCGAGCTCATTGTTTGTGCTGTACGTGACATCTGCTTCATAAGCTTCACGCTTCTCTTCTTTCGACAAGGAGTTCAGATTCAGGCCTACAGTGAGACCCAGGAAGTTATATAACTTTCCCATTTCTTCGGCGTCACGGCTGGCCAGATATTCATTGACGGTAACAACGTGGACCCCTTTGCCTGTCAGAGCGTTGAGGTAGACCGGCATGGTGGATGTCAATGTTTTACCTTCACCTGTTTTCATCTCGGAGATGTTACCCTCATGAAGGGAAGCACCACCCATGAGCTGAACGCGGTATGGATATAGACCAAGGACGCGCTTAGCCGCTTCCCGGACAACAGCAAACGCCTCGACAAGCAGACTATCCAGGGGTTCGCCATCCTGATAGCGTTTCTTGAATTCCTCCGTTTTCTGGCGGATGCCGTCATCAGATAGCTTGGCCATATCCGGACCAAGGGCTTCAACCTGGTCTGCATACTTCTCAAGCTTCTTCAGCTCGCGTTTGTTGGGATCGAACACTTTATTTAAAATTCCAATCATCTATGAGCGCTCCTTCTAGTCGAAATAGTATTGTAAAAAGCTGCCCAATTTTGCAGCCATTGAATTATCCTTCATATATACAGGCAGAGCATCTGCCTTCGCAAACAAGATCAATATACACTAATTAATCTTCTCTATTTAAAAGCAAAATCCTCTTTTAAAAAAACGCAATATTCCCTATTAATATTACCACTATCGTCAAAGAGTGACAACAACCGGCAAAGGCCTCCGATTTAGCACTTTAAAGCACGAAGAAGGACAGTCCCTTTCAGCGCTTTAAAGCAACAGAGCTCAAACATTAAAAGAGTGGCTTGCATCAGTTGCGCAGGCCACTCTGGATATAGACTTTAGGTATTTAAGATGGAATTGGCTTTTTCGCTTGTTTCACCCATTAATTCAGCAATGGAATGGTTATCGTTTGTTAAGCTTTCGACGGTAGCACTCATTTCTTCAAGGCTGGCCGAAGATTGTTCAATGATTGCTGCCAATTCAGCTGTGGATCCTTGCGTCTTTTCAGATTGTCTGCCGACTTCTTCTGCCAGTTGAAGAAGTGTTCTCACATGCTCTTGCAGGTTGGTGAAAACTAAAGATGTCTGGCCGAATGAATTGGTCACGTGCTTGGTTGACTGAATGCCTTTGGTGATGAACTCACTGCTTGTTTTAACTTTCAGCAGTGCTTCATCATTGTTTTGGTTCAGCTTCACCAAATTATCGTTGATTCGGTCTGTTGTCCGGCTGCTCATCTCAGCGAGCTTTCGGATTTCTTCAGCCACTACGGCAAAGCCTTTCCCCGCTTCGCCTGCACGTGCGGCTTCGATGGATGCATTGAGAGCAAGAAGATTAGTCTGATCGGTTATTTCTTTGATCGTGCCTGTAAACGTATTGGTTTCCTTGATTGTTTCTGTCAGGACGGAGAACGTTTGGTTTAATTCTTTTACCAATACAGCAAGCTCCTGGGTATCTTCGTTCAACTCACTGGCTTTCTCTTCACTTTCTGTGATCTGCTGATTTGCTTTGTCCGTTTCTTCTTGGAGCTGGGTTGAAACAGAGAATAAATGATCCATAGAGCTTTTCGTATTGAGGGCATTGTCGGTAATATCCGTAATTTGCTCAGTTTGGACCTGACTCCCGGAAGCAACTTCGCTGATGGCTGTTTTCATCTCTTCCTGTGAAGCCAGATTTGTCTGTACCTGCTGGTTCACCGCCGATAAATCTCCAATGATTCCGCTTACCTTTTCTTCAAGATTCAGTTTGAGTTCTCTTTGCCTTTCAGCCTCTTCTTCGGCTGTCAGCATCATTTCCTGCAGCTTTTGGTCCTGCTTTGCGTTTAGGAAAATCATCACTCCCATAATCACACCGCTCAATACATACGCCAAAATAGATGTAGGGATGAAAGTCTCCATTAAGGGCTTTTTTTCAATTAGTGCCAAGTTGGTAACCAGAATGACCAAACCCAACAGATACCCTATGCCAAAGACAAGCTTGCTAAAGTGCAGTGCCGAAATCAGTGCAATCACAAATAAAATCGGGATGATATCCCAAGTTGGTGACAGGATGAATAGTGCCGAGAACGTAAAGGCCTGAATGACTATGATGCTTACCAAAGGAAAAAGCCTGTACTTCTTCATTACAAGTTGAACTGCAACAAATATGAGTGTGAAAACAATTGATTCTGTTAAGTATAATAGGGTCTTAGAAAATTCACCGGATACCGCCGAAGAAGTACCGGCTGCAACCAGAGAAATCAAAAACGTGATAAACATAAGTAAATTCTTCTTTTTCACATCGCCTAATCTAAGCTGCTCTACTGCATTCATCAATAATTCCTTCTTTCTTCCAAAATGTAAAATAATGACTCTCCATATATATCGACTCTCTTAATAAAATCTTTACAATGCGTCTGGAGAAAGACACTTTAACCCTTTAAAGCACAAAGAGGGACAGTCCCTTTTAATGCTCTAAAGCACTAATAGGGACTGCCCCTCTTTACTTGGTGACGCATTAAACTGCGGTCAGCAAAATTTTCTTCATTTCCTTCGCACGTCTGGAAATGCTGTTGGCGGATACGCCGAACGCTTCGGCCAGGTCTTTCTGCAAATAATCTTTTTTCAATTCTGTATCAGCCTTGATGACTTCCACTATTGAAGCTGAATAGATTTGCGGGTTGCGGATCTTCGGAGTTTCGCTCTCGAAGTATTGAGTCAGAAGCTTAGCAGCTTTTTCAATGCTGAAAGAGGATTCTGCCTGTTCCGTCAAGAAAGCTTTCATGGAGTCGATCGCCTCTGCATAAGCAGGATTATCAATGTTCTCCTTCTCTTCCTTCACAGCTTCCGTCTCCTCAGAAACACCTTTTCCTCGTCCGGTGAAAAGGTCGAAACAATGATCGGCGAGATAAAGATAATCCGAAGCGAGATATTCTTCCACAGAATCCCTGCCGGCTTTTCTCATTTTTTCAACCATTGCATCTTTACAAGTCTCAGCAATCCCCGGATACACAAAGTACTGTGCAAACGGAAGATAACTGATTCCGTTTTGCAGAAGGATTCCGATAAAGAAGCAGCCTTCGACGATTTCCGGGTTGGCTCCTTCAACATTGAATGTCTCACCTTCAACGGTATCCTGAATCACAAGCTCCGAGCCCTTTGCGGATGTCACAATCCCAGCCGCAAGACGCGGGGATTTCCACTCTTCCAGGCTTTCCAGCGTTTGCGGCCTTCCGACAGCCTTGCCCTGTTTCTCCACAAACATTTCTATAAGCGACTGTCCTTCTTCAAGCTTTTTCGTCACACCGTACCAGCTTAAGAACGCCATCTCATAAATTTCCTGGTCTTTATTCATCATCGTCATCTCGGAGAAATAACGATGGTAATCATTTTCAAGTTCATCACTTTTATGTACGGCAATATAGTCATAAGCCTGGGCCTGCAGAATCTCAAGTTCCCCAAGGACCAAATCATCAATATTGACAGCTGACTGATTTCCACAGCATTTTTTATACTTTTTACCGCTTCCGCATTCACACGGATCGTTCCGGCCGATTGTTTTCATAAGTCGTACCTCCTGATGCTCTCTTTCGTACCTTAAATAAAGCTCACAATCTACTATTATAATCTACTTGGCCTAAACATTAAACTGTTTCGGGTAAAGATGCCTCTTGTAAAACTTTCTAATTAATAAAATCTTTTTCACAAAGATTCTGTCTATTAATAGTAATGGATTTCCGCTCCAGGCGGGCGTTGAGCCTCCTCGGCTTCGCCTGCGGGTTCTCACCTGTCCCGCTACTCCCGCAGGAGGTCGCACTCCTTCCGCTCCAATCCTTCCAGGAAAAAGGGGAGGAAGATAAAATAGTATTAAAAAGCAATAATCTCATAGAAAAGGGTCTTAATAAAAGAGGCAGCTCTTGTACAAATTTAATAAAAGTGCTTTTCACAGCATCGGAGCTAACGGGGGTTGGTTTTCCGTTGATATGACTTTGAATGCGATCATCAAGCTGCAGTGGATGAAACAACTTTTTTAATATTAAACAAATCAGGGGCTTTCACCCTTGTGAGTGCCTGCCCCTGTGAACCTTGCTTGAGGCTTCACTCAGCTTCCTTTTTTCTCCTGGATGGCATCCCGGTAAAACTTCTCCATGTTGAGGGTCATCCTGTCTAAATCCCAATTTTGTCTTCCTCTATTTAATGCTTTAATGCTTATCTCCTCCCTCATTTTCGGGGCTTTCAGGAGAGTTGATATCTGTGTGTACAGAGCATGGCTGTTTCCATGAGGAAAGACAAGACCTGTTTCTCCGTGAATGACCATCTCGGGCATGGCTGAGGCGTCGCTGACAATGACCGGGATCCCGGCAAGCTGCGCTTCAATGACAGTATGCGGGAGCGTTTCCTGAAGACTTGGATGAACAAGTATATCTGCTTGCTGTAAGATGGGCACTGCGTCTTTCACATACCCTTTAAATTTCACAGAATTCCGAACCCCAAGTTCTTCACACTGCTTCTTGAGGGTTTCCTTCATGTCTCCTTCCCCGAGAATCCAGCATTCCCAGTCATTTCTTTCCTTTTGCAGGTGAGGCAGTGCGCTGATTAAATGGTGAATCCCTTTAAGGTATACCAGCCTCCCCATACAGAGGATGATCTTTTTTCCTCCTTCTTTTTTAACAGGGGCGGCTGCTCCTTTCTTTTGCAGCTTACCTATATCTACTCCATAGGGGAAGGTGCTGATTTTTGAGAGGGGAACGCCATACTTTCCTGCAAGCACCTTCGTCAGCCATTCTGAAGCAGCGTGGATCTTGTCACTTGCTTGGCAGCCGAGGCGTTCGATTTCCTGGGAGTATAGTAACTCGGGCATGCTCCAGATCTGTTCATCCGTTTTGCCAGGGTTTTGAAATTTCCACTCGAAGAAAATTTCACCGCCCAAGTATCCGTTCACTGAAGTGACCAATGGAACGGACGGAGGCTTAATAGCGCTGATGGCGAGGGCAGCTGTAATATCCTGCGCATGGATAATGTCATACGCCTCCATTGAAATTTCTGAAACTGCAGCCTCAAACAAGGACCGGTGTTTTTCCCAGAAGTATTTAAAAGAAGCCTGTGGAATGTCAGGTAATGCTGTTTGCAGTTTGTGGTTGACCGCATCCTGATGAGTGTCAAACTTCACCTCCACGCCGCTGTTCAATATCTTCACTTTTGTATTCTTTTCATCCGTACTTAAGATGTCCACCGTATGTCCATTCCGCTCCAGGCTATTACGCAGATTGGAAACAAAGGACCATATGCCCCCGCCGCCGGGAAGCGGATATACCGTTGCCAATAATATTTTCATGATGTCACTCCTCTTGTTGAGCGGTACGGATATTAAACTATCCCTAATAAAAGATTCCTGATTTTTCCCGCCAATACAATATACCTTCTGGCGGGGTGAAAGCAGGCAGCACCCTGTCCCTTCTCAGACTGGTTAGTTTCTGAAGGAGCGCAATGCTCATTCTCACTACAGTACACCTCCTTCCGTAAATCCAGATTACTTCAGAGGTTTCCGCATTTTCCTTAAAGGAATTGTTCCCACATTCGCGGCTGCTCTTTTACTCTCATTGAATTCTAGAAATGCTTTTTTATATCTCATGCGGACCTCATTCGCTTCCTGCTCCAGTTTCGGAAAATGCTTCTTCGTCCCCATTTCATCATGGACCCGGTAGTGTACAGTGAATTTATCAAAATACAACATATGGACACGAAGGGAGAGTTTGCACCACATATCGTAATCATGGGTGTACTTTAAACTTTCATCAAATTTTCCGGCCTGTCTGATCAAATTCATATCCGCCATGACCGTACACCCATTGATTGGGCACCTTGCTGCCAATGTATTAATGGTTTTCCGCCAATTTAATGATTTATATCGTATTTCACCTGTTACTATACTATTCGGATCTATGTGTCGGAAGGCGGTATAGGATACCTGAGCTTTCGAATTTTGCATAAAAGCCAATTGTTCAGCAGTCTTGTCCGGCAAAAACTGATCATCGGAACTTAACCATGAGAAATAATTCCCGGTCGCCGCATCAATGCCCGCATTAAGGGCGGTTGCAGTTCCTCCATTCGCTTTTTCAATATATTTTATCTTATCAAGAAAAGGAGCAAGTTTTTCTTTATGCTTCGTGGACCCATCGTTGACCACGATGACTTCGATATTGGGATAGGTCTGGTTGAGAGCACTTTTGACAGCCTGGTCAACATATGGGCAGTTGTAAAATGGAATAATAATAGAAACTTTCATTTCATCACCTCTTTTTAAAAATTTACACTCATACCTTGCCAGGTAGTGTTTTCTGCTTTCACTCAGCCTTTTACCGGCAATCGGCCAGGAAGGAGCCGCTGCCTTTTAAAATGGCAGCAGCAGGCCATTCTATAAAATGATGATCTCCACTTCTGTGACGCCGTCTTTGTCAATAAGATAACAGGCCACTTCCGGTTTGGGTTCTTTCAATGAAACGATGAAATAGAAAGCGTGCGGATACACCGCATACTGAATGTCTTCTGTGGAAGGAGTCGGAAGGGCGGTTGGATGGGAATGATAGATTCCATTGAAATTCTGTTTGGCTTCATTCATTGCAGCAAAAGTCCTATCCATTTCACCCAGATCCATGGCAAACGAATGTTCACTTCTTTCCACGTTTTTCATTCTCCAGACCGTTTCACAGTTCTTTCCCCTGCCCGAGAGAAGGCCGCAAGCTTCGAATGGTGTTTCTTGCATACAGTGAAGAATCATTTCATCATAAGCTTCTTTCATCAAAAAACATGGCGGTGAATGCTTACCTAGCTCCACAGCCGCACCCTTTGAATTTGAAAGAGGACTTTTGGGGAGTTGCTTTTACTTTTTTCTTTCTTGTAGGAGAAATCCTCGTACTTGACGCTTCTTTATATAATTTCTGCACATCTTCCCGTCTCATGTGGTTCACCCCCTTTACTTGCTGTATCGCATAGGGTTAAAAATGGTTGTTTTCGAGTTTTTGCTGACCGGAACAAAGTCATAGTGGTCTTGAATCATGGACTGTTCCTCTTTGGAAAGTCCCGGTGTTCCGCCGCCGCTCACTTTCCTTCCGGCTTGAGCGTTTCTCTTTTTGGAAATGGAATTCAACTGCTTAGTTTGCATGTTATTCAGCTGTTTTTTAATGACTGGACTTCCTTTTGCATGGCCCAGACACTTTGCTCCGATTCTTCTTGCTTTCGCTTATACTCTTCTGCCTGATCCTGCAGACTGGCTATTCTCTGACCATGCTCTTTTTCTTTCTTTTCTGCCTGAACCTGCAGACTCGTTATTCTCTTCTCATACTCTTTTTCTTTCTGTTCTGCCTGGGCAGACCGTTCTCTTTCTCTCTCCAGTTCCCTCTTCAATTCCTGCTCATCAGCCACTCCCAGCTGATTCACCTTTTCCTCATAAGTATTCATCCAATCTTCCATTATAGTGAGCAGGCGATCTATTTTTTCCTCCTGCAGACCCCCATTCATCCTGGAATCTTCAAGCAGCCCTCTCACATCTTCCATTCCGGAACTAAGATCAGAATAATGACTGTCCATGCCGGTTAACCGGTCCATAACTTCTTGGAAGTACTCCTCCTTGCTCTTGCCGTAAAATAATTTCCATAACATATCAAGCACTCTCCTCATTCTTGGTTACTTCATTTGCCCATTTGCATAAAATAAGGAGGAGAATGAACTCTCCTCCCATCTAACTGATTTAGTCATCCAAATTGTTAAGCAAATCCGCGAAAGTATCGCACTCATCGAATTCAACCAGCGCTTCTACTACACCGCTGTCAAATACTACTACATTAGCTGTATTTCTCAAGATCAGGCGGAAGCCTTCAGCAATCGGTCCAAGCAATCCTGTGAAGATTTGAAGCTCGTAGAATACCTGCTCAGGAACACCGTCGAAGTATCTTACCCCTTCACCAGTGGCTGTTAGAGAATCAGTTCCGCATGTGACATTGTCGATGGAGGATGGATTGAATGTAAAGCTTAGATCTCCTTGCAGTCCAGTTGTTGTAGGTGTTGGCGTTGGACCTGCATCGGTGTCAGTGAATGAGTATGTGAATGTGCTGTCACCAAGTGAACATTCTTGACAGATTTCTGCGCGGAGAGTCGATAGACCCGCTACAGTCAAGGCGTCAATACCTGAACCGAATACAGCTGCCGTCGGTTCGTTACGAGTGACTGCGGTTGCCTGGCACTCACAGTTGTCAACAGGGAACAGACCAGGACATTGTCTAGGGAATTCCAATAGACTCAAGTCACAATTGATTGTGTCTGCTGGTACTGGAATATTGTTCGGACGCGGGAAGCAGAACTTAGCCAAAACTTCCAGCTTAACTGGGAACTCTACTTGAACATCCTTACAAAGTACGACTGTCAATGGGATCATCGGTCCGAATGGATCAGGTCCCATCAATACACCGCCCGTTTGGCAAATGACTTGAGTAGCGCGGCAGTTGATGTTAGCGTTGGTAATTCCCTGAGGTACACACAGCATGATTTCGTCTGTGAATTGTGTTCTCACTGTGAAAGTGGTAATTTCTTCTCCGTCTATAAGGATGGTCACCTCTACCGGAACTGTCCAAACAATCAAGACACGGCCTGGGTTTCCGTTCTCCTGGATTGTTGCAGTACATGCTACATCAGCGGGATCGCCTGTTTCACACTGAACCTCGATACGCTGTCCTGCAGCCAGCGCTTCACTTACAGCCTCGCGCGCTTCTTCATCAGGAATGAAGTTCTTGTTCGTATATCGGTTGGCAAAGAATACCCAATCATAAACTTTATCCACCCTGATACATTCCGGAGCCAAGTCATTTGGATCCAATGGAATTGCAGAAGGTGTAGGAGTAGGAGTCTGGGAACCCCTGATCGGTTGACGTTTCTTCATGAAATCCTTCCTTTCTTTCAAATGAATATTTTCGGTACACTTTATCCTATTTACAAAGCAGGAATCGGTATAGATAAATAACCTATTTTTGTAAAAAAATCTTTAATTGGACATTCATCCAGGCTGTAGAGCAACTATACCGGATCTTATCCAGAGGGGGTTTGGGGTTCTTTTCTATATTAGTTTTCTTAGATTTCAATAGATTTTCAGTGTTTCGTTTCGGGATTTTTTAATAGGCTTTTTAGTGAAGCTTTGATGTATTTTAGCGACTGATGAATTTCACTAAAATTTATTCCACAGAGATTGCGGCTGTTGAATAGTAATGGATTTCCGCTCCAGTCGTACGACTCCGCGGGGCGGGCGGTGAGCCTCCTCGGCTTCGCCTGTGGGGTCTCACCTGCCATCAAAAGTGGAAGCGCCTTGGTCAGCCCCGACAGGCAAATGTTCTCAAGAGAAAAAAAGGTGCTCTTTCCTTTTGTTCTCTTGAGGTTATTTGACCCCGAGGGGCTAGGCGCTGGAACTAGACGTCCGCTAGTCCCGCAGGAGATCGTACGTCTTCCGCTTCAATCCCCCTATGTAAAGGAATCCAGGTAGATTACTACCACAACCTACTACCTTTTAGAAAAGGTCCTTTCCATAAAATTCCTTGTATTCATCAGGGGATTTGGTTCATTGGACTTGTCCCATACCAAAAATATCCCGATCTTTAATTTAGTTGTTGTGAATGTTTCAGGCATGCTGCAAGAAGCTTGCTTGGTTTGAATTCTCTCATTTCTGGGAGTTTGTGTTATTTACTACATATAGAAGCAACCGATCAGCGGGGCAGTTAAGTTGGGATAATGAGGTGAGGGGATGGATTCCACGTGTTAATGGGCCGCAATTTGGGTTTACGGGCCATTGAAGAAGCGAATGCCTTATGTTATTGGCCCGCAATTTGAGGTTACGGGCCATCGAAAAAGTCGATTCCGCAAGTTATTGGCCCGCAGTACAGCTTACGGACCGTTAAGAGAGCATGACCCCCTTGATATTGGCCAGCAAACGGCGCGGATGAATGCAGCAGACTGATCTGAGGCCACTTATATATAGTAAGAAGAACCTTTTAAATCCTTCCCAACTAGAATATGATGCTATTTAAAGGGGACTGTATTTTACCAATGATGTATGACGCTCGCAGCCCGGAAATCTACTTTTCTTCCTCATTCAATTCGCTAACCTTCCAATTTCGCCGGAAAAAAGTATAAAATGGGCCGAAGAATAGACATCTATCAGTTCACTCCATATAACGTGTGCATATACTAGTATCGAAAGGCAGAGGCGCCTTTCTCAAAAAAAAATGATATTTCACTTAAATTAATTATAAAAATGAATTGTTAAATAGAGCACAATTCTGGTTCAAATGAATATGCCGAACGGAAATATAAGAAGCGCAAAATAAAAATCAAGAAACGATAAGGATACTGGGAATTCTTATCGTATACGAAATCCAACCTTTCTTAACAGACTAAGCGGGAACAGCCAGTTGACCGCAAGTCATGGCTCGAGGTTCCCGGAACAAACGAATTTAATGAACGGAAATTAAGAAAAGGATATCTTCCCTTGCCGGGAGGATATCCTTTTAAGTTTTTGGATTCCCGGTATTTGGGCGCGGGCATTTGTAACGGCAATGAAAATGAGCACATATTTTATCATAAGGAATACGACCAGAAAGCGAGTTGACAAGTTGTGGAAAGTTCGGAAAAACCGCTATATCATCTGTCGAATCAAGAAACCATTTTCTATAAATCCAGGCTGCAGGAATATGAGAAACAACTCAAAAAGATGTCCCGCACCTACCTCTTCATCGAAAACAAACAGTACAAGGAGAATGTCCTGACTCTGGAACAAAAGCTTTCAGAGGCGGATGGGAAGCTGAACCGCTTCAAAGAAAACGAGACTGCGCTGATTAAAGAAAAAAACTGGCAGAGCATAGAATTCAAGCTCTAGAGAAGCAGCTCTCCCTAGCCAACTCCGAAGCAGATGGCCTTCGCTCAAAAGAGAAAGAACTGCTGCAAGATGCTGTCAGGTTCACACAGGACATCGAAGGTTTGAAAATCAGCCTGGAGTCCGCAAACCAGGCAATCGCACTTCATAGAGATGAAGCCTCCTCCCTTGCCCAAATCAACAAGGAGTATGAGGAAAACTTGAAGGAGCTGCAGGAATCTCTTTCTGCGGCACTGAAAAAGCTGGATGAGTTTGGCAGGAAGGAAAAAGTACTAATTTCAGAAAAGCACGAGCTTGAGACCAAGCTGAATGAACAAATAGAAATTCTCTCTGAAAAAACATCCTTAATTGAAACGGCCGAAGAAATACTGGAAAGCACAGAGCTAGAGCTTCAACAGTCACAAACCGAGAAGCAAAAATTCATCTCGGAAGCCGAATTTCTGAGGAAAGAACTGGATCTCCTGAACAAGTCAAACCATGAACTGAAAGAAGCAGGGAAACAGCTGGAACAAAAAACCAAGAGGCACAACAGCTGATTGAAACCCTGAATGGAGAAGTCAAGAACGGCAAGGAGCATATCCAAGATCTCACTACAGCACTTGCTTCCTCAGAGAACACAAAAAAAGAACTGTACGAAAGAGTCATCTCCGGCACAGCGGCCTCCGAAAGTCTTGCAGCAGAAAGGGATCAGCTTCTTAAACAGCTGCAAGAGGCTAAGCAGCAGCTCATAGACACCGAAAAGATGAAGATGCAGTCACTGAAGGAAACTTTTGAAGCTTACAAAGAAGAATTTAAAGAAAAAGAGGGCTGGATTGAAAACCAGCTGCAGGATATCGAGCACATCATGAAAACTTACCACGAGAGACTGCAGGAGGTTGAGCAAAAAATATAGCCCTGCAAGAAAAAGTCAATGATACGAAACGCTCCTTCTTATACGGGCTGCAAAACCACGAAAACAGGCTCGACCATTTTGATGAAGGAATGGAGGAGTTGAAAAAGCAAAATGACCTCCTCTCCTCCAACTTGAACATGATTAGAGAATGGATCAAGAAACAAAAGGAGTTTTCCCACTCAATTATTAAGAAGATTATCTAGCAGGATTGTGAGAACATGCGAAAAAACGGTACCGGGAACTCCGGAGGCCGCTGAAAAAGCCCCTTAAAAACATAAAAGGCAGAATCGCTCACTACAAAGAGCGATTCTGCCTTTTTACTACAGGTTTTATGAAGAAGTGTTGATTTTTCGTTCCATGTGCACGACTCTGCGCGGCGGGTGTAAGGTGGAGTAGGCTTTATAACCAAAGCGGCATGTCATTTTCTAAATTAAGTATCCAGCGGTAAAAATAAGGGGAATTTTTCCCGCTAATTGCAATTTCTAAGCTCATACTGGAGTAAATAGAGGGAGTTTTTCCCCTTATAAGAAGAAATAGCACCTATTTTCTAATGTTCTAAGTCAAATAAGGGGAATTTCTCCCGCTATTTTAGCTAATTTCAAGGCTATTTAGTAATTAAGGGGAATTTTTCCCTCTATTTATAAAAGAGCCGGCGCCCCTCGGCCGATCCTCGGGCGGTCCTGAAGCTTGGTAAGGTAAGGCAGCGTTTGTGATCTAGCTTGAAATGGAGCAACTAGTGAGAAAATAAGGGGAGATTTTCCCCTTATTTGCAGATTGGACACCAACTTGCTGGTTAATAAGGGGAATTTTTCCCCTTATATAAAGAAAAAGAGGCTATTTTCTATTATTTTGAGTCAAATAAGGGGAATTTCTCCCTCTATTTTAGCTAATTTCAAGGCTATCTAGTAAATAAGGGGAATTTTTCCCTCTATATCACTAGACAAAGTGCTGAAACTGGCTGATCGGTATCGCTGGTCACATCGTCCAGTTGAGAAAGTACCTTCACAGGCCTGACAGGCAAATGTTCCAAAAATCTTTTAAAGACTCTAAAACTAATGGGATAAAAAGAGCAGCACATTCAATGGATGCAAAGAAAATTTGATACTAAAATTCAATATATTTTAAGTGCCCTTAAACTCCGGAGATCTTTTTTCTCTATTTTGACTTGCTTCTAACTAAATGTGAAGGTATGACCAGGGCTGGAGCCGAATATTTTACATTTAAAAAGCTTTTAAAAAGAAAACACAATCGTATTCAACGATTTGAACTGCAGGTTCTGGTCCTGGAAATAAACGAACCCGGCAATGGATATTTTCCCTGCCTGCTCAGGAGGCTGGAAGGAGAATTGCACCCCTTCCAGCAAGATGCTTTCAGAGGCCGGAATCGTTAAATTTTGGATAGGTTTGATCCAGTACTCTCCGGTTGTGTATGCCTTTTCCAGCCACTCTTCCCCGACATACTCCCACCCTTGAGCCCCCGAATCACCTTGGACGGCAAACAGCTCACTCATGCCCGGAGGAAGAATCTGTCCGCCGATATCCACACTATCCACAGGCTCCACTTTTAAGCAGAGCACCGGGTTATGCAATGCCCTCTCCCCAATATTCCGCAAATGAATGGAAGAGAAGACCGTGTACTTCTCTGTCTTTCGTCCTGCACTGACGGAATAATCAAAGAACATGTCACACTGGGCTGTCTTCTCACTCTCAGCTTTTTCCTCTTCAGGCTCTGCAACAGGGACACCAGCCTCCCTTCTCTCCTCTCTCTTGAGATTATCCCGTTCACGCACAGATTTTTTAGCAGGTCCGCTCTGCAGGTCCCAAAGCAAATCGAAAAGATTCATTTTCTGAAGGTCTTTGCTCAAGAGGTGGTAGGCCGCCATCGCCATTTTTAAGGAGAGATCCTCCTGGTCATAATCCGCAAACTCCATTTTGAAATTGACGGTTGGAATCGACGTTTTCAAGGCATCATGAAGATGCTTGCATTTATAATCATGCTGCTGAAAAAGGGGGATGATCTTCTCCTTCAGGATTCTCCTGTCCACTCCGGAAGTCGTGGAGATGGAAACCGTGTTATTTTCTCCCTCCTGTGCGGTCGATAGTACAAGACGAATCAGCAGGTTGCCTCGGAGCGTGTCACTGGCATCTTCTTCATTCACTGTCTCGGTTTTCACTCCCATATACTTAAGGAACACTTTCAGCTGCCTGCCCAGATCCGCCGCCACAGTACCATCATCCGTTTTTATTTGCAAAAGAACTTTTTTATCAAAAAGGAACTGTTCGACTTCCAATGACCGGCTGCCGCTGTCCCACTTGGTCCGATATCCGTTTTCCTCCAAATAAATCATGACCGCAGGAAGAGACGTAAATGGAATGACGCCGACCGGCATGCCATTATATGCAAGGTTCACTTTCATCTTCTCACCCCTTTGAAGTCTGTGTGTTCAAAGTTAACGCTGCTGCGGGCTGCACCGATTCCTTTAAAGAACAAATCCATGCTGCCAGAAGAGCTCTCTTACTGCACCGATTCTTCCAAATAACAAATCCATGCTGCCAAACCGCGCCGCTGACTACATCGATTCCTTCCAAAAACAAATCCATGCTGTCAGAAGAGCCCCCTGACTACATCGATTCCTTCAAAAATCAAATCCATGCTGTCAGACCGCGCCGCTGACTACATTGATTCGTTCCAAACACAAATCCATGCCGTCAGACCACTCCATTGACTACACTGATTCCTTCAAATACCAATTCCATGCTGCCAGAAGAAAACCGATTCTGCACTGATGTCGAAACAACAAACCCATGCGGGCACAACAAGCACACAAAGATGTCTTCACAGTATCCATTATATGGGGAAGATTTTCCCGATATGCCGGCATTCCGATGATTAACACCTCTCCCAATTTGGATGGCCGCCCGGACAAGTTCCCCGCTAAATCATATACTGCTATAAAAAAGCAAAGGAGGAATGAAGATGATTGAACCTCACGGAGGAACATTGATCAATAGAATAGCAGATCCTGCAGAGAAACAAAGGCTGCTGGGCATGATCGGGACCCTCCCGGAAATACAGGTTTCCAGCAGGGTTTTGTCTGACCTGGAACTGATCGCCACCGGTGCTCTCAGTCCACTTGAAGGCTTCGTTAACAGAGACGACTATTACTCTATTCTCAACACTATGAGACTTACTGATGGCACGGTTTGGACGCTCCCTATCACCCTTCCTGTCTCCAGAAAAATAAGTTCCACCCTTAATACTGGGGACAAAATTGTATTGAAAGGCAAAGACGGCACCCCTTATGCAGTCCTTGATTTGGAAGAAAAATTCGAGTACGACAAGGAAGCCGAAGCCCTCGCCATCTATAAGACCAGCGATCGAAATCACCCCGGAGTCCGTTCTCTTTTTGAACAGCCGCCAATCTATCTTGCTGGAAAAATCACTCTACTTCACCAGCCGCCAGTCGATTTTCCAGAGTCTTATGGAACTCCGTCACAGTTAAGGGAGCTTTTTAAAGAAAAGGGCTGGGACAAAGTTGTCGCTTTCCAGACCAGGAATCCCATACACCGGGCCCATGAATATCTTCAAAAGACGGCCATGGAAATGGTGGCCGGCCTGCTGATCCACCCTCTTGTAGGTGAAACCAAAAAGGACGATATCCCCGCTGATATAAGGATGGAAAGTTATGAGGCGATTTTGAAGCACTATTACCCGAAAGAAAGGGTACACCTCTCCGTCTTCCCGGCAGCCATGAGATATGCAGGACCAAGAGAAGCTGTTTTCCATGCACTGGTGAGAAAAAACTATGGCTGCACCCACTTCATTGTCGGCAGGGACCACGCAGGTGTCGGAGACTATTACGGAACATATGAGGCGCAGGAGATCTTCAGCTGCTTCTCACCAAAAGAAATCGGAATTGAAATCTTGAAATTCGAACATGCTTTTTATTGCCGGAGCTGCAAAAGTATGGCCACCTCAAAGACCTGTCCCCATCAGAGGGAAGACCATATCCATTTGAGCGGAACGAAAGTACGGGAAATGCTGCGGAAAGGAGAAATCCCGCCTGAAGAGTTTTCCAGAAAAGAAGTCGTTTATGTCCTGATAAAAGGGATGAAGGACGGATGAGCAGCAGTTACTTTCCCTCCGGTGGCACATAATGGGCTTGGCTGCCGGCTTTGTCCTTCTCTGCTTGCTCGGGATGGTCACCTTGCTGATCAGAGATATCGTCCGTCCTGAACTCGTCGTATCTTCCTTCATGCTCCTCTTTTTACTGACAGGGATCATTTCCCCGCAGGAAGCATTGCAGGGGTTTTCTAATGAAGGATTGATCACCATTGCCTTACTATTTATATTAGCCGGATCCATTGATAAAAGCGGTGTGATGGAAACCATTTTCAAAAAGGTGATAAGCGGCAGCAGACCCAATAAAATTTTTCTTCTAAAGCTCTTGGCTCCCCTTTCAATTTGTTCAGCGTTCCTTAATAATACGCCGATCGTCGTCATGCTCACGCCGATCATCCGGAACTGGTGCCGCGAGCATAATGTTTCGCCTTCCAAACTCCTCATCCCCATTTCCTATGCCACTATCCTAGGGGGAATGATGACCATCATGGGAACCTCCACCAACCTGGTCGTGCATGGCATGATGGTGGAGCAGGGAGAAGACGGGTTTTCTTTTTTCAATTAGCAGCAGTCGGACTGCCCGCCACAATCATAGGAATCGCCTTTTTAATTTTCTTGGGAGGAAAACTGCTACCGGAAAAAGCAATGAAGCCTCATGATGAAGAAGGTGCGATGAGAGAGTACTTGTGTGAATTCAAAGTCGGCAGCGACTATCCTTATATCGGAAAAACCCTTAAACAGGCAAAACTGCGAAAGCTGGAAGGCGTATTTCTCGCCAGTCTGTTCCGCGGGTCAGAGCAGTTCACTCCTGTCCCAAGTTCCATGGTGATAAAAGAGGATGATATCCTGCTGTTTTCCGGGGACATCACGAGAATTTCCTCCCTGCAGAAAACCAAGGGGCTGAAGATCGCTGCTCACGAGGAAGCAGGACAATTTCAGTACATGAAAGTGATCGAGGCAGCGGTGACTCCTCGTTCTTCTCTCCTGTTCCGGAAAGTCAAAGAGACCGATTTCCGCAGCAACTATCATGCGGCTATCCTGGCGGTGCACCGTCACGGCAAACATCTTCAGTCAAAAATCGGGGACATCGTCTTGAAACCAGGCGATATCCTTCTGCTGGCCGTGGGAAAAGAGTTCAAGAAAGAAACATCCAGGATCGATTTCTACTTTCTCTCTCAACTCGACGATTCTCTTTTTGACCCAAGCATCCGGAAAAAGGGCTGGACGTCCCTCTTTCTATTAGGTTTCATGGCCCTGCTGGTAATAGCTGATATCCTCTCGATCATCGAAGCGTATGGTACGGCGGTCCTTCTGCTTTGCTTATTAAAAATTATTTCTATCAATGAAATCAAAAGCTTTATCCAATGGAATGTACTGGTCCTGATTGCCAGTTCCTTCGGGATTGGAGCCGCCCTGGCCAATTCGGGGCTCGCTGAGTTCATCGCCCATTTCATCCTGAACACCTTTGCCCCTCTTGGGCTTTTCACGATGATCCTGGCTCTCTATCTTTTCACCAACCTGCTGACAGAGTTCATCACCAACAACGCGGCCGCGGTCATTATGTTTCCCATCGCCTATAAGCTGTCCCTGATCCAGGAGATTCCGCTTCTTCCGCTTGCGATGATAGTCTCGATTGCCGCATCTGCGAGCTTTGCGACACCAATCGGCTATCAGACAAACCTGATTGTGTATGGACCCGGCGGTTATTCGTTTAAAGATTTTTTAAAAATCGGCATTCCGCTAAATTTGATTGTGATGGCTGTCGCGGTGAGTGCCGTGTACTTTGTTTGGTTTTAAAATTGGGGACGGAGTGTGGGCAGGGGCAGTTTTATCGGCGATAACTCCCCTTTATCGGCGAAACTGCTATTTGATCAACCCGCCCAATGAAATCTACTAGAGAGAGGAGGAAGAAATGATATGAAATCGGAAAACACCGTTTGGCACAATGGAGAAATCAAAAAGGATCACAGGCAGAAACGGAATGGCCACAGAAGCATGATCATCTGGTTCACCGGATTATCAGGTTCAGGCAAATCCACTTTATCCGTTGAGCTGGAAAAGCGTTTGTTCGAGTCCGGCAGACAGGTCTACAGGCTTGACGGAGATAACCTCCGGCATGGCCTGAACAGCAATCTGGGATTCTCCGAGGAAGACAGGAACGAGAACATCCGCCGCGTCGGCGAAACAGCCAAGCTCTTTGTCGATGCCGGCACCATCGTGTTGACAGCCTTCATCTCTCCTTATCAGACGGACCGGGAATGGGTGCGGTCCATCGTAGAAGAAGGAGAGTTCATAGAAGTTTATATGAAAGCCAGTTTGGAAGAATGCGAGAAACGTGACCCCAAAGGCCTGTATAAGAAGGCGAGAGCAGGAGAAATCAAGGGATTTACCGGAATCGACGCTCCCTATGAAGCACCATCTTCCCCAGACCTGGTCATCGATACCGAAACAGAAACCGTCGAACAGTCAGCCGAAAAAATCCTCGCATACCTGCGCCAAAGAAAATATCTTTAACCATTTAAAGCACTAAGAGGGACAGTCCCTCTTAGTGCTTTAATGCGTTGAAGCGGCCCCTCAGTCTTCCCTCTGTACGGTCCCTGCCTGAAACCACCCCTGTATCACGTCACAAACCAAGGCGGAATTCATACACTGTTAGGAGAATAGTTTGGAAAGGAAGGATCTTGATGCCGAATACTCCACCAAAGGTATCCATTATCTTCCCCGTGAAGAATGAAGGGATAAATGTAAAAAACACCTGCGATTCACTATTCAATGTAAAAACGAATATTGAATTTGAAACGATCATTATTAATGACGCATCAGAGGACAAGTGCTGTGATTTCCTCAATACTTATCCTCATAAAGGAAAAATCAGATTGATCAATACACAGGGTATCGGCCCGTCCAATGCGCGGAATCTTGGTGCAGAAGAAGCCACCCATGACTACCTGCTGTTTTGCGATGCTCATTTGACGTTTGAGAACTTCTGGATTGACCGGCTGTTATTCCACCTGCTGGCAGGAAACTCCGATGTCGTCTGTCCGGCCATCGGATCCATGAACGACCCTCATATTGTCGGCTATGGGCAGTCTCTCTCCCAAAACCTTAAAGTCAAGTGGAACAACCGCAGAAAGACCTTATTTGAAACAGCCATCATCCCCGGCGGATGCTTCATCATTCCGAAAAAAGTATTCACAGACGTCGGAGGATTCGAAACCGGCTTTTCCAGCTGGGGCCATGAAGATGTGGAGATTTCCATTAAACTATGGCTGTTCGGCTACCGCTGCCACTGCGAACCGAATGTGAAGATACTCCATTTATTCAGGACCTCACATCCTTACAAAGTTCACTTTGATGACATCAATTATAATCAGCTGCGGATGGCCTACCTTCATTTCAGCGAGGAGAGAATTGCTAAGCTGAGGCAGATGATAAGCCGCACCAGTTCCGTTAAAAAAGTGGAAGGAAAAGTCCTTGAAGATGGAGCAAAGACGAAGAGGAATGAGTATCTGAGTAAGAGGGCCGTTTCGGATGATGAGTACTTCAAAAAATTCGCGATAAATTTTTAAGAGTCTGGAATGTTATTTTTGATCATATTTATTCTGCTTATCTTTTAGCGGCGATTAGAACGAAAGAGGTTCTTGGAGATCATTTCAACTTAAGACATGGCCTCCGCGGGTCTCTTGATCCTTCCTTGAGACCCGCTTCAATCCAAAACATGACTTCATGGGTCTCTTGAACACTCCTTGAGACCCTCTTCTACTCATAAAATGATTTCCTGGGTCTCTCTTGAACGCTCCTTGAGACCTCCTATAATTCAAAAAAAGGGATTCTCGGGTCTCTTGGACACTCCTTGAAACCCTCTGTAACTCAAAAAAGGGATTCTCGGGTCTCTTGGACACTCCTTGAGACCTTTTATAACTCAAATTATGGATTCACGGGTCTCTAAAACGCTCCTTGAGACCCTCTATAGCTAAAAAATGTATTCTCGGGTCTCTTGAACTCTCCTTGAGACCCTCTCCAACTCAAAAAATATTTCTCGGGTCTCTTAAACGCTCCTTGAGACCCTCTTCTACTCATAAAATGATTTCATGGGTCTCTTGGACACTCCTTGAGACCCTCTTCAAATCAAAAACTGGATTCACTGGTCTCTTGAACGCTCCTTGAGAACCTCTGTAACTCAAAAATAAATTCACGGGTTTCTTGGACACTCCTTGAGACCTTCTTCTACTCAAAAAATGATTTCATGGGTCTCTTGAACGCTCCTTGAGACCTTTAGTAACTCAAAATAATGAATTCTCGGGTCTCTTGAACTCTCCTTGAGACCTTCTGTAACTCAAAAAAGATTTCTCGGGTCTCTTAAACGCTCCTTGAGACCCTCTTCTACTCAAAAAATGGATTCTCGGGTCTCTTGAACTCTCCTTGAGACCTTCTGTAACTCAAAAAAGATTTCTCGGGTCTCTTAAACGCTCCTTGAGACCCTCTTCTACTCATAAAATGATTTCATGGGTCTCTTGGACACTCCTAGAGACCCTCTTCAAATCAAAAACTGGATTCACTGGTCTCTTGAACACTCCTTGAGAACCTCTGTAACTCAAAAAATGAATCCACGGGTCTCTTGGACACTCCTTGAGACCCTCTCCAACTCATAATATGCCTTTAAAGATTCTTTTAATAAACATAACTATGTAAGCTTATGAATCCTCCCCGCGAGACGATGCTGTCTCACCTGGCAGTCTTCATAAGCTTCTTTCTTTACCCTCAAGAACGGCTGCGATAGTACGCCAAAACATCTTCCATAGATTGCTGAAAAGGAATGCCCGGTATCCAGCCGAGATATCTAATTTTTGAACCATCGACACGAAATGGAGCCTCTTCCTCATCCAGGGAATAGCTCACTTCCACATCAGCGTCCGTCAGCTTTACAAGGGTTTCGGCAACCTCACCGAGAGTTCTGCTCACTCCGGATCCAATCGAATACTCCTGCAGCGACTCACCTTTTAACAGGAGAGTTTCGTATGCTTTCACGACATCCCTGATATCAAGGAAATCACGCTGAGACTTCAAGTTATGAATCTCCAGTTTCCCTTTCCCTGATCCACGCTCCATCTCCGCCAGCTTCGAGGCTAACAGCGCGCAAATTCCAGAGGATTCGCCCGGACCGATCAAATTGGAAGGCCGGGCAATGACGACATCCATGTTGTACAAGCTTCCCCAGCATTTCGCGGTAAGGGTCTGCAGATATTTTGTCACTCCATAGGGATGATTCGGACTTTCCATTTTACAAGGATCATAGTCGATCATCGAACCGGCAACGAGGCTTCTGGCAGAAGGCGAATGCCTCCTTACCGCCTCCAGCAGGTTCAGGGTTCCATTCACATTCGTTTCCATTGCTGCAAGAGGACGGTTCCAGGACTCCCCGGCATGATTATCTCCCGCTAGATGCAGGATATAATCCGGTTTCTGCGCTTCTATGAATCTATCCATTTCCTCCTTGCAAAGCAGGTCGCACACCTCATACTGGACTCCCCCTGCAGGCCCCATTGATTTCCGGGCCATCCCTGTAACGGAATATCCTTTACTGGCAAAATAACGGCAGGCTTCCGTTCCGGTAAAACCCGAAGCACCCGTAATCAACAGGCGCGCTGTCATCTGCTCTCCATCCAGTCTCTCATTTCCTGCAGCATGACGGGATATCCCGGGACACGGTACTCAATGTCCTTTCTTGTTTTGACCAGACTTTTGTCGCTGCTGTATTCAGTATCCTTCATGATCGTGACATCCGTTTTATCAAAAACCACCTTAATCATCGTCAGCAGCTGGTACTTGGAAACTTTATCTTCCTGACAAAGATGGTACAGTCCCGTTACCCCTTCCTGGAGGCAATGGTCGATTGCTTTTGCCAGTTGAAGGGTCGTCACGCCGTTCCAGTATACCCGGTCAAACCCTTTGATTTCACCAGCCTGCTTCATGAACCATAGAAATAAACCACACCCGTCTTCCTTTAATTCCGGCCCGATGATGGAGGTTCTGATGGTAAGGTGGGGCTCCTCGGTCACTTCTCCGAGAGATTTCGTCTTGGCATAGACACTCGTCCCATCCTTGACCGAACTCTCATCATACTCCCCTGATTTTCCGGAAAAAACACAGTCCGTGCTGATGTGGATCAGCTTTCCGCCCATGCCCATTTCCTCCAAGGTATCAGTAATATGGTGAGGAAGCAGACTGTTGACAATCAAGGCATCCTTTAGATTCTTATCCGCTGTTTCATTCAGCAGACCGACTGCATTGATTACGACCTCGGGGCGGGTTTCTTTCAACACTTTTGAAACCGAGGAGAGATCAAGCACATCCAGTTGGATGGAATCATCTTCACCGGTTCTTGTTGTAGAATATACTCGGTACCCCTCCTGCCTCTTCAAGTAATCTACAATTATATGTCCCGCCATGCCATGGCCGCCGAGCACAAGGACGTTCATTACAGGAAGCCTCCATTTTTCAGCATTTCCTTGATCTCATCCCTGTTGATCGTGTTATCACTTGAACAATAGGTCTCAAGATCCACCTTCGGATATGCCTGATAATACTCATTCAGTCCGTCTATCTCGATTGTCGGCAGGATGACGAAATATTCATCATCATAAATGATTGTATTATCGCTTTCAAAATCCGTTAAAAGGATCTCATGCAGCTTTTCACCCGGTCTGATGCCCAGCTCTTCAATTTCTATTTCCTTGCCCTCATATTCATCGATCAAGACATGAGCCAGATCAAGGATTTTGCAGGTAGGCATTTTCATGACGAAGATTTCGCCGCCATAGCTTTCATAGGTCGCTTTGAAAAGCAGCTTGATGGCATCTTCTATTGTCAGGAAGAAACGCGTCATTTGTTTATCCGTAATTCCAACTTTAGAGTGTTTTTCAATTTGATGCCTGAAGACATGGATGACGCTTCCGTTCGTTCCCAGAACATTGCCGCCCCGTACGCAGACGAACGTTGTGTCATTTGTCAGCGCATTGGCGTTGATGATCAGCTTTTCTCCCAATGCTTTCGTGAAGCCATAGAAATTGGACGGATTTGCCGCTTTATCCGTTGAGATATACACTACTTTTTCCACCTTGTTCGCCATACTGGCATCAATGACATTCTGAGTGCCCGTCACATTAGTTTTCAGCGCTTCAAGCGGCTGGTACTCGCAGACGGGAACATGTTTCAAAGCCGCCAAGTGAAAAACAAAGTTGACCTTTCGGCAAGCCTCCACCAGCGCTTCCTTATCGCGGATATCACCGATAATGAACTTCAGCTTGGGATTGTGATCAAATTTCTGCTGCATGCTCACCTGGCTGGATTCATTTCTTGAAAAAATTCTGATTTCCCGCGGGTTCTTTTCCAGCAATTGCCGGACCAGTTCAAATCCCCACGAACCTGTTCCCCCTGTTACAAGAATCGTTTTATCAGTAAACAATTTCATTCCCTCCCAAAATTATTTTCAGCACAGTCGCCGAAACATTCAGTTTCAAATACTCCTCTGGGCACTCCCAGTTTCTCGGCTCATTCAACATCGTTTTAACTCCCATCAGGATGGCTGCTTCCTCCAGTCCCGACACGAGATTGCTGCCGCAGTCAACCGTTTCCGGCCTTTCCGTTGTCTTTCTGACAGTCACTGCAGGCACATGAAAAAGACAGCACTCTTCCTGAACGGTGCCGCTGTCCGTCAACACACATAGGGCATTCTGTTCAAGTTTTACAAAATCAAAAAACCAAACGGCTCCATGCTCTCCACCAATGGATGCATTTTTATTGAAGGGTCTCCTTCAAGCTTCGATTTCGTCCTTGGATGCGTACTGAAGATAATCCGCTTCTGATAGAGTTCTGCCAATTTGTTCAATGCGGAAGCAATACTTTTTAAATGGATTGGATTATCGACATTCTCAGCCCGGTGGATCGTCACCAGAAAGTAGTCTTGTTCCTTCAGCTGCAAGGTTTCAAGGACCCTGCTGTTATCAATTTTTTCCCGGTAATACGTCAACACTTCATAAATCGGGTTTCCGCATACCATGATCCTGCTTGGTGAAACACCTTCTCTTAGTAAATTCTGCTTGCTGTAATAGGTATACGGCAGGTTAAAAGAGGATACCGCATCGATGACTTTCCTGTTCTTTTCTTCCGGCACATTGAGATCAAAACAGCGATTTCCCGCTTCCATATGGATGACAGGAATCATCAGCCTCTCCGCCAATATGGCGCTCAACCCGCTGTTGGTATCGCCAAGCACCAGCACTTTATCCGGCTTTTCCTTCAGCAGAATGGTTTCAAGCTCGCGAAACAGGATTGACATTTGCTCGCCCAGCGACCGCTGTGAAGAAGAAAGAATATAGTCAGGTGCCCTCAACCCCAATTCCTCAAAGAAAATGTCGTTTAATGAATGGGTGAAATTCTGTCCGGTATGAACAATGATATGAGAGTCAGCAAGCTTATCCAGTTTCTTCATTATGAGGCTCAGCCTGATGATCTCAGGCCTTGTACCCAAAATGGTCAGTACTTTCATGTTGTCCCTCCTTTGCTTCCTATAAATAACCTATTCTCGCAAAGAAAAAGTGTACTAGTTAGATCTCCTAATTTACTCCAGAATCTTCTATCACCTCAGCCATATGCATGCCCGGTTAGCGGCGCAACTAAGAATGGATGCTGCTGCCTATACCAAAAAATCCAGCCGGACATACTATATTGATAGGTTTATATCATTTCTGAAGTACGCAAAATCAAATAGGAATAAAAGAAGATAGCTGGACCGTTCACATTCCCAATCGGGAAGCTGGATTGTCCTGAATTCTAAGAAAGGCGGAGATCGTTTTGAATAACCCTTGCAAGATTTTAGTCAATTCCATCCCAAAAAGCGGGACGCATTTAATGATGCAGCTTGTCCAAGGGATACCCGGGATGACCATAGCTGCAAGCTGGATACATCCGGAAGAGAAGCTTTCGCTTATAAAGGAAGGAATTTTCGCGCCGGCACATCTTCCTTACAGCCCCTCGGCTGAAGAAGAATATATAAGAAAGAACAATATCAAAATAATTCTCGTCACAAGGGACCTGCGCGACAATGTCGTCTCACTCGTCCACTTCGTCATGCGGAATCAATACAACCATCCCTATAACCCTTACCTTGAAAAAGGACTTCATTCACACGAAGACCGGCTCATGACCATGATTAAAGGGGCAAAAGTGGATGATCCCCTTTACGGGGGCCCGCTCATCGTCCAGAATATCCGCGGCTACTCGATTGACGTCATGAAATGGCTGGATTATGAACATGTGTGCTGGGTGAAGTTTGAAGACCTGGCGGGAGATGAAAAAACCAAACACAATACCCTGCTGAGAATTGTTGACCACCTTTGGGATGGCCTGCAAGAGCTGAACCTCACCAAAGAAGAGATTGTGGAAAAAATGCTCACTAATGTGAACCCTGGAACATCGGCTACTTTCAGAAAAGGGAGCATCGGAGACTGGAGAAATGATTTCACCCCGGAGCATAAGAGGGTATTTAAGGAAGTTGCCGGCGATTTGTTAATCCGGCTTGGCTATGAAAAGGATTATAACTGGTAGTCTCATCAGAGAAATGATACGAAGGAGTCTGATACAATGAAAATTCTATTTGTCTATTATGTCCCGAGCGGAGGTGTCGAAACCTTGGCCAGACAGCGGACCGCAGCATTGGCACCTAAAGGAGTACAGTTTCAGTTCTTGTTTTTTCCCAGGGAGCAGGGATGCAGAATATCAAGGAAAAAACCTGGATCACCAATGAAGACAGTAAGATACGCACTATATTAGCCTCCGAGAAATTCAATGCCATCATCGTGGGCTCGGATTATACTTTCCTTGAAAGGGTACGGAACCTGGGTTTCACAGGAAAGGTTATATTCGAGGTTCAGGGAATGGGCCAGCTTAAGGAAGCGGACATCATCCTCAAATATGCCCAGCCTATTATCAACAAGCACGCGGACGCCATCCTTTATCCCAAAACACCTCACCTGAATACACTTCTTGAAAAGTATTATCCTTTCAAGAAAAAATTCTCATTCCATAATTGCATCGACACGAAAAATTTCACGTATGTAACAGAGGGACTTACCACCGAGCCTTACATGCTGCTAGGATGGGTAGGCAGATTGGAAGAAAACAAAAACTGGAGAGAGTTCCTGCTTCTGGCGGAAAAACTCATCTCCAGCTATTCCAACTTGCGAATCTGGATTTTCACCGATAACAATCTCAACCCTCCAAAGGATGTTATGGCCTTCAAAAGAATGGCACGCTCACTCAACCTGAATAAATATATCACCATCTACTCCAATATACCGCACAACCAAATGCCGACCTATTACTCCAGAATCGGAAACTCAGGCGGGATGCTCTGCTCCACCTCAAAATATGAAGGATTCGGTTATGCCCATGTGGAAGCGATGTCCTGCCTCTGCCCCGTACTGACCACAGACTCGGACGGCATCAAAAGCTTCATCTTCCATAACGTAACAGGCAAAATCTATCGGCAGGGCGACATCACGCGAGCAGCCCAGGAAGCCGTCGACTTCTTCCACAATGCGCCGCTGAAAGCCCAGATCAGGCAGAATGCGCAGGAGTATATCAAACAGCACTTCACTCCGGAAATTTATGCTGAAAATTTTATGGGGATGCTTCGGGTTTTGTGAATATGCGGGAGAGATACTGGTAGACGTCTAGTGATCCAGAAAATTAGGTCTTTTCAGTGCATATAGTCTAGTCAGCCTTTCTATATTAACTAATACAAAAGGACGAAATCATATGCGATTTCGTCCTCTTGCTATTCTCTCACTATTTTTACAATCAAGTGGCATACCTTCTACTATCTCCCCTGCTTCTTCATAAACTCCAGGACATCGAGGTCTATGCTTCCTTCGTGCTCCCGCATTTCGAAGTTCTCGGTATGAAGGTAGTCTCTTAAAGCCTGGCTCACGGTCTTGTCTTCCTTCATATAACCGTGGCGCTCCAATTCGGCTTGCAGTTCTTCTTGCACAGAGCCGTCCACCGGTACAACCCTTTCCGGTTTTGAAGCTGCAAAGTAAAGCTGATGAAGGTTGAATATCCTGATCAGTTCTTTGATGGGATCGGGATGGTCATCGACACGGAGATCTATCAGGCGGTCATTAAATCCCCCGTAGCCACCTGCTTCTTTTACAACATAGATGGCAGCCGACTGCTTACCGCGCGAGTCCCCGCCTGCTTCCTGGCCGGCATCGAGTGCTTTCAGCAAGCGTTCGGCCAAGGTTCCTTCTGCTGCAGTGAAGGTTTCCGCCATGGCTTCAACCGTCCGCTGGTCAACAAGAATATTTCCTTGAGCAGCAAAATTCTCCCCAGTCATGCCGCCTGCCCAATCATAGCAGCCTTCTCCGGTAAAAGTTGCCGCATTTCCCAGTGCATCAATCAACCCGACCTGGCGCAGGTGCCGTTCCGGATCATCCTGCATGATGATTTCCAATGCCTCTTCTGCTGTCTTCCCTTCTTCCATCAGCTGCAAAGCGTGTGGACCGTAAGCGGTGTTGGCATAGGATTGTGTGGCAACGGCTCCCGCTCCGGCCCGAGCGAAAGGCACCACTGCGCCGACTCCGATGAATTTCGATTGAACAGCGATTCCCCACTCTTTCTCTTTTGGATCAAATCCGACGATACTGAATGTCATGCTGGGTTCCTCCCTGATAAATATTCTATTAGAGTAATTTCGACACACGAAGGATAATTCCTTTTTTCTTTCATATAAGGTATTGTTAGATTTCCGCTTCAGGTGTACGACTCCGCGGGGCGGGCGTTGAGCCTCCTCGGCTGCGCCTGCGGGGTCTCATCTGTCCCGCTAGTCCCGCAGGAGGTCGTTCACCTTCCGCTCCAATCAACCGGGACTGTATATAAGTCCAACCTTTTTATTAGACTCTTTTCGTAAACTTTGTTGCTATTTTATATGAATTTCGAAAACATCACCAGAATTCACCTATATATCCTGGTAAGCATGAAAGAAAAGAGCTACTCGCCCCGTTAAGAGAGATAAACATAAGTATTCAGGGGAACAATCCGGCTCTTGGGATTTTTTCGAAAGCAACAATCTATACGAATACAACCTTTTATTAAGAAGCAACCTTCTTTGACACAAAACTATCTGCATTTAACTAGGTTAGTAACTTATTTTAGCAGAAATTGCTTCATACTCAGCACCACACTTTCTCTTCATGGCCCATTATGTAAAATTACACAGCACCAGATACTTCATCCGAGCTTATTTATGTAAAAACATCCTGCAGATAACCTGCAGGATGCTGATTTCACCATTATGTTGTTTCAATTAAGCCGTATTTACCGTCTCTGCGTTTGTAAACAATGTTCGTCGCATTTGTTTCAGCGTCCGTGAAGATGAAGAAGCTGTGGCCGAGAAGGTCCATTTGCAGAATCGCTTCTTCGCTGTCCATAGGCTTCAGGTTAAATTGCTTTGTTCTTACGACTTCATTAGGAATATCCGTTTCTTCTTCCTGCGCTTTTTCATTGAGCTGGCTTGTAGTCAAGCCCTCCTGTGCTGCGAAGAATTCTTTCGGGCTTCCTTTTTCACGCATCTTGCGGTTCACTTTTGTTTTATGTTTACGAATCTGACGCTCTAACTTGTCTACGATCAGGTCAATTGCTGCGTACATATCTTCATGTGGTTCTTCTGCCCGCAGAACTAGGTGCGGCATCGGAATCGTCACTTCAACTTTTGTTCTCTTATCAGGATAAACCTTCAAGTTAACGTGTACGTCGGCATTAGGAGTTTCATTGAAATAACGATTCAGCTTTCCAATCTTTTTCTCCACGTGTTCGCGAATCGCTGGAGTTACCTCAATGTTCTCGCCTCGAATGTTGTAGTTCAACATGTAAACTCCTCCTTTTAGATAAAGCTATGTTTATATATTTCTCTATTCCCTTCAATATTCCTTCTTAATCTTTCTAAAAATTATGACGATTTTACAAAAATCTTGTAGAAGACTGTCATGGCGGGGTTTTGAGAAATATATTTCTATTATTATTTTCTCATAGATATGCTTTTTGTAAGCATATTATTAATGAATTATTTGTGAATAAATTCACAAATAAACCTCCTCGACATAATTCGGGTGGTGACTGTCACGCCCCGAATTAGACATTCATCCAAACTCGGATTCAAACTCATTCCTCCCCTTTCGACAAATTCCGGGGCGTGACAGTCACCAAGCGACGTTATTCGTCAAAACAAGAAACAATTACCACAAAATTTTAGAATATTTTGTCACAATTGCTATTGTCGTTCATTATTAGTACTTTTATACTATATTTACATCATGTTTTTCCAGAAGGAGTGGTATTCATTTGTCAGCATTGTTTAATCTGTTTCGAAAGTCTCAACACTCTGCTTCGGAATTAAGGGATTCTTCCCTTCAGGAACAAAACAACTTTAAATTACTCTTTGAACATTCCCCAAACATAATTATCCACTTTGATACGAAAGGGCGATTTTTGAATATCAATAGGGCTGCCACTTCAATTACCGGGCATGAGCTTCCTGCTATTGACTTAGTTGTAACAGATTTCACTCCTGAAGAATCAAAAGAAGTGATATGGAAATACTTCAAGGCTGCTGTGAACGGAAAAGTCCAGAACTTTTCCTGCAGAGCTTATCATAAAAATGGTAATCTCCTAAATCTAGAGAATACCTATATTCCAATCAAAGAAAACAGGAAAATCATAGGGGTCTATGCCATCATACATGAGGTATCAGAAAAAGCTGCCCTTCAGTCGGCTCTTGAAACGAAAGAACAGGAAATGGAACAGGTTTCCGAAGCTCTCGAGGCAGCCATCTGGTCCTATGACTCTATCAACAAATCTATAACCTTCTGCACCCAAGGGATTAAATACATTACTGAAATGGAAGCCGGGAATTTTTTAAAAGGAAAAATTCAATGGAGAGATTTAGTCTACATAGATGACCTGAAAAAGTTTGACGAGGACCGGAAGCCTTTAAAGGATGGAGAAACCATCTGCCATCGTTACCGTATCATCACTCCCTCAGGAAAAGTAAAATGGGTAAACGATAAGATCATTCCAATCAATGATGAACACAATAGAATCGTCCGGTACCATGGTATCATCACTGATATCACCAACGACAAAGAGCTGGGAGACCGAGTGGAGCATCTCTTGCACCACGATTCACTCACAGCCCTCCCTAACAGGAAGACGCTTGAAATAGAAATGACAACTCTTATTAAGGAAAAACGGATTTTGCCATGTTTTACGTTGATCTTAACCGGTTTAAATACATGAACGAAACACTCGGTCCTGTAATAGGAGATGAAATCCTCGAGGAGGCGGCACGCAGACTTAAAAGGTTTCAAGAAAGAGGAATATTCATATCACGATTCAGTAATGATGACTTTGTGTTGTTATTCAAAGAGTATGGCAGTTTGCAAGAAATTAAAAGCCTGTGTAAAGAAGTTGTCGATTGTCTTAAAGAACCATATGAAATCAGGGAATTCGAACTTCTGCTGACCATCTCGGTTGGAGTCAGCATCCATCCGTCTGATTCAAATGGAAAAACGGAGCTTTTTCAAAACAGCATCGCTGCCATGAACAGAGCGAAAAAAATAAGCAAGAACTCTTTCCATATTTACTCTCCTGAAAACAGCATAGATGCCTATAAACGTCTCACCTTGGAAAAAGACTTCCGGCATGCCCTTAAAAATGAAGAACTTCAACTTCATTTTCAACCTCAGGTAGATTCCCGACTAAATCAAATAGTCGGAGCAGAAGCGCTTCTTCGCTGGGACCATTCGGAATGGGGGCTTGTTTCTCCAAATGAATTCATCCCTTACGCAGAGGAGAACGGCTTTATCATCGATGTCGGCGAATGGGTTTTGGAAAAAGCCTGTAAGACCATTCAGGAATGGAGAAGGCGAGGGATTCCCCTTGTCCCTGTTTCAATCAACCTCTCTCCCCTGCACTTTCTGGTCAAAGACTTAAAAAGCAGCCTGCTCTCCGTTCTAGAAAAATACGCTGTACCCGCAAAGATGATACAGCTGGAAATAACAGAAGCGGTCTTTCTTCAACAAGCTGAAGTGGTGAAACAAACAATAGACGGACTGAGAGAATGCGGCATCAAAATCCTGATAGATGATTTCGGAACAGGATATACTTCATTTACGTATTTGAAGGATTTAACTGTCGACGGAATTAAAATTGACCGGTCCTATACAAAAGAATTAGGAAATGACTCAAAAAATCGAGCGATCATTAAAAACCTGGCCAGTCTTTCAGCAGATTTAAATATGACAGCAGTAATTGAAGGAATCGAAACAAAAGAACAACTGAAGTTTCTTAAACAAATCAAATGCCACTTAATACAGGGATACATTTATAGCAAACCGGTACCTGCTGACGATTTTGAACGTCTATTGAAAGGCAAAACCATCAAGCCCCTCTCTGAAGGGAGCAAAAACTTCAGCCAAGAACGCCGCCGCTATTTCAGAATGCAGCCGCCCGTTCCGCTTCTTGCATTTGCCACCATTGCAAGCATTAACAATAAAGAAGTCACCACTGGTAAAACCGGCATTCCGGTTACCGACATAGGCCCTGGAGGATTGTCCTTCATCTCTCATATCCAGTTCCCCTCAAACCGGGACATCCTGCTGCATTTCTCGATGAAAGTACTGGGAGAAGAAATCGTCCATACAGGAAAAATCGTCTGGAAAGAGGAGATTGATGAGGAGTTTTTCCGATACGGAGTGGAATTCAAAGTGTCGGAAGCTGAAAGAGAAGCCCTGACCAGGACCTTTAATACTCTTTCGCTGGCTTTCAAAAGAGATGATGGTCCCAAGGATACCAGTTTGATTGAGAAGGATTTGTTTTCGTTTTTGAGGAAAGGAAAAACTAAAATATAACTGCAGGAAGGCCTGTCTCTCCAATCCATTTAAGGGGGAGAAGGGCCTTTCTCTATTTAACATTCCTCGACATATTTCGGGTGGTGACTGTCACCCTGTAAGAAAAGCACGGTTAGTTGCTGAAGTAACCTCTCGAAAAATCCAGGATTCAGTAGATTTTTATCGAAATTTAGCATTTCATAGGGATAATTCAAAGAATATTATTGAATATATTCTCCCTGTATTATATTATTAAAATAGTTTGATAAGTCTATTGACAAAATTGAAAAAGGCAAACTCATTGAAAAGTGAGGACGCAAAGCCACGGGTCTAAAGTTACAGAAACCATGACAGCCGGGCTGCCAAAAAGTTTTGTGATAAATAAATGTGATGGTCCGTTACTATTAACCATTTCTTTCTATTTATCCACCATCTTTTTGGTGGGTTTTTTATTGTCTGAAAAAGGGGAATCTGGCAAGCTGGCTAATTAATAGTGTTGGAAAATCCCAAGGTATCGTACAAATTTCTTATAGAAAGGAAGATTGGTTACCATGACGGTTTTATTTGGTTCTGTTGAATATTTTGAAAGAGAGTTAAATGATTATTTAGTTAATCAAGAGTTAAGTCATTTATCTATTGGCCAGAAGATAGAATTGACCTATACCACAATAAAAGAGGATATTGCGCATAATTTCATATGCAGTGATACCTTTCGGGAAGAGTGCTTGGACAATCTAAATAAAGCTTACAAAAAGGTTAGCAGTTCTTTATGTGTAGTTAATTGATGCTGCTCAGCAATTCATCAGAAGAAGTTTTCAATATTAATTCAAACTCATGCTCTGATTGCCTGTCCTGCAGTCTCTAATCACTCCAACTATTTACTTGTGTCTTGCGTGACTAACTGCATTGCCTGCCACACTGGAAAGAAGCCGGTATCCATTGGATGCCGGCTTCTTTAACACACTTTGCGTTTTTAACTGTTCGTATATGAATTGAGTTCTCTCCTTACTTCTCCGTGCCAAGTAGCAAAAGCTGGATATAGATTTTCCTTAATGACCGATTCTTTCAAATTCTGATCAGCGAAGCTGCCATCAAGTTTCATTGCTTGATCCGTTACTTCTTCATATTTATTGATTGCCGTTATGACAGAAGGCTGTTCCTCGAATAGACTCTTTAAAATATCGTTACTCTCCGCTATCTGAGCAAATGCCTGAAAAATATCAGTCAGGACAGTGTCCCCTTCTGTTTTTTCATAATCCTCAAAGCTTGCGATTACATAATGAAATGCTTCTTCGATAGTGGAAAGCATCTCACAGTACTCTCCAATGAACGTATGCTTTGTTTCGTCAAGTATCACCTTGTTAGTCAAAAAATCACTCATTTCTTTTTATCGTAAAACATTCCGTCGAACTGCATGGATTCATATGGATTCGTGTACTTCTTGGCAGAGGTTTTCTTCTTAGCCACACTATTCATGTTCCGCTTGATATCGCTGCGCAAATTAGCAAGGCCTCTTTCAATTTCTGAATTCCAAGCCAGGATTTGTTTGCCCAGCTCTTTTTCTTCATCTGAATATGGCCTTGTCATGTCGGCCATAGCTGATTGGCGTTGGTCCAGTAAAGCTTCGATTTCCGCTATAACCTCATCGCGTTTTGTTTCATATGGGCTTTTTATCAGCGCTGCCAGCTTTTCTGTAATGGTATAGCACTCTTGGACCTTACTCATTACGCCTGGTCACGCTGGCCGCCGTGCTGCTGCTGGCGATTGATTTGGATGACCTGCTTCCATGTATCACGCAGTTCCGTCAGCATTCCTTCCGCTTCATCAAGAATAGCGACGTCACTCTTGATGTTTGCTTCCATCAGGCGGCGGTTGATGTAGTCATAAAGGGATAAGATATTTTTCGACATGGGGATATCCATATTCAACGTCACCATCAATTCCTGGACAATAGCTTGTGCCTTTTGGATGTTGGTGTTTTTAATTTCGACATTTTTCTCTTGGATGGCTTTCTTGGCGATGTGAATGAACTTTAAGCTTCCGTTATAAAGCATCAGGGTCAATTCACCTGGTGAAGCCGTTGTAACCGAATTATTTTGATAGGCTTTATAAGGATTGTTGATAGCCATAATGACACTCCTTTAATTGGTTTAGCTTGTCGCTTATTGAAATAAGTAAAAAGTAGTTGATCTCCGCTCCAGACGCACGACTCCGCGGGGCGTGCGGTGAGCCTGCGGGGTCTCACCTGCCCGCTAGTCCCGCAGGAGATCGTACGTCTTCCGCTACAATCAACACCTGTAAGAATATTTATAATAACAACAATCTATTAGAAATGGCCTTATAATCACTATAGAGAGATTAGGCTGTTGACTAATTGAGCATTCTTTCTGATTCCACCAGCTCTCTGAGCCATAAAATCTGGGTGATTGTTGTATCAGTGAAAAGTCTTACATTATCACAATTGTTTTTACATACTGAATTGCTGCATTAGGTAAGATGATTGTGAATTCGCCTGCTGAATCGCTTTTTCCATGGCTGTGAATTGGCGCCAGTAGCGGTCTTCTATTTGTCCCAGACGATCTTGGAAGCGGGTCATCTGGTTATCGATGCTGTCCAGATTTCTTCCCAATGTAAAAGTTGAGTTTGTGCTGGTCAGCTTTCCTGCTTTCTGCTCGATGCTGTCCATTGTGGAACCAATCGTGTCTCTTAAGCGGCGGGCAATTCCTTTTTCGCCGTCAGTTTCTCCGTTCTTGGCAAAAAGCTCATAAATCGCATTTGGATCTTTGGAAATAGCTTCTTTCAGCTTGTTTTCATCGATGATCAGTTTACCACGATCAAGATAATTGCTTGATGTTTTTATACCGATTTGAGCGAGTTGATTCGTCTCTGATGTTCCCCCTGAAATCGGAGTATACAAGTCTGTCCTCATTTTATTCATAGCAGAAGAAAGCACAGAGTCATTACGAAGGGTGCCGCTACGCGCCTTCTCTTCCCAAAGCTCTATTTCCTTCTCTTCCATCGCTTCTTTTTGTTCAGCAGTCAACGGCTGGAAGTCACGGAATTTCTTCTCTCCAAGTTCACCGTTTACTTTTTCAATGAGTTTATTATAGTCGTCGACGAATTTCACTATTTTTTCAAGGACTTTATCTGTGTCTGTTGCTGAACTGAAGGTCACAGGTGAAGTTGTCGCGTCTTTTAATGTTAGTTCAAATCCATTGATTGTAAAGGTATTAGATGTCCGCTCTGTTGAAAGCCCATTGTACTCAAAAACTGCGTTAGTACCTGCAGAACCCCTGTTTGAAGTCACTGCCGCATCACTGTCCGCATCCATGTTAAAGTAATCTGCCACCAGGCTGCCTGAGAGCGAAATCTCCGCTCCCCCTTCAATGTTTCCGGTATTCTTGGCTGTAAGAGACATTTGCTTAGAATGGGAATCATAAAATACCGATACACCAGTTTCTCTATTGATCTTGCTGACGAGGCTGTTAAAAGTCATATCTGCTTCTAACTCAACCTTATGTTCCTTCATTTGGCCGTCTGCACCGATCGCGCTAATGATCATTTCTTCTCCGTCTGCCGTACCGAACAGCTCACTTAACGTCTTAGTGGTATCGAGGTCAGCTCCGTCCTTATCCTTGAGGCCCTGACTGCTAATCATCCTGGCAGCGGTCGCCAGGCTTTCGACATTTAAGGTTCCTGAAAAATCAGAAGTAGAATTGATGTTCCTTATGGATACCGCATCAGGGTTAGAGATATTTACTGTCTTCTGAGTAAACGTACTCTGCTTCATAACTCCATCAAAAATCGAGTTACTGAAATCAAACAACTCTTTATTGATCTCCCGGTAATCATCACGCTGCCATTCCATATAGGTTTTCTTTTGTTCCATTTTATCCAAAGGCAATTTCTCCGCCTTCATCAAATCTTTTACGATTTGGTCCGTATCCATTCCCGTCGCCAAACCGCCTATTCTCATGTCACTCACAGTGCCACCTCATCTCTAAATCTTTTTGTCTACCATTAATCCTATAAATTCAGTCATCGCCGCATACATATCCAGCATCTTCTTTGCGGGAATTTCACGGACGATTTCTTTTGAGTTATTATCGACAATTGTTACATAGTATTCTTTTAATTTTTCGTGAAATTGGAATTGAATTGAAGTGTCAGAGGCATTCAGGAATTCATTCACTCCACTTACGACTTCTTCTACCTTTTCTTTTGTGACAGGCTCTTGTGTAGTAGAATCTTGCCGTTCATCCTGCACTCTTTCTATAGCTTCTAATTCCTTTACTTCCTTGCTTTGATGAGTAGATATTGATTGAAAAGCCGATGTTCCACCTGTCACTTTTTCGATCATGTTCTGATCCTCCTATGGGTTATATGGGTTATATCGGCTTGAGAAACAGAATTGTTTAGTTGAAGAGAGCGTTTAGTGCAGCTTTTCGTGAACAACAAAGAGACCCCATTGAATTGGAGTCTCTTGAAGTTCATTAAACATTACGAGGAAGCTAAAGTACAAACATCAATTGGATTTGTTTTGCAAGAATGCTCGTGAGATTGAGCAGGACTGCTTAAAGGTCTCTTATTGAACAGAAACCTTAAGAGATTGAGATAATGCTTCAATTGAATCACCAGGGGTGTACGAAAAGGAGATTGAAATTATTTGTCCTGCATTAACCGATATGTTCCTTTCAGCAGGAAGAATCAGATATTGATTATGCCAATCAACCATATCCTTCCCATGCGGATCACTTGCCAGCAGGTTCTTTGTAATGAACCGGAAAGCATTAAACTCAGCCTCTTGTTGAAAGGAAAAAGATGTATGACAAGAATAGGCTTCCACTTCGGCATGATCATAATCAATAATGTGATACACCTCAGGGTTATGTACATCCTGGGTCTCCGGTGAAATAATATATGGAGATTGAAAGAGCGGCACCGGTGCATAATAACCTTCGAAGGAATATTCCTGCAATACTGGCTGGACACCAAGCAAGGTTGCTGAAGGAATCATGATAGGAATTTCGCCAAATTTTTCTTTGTGATTTTTTCGAAAGGCTTCAATTACCTCGACCTGTTTTTCACGCAAAAGAGCACTATGTAACATTTCACAAACAACGACATCGACTGGCTCTGACGGAACCCATTGGGAAGCATCAGCCTCGATCACCTCTACACGATCTCCCATCCCGTTTTGTTTAATCAAAGCTCTACTTCTTTCTACTAGGGCTGGGTTGAATTCAATAGATTGAACCTTCGCACCTTGTTTTGCTGCGAAAAAAGATAATACCCCTGTGCCGCTTCCGAACTCAACAACTCTATGTTCAGGTTTTACAATTCGTTCAATTGCCATCTTAAATGCCTGGACTCTATCACGATCAGACAGCATTTGATAATGGTAATGCAAGGGTATGAACTGGCCTAATTGATCTTTTTCTTGGGATGACATTTTTTCACTTCCTAATATTTAGACTTCCGGCAATATACATAACTCTAATATGGGCATCAATAATCCATGGGACTCATTAATATAGAGTGATCCATTAAGATGAACCATGATATCTTACATGATAGAGTTTATACACTAACCAAACTGTCTTGAATTATAACAAAAAAGCAAGCCTTATGGAGGCGGTCTTTAAAATTCATAAAACAAATTTTCGGAAAGAAAATTAGCGCTTCTGGATTTCTTTGATGGTAAAGTTTCAGTAGAGGCTGGAGAATTCCCACGGTGTTTCCAGTATTATTTTTCTGATTCATACAGCTCCATGATAAGAAAAAAAAATCTTGCGAACTGCCTCTATCGGTAGGTGCAAAGAGATAAACTATTTACTCACCACAGGAGATATCGATTTCTCCTGCCTTCCAATTTTATAAAGCTTTAAGGTCGTTAACAAAGTTAAAGGAAATGCATCAATAAAATAGTGCTCTTTTCTTTGAATATAGTAAATAGACAAACCCCTATCAATTTCGCATTAGTCAGAACCATTTATTATTGGATAGGCTTAAGAAGGAAACTGGGTTAAACTTCAGTATACTTGCCAGCCTATGCTTTATTTTGGAGCTTCATTAATAGAAAAAGAGACCCTAGTGAAACTAGAGTCTCCAGAAACTTCATAGTAATTAACGAAGAAGTTGAAGTACACCTTGTGGGTTTTGGTTCGCTTTTGCAAGCATAGCTTGAGAAGCTTGAGCAAGGATACTTTCTTTTGTTTGGTTCATCATTTCTTTCGCCATCGTGCGAACATTTACTTTCATAAATGACCAGACTATATCTTCACCCTCCAGATTGGTAGGGGCCGGGCACTTCGGATTCACAATGCTGATGTACATTGTTTTACCTACGGATTTCATCACCATAGCTTTCGCCTTAGATGGTCTATCCTAGTCGTTGAACCTTCTCCACTCTTTCGAGACAGGAGCTTGGCTGCTGATTGCCCAATCTTTTCTTTTTTCAAGCCCTCACGTCTACTGTTTCCAGTTGCGTTGTGGCAAGAAAAGCTTCAGGGGTTTCCAGCAATTCACCCGATAATGATCTCTGACCGTTACCAGCCAGGACGACTGTGCTCGTTGCTGTTTAGGCAGCTAGAGCATAATCTACGTCACGGATACGTGATTCCGCAGCAGTTAGGTTTTCAGAAGATGTTCCTAAGTTGTTGATTGTGTGCTCTAGGCGGTTTTGGTAAGCACCTAATTTTGATCGTTCTGCTGATACAGTTTCAATAGCTTCATTTATCTCAGTAATAGCGGAATCAGCTGCAGATTGAGAAGAAATATCTATACCTCCAGCAACACTTGCATCTGCTGTCTTTGAACCACTATTAAAGGTAGCTGAGGTAGAAGTATTAGTTGTTACTGACATAGTGAGTCCATCTCCTGATTGATCTAAATCAGATAAATCCGCCCCACTTGTCATACTTATTGACAAACCACCCCAGTCTGAATCACTACCTGTAGAAAATGTTGTAGCAGTTTCATCAGTAATCGAGAATGTTTTGGAAGCTGATCCATCAGATACAGTAATTGCCTTTCCAGCCGTAGTCCCTGTAGAAGTTTCAGTACTATCAAAACCAAATACTCCTTCTACTGTTGACGCACTTGCACCGTTAATCGCAATACTTACTGTACCACCATCAATTGTTTTGTCTTCAATGGTAAGTTTCCCTGATCCATTATCTGAGATAGTAGCTACTGTGCTAAGTTTATTTCCCGAACCATCTACTGCATTTCCTAAAAACGCAACAGTATCTCCAATAGCATCATGTCCAGAAGCATTATCCCATGCTTTTAAAGCAGTTTCATTTAGAGTATAATCAGTACCATCTACTGAAATAACAATTTCGTTATCACCATCGGAAAGAGCAGCTAAGTCTGCAGAGGTAAACGAGCCAGTAGCGGTTATCTTTGCAGCTTGATCAGTTGTGGACGCATAATCAAAAGTAATATTAGCTGAATCTATTACTTTCGATCCTACCGTATCCCCAATTGTCACACTGCCAATATCTGCACCACTTTTCACCGTTGCTGTTGCTTCGGTTGTATCTCGCGTAACACCTAAAGATTTTGCATCCATAGCTTTAATTTCTAAAGATAGGTTTTGACCATTATTTGCACCGATTTGAAACACTGCAGATTTTTCACCATTATCACTCACAGCACCATTTAAAAGTGATTTTGTATTAAATTCTGTGTTATTAGAAATACGCGTGATTTCTCCAGCTAGCTGGTCAACTTCCTTTTGAAGTTCATCACGATCTGCATCGGTGTTAGTATCGTTTGAAGATTGGACTGCTAACTCACGCATACGTTGTAAAATATCGTGAGTTTCATTTAAAGCACCTTCAGCTGTTTGAATAAAAGAAATACCATCTTGAGCATTTCGAGATGCTTGATCTAAACCACGAATCTGACCTCGCATTTTTTCAGATATCGCAAGACCTGCTGCATCGTCTCCTGCACGATTGATTCGTAGTCCCGAAGACAATTTTTCCATTGATTTTGATGCGCCTTCATTAGCACCGTTCAACTGACGATATGTGTTCAACGCCGCAATATTATGATTAATTCTCATTGTATAATTTCCTCCTTGAATATAGAGTCCACATCCTTGTGAACTACTTTGTTTTAGAGAGTAAAAGGTCGGCCGCCCTTTCTTTCTCTTTACATTGTTTATATCGTCAGGAGGAGTCTGGTTTTAATAGTTTTTGAAAATATTTTTATTGTTTTTTTGAAAGAAGTGAAAGTAGGTTGTCGACACCTAGTGATGCTTCTGCGTTTTCCTCCTGGATAGAAAGGTAGATTTCTTTTCGGTGGATGTCGATATGTTTGGGAGCTTCAATGCCTAGCTTGATTTGATCGCCCTTCATATTAAGTACAGTAATTTCGATGTCATCACCTATTTTAATGGCTTCTCCAGTTTTCCTTGTCAGTACAAGCATCGTCTCACCCCTTCACCGGTTGTTTTGTTGTGAAGATGAAATGCTTTGTTTTGTAATCTGTTTCATTAAGGATGACTTGCTTTCCTTTATAATTTTCTGTATTTAAAATCAATGGAGCCTGCAGGTTTGCCGTTGTTTCTGTTATAGGATCTTTTACAGTTAAGATGGACAGGACCTTCACATTCTTTTCTTCCTTCAAATTAAGAAGTTCCAGGGTGGAGTTACTTATTGTAAAGTCATAGTCTGTGAAAAATTGAAAAGGGTCACTGACAACAAAGCCAAGTTCTCCAGTTTTAATAGATTGTAAAACTGAAAAACCATCTATTTGTGGCAGAGGCAGGAGCACGAATTGTTTTTCTTCCAGAAAGCCAGGAATTCCTCCTTCAAAATTCCATATATCTTCTTGGCTTATGTTTATATCGCCATGATACTTCGTTAAAATCTTCATATCTCACAATCCTTCTATTAGATTTCTTGTTCGTAATTGATGCCGACAAATTTTAATCCGTCAAAATCTATATCCAATGTTTGATGCTGTTTCAAGTTGACCTCTACCTGGGAACGCTCAAATTCAATAACTGGTTTTTGAATTCTTGTATTATTAATAACTTCTTGAGGATGGGCATTAATTTTTACGGAAGCTGGGTCGTATTGAATCTTGACGCTTCCATGTCTGGGTATCCAGCCAATATTAAACTCATATATCGGCGGTTCTCCGTTTCGTTTGGCTTGGGAGGCAATCGCTCCACCGCCGTTTTCAATCATCATCAGTTCGTCGCCATCCTGGGCGGCTGATCCTGTTGCTTCCAGTGCAGTCTGCTGGCCTTCCTGAGCATTTTCTGCTGCCATTCGAAACACACTTTTGATATTCATGTCTGCCCATGCTTCTGTTTGGTCGATCGTTAATCTGCCGGGTGTCGTTTCTATGTCCATTATAGCTTTTGGCTGCTGGATATCAAGCTCTGCCGGAGGCTGTTGAATTTCCATTCTGCCTGGGGTAGTTTGGATAGTAATGCTTGCGGGTGAGGACTGCAAGCGGATTTGCGGAAAGTTCATAACTTCACCTCCAAAATAAAAAGGACTGATCCCAAGGTGACAGTACACCTTAAAGGGTCAGTCCCTCAGCGTGATTTATCTTAAGAAATCCATTAATGTAGGCTGGATAATTCTTGCACCGACTCCAAGTGCTGCTCTGTGGACACTTTCCTGGGTTTTCAGATCAGTGATTACCCGCTCGATGTCTGCGTCTTCATTGTCGGACAAGACTCGGCTTGCGGTGATTTCCTGCTGCATCAGGCGGTCATCCACCATTTCCAGTCGGTTGTATCGCGCCCCCAGTTCAGAACGTTCAGCAGAAAGATTGTCCATAACCCCATCCAGATTTCCAAGTTCCTCATCTAGGGTTGAAGTGTCACCGCTCTCCAAAGCCTTTTGAATATTGTGTACTGTATCAAACATGTCCTGGCTGAACACATTGTTCGGGTTCACGTTTGCTTTTAGAGATACACCGCGTGAGACTTCAATATGGTAGCTATCGATAGCACCGTCGGCAAGATTGGTTGCTACCTGAGGAGCGGTTTCGCCTCCAGTTCCTTTGTCAGCAATTGGTGACCTGCTGACATCCGTTCCGTGGAAGATGTAACGTCCTGCAACTTGAGTATCAGCTGTACTCACAAGGTCTTGCTTGATTTGCTCGATCTCTTTGGCAACCGCTTTTCGGTCTTCTGGGCTCAGTGAGTCATTTTTACCTTGAATCGTCAATTCCCGGACACGCTGCAAGCCTTGATTCGCTTGATCGATGCCGGCTTCCGAGTTTTCCATCCAGAGGTACAGCTCGGATAGGTTTCGTTTGTACTGCTCAATCCCTGTGAGGTTGGAGCGGTAAAACATCCCTTTCATCGCAACGACCGGGTCGTCAGACGGATTTGTGATTTTTTTTCCTGTTGCGAGCTGGTCCTGCAGCTTGCCCATCCTGTTATAGGATGAGCTCATATTTCTCATAGAGTTAGAGGTCAGCATACTTTGTGTGACACGCATGTTAGTTCACCATCCTTATCTTCCTACGGTTCCCATACCGTTGATGATTTTGTCGAGCATTTCGTCCTGCATTGTGATCATCCTTGCCGAGGCGTTGTAAGCATGCTGGAACTTGATCATGTTGGTCATTTCTTCATCCAGCGAAACGCCGCTGACAGACATTCTTCTTTCTTCTACTGCCTGCCTGAGAGTGTCGCTGTTTTGGGTGAGGCGGACTGCTTCCTGTGAAGTAACGGCCATTTCACCGATGACACCTTCGTAGTAGTTGCGGAAGTCTGCTTTCTCGCCGCTTCCTGTTTTATATTCAAAGGCGGTGTTGATTACATCTGCAAGTTTTAACACAACAGAAGAGTCACCGGCAGTTGCGTTAGCAGGGTCTGTTCCGTCCGCAGAAGCAATATGGTCAAGGTCATTCTGGACGACTTTTGAGATTCCGATTCTGCTGGCAAAGCCTTCCCTTGCACCGAGATGGTTTGTCAGAGGGTCTTCTTCATTTGCTAGAGGCTCACCGTTCGTGCCTTGCTTCGGATCTACAAAGAAAACATTCTTCACGTTTTCTTCCTCTTCAATTTCGTTGATTCCCATTCCGTCAGCATGAATTTCGTTAAATTCTTTTGCGAAAGTGTAAGCAAGATTGTCCAGTTCGGAAAGCATATCTGTATAGACGCCTTTTGTCTCACCTTGTGAGGAATCCTGATAACCGTACATTTCCATTAGACCTTTCAGTTTCCCTTGAGAAGTGAATTTTTCCGGACTGACTTCCATTGTGCCTACCTTCACTTTACTGATAGTTCCATTCGGGCCTTCCGCTTCCAGTTTAAGGGTATTGGCACCGCCCGCTCCGACGAGGACAGCAGATGAGGAGCCGTTTTCACTCATCAGTTTTACAGTCGCCTGTCCATCTGCAATATCAAGAGATCCGCCGCCGCTGGATTTGTATGTAACCTGGATATCGACAATCTTTGAAAGCTCATCAATTAAGCGATCGCGTTCATCGTATAAATCATTCGGGAGATAGCCGTGCGGTTCGACATCTCCGATTCTTTTGTTGAGATTATCAATTTGCCTTGTCATCGAGTTGATTTGGTTTTCTGTCACATCTATCTCGTTTTTCAAATCTGTCCTGATGCTTGATAGAGATGAAGAAACATAGTTGAAGGTTTCAGCCACTGCGACACCACGCTGGCGCACAACAGAACGCGCACCGGAATTGGTTGGGTTGACGGCGAGATCTTGAAGCGACTGCCAGAACATATCCATCGTTTTGGACAAGCCGGAATCCGATGGTTCGTTCATGACTTCTTCCATCTTCTTCATCGCTTCCATTTTAGTATCCCAATATCCCAGTTTGTTGTTTTCTCCGCGGTACTGTACATCCAGGAACTTTTCGCGGACACGCTGAATAGAACCAGCTTCTACCCCTGTTCCCATCTGACCCGGGATTTGCGGTCGGTTGATGGCAGGTGAAGGATAAGGTTCGGTTTGCTCGAAGTTTACTCTCTGGCGTGTGAATCCCGGTGTATTGGCGTTGGAAATATTATGTCCTGTAGTGTGCAGAGCCCCCTGCTGGGTGTACATCCCCCGCTTGGCGGTCTCAAGCCCCATAAAAGTGGAACGCATGGTGTGGCCTCCGTTTCAAATCTTTTTCTCTCATTATGCTTTGGAATCAAACATGGGTTTTCCGGCAGCCTGTCCTTTGTTCCCGGCAGGACGGCTGTAGTTGGTCTGATCGGACTGCGGCTGCAGCATGGACAGGTTCATGTTGACAAACTGAAGAGATTGATAGACAAGCTTTTGGTTCAGTTCATTTTGTTCTTTCAGTTTCACTGTCAAGTCCAGAAGTTCTCTCTTCTTTTCGCTGAACTCTTTTTGTTGAGCTTCTTCAGCGTATTCAATGACCTGTGCCAGGCTTGGGGACTCCGTGTGGATTCCTTTTTGCAGAAGAAATGCCGCCGCAAGCTTCTGGCGCTGAATCTCCAGTGTGTTGATTGCCGAAATATGATTTTGTTCTTTTTTATAAAATCATTTAAGGCTTCCGTATCGCCCTTTTTGATGAAGTCTGTTTTTTCCAAGGAGAGGTCATACAGGCTGCGGTGTAAGGTGTATATCTTTTCTAATGTGCTTAAAAGCTGTTCTGCTTGCATGGCACTCTCTCCTCTTCATTAATTTTTGTAAAAATTGATCAGCCCTTTAGCAATCTTTTGCGGGTCTGGTTTGTAGTTGCCGTTTTCGACACTGATTTTCAGTTCCTCCACCTTCGCTTGTCTTTCTTTCACAAGTTTAGATGTTCCCTGCATTTCCTTGGCAGCAGAAGAGATTTCAATCTTGTCAGCTTTTTGAAGGTTTGTTTTAGCTGCTTGATCGACTTTATTCATCTGGCGCTTATAAGGGTTGATTCCTGAATTATTTATATTGTTTATTTTCATTAGGCATCCCTCGCTTTCTGTTTTCCGCTCGAGTCTTCTATTCATTATATCGGACGGAGCCGGTATTTGTTTAGCGTTTACACTGTGGGTGTTTCTTCCTATTTTGAATAGTAGGTAGAGTGCTCTTGTACCTTTTTCTTTTCTTGGAATGCATCCTCGGCAGCAAGCTTCTTTAAATCCTGTGTCAGATTACTTGTACAGTGGTCACAAAGCTTCGCCTTCGGTATAATCTTCCCGCAATTATCGCATGGATAACCCATATTAGGAAAATGAGCCGGCTGTAATCGTTTCTTTCGTACCCATTTATGAATTAATTTCTCTCTAACCCCAGTGACTTCTACTACACGTTCGATTGAAGCTGCGCGGTTTTCACGCTTTCTTAGGAACGCATAGACCTCTTCAAACTTTTTCTCTTCTTCTCTATAGCATTTATCGCATGTATCCTTGAACATATTTTTCACATAAAGTCCATTGCATTCCGGACAGTTCAATAGTTCTGACATAGCACTTTCACCTCTCGTAGTTGCTCTCTTTTCTTTATATCGGCAGGGCGGCGGGACTGTTTAGCTTTATCAGCCCCTTGCGAGAGTCAGGGAGCACACTTGCTTTGCCCCGGCCCGTTTTAAGCATTGTGCAGCGTGGCGGAGGGTGGCGCCTGTGGTGTAGATGTCGTCGATGAGGAGGATGGATTGGTTGGTGATGTCGGGTTGATCGGGAGACAGGGCGAAAACAGTTTCGCTGTGGATACGTTCCTGCCGGGATTTTTTGGATTGTTTTTCGGAGTGTTCGCGGATGAGCAGGTGCTGGGTTTGGAGGCCGGCTACGCTTGCCAGTGCTTCTGCCTGGTTGAAGCCTCGTTCTTGGAGACGTTCGGCGCTTAGCGGGATTGGGACGATTAAATTGGTGTTCATTGTTGAGGCGGCTTCTCCGATGCTTGCCGAGAATGCTTTTGCCAGGATATAGTCGCCGCGGTATTTGAATTTTGCCAGGTATCCTTTTAGGTATTCATTATAGAGGAAAAGCGAGGTGTTTTTCGTTAGGCTCTCTGCCCATTTGGGATCCTGCTCCCACCTCAGGCAGTCCAGGCAGGTGCCTTCTTTTATGTGTTGAGGTTCTAAAAGAGAGAGCGGACGGGAGCAGATGCCGCATCTCTCTCCGGTTATGAATTGAAGCTGTGACTCACATTTTCCGCAGAGCCAGCGTTCTTTTGGTGTGAACAAAAACGAATTCCATGATACGGGGTAATCGATTTCGCTGTGGCAGTCGAGGCAATGGGTATTCATCCGTCTAACAGCCCCCTTTTTGTTCCTTGTCGGTTCATTTCTTTTATATGCTGTACTGATTTAATCATGGAATGGGTTTTTCCATAGTGAAAGAACGTGATGTCACCGGTTGGGTGCTGTGCGCTTCTGCCGACACGGCCGGCGATTTGGACGAGTGCGCTTTCTGTGAAGATTTCTTCTTCGGCTCCCATGACGGCGACATCGATATTCGGGATGGTCACTCCTCTTTCCAGAATGGTAGTGGTCAGCAGAATCGGAATCTCACCGTCTCTCATTTGTTGTACTTTTTCTTTTCGCTCGGGGTCTTCTGCGTGTACTGACAGGATATCGGGGTGTATCTTTTGAAAAAGAGGAAGTGCTTTTTCCATTGCTTTGACCGATGGCAGGAAGATGAGCGATTTTTTGTTTGTTTTGATTCTGTTTTCTGTCCAGAGTTTGATAGGAGTTGCGAGGTGTCCTTTTTTCAGTGTGGCTTTCCAGTTGCCTCCCCATTTTAGTGCCGGTACGGGAAGCGGGTGTCTGTGGTATCTTGCCGGGATAGTGACGTGGTTTCTTTTTCCCTGGCGGCATTCTCTTTGGAGAGTCTTATTTGGAGTGGCGGTAAGGTAGATGAGGGATGACGGTTGTTTTCGTGCTTTTCCGACAGCGAATTGCAGGGTTTTATCGAAGGAGTAAGGAAAGGCATCGACTTCATCGACTATTATGGTGTCGAAGGCTTCTTTATACCGGTAGAGCTGGTGGGTGGTTGCGAGGACGAGCTGGGAATACTTGTGCCGGTCTTCGCTTCCTCCATAGAGGGCGATGGAATTCGCTCCGGGAAACACTTTTTGCAGGCGTGGTGCGAGTTCGAGGATAACATCGGTTCTTGGTGTGGCGATGCAGACTCTTTTTCCTTGTTTTAATGCATGGTGGATGCCGTGGAACAGCACTTCTGTTTTACCAGCGCCGCATACCGCCCATACCAGGAGGTCTGTGTTTGTTTCTATGGATTTCACCACTTGGTCTGATGCGGTTTGCTGTCCTTGTGAAAGGGTTCCTTTCCATTGAAGAGAGTCGATGGTGGTGTGCTGAGAGGGTCCTGTCCACTCGATAAGCGGGGTGCACTGGGAGACCCTTCCCATCATGATGCATTTCCGGCAGTAGGTGCACTCCTCTTTGCAGCGGGAGCAGGGAAAGCTGGCGAATAGGGATTGATCCTGGTTGCCGCAGCGATTGCATTGTGGTCTGGTTTTTACAAGATGGATTCCTTTTGAATAAGAGATGTGGCCGTTTTTGTAGTGGTTATGGATTTCTTCGATTTTGTGGGGAATTTCGTCTGGGAGTAGGGCTTTTCCTTCTAAGAGGGATTGAAGCTCGGAGTTGAATGTGAAAGATTGGTTAGTCGGCGGTTTTGGTAGATTTTCGGGCAATTTAGATATCCGTTGAGAAGGTTTGTTCTTTGCGAGGGATTCGGGTGTTAATACTTCATTATCATAGTGAAATCTCAAGGGGATCACTCCTTTCTCTTTTATTATTCTCTTCTGTGAGAGAGATTCCTGCAATTCTACATAGTCCTAACAACATTATGTGTTAAGCCAGAAGTTATTGATAATATTGAAACTACTATCCTCTTATAATCGTCTAAAATTGAATGGCTAAATTACTCTTATTTATAGACCTTTTTTAAAAGTTATTGTTCTTAATTACGGTTTCACCATGTTACCATTTATGTAAGGGGATTGGAGCGGATGGCGTGCGACCTCCTGCGGGACCAGCGGGACAGGTGAGATCCCGCAGGCAAAGCCGAGGAGGCTCAACGTCCGCCCCGCGGAGTCGCACGCCTGGAGCGGAAATCCTTCTTTTTTTACATCCACAATATTATTAGAGTATTGTCTAAAAATATAACAGAAGTTTAAGTGATAATAACGGGCAGCAAGGAGAGGATCATGGTGACAGGCCAAACAATCGTAACCATTATATATTTGGCAGTTTCATTGATTTGGTTAGCCACAAAAGGACGAACATTAATTGAAAGGAATAGTGGATATCTAATTCCCATAATGGTGTTTGGAATTGGGTCCGGAATGCTGATTCTTGGAACAAATTATTCACGGGGCTGGGCAGGAATTGGGGCTATGACTTACGGATTGCTTGTTACAGGAATAAGTCTAATTATCTTTTTGATTGTTTTTATCTTTGAGGAGGTAAAGAGGCGTAAAGGCTGATGAGGTATACATAATGGATTAATCTAAAAAGAAGCATTGCATAATCGCAACGCTTCTTTTTAGGTTACATCCTTCTAGACCAGCCCATCCCCATTGACCCTTCTCCAAGGTGGGTTCCGATGACGGGGCCGAAGTAGCTGATAGAGAACTCAACGTCAGGGTACTGCTGCTGCAGCTCGTCCTTCCATTGGTGCGCTTCTTCTTCTCGGTTTGCATGGATGATGACAGCCTGCAAGGGATAGCCTTTTTCGACTTCTTTTCCAAGCATGTCAACGATTCTTTTCATCGCCTTTTTGCGTGTGCGGATCTTTTCGAATGGCACGATGACTTTGTCCTGGAAATGAAGCAGCGGTTTGACTTGCAGCAGGCTGCCGATGATGGCCTGTGCAGCAGATAACCTTCCACCGCGCTGCAGGTGTGCCAAGTCGTCGACCATGAAATAGGCGTGAACGGTGGTCTTCATTTCATTCAGCTTTTCTATGATATTTTCCGCGGGCATTCCTTCCGCTGCCAGCTGGGAAGCATAGATCGGGTAAAATCCTTGAATCATACAGCTGATTTCTGAATCGAACGGATAAACTTTTATCCCTTCAACCATATCGCCTGCCTGGATTGCACCTTGGTACGTTCCGCTGATGCCGCTTGAAAGATGTATGGAAATGACGGCATCATAATCTTTCGCCAGGTCTTCGTACAGCTCGACAAAACTTCCAAGCGAAGGCTGTGAAGTGGTCGGCAGCTTTTCTTCGTTCCTGACTTCTTCATAAAAGTCGCTTGCTGAAATATCAATTTCTTCGCGGTATGTTTCGCCGCCGAGAATCACACTCAGCGGGATCATGTTAATATTATATCGGTCACGCAATTCTTTGGGGATGTAGGCGGTACTATCCGTAACAATTGCAGTTTTCATTAAATTACCTGCCTTAACTTTTATTTTATCGGCCATGCCGATAACTTGTCTTCCTTCAACCTATGTATAAAATTCATTTTATATGAAAAGGGAATGGATTGCATTACTATCTTTAAAAAACCTCTTTACCGCTCTAAAGCAGTAAAAGGGACATTCCCCTTTCGCACGGTGAAGCGGTGAAGAGAATACAAAAAGAGAGCCTTCAATTCCCAGGCCCATCCCTTCGATCTTCTATTAGATTTTAAATTTTTGTACTCTGTCCTCCAGTTCTTTCGCCAATTTGGACAGTTCTTCTGCGTTTCTGTTCACATCTTCCATGACTATAGAAGATTGTTGTACTGTTGCAGCTGTTTCTTCAATCCCGGCCGCTGATTCTTCAGAAATGGAGGATATGTATTCTATCGCTTCCTTCATTTGAAAATTTTGTTCTGTGACGGTCATAAGGTTTTTCGTTATAACCCTGATATTTTCATCCATCGCGGTAATGGATTTGCCAAGATCCGCGAAGTTTTCCTGAGTTTTTTCAACCGTCTTGGTTCCGCTTCTTACCTGTTGATAATCCTGATGAAGAGATGACACAATCTCTTTCGTTTCTTGTTGAATTCCATCTACAATATGAGTGATTTCAACCAAAGATTGAGAAACTTCTTCAGCAAGCCTTCTCACTTCTGCTGCCACGACAGCAAAGCCTCTTCCGCTTTCTCCAGCTCTTGCTGCTTCAATGGCTGCATTCAGTGCAAGAAGATTGGTTTGTTCGGATATGCCCTGAATGACTTTGACGAAGTGTGAGATTTGTTCTGTTTTAATATTAAGAGAATCCAATTTTTCCACAGAAGCTCGAACTCCCCGGTAGATGGTTTTCATTTGCTGAACGGATTCAGCCATGAGTTCATAGCCTTGAGTTGATTGTTCTGCCACTCTATCCGAGGCACTGCTGACCCTTTTTCCTAATTCATTCGTTTCCCCGATTGCTTGAGATAGCATCAGCATTCTTTCACTCAGATCATTGGTTGACAGCACCTGTCCGTCCACGCCGCCAGAAAGCTCGTTCATCGTGGCCGCCACCTGTTTGCTGCCTTCCTTTACTTCAGAAGAAAAATGAGATAAATCATTGCTTTTTTCAGTGACAGTGTGGGAAACTCTCCGGATATCAGACGCCATTGACCGCAGGCTGTTTTTCATAGAATTGACGGAAATGCCCAGCTGCCCAATCTCATCCCTTCCTTGATAGCTAAGATCAACGGCCTGAAGGTTTCCTTCTGCAATTGTATTGGATGCTTCCACTACTTTTCTTAAACTTTTGGAAACAAAACGATTGATCAGAAGTGTGAGCGTTATACCTGTAAAAATGGAAACGGCCACAGAAAGGAACAGAATTTTTTTGCTGGTTCCAATGTTTGCAAAAGTCATGGAAATGGCTTTTTCTTTACTCTCTTCAGCTGTCTCTTTTAAAAGCTGCAGTTTCTCGAGTGAGTATTGCCTTTGGATGTCTATTTTCTTCAGCACCGCATTAATGGCAATCGTCTTTTCAGAATTCACTGCGGGAATGAGCTCCTCATAAAAAAGGGCATTCAGTTCCTTATCGCTTTTGGTCACTTCATGAAAAAGCTGCTTCTCCTCAGCGCTTTTCATTTCCCCTGATATCTGCTCTTCAAGTTGATTGAATTCTTTCTCCCGTTCTTCATACTCTTCAATCAGGCTGGAATCCGGGTCTCTGGCATAATCCAGGAAGCGGATGGTCTTAGAACGGTAAAGACTTCCCATTTCCGTCATAATCGCTGCCCGATTGCTTTTCTCATCCATTTGCTGGATATTATTTTCCATAGAGTTGAATTGTAAAAAGATAATAAGGGCTGAAGCTAAAAATAAGAGAGTCGTAATGGACACAGTAATGATGTATTTATCACCGATTTTTATGTTTCGCCAGAATTTCCTCATTTCTCCTCCTGTAATTACTGCTTTTTTATATAGGACTTTTTGATTATATAAAATAATTTAAGGCTTGCGAGCTCATTTACAAAAAGAGAACTCAGCTTTAACAGTAATTTAACAGAGGGTTGTACTATTGCTTTAAAGCAGTAAAAGGGACAGTCCACGGGTGTTGATTAGCTATATTTTTCCAGTAGATACACACAGACTCCCCCATTTTCCAAACAGTGATTTAATGGCACACCTCACCTCCATTGGTAAGGTGTGCGCTATATAGCGACGTGTGAATTCTATAAAAGTGTATGAATGCAGGATTTCCCATTCTTCTTTTGTTTCATTGTAAATCCAGCGTAATAAAAAGTAGCTGATAAGAGTCCCGTAAACCTGGCTATAGACAGCGTTCGGAGAATTTCCAAAAAGGTTAGAGAGGTCCAGGTTTCCTTTTACCCAGCGGAAGAACAACTCGATTTGCCAGCGAAGCTTATAAATATAAGCGATGTCTTCTGGTGACATCATCATTAGATTTGTCGCTACTCTTATTTCATTGCCTTCGTTGTCTGTGAACGTTACCAATCGGAATCGACTCTTTGTTTTCCTTGTACCTTTCCCGATAAAAGCTGTTTGATCCACTTTTACCTTGCCTCCCGCATCAAGAGGGACACTGTGTTCCAACTCTTCAGAAAGAGAAAAGAATTTAACAACTCGTATGACAAAAAACTGGTTACGTTCATGTAAATACTGAAAGTCACTGGTCCTTGCATATCCTCTGTCTCCCGTAATAATGGATAGAGATTCTAGGTCTTTATAAAGTCTTGGGGCCACCATGACATCGTGATCCCGGCCAGTTGTCGAGACCACCTGAGTAGGCTGCCCTTCCTCAACATCAAATTTGGTGTGGAGACGAATAGCGTGGCGGGTACGGGTGTAACCTGCCCAGCTCATATCCGGGTGTTGGAATGTAATCGTTGTGGAATCAACCGCGAATAGCTTGTAGGGTTTAAGGAGTGCACGACGAGCTCCACGCCCCAAGCGTTTTACTAATCGGGAGAATAATTCTTGGAGAATCTGATAAGGAACATTTTGAGCTTTCTTAGCGAGGGTGGAGTGATCAACGGAAGGCAGACTTTTTTCCTTTGGCAATTTGGTCTCGGCATCTCGAAAACTTTCCCATTTTTTCGAAGAGGATATAACAAAAAATCGTATCAAATCGTGGGCAGATAACTTCCTGGCTGTGTCTTCATACCCCCACTTCTCACAAAGGTCGGCTACTTCCTCATCCGTAATAAAAGTTTGAAGAATCTCAGAAAGTTTGTTAAAGTTAGTCAATGAAACCACTCTCCTTTTTGTGTTGTTAGCGGTAACAATCATTCTAAAGGAGAGTGGTTTTTTCTGTCTAATGAAACCGTTTATTTTACATATTGTGGTTAATCAACACCCGTGAGGGACAGTCCCCTTTCGCGCGTTAAAGCACAATAGGGGACTGTCCCTTTTTATGGAGTAAAGTACTAAAGGATTTCTTAATCAAACGTTTGATTAAGAGGTCGAAATCATTGTTGTACAGAGGTTTTCCCGGCTGAACGGTCCCTTTTCTTTCCTTTGCGTGATGACAGGAATACTCCCGCAAAAATGATGATCAATCCAAGGATGAGGTTTGACGTAATGGGTTCTCCCAGCAGGACGAACCCCCATACCATCGCGGAAGCTGGAATCAAATAGGTGACCGTCGAAGCAAATTCCGGACTTCCTTTTGTTAACACATAGAAAAAGAGAAGGGCCGCGACTCCTGAACCAAAACAGCCCAATCCGATAATAGATAAGAGAATTTCCATATCTAGGAGCGCTCCCCATTCGATGCCCCTGGTGAACAGCATTCCAACAAGCCCGGCTGCCATTCCGACAAGCAGCTGAAAAGTGGAAATCGCCACCATGCTCACTCCTTGCAAAGCCCGTCTGGTGTACTGTCCGGCAAAGCCATAACAAATCGTAGCCAGAAGCATCGTGCCAATTCCGATAAAATTGGAGGTGAATAACCCGGCAACCTGGAAATCCATCAGCACCATGATGCCAACGAATCCAACTACTATCCCGATCCATTGGAAGCCTGTTAGAACAACCGAAAAGAGAGCGAACCCGATGAGCGCCGTCCATAATGGAGTGGTGGCATTAAGGATAGACGCCGTGTTGCTGTTGATCTGGGTTTCACTCCAGGCAATCAGCGACCAGGGAAGCCCTGCGTTGATGAGCCCGACAATGGCCAGCTTTCCGATCGGCAGCGGCACCTTCTGCTTTTTCCTTCGATTTCTTATAAAAAGCGGCAGTAATATTAACAGACCCGCCAGGCATCTCAGGAAAGTTGTTCCCCAGACACCTGCAGGGTCGACAATGACTTTGATAAACACAAATGAAAGGCCCCAGATCAAGCTTAAGGTGATGAGGGCAGCGTACAGTCTTGCCATATGAATTCCTTCTTTCTCTCAATGACAATAGTAATCCTATCTCTATTGAATAATTAGTGACTCGTCTAATTCGTAAGTCTAACTTTTGTACCCACAAACTTCTGCTGGATACAGGTATTTCGATATAAGTTCTATTTCATGTATCCACAACGCTCGGCTGGATACATATCTTCCTCGAAAAACTACAACTCATGTATCCACATCGCTTTGCTGGATACATATCTCTCGCTCAAAACCACAACTCATGTATCCACCACGATCGGCTGGGTACATATCTCTCGCTCTTAACCTCAACTCGTGTGGATACATATCTACCGCTCATTACCTCAACTCATGTATCCACATCGCTCGGCTGGATACATATCTCCCGCTCTTAACCTCAACTCATGTATCCACATCGCTCTGCTGGATACATATCTCTCGCTCAAAATCACAACTCATGTATCCACATCGCTCGGCTGGGTACATATCTCCCTCGGAAAACCTCATCTCATGTATCCACAACTACCGGCTGGGTACATATCTCCCTCGCATAAACCCAACTCTTGTATCCACAATGCTCGGCTGGATACGTATCTACCGCTCATTACCTCAACTCATGTATCCACATCGCTCGGCTGGATACATATCTTCCTCGCATTACCACAACTCATGTATCCACAACGCTCGGCTGGGTACATATCTCCCTCGGAAAACCTCAACTCATGTATCCACAACGCTCTCCTGGATACATATCTACCGCTCAAAATCATAACTCATGTATCCACAACTCGCTTCTGAATACATATCTCCCGCTAAAAACTACAACTCATGAAGTTATAATGCTCTTGAGGGTACACATCTCACTGGAGAAATTTGGGTTTCCTCCCTCTAATTCTTAGCTCCTATATTCAGAACGCTCTGTTAGAATTCATTTTTAAGCTATAACTCTTTATAATTAGAAAATAACTCTTTTTATCATACAATATTCAAAATTAAATGACCGCCTTTTTTACTCATGGGTATGATTTCCACTTCTCTTGCCTCTCTCTCGACAAAAACCAACAATATTCGGGTGGTGACTGTCACCAAGAAAATCAAGAAAATCCGGCAAGGTTTCCCTCACCGGATTTTCCTATCAGAACTATTAAACTTCAAATTTACGGATCAGTACATCAAGCTTATCTGCGAGGTCATTGAGGCTTTCGGCGTTACGCGCAACCTCTTCCATGACGCTTGTGGACTGCTGCACGGTTGCTGATGTTTCTTCAACGCCTGCAGCGGATTCTTCTGAAATGGACGCTATGTTTTCGATGGATTCATTCATTTCTGAGCCTTTGCTGTTGATTTCAACCAGGTTGTGAGAAATCCGGTCGATGTTGTGGACCATGGATGAAATCTGGCCGCCAAGGGCTGTCAGGCTGTCCTTCGTTTTTTCGATGCTTTCCGTTCCGCTTCTCACTTCTGTGTAACCGTCATTCAGTGAAGCGGCAATCGTATTGGATTCACTTTGGATGCCGTGAACCACTTTTGAGATTCCTTCAAGGGATTTTGAAACTTGGACGGCAAGCTTCCTTACTTCCTCGGCTACAACCGCGAACCCTTTTCCGCTTTCTCCGGCACGCGCCGCTTCGATTGCTGCGTTAAGCGCCAGCAGATTCGTCTGGTCGGCGATGCCCTGGATAACATTGACCAGACTTGAAATCTCGTTGGAGCGGGTTTTAAGCGTCTCTACTTTTTCAACAGAAGTTTCTACTACAGTGTAGATTTTCTTCATCTGCTCTACCGATTGGGACATCAGCAATGAGCCCTCTTCCGCTTTTGAAAGAACCACCTTGGAAGATTCGCTGACTTCCTGTCCGAAGCGGTTGGATTCTTCAACGGCTTTTGTAAAACTCATCATCATTTCATTCAGTTCAGAAGCAGAGTTGGCCTGTTGATCTGTTCCCGCTGAAAGATCCTGCATCGTTACAGCGATTTGTGAGCTTCCTTCCCTTACCTCAAGAGAAGACTGAGACAGGATGGAGCTTTGCTCTGTAACTGTTTCGGATACTTTTCGCATATCCCTGACCATGGAAGCCAGGTTATTTTTCATATTGTTGATCGCCAAGCTGAGCTGGCCTACCTCATCTTTTCCTAAATAAGTAAGCTCGTCCGCGTTCAGCTTTCCTTCGGAGATTAAATTCGCTGTCTTAACGACACGGTTCAAGCTGCTTGAAATCATGCGGTTGATAATTAAAAGAATGGCAATCCCTAATACCGCCGAGATGATGATGGCTGCAATCATGATGATTTTACTTCCGCCGATTCCATCATATGCATCCTGCAGTGCGGCGTCCTTGTCAGCCATTACGATTGTCCGCAGCTCATCCAGTTTCTTGACAGAATTTGGAGCGATGATTCCGGCTTTTTTCAAAGTGGTATCCAGCAATACCGTTGAGTTATTGTCTACGCTTGGAACAACTTCATTTAGGAATAAGGTATTAAGCTCCTTGTCGCTTTCGGATATGAAGCTGAATAACTGTTGTTCCTGTTTCGTATTCATTTGGGAAGATATTTCTTTTTCAAGGGCGCTGAAGTTTTCAGCCTGGCTGTTGAAATCCTCCACGATCTGAGCGCTTTTCTCATTCGGATATCGCTGAAGCAGCAATGCCTTGTCCCTGAAGATACTTCCCATTTCCGTCAGCTGAACGGAACGGACGTTGCTCTCATCGACTTTTTCCATACTACTTTGGATCTTATTGAACTCCATAAAAATAATAATAGATGAAATTAGAAAGAGAACAATGGTTACACTTAATGCACCTATGTATTTCTGGCCGATCTTCATGTTTTTCCAAACACTGGATTTCGTTTCTTTTTTTGCTCTCTTGGGTTTTTCTCCCCCGCTCTTAGGCTTTCGTTTAAATATACTCCCCAGTTTCTTCATCTCCCGACCCCTCACTTATGTAATTAAGACTGTGAAAATAGAACTAGTATTAGTGCGAAATAGACGTCCTCCTTCACAAGAGGACCCTATACGAAAATGTCTTACTAATTATTTCGACAACTTTCACAGAATTTACATAAGATTTACGAAATTTCTTAAACTTTTTCGCGCAAACGCTTCAACGCTTTAAAGCACGAATAGGGACTATCCCTTTCAGCGCGGTGGTACACTAAAGAGACAGTCCCTATGGTTTATGAGTGTTTTCGCTGAAATTCGCTGATGGCTTCGTATTCGCTTTCGAGCAGCCTGGGAATTCGGATGAAAATTGGCATTAGCTCGCGATAGATATCAGATGCTTCGCTGTTCGGCTGGTGAGAATGGACGGATCCGACCATTTCGCCGACGACGTTCAACGAATCCACTTCTCCCTGGCCGTACATTCCGAGCACGACTGCACCAAGGCAGGAGCTTTCGAAGCTTTCCGGCACGCTGACTTCTCCTTCGAAAATGTCGGCAAGCATCTGTCTCCACAAGGTTGAACGCGCGAATCCACCCGTTGCCTGAATTTTCGTCGGCGTCCCGATCAGTTCTTCCAGAGCAAGAAGCACGCTGTAAAGGTTCATGACGATCCCTTCCAGAACTGCCCTGACCATGTGCTCCTTCTTGTGATGCATGCCAAGTCCGAAGAATGATCCACGGGCATTGGCATTCCAAAGGGGAGCCCTTTCACCGGCCATATAAGGGTGGAAAAGCAGTCCGTTCGACCCAGCAGGTATTTTATCAGCAATATCCGTCAGCACTTCATACGGATCTTTGCCAAGGCGTTTTGCTACTTCAACTTCCGCCCACGCCAATTCGTCACGAAGCCAGCGGAAGATCATGCCTCCATTATTAACCGGTCCTCCAATCACCCAATGGTTTTCCGTTAGCGCATAACAGAAAATCCGGCCTTTCGGATCGGTAACCGGACGATCGGTGACAGCACGGATCGCTCCGCTTGTTCCGATGGTCACGGCCACAACGCCCGGCTCAATTGCGTTGACTCCAAGATTGGATAAAACACCGTCACTTGCTCCGACTATGAATGGCACGTCTTCAGGGAGCCCCATCATTTTTGCGAATTCTGCCTTCAACCCTGAGAGCGGATGTGTCGTCGGCACCGGCTTGGAAAGCTGATTCGGGGTAACTCCCGCGATTTCCAGTGCCTCTTTGTCCCAATCGAGATTCTCCAGATGGAACATTCCCATGGCAGAGGCGATTGAGTAATCGACAACATACTCGCCGAACAGGCGGTGAAAAACAAACTCTTTGATCCCAATCATCTTGTTACCTGCTGCCAAAAGCTCCGGCTGATCGTCTTTTAACCAGGCCAGTTTGACAAGAGGTGACATTGGATGGATCGGCGTACCTGTACGTAAATAGATTTCGTGTCCGCTCATTTCATTTTTAATGGTATCCGCCCAGGCGGCACTGCGGTTGTCTGCCCAGGTGATGGAATTTGTCAAAGGCTGCCCTTCCCCGTCCACCACGATCAAGCTGTGCATCGCAGAACTAAAGGAAACAAAACGGATGTCCTCTCCGCTGACACCGCCTGTTACCATACTTTCTTTGATGACCGTCAATACAGCTTGAAAAATCTCTTCCGGATTCTGCTCGGCTGTACCGGGAACCGGAGTGTGCAGCGGATACTCGACGCCGAAGCGGCTGACTGCCTTCCCTTTTCCATCAAAAACCACCGCTTTTGTGCTCGTAGTCCCTATATCGACGCCAATATAATAATTTGTCATGTTAAAAATCCTCCCGTACGCAGAAAAGGAAGAGGCGATCGCTCGCCCTTCCTTTTACCTTAATAGATTATATTATGCTACAAAGAATGATAGAATAATCGCCACTCCGAATCCAACGAAACCGATCAGCGTCTCCATCACGGTCCATGTTTTCAAGGTGTCTTTTACATCCAACCCGAAGTAACGGTTCACAAGCCAGAAGCCTGAATCGTTAACATGGGAGAAGACGGTCGAACCGGCAGCAATCGCGATAACCATCAAGCCAAGAATCGGCCCTTCCAGTCCAAGTGTCGCAATCAGCGGAGACATAAGCCCTGCTGCTGTAACCATTGATACTGTTGCAGAACCCTGAGCCACACGAACCACTGTCGCAATCAAGAACGCCAAGACTAACGGCGGAAGCGCAGATCCAGCCATCATTTCACCAAGAACATCACCTACACCAGAGTCTATCAGGACTTGCTTGAATACTCCACCGGCACCTGTTACAAGAATGATAATTCCCGCAGGTTCAAGAGCTTTTGTAGCAATCTCTGCTACTTCCTGGCGGGAGTATCCGCGTTTTGTTCCAAGGAATGTGAATGTCATCAATGTCGCAATTGTCAATGCAACAAACGGATGTCCAAGGAATGTCAAGATTTCGCGAATTGTATTTCCTTCTTCTAAAAGAACGCCTGAAACCGTGTTCAAAAGAATTAATCCTAATGGAATGAAGATAAGAGATGCGATAAGCGCAAAGCTTGGAAGATCCTTGTCATACTCTTTCTCTTCAGCGTTCATGTAATCAGGTACAACTACATGAATCTTTTTAGAAATATATTTTGCAAAAAGAGGTCCCGCGATAATCATGGATGGAATACCAGCAAGGAAACCGAACAGGATAACCCAGCCAAGATCCGCGCCAATCAAATCTGCAACCGCGATCGGACCCGGTGTCGGCGGGATGAAGCTGTGCGTAACTGCAAGACCCGCAAGCAATGGAATACCATAGTATAGAAGCGACTTGCCAGTTTTCTTAGCCAAACCGTACACGATCGGAACTAAAATGATGAAACCAACATCAAAGAATACCGGGATTGCTACAAGGAAACCTGTGATACCCAGTCCCCACTGGGCTTTGTCCTGTCCAAACTTCTTGATCATCGTCTGCGCCAGACGCTCAGCACCGCCGGACACTTCAAGCATACGGCCGAACATCGCACCTAAACCAACAACGACTGCGACGAATCCGAGGGTCCCGCCCATACCGCTTTGGATGGAGGCGGTAACTTCATTAAGAGGCATTCCCGCCGCGATACCAACAATCAAACTGACAAGCAATAAAGCTACAAAAGCATGAAGCTTGGTTTTAATCACCAAGAATAATAGAAGAAAAATACCAGCTACCGCAACGAGAATCAACATTGAATCTGACATGGTGCATACCAGCCTTTCGTTATAAGAGTAATAGATTACTAGTTTGAAAACGCTTGCTATTTTGTTTTTTATATGGTGCCAGGTACAAGAAGCTCGTTTTGTACCTGGCACCATTGTAATTAAGCTTGTTACTTCTCACTCTTCTCCACAGCATGTCCGCCAAATTCATTTCGTAGAGCGGCAACCACTTTGCCTGTGAACGTGTCATCTTCCAAAGAACGGTAGCGCATCATTAGTGACAGCGCGATAACTGGAGCTGCCGTCTGCAGATCAAGGGCCGTTTCAACCGTCCACTTTCCTTCACCTGAAGAGTGCATAACACCTTTGATGCCTTCCAGTTTCTCATCTTTAGAGAACGCGTTTTCTGTCAGTTCCATCAGCCATGAGCGGATAACTGAACCGTTGTTCCAAACGCGGGCAACCTTTTCGTACTCATAATCGAATGGGCTTTTTTCCAGAATATCGAACCCTTCGGCAATTGCCTGCATCATTCCATACTCGACGCCGTTGTGGACCATTTTCAAGAAGTGGCCGCTTCCGGCTTTGCCTGCGTAAAGGTAACCATTTTCAACAGAAATATCAGAGAAGATTGGTTCGATTTCTTTAAATACTTCTGCATTTCCGCCGATCATTGTGCATGCACCATGACGGGCACCATCCACTCCGCCGCTCGTTCCGCAGTCGAAGAAGTATACTCCTTTTTCAGCAGAAAGCTCGTCTCTTCTCAATGAATCTTTGTAATGAGCATTTCCGCCGTCAATGACACGGTCTCCTTCTTCAAGGAAAGGAAGCAATTGGCCAAAGACCGATTCTGTCGCATCTCCTGCCGGCACCATCATCCAGATGGTTCTTGGTTTTTCTAATTTACCAACAAGTTCTTCAATCGTAGAAGCTGTAGCAACACCTTCTCCAGAAATTTTTTTCATCGCTTCTTCGTTTAAGTCAAAAGCAACAACATTATGTTTATGATCTGAAAGGTTCAGTGACAACTGATACCCCATCTTTCCTAACCCAATCATGCCGATTTGCATTTGTAACACCTCAGTTGAAAATTTTTGTGAAAATTATTTTCTTGATACCCCTATTATAAAAAATATTTTCTTTTTGCAAGCGATTTCAGAAAAATATTTTTTCTTTATCTGTTTTCTAGTATAATGTAATCATGAAAACCCTTTCAGGAGAGTGGAGACATGAAGAACGAACACCAGCACTGTTTGGCGAGCATCCGGTCACATTACTCCCAATTCAGTGAGACAGAGAAAAAAATTGCCAATTATATCTTGAACAATCCGACCGATATTATACATTCCACCATTAATGGACTTGCTGATACACTCGGTGTGGCCGATTCCACCGTTTTCCGTTTCTGTAAAAGAATCGGCTTCAAAGGCTATCAGTCCATGAAAATTGCACTGGCAGCAGAAATTGTGACACCAATGAGAGATATCCATGAAAACATTGAAGTAAATGACACACCGCAAACCATCGCCTCCAAAGTATTTCGTTCTAATATGAAAACAATTGAAGATACGTTGATGGTATTAAAAGAAAATCAATTTCAGGAAGCAGTCAAAACGATGCTCTCCGCTGATCACATCGAGTTCTTTGGGAGCGGCGGCTCCGGTATTGTCGCAATGGACGCGTACCATAAATTCATCCGTACCGGCTTAAGGGTCCACGCTTCGACCGACAGCCATATTCAGCTAATGACCGCTTCGCAAATGACGGAAAAAGACTGCGCGGTCCTTATCTCTCATTCAGGCTCGACGAAAGACATGCTGCAGGTTATGAAGGTGTTAAAAGAGAGCGGAGCGAAAACCATTGCGATCACCAACTTTGCCAAATCGCCGCTGAGCGAAAAAGCCGATATTTCCTTATATACCGTTTCAGAAGAAACCGACTATCGATCTGAGGCCCTCTCTTCCCGGATTGCCCAGCTGTCCATTTTCGACGCCCTGTACGTCAGCATCATGCTGAAGCGGGATAAAGAAGGACAAGATGCGTTAAAAAAAATGCGGAACGCGATATCTGTGAAGAGAATTTAAATGCTCAGGATACCTTCTTCGTGACAGTCATGCCCCGAAAAATGTCGATTACAATTGGAAATTATTAAAAACTAATGCCTGTGAAAACCCTTTTAATGAAGGGTTTTCACAGGCTTTTTTACTATTGGCAACAATGCATTCGACAAAAACCGGGGCGTGACTGTCACGAAAGTGTTGACAACTTGTATATACAGGAATACAATAAACTCATAACTTGTATATACATCGAGTTGTTATTTTTCTTTGAAATGTAAGCGGTTATTTGTAAGCGTTATTTTGTTTTAAACCGCAGCCACAGGGGAATATTTGAAAAGTGGATAGATTAGTCCATTTTTCACACAATAGTAATAGACATTATTTTTTTCATACGCTGCAGAAAGACAAGATTTACGAACACAACATTTTTTAGAAAATAATAGCTTAAAAATAAGGGGAAACAAGCCCCGCATGGGAGGGTACAAGCATGAGCGTGAACAGAGAGTCTGTACGCGAAATAATTGAAGCGATCGGCGGTAAAGAGAACATCAATACTGCCACGCACTGTGTGACCCGGCTTCGCCTTGTATTGAATGATGAAGGCCTGGTCGACAAAGAACGTTTGGAGGAAATCGATCTAGTCAGAGGTTCCTTCTCAACCAACGGTCAGTTCCAAATCGTTATCGGACAAGGAACGGTTGACAAAGTCTACAAAATTCTTGCTGAAGAAACTGGTGTGCAGGAAGCATCCAAGGATGATGTAAAGAATGCTGCCGCAGATAAAATGAATCCGCTTCAACGTGCAGTTAAAACACTTGCGGATATCTTCATCCCAATACTGCCGGCAATCGTAACAGCAGGTCTATTGATGGGTATCAACAACATCCTTACTCAAGGCGGCATCTTCATGGAAGAGAGTGTTGTTGAAGCTTTTCCGCAATGGGCGGACATCGCTTCCATCATTAACTTGATCGCCAACACGGCCTTCGTATTCCTTCCTGGATTGATTGGTTGGAGTGCCCTCACCCGATTCGGCGGAAGTCCGCTGTTCGGTATGGTTCTTGGATTGATGCTCGTGCATCCTGACCTCCTGAATGCTTGGGGTTATGGTTCAGCACAGCAAGAAGGAGAAATTCCGACATGGAACCTTCTTGGGTTGACGGTTGAAAAAGTAGGTTATCAAGGACAAGTCCTTCCTATTCTAGTTGCATCATGGGTACTTGCTAAAATTGAAATCTGGCTTCGCAAACGAATTCCGGATGCGTTCCAGTTGCTTACGGTTGCTCCAATCGCATTGCTAGTCACAGGTTTCTTGGCTTTCACTGTCATCGGTCCTATCACTTTCACATTAGGTGGATGGTTAGTGGACGGCGTTACAGCAATCTTTGATGCAGTCCCGGCAATCGGCGGACTGATCTACGGTGGTCTTTATGCACCACTTGTCATCACAGGTATGCACCACACTTTCCTTGCCGTTGACCTTCAGTTGATCGGTTCCATCGGCGGAACATTCCTATGGCCGATGGTTGCCCTATCCAACGTAGCTCAAGGTGCAGCAGCCTTTGCGATGATCATTGTTGAAAAACATAACGAAAAAGTAAAAGGTCTTGCAGTATCTTCTGGTGTATCTGCTTGGCTTGGTATCACAGAGCCGGCGATGTTCGGGGTTAACCTTCGTTACAAATACCCATTCATCGCAGCCATCATCGGTTCAGCGATCGCCGGTCTGATCATTACAGTCGGATCTGTTCTTGCACCATCTATCGGTGTCGGCGGTATCCCTGCGTTCTTCTCAATCCCATCAGACCAATGGCTTATCTTTGCTATCGGCATGCTGGTCTCACTGATTGTGCCATTCGTATTAACGCTAGTGCTTTCCAAGTTTTCTAAAAAAAGTAAGACATTTTCATGAAGAAGAATCGGTGCTGAATCAACCTCAGCGCCGGCTCTTCTCTTTTGTTTTTATAAAGAGATTGGAGACAGTCGTATTCCTCACCTTTTCATGAGGTTGTTGATTTCCGCTGCAGAGGTGCGACTCCGCGGGGCGTGCGGTGAGCCTCCTCGGCTTTGCCTGCGGGGTCTCACCTGCCCGCTAATCCCGCAGGAGGTCTCCCCTCTTCCGCTTCAATCAACCTGCATTAAAAATGGTTAAGTTCTTTATCTTTCAATTTATTAGTACTTTTAAAACAGCTAATTTTTAGTCGTGGCGTCTAATTTCACAAAGCAATCGCCAGAGTAACTAGATACTAAAAACCACTAAACAATACATACTATCACTATGAAGAACAGGAGATGAGAAAAATGGAAAAACAATGGTGGAAAGAAAGCGTCGTTTATCAAATCTATCCTCGCAGCTTTATGGACTCGAACGGAGACGGAATCGGGGACATCCCGGGAATCATCTCCAAACTGGATTATCTGAAAGAACTTGGGATCGATGTCATCTGGCTTTCCCCTGTCTATAAATCCCCCAATGATGATAACGGCTATGATATCAGCGATTACAAGGACATCATGGATGAATTCGGAACAATGGACGACTGGGATCGTCTTTTACAGGAGATGCATGACCGCGGCATGAAGCTGATTATGGACCTCGTGGTGAACCACAGTTCAGATGAGCATAAGTGGTTTGTTGAATCACGCAAGTCAAAAGACAACCCATACCGTGACTACTACATATGGCGGAAGCCGAAAGATGGCAAGGAACCGAATAACTGGGGCTCCAACTTTGGAGGCTCTGCCTGGGAGTATGATGAAGAAACGGGCGAATACTTCCTTCATCTTTTTTCAAAAAAACAGCCTGACCTCAACTGGGAAAACCCTAAGCTTCGCGATGATGTTTACAGCATGATGAAATGGTGGCTGGATAAGGGCATCGACGGCTTCCGCATGGATGTCGTGAACTTCATTTCTAAAGTGGATGGCCTTCCTGATGATGAAGTAAAGCCAGGTAAAAAGTATGCTTCCGGCAGCAAATATTATCGCAACGGACCGAAAATTCATGATTACTTCAAGGAAATGAATAAAGAAGTCCTTTCCAACTACGATGTCATGACAGTCGGGGAAATGCCCGGCGTTAACCCGGAGCAGGCGCGCATGTATACCGGCAAGGACCGCAATGAATTGAATATGGTATTCCAATTTTCACATATGAGCTTGGATAATGGCAAAAACGGGAAATGGGATTTAAAGCCCCTCTTCTTGCCTGATTTAAAAGAAAATCTGACACACTGGCAGACAGCACTCGAAGAAGACGGCTGGAACTCGCTTTATTTCAACAACCATGACCAGCCCCGCGTCGTTTCTCGTTTCGGTGATGACGGCAACTACCACTGCGAGTCCGCGAAGATGCTGGCAACTGTCCTTCACATGATGAAAGGAACTCCTTATGTCTATCAAGGCGAGGAAATCGGCATGACGAATGTCCGCTTCTCTTCCATTGATGAGTATGAGGATATCGAAACGCTGAACTTCTACAACGAGCAGATGGAAGCCGGCGAACCGGTTGAGAAGACAATGGAAAGCATCTATGTAAAAGGCCGTGACAATGCCCGCACACCGATGCAGTGGAATGCTTCCAGAAATGCTGGTTTTACTGACGGAGAGCCTTGGCTTGCGGTGAATCCAAACCACACCGTGATCAATGCTGAAGCCCAAGTGAACGATGAAGACTCTATCTTCAACTACTATAAAAAATTGATAGAGCTGCGCAAACAGCATGAGATAATTGTGTACGGAAGATACAAACTGATTTTAGGCGATCACGAAAAGCTATACGCCTACACGAGGACATTAGGAGATGAAAAACTGCTGGTTCTGTGCAACTTCTACGGTGAAGATTTGGAAATCAACCTTCCGGAAGAGGTCGTAAGCTCAAACGCCAGCACTCTCATCACCAACTACAAAGGCGAAACTAAACTGGCTAAACAGATGAAACTGCAGCCATACGAAGCCATCGTCTACAAGCTTTAACGCACCACAGCACTGAAAGGACTGTCCCTCTTTGCGCGGTAAAGTACGAAAGCGAAATGACAAACAAATTCTGAATTGGCAGGTGTTTTAATATGAAGAAACAACAACCTTGGTGGAAGAAGTCGGTTGTGTATCAAATCTATCCAAAGAGCTTCAACGATACATCAGGCAACGGAGTCGGTGATATCAAAGGAATCACAGAGAAGCTGGATTACTTTAAAGAGCTTGGCGTCGACGTCGTCTGGCTGACACCGATTTACAAATCGCCTCAGCGCGATAACGGCTACGACATCGCCGACTATTTCAACATTCATGAAGAGTACGGCACAATGGAAGACTTTGATGAGCTTTTATCTCAAGCCCACGACAGAGGGATCAAGATCATCATGGATATCGTCGTCAACCATACATCGACTGAGCACGAGTGGTTCATCGAATCCCGGAAAGCAAAGGACAACCCTTATCGTGACTACTACATCTGGAGAGACGGTAAAGAAGATGGATCAGAGCCGACCAACTGGCAGTCCAAATTCGGCGGCAATGCTTGGCAGTACGACGAGGCAACCGGCCAATATTACCTTCACCTGTTCGACGTCACACAGGCTGACCTTAACTGGGAAAACGAAGAACTTCGCACCAAAGTATACGACATGATGAAATTCTGGCTCGATAAAGGTGTCGACGGATTCCGCCTTGATGTCATCAACCTTGTTTCAAAAAACCAGGACTTCCCTGATGATGACGGCTCCGTGGCACCGGGAGACGGGCGCAAATTTTACACAGACGGCCCTCGTGTGCACGAGTTCATGAACGAAATGAACAAAGAGGTCTTCTCAAACTACGACATCATGACCGTCGGCGAAATGAGCTCGACGACCATCGAGAACTGCATAGAGTACTCTAACCCTGAACGCAACGAGCTCAGCATGACCTTCAATTTCCATCATTTAAAAGTCGATTACCCGAACGGCGAAAAATGGACCGTGGCAGATTTTGATTTCCTGAAATTAAAGGATATCCTGTCAACCTGGCAGAGCGAAATGCACAAAGGCGGCGGCTGGAATGCCCTGTTCTGGTGCAACCATGATCAGCCGCGCATCGTTTCCCGTTATGGAAATGACGGTGAATACCGGAACCTGTCAGCAAAAATGCTGGCAACCACGATTCACATGATGCAGGGTACGCCTTATATCTACCAGGGCGAGGAATTCGGAATGACCAATCCGAAATTCAACAGCATCGAGGAGTATCGCGATGTTGAGTCGATCAACATTTTCAATATTTTAAAAGAACAAGGAAAATCTGAGGATGAAATTCTGGAAATCCTTCGCCACAAATCTCGTGATAACTCAAGAACACCGGTTCAGTGGAATGATAGCGAGCATGCCGGCTTCACAACCGGCACACCTTGGATTCCGGCAGCACGCAACTATCCGGAAATTAACGCCGAAAAAGCCCTGCAGGACGAGGACTCCGTGTTCTATCACTATAAAAAATTGATTTCACTGCGCAAAGAATACGACATCATTACGGACGGCGACTACCAATTGCTGACTCCCGAACACGCCGATGTCTTCGCTTACGTGCGCAACTGCGAGAACGAAAAGCTGCTTGTCGTTAATAACTTCTACGGCAACAAAACCGTCTTTGACCTGCCGAATGATGAGGTGGATCTGAACGGCTGGAACAGCGAAATCCTGCTCTCCAACTATGAAGACAGCCAGACGGACCTTGAGCTGATCAAGCTGCGTCCTTATGAGTCTGTGGTTTATCGTTTGACGAAATAATTGAGATGCCCGCTGTAATAGGCGGGTATTTTTTGTCTGAAAATAGATACCATTCTAGTTCTGGTTTCCGCATGAGGCTGGAGCTGCTCGTACTTCATACATATGCTCACTCTTGACCGATGCGTGTCGTTCTTCATGCAGATGTTCACGAAAAACGCCCGCTCCCGACCGTACGGGCCCGTACTTCATCCACATGTTCACCAAATCCCCTCGCTCGTGACCGAAGCTGCCCGTACTTCATACATAAGAGCTCGAAATCTACCCATTCCCGACCGAAGTTGCTCCAACATCATACATAGCTCAAGCAATTCCCCCCACTTCCGGCCCAAGCTGTTCATACTTCATCATGCTCCCTAGAAAATCGCCACCTCAAGACCCAAAAAAACACAAAACAAAAAGACTCGCCAACAGACGAGTCTCTTTATTCTACTAACACTTCAAAACCTTATCCCTCTGCAGACTCTTCAACATTCTGCTTCACTTTAATCATTGAAACCTTCCAGCCATCATCCGTCTTCTGGAAGATCGTCAGCTGCTTTCCAGTCGTCGTCGCTTCCCTGTCACTCTCAGGGTCAGATGTCACTACCTCCAAATCAGAGTATACATCCGCTTTTTTACTAGAGTAGTTAACGATTTTTACATTGGAAGCTTCTCTTCTCACATCCAGCTTAGAGAACACATTGTTCACAGCCTCTTCTTCCTTTTCCAGTTCGAAATTCACTGGAGTTTCGGAAAGGGTAGCCATATATCTCTCAACATCTTCAGCATTGAATGACTCGATATATTCATTATAAGCATCCAGGATTGCCTGTTTTTCCTCTTCCGGGACGTCCTCAGCTTCTTCTAGTTCTGAAGTTTCTTCTAACAAAGCCGAAGTCTGATCCTCAGCAGGTGTTTCCTCAGCCTGCTCTTCTGTGTTCTCCTCAGGCTTGTCCGTATCGTCGGCGCCCTCATTGTTATTGCACCCTGCAAGCAGGAGACTGCTGACCCCAAGACCTATCATGAATTTTTTCCAAAGTTGTTTAGTCAAATCCTTCACCCTTTTCTAAAATATGCGATAACTCCATTTTACCTGAAAAATCCCACAATTCTCAACCTCTTATTGAAATTACCGGAGTATGGTAAACTAAATATGGTGATATTATGACAAAAAACAATAAATATATGCAAATATACCAAGAACTCGCAGATAAAATTCAGGACGGGACCTACCCGGCCAACGAAACACTTCCATCGGAAAATGAACTTTCTGAAGCCTACGAGACTTCCCGGGAAACGATACGAAAAGCGCTCACCCTCCTCTCGCAGCGCGGATTCATCCAAAAACTCCGCGGAAAAGGGTCGCTTGTATTAGATGTGTCAAAAATGAGTTTCCCTATATCAGGACTCGTCAGCTTCAAGGAACTCCAAGGCTCGCTCGGGGGCGAATCGCAAACCATCGTCTACGATTTCGGACTCATCCAGCCTGATCAAACCCTTGCGCACCAGCTCGCCTGCCAGCAGAATGACGAGGTATGGAAGGTCGTCCGCGCCCGTAACATCAAAGGAGAACGCATCATTCTGGATAAAGACTTCTTTTTAAGAAAGAACGTCCCTCTCCTGACAAAGGAAATCTGTGAGAAATCCATCTATGAATACCTGGAGAACGAAATGAAGCTTCCCATCTCCTATGCTAAAAAAGAAATCGTCGTGGAGAAATGTACAGAGGAAGACCGCGCCTACCTGGACCTGTCCGGCTATGACCATGTGGTCGTCGTGAAAAACTATGTCCACCTGGAAGATACAACCCTCTTTCAATACACAGAGTCCCGGCACAGGCTCGATAAGTTCCGTTTCGTCGATTTTGCCCGCAGAAAGCATTAAAGAACAGGCTGCCCCTATCTAATCAGGTGCAGCCTGTTTTCCTTCCATCTAAAAAAATCTTCAATCACGAGCGGCTCTTTTTCACCCACTTATGTATGAAGTTCTACCCTCTTCGGTCGCGAGCAGCTCTTTTTCAGTAACTCATGTATGAAGTCCCTTCCCCTCAGTCACGAGCAGCTCTTTTCCACCCACTCATGTATGAAGTCTGCAGCGCAGGCAGCTTAACGCACCAACAAAACTAAAAAGCGAGCCCCAAAAAGGACCCGCTCTCTCACTATCTAACCTCTACCCAGCCATTTTTGATTCCTGTAACAACAGCCTGCGTACGGTCATTCACACTCATTTTCTGAAGAATATTACTTACGTGATTCTTAACGGTTTTCTCACTGATATACAGTGCTTCACCGATTCCACGGTTGCTTTTGCCGTCTGCTAGCATCTGCAGCACTTCACACTCGCGGCGAGTCAGCAAATGCAGAGGGCGTCTTACTTCTGTCTGCTTGAAGCCGCCTGACTCTTGCGTATTCGCCAATCGGCGGTAGTCGTTGATCAAGTTGTGAGTGACTTTAGGATGGATATAAGAACCTCCATCTGCCACAACCTTCACAGCTTCAACCAATGCCTCGGAATCCATTTCCTTAAGGAGGTATCCTAATGCACCTGTTTTCAGCGCGTGGCTCACATAATTTTCATCATCATGGATGGAAAGAATGATGACCTTTGTATCAGGATGCTTCTTCACCAGCTGAGCTGTCGCTTCCACACCGTTGATTTCCGGCATATTGATATCCATCAAAACCACATCAGGATTATGTTCCTCTACCAACTGAATGGCTTGTGAACCGTCATCTCCTTCTGCAAGTACGTTAAAAGATGGTTCAAATTCTAAGATGCGTTTTACCCCTTCTCGAAATAACTGATGATCGTCTATAATGACAATGTTCGTTGCCATGATTTCGCCTCCCTATGTGTACGAGAAAAAATTTATGCTGTTAATGGAACCTGAACAAGGATGACCGTGCCTGAGCCGACTTTTGAATCGATGCTCATCTCCCCTTCAAGGAGCTCCACACGTTCCCTCATGCCCATGATTCCAAAGGATCCGTTTTTCTTCTTTTTTGTATCGAATCCTTTTCCATTATCCTTGATGATGACTGTTACCTTGCTTTTGGAAATCTCCAGCTTCACTTGGATCTCCCTGGCTTCTGAATGCTTCAATGCATTCTGTACTGATTCCTGGATGAGCCTGAAGAGTGCCACCTCATACTTGGAAGGCAGCCTTTTGACCTGACCAACATTCACAAAACTGATCGAAGTGCTCTTATGATACTCTTCGATAGTACTTAAGTATTTTGTGAGGGTCGGTACCAGTCCTAAATCATCCAGCGCCATCGGCCTTAGATCATAAATGATCCTGCGGACTTCATACAGGGCTGACCGGACCATGGTTTTCAGGTCCTTGATCTCCCCTAATGCCGCCATTGGCCCGCTCTCACGGTACACTCTGTCAATCAGATCCGATCTCAGGAGCACATTCGCCAGCATCTGGGCAGGGCCATCATGGATTTCCCGTGACAGCTTCTTCCGCTCTTCTTCCTGAGCTTCAATGATTTGCAGTCCAAAGTCATGCTTTTCTTTCGCATCCTCAAGAGCTGCCCCCATCTGCTTAAGATCACTGCTTAAATAATTCAGCACAACCGATATTTGAGAATTCAGCTGTTCTGCCCGATCGATGGTGTCCTGGAGATTCTTGATGCGCCGCTCGATATCGTCCCTGCGTTCCCGGAGCCTGGCTTCTGTCTGCCTGTTCAAAGAAAGCTTCATCTGCAAATCGTGCGCCTGCTCATATGCTTCCCTTACCTGAGCTTCAGAGAAATTCTGAAAGTGCTGACTGACTTCAGAAAGCCTTTTCCGGGCAAACCTCGATTTCCTCTCAAGATCATCGCCTTCTTGAATGACCCTGAACACAGACTCTCTTATTACTTTCAATTCTTCTGTTATCGATTCATAATCCTGCCGACACTGTTCGCCGATTTCAAAAACATCACTTTTACTGCGGCCGACCGTGTCGATCATCTGCTCTAAGATATTATCCAGCATCTTGGTGTTCACCTTTCTAATAGACACGGGGACCCTCCTTAATACCAAGCCTATTGTACATGGAGTTTATTTCATCACTATTTCAAAATAGTTAAAATCAGCACAAGGGTCAAAATTAGATAAAAAGACACATTCTAAATGACAGCGCCTGAATCCAATTTACTATATAGCTTTCCCTATTTAATCGGATATTTTAAGAATTCAACAGCATCCAGTAAAGTCCTTTATTCATCTAGGCATATTTTTGCTGAAATAGTATCCCAAGGCACATCTATTATACCATGTCACATTTTGTCGGATATTAAAATTTCGTTACATATTACCCTGTACCGCTTTAATACACTAATGCATGAGAAGAGTAAGCGGCCGCTGAATCTGGACGAACCAAAAGGCACAGCCCCTCTTCACGCTTTAACGCAATAAAGTAAACAGACAATAATAATGCTTTGTCTCTTCTCATATAGTAGAATAGAGATTAAGCTGTTTTTGTCGAATTATGATACCTACCCTCTATATACCATAGATAAACCTTTTGAGAGGAGAATGATTTTGCTTCAAAAATATCTGACAGTGAAAGAAGCCGGACAGCACGAAATCAACATTGAGCGCTCCCGCTTCATCGCACAAATCAAAAGGGCTGAATCAGAAGAAGAAGCCCAGGAATTCATCAACACCATAAAAAAAGACCATTCGAATGCCAATCATAACTGCTCTGCCTATATGATCGGAGAGCATAACCTCATACAAAAAGCCAACGATGACGGCGAACCCAGCGGTACCGCTGGAGTACCCATGCTGGAAGTTCTGAAGAAGCGCGATTTGAAGGACACCGTCGTGGTCGTCACGCGCTATTTCGGCGGAATCAAGCTCGGAGCAGGCGGATTAATCAGAGCGTACGGTAAAGCCGTCTCAGAGGGCCTGAACGCGGTCGGTATTGTCGAAAGAACCCTTATGCGTGTCATGAAGACGAAAATCGATTATACCCTGCTGGGAAAAGTCGAAAACGAAGTAAGATCGTCGAAATATCCGCTAAAAGAAATTCACTACCTCGACACTGTCGAAATTGAGACTTATGTCGAAGAGGATAAGAAAGAGGAATTTGTCGAGTGGATGACGGAGTTGACGAATGGGCAGGGATACATCACTGAGAGTCATTTAGAGTATTTGGAGAACGAATAAATAAAAAATGTGCCAATAGAGTAAGCATTCTCTAGGCGGTTTACGAAAAGTTTAAATTATATTAGAATGAATCGATAAAAGAAATTACATTAAAGTAGGGATAATTTTGCACGATTCTCGTATAAATCATAAAAATATTAAACGTAAAAGAAGAAGACGAGTGATTGGGAGCTTATTACTTTTATTTATAATGACAGGAACTTTAGGATTAACAATTTTCGGGTTCAACCTTTATAGGGATACTAAAAATACCACTGATAAAATATATCAAGAAATAAACTCTTCTAATCTCAGTAAAAGAGCATTGGAAGATGTTGAAGTAACAAAGGAACCATTCTCTATACTATTGGTAGGAATTGAAAATCAGGAAGGCGGGTTAGGACGCTCTGATGTGCTTTTACTACTAACAGTAAATCCCGCTAACAAGGATATAAAAATGCTTAGTATTCCAAGAGATACTTTGACTTATATTCCGGAAGCTGGAATAGATACTAAAATAGCCCATTCCTATGGGTATGGGGGAGTAGAACCTACTGTAGAAGCTGTTAATCATTTTATTGATGTTCCTATTGATTACTATGTGACTACGAATTTTCAAGGTTTTGAAGATATTGTAGATTCATTAGGAGGTATAACTATAGATATACCATTTACCTTTGAAGCTCAATTGACGGGAAGTCTAAAATGGAAGACGTTCTATGAAGGAACAGAATTGCTTAATGGAAATGAAGCTCTAGCTTATGTAAGAATGAGAAAACAAGATCCTAATGGTGATCTTGGGAGAAATGAAAGGCAGCAACAAGTTATTAAAGCCATTACGGATAAAGGAACTTCATTTACTTCTATAACTAAAACGGATGAAATATTGGAAGATATCGGAGATAATGTTAAGACGAATATCCCCCCTTCTAAATTTCTGAGTTTTGTAAAGTTATATACCCAAATTAAAGAAGCGGAAATTAAACAATTAAAACTGGAAGGCTATGATGATTATATAAATGGGTCATATTATTATATTCCGGATATGGAATCAATAGACGAAACCTCCTACCAACTTAATGAAACATTATCTTCCTAGAAAAGGTCTTCCTTTTCTTTTTTTACCTAAATTTAAGATGGAAAAATTTTCTTTTACAATAACTTTCTAGAACTGATTGTAATAATTGACATATTTCGATAAAATGTAATAGTTAATTACAAAGATTATTTGGAGGTAAATAGTGAAAAGAATAATAGCTTCTTCAGTGCTTTCGACAGCATTCTTGTTTCCATTGGTTGCCAACGCCGATGAAGTATCTACAAAAGATAATGTAGAGGTTCGGAAAGGCGCTACTGCACAATATCCAGTTGTGAAGCACTTAGACAAAGGAACAGAACTCATAGTCATTGATGAATTCACGAATGCCAAGGGTGAAAAATGGTACAGAATAGACTTAGGAGAAGTTAAAGGCTGGATCCCTAGTTTCAGCACTGAATCAGAAAGTCTTACAGGCTCAAACTCTACCATTAATACTGACAATGTAAATATACGAAAAGGAGCTAGCACCTCTTATCCTATAGTAGATAAACTAGGTAACGGCCGCACTGTTGAAATAATTGATTCCTTTGAAAACAGTCTCAATGAAGTCTGGTATCGAATTGAATTTGATGGAAAAAAAGGCTGGGTTTTTAGTGAGTTAGTTTCAAAAGAACCAATTGTAGAAGCTCCTGAGAAAACTCAAAAGGTTGTAATGCAAGCTTCTTCCGTTAAAAAAGGGGCTACAGCAGCATACGACGAAGTGGCAACAGTAGAGGTTGGCGATACGGCTGTGATAATAGATTCCTTTACTAATAGTCAAAAAGAATTATGGTACAGGATTGAATTAGGTACTATTAAGGGTTGGGTTAGTTCTGAAGCATTTGAAGAAGTTGAGACACCATTACCTCCAGTAGTTAAGCTTATGAAAATCACTGTAGATTCTGCATCCATACATAAAGGTGCAACGAATTCTTACGAAGTAGTGTATACCGCTAAGAAATCCGATGAACTAACCGTGATAGATTCCTTTACAAATGCTAAGGGAGAATTATGGCATAGAGTTGATTTAGGAACTGTTAAAGGCTGGATCAATTCTTCTGCTTTTACAGAACAGTCTACACCGGATGAGGAAAAGGAATTAGTACTACCTGAAAATATGTATGCTAAAACCAATGGAGTCAATGTTCATAGTGGGGCAACAACAAGTTACAAAATTGTCGAAAAGCTCAATGCTAATCAAAAAATCAAAGTATTAAGCAGTTTTAAAAATAGTTTTGATGAAACATGGGTTCGTGTACAGGTTTCGGAAAAGGTTTCCGGCTGGATCAATGTTGATTTTTTAAGCGAGAGCACTTCTATAAATAAATCACTCTATATTAATGTAGACGTTGCTAATTTAAGGAGCCAGCCCTCTTTAAACAGTCTCGTGGTAACCCAAGCGACTAAGGGTACACAACTTACAGCAGTAAAAGAACAAAGAGAAAGCAATGGTGAGACTTGGTATAATGCTTTGTATAATGGAAAACTTATTTGGGTGCACGAGTCTGTCGTAGCTGCCTCATCAATTAAATTAAACACTACTATCAATATAAGAACTCAAAGAGGGATCGTTCGTTCAGGTGCTACATACCAATACCCTGTTAAACGAATTTTATCCTATAGTGATAGAGTTACCCTATTGGCTGAACATGTAAACTCCTCAAATGAAAAATGGATAAATGTTCAGTTGCAAGATGGTACGAAGGGGTGGGTACCTGAATATGAAGTGAAAACTGATTATTCCAAGGTCTACGCACTTCAAAAAGCAGTATTAAGAAAAGGTGCAAATGGAAATTATTCCATAGCAGAACACCTGGAACTTAACGAAACCTTGCTCGTTTTAAGAGAATTGAATGAGTGGTTAAACGTCGAAACACCAGATGGTATAAGAGGATGGGTAAATAAAGCACAAATTTCTAATATCTCTATACAAAGCTTAACTAAACCCTCTATATCCAATGTTGGAAAAGATACTTATATAACATGGCAGAAACCATCAGAATTTAACCTAGCTTATTCTACTCTGTCAAATAATTCAATCAGAATTTTTGGCGGGTTAACTGACTTGGTTCTTCCGACAAGTTATCCGAAAGGGGTTTCCTCTATTTCTTCTCAAACCCTTTCAGATGGTAAAAAAGCCATGGTTGTTACGTTTGCTTCAGGCTATTCTTACACTCTTAGGGATTATAATGAAAAACTTTCAATTAAAGTCGTGCCTAAAGGTTTAGCAGGTAAGAAAATTATCATTGATGCTGGCCATGGGGGACGTGACAGTGGTGCTATAGGTGTCACAGGTCTATATGAAAAAGAAGTCAATTTATATACTGCTCTTTATTTAAAAGAAGAACTTGAAAGAGCCGGTGCTATTGTAAAACTGACAAGAAGTAATGATACATTCTTGGAACTGCATGAAAGAACGGATATTTCAAATAATTCTGATTATGATGCTTTTATCAGCATCCATGGAGATTCCTACACTAGAAATTCAGCTGGATCAACTACTTTTTATAATAAATCAGTAAATTTCAATGGTCCAAAAAGTTATTTATTAGGGAAAGCTGTTCAAAATAATATGGTTTCTCATATAGGAACAGCTAACCGAGGAGTAAAAGAGCAGCTGTTTTATGTAAATAGAGAGAACGAGCTTCCGAGTATACTAGTAGAGCTTGCTTTCCTATCAAATCCTAATGAAGAGGCTAAGTTAAAGACCGAGAATTTCAGACGTCAGGCAGCTTTGGGAATCAGAAAAGGACTAGAAGAATACTTCAACTATTAATTCAAAGGGTGATATTTTATCACCCTTAAAAATCAAAGAGGAGTGGAATGAATGTTTAAATCGAAAAAATCTATCGCCGCCATAGCTATTACTATAGGACTAGCATCAGGGATTGGGATGACAGCACCTGCCTCCACATCTGCCGATTCTAATGTACTTTTAGCAAGTGTGGATTGGGTAAAGTCACAACTCTCTCCAATCAATAGCAGAATAAGTCAATTAGAACAAACCGTGCAGTCACAGCAATCTCAAATTAACCAATTAAAAGACCAAATTGCAGATGGAAGTACTGGACCAGGGGATACAACTCCGTCATTGCCTTCTGCAGTGTATACAACTAACAATAATGTTACCATTCATTCAGGTGCAACACGTCAATACAGAGTGATAGCTACAAAGCCTTTCGGCTCTGCGCTGAAAGTTATAGATAAGCATACAACCAGCATAGGAGTATGGTATAGAGTCGAGCTATCGAGTACATTAAAAGGCTGGGTATTTTCTGGCGATACTTCAACTACCAAGCCAACGAATACAGTACCAACACAAGTAGTAACTAAAAGTGATGTACACCTGAGAGCGGGAGCAACAACAAGCTATTCTATCAAAACAACTCTTTCTGGCGGCACCACTTTAAAGTATATTCAATCTTTCAAAAACAGCCTTGGTGAAACTTGGTATAATGTAGAAACATCGAATGGAGACCGCGGGTGGATTATTAGCAGCTTGGCTGAGGTGAGATAATATGAAGAAATTAACGCTATTTCTAATAGGATTTCTTGTAGTTTCCCTTTTTAATCCTAATGGACTCAAAGCCATGCAATCTATTAAATATAATAAACCTACGAATGTAGCAGTAGTTAACTCCTCCTCGGGCAGCATCACCACCCAAGGAACATTTCAATTAATTAATTTAGATACAAACAGTATCAGCTACTTGCCAACAAAAACAGCTCTTACATTTAAGAAGGCAAGCAATGGGATCTCTGTCCAATTTGCGGGTAGTACAATAGTGTCCAATAAGGGCTTTCAACTCCTTGAATTGAATTCCTTGCCGAAAATGGTTATCTTTAATCAATCTGCTCCCCTGAGAAAAGGAGCAACTGTATCATATGATGTAATAAAGCAATTAAATTCTGGTGAAGCAGCTCCTTATTTGGGAACATTTACAAATTTTTTAGGAGAGGTGTGGTATAACGTTTCTTCAGATAGTGGTAATGGATGGGTGTCTGCAAAGGATACTTCATTTCAAGAGGCTATTAATAACACACTTAACTTAGGGAAATTGAGCAATGGGAGAACCTATAGAGGAAGCTATAAAATAACTCCAAAAGGAACTAATATTCAAATTGTGAACACTTTAGATTTGGAAAACTATCTTAAAGGTGTTGTGCCAAATGAAATGCCCTCATCCTGGCATAAAGAAGCATTAAAGGCACAAGCAATTGCTGCAAGAAGTTATGCAGCTAATTCTATGACTCTTTCAGATACTGCCTCCAGTCAGGTTTACAGAGGATATTCCAGTGAAAATTCGAGATCAAATGCTGCTATCCAAGAGACAGATGGTTTGGTCGTTCGATATAATGGAAAGGTTATTCAAACATTCTTCTTTTCAACTAGCGGCGGTCAAACGGCAAATGTAGGAGATGTCTGGAATTCAAATCAAGCTTCTTTCCCTTATCTTGTATCTGTAAATGACCCGTATGAGGATTCCATATATAGTAATTGGTCAGTAGATTTTTCGCCACAACAGGTGTTGACTCAGTTTGGCTTTAACCCTACCACCACCTCCCTACTAAATATGTCCTTGAACAAACCAGGTCAGAATGGTGAAGTAAGAGGGGTGACGATTGAAACAACAGATGGATCTAAGACTATTGAGGGAAATGAATCAGTGATAAGGAAGCTGTTCCCTATTCCTAATTCCAGCTACTACAATATGCTTTATTCCAACTGGTTTGATGTAAAGTTGACTAAACAATCAAATTCATTCAGTGTGCAGACGCCAAACGGAAGTGTCACTATGAATGAGATGAATGGACAATCAGTTCAAACAGCTTCGGGTATTACAACTGTCTCTTCTAAGGAAGTGGAAGTTCAAATGCCTTCAGGAATACAAGCTTATCCTACTGTTAATGGAGTGAGCAACATTACTCTTAATGGTAAAGGCTGGGGGCACCGTATAGGTATGAGTCAATATGGAGCGAATGGCTTTGCCGAAAAGGGCTGGACTGCTGAACAAATCATCACTCATTATTTTAAAGGTACAACTGTTTCTAAATAAAATATATAGAACAAAAAATAAGCACAGGTGCACCTGTGCTTATTTTTTTGCTCTATATTAAATAATAGATCATCCACAATTCGGTTCCAGGAGTACTCATTTATAGCCAGTTCTCTTCCAGTCGCAACCATTTCTTCATATTCTGTTTTCGTCAGGTTTTCTAATTCCTTTATAACACGCGCGATACCTTCAGGATCTTCCGGCGGAGCAATTCTGCCGCAGTTTTTCTCTTCAAGGATTCGGGCTGATTCACCAACTCCACAATAGATTACTGGTGTACCTGTCGAAAGAGCAGGAAAGATCTTTGATGGTCTAGCTCCCTTAAACAAATTAATATTTCGCAGAGAAACAATGCTAAAATCGGAAATTGAAAAAATTTGCGGCATTGCTTCTAAAGGAACAGAACCATAAAAAGTAACGTTTGAGAGGTTTAACTCTTCTTTAAGTGCTAGAAGGGACTCCCTTTCTGGTCCATCTCCTACAAATAAAAAATGGACATCAGGATAATCATCCTGCAAAATTGCTGCAGTTTTTAAAATGGAATCTAATCCTTGGGCATACCCTAAATTTCCTCCATAAGTAATAACTGTTTTTCCTTGCAGATTTAATTTCTTCAATAAGTCTTCATCTGGAGCTTCAGGTTTAAAGAAATCGGTATTCACTCCATTGGGTAACAAGAAAACATCCTTAGCTGACTTACCTTTATTAATTATATATTCACTGATACCTTCAGTAGCAGCTGCTATCTTCCATGATTTTTTATATAAGAATTTTTCAAGCATCTCAGCCAATTTTATAAAGGTTTTGTTCTTCAAAATACCCAGCTCTACTGCTGATTCCGGCCAAATATCCGCAACATTAAATACGAATTTAGCACCTTTTAACTTTGCACCGAGATATCCTGTAATTCCAAGGAATAGCGGGGGAGAATTACAAATAATTATATCAGTAGGCTTTGCCTTCATCAAGCCATAGAAAGAACTGAAGGTAAATGAAAAATATGAAGCTAACCGTTTCCAAAATGAACCCTTCGCAGAAGGATAAATCCAGGTACGGTGTACTGGTACCCCTTTCCATTCTTCGAACATATAAAATTTCCCACTATACTCAGGCGGAATCACGCCATGAGGATGATGGGGAAACGCCGTAATTACTTCAATTTGATGTCCCTTATTCAAGAGCTCTTTGCTCACTTCAAACACCCTTATTTGCGGGGCTCCGGTTTCAGGAGGGAAATGTTGGCATAAATATATTACTCTCATTAATTAACCCTCACTATTTCTCGATGTTTTTTAGATAGGCTTTCAATTTTTCACTTAAATCTTCACGTTTAAGGGCGAAATCTATCGAGGCTTGTAAAAATCCGAATTTATCTCCTACATCATAGCGGTTTCCTTGCAAAATGTAAGAGTAGATATCTTCTTTATCCAACAATTTGTCAATCGCTTCAGTTAGTTGAATTTCTCCTTTTTTATCAGGTTTTACCGTTTCCAGAGTTTCAAATATGGTTGGAGAAAGAATGTATCTTCCCACAATTGCTTGTGTAGACGGTGCATCCTCAATAGCCGGTTTTTCAACTAAACTATCCACTTTGTAAAGTTCACCCTGTTGTTCCTTATAAGAAACAATACCGTATTTGTCTACTTCAGATCTTGGTACCTCGTTAACCCCAAGGATACTTGATTGAACTTTATTGTATTGATCCATCATCTGTTTTAAACCCGGGACCTCATTGTCTATAATATCGTCTCCCAGTAATACAGCAAAAGGCTCATTACCAATAAACTTCTTGGCACATAGTACAGCATGTCCAAGTCCTAAAGGCTCTTTCTGTCTAACATAATGGATATCGACTAAATTAGAAATAGATTCTACTATCTCAAGCATTTCATGTTTTCCAGTACGTTCGAGGAGCATTTCAAGCTCCACAGACTTATCAAAGTGGTCTTCAATTGCCCGCTTGTTTCTTCCTGTGACGATAATAATATCTTCTATACCCGATTTAACTGCTTCTTCAATTATATATTGGATAGTAGGCTTATCTACTATAGGCAGCATTTCTTTTGGCTGCGCTTTAGTTGCAGGCAGAAAGCGCGTTCCCAACCCCGCTGCTGGTATTACAGCTTTTTTTATCATAGTCATACTCCTCCCTCTAATGTTTTCTTGTATAGAGACAGCATATAATTTGCATTATCGACCCAGTTGTAATTTTCCATTACATGTGCAACCCCTTTTCGGCCCATTTCGGCAGCACGGTGAGGATCATCAATAAGCTGGTTAAATGCTTCAGCTAGTTTCTCAGGATTTTCTTTAGGTACCACAATCCCAGTGACCCCATCTACAACAACTTCGGGTAGCCCCCCTACATTTGAAACTACAACAGGAACTGCACATGCCATCGCTTCAACCGCCGCTACTCCGAAACTTTCGCTGTTTTCAGTAGATGGAACAGCAAAGACTGTCATTTTTTTGATGTAAGCAGGAACTTCCTCATTAGGCACCTTTCCTGTAAAGGTTGTTACATTTGCAATGCCCAAGCTGATTGTAAGGTCCTCATATTCTTTTCGCTGGCGTCCATCACCTACAATTAACAGCTCTGTATCAGGATGTTTTTTGTGTACCTTAGCGAAGGCTTGTACGAGATCTCCTATTCCATATTTATCTTCTAAAGCCTTTACCGTACCTATAACCTTCTTCTTGCCAGGGGTAATTGAATTTTTTTCTGGGTTGAAATACTCCACATTGACACCAAAAGGAGTCACATGTATTTTTTTATCGGTGTAAAGATTTGTTTCTTCTGCCATAACCTTACTAGTTGAACATACGACATCTGCCTTCTTTAATGCAAATTGTACTAACTTTTTGTTCACCTGTCCTTGTTGAGGAAATTGAAATACATCTCTTCCCCAAACTGAAACATAATAAGGATGAAAGTTGGCGAGTGCACCCAGTACTCCGTAGCTGGATACATAGTGTGCGTGTACAATATCAGGTTGGAAGTCTTTAATTAATTTTTTTAAAGCAAAGACAGAGGAAAAGTATGACATTTTCGCAGGGAGATGCTTCGGAAGAGTAAAAGTGTCAACTTGACTTGCATTCTCCTTCGAAAAATGATCTGAAAATGTAGCCACCTTTACTTGTATTCCTTTATCTTGATAGAATTTTGCCCATTTATGGGTGTGAATAGACTTACTTGGAGCTAATAAGATGACTTTCATATTTTCTCCTTTAATAATGTTTTTTGTACCTTTTCAACTCGTGCATCCCAAGAATGATTTTCTAAAAAGCTTTCTTCTATCCTGTCTTTATACATGGCTACTTTATCACTGATTTTCTCAATTGCTTGAATAAAGCTTTCTACATTCGCTTCACCAATTACCCCATAGGGCCCTGATTCGATAAACTCTTGTTGAGCTTCGCAATTTGTAGCGACTACAGGTAGACCATTGGATAAATATTCAACCAGTTTAACAGGAACTGAAAAATCATTATAGGTGGTTTTTTCTCTTGGAATGAAAGCAATATCAGAATTCTTATAGACTTCATCCAACTCTGAACCGCTCACATGCAGAACATTTACATTTAATTGTGAAATATCCTTTAAAGTGTCAGGCGAAACTTTCTCAAGTTCATCTTTTCTGCAGACAATTGTAAGCGATAATCTTGCCTCATCTTCATTGATTTTATTTAAGGCCTTGAGCAGCAAAGGTAACCCATAAGCCTCATTATTTATGCCTCCAACGTATAACCCTTTAATTGGGAGGGATATCTCCTTCTTAGTTAACTCTTGTTCTTTACCCCCTGGCGGCAATGCTGCCTTCTTGGTATTTATGTTAACATACTTTCCCATAGCATCACTGGGCAGGTAAATCACATCACAAAATTTCTCATAGAACTTTTCCTCGGCTCTATAAATAGACTGCATTATAGATTTCTTTATACCTTTCAACGGATATAAATCATCAAATTTCCAGTAGACATCCCTATAAAATACTCCTACTGGGATGCTTTTTGCTTTTAACAATGAGAGAATTTGTCGATCAATAAAAGGTTTCTTAGGAATATGGTTTTGATCAGTTAACCATAGAGGGATGGTTTGATTCTCCATATAACAAAAAAGGAGATTGTCAAACGCTCCCTCATTTTTTAATTCAGCAAAGCGAGCCGTCCTCTCCTCAGAATTACCGGAAATAAGGACAATGTTAATGTTATTTCGCTGCCCCCACCTCAAAAATGCTCTATACATTTCAATGGGACGGAGCTTAGAACCGCTATTCGCATTTTCTACCATTGTGAAAGGGTAGTATAAAAGGACAGATTTCATATAGATTCCCCTTACTATTTATAAAGCTTAAACTTTTTCCGGAGATATGGTATATCATGTAGTAATCTTTCAGCAACTAACAAACCTATTAATACGAAGGTAATAAAGACCCATATTGGATTGAATAGAAAGTCTGCAAACCCTCCAACTAAAGTTCTGGGAATATTTACAGTAAAGTATACGAACAAACCAATAAATACCGGATTCTTTGGCAGGCGTAAAAAACAAATATAAACAATTTGTATGAGCACCCCTAAATACAACGTTCCAAACAAAATCCCTAAATATCCAAAGTTGGCGTAAGCTTCTCCAATAAATAAGGTGTTTAATACCCCGGCTGTTCCGTCATCGACTTTATTAGGGAAGGTATTTTCCATTACCAGTCGTGCAGAGCGGACATTCTCAATATCCAACCAGCTTATTAGAATGGAAGGCAGACTTTGCCCTTGCAGAAAAGGGATAGATTCATTAAACAGGTTTAAATGGAGAAAAGCTGGGGAAATTTGAGCAAGAATGATTCTTCCAATCGGACCAGAAGAATAAGACAAATACTCACTGATATTGCTGACTCCCTGAATAGATACGTACATCCCTATTAGGACAGTGCCTCCCATTATCAGATAAACACTTATCCTTTTCCAATTTAACTTCAAGCTTCCAATATATAATCTGATCAGAATAAACATTATGATATAGAAAAACACGGGTGACTTTGCCAAGTCATAAATACTAATTAATATAGATAAGCTGAATAGTATTAGGAACAAAAGTTTCCAACGCAGAGTTTTCTGTTGATAACTGACTATATAGGCAATAAGAGATAAAATGGGTGTTAAAGCTATAGCGAATATATTCCTTACATATACATACCCATTAAAGCTTCTGGAAGCTTCAATTCTTAACATAGCTAAATCTGCAGAATTCCCTTTAAGCAATTCAAATAGCGGGATTGTTTCTGTCATTAGTAATGTATATACAACAGACAAAATTGAGATACTTGATAAAATAAAAAACAACCAAAAAAACACATCGCGCTTTGTGCTCGATAAATAGTGAATAGGCTTTTTTAAGTATTCGTTAAATTCCCGCTTGGAATCAAATCCTAATAACTTATTTACCATTAACATTGTTAAAGGTAAAAACAGCATTACAAAAGAAACACACAAAAACCCAATTAGTCTGTATTTTTCATGATCCAATCTATTAATCATATAGTAGTGATCAATATCCAGAGCAATTAGAACACTTCCAATGAAACTGGAAATCAGTAACGAATAATAAAATATTATTGATATTAAATTGGGTTTTAGTGGAGAAAGGCTTCCTGCCACCTTACGGAATAGCAGCACAGAAGCCGTTAATACTACGATAAATATTGACAGTTCGAGCACTTATAAGCACCCTCTTTATTTATTGATTATGTTAAAAATTTTCTCAGCTGCATGACCATCACCAAATACATTTAAATATTCCGGAGTACTTTCTTTAGCTACAGCATCAAGAATCTTCTCTTTATCTGTACCTGTAAGAATATTAGCGTCAAATTGCAGAGTTTCCACCCATTCCGTTTGATCGCGAACCGTTATACAAGGGACTTTCATAAAGTAGGCTTCTTTTTGAACCCCGCCTGAGTCAGTAATGATTTTTTTGAATGTGCTTCCAAGGTCAACATATCCAGATAACCAACAGGATCAATCACTTTAAGATTGTGTATTTTTTCTAAATCATATCCCATGTTGCTCAGAACATTTTTAGTCCGGGGATGAATAGGCCAAACTTTTAATGTGTCAATCTCATTTAAGGCTTCTAAAATGTTTTTAATTCTTTCAGGATCATCAGTATTCTCAGCGCGATGAATGGTAATCAAGTGGTATTGGTTATCAGAAAGTTCATGATCTTGAATAATAGTGGACTTCTCTTTTGCAAGCTCTTGGTTATAAAGAACCGCATCATACATGACGTCTCCTATATTGAAGACATTCTTGGTTATATTTTCATTCTCTAAATTTCGTACTGCTGTATCGGTAGGGCAGAACAAGTACTCTGAGATATGATCGGTTAATATTCTATTTACTTCTTCAGGCATCTTCTTATTAAAACTTCTTAACCCAGCTTCAATGTGTATAATCGGTATATGCAATTTAGACGCAGCCAAAGAACCTGCCAATGTTGAATTTGTATCTCCATAAACCAATACGTAATCCGGGAGTTCTTTTAAAAGGATTTCTTCAATTCCTGCAAGCATGTCACCAGTTTGCTTTCCATGTGAACCAGAGCCAATACCAAGTTGATAATCCGGCTTAGGAATATTAAGTTCATCAAAGAAAATATCGGACATGTTTGCATCATAATGCTGACCAGTATGAATAATAAGTTCTTGCACTTGCTCTCTCAAGACTCTTGATACCGGGGCCGCTTTTATAAATTGAGGTCTTGCTCCAATAATTGTAATGATTTTCATTTAGGTGTAACCCTCCTGTTTTTCAGAATAAAATCTTTCACCAAGAAAGAATTGATATTATAGGGATTTTTATAAGTTAGCCCGTCGATTCTAAACCGCAAAGCTAACAGATAACTCTTATAATCAGGAAAAATGCCATACCATTCCATGGGATCTTTATAATATTGTTGCCAAAGCTTCTTTTTTTGATAAACTTTTTTTCCCATCCCGTAAAGCTTTCCATATTTTTTGGAAAGAGAGGCATCTCTTCCATAAAGCTTTTTAGGCTTAGCGAAGAAGCTCGGATACATTCTGTGTAAAGTGTAGTCATATAGATATTTATTGAATCTAAGGGAAACAGGCACCTTTTTGAAAAACTCCATTATCCGGTCGTCCCATAATGGGATTTCCCAACTCTCCTGATAAAACTCGTACACCCTAAGTGAATTGATGATAAATTTGGCTTGTCTCTCTTTCCAATCCCAATATTCGAATAAGGCACTTGCCTCTTCGTTACTCTTATAGGGAAGATGTTGAATGGATTCTTTTATTTCTTCGACAAGGTCAGGACCATTTTCAGGAATAGTACCAATATCCCATAGTTTGTAATGTTTATTTAGAATAAAGGAGATGACCTCGTCGATAGAAAACTCACGGTCTTCTGTGATTTCAAAAGGCAAATGGCTCCCAGCAATAAAGTCGCCTGAGTGACCTGGAATAAAGACAAGTTCTTCTGAATGCTTTTGTACAAGCTGAGTAACCGCTGGCCAATCTTGTAAGTGCGCCAAATTACTTCCATTGACTGCAAACTCAACATATTCATTCCATTTGTCCGATTGGTACCAGGAATACCAATCCTCCTTTTTATACTCGTAAAATTCCCACGGTATATTTAGAGTCTTGGCAATTTCCTCACTAACTCCAGCTTCTTTATTTTGTCTTTTGCCATATGTAAAAGCAATTATGTTGTCATTGCCGAACTTCTTTAGTAGCAATGCGATGATTCTGGAGTCATATCCTCCACTTAAAGGCAGGACGATTGTTTTGTTTTTGGTACGTTCACTTAAATCGCGAAACACATCTAATAATACCGATTCGAGTTCTTGACTAAGCAACTCAATATCATCTGGGAGAGGAGCATGATAAAAAGAATAGTATCGATGCATTTCAAGGGAAGTGGTTCCTTCCGTGATATAACAGCCTGCTTCCACCTGTTTTACACCTTCGTACAGTGTTTTATCATTCGTTGTAAACCCTGTAATGATGAATTCTGTTACAGCTGTCCCAGTAAGTTTATCATTGCCTTGGCTTGAAATCTTATCAGTAACTACCCATCCATTATTTTCTTTGTAATAATAGAGCGGAATACTGCGTTTGCGGTCTACAGCCCCCAAAAATTCATCCTCATTGTGTATTACCAGTACAAATTCTCCTCTTAAATCGAGTAAGATTTTTTGAAATTCCTCGTTTTCGGTTTGCTGAATTAAGTCTCTAATATTCTTCTCATCATATAATGAATTCTTATAATAAACATATCCAGCAAAATAGACATTACCTCTATTGGTAGCTGTAGATTTTATTAAATGATCATTTTTAACCTCAACACGGATATTCATCTTAATTCACACCTTTTTTGGAGCCTTTTGATAAGAGGTCCTTATGAATTCCTACCACAAACAAGCCTATAAGATAGAATACCCAAACATATAGGATGTTCATATCTGAAATAGCTACTTGCTCTTGTATATAAACTATTCCAATTACAGATATGATTACCCAGATGAATTGAATGGACATTTTCCATCCTGAGACAGGTACGTAAAAGAGTGTTTGACTCTTAATGAATATATAAACGATCGCTACTATATAAGATAGTAAATAGGCTGCCACAGCACCCCAAATGGAAAATACAGGAATCAAAATAACATTCATAATAACGTTAACTATTGCTGCCATACCAAAAGCATAGGATATATACTTGGTTTTCTTTGTAAAAAATACGCCGATCGAGATGATCATATAGTAAAAGTTAAGGAAGGTGGTTGCTGATATAAGTGCCACGTACTTATACGCTTCCCAATAGTTTGAGTCCAAAACTTTAATCACCCATGGCATAATAGTAGCTACAACCATGATTCCTAAAGTTCCGACCAGCAATATTGCCATATAAATCTTAGAGAATATATGAGCATTATCTTCCTTATCCTTTAAAGACATAGAAAAGGGTCTCCAAGCCAGCTGCACACCACTGGTAACCAAGGTTATGATTGTTGCAAATTTAATAGCAGTCCCATAGATACCTACTTCTTCAAAAGATGTAAATTCTTTAAGGAACATAGTATTAGCATTTACAATTATCCAGAAAGCCAATGAAGCTGGAACTAACGGTGCTGCATATTTTAGAACTTCAATCAGCATATTTTTATCATAATAAGGCCGAATGTATTTGAATACATATTTGGATAATAAGATAGCAACAAAGGCTACACTTAATATACGTGCTGCAAGAATTCCCGTAACCGTCGGCCATACTGTAACTAATATTAAGTAAGAAACTAAAGCTATCAAAAGCATCTTAAGAACTGTAAAGAACACTACACGTTTTGTATAGAAGTCATATCTCAATACCGTTAACACTAACGTTAAAATTGTATCAAAAAACAAGGTGCCCATCGCAATCAGCAGCAGGTATGTCTTCCCCTCCTCTTCAAGTAAGAGTTCTGATAACCAGTCTCCTCCTATAAAAATAACGAGAGCGATAAGTGCGACCAATCCTAGGCGAAACATCATAACAGTTCTAACATAATAATCTTTCAACTTTTTGTCTTTTGCTTCAAAATAATAATAAGCAAGAGCAGAGTCTGTCCCGAATATAATTAGAAACGTCAACATAGAAGTAATTCGATCAATATAATCCAATACTCCATATTGTGCGGGGTCTGATAAAAATCTTGTATAGATAGGAAGCATGATAAAAGCAATTATCTTAGTCCCTACATTCATAAAAGCGTAAAGGAGCGAATCCGCCCCTAAACGCTTTAAATGCTTTAACAATTATAACAACTCTCTCTCGTCGACCATACGGGCATATTTTGCCGGTACCCCTTTAATTAAACTCTTTGGCTCTGTGTTCTTTGTAACCAGCGCACCGGCTGCAATAAAGGTTTCTTCTTCAACTGTAATGCCAGGAAGAATAATCGATGCGCCGCCAACCCGGGCACCCCTCTTTATAGTGGCTCCTTTGATTTTGTCAAAGCGCTCTTCTGTTCTTCCCATTAAGTTATCATTTGTAGTAGTTACACACGGTGCAATAAATACTTGCTCTTCAAGCGTAGTATAAGCTGTAATATAAGAATTGGATTGAATTTTTGTTCTGCTTCCGATCTTAACATGATTTTCGACCGTTACTCCACGTCCAACGATTACATAGTCTGCAATTTCAACATTTTCTCTCACACTTGCCAAATCTGCAACCAGAGTAAAATTACCAATACTGGCTCCACGATACAAGACAGCATTCGCTCCTATAGTACACTCCTCCCCTATTGTCAGGGCAGGTATATTCTCTTGAAGCTTAACTGTACTAGTCTTTGCCGGCTTAGGTGGTTTTCCTACAACTGCACCATCAGAGATAACTGTATTTTCTCCTATCACTGTATCCTTGTGAATTGTAACTCTGTTTCCGATATGAACATTCTTTCCAACTTGGACACCTTCTTCAATAACTGAAAAATGTCCTATAGTAACCGATTCATCAAGCTTTACACTATCATGAACAAAATTCATTACACTCTCTCCCATTACAATTTAATATATTTGTTAGGTTTCTCTACATCTTTCAATGCATTTCTTGTGTCGAAGATAACCTTGCTTTCTTGAGCAATCATTTCATAGTTAAAGTCTGAGTGATCAGTGGTCAAAAGAACAATATCAGAGTCATTCAGCAGCTCCCTGTTTGCCTCAATTGTCTCGATTGTTTTTCCTGCAGCTTTAAATGAAGATACGTATGGGTCTACAACTTTATAGTTTGCACCTTGAGCTTCTAATTGCTCAATGATTTTAAGTACTGGGGATTCACGTACGTCATCGATATCTTTTTTATAAGCCACTCCAAGAACAGTGACCTTAGCTCCTCGTAAAGCCTTACCATCCTCATTTAAAATCTGCATTGTTCTGTTGATAACATATTCAGGCATTGTGTTGTTTATCTCTCCAGCCAACTCAATTAACCTGGTATGGTAATTATACTCTCTAGCCTTCCAAGTCAGATAAAACGGATCGATTGGGATACAATGTCCACCTAATCCTGGTCCAGGATAGAACGCCATGAAACCGTATGGCTTTGTTTTAGCAGCATCAATAACTTCCCAGACATCTATGCCCATTTTTTCACACAGAATAGCCATTTCATTGGATAAGGCAATATTAATATGACGGAACGTATTTTCAAAAATCTTTTCCATTTCAGCTACGGCCGGGCTGGAAACTTCATAAACATCACCTTCAAGGACATTCTTGTATAAGCTGGCTGCTACAGAAGTACACTTTTCAGTGATACCTCCAACTACCTTAGGAGTATTTTTTGTTTTAAACTGCTTGTTACCCGGATCAACACGTTCTGGAGAATAAGCAATAAAGATATCTTCGCCCGTCTTATAACCTTTTGCTTCTAGGGTAGGCATCACTATTTCTTCAGTTGTTCCAGGATATGTTGTGGATTCAAGAACAACCAACGTACCTTGCTTAGCATACTTAGCAATTTCCGAAGAAGAGCTTTTCACATAAGAAGTATCTGGTTGTTGGTATATATCCAAAGGAGTAGGCACACAAATTGCTACAGCATCCACTTCGGCAATTTGCGCATAATCGGTTGTGGCAACCAAACGTTCTGATTTAACCATATCGGCTAAATCTTCATCAACTACATCACCAATGTAGTTGATGCCTTTGTTGACTTCGTCTACTCTTGACTGTTGAACATCAAATCCAATTACTTTATAACCCGCTTTAGCTTTTTCTACTGCTAGAGGCAATCCTACATATCCAAGTCCAACTACACCGATTACCGCTTCTTTTTTCTCTATTTTGTTTAATAAATTTTCATAATGGTTCATCTGTCTAACTCCTTTATAAGTCAATTCTCTTTCCAGTTTCAGCTGATTCTAAAATTGCGTGTATTAGTTTAACTGGCGCCATTCCATCTTTTCCTGAGACGATTGGAGAGCGGCCTTCATTGATAGCACTCACCATATCTTCGATTATACATTGATGGCCAGGTGTGCCAAACGGGTCTTTCTCAATTTGCTCCGATAAGGACTGAACTTCTTCATCAGATACCGTCTCAAAGTCCCAATGCTTAATCAGGTTGGCTGTTTTCCCGCCAACTTTTGCCGATCCTGTTTCACCAAAAATAGCAAGCGATTCTTCTAAATTACTAGGATATATAGTTGTGGCTGCTTCTATTACCCCTAACGCTCCTGACTCAAACATTACAGTGGCAACAGCTACATCTTCTGTTTCAATCTTTCTCAACCTAGTCGCCGCCATTGCCTGAACACTTTTCACAGGTCCCATTAGCCATAACAATAAGTCAAGGTCATGAATAGCCTGATTCATAAGCACTCCGCCATCAAATTCCTTTGTCCCTCTCCAAGGAGCCTGATCGTAATATGCCTGATTACGATTCCAGCGAACCGTTGCATTAGCATGACTTAATACGCCAAATTTGTTTGTATCAACAGCTTCCTTCAATGCTTGGATAGCTGGTCTGAAACGATTTGGATGGACTACAGCCAGCTTAACGCCATTCTCCTCCGCATCCTGTATCATTGAGTCTCCATCTTCCAGTTTCAAAACCATAGGTTTTTCAACAATGACATGCCTCTTAAAGGAAGTGACAATCTTAGTTAATGGAGCATGCAAACCGGAAGGCACGCAGATATTAACAACCTGAATATCTTCATTCTCACTTAACATTTCTTTCAAGTCAGTATACTTTTTGTACTCTTCGTACTCCGGGGCATTCAGTCTTTCTTCGTTTGTATCACATACTGCAACCAAACGTGCGCCCTCTATATTATTAATCGCCTCTATATGTTTTTTGGCAATATGTCCTACTCCCACAACGGCAAAATTAATCAATTTTTAAAGCCCTCCTTGCATCCAATATATATTTCCATAAAATTAAAGCTAATATTGTGAAAAACAAGCCAAAAATAAACCCTGCGATTGCATATTCTAAGGTATGTTTGTCTGTTTCAGATATATTTATATCACTTACTTCAGGCTTTTCAAAGAAAGTGAGATCGTTTTCGACTCTGTCAATTTTAGCCTTCGCTAAGGCAATATCCACGTCTAATTGAATAAAAAGACTTGCGAAAGTTATATTTTCTTCATCTGAAAAATCAATTTCATTTTTCCTTAACAATTCGGCGTAAGATACACTATCCTCAACCGTTAAAGTGTTATTCATTATTCTGTTTAAGTAGTTATCCTGAGCAGCTTCCAGTCTATCTAAGTGATTTTCCGTTCGTTCTATCACGTTTCTTGTTTCAGTTAGCTGCATTTCATATTGGTCCATGAGATCACTCTCTAACTTAGAAATGGACGCTTGTAACTTTTTTTCCGCTTTAGCGGTAGTATCCTCATTCACTGTTAACTTTATGAAATTACTGTCAGGAACATAAATGTCATCAACTGGACCATACCTTTTACTGATCATATCTTCATCATTTAACACATCTAAATGTACTGATCCTGTATAAACAGTTGCCTGCCCAACATATTCAGCTTTTTGGGGGATAAGATAAGAGGCTGCAATCCCAAGTACTAAAGCAATTAAGGGTATAAGTATTAAAAAAAGTTTTTTCTCCAGAAAAAAGTAAGTATTCATACAAGGTGAACTGTTTTCTATTCTCTTCCAAAAATCACACCAACCTTTTGGTTATAATGTTCACAATAAACAGAAACGCCCCTATTGCCTAGGCGACGCTTCTGGTGTCGTTTTAATTATTGAAGAATTCAGCTATTTTCTTAACTACATAAACTTGCTGTTCTTCTTTTAATTCAGGGAACATTGGAAGGGATAAAGCTTCCTTAGCTGCCTTTTCGGCAACAGGAAAGTCACCTTCTTTGTAGCCTAAGTCTTTAAATACAGGCTGAACATGCAAAGGCAGAGGATAATAGATCATACTTGCTACTCCCTGCTCTTTAAGATAAGCCTGAAGTTCATCACGTTTATCCACTCGAATTGTATACTGATGAAAAACATGGTAATTACCTTCTACTTCTACAGGTGTAACCACATTTTCCCCTGCCATTTCTTTGAGCAGGTTAGTGTAAGTGTCAGCCTTTTCTCTTCTGAGCTTGCCCCAATTATCCAAGTGAGGGAACTTCACATTAAGTACTGCAGCCTGAAGTTCATCTAAGCGGCTATTATAACCTAATACATGGTGATAATATTTCGGCTTACTTCCATGCACACGAATCACTCGGCTTTTTTCAGCGATTTCATCGTTGTTTGTTACAACCATACCACCATCACCATAAGCACCCAGGTTCTTAGTCGGGAAGAAGCTGTAAGTTGCAGCTGTTCCTAATTCACCTACACTTTTATTATTGTGCTTTGCACCAATTGCCTGGGCTGCATCTTCAATAACAAAAAGGTTGTATTTTTCAGCGATTTCAGCAATACGTGTCATATCTGCCATTTGACCATAAAGATGAACAGGTATAATTGCCTTTGTTTTTTCTGTGATTGCCTTTTCAATCGCTTCGGGATCAATATTGAACGTTACAGGATCGATATCCACATAAACTGGTGTGGCATTAGCTCTGGCGATCGCTCCGCCTGTTGCGAAGAAGGTAAATGGAGTTGTGATGACTTCATCCCCAGGACCTACTCCAGCTGCTTGGAGGGCAATATGAATAGCGTCACTTCCATTCCCGCATCCAATTCCATGAGCCACGTTACTATATTCTGCTACGTCCTCTTCTAATTTTTTCACATTATCTCCTAAGATGAAGCGAGAACTGGACATTACTTCATCTAATGTTTTAAGAACTTCTTCTCTTAACTCGCTATATTGTTCGGTAAGATCAAGCATAGGGACTTTCATGTAAATTCCTCCATTAATTTCAAAATCAGACAACATTCTATATTTTAACATATATAATTATGTTAAAACCTATACCACCTTGTGACAACTTTCGCATACATTTTCTTAAAAAAGCCGCTTGTGGAAACCACAAACGGCAGTATTTTATTGTTTCCCTGTCACTTTCCTGTACAGTTTAATGACGGGTTTGTATCTGTCATGAACCAATCCAATGGTTTCTGCTATAATTTCGGTAATAAGGAGCAGCCCAAATACAATGAGTATACTTCCCCACATTGTGGAAGCTTCCAATGTGATTGCGCTTATACTGAATAATAAACCAAATGCATATATGACCAAAACCGTACTTCGGTGTGATAACCCTAACGCCAAAAGCCTGTGATGCAAATGCGATTTATCCGGGGCCGATATTGGCTTTTTATTGGCAATTCTCCGTATAATTGCATATGTTGTATCAAAAACAGGCACTCCTAAAATAATAATAGGAATAATAAAACTAAATAAGGTTACACTTTTATACAGTCCCAGTAAAGAAAGTATTGAAATGGAGTACCCTAAAAATAAAGCACCGGTATCTCCCATGAATATCTTTGCCGGAAAGAAGTTATGGTAAAGGAATCCTAATGCACTACCTAATAAAATCAAGGAAAGCATAAGAATTAACGGTTTACCCGCAAGTCCGGCCATAAAGGCAATTGTTCCAATTACAATTGAAGAAATCCCTGCCGACAGGCCATCCAGACCATCAATCAAATTAATAGCATTCGTAATAGCGATAATCCAAAAAAATGTTACAAAAAACGACCAATTTCCCAACTCAAATGTTCCTATAAAAGGAATGGTGATTAAGTCTATCGTTAATCCACTGCCTACTACTGCACCTGCAGCAAGAAACTGACCAGCAAGTTTGTATTTAGCTGATAACTCATATTTGTCATCTAATAACCCGACAGCCATTATTAAAACCGCACCGAGAATAATTCCAGTTATTTTTTCATTATATAATCCGCCAGCAAAGTAGCCTGCTATTACACCGATGAAAATAGCTAAGCCACCCATTCGCGGCATGATATTTTGATGTACTTTACGTTCATTCGGCTTATCTGTCGCACCGATCCTGACAGCAAACTTTATCACTAATGGTGTAATGATTAATGATGTTGCCATGGCTATGACGAAAGGCAGTAAGAATTTAATTATATCCACTAGCATCACCTAGGTTTTCTCATATTTTTTAGTGCTTGTTAAAACCATTGTAATCGTATCATATTTTAAAAAGAATTCAATCACTTTTATATTACAAATTATTATCTTTATTTACACGAAGAAAGTTTTTACATTAAACAAGTTCTTTATTTCTACAGCCCCCTTCCCCTAATTATAGACGAAATTAGTTGGAAAAGGTTTCATTTTAATCTAAAATGTCGCATTTACTACATTACATACCTTTTAAATACCGCTAGTAAACACCCAGGAGTTCCCAAGGGAGCCATTCAATAGTTTTTTAGCATTTTTTGTAATAAATCGCAGAATAGCCCATCTTAATATGGTATAATTTAACCAGAAATTAAGGGAATTCAGGTGATTAAACATATGTTAAAAAACATCAAAAATTACTTAGGTGACGGTTCATTCAAAGAGTTGAAAAGATTAAAAAAAGATCTTTACAAAGTCAATAATCTTGAATCATCCTATACAGAAATGACAGACGAACAATTACAAAGTGAAGCTTCATCTCTAAAGAAGCGTATTTTAGACGGAACATCAATAAATGATATCATTTTTGATGCTTTTGCCTTGGTGAGAGAGGCCTCCGATAGAATCCTCGGTTTACGGCACTATGACGTTCAAATACTTGGCGGCCTTGCCCTGTCAGAAGGAAACATCGCCGAAATGCAAACAGGGGAAGGAAAAACAATTGTGGCTGCACTTCCAAGCTTTCTTCACGCTCTTTACGGAAAAGGGGTGCATGTCATTACGGCGAATGAATATTTGGCGAAGCGTGATTTTGAAACTATCGGAAAAATCCACGAATTTCTCGGTTTGAGTGTAGGTATTAATATTTCTGGACTGTCTGCTGACTTAAAAAAGGAAGCATACAACAAAGATATAACATACGGGACGGCTAATGAGTTTGGTTTCGACTACCTCAGAGACAATATGGTCACTGAAGAAAAACACAAGGTTCAACGACCTTTATTCTTCGCTATTATTGATGAAATCGACAGTATTTTAATCGATGAAGCAAGAACACCGCTCATCATAGCGAATAAGTCCAATCATTCTGCGGAATTATATACTATTACATCCATCGTAGTCCGTTCATTTATTGAAGAGGCTGATTATGAATATTATCCTGAATCGAAACAAATTTATCTTACAGGCGATGGTGCCACCAAGGTTGAGAATGCATTTGGGATTTCCAATTTATATGATGCCGAACACCAAATCCTCCTTCATTTCATTATGCAATCGCTGCGTGCACATGTAATTATGAAGCGGGATGTGGACTATATCGTCAGAAATGGGCAAGCTTTGCTGGTAGATCCCTTTACAGGAAGAGTTATGGAAGGGCGGAGCTACAGTGACGGCCTTCAGCAAGCAATAGAAGCTAAAGAAGGACTGGCTATTCAAGATGAGAATCACACAATGGCATCTATAACAGTACAAAATTATTTCAAACTTTATAAATTGGTATCCGGCATGACAGGAACCGCTTCAACAGAGAAAAAGGAATTCTTCGAAACCTATGGAATGAACGTAATTGAAGTGCCAACAAACAAACCAGCTATCCGCCAGGATTTACCTGATTTAATCTATAAAGACCTCCCTTCTAAATTAAAGAAAATAATGGCAGAGATTATTCAAATGAACAATTCGGGGAGACCAGTATTAATAGGAACAACTTCTATAGAGCAATCTGAACAAATTGCCGATGAATTCGCCAAGAAAGATATACCCTTTGAATTACTGAATGCAAAGACAGAAGAACAGGAAGCAGAAATCATTGCCAAGGCTGGTCAAAAAGGCAAGATAACTATTGCTACTAATATGGCAGGACGCGGCACAGACATTGGTATTGACCAAGAAGTTCGTGACCTTGGAGGTCTGCATATTATTGGAACAGACCGTCACGAAAGCAGAAGAATAGATAACCAGCTTCGGGGAAGAGCTGGCAGACAAGGCGATCCCGGTACAACTCAGTTCATCCTCTCATTGGATGACAGAATTATTACCTATTATGATGCTGAAGATGTAGAAAAGTGGAAGAAAAAAGTTAAGACAGACTCTACCGGAGTAATTCTTCAGCCTAATCCAATTAAGTTCTTGGATAAAGTTCAACTGACAGTGGAAAGCAGTCACTTCTCATCGCGTTCAAGTTTGGTCCGGTTCGACAATATTATTGACCAGCAGCGCCGTGCTATTTATTCTCAACGAAACCGCCTGCTTGCTAATGATGACATTTTTTATATTATTAAAGAAGCAATAGAATCCAACATATCTACTATTGTTGACAATTATTGTCCACAAGAACAAATTCACGAACAGTGGAATACTGTTGGTCTATTAGAGGAACTTTCCCTTCAGTTCTCATTTCTGGACCTAAAACTAGAAAACTTTAAGAATATAGAATATACTGCCCTGCTAGAAAAAATAGAGGCAATTAAAACCGAGGCATTTTCAATCATTAAAAACCATCCATCAATTCAAGAAATTAATGAACAGATGAAATCTATAGCCCTCACTATACTTGACCAAGTCTGGGTTGAACATATTGAGAATATGGAAAAAATAAAAGAAGGAGTTCATCTGCAAGCATTTGGCCAGGAAGACCCTTTTAGATATTTCGAGAGGGAAGGGTATGAGACATTCTTACAACTTATGCACCAATTGAACACACGAATTTCAAGAAGATTCTCCGTACTAATAAAGCACTATATTGATATTAGAAGTGAGGTGAATAACTAAAATGAATGCCCAAAAAGAGAATGAATCCTTAACAGAAAAATTATACCAAACCAGCCTTTACTTCCCTGCAGCATGGAGGATGACAGACCAAGAAAAATATATATACATGTTCCATCATGCCAAACTGACAGCATTAAGGGAGGACCAGCTTTCTTTTTCCGGTATAGACTTGGTTGAAAATGATGATAAAAGCATAGTGATTACTGCTTTTATCAGAAATGCATTTAAAAAGCTTGCTAAGTTGCAGAATATAGTTATAACAGTATTGGATGGTAAGCAGCAGAAGGTTGCAAGTAAACTAGTGGATTTAGGAGATTTAGATTCTTTACCGCCATTCACCAGTGTTCCTTGGCGTTTCCTCTTCAGCAAAGAGGACCGTTATACTGACAAACCAATCGACAAGGATGGCTGGAAGCTCCTTGTCGATCTTAAACCCAAAATCATTAAGCCAACCCTTGACCTGGACCCTGTATGGACCAAAAAGCTGAGCGACACCCAAAAAGGAGCCTTACAAAGAATTGTTGATCAGCAGCCAACCCTTGTAAATAAGAACGATTTTAATCTGATGGGACTGGAACTTCATTTAGATCAAAATGAGAGAGAAATCATCGTGAATGTTTTCTTACGCAACACCACAGAACAAACTGTCAAATTGGAATCTCTAAGCTTAGCTTTAGAAGATGCCTATGAGACTGAGATAACTAGAAACAACTTCTTTTTTAAGGAGTTGGAAGTAAAACCTAATACCTATAAACCCTGGTCATTCATCTTTCCATTATCCGATGACCATGATATAGAGAATTTAGATTTACGAAGATGGAGAGTAACACCTGTAAATATGACGGTTGTTAATTAAACTTTAATATTACGAAAGAAGGAGCAGTCACTTTGACTGCTCCTTCTTTCGTAATATTTACTTATTAAAAACTTACTGAAGCTACGTAGCCCTCTTGTCCGTCTTCAAGAGAGACTCGGTACCAAACAAAATGGTTGCTTGGATTATTATCACTTACGGGGTTATCTAGTATTTTTAACGCTGAGCCCGCAGGCAGTGAATCAATGGGAGTACCGGCAGTGGTAGGCTTGTTTCTTAAAGTGACGCTATCCATTAAAACAGCAGTCTCACCTATACCATACACCTGGGTGGATTTTGTTAACTTAGTGGTTTCGTATTGCATTTTTCCACCAAACTCCATGAGGTTGGAGTTTTCTTTATAAGTAATAACAAAATCATCTTTTGAAAGAATCTCAGGATCTACATCACTATTTTTACTAATAGTAGAGTAAACCTTTTGCTGGTATGTGGCTGGATATATAGTAGGATCATTTATCTTGGATAACCCATTATACGCCATTATAGCAAAATACCAGTTTTCGAGAAAAGCTGTATTCCCATCATTTATAACAGGTATTGCATAGCCCAGTTTTCTCTTTAATTTGTCAGTGCCAACTTGTATATTATAGGCTATGTCGTATTTTAATCTCTCATAATCATAAGGAGTATTTTCAGGATTTTCAGTGATTTGCATGATGCCAATTCCGTTGTCGAAGCTGATATTCGGCTCTAAATTAGGACCAAATTGAGTAAATACTGTTTCGTTGTGAGCAATAGCTTTTAGGATTTCTGGTGGTATACCTGCTTTTACCGCCTGTTTAGTTAGAAGGTCCTTCTTTTCAGCTGTGGACATTCTTACAGTGTCATTCGCACTCTCAACCGAATGAAACAGTTCACTCCAAAACGGACTGCTGCCCTTAACATTTTTAATATGGATATTAGCTTGTTCCAGCACAGGGTGAGAAACACCTTTAGCAATCTTTCCCTCAACCTCGTTCATTTCGTTGTAAACAGTTACATCATAAATGACTGATCTGAGAAGAACCTCTGCTGGATCCTTAAATTTCTCAAGAATTGCGTCTCGAGTTGATTTTCCATACACTCTATATAACAAAACCGCCTGCTTCCTGATCTCCTCGCCCAAAGTATAATAAGAATCCCTGGTTTTCTCAATATCTTCATAGACGTAGATGTTATCATGCAGCGCAGCTTGATGACTTTGTATTTTTTCCCTGAGGTTATTGCGTCGATATAAGCTACTGCACGTGTATAGTAAACATTCACTTTAGATTCTAAACGGTTCTCCAACTCTCGTTTTTGTTCACCTTCCGGTAAGGCAGCCACAGCTTTTTGAGCTTCCAAAAGTGCTGATTTGGTATGGTTAAACGTATTCATATTAGGATAGTCCACTTTCCCGGTGTACTCAATAGAGATCGCCCACTTAAGAGCCCCTCCCCATGATTCCGCTTTTTCCACTAATCTTTCAGCTTCAGAAAAACTAGCAGCACTAGCTGGTTGACCAATGAACAAAAAAATGGAACCTCCAAGGAATAACGCAGCAAATAATAACTTAATATGTTTCAATTAAATCCCCCTCATTCAAAAAATAAAGCCCTGGATTTTTTCCCAAGACTAATGTTACTTTCTATTAGTATTTTACTAGTTAATACCATTTAATAGCAATAGTTTTTGTTTAGATGGTGTTTTATAACTAACATAACTATCCATATTTGTTACATAGTAACCTCCACCGAGTCCATACTGCCCTCCATAAAGATTATCATAACGATAAACTCTGTATTGCTCGCCCGGCCATAATATTCTTTCAAACTTCAGCCCTTCATCGGTTCTCTTCCAGAGATTGATAGGCTTAACAATCTGCACTTTTCCAATTTGCCCATCTACCATCAGCAAACCATCCCAGTATACTTTTGTTTTCCCCATTGACTCCGCAGAAATAGAATTCTCCAAAGAACTGCTGGATATTTTTTCAGAATATCTTCTTGCTCCAATATAACGGTCTTTCCAATAATGTTCTCCAAGCCCCGAAACTTCCACACCGCTATTTCCAGCATGTATAAATTCATTGTCACCTAAGTAAATACCTGTGTGAGAAGGCCCTGGATTATATGTACTAAAAAAGACCAAGTCTCCTTTTTCTAACTCACTCGCATTGATTGCAGTTCCAGAATCATACTGACCAGCTGACGTTCTAGGTAAATCAACACCATAATTTGAATAAACATAGGTAACAAACCCTGAACAATCAAAACCGCTTGTAGTTGTACCTCCCCAACTATAAGGAACACCAACAAATTGCTTACTATATTCTTCAATATCAGTAGAAGCTGAAGCTGCACTTACTGATCCAATATTTTCACTAGTCAAAAGTAATATACCAACAAGAACAAATATCCTAAGACCATTAAAAAATTTCATGTTTTCCCCCTACTAAATATCTTTAAACCTCTTTTCTATAAATTATTCTACATTTAATAGGGTTAAAATACTATTAACATAAGATTAAAAATTGAGTGTTTCTTTACAGAAGTGTTACGAATGTTCAGGAGGATTGTCATAATTTCACGAATATATATAAGATTACTAGACAATATATGTAGAATCCTCGCCTCTAATTAAAAAAGAAAATCGATTATCGATTTTCTTTAAGAGTAATCAGGCCACTTATTCTGCTGTTCATCTTTTTCAATTTTTTCTAAGGTTTTATATTTTAATGGAAGCAAATCAGAATGATCAATAAACTTTTCAGACAGTTCAAATGGTATAAGAGAATAGGCATCTGTATTTTCAACAATAAAATACATTCCGATAATCCTCCCCCGCTCTTTAATAGAAATAGTTAAGAAAGCAGGATAATAGGTTCCTATATTCGAGAGCAAAATGGCCTTCGCTGTGACAATTCCTTCTTCTTCTACTTCTATGGAAGGATTCTCGATTTTCTCCAATACCTTTATGGCCCAGCCTTGTTTTTTATAATTACCTTTAATTTTTGGAGATTTTCCTATCAATTCCTTAGGCAGTTGATTTTCCTCATCTTTACCATCTAATCTGTTTAAAGAGTCACCCAACCATTTAACCTCCTTTTAATCTGGAAATACTAGTAGCATGTTACATTTTTACTACTTTTTTATAATAATATAAAAAGAGATAATAGTCAAAAGATGTAAATAACGTAAGTAAAAAGGCCGGCGAAAATCTCACCGGCCTCTTACTTAATAATATATGCTATTACCAGCCCCAACCCCAGTTTGTTGTTTGAGGAGCTGATTTGGAGATTTTTACTTTTCCTACAGTTTTGTCCGCAGATTGACCAACAACCTGGAATTTCAAACCATAGTTAGGTACATTACGACCAGCATCTACCATCCCTTTGTTTAGATAGCTCTTACTGTCATCAAATGTAGCAACCGGTGATTCACTGCGTTTCCGTAGATAGTCACCATTGATGTTAGTGTAATTAAGGAATTCGTTATTAGTATAATCTAGAGAGAATGCTGCGTCATCAATTTGATATCTTGTAGCAGCCACAGAACGGTCGCTCCAAGATGCAATACTTTGATGTGCATCTACAACTCCTACAAAACCGTCACCTGGATGTGCTCCAGTCCAGTTTTCACTGAATTGTTTATCAACATACCAAACTACTAACCCTTTATCATAAACCATTAAACTTTCGCCACGTCGGACATTTGCAAGCCCCTCATCGACTCCATTGTGGCTGCGCCATTCTAAAAGGTAATAATGGTCTGAACGTTTCATACCATCATTTTTTGTAAATCCATCTAGTGCAAACTTCGAAGATCCTTCAGCACCATCAAAAAGCACTTGACTACCATTTACTTTAACAGAAAGATCATCCACATAAATACCTGGATTAGAAACAGCTGAATCTGTTACATACTCAACTGCCACTTCTACCTTTTGTCCTTTGTAAGCTGATAAATCAAATGACAGGTTCTTCCAACCATTTGAAGTACCAGTGATTCCATTCCCTAAGTTAGAACCGTTTGGATTAGAGTTAGTTGTAACTTCACCAGCAATTGGTGTTCCGTTCACAGTTACATAGGCATAATCCCAATCTTTTTCAATATCGTACCATGCAGCAAAACTGAACTCAGCGGTATTTGCATTCGTTAAATCAATGTTTGCAGAAATTTCTGTATGCAGATCGTCTGCGCTGCCAGAAAAGTATTCATAGTCTCCACTGTAAGGTTTATTTATCACAGTTTCTTTTTGCGGGAGGTCTATCTTGATAGCATCATTGTTTGTTCCTTTTGTATTCGCTTCATCAAGCAAGTGAGTGATACCTTGTGTGGTAACATCTTCCTCATCAATTGTAGTACCCGTTAACCAGTTACCCTTTGTACCTTCATTATCAACGACTGCTGTTTCTTGCAGCATCTCTTTCATATACGGACTAAATCCAGTAGGCATTGTCCCAGGAATATCCCCTGCCCAGCTTCCACTTGCCATGATAGACCAGTAGCTCACAGGCTCACCCGTTCCAGTATATTGAGTATCATACTCATCTGGAAGCCCTAAATCATGCCCAAATTCATGTGCCATAACACCAACCGCCCCATCTTCTGGTTCAACTGTATAGTCATATGCATACATGGTTCCAGCACCCCAGTAGTCTACTTCTGGTTTAGCCGATCCTGCGATAGGGAAAATTCCACCAAGATTCCAACGGTGAGACCAAATTGCATCGGCACCTAATGACCCTCCTCCAGCTTCTTCACCAACACCAGAATGAATAACCATTAAATGGTCAACAAGTCCATCTGGCTCAAGGTAATTACCGTCACCATCAAGATCGTATCTGTCCCATTTATCGTATTCAGAAAGATCTACATTAGGATCAGCTGCAGCCATCTCAAGAGCCTCTTTCACTAATCCGCGTGCATCAACATCACTCCCATCTGGAGTAGGATAGTTACCACCATATGCTGCAGCAGGCTTGCTAGCAGTATACCAACCTGCAACATCACCCTCAACAGAATAACTACCGCCAGATTGCTGTTCATAATATTGTTTCATAGATACGTATGTTTTGCCGTCTGGACCAGTCCATCCGCCCGTGCCAAACAACATATCCTGATAATGAGCTTGAGAATACGCATTCTCATCGTCATAATACATATCAGTTTCCGAAGGAGACATAGAGTTATGTGGTTTATCCGGATAATCAACTAATAATACTAAAACCTTATCTGTTCTTTTCTCACCATTCCAAGCTTCTTGTTCAACTGAAGGAATGGATGAACTCGCAAATGGTTGCTGTGTCTTCCCTTTTTCAATTCCTCCAGAACTATTTGAATGCCCCGCTGCAGAAGGAATTAAGTTGAGGTTTTCATTTTCTTCACCTTCAACAGCTAATTCCGCTGCCTTAGATTTCTTTTTCAAAAAAGTATTTAACGCTTTTTCTGCCTGAGCAGTGGTTGCATTTTTAGGAATTTTCCCTTCTTCTTTTAGCATTTCAATCAACCGGTCAGTATTAGCTATCCCCATGTCAAAAGGACCAGAATGGGAGTGCGAATGTTTTTCTGCATGTGAATGCGAATGTTCTTCAGCGTGTGAGTGTCCTGAATCACCTAGACTTTCATTAGCAGCCAGGCTTGCTGGGCCGAAAGTTGAAATCGCTAAAGAAGCTGTCAACACACTCGTTCCAAGTATCTTCTTCCAATGCATTTATTTTCCTCCTTATCAATTAAAAACTAATAAAACCTAATATTTCAAAATATCAAATTTGTCAGATAATTTTAATTAATAATCAGGCCCCACCTCTTAATGAGATTGGAGCCTGATTCCTTTGTGAAAATTAGTTAGCTAGACCGTCTTTGTCTCCACGGATGTCAAATACTAATCCTGATTTAACACCAGAGAAACCTTCTGTCGATGTTACGTGCACATCGGAATTAATGTTGATCCAGCCATCGTTTCCTGCGCTGTTAAGAACATCAATGTCATTACCAACCGTGAATGTTACTGTATGACCATTTACAATTACTTCAGCGTTAGTGATCCCGTCATTTGCTGAATCATGTACTGCTTCAGTCGAATCAAGGATTACTTTATTGCCAGCTTCATCTACAAGTGTAATAGCTTTTGCAGAAGCGATAGCATCGTTCACAGAAGCAAACGTTAACTGAACTTGGTCACCCGCATTAAGTTTCCCATCTGTATCACCAAGGATGCTAACAGTAGAAAGATCAATTAGGTTTTTAAACAGGTCGCTTGTAGGAACATCGTAAGCTGAAGTGCTAAGATCAGCATCTCCTACAAAACGGTGTGATTGATCATTATCACCTGGTACCCAAGCATGACCAGCATCATCTTTAATACCAGAAGCGTTAGTGATCGCGAATGGTACAGACAATTTGTTCACTCCACCTGTTACAGTATTTTCTAGTGTACCAGTGATTTTCACTTGAACTTTATTTCCAGATACAGTGAACGTAGCATTTTTGCCATTAGTAATTGTAGTTACAGTACCGTCCGTATCCGTTACATGCAATGTTGCATTGCTGGCAACAGCACTTAGAGAATCACTGTACTCAAGCGTGAAAACATCGCCTAGGTTTAGGATACCGTCCATTGTATTATCAGCACTTACATCAGTTAGCGCATTTCCTATTAATACAGGCGCTTCAGTATCAGCTTTCACAGGAGGATTTACAGCATTAGATGTTGCTCTCTCTCCGTAAGCATAGAAGTTAGTATCACCTTCAAGATCTACAGCATAAACAGTATAAGTAACTGAGTATGATGAAGAAAATTTCCCAAGACCAGTATCCACAAACTCACCTGCTGCAGATTGAAGAATTGGAGTATTGAAAGTTGTTTGGTCTTTAACAGCACCAGTTGCATCTTTAACAGTACGTTCTACCATATAACCTTCTACGTTATAGTTGCCTACTTTATCAAATGTGACGATAGCTTTATTCCCATCCACTACTGCTTTAAGGTTAGAAACAGCTCCTACTTTATCTTGTTGGATAGAGTGGATTGTTACACCTTGAGAATCAGTATTGTAAGTGAAGTCAAGTTTGTCACCTACACTTAGGTGTGCTTCAAATTGAGCGCGAGTGAGCCCGCCATCAACAGTTGCGCCTGTTTCAAGGTAACGGAAGCGATCGTTATTATCGAATTTAGCAAGAACGTCTGCATATCCATTTCCTGTAAGGTCAAGAGTATACCAACCCTCTGCTTTATTAACCTCAACTACTGTACCCATTTTATAAGCGTCGATTCCCGCTTCTTTAGGCAGCCATTTAGCAACCGCACCAACCGCAACTCCTTCTACTGGAGTATTGTCTACAGCCAGGCTGATATCATTGTCATTAACATTTTCTTCTACGAACATTACTGGAACTGCAGAAAGCGCTGTGCCGGATTTAACAGAGAATGTCACTGTTCCAGAAGCACCAGTACTGAAGTGGCTTAAAGTTTTCTTGTTATGAGCCAATCCGTTAACTTTGCTGATTAGAGCATCTGCTTTAGCAAGATCTAAGTCAGCCAAAGCATCAGCAGGGTCACTGTCTTTGAATACTACTTTGCCATCTTCGCTGACAGTTACTGCACTTGGATCAACCAATTTGATGTCTACTGCAGCATTTTTAGCAAGAGTTCCATCAGCATTGCGAGCTGTCAGTGTATATTCAACTTCGTCACCAACAGTTACAACTTTCACATCTGTAGAAGGTACGCTTGGTGCTGGAGAAGGATCAACTGAGATAGGATCTCCTTTTAACGCCTCATAGGCAGCTTCCAAAGCTTCTAATTCTGCAGTTAGTTCTGCTTCAAGAGAAGAATCTTCAACTTTTGGCAGCCAAGCAGTAATGTTAGCATAGCGCTTGTTAGCTTCAGTAAGATCATCACTTGAGATAGCAGAAGCTAAACGATTCAATTCAACTTTAACACTTACAGGGTAAAGCGCTTCATTAAGAAGACCTTCCGCTGGTGCTTTGTAAGTATCAAGGATAGCATCACGAGTAGATTTACCATACACACGGTAGAGAAGTTCCGCTTGTTTGCGAATCTCTTCAGTTAATGTGTGATAAGCAGAAACTGTATCGTTAGTAATACCGTCATTTAATTCTGCTTCAAGCGCTGCCGCTTTTTCTTCAATTTTCTTACCAGAAGTGACAGCATCGATGAATGCTACTGCGCGGTTGATGTGTAGGTTTACTTCAGCATCCAGGCGAGCTTGAAGAACATATTTTTGAGTGCCGCTTAGAGTTTTAACTGCTGCTGCAGCTTTATCACGAGCAGCTTTCGTAGCATTGAATACTTCCATGTTAGGGTAGTCAACAGTTGCTGATCCCTCAACTGAGATTGCCCACTTAAGAGCACCTGCTAATTGTTCTGCGTCTTTAACTAATGTTTCTGCTTGTGAAGAAGTTGCTGCTTGAGCTGGGTTTGCAGCAACAAATGCAGCTGCCGCAATAGCAGAAGATGTTGCTACTTTGAATGCTTTTTTCTTATTCATTAAATAATATTCCCCTTTCATTATTATCAATAAGTTATATGTGAATTAGCAAAGGGCCAACCTTTAAGATTACTAGTTATAAGTTATGTAAAATAACAAACTAAAATCCTTCGCTAACTTCAACCAGAATTATAAACCATTGCGGAACCTATATATGTAAAACTTGGGACAAAAGACCTTTAATTACAAAGTATTCCTTAACCCTAGTTCGATTATAATATAAAAAATTCTATATTACTAGATAAAAAGTAACTTTTTTAAAAAATTTAGAATTTTAGCATTTATTTTGACGTATTCCGTAATATTGTAATACAACATTTCCATATCATTTGAATTTTTACCAGTATTTATTTAAACACACCAATATATTACCATAATTGGATGGAATGTAAAGGATAAATTACCCATAAAAATAGAATATTTTATAAAAAAGTTTTATTATTACATAAAAACCAAATTAAACTAACGTATACCACTTACAAATAATTCCATAATTATATAAGGGCTTTTGCTTCACTGTACCGATTTCCTTTTTTCCTCTAAAGCATCACCTGATTCCTTATAATCATTTGAAATGTGTTCATTAGAATATAAAAACGTTAACCTTTACAATTAATGGGCGTATTTTTAAAGACTTCTATTGAATCAGGGAAACAAACCTAACTATTAGAAGGATCCTCATTTTTTAGAATGATGTCATGAACTCAAAATTAATTTTTTCAAGGATAGGTAAAAATTTCAGGAATTAGATCTATAAGTTTAATAAAATGGAACTGAAGAACTGATCGCTTACTTACCATTAAAAAGGATTAAATCAGGTATGTTAGCCCTCCTTCAAACAGACAGACATCAGGATAGGGTATACATAAAAAGCGTCTACTGCTGCCTAAAAAAACTTTTAGATTTTAAGACGTTTGGAACGGAAGGCGTCCTTTGCAGCACAGACTCTCAGATTAAAATAACCCCCTGAGATAAAAAGGAAGACCTTTTTTTATCTCAGGGGGTTATTTGTTTCCATGGTCGACCAGGATGCTTAACTTTTTATAGGGTGAACTCTCGCCCGATGAGTCGCTTCTATGGAGGGAATATTAATTGCTTCTATATAAACTTTCTTTTTTTGCTAGGAAGATTTTGAAAAAGATTTTTAAATGGAAATCTCCGGACTTAGCCCTCAGTTTTTAAAACTTAAAAAAGCGAATGTCACTATTAGTTAAAAATACTATGATAAATACAGTAACCAATTTACTTTCAACCATATTAAAAATCATTCTAAAGAACAAAAAACACACTATTATACCTATGGCTTAAAAACTATAAAATCGGATATATTTTCTAAATAGAGGAGAGAACGTATGAACATAAAGTTAATTAAAATGATATTGTCCCTTTTAACCCTTTTAATTGTTTTTAGCATGGCAGCTCCAAGCTATCGAGCAAGTGCAGCAGTTTCATTAAGCTACACAGAAAGCCTGGTGAAAACTGCTGAAACTAATGCGAACCTGCTGAGGAAGCAAATCTCTTTTGAATATAATTAAACTTTATCTACCCCTAATATGAAACTTTTTAATCAAACAAAAAAATCATATACAAAAGCATATTCTGCTGTGACCTCATTAAAAAGCAGTCCAGCTAAAGTACAATTGTTTAGCAGGCTGAATTCAAACGTTAAACTTCACATTGACAGGGCTGTAGCTTACATTGATGCACTGAACGCCGGCAAGAAAATTGAAACTTTAACAAATGAATTGAAGCATTTAAAAAAGGAGAGATATACATGCTGCCTGTTACAAGCAGTTATTATCACAAACTCTCTTCAGAAATAAGAAAACAAGCAGTCTTGCTTTAAAGGGTATATGGAAAATCTACAAGAGATGCCATATTAAAAAAATATAAGCTGCCAGCTGAAGAAATTAAAAAACACTTTACCTATTTTGTGACAGTTTATGATTTAGTCGAAGAAGCAAATTTAGAACTTTCATCAGATAATTATGATGCTTATTATATGCTCGAAACTATCAATGGATTTCTCCCTGAAGTTCATGCTAGGTATCCTGCTCACGTTTTCAAAGCACTCCAAGATGAGTTAGTTGATTTTGAAGAAATGATGGATTATAACTAAGAACCTGATATATATGGTTATGTAACGGAATTTCTTATGTATTCCTCTGATAATTACCAAGATACAATGAATTTTTATTTTTTCACTAAAGAAGGCGGAAGAATAGAAGACTATTATAAACTTGAAACTTCTTTAATCTCTGGAGAAACTCAGATAATAAGTTTTGAATTTCAGGAATTTGAAATTACAGTTATGCTTTACCCCATTGATCTTAATAGTAATTCCGTAAGATTCTACATCTTAGATATTGAAGAAATATAACAATAAATAAAGTTAAGTCAACCGGTCTCTTATAGGAGACCGGTTTTTTATTCGTTCTAATATTTTCAACATTAAACTATTTTTGTTAGAATGTAATAAACTTTACAAAAAATTTACAAAGAAAATAAGGAGGGAGTTTATTGATTGAACGCAAAAGAGTATATTTAATGCAAACTTTGCTGATATTCATTTTTAGTATTTCCTGGCTCATTAAGCAAACTTTATTCATTAATGAGTTGTCCTTTAATATCAATATCCTCTTCATGACTATTTCATCATTAGCAGTGGGCTTTGTTGTCTGCAGTTTTTCTTTATCAAAGCCTACCCTGAAAAAAGCAGCTCTTTCTTTCTTTCTATATTTTTTAGTAACTTTACTTTTATATGCCGATGTCGTATACGAACGATATTATGATGCCATATTAGATATTCAATTATTAAGTCAAGCTAATCAAGTCGGTACTGTTTTCAGCTCTATTCTTTCTTTAATATACATATCTGATTTATGGTATTGGGTTGATCTTCCCTTTTTATTAATTCTGCTAATATATTATTCAAAAAGAAATAAAACTATAAGCGCAGGTTTAGCTCCTCTATTTTTATATGTTATAGGCCTTGGAATGATTATCCTGTTAGCCTTTACTACTTTGGAGCCTTCTTATTCAGATCAATATAAAGTTGCTGTTTCAGGAATTATTCCAGCACATATTTACAACACTTTTAAATCTAATGACCCTATTGAAGAAGCAGTGTTCCTCGATACTTCTTCTACTGCTGATGAAGATGAATCAGACAGCTTACAAAAAAGATTCTCACTTATTCAGGATATACAAAAAAGTAATCCTGACTTCGGTAAGTTCAAAGGAAAAAACCTTATAATTATTCAAGCAGAATCCCTAAACGATTTTGTTATCAATCTAGAGGTAGAGGGCAAGGAAGTAACCCCAGTTCTGAATGAATTAGCAAGTACTAGTAATTACTATCCCAATATTTACTTGCAGATCGGGCGGGGAAATACATCCGATGCTGAATTTGTAGCAAATAATTCCCTCTATCCTATGTCTGATAATGGGGTATACAAAAAATATCCTAATAATAATTACCTTTCTCTAGCTAATGTTTTAAGGGAAAAAGGATATGAAACTTCGGTCACCCATGGAAACAGCCCTGAGTTTTGGAACAGACAGAAAGCATACCCTAATCAAGGATTTGACACATTTTATCATTCCGGACATAAACAAATTGAAAGTGATGAAATTGTGGGGCTTGGAATCTCTGATGAGAGTATTTTTCGTCAAATGGTTAAACAATATAAAAACATGGACCAACCGTTTTATAATTTTATTGTATCTCTAACTGTTCACAGACCTTTTGAGTTACCTCAAGAGCACCAGCACTTGAACTTGACGAGCAATATAAAGAATACTCCAACAGGAAACTATTTGGAAAGTGTTAATTATTTTGATCAAGCATTAGGATCTTTTATCACAGATTTAAAAGAAAATAACTTATGGGATAATACTATTTTTATTATTTATGGTGACCATTACGGGCCAGTCCCAAAGGATAGAGAGGAAATGAAAGATCTAATCAATGTTGATTTTGATGAAAAGGAACGATTTAATATCCCACTGATCATCCACCATCCTGAACAATCTAAAGGGGTTGTCAATAAAGTCATAGGAAGTCAGATGGATATTTATCCAACCATCTCTCAAATGATGGGAATTACAAGGCCGCTTGTACAATTCGGTCTCCCCCTTGACTCAGAAATAGAACGAACTGTAGGTTTTTACTATGAGACCACACAATATAGTTACTATGGAAGTACCTATAGTTATCAGGCAGCACATACCGGTAAATTTGAAGATGGAAAATGTATTAATAGTCAAAATGGAACCGCAGTTAAACTAGAGAATTGCAAGCTAAACTATGAAAAAGTTTATAATGATGTACAATTATCCAGATATTTATTGGAAAACAATTTAATAGATAAGATCTTTCCTATTAAACAATAATTCGCATCTGTCTAAAGTTAGAACGCATCCTTAAAGGATGCGTTCTTTTCAACCATCCTGCAGCAACCATCTAGCCATTATCTACAATAAAGTTTACTTCTTTCCTCCCCCAACTCAATGCTGCCTTAAGTAAAGAAAGGTGAAGAAGTGTATTTACCTTCAGGATTTCCCATTAGAGTGCTCTATTTGGTGTTTTCATGTTTCATTGGAGCCACCACTTCAAGTAGATAACTTTAAAATATGTCGCACTATTATCTCCTTATCTTCTTCCCCTAAGTTAATGCTTTAGTTAAAGCCTGTAATCTTATCCACTTATTAATAGTGTTTTAATCTTTTAAGGTGTTGTTCTACTGTTCTAGGCTTTTACTAAGAATGAAGGAAAAATCAGCTTACCTTTAGAAAGCAATGACGGTTTTTAATTTTTCTTTTATTAAATTAATATTAGTCTTCCTGAACGTTTCATTTTAGAATATTAAAAACCCATTTTCTTAGGCTAAAAACGGCTTTTTAGCTATTCGTCAGATTATTTCCAGAAAAGTAAGATGAACTTACCCGGGAATAACCTAGTGAAAGCGCGCTTTCCTGAGAGGGAAAGAACCATGAATTTTGAGGAGATTGCAGTGCAGTATGAGCCGATGATTTACAAAGTAATGAAGACTCTTCATGTGTATAAGAATGAAGATGAATTTTACCAGCTGGGGTTGATTGCGCTTTGGGAGGCAGCCACCCGTTTCAATCACGAGAAAGGCCATTTTTCCAGCTATGCCTACTCTTACATAAGGGGAAGAATCCTGGATGAAATGAAGAGAAGCATTTTACATGAGGAGCGGCACAGCACTCCCAAGGAAGAGTATTGGGAATATGTAGAGGACCCTAATAAGGTTATGCCATTGGAAGCTGATCTGCTGCTGTCTTACTGCCATGAATTGAACAATAATCAAACCAAATGGGTGATCTATACTTGCTTGGATGGGCTTACTTTAAAAGAGATCGCACAGACGGAATGCGTATCTCCCTCCGCAGTAAAAAAATGGCGTTCCGGAGCTAAAGAAAAGCTCAAAAAACACCTGCAGAATTTGTATTAATTTTTTCCCGGTTGACGCGCTGGGAATGTAAGCGCAACCACTGTTATTTTTCCCAGACACCCCCTTGAATCGGCTTTTTGCCAGGCGTATAATGAATTCTTGATTATACAAGTAACCATTCATTCAACCAATACATAAGGGGGATCCCTTCTTTTTATGAAGAAACAAAACTGGCTGTCCATTCAATTCTTTGCAATCTTTTTCACCTGGGGCATTTTCGTACCATATTGGACTGCATGGCTTGTTGAAAGCAAAGGCTTTTCGATTGCCACAGCGTCTTCACTAATCGCTGCCGGCATGATTGCCCGTTCGTTTTCCAGCTTTTATTTATTTCCAACCTTGAGCCAGAGGTTTCCGCTTGGACAACTCGCCCGCATCATCGTTGTCGGGTCAGGCCTGTCACTTCTATTATTCTTTCCATTAAGTTCATACATCGGGATGCTGGCCTGCATGGTAATTTTCAGTCTTGTCTATCCGATGGTAATGCCGCTCGTTGAAAGCATGGCGGCGGTCATGATGAAAAAAGATAAAATCGATTATGGTAAAAGCAGATCATGGGGGTCCATCGGGTACACCGCTGCGCTTCTTCTGGCAGGTGTGGTCACCTCGATTTTCAATGAGGGTGCGGTCATCTATATGATGTTCGCGGGGATTATCATTATCCTGATTTCTTCACTGCAAAAGCTTCCGGAATCCATGAGCGCGCCTCGTGGACAGGAACGGATGTCGTATCGCAATCTGATTAAGTCTAAAAAGTTCGTCCTTGCTATGGGAATCGTCATTTTCCTGCAGGGAACTCACGCAGCTTACTACAACTATGGTGTGCTGTATCTGAAGGACCTCGACGTCAGCAACCTTTATATCGGAGTGCTTTTGAATGTGGCTGTAATTGCTGAAATTCTTTTCTTCGCACTATCTGATAAGTTTTTAAAAGGGCGTTCCATTTCCATCATGTTCATGATAGCCGGTTCGGCCGCTGTCCTGAGATGGACGATGTTGTTCCTATTCCCGAGTGTGTCCGTGTTTGTTGCGACACAACTGCTGCACGCTTTTACTTTCGGGCTAACACATTACGCCTTTATGAGGCTAATTTATGAAGAGCTGGAAAGCAAGGACGTTCCGGCTGCACAAGGTGTTTACACGGCGTTAGGTACAGGTTTGAGTACCGCTGTCTTAACCTTTATCGGCGGATTCCTGTATGACTACGCACCAGGTTATGCCTTCCTTGGAATGGCTGTCGTTGTTATCCCGGCGATTGTGCTTGGCGGGTATATGTATAGTAAATATGAAAGAGCTTTGGTTGTGCGCAAAGCCTTAAGTTAATTTTACTGGGCATCGAAATTTTTAGATGGTTCGGTGCTCTTTTACTTTTCCCTTTTGATTTGATGTATAAACCTGTTTTTGGGGTTTTATTAATTGGTTTTTGCTTCCTAGCAGGTGGGTTTTTTCTTCTATCACCGAAGTTTGTTTGTTGCTCTATCGACGAGTTTTGGTGTTCTATCGACGAAATTGGCTTGGCTATCGACGAAAATTGGCTGGCTATCGACGAAGCAGCTTGTTCTATCGACGACTTTGCCTCTTCTATCAACGAGTTGCTGGTCTCGGAAGGCTAATTTTCTGTGACTATCTAAAAGGTGAGACTCTCTTTCGGCCGGCTGTCTCAACTTTCGCCACCAACCAGTTTAGTTTCTATCGACGAGTTTTGGTGTTCTATCAACGAAATTGGCTTGTCTATCGACGAAAATTGGCTGGCTATCGACGAAGCAGCTTGTTCTATCGACGACTTTGCCTCTTCTATCAACGAAGTGCAGATCTAGGGAGGAAGGTGTGACTCTCTATCAGCCAGGTTTAACGTTCTATCAACCACTTTGGCCACTCTATCAACCATTTCACCCATTCTATCAACCACTCAGGATAAATCAGGCTCACTCGTTTATAAATGGCTGGGTTTTTCTACGCTTCCGCCATCTCCTTTAACGCTTCTGCCCGGGATTTAATAAATCTTCTCATATAGTTTTCTAAGAACAGCTTGTCTGCCAGAATGCCGATCGGGCCGAAGGGGGACTTATACTGAAAACGGTCAATCATGAGTGTCCCGCCATCTTTTTCGATAAATTGGTGGGTATGTTCGAAGGAATGGAAAGCTCCTTTCACCATTATGTCGACGAATAGAGATGGCTTTTTCATATGAGTAACTTTAGCTGTCAGCCTTTGCTTCACTCCAAAATGCACGGCTTCCCATGTTACGATATCTCCTTCTTTTAAAAGGCCTTTTGTCACTCCGCCGACTGCCTTTTCCTTTGTTCCTGAAGTAGTCTGAGTGTGGACATCCACGTTTCTCGCGAGATCAAAACACACTTCGGTCGGTGCTTTTATGAATTGATGATGTTCAATTAATGGCATACCCTTCTCCCCCTCTTCTATTTATTATAGTAAATACAGGGTCTGTGAGCATACGAGTTAAATAATTTTAATTTTCAAACAACTAGTTCTCTTTTACCATAAAAAAGGTTATAATAACTTCATCTAAATAAAAGGAGAAATCACCTTGAAATATCTTGCTCTTAAAGCCTTTGGCATTCCTGCCTGGAGTTTTCTGTTTGGTTGTCTGTTCGTTATTCTGTCAGGTTTCGGCGGAAGCATCGCATCCACTCTTTCCAGGCAGGGTAGTGAAGATGTGTGGATGGTTTCGGACCAGTTAACTCGGGCATGGACCTACATTCCCTTAATTTTAGGTGTCGCTCTTTTATGCTTGGCAGTCTGCACTTTTTCCATTTCTTATTTCTTTTGGCAGAAACGTATTAGCTGATATCGATTAAAAAACTTTGAAGTTGCATGGGGGAATCTACATTAAAAACCTACAAATCGGGTTAATCTTAATTATATCCAGCGCAATCACTTACGGAGGTGCCTTAATAGCAGCCTCTGTCTATTCGCTTGTTTTGGCAGGAGATGGCGGTCAGGGCTGGGATGGCAGGTATGGTATTTTCGGGACAGCTCTTAAAGAGGCAGGCACCCTGCCTGTAACAATATCCATCCTATCATTCTTAATAGGATTAGGCCTGATTGGCTACAGTTTAGTGAGGGGCGATTACTCTAAAGAGTGATCGTTTTTTTGGTCTTGCATTGAGCTGCGGGCAATGCTGCTTCTGTTCCACTCTCCGGGCTGAGTTTTTTTGAAAGAGCTTGAGATTGCTATCAACCGTTTTGCTATTTTTAGCAGCCAATCTTCTCGTGCCTTGTCATTCAGCAGAGTTTTGCCTCGGATTTCCCTCTATCTATCAACGAAATTGGCCTTTCTATCGACGAAGTAAGCGCCTCTATCAACGAATATAACCAGTCTATCGACGATTCGGGACAGTCTATCAACGAAACCGCTTATTAGAGATGCGATCCGGTAAAACCTGACCTGATTGCCTCATCTAAAAACAGAAAAAAAGCCCGGAAAAATCCAGGCTTTTATCCTTTCATAGACCCGGCCATCATACCGGCAACAAAGTAACGCTGCAGGAAAAGATAGGCGAGGACCATTGGAGCTGAAGCGATAATGACCCCCGTGAACAGCATCGGATAGTTGGTCATGTATTCACCTTGGAACTCCAGCAGAGCGAGCGGCAGGGTTTTATAATCCTTGTCTGTGATAAACAGCAATGGATACAACAGGTCGTTCCACACCATCACGAACAGAAAGATTGCCGTAGCCGAAATGGACGGAAGCGATAATGGGACAGCTACCTTCCTGTACATCTGCCAGTTGGAAGCACCATCGATCCGGCTGGCTTCAAAGAGTGAACTCGGCAGTGATTTCATGAACCCGGTCAAGATGAAAACTGCCACCGGCAAAGTTACCGCTATGTTGACAAGAATCAACCCGGTGAGACTGTTCGTCAGTCCCAAATCGAATACGAGTTGATAAAGAGGAATCATATTTACCTGAGCGGGAACCATCATTCCCAAGGTGAATAAACCGAAAAGGATCCTTCCCGGCCACCCGGACATGCGCGTTATCGCAAAGGCAATCAAGCTTGAGAAAAACAGAGTCACGCTCACTGAGAATAACGTTACGATGACGCTGTTCCAGAAGTAATCACCCATGGACTCCTCGGCAAACATCGAAACATAGTTTCCAATGTTGAAGGTCTCAGGAAAGCCTAAAACATCCTGGTACATCTCGGCATTTGACTTGAATGTGGCAAAAAAGATAGCAATGACCGGAATGGTGATCAGCAAGGCATAAATTAGATTCAGAAAACCTTTTGTAATCTTCAAGAGTTTCCCCTCCTTTTAAAAGGCAGTTGTATTGTCGCTTTCGGAAAAATCCCGAGAACCGAATTTCCCAATGAATACTAGGCTTTTTCTCTCTAAACGCGGAGAGCAGTTCTTTTCTTTTACTGGAAAATTTCCGGTTAATTATGGCGATGTCCTAGGAAAATCATATTTAACAGCAACAAAGTTCACGAAAACATTCTCTATCAGGTTGCTGCCCGGTCGGAACGGAGCACTTTAAATTGAACAATTGTAATGATGGCAATGAGTATCATAAAAATGACAGACTCTGCTGAAGCATACCCGAATTTAAAGCTGCGGAATGCTGTGGAATAAATTAAGGTTGCCAGGATTTCAGTGGAGTAGTTTGGGCCTCCCCTGGTCATGGCGAAAATCAGGTCGAACGCCTTAAAGGACTGGATCGTCGTATAAGCGACCACGATGGTTGCAGCAGGCGCGACCAGCGGCCACGTTACAAAGCGGAATCGCTGCCACTTGGAAGCTCCCTCAATTTTAGCCACTTCATATAAATCATTCGGAATATTCTGAAGTCCCGCAACAAAGATAATCAGCATCTGCCCGGTATGCATCCAAACCTGGACCACTGCAATCGAGAAAATTGCGATATCCTGGTCACCCAGCCAATTGCGGGTCAATGACTCGAGATTGAACCTTTCAAGCAGTGTATTTAGTATCCCGAGGTTCGGATCATACACAAAGGACCAAATGAATGCGACCGATACGGATGACAAGATGGTCGGGAAGAAATACAGTGCTCTCAAGAAGACATTGGTTCTGGTATTTTTGACGAGATACAGAGCAAACACAAGCGAGAATAACGTTTGGAAAATGACGACGAATAGCATGAACTTTATGTTATTGCCAAGGGCTTTGACAAATATTGAATCGTTGGTAAAAATGTTTATGTAGTTTTCTGCACCGACAAAGTTGTAATCCGGCGTCAACCCATCCCAGTCAGTGAAAGAGTAGAAAAGCGCACTGAACGTCGGGTAAATAAAAAAGATTGAATAAAGTATGAGGCCCGGCAAAACAAACAGGTACAGGGCTTTATTTTTCTTGAGATCCATTGAACCCCCTCCTAATTCAATAGGAAGAGAGAGAGTCTCCCCCCTCTCTCCCCAACAAGATATTATTGCATCTTCTGGTTAACGATTTCCTGTGCTGACTGTGCTGCAGCTTCCGGGTCTTCCCCGCTCAGGACATTCTGAATGGAAGCAATGACCGCTTTTTCCACATCTGCATCAGGAATCAGGTAACGAGGCTGGAAGCGTGTATTTTTTCCATCCATTCCTCCGTTGCCTTAAGTGAGTCAGATTCATAATTCAGTTCCGGGATTGTAAGGGCTTGGCCTGTCTCGTTTGCATAAAACTCTGCATTTTCAGGTTGCGACAGGAAGTCGATGAACATTTTTGCTTCTTCTTTGTTCTGCGATTTGCTGTTCACGGCAAGCATGAAGGTTGTCGTGTGGATGCCTTCAAATTCCGCTTCACTAGCAGGTACTGTGATTGGAGCCAGAAGCCCCAGTTCCATTTCAGGGTTCAGTTCCTTGATATTTGCCATGGCATAAGAGCCGGATGCCAGCATCGCCGCTTCTTCCTGTGCGACCTGCGCGATGGCCCCTTCATGTTTCATGCCAAGCGCATCCTCGCCGATATATCCTTTATCCATGAGTTCCTTGAATTGAGCCAGTGTATCGACCCACCAGTCATCGGTCAATTCTGTTTCCCCATTCATCATTTCACCGAAGACTCCTTCAGGTGCATTGTTCATCATCATCGGATTCATCATTTGTCCAGGACCGATATCAGCTCCCGGAAATGCGATAGGAGTGTAACCGTTATCTTTCAGCGTCTGGCATAGCTCCAGGAAACCTTCCCAATCTTCTGCAGGCTCTAAGCCAAGCTCATCGAAAAGTGTCTTATTATAGACGGGCTGGTTATAGACGAGCTGCAGCGGAAGCGCCAGCTGTTCTCCATCTGATTGGCCTGCTTCAATTAAACTTTCATTGAAATTGCCGACAAGATCCTCACCGGATAGGTCCTCAAACAAGCCGGCTTCTTTTATGATTTCAAACTGCGATCCTGGAAATGCTGTAAAAACGTCCCCTGTTGAACCGTCCCGCAGCAATGTTTGAGCTGTGGATTGGTACTGTTCAGACGGATAGACCGTCATTTCGACACTGATATCCGGATTTTCCTCTTCAAAACGGCTGATCAATTCATCAAAGGCATCTGAATCTTCCCCACGCCAATGAATAAAGCTGATTTCCTTGTCTCCGCTGTCCGATCCAGATCCGCTCTCAGAAGACGAGCATCCCGCAAGAAAGCTGGACACCAGCAGAATAAACATCAGAAGCAATGATAATGGTTTTCTCATTTTGACATCCCCTTTGTTTATGTTTATTTAAGATGGGTATTAATACTGTAAGTGGTTATAGAAAAGTAGAATTTAAGATTCCTGGAAGTATGTATTCTGAGGTGTAAAATGACTGAGCATTCAGTCAGCGAGCAGGACAATCCCCCCTTTTTAAAATTCAATACGACAAGATAATCATTTTTTCTATGTATTTCCTGCTATGTACGGAAATTTCCATAAAGCACTCCACTCAACTCTTGCCGTTCCCTTAATTAGTGAATTACCCTTTTCCTTCCACTCCAAAACATGAATTTTCAAAAAAGTTAAATATATGACAAATTTTTCAATGAATCAATCTAAAACGATAACTTTTTTCGACATGATTAAAGATCCGCTCACTCCTAAATTGAAGAGGGTTCGATAGCTGCCGCTTGGAAAATTAAACAAAAAAAGAACCAGTCCGGTTTTGGGCTGGTTTTTCTTAGTTTGGTTAATGATTATTTCTTTTTTAAGCCCATGGGTGATGGTTTGCTGCGATATACACGATTGGCTGACAAATCCTCGCCGGTCTTTTCAACTCGCTTGGCGTCCTGTTCAAACATTTCGCGCGCTTTCATGAACAACATTGTCACAGTCTCTCACCCTCCTATTAAAAAGTTAGTTTCTAGTTACCCGGACACAGAGTTTTAAAACCTTATTTTAATTATTTTTTTATTAAGGCTCTTTTCGCTTCGTTGTTTTTCATATTATTTTGGTAGGGTAACGCCATAATTCACCTTGAATGTTCTGGTAAGCAAGATAGAAAAGAGCTGCTCACTCCGATTAGAGAGAGTACCTTGGTATTTGGGGAAAAATCAACTACTATGAGGTTTTTTGAAAGCAGCAATTTATTAATCAAACGTTTGATTAATAATCGTAATCCCAGAGCACCTTCCACTCCCCTTTTTCCAAGACGGCATAGCACTTTTGCCCGATTTCCAAGACACCGAACTGGCTGTTGTAAGTCATCGTGACTTCAGCTGCAGTAACATCTTTAAATACTGGACCGTCTTTGGCCATTTGCCATTCCTTCAATTTCTTCATTTCACCGATGTCCACCCGGAACGTTTCCACCCCCATATGGCCAAGGAAAACATGGTTTTTCGTCTGGATATAGGCAGACTTCTTAAACCGCTTCTTCATTTCCGAGTGAAACAGGTCCCACGCCTTTCCAAAATCTGCTTCCTGTTCAGCTTCATAGAACTCCTCGATTGCATCTTCCGGAGAACCTGCAGAAGCTGCCCCGCCCCCACAAGAGCGCAGAGAAAATAGCATAATTAGTACTAAAAGCACGAGCCCAGCCATTAATGGCAATGAAGAACTGCTCCTTCTTCTTCTTCGCATGACAGCCTCCTTAATGAGTGCCTTGTTTTATTTTTATGACGAACCCTCAAAGGATATGATTGGGTGACGCCCCGAGATTTGTCGATTAATCGTTACCTGCGCAATTGGGATGAAAATAAAGAAAACCCGGGGCGTGACAGTCACGCCCCGGGTTTTGTCGAACAAAATAAAAAGCAGCATTCCGGTTGGAAGCTGCATTTCAAATCATTTCTGCTTTTATAATGAGTCTGTTTACCGGGTTTTCCGGGGTATCACAGGTGATGAGTGTCAATGTTTCATTACTAGTGTGATTAAGCACAGATAAATCTTCAGGTTTTACGATCTTAGTTTCAGTTACTTTGTAAGTATAGCTTCCATCCCTGGTCTTTACTGTAATGGTATCTCCCTCACTGATTTCATTCAACCGGTTGAACATCTTTCCATATTCCCGGCTCCTGTGTGCCGCAATTGCGCTGTTGCCTTTCTGTCCAGGCAGCACGGTTCCGGATAAATGACCTGCACCGTATTTTAAGTGATACTGTGAGGCACTCTCCAAAATAGGGAGTTTTACATTAATCTTGTCAATGGTGATAATGCCGAGCATGCTTTCACCTAAAGGCTGATTATTTTCTTCATCCTCATCCGTATTTTGCCGGGTTTCTTCTATAGAAGTAGTTTCCGAAGCTTCCACTGTTCTCTCAGCTGGGTTAAAGATTGAATCCAGATTGATATAGCTGTTTTTCGCTGCATCTTCATTGGAACTTTTAGAGTTTGCTGGAGTGCTTTCAGAGCTGTTCGTTTGATTTTCCCATTCCTCTATCAGGTTGTTTTGCTTCTGGGCACTATAGAGATCCGCCGCTTTTGGGTATACCATGACACCAAGCCCGATAAAGATTAGTAAGAACGCAATTACTTTTTTCATAGTTCACCTCATGAATAGAACAGGAGAGGAAAAGTCCCCTCCTGTTACCTGCTTATTCTTCAGTCAAGTTTTTCTTTTTTAGCGTGAATACACCCAGAGTTGTAATGAACAATCCGATCAGGTAGAACAGCATATTGCTGTTTTCCCCAGTGTAAGGAAGGACCCCGCTCTTTTTCATGTGTTCATCCGAGTCAGTGTCCTCAGTCATTGTTTCATCTGTGTCTGTGTCGGCATCTACATCTGTATCTGCATCCACATCAGAGTCTACATCTGTATCCGCATCAACATTAAAATCTGTGTCAACTGTTACTTCTCCATCCACAATAGTGATTTCTTCTTCATCGAACTCGATCGTGTAGGTTTCTCCATCAATGACAACTTCTACATGAAGCATATCTTCCCAGGCAAGTTCTAAATCTTCCAAATCAAGCATCAGCATGCCCTCAACAATTTCCAGCTCCAAACGTTCATGGTCACCATAAACAAGGAAGGCGCTGTCGATTGTTCCAGTGAAGCCCAGAAGGTTGATTTTAATCCACGTAAGAAAATCAATTTCTGTTTCTTCTTCTGGAGCTTCCGTCCAGTCAATCAGTTCTTCTGGAATGGTTACCGAAAGATCTCCTTCATCTGAAAGCTCATAGTTCCAGTCTTCAAGATTGATTAAGCATTCTTTCCCGTCGATCATCAACCAAAGGGCAGTAACATTTTGCAGATAAAACACTCCATCTTCGAATAGGAACTCCCAATCCTTTGATAGATCAAGGTCGACAAAGGTTCCGTCTGCCAGTACGAGTTTTGCCTCTTCAATATGGAGTCCTTCAGGAAGATCCAAGTCAAGCTTTGTTACTGTGTCAAAGAAGACATCCAAGCCAAGGTTGATGTTCAGTACCCCATCAACATCATCCGCTTCAGTGATATCGCATTTGTAAACTTCACCATTAATCGTCAGCCAAAGAGCTGAGATATCACCAAGATAAACATCTTTCAGTACAAAACTTAATCCATTTGAAATATCTAAATCAATGGTCTTTTCATCTTGTAACACTAGTTTAGCCTCTTCAATTTCGATTCCCTCAGGCAATGTCAAATTCAGCTCTGTTACTTCATGAAACTCTAAGTCATCCATATCAATGTCAATAGTAAGCACACCATCTACAAGAGTAGTATCTTTCAAATCAACAGTGCATTCTTTTCCATCGATCATCAGCCATAGTGCTTTCAAATGCTCGATTTCAATGTGGCCTTCACTCAATAAAACATATAATTCTTCATGAGATTGAAGTTCTACTTCTGATCCGTCCACAAGGATTAATTTCAATTCTTGCAGGTCCAGTCCTTCTGGAAGGCTAAGGTCTATCTTAGTGACGACATTGGACATAATTCCAAGAGCTTCTTCATCTACTACAATCTCTAAGACGCCACTCTCTGCTTGAACACCACTTAGGTCGATAAGATATTCTTCACTGTCAATTACCAACCATAAAGCAACTACACTGTCTGCATCCACTGCAATGTCACCTACGATTGCATAGTTTGACTGGGGGTCAAGTTCGACTGACGAACCGTCGTTAAGCTTCAATTTCGCTGCTTCAACTTCAAGGTCGACCTGAAGATCCACATTGACTTCAGTTAGAAGGTTTGAAGGGGTTTCATCGAACGATACGTTACCATCCAGCCATAGGTATATAAAACTTTTTACTTCTTCGAAAAATTCCGAGAATAATAGTTTGTGTGTTTCACCCTCTACAGTGATTTGTATCCCGCTGATTTCCGGTAATTCAGTGTAATCAAAGTTACACCAATACCCTGCACTATATTCTAAATTAATCGTGGTTCCATCTGCTTTTAGAAGGGCAATTGCCTCGATGTCACCATATAGAAGGGCTTTTACGAATGAAAGATCTGTATCCATTTCAGCTGTTTCAGGATCTACAGTATCCGTAACTTCGCCGCTGACATCAGTGTCCGCATTCTCTTCATCAACTGGTGTTTCTTCACTGGACGCTTCTTCATCTGGTCCAGCTTCATTTTCAGTTTCAGCCTGCTCTTCTTCTGTTTCAGTGACTGCCTCTTCACTTTCTTCGGATTGAGGTGCGGTTTCTTCCGCTTCAGCTTCATTCTCTTCTGCAGAAGATTCAGGTGTTTCCTCACTCTCTTCTACTTGAGATTCCTCTTGGCTAGTAGAATCTGAAGCTGTTTCTTCAGCGTTTTCATTTTCCAGCACCTGCTCCACTGCTTCTTCAATTTGTTCTTTGGCAGCCGTATCTGCATCTCCATCATAGGTAGCACTGGCCGGCAATGCCCCAAAACTAAACATTACTAAGGAGGTGCTGAGTGTAATCGGTACAATCTTTGATCTGTGCTTCATAGAGTCATCCTCTTTTCTTTTAAAATAGTAATAATAATTTTCAATTTCATAAGTCGATTCGCTTGCTTGATTACAAGGTGATATTTACATAGTGCATTTTCTTGAGCATTTCATAACCCAGTTATAAAATCGAAATTCGAAAAGCTTATTAACCTCCCTTTCTGCAGTTTTTCGCAAGCTGCAAACCCTTTCAAAAGTAATAACACTCATGTTCCGCAAATCTCAGCTAGTTATGTACGAGTATGTAATTTACTATTTTAACCAATCGAGTAAGCAACTTACACTAGAGGAATTACCCGGCATTGCAACTCGTAAACCAAAAGTCCTTGAAAAAATATGTTTTTCTTCTCTATTAAGCACAAATCTCCAATATAACAGCCTTTTCTCCCCCATAAAATAAAAATACCCCCTACTTTATACATGACCCCCTTCCAAAAGAAAAATTTATTAAACTTTAAGACCAGATGGTTTAACCCTCTGTCTAAAGGTGAAAATATACAAAAAACCTCACAGGGAGGTACACCGTTGTGAAAACCATAACCCAAATCCGCTCTTTCTGGCATAACTTCCTGCTTGGCTACAACAAGACTATTTTGAAGGGCTGTCTGGACGAGGAAATGAAAGCAAAAATAAAGAACAAAATTGAATATCACAGGCTGAAAGTCATAGGAGATTAATATTCCTTCACCGCTTTAAAGCACGAATCGGGACAGTCGCTTTTCGTGCTTTAAAGCGGTGATAAATGCGTGGTATTACATAAGAACATATATCCATTTCAAATCTTCCCAGGATGTATTAAGATGGAACAAGCAAGAGCCCTGCTGAAATTTCCTGGTCTCAAAACGTTTAACTTTAGGCGGGATTAGGCATATAATGAGAGAAGCAAGTCATATACCTACAGGGGAAATAAAACTTGAAATGGGAATGATGTAAATGATCGATAACAAGAAGATACATGATAAATTATTGCAAGTTGTGAAAACCGAAAATATTAAAGTAGATGAAATGCTTAGAGACCACTTATATACAAAACTTGGCGGAAAAGCGGATTTCTTCATCACACCCACGACGTATGAAGAGATTCAAAATGTCGTGAAGCTGTCTAATGAAGAAAATATTCCATTCACCCTGCTTGGGAATGGATCTAATCTGATCATTAAAGACGGCGGTATCCGCGGAATCGTCATCAACCTGAAGCACCTTGATGACATTTCAACCGACGGGGAGGTTCTTGTTGCTCAAAGCGGCGCACGCATTATCGATGCTTCCCGCAGGGCACTCGCTGAAAGCTTATCTGGTCTGGAGTTTGCCTGCGGAATTCCAGGGACAGTCGGCGGTGCTCTTTACATGAACGCTGGTGCCTACGGCGGTGAAATCAAAGATGTCCTTGATTATGCCTATGTCGTGGATAAAGAAGGAAACCTTGTGAAGCGCCTGGCGTCCGAGCTTGACCTCGATTACAGAACAAGCAACATCCCTGACAACGGTGATATTGTGCTGGAGGCTACTTTTAAGCTGAAGCCTGCCGAGTACCAGGAAATTAAAGCCGTAATGGATGACCTTACCTATAAGCGCGAATCCAAACAGCCGCTTGAGTTTCCTTCTTGCGGATCTGTGTTCAAGCGTCCGCCAGGGTACTTTGCCGGAAAGCTTATTCAGGACAGCCAGCTGCAGGGAACAAATATCGGTGGAGCTGAGGTTTCCACCAAGCACGCAGGGTTTATTGTCAATAAAGACAATGCGACAGCAAGAGACTATATCTCGTTGATTGAACACGTTCAGAAAACAGTAAAAGAAAAATTTGATGTTGAGCTTGAGCGTGAAGTCAGAATTATTGGCGAGGATTTGGAATAAGGACGAGAGACCGCGTATCCGCTGGGTGCGCGGTTTTCTTATGAAAATATATATTCCAGGGGCAGATGAAGATACACAGGCTCACTTAAAGGACTTCCGCATTCCATTAGTGAAAATTCTTTAGACCTCTTTAAAACTACCTAACCCATAAAAAGATTGGCTGCGCTGCTTTTCTCCACTATTTTAAAAATCCAATCATATCCTCCTGTCAAAATGGTAAACTATCAATGACAACACATAGATTGCGAGGTACTTCGATGCCTGATTGGTCCTATCATGTTATTTTCAAACCTATTTTAAATAAATTGTCACCTGTGGCTTCACGGGAATTCATTCATAAGGGGATGAACCGAATTGCTTCTCTCCCCCTGGGCTTTCATATAATAAACTTTTTAGGCCGGGAAGAAAGTTCCCCTTCGCTGTCACGGTTCATAGATGGAATTTCCTTTTCAAATCCTGTGGGGCTTTCCGGGAAGGTGGATCCCGAGCTTTCCGGAACCAGAGCTTTTACCAATTTAGGGTTCGGCTTTCTGGAGATTGGGCCTGTCTCGCTCACTAGAATGAAGTCTCTAAGCGCACCTGCAGTGGACAATGATCAACTTTTTATACAATTTCCTGAAGATGAATCTGCAGGAGTGGATTCTGTAAAGGAGAAACTAAAAAATATAAAGAAGAAACAACCGATTTTTATCAGGCTGGCAGGAAGTTCCCGGGAAAACCAAACTATGATAGACCAGCTGGCAGAAGCTGCGGATGGTTTTATTGTAGAAGATTCATATACGGACCTTGCGACCAAAAAACCAATGTATCTCTCTACCTCTGATCCTAGCATGGTGGATTTTGTAAAAATACAGCACTACTCAGGGATCGTTCTGGAGCTGAATGAGAAGTTCAGCAATGAGAGTATTTTGATGGTGAAAGAATTGCGGGAAAGAGGATACTCCAACACCATTATCACCTCAGGTTCTGTGACGGAACCCGAAGATGCACTGCAGCTGTTGGATGCTGGTGCCAATTTGGTAATGCTGTCTGGAGGGTATGTCTTTTCTGGTCCCGGTTTGACAAAGCGGATAAAAGAAGCTCTGGTTTCAAGAGAGCAGCCAGCCCCTCCGCCACAAGGCTGGTATGCCTATTGGCTTTTCGGTCTATTCATTTTTCTCGGCGGGATGCTTGCCCTGTTGTTCAGTCTCACCTCAATTCTATTGCCTTACGACGAGCTGTTTTTGGGTGTGAACCGGGAAGACATCTGGGCATACAACGAGCGAATCATGTTATTCATGGCACACGATCGGATGACCCTTGCAGGGACGATGATTTCCGGTGGGATTGTTTATATGAATCTGGCAAAGCATGGAGTGAAAAAACAGTTAAAGTGGGCGAAGCAGGCCATTGATGCTGCTGCCATCCTTGGTTTTCTGGGGATTTTTCGTTTATCGGCTTTGGTTATTTTGATTGGCTGCATTTGATTTTTTGGCTGGTGCTGCTGCCCTTTTATATTTATGGTTTTATCAAAACCAGAGGGATATCCGGGACGCCTTCTTCAAGCAACCGGAGAAATCATTCTGTTTGGAAGAGGTCTCTCTTTGGCCAGTTTTTATTTGTTCTTCTGGGTTTTTCTTTTGTTACCGGGGGAATCGTCATTTCCATTTTTGGTGTCACCTCCGTTTTTGTTCCGACCGATCTTCTCTATTTATGTATGACACCTGAACAGCTGGAAAGTTTCAATAGCAGGCTTATTCCGGTCATCGCTCATGACCGTGCTGGTTTTGGAAGTGCCTTATTGAGTGTTGGACTTCTGGTTCTTCTGCTTGCTTTGTGGGGCTTCCAGCAGGGAAATAAGTGGATGTGGCGGACGTTTCTTTTTGGCGGAATGCCCGCATTCATCACAGGAATTTATGTTCATTTTGCAATTGGGTATACCAGTTTCATCCACTTGCTTCCTGCTTATTTTGCGATTGTGCTGTATCTTGGCGGGCTGGTGATGACTTATCGGTTTTTTCATAAGGATAAGGATGTTTAGAGGTATTCGTGTTTACTAGCCTACCGTTGTGATACCTGTGGCAGCAGTAATAAAGGGAAGAAACTATTTTTAGTTTCATCCCTTTATTATATTGTAGGGTTTTGGGAGGGGTTTTTATTGAGTTGGGGGCGATTGGGTTAGATGTAGGGTGATCAGCACTGATGGGTGGCGGATACTGAGGTTTACCTCGGACAGGAGCAGGGCATTGGGGGGGTGAGCTTGACCGAGGCTGGGGATCCTCGGTCAAAAACAGGCCACCACCAGCTTAAAATGGCGTAAGCCTTCTTGATCAGGCATGAGGCCTAAGTCCACACCTATAAACAACTTTCTCATTTCTCCGGACACATCAATAAAATTTTATAAGTTTTTTCTCCATAAGATTTTACCTTAAATCCCCACAATAAATTACATGAATCGTTTAATTCATCCACCTCAATTTTTCAAAAAACGACCCTCTCTCCTAATCCCCGCCACCCCGCCCTTTCCTCGACATATTTCCCCGGAAATTGTAGGAATTTTTGTTGTTTATACCATGTTTAATCACGGGTATTAATCTTATAAATCAAAAACTAGGCCAAAAGCAAGGCAGTTCTTCATCAAGAAATCCATAAATACTACTAAAAGTAAAGGAGCGGTTCTTATGAAGATTAAAGTGAAAAGCTGGAGAATGCTGACTCTGCAGGATAAAATGTTCATTTTGAAAGCGATCAGCCAGCGCTCAATGTTGAAAAAGAGTGCCTAAGGAAACCACTTTTACAACCATGGTCATTGGCCGGCCTAGTTATACTTTCTCAATCCCCTTCGACCTTCTCGCACCGACTATTATTTCATCATGAAATCAGGCTTCCCTATTTTCTCCAGGAGATATCGCGGAACGAAAAACCTTGCTGTCATAAGCGGATCCACAATTTGTGAAATCTGCGATTGTCCAGCTGCGCTGAACAGCATTGTCAATTCACTAAGAGTGAGGTCTGTTTGCGGTAAGAGAGTATCGATCATGATTTCGACTCCACTCCTGGCTGCTTCATCCACCGTTTCCTTGGAGACGATCACTGCTAACCCTTCATCATTCTCCACGAAGGGATAAGGTATTGAACTGCCTTTCAGAACCTCTACAGACACAGTCACTTTACCGGCAATCTCGATGCCAGAAACACTGACTTCCCCATCTCCCATTGCCGCGTGAAGATCCCCTAATCCAAACAGCGCTCCTTCCTGGAACACAGGCAGGTAGAGTGTGCTTCCCTCAGCAATTAATTTTGTATCCATGTTCCCCCCATGTGCGCCCGGGGTACCGTTGGATATCTCTCCTTCTGCAGGTGCCACCCCTATCACACCGATCATCGGATTAAGAGGAATTCTAATTTCATCGTTAAATACAGCCTCATTCCCTTCAATAGGTACCACCTTCACTCTCGACTCTTCAATTCTGTGCCCCATGACTCCAAGTCCGGGTTCAACCATCATTACGCCTCTATCACCGAGTTCGATCCTATCGATTTTAACTTTTAAAATATCACCAGGCTTTGCTCCCTCTACATAGACAGCTCCTGTTGCCGGATTCACCTGATTCCAGTCTAGTTTCTTCAGTTCTGTTTCTTCCGAAGTGATTTGATCTTTAAAACAGTCATAGGTTTCGATTGTAAAGGTAGTTCCGGATGATACTTTTTCGGTAATCTTATTTTCTTTGCTGAAAGAATAAAAGAAGTTTTCTTTTTGGATAGTGGTCAATGAAATCCCTTCTTTCTGAATTTTCTTTTACTTTACTATATTTCTTTTATAATTGCCTATAATAAGTTTTATTAAGTAATAAAGGAGGTTTTCCTAATGGACCTTAAGAACATTCTTAATGAAGTTGCCGAACGCATTAAGAAATCTGATGAATATAAACAGCTGGATAAAGAAGAGCAGCAGCGCTTTGAACAGATGGTCAGTGCTGATTCTCTCAGTCTGCTGCCTGTTGGTGGTGGTCCCTCGGTCGATTACTCAGCACCGACAAAAGGACATGCTCTTCAATTAAAAGTTTCCCTTAAGGGAGCGAAACCTCCCATTTGGAGAAGGCTGCTTGTTTCCGATACCCTTACTCTTCACCAGCTTCATGAAGTCATTCAAGCTGCTATGGGATGGACCAACTTTCATCTTTATGAATTTCAAAAAGGCAATGTCTATTTTGAGAAAATCGAAGAGGAAGAAGAGTCGAGCATGTCGAAATTCAATGAAATCTACGATTCCAAGGAAGCATTAGTGGGAAATGCACTTGTGAAAGAGGGCCAAAAGCTGGCATATACCTATGATTTCAAGAACAATTGGGAGCACACGATTCTATTAGAGAAAATCGAGGATAAGGAAGTTGACGGTCCGATCTGTCTAAAAGGGCGTCGAGCCACTCCTCCTGAAGCAGTTGGGGGCGTGGATAACTATATGCATGCTTTAAAGCTTTTGGAAGATGGGGCTGCTGCAGGTGAGGAAGATGACTTCTACAGAGACTTGCTTCAAGGAGAGGATGCCGGGCATTTTGACCTTCAGAAAACAAACGATGAACTGAGAAGGTTAGATTTTAAGTGATTTTCCTTGTAATACCAGCGAAGATCTTCCTTTCAGAACGTTTATTCAAAGCTTCAGCGGGAAAGTAACCATTGACTATAGGTTTTGAAAGGAGAAACGACATTGAAAAATTTTCGTGTGGAATTCCATTTCGATAATGAAAACACGGTCACCTTTTTTATAGAAGAAAGAACGGAAGCAACGGTGCTCCATAAGGTTTTTGGAAACAACTCTAGTTATTTTGATTTCAAGGAGAATAATGTGCTGTACCGCATTGTTTTGGATAAGGTAACGCACGTCGCGGTTAAAGAGCATTCAGAATAAGAAAAAGCAGTTGGGTTTATACGCCCGACTGCTTTTTTTACTGCTGTTTTTTCATGACAACCTGATCCCTGCCATTATTTTTTGCCTCATATAAAGCTTTATCTGCCCTGTTTAACAGGCTGTCCAGCGTGTCGCCCGCCTGCAATTCGGCGACTCCGAAACTGGCCGTCAATCCATTGATTCTTTTATAATCTTGACGTGATATATGCTTCCTGATTTTTTCGGCGAGGTGCTTGGCGTCTTCAATGCCTTTCCTTTTTAAAACCAGCATGAATTCTTCTCCGCCCCAGCGTCCCAGCAAATCTCCTTTATCGAGAACCTCTAAGGTTTTAAAAGTAAATTCTTTCAATACTGTATCTCCCGCAGTGTGTCCATAAGAATCATTGATTTGTTTAAAGTGATCGATATCCATGTAGATAATCGAAAGCTTTTGCTTTTTTTCCAACCCTTTGATCAGTTCTTTATCAATTCTTCTCCTATTTGGGAGACCCGTTAAGTAGTCTGTGTTGGCCATTTCCTCGAGCACCTCGGCTTTGATGTAGCTTTGCTTGACGGTGTGAAGGAAGAACAAGGTGACAAGGAAAACAAGATTGGCGAAAAAATAGTGAATGAGTATGAATGCAGCCGGCGTTCCCATCAGGTCGGGGAATCTGTAAATCCCTACTCCGAGGAACCAGATATACGTAAAAGCTGTCACGATGAAGGCCCACCTGATGTTTAGGAGAAAGAACAGGAACATATAAAACATCGGCATCCAAAAGGTAAAGGTTCCCAGGGACATCGTTTGCTCCAGTTCATAGGTGACCACGTATGTGAATTTAACCGCGCTCACCAGACAGACCGCAATGATCATAAACTTTTCAACGGCTTCGCTCCAATCCTTTTTGAAAAAAGAACGAGGATGGAAATAAAAACAGCACAATGAGGGTTGGCATGATGATCATGTTGATAGGGTCCTCTTCTGGCTTCTGGGCCTCTTCATACCAGCCTAACCCGGCCACCAAAAGAAAAACCGGCAGCAAAACAGCATAAAATCGATATTTTAATTTCTGAAGCGACAACGGCAGTGCGTTTGCCATGGCTTTTCTCTCCCTAGCTCTTCTATTAAAGGCAAAATAAAAACGCACTCGAAAAGGGCGCGCAGTAAGTGTTGTGCAACTGGCTGGCATATCCATGGCGGATTATAGCCCCTGTAGTTTTGCGTCCCAGCCTTTCGACTGATTTGCCCATTATTCATTTCAGTTAGTTCTTATTACCTATATTTTACACTTGACTATTGCTGAATACAAGCCTTAAGTGAGTATTATTGCACATTAAAGCACTGAAAGTGACAGTCCCTTTTATTACTTTAACGTACTAAACACCTCTTCTTCTCTATTTTTAATAGGTTGTACATACAATGTTAAAATTTCCACTAATATTTTTTACGTTTTTTGCTATAATAGAAAATCGTAAGAGAAATGGCATATTGCATTTATATCTTGCAAATATAAATCGATAGGTGGAATTGAATATGAGCGAAACAAAACCTTACAGAGTCCTTCTGTACTACAACTATGTAACAATTGAGGATCCTGAGGCATACACCAAGTATCACAAGAAACGTTGTGAAGAAATGGGCCTTAAAGGCAGAATACTGATCGCTTCTGAAGGAATCAACGGAACCGTTTCCGGTACAGTTGAAGCGACAGATCAATATATGGAAATGATGAAAAACGATCATCGCTTCCATGATACAATTTTCAAAATTGACGAAACAGAAGAACATGCTTTCAAGAAGCTGAAAGTAAAGTACCGCCAAGAATTGGTGACTCTTCGCCTTGAAGACGATGTTAACCCTCATGAAATCACTGGTGAATACTTGACCCCTAAGGATTTCTATGAGCAGATCCAACGTGAAGATACAATCTTGCTTGATGCAAGAAACGATTATGAATATGACTTGGGACATTTCAGAGGAGCAATCAGACCGGATATCGAGAACTTCCGTGATCTTCCTGACTGGGTCCGTGATAATAAAGAAATGCTGGAAGGCAAAAAAGTCATCACTTACTGCACAGGCGGCATCCGCTGCGAAAAATTCTCAGGCTGGTTGAAGCGTGAAGGATTTGAAGATGTAGCCCAGCTGCACGGCGGAATCGTGACATACGGTTATGACCCTGAGGTTCAAGGTGACCTGTGGGACGGTCAGTTGTATGTATTTGATGAAAGAATCGCTGTGCCGGTAAACCGCAAAGAACATGTGGTTGTCGGTAAAGATTACTATACAGGTGAGCCTTGTGAGCGATATGTGAACTGCGCATACCCTCCTTGTAACAAGAAAATTCTTTGCTCTGAAGAAAACGAGCATAAATATATGAGAAGCTGCTCTCACGAATGCCGTACTCATGAAGAGAACCGCTATGTGATGGAACACAACCTCTCACAAGAAGAAATAGCAGAAAGACTGAAACGAATTGAAGAAGAAGATCATGCGGTGAACGCATAATCTCTTATATGATAAAGCTTGAGGGCCATGGCTCTCAAGCTTTTTTTAATATGCCCGCTTTCGCAAACATTGCGGCTTTTCTTAATCGTAATGGATTTCCGCTCCAGGCGCGCGACTCCGCGGGGCGGGCGGTGAGCCTCCTCGGCTTCGCCTGTGGGGTCTCACCTGTCCCGCTAGTCCCGCAGGAGGTCGCACGCCTTCCGCTCCAATCCTTCTACGAACTAGAGAGATGAGGGTAAACTAGCATTCAAAAGCAACAATCATTTAGTAAAGAGCCATCTATATTAATGTACTTACAAGTCAGCCTTTTAGTCTTTAAAGGAATTTTTCATCCATTAGGTTTAGCAGCTAGCCACCCGGGTAATTCCATTATAACGAACAAATTCAGCAACTTGAGTCTGTGTGATTCATTCGACATAATGGCTCAAATACTTTAGAATACATAGAGAAATTTTTGAAACTTTATGAGTATATTTGTAGACAGAGATAGTATCATCTGCTAAACTCGTCTTTACATCGTTCTTATTAAAGAACAACAGTCCCTTGGCAACTCAAAGGGAAATTTTTTCGGCAGATTTGTTCTTAATGAAGAACCAAATCTATTTTATACATGGTTTATTTTTTTGAACTTATCGTTCTTAATAAAGAATCACTTTGGGAGGTAATACGAATATGAGAAGCCTAAGTGTGATATTGGCAATAGGAATCCTGCTCTCCGGCTGCAGTGAACAACAAGAATTTTTCACTGACCTCACCCAAACTTCACAGCCTACTGCCAAAGCGGAAGAATTGGAAAAGCCGCAACCAAAAAACCTCAAAGAAGAGTGGGAGGAAAAAGAGACGAAGATCGATGGCTGGACGCTTGTCTGGCATGATGAGTTTTCTGACACTGACTCCCTTGCCAACTGGAATGCACAGGATTGGCCGTCAGATAAAAATGACGAATTACAATACTACTCCCCATCCAATGTGGAAGTGATGGATGGCCACCTGAAAATTGAAAGCAAGAAAGAAACCTACAGAGGCCGCGATTACACATCCGGTGCCGTCACAACAGAAAATAAATTTCAATTCCGGTATGGAATGGTTGAAATCAGAGCCAAGCTCCCTGAGGGTAAGGGAATGTTCCCCGCTTTCTGGATGGTCCCCAGTGAAGAAGATTGGCTGCCGGAAATCAATATCATGGACTTTTTAGGACAGAAGCCTAACGAATACTTCCAAGTCGTTCATTGGGAAGACGAGAATGGCGAGCGGCAGAGAGACTACTCCCACTATATCAGTGAGCAGCTTGATTTCACCGAAGAATTTCATGATTACGGTTTGATCTGGGAACCGGGAAAATTAACCTGGACACTGGACGGAAATGTTGTGTTTCAATCTGAGGAGCACTCCCCCGATGTCCCGATGTATCTTTATATGAATACAGCGATTGGCGGAGAATGGCCTGGAGATCCCCATCCAGATGAGGAGTACCCGAAAGAAATGCTGATCGACCATGTGCGCGTCTACCAGCAGCAGGTTTTTCAGAAGCAATAGTAAGGAGGAAAAACAATGACCATGATTTACCTCACGTTTGCCGTGTTTTTATCTTTTGTCTTATTTCAAACTCTATATGTCCTGATCCCTCTTTTCAAAGATGAAAATAAACATAAGAACAAGATCACGAAGATGCACAGTTTTTCTGTCATTGTCCCTGCTTATAATGAGGAAAAAGTCATTGAGAACTGCATCCAGGGATTCAACCGTGTCGCCTATGAGGACGCAGAACTCCTCATCGTCAATGACGGCTCGAAGGACCGGACGCTGGATGTTTTAAATGAGGCTCTTCTGTTAAAACCAGTAAGCCGCATGGTCGACACCCGCCTGAAGCATGAAAGAGTCACCGCTTTTTATCAATCGCAGAAGTATCCCTCCATCTTTGTCATCAACAAAAAAAATGGCGGAAAAGCCGATTCCCTTAATGCCGGCATTAATTTCAGCGAAAAAGAACTTGTCATTACGCTTGATGCCGACAGCATTTTAGAAAGAAATTCCCTGAACGAAATGAACTCCGCATTCCAAAGGAAGAACGTCATTGCCTGCGGCGGAAATGTTTTGATTTCACAAGCCTTTAACGGCTCCCTGGAAAATTTGAAGCCCACTCTTAAAGTGAACAATGTGATAAAATTTCAGTTCCTTCAGTATCTGTCTTCATTCTACTTACATAAAAGAGCACAGGCAGCAATGAATTCAATCACCGTCATTGCCGGTGCCTTCGGTGCCTTCAGAAGGGAAACTCTCTTTGGTATAAAAGGCTTCAGGAAGACGGTCGGGGAAGATATGGATATCACCCTCAAACTTCATAAATGGATTAAAGAACGCGGCAGCAAGGAGAGCATCATTTTTGTTCCAGCAGCCCTCTGCTACACAGAATGCCCTAGCACACTGAAAAACATGTTCAAACAGAGAGTCCGCTGGCAGAAGGCATTCATTGACTGCCTGATTTATTACCGGAAGGATTATTTCCGAAATCTGCCCAAAACATTCTCGGTGTTCTTTCTGGTCGATCAGTTTACGATCGGGACACTCAGTGCGTTCCCGGTACTGCTTACTCCACTGATGCTGTATATGAACGGCGGCCAGCTCACGTTGCTTCTGATGCTGATGTCGGGCGCTTTCCTGCTGTTTATTTATCAAAGTGTAACAACCATGTTCGTCAGCTACCTGCATGGCTTGAGATTTTCAAAGAATGACCTGGTGAGGTTTCTGCTCTTCCTGCCGATTGACATCATCTTGTTCAGGATGCTGATCAACCTGTCGTTCGTTGTGTACGGAACCTTGTCATACTTTCACAGCCCCCACGCCTGGGACAAGCTGGAACGATCCGGAAAAATTGCTTGGAAAGGAGTCGAAAGAGCATGAAGAACATCTTTGGAAAAACAGCTTTTGCCGTCGGTTTTTTCACCTTGTTAAGCATCATCGCCGTCGGATTCAGCCTTACTATCGAAGAATATTCCCTGCTGGCGGAGGAACATGACGGGGTGCTTCCTGCTGAAGAACAGGTGGAAATGGAAGCTTGCGTGAGAGGCTCCGAAATGGAGATTCGAGAATTTGAGGCAGAGGGAAATGCAGCGGACTCCATCCCAATCCTGACGTATCACCGCATACTGGGCAAAGAGGATTTAAAGAAAGTCCACTATATCAATGGAGAAGTCAACTCAATGATTGTATATTCGGAGGAATTTGCGAAACACATGGAGTACCTCCATGAGAATGGCTATGAAACTCTGACGCTAAAAGAACTCCACGCTTTTTTAAAAGGAGAGATTGACATTCCGGAAAAAAGTGTGGTCCTCACCTTTGACGACGGGTTCAAAGACAACTACGAGGAAGCCTACCCGATTCTGAAGAAATACGGATTCAATGCCACGAATTTCATCGTGACGGGAGCGATTACAAACAAAAGATACTCCTTCTCTCCAAAGCTTTCACAGTACCTCAGCAAAAAGGAAATGGAGAAAAGCTGCGATGTGTTTGATTATCAGAGCCACACTTACAACTACCATAAAAGGGACAAGGACAAACCGGTGGACGCGTGGGGAAATCATCCTTCCTACCTTGTGGCGAAACCTCAAGATGAAATCTATAATGATATCAAAACCAGTATGCAGCACCTGAACGGAGAAAACCTTGGTTTCGCCTATCCGTATGGCGAATACTCACCTGATACCATCAGCGTCTTGAAAGAGCTTGGCTTCAAGATGGCATTCACGGTCGTTGATGAAGCCGCCACAAGAGATCATCATCTGTATGAAATTCCGAGATACCAAATCTATCATAATGTCGACTTTGAAACTTTTAAATACTACGTTGAGCAATAGCCTTGAAGACTAGCTCGACAGGCAAATCGTTTAAAGAGCAGAAAAGGGGATGTCTTTCCCTTTTCTGCTCTTTAAGTTGCTGTTACTTCAGTCGGGAGGGGCGTATTTTCGTTGAGATATGTAGGATGTTTTGGTTACTTCGGTCTCGACGGGCGCATTTTCACCAAGATATGTATGAAGTACGTACTGCTTCGGTCGGGAGGAACCACCTTTCCACAAAGATATGGATGAAGTTGGGGTGGCTTCGGTCGGGAGAGACAAATTTCAGCTGAGATATGTATGAAGATGGGGCTGCTTCGGTCGCGAGGAGCCCATTTTCTTCAGTTACATATTATGGATCTGGCCGCTTCGCACTCATGAGCTGGATTTCCATCTGTTTTGTTAGTACTATAAATCACAAAAGCCCCAAGAGGAACCAACCCTCTTGAGGCTTTAAAGTGATAAATGATCAAAGTTCAAATTCCCACTCTTCTTTAATGTTGAGGTAGATGACCAGGAGGATGTTTTCCAGCTCCTCTTCCGTATGCCTGTCCATTTCCATCCCGATTTTAGGGAGGATGATGCCGGAGACTTGCTTTGTCAGAATCAGCCTTTGGTTCTCTTCGACGCCCCTGAAACGTTGGATATAGGTTTTCAAGAGCTTCCACTCTTTCGCCTTCAGCGTCTTCAAGGCTCCTTCTTCAAAGCTGAAGCTGTCCCGGCTTAAGCCTCTTGAAGAGGCGACTTTCTCAATCGGCGTCTTTTTATTCGATTTTTTCTTTCTCTCGTGTACGACCACTGTTCCGGCGGTCAAGTCGCCCAGGCGCTTGTGTTTTCCATGAAAGAAAATCATCAGCATGCCGACAATATAATAGAACGGCAGCATATCAATCACCCGCAAGAGATTGCGGATAAAGCTCGATAGTAGTGTGATGCTCTGGCCGTTATCCTGGATAACGCGAATTCCGATGATCGATTTTCCAAGTGTCTTTCCCCCTGAAAAAAATTCATAAGCGAAAAAGTACCCCCAGTTGATGACGAACAATGCGATAACTGCAATGGCAATCGCCCCGGAACTGAACGGTGATTCTTCAAAAAAGAAAAAACCGCTTTGGATATCCATAAATAACACAAGACCGATGATAACGGAAAAATTGATCAGGGAGAGGAGCAGCTGATCGATCAGGAATGCTGCTGCCCTGCTTCCGAGCCCTGCCGTCTGGAATTGCAGCGACACATATTCGGGAGTTTTTATATCAACCTGTTCTTCTTGCATTTCTGATTCCTCATTTCCTGAATTTTGTACTATAATAGGGATGACGGAACCATCCAAAAATTGTCTAAATCCCTTAATATCTAGAAAACTACTAAAAGCAGGTGTTTTAATGAACTCAAAGCAATTCATCCAGCATCACCGCCAGGATTGGAAGGAGCTGGAGGAACTGGCTGCCACAATGCATAAGCGAAAAAGCAAAATCAAGGGAGCCGATATCAACCGCTTCAGCCGTCTTTACCAGAAAGCCGCACAGAATCTATCATACAGCCAGACTTATTATCCCCAAGAGGAAGTCACACCTTACTTGAACGAACTCGTCTCCAAATCTCATAATCTTCTTTATCGCGACCAGGTTTCCAGCCTGAAGCAGGTCCGGCATTTCTTTGGCGTTACCTTCATCGACCTGTTTCTGCAGCAGTGGAAAATGATTGCCGTCGCCATGATTCTTTTTACCATCGGGGGCTTGGGCAGCTTCTTTGCCGTAGCTGATGACCCGCTGCACATATATTCCGTCCTGCCTGAAAATATGGCTCAGAGCTTCGACCCTGACAGACTCGGCGAAAATGAAGGCGAGGTCGATTCACCGATGATGTCGGCCACTATCATGACGAATAATATACAGGTGGCCTTCCTGGCATTCGCCGGCGGAATCACATTCGGCCTGTTGACCGTCTACGTGCTGATTTATAACGGAATCATTGTCGGTGCGATTGCCGCACTATTCTGGCACTACGGCAAGAGCTATGAATTCTGGGCTTATATCGTTCCGCACGGCATGATTGAGCTGACCGCGATTTTCATTGCCGGCGGCGCCGGTCTTCTCATGGGCTACAAGCTCTTCGTCCCGGGACCTTACTCACGCGGCTATGTATTAAAGCAGCAGGCAAAACAATCTGTCCTGCTGCTTCTCGGAACCATTCCGCTGTTTGTCATCGCTGGTATCATTGAGGGTTTCATTACACCTTCAACTCTCTCATTGGAAGCAAAATACCTGATTGCCGGTCTGACGGTCATTGGTTTGATCCTTTATGTCCTGATCGGGGCGATGCTGCTGAAGAAGAAACCTACAGCAGCCCGCGGTTCATGATATCGATATAATGAGAAACCGCGCTTGCCGCCAATTTCTCTTCCCGAGCCTCCGCCATTTGGAGGCCTCTTTTTTCCCACTTTACCTTTTCACGCTTCTTTATCAGAAGCTGCTGCTGTGCCATGCTCTTGACCATCGTATTCTTCATAGACTGAGGTTCCTCTCCAGCCCTGTTCAACAGGGTCCGGTCTTCAATCCCCAGCATTAAAAACAGATGGCGCTGGCGCAATCGCTGCAGATAGGTCAAAGCGCCTCCTTCATGAAGGAAGGATCCGACGTCACTGAACAACAGCAGCAAACTGCGTTTTTTCTGGACGGTTTGCAAGTAGCTGAGGACAGCGGCGTAATTTGATTCTGCTGAATCCACTTGGAGATTGTATATGCTGTGAAGGATTGTCTGCAGGTGGGCCATTCCTTTTGCCGGCGGGACGAAGACTTTGACATCCTTTGAAAAAGCGAGAACCGAAACATAATCCCCTTTTTGCAGGGCAGCCGCGCTCACTGTCATGGCCGCTTCCAGTGCTCTTTCCAGACGGTTTCCTTTCGTCAGCTCTGCTCCCATCATCCGGCCGCAGTCAATCAATACCGTGATATATTTTCCATGCTCAGGTTCATACTCATTCGTCATGACTTCCCGAAGCTTGGCTGTTTGGCGCCAGTTGATTTTCCGCGGATCATCTCCGACCGCATAATTTCTGATTTTCGAGAATTCCCCCGCTCCGCTTTTCATCTTGCGGATTTTCAAGCCTTCATAAAGCAAGAACTGCTGCGCATTCTCCAAGAATCGTTTCGTATCAGTCAAATCCGGTATGACCTTCACACTTTCTTCTATTGTATATGTTTTTTGTTTTTCCCATAAACCAAGCTTGCTCCGGTACCGCAGGTAAAGCTTCTCGATATCATACCTACCCCTGACCGGCGCAATTGTTTTGTATTGAAATGATGACGTCCCTTCTCCTGCGGTTCCTTTTAATGGGAAGACGCTTCGGAATGACTGTGGAAGACCGTCCCTTATTTTAAACGAAAAACGGTTCGCCGAACGGCTTGTGATTCTAACCGAGACATCATAATCCAGCCCGCGCTCCATTTCTCCCGGAGTTTCCCTGGTGACCGAAATCTCATTCTTACGGGGAGAAAACAGCAAATCGCTGAAACTTAAAAGAAGAAACAGCCCATTCAACGTGAAAATCAATGTCCATGTGATGCCAAAGAAGGCTCCTGCCAGCAACAGGGCCGAAAACAGTGCCCATGAAGCGATTAATCTTCCGGTAGGCAGGATCCCTTTATCTCGGAACAGGAACCGCCCCCACAAGTTCTTCAATGATCGTATCAACCGTCGCTCCCTCCAATTCCATATGCGGCGAGATTTGGATTCTGTGTCTCAAAGCCGGACGCGCAGTAATCTTGATATCGTCAGGAGTGACATAATCCCGGCCGGCCATATACGCCCAGGCCTGCGCCGCTTTTCCGATGGAAATTGCCGCCCTTGTAGAAGCGCCGAAACGGATGGACTCCGTGTCCCTCGTTTTCCGGACAATTTTCATAATATAGTCGAGCACGCTTTCGCTGATTGTGATTCCTTCCACTTCCCTGCGGATGCTTGCAAAGGTTTCTGTATCCAAAGCAGGCTCTACTGAACCACCGCCGAAGACTCCTTCAAGGACAGCTCTCAGTACTCTTTTTTCTTCTTCAAGCTCAGGAAATTCGATATTCAATTTGAAAAGAAAACGGTCCTGCTGCGCCTCTGGCAGTGGATAGGTTCCTTCATACTCAATCGGATTCTGGGTTGCGACTACAAAGAAAACTTCCGGAAGGGCATAGGTTTCACCCTGGATTGTCACTTGCTTTTCTTCCATGGCTTCCAAAAGGGCTGCCTGGGTTTTAGCCGGTGTCCTGTTGATTTCGTCCGCTAAAAGGATATTGGTAAAAATCGGTCCCTTTAATGTTTGAAATGAACTGTCTTTCATATTGTAGATCGTGCTTCCCGTGATATCACTCGGCAGCAGATCCGGCGTGAACTGAATGCGGCTGAACTTTCCGTCAAGAAGGCTTGCCAGCGTGCGGACCATCTGCGTTTTTCCGGTTCCCGGTACCCCTTCAATTAAAACGTGCCCTCCTGCCAATATTGCTGACAGCAGCAGCCGCAGGTTTGTTCCCTGCCCTAAAATCCGGCTTTCATATCTTTCTAGTAAGGATGCTAATTCTGGCTTCATCCTTCCTCCACCTCTTTCCTGAGTCGATCCAATTTTTTCGACCATAATAAGTACTCTTGCTTGCTCAATGTTTCTTTTTTCAAAGCAGCTGATAATCCCGCCGCGAAACTAGTGATTTCTTTTTCATCTGCTGACGCCCATTTCCGCGCCATTCTCTCTGTGCTGTCCACCCAGTCCCTTGAATAGGCAATTCCCCATTTTTCCTGAAGAAGCAGCTTCACGTAATCTGCCTGGATGTTCAATGAATCTGTGAATCTCTTTCCTCTTAAATTCCAGGCGGCAAGGGCTTTGATCCGTTCGTCGCTGAAACGGACATATTCTTCCCGGACCTGAACCACAGGACCGAAACGCTTTCCTTGGTACCACAGCCATAAGATGGCGAGCAGCACGCCCTGGACCATGAGCAGCAAGAACCATTGAGGGTAAATGGTGACAATGGAAGAATCATTTTCTTCACCATGTATGTATTCATCAAACAGTACCGCTTCCGAACTGCTTTCGTTGATGAGCGACATAACGAGCGGCAGGTGATCTTCTTCTAAAATAAGATCGTTCGTCATCCACTGTGGAGCCGTCGCGACAATCAGGCTTCCTTCTCCGACGGGACGTTTTAACGCAACGGGACCTGCTTCATCTGAAATCAATACTTCATCCTCGTCTTCAGTGTCCAGGCGGATCGGTGCGGGGAGGAGGGCATTCCTCTTCTCACCTTGTTTATCATTCAGCGTGGTTATTTCTTGGGCACCCATCCCACCGGCAATTGTTTTGATATCGAACATGCCTTGTGGGTTGGTTTTAAAAAGAAGAATGTTGTTTCCTGCTTCCATGAACTCCCGGTACTGTCCGGTTTCCTCGCTTTCAGGCATAAAAAATGGTTCCACCATGATCAGCAGCTGACCTTCCTCTTCCTTATCCAAACGATTCGGAGAGGATGTCCACTCTTCAACCTGGCCGAGTTCATTCTCCAGATAAGTAAAAACAGCCTTTGTTCCCGTTGGTGAGGGAGACTCTGAAAGATAATTCGGATACTCTTTTGGCGCACGCGATCCTATGAAATAGCTCAGTACAGCGAATACAAGGAGAATCACGGCTAATAGTATGAGTTTTGATTTATTTTTGGCCATGTTTTCTCCTCCCTACGCTTCCTTTTCCTGCTGGTTGTCCTGCAGCCATTTCATTGCTGTTTCTCTGTACGGAATGTATTCCGCGCGGGTGATCTCCCTCTCGCCATAAGCCGCTTCATCGAATTTCAGCGCCAGGGAATAAAACTGCTCCGCCCAGTCCTTATTGATCTTTTTCAGTTCTTCATAATACTCCCAGTTCGTCTTCCATTTCCTTGCCACAAGCCACTCTTTTTCATGGAAATACAGGAGCAGGGCCAGGAAAAGATGGCGGACGGCAAGTGAGTAATTCTCCGACTCTTCCTGGCGCTCCGATTCTGCCAGGTGCTCGCTGTAGGACCAGTCTTTTTGAGCAAGGTTCTGCAAAGGCTTCTGCCCGGCGATCTTCCGGTTGTTGTACACTTTCCGCGAAACAAGGAAAAGGACGATGATAAGGGCGGCCAGTCCCGCGATGACAAGAATAAGCGTGATCATTGTCCCTCCGCCTTGTGAGGCCTGATAGGCGGGAAACAGATTATTGAGCCAGTCCATGATGGTTTCCTTGATGGATTCCCATAGATTTTGGAGAAATCCTTGATTTTCACCTTGATACTGGCTATATTCCCGGTCATCGAGGATATCCTCCAGGTCTTCTCTGGCATTGTTTTCGTTGAGCAAACTGACTCACCTGACTTTCGTAAAAGCTCTTTTCATTAGCTTTGCTGGTATAACCCACCTGATTTTTTTGAAAGGGTCTGTTAAAGAGTGCTGTTGTTTTTCATAGGGTATGTTGACTTCCACTCCAGGTGTACGACTCCGCGGGGCGGGCGGTGAGCCTCCTCAGCTTCGCTTCCGGGGTCTCACCTGTCACCAAAAGTGTAAGCGCCTTGTTCAGCCCCGACAGGCAAATGTTCTCAAGAGAAAAAAAGGCGGTCTTTCCTTTTATTCTCTTGAGGTTATTTGACCCCGAGAGGCTAGGCGCTGCAACTAGACGCCCGCTAGTCCAACAGGAGATCTCACACCTTCCTCTCCAGTCAACATATCCGGAAGAAATGAGAATCCACTGTAAATAGGAAGGAAAAATTTTCTATATAAACGCTGGGCAGATTCATAATTGAATTGCATTTAATGGTTTCAGCAAATTGATTAACCCACATTAGTTCTTAATTGGGTGATACCTTCTTAGTAGTACATGAACCCAAAACATCTAATAACAACAGTGTTAACTAACAGAGCCTTTTAAAAAGTAAAAACCTATACTAAAACAGACACTTCATATAACAGAATGAGCGCCCGCCTTGGAAGGCAGGCACCAAACCGCTACTGTTGTTTGTAATCCTGGATCATATCCTGCAGGTCTTCCGCATCGTTCCTGATTTTCAGGTCAAAGAACATGACGGCAAAACCGACGGATAGGAAAATAGTGGTGATGAGGGTAATCAAATTATAGAGAAGGTTGAACAGGACGCTGTTTCCTAGAAAAGCCCCCAGTGTGAATTCAAGTGCAGCAGAAACTACCCCTGTAATCAAGAATAGAACAATGAACACACCCAAAAGCTTCCATCCCTGTCCTTTTGTAAGGTTCCAGCTCTTGCCTATTCCAGGCGCGGCTCTCTCAGTGGCGACAACTCCCAGGTAAAAGTACCAGCGAGTCAACAGATATCCAATACCGACTGCGACTGCCAAAAAGATCAGCAGGATGAAGATAACCGTCATAATGGAACCTGCGAGCGAGTCTATAGCGAACGACTCCGAAAATCCAAACATAAAGACTCCGCTGAATGTGATGATCAAGACCGGCAAAATAACCAAGCCGAATACAATAAGACCAAATACGATACTGCTTCCCACTAGCGGCCAGAAACGGGAGAAACCTTTCTTTATGACGCCTCCGACTGTATATTCTTCATCCTTACGAATATGATTGACGACATAGATAATTGCGGCAGATGCCACCAGGGATAAACCTGTGCTGATCAGCCCCAAAAACCAAATGCCCAAATCCAGCAAAACGTTCGAATTCTGCTCCGTCATTTCCGGCGTCGTTCCCTCAAAAGCAGACATCATCTGGGTGAACCAGTCATCGCCTTCGCCCACCTGCCTGAAAAAGCTTGTTCCCGATAATAGCTCAAATAGAGCCTGCAGGAGGTAAATCGGTCCTAATAAAATAAGTAAAACCAAGAAAAAATCAAGAAATTTGTTCTTGCTCAGACGAAATGTCTGATCCAAAATTTCGCCAAATCCCTTTGGCCTATTAAGCTGTAAATTCATCCTGTAATCCTCCCAAAAGTTAGAATGCAAAAAAGATTCAATATAATGACTATTTTATCATTTTTATAGAATATTACGACCAATAACTGTAATTAATTCAAAATGTGGCTTTATTGCTTCACCGAGATGAGAGGGACAGTCTATTTAGTACGGCAATGCGGTGAGACGCGATAGGTGACTGTCCCTCTTAGTGGTTTAACGCGGCAGCCTGTGTTAAACCACTTTAAAAGAATGATAGGAATTTTTATGTTAATATATTTTTTATAGAGATGTTTGAATTTTAAGACTATTAGGAGGTGATTTGATGAAGCAGGATATGATCAACAAATTAATTGTTTTATTGGGCGGGGATAATGTAAGCACTAGTGAAGGAGATATGTACTGGCACAGCCGCGATGAATCCTCCCACCTCCCAGTCGAACCTGATGTGGTTGTTTTTCCTGAAAATAAGGAAGACATCATTTCCATATTGGATATCGCGAAAAGATACAACCTGCCCGCGATTCCATTTGGAACAGGTTCCGGTTTGGACGGACATGCGATTCCCATCCATAAAGGAATTTCAATTAATTTTGAAAAAATGAATGATATTCTCTCGTTCAACCCGGAAGATTTAACCGTCACCGTTCAGCCGGGAATCACGAGAAAGCAATTAAATAAAGCCATCAACCGCCATGGTCTTCAGTTTCCGGTCGATCCAGGCGCAGATGCCAGTATCGGCGGCATGGTCGCCACGAATGCCAGCGGGACTACAGCCGTCCGGTATGGTTCCATGCGAGACCAGGTGCTGAATCTGGAAGTGATCCTCGCTGATGGAACGGTGATCAACACGGGAAGCCGCGCAAAAAAATCCTCCAGCGGCTACAACCTCAACGGCCTGCTCGTAGGTTCGGAAGGAACGCTGGGAATTGTTACTGAAGTCAACTTGAAACTGCATGGCATTCCCGAGCATACTGTAACCGCACGGTGCACCTTCCCAACTCCACAAGCATGCGCAGAGGCTGCCCATTCAATTTTAATGAGCGGAGTCCAAATCCTGCGGATGGAACTTGTGGATGCGGCCAGCATCAGACAAGTGAACTTAGCTGGCCAACATTCTTTTCCGGAAGCACACTCTCTCTTTTTGGAATTCTCGGGTACAGAAATTTCAGCTGAAGAAGATGCAGCTTTAACGAGGGAGTTGATCCTTGATCATGGAGGGGTGAACTGGGCTAGAGCGAGTACCGCTGCGGAAAGCATTGAGCTGTGGCGGGCACGTCATGAACTATCCTACTCATTTCGCCATATTCCCGGAATGTCCCAGTCAGGCGGGGATGTCTGTGTTCCTATTTCAGAGCTTGCAAAAATGGTGGTCTATGCCCGCTCACTTATAGATGAAAGCGGACTTTTAGGCGGTGTATTCGGCCATGTAGGCGACGGCAACTTTCACACACTGGTAGTCTATGACTCCAGCGATTCCCGGCAAACAGCCGCCGCCGAACGGATCAACGACCTCGTTGCCCGGAAAGCCATCGAGGTCGGCGGCACCTGCACAGGAGAACATGGAGTCGGCCTTGGAAAAATGAAGTATCAGGCACTTGAGCATGGTGCCGCTCTGTCCGTTATGAAATCCATTAAAAAGCTGCTTGATCCTGATAACCGGTTGAATCCTGGAAAGATCTTTTGATTGGCAGTCACATTAACACACTAAAGCACGAAAAGGGACAGTCCCTCTTCGTGCTTTAAAGCGTTGAAGAAATAGAAAGAAATTCGTTAACCGAGTACATTCTTTCCAACTTCCCCACTCTTATCTTTGCTCAGAGAACAGACCAGCAAGAATGCTGCAGTTCCGCTTAAATCAATAAACACATCAACCAGACATCCCGTTCTATGAAAAAACAATTGCGCCACCTCTGTGAAGACTGCGAAAAAGGTTGAAAGAAGTAACACTGCCGTAAGCTTGCTAAATACGACCATCAAAAGGAATGCCAGAATGAAAAAACTTAGAGCATGTCCAGCTTTCTGAAGAATATAAGATGGGGCTGAGTAGCTGAATTTATATTCAAAGAAACTTACCCAATTCGGCTCGGCATTAAAGACGAAACTCACCTTTTGAGAAGCGATTACTTCATTGAAACTATATGAACATGTCAAAACAAACAGCATACCCACATACAAAAAAACCACCAACAACCGCAAAATGAATCCCTCCCGGTCATCATTCTTGCCAATCATCGGCGGCTCTATGCTTTTCCCTTTAACACTTTAAACCACTACAGCAGCAAACTCGCTCCCAGTTCCTCTTTGGCTGCCGGAATGACGACGGTAAAGGCCGTCTCATCCACACTCGAGGTACAGCTGATACTGCCCTCATGCTTTTCCACCAGCTTGCGGCAGATATATAGACCAATCCCTGTTCCGAGTTCCTTCGTTGTGTAAAACGGCTCAAAGATGGCTTCCAGTGCTTCTTCACTGATTTCTGGTCCGTTATTGGCAATCCTGATTAGGATCTCTTCATTTTCAAACGTACAGCTGATGGTAATTCTTCTGTCGCGTTTCACCTGCTGCAGAGCATCTATCGAATTCATGATCAGGTTCAAGAATACCTGCCTCAGTTCCTCTTTATTTCCTTTTATATAAACTTGGGAATCAAGATGGGATTTCACCTGCACATCCCCATCCACCAGGCTTGGATATAGAAATTCTATCAATTCGCTCAGCATCGTGAAAACAAGGAATTTTTCCTTCTTGCTTTCAATGATTTCCTTTCGCGAAACATGAAGGAATTGTGAGATCCTATAGTTCAGTTGATCCAGTTCATGGCTCATTACGTCCAAGTAAGGAAGCTCCGGGAAATCACTTTTCAATAATTTCGTAAAGCCGATGATGGATGTTAAAGGGTTTCTGAATTCATGGACAAAGCTAGAACTCATCTGCCCAAGGATCGTCAATCTTTCTTTATGGGTCTGGTCGATATACAACTCTTTCTCCTTCAACTGCTCGTCCTTGATTTCGGAATAAAACCTCACAGCAAAATAAGAGAAACGGTCAAAGACCCGGTTGATTTCCTCGAAATAAGGGTGAAGCTCCTCTATCCCGATCCCCGAGGTACTGACCCACTTGATGATTTCACTTCTGCCCACGTTGACATTGTAAACAAATTCACTAATATTGACACCTGATTCCACACGCTCCCTGGCCACCTTACGAGCAAGCAGTTTAATCTCTTCTTCACTCAGCGGACTGCTGATAGCGCGTTTCACCAACTCATACATCCTCACACCATTATTTACGACTTCTTCTTTATACATGTCACTTTCCGATATAACAACCTTCTTCCGCCAGGTCTGTAAAAACTCCAAAAAATTCTCTTCAAGAAATAATGCCAGTCTATCAGAAGTTGCCGTCACTTGAGCCCCACCCTTACCTATCATTCTTACTTCTAATCATACCAAATTATAGAGTGACTTTTCGGAAAATTTTTCTCATTTAAAATTAAATTCGTGTTAAAATAACAAAGAGGAGGTGAATAATGGAAATTTTTCACTGCTGAACCCGCCACTTCAACCCCGCATTCCACAAAAATTCTATTCTGGAGGTCCCCATTGAAAACTTCAATAAAAAACACCCGCTATCTGATGATTTAACAAAAAATCGGGAAAAGATAAAAGAAGATGTTCTGCACTCTTACAGTGAGTCTATCCCCGATATACTGGAAGTGCTATATGAGACTGCCTATTTTGAAAAAGAAATCCGCCGGCTCGAGCCGCTGTTCGAGTCTCCCTTCCACTATCGATTCATCGAATTCTATGGAATGAATCTCTTCTTCGACGGCTTTCTGTTTTCCCTTTATTCCAAGGCTAATATTTTGGACGATTACCTTCGGGAAGACTTATCAGAGGGAGTCAAAGCGAGGCTGGATGCTATGACGGAAGACGCCGGCAAACTTTTTAATGAAGAAGAAGTCGAATGCTTCACCCTTACCGCCTACAAAATTTTCGAATTTGGTACCATTGCAGGCAAAGATTACTCTTTTTAAAAGACCCTTTTCTTGAACTTAGTTGCTGTTCGGCATTGGCCTCGAAAAATCGCGTTAAATCACTAAATATCCTGGTAAGCAAAGGAGATCCTTTCTGTTCAAAGAGAATCTCCTTGGTATCCCGGGATAAATCAAGTTCCTGAGGTTTTTCCAAAACAAATTACCTTTAAAGAGGTGATCGCAATGGAAGAAACATTAAAAGAGATATTAGGTAAACTGGAAAAAATAGATGCAAGATTTGAAGAGCAGGATAAAAAATTCACTGCCCGTTTTGATCAACAGGATAAGAAGTTCACCGCACGTTTTGACGATCAAGATAAAAAATTTAATGCACGTTTTGATGATCAAGATAAAAAATTCACGGCCCGCTTTGATGAACAAGATAAGAAGTTCACGGCCCGTCTTGATAAACAAGATAAGAAATTTACCGAGCGACTTGATGAGCAGGATAAGAAATTCACCGCCCGCCTTGATGAGCAAGATAAAAAATTCACTGCCCGCTTTGACGAACAAGACCAAAAATCCAATGCTCGTTTTGACAAACAAGACCAAAAGTTCGATGCCCGCCTTGATGAGCTGGAAGGTAAAGTCACTACCCGGCTGGACCAGCAACACCATAATTTAAGCGGCCGCCTTGATAAACACGACAAAGCCTTCGCAAGGCAGGAAAATAACACAGAGGCCATCTACAAACGGCTATCCAATCTGGAAACCGGCCAGGATGAAATCAAGGAAATCGCCAAACGCATTGAGACCAGCCAGAACGAGGATGTCATCGCCATGCTGAGAACCTTTCATACGAAAATAGATTCCAAGTCAGAGGTGTTGAATAAAAGGTTATTCAACGCCGAGACAGACATACAGAAGCTGAAAAAATAAACAAAAAAGACGAATCCCACCGTATAACGGGATTCGTCTTTTTTCGTTTATTTTTCCATTACAGAGATAAAATCTCTTAAATAATCCGGCAGATCAGGCGGCCTTCTGCTGGAAATCAGGTTGCCGTCAATGATGGAAGGCTCGTCCACCCACGTGGCACCCGCATTTTCCATATCATCTTTGATGCCCGGAGTGCTTGTCACTTTTTTACCGTCGAGGATTTTTGCTGAGATCAGCACCCATCCCGCATGGCAAATTTGACCGATTGGTTTGTTCTGCTCGTTCATTTTTTTCACAATCGACAGAACTTCTTCATATCTTCTCAGCTTATCCGGCGACCATCCGCCCGGCACAAGCAGCGCATCGTAATCATCAGGATTCACATCTTTAAAAGAAACATCCGAAACAGCAGGTACACCGTATTTCCCCTTATAGGAGTGGCCCTTCTCTTCACCTGCAAGATGAACCGTCGCTCCTTCCTCTTTCAACCGCAGTACAGGATACCACAGTTCAAGATCTTCGAAATCATCACTGACAAGCTGCAACACTTTCTTATCTTTCAGTTTCATGGACAGTCCTCCTTTGCATTTCTTCCCTTATTTTCTGACAGGAGAAATAGAAATGCAAATTTCCCGGACGGTTACATATTATTCTTCGTGATATAGCGCCAGATTTCTTCACCAATAAATCCTTGAATATGAATCATCGTCTGGTTCCACTTGATTTTGTAATTTTCATCCGTCATCCCTTGGGCAAGCTGCACAATCGCTGAAGGCGGCAGTGGTTCCTCCAGTTTTTCAAATTGAACAAGAGGCATGAAGTGTTCCAGTTCATCCTCTCCGGTTTTTTCTATGATACCCGAACCGATTCCACGGGCGATAATACCATTTCCATTGCTGTAGAGAAACACCATGTCATTGGCTTCGATGTGGTTGATGAGGTATTTCCATGGAGAGTAATAAGCAGCGACCTTCTGTTCTTCCAGCATCTCTGCTTCGTTGTGGGGATTTTGGGATTTGTTTGTGTTGACGAGGTAAGCTTTCGGCAAGTTAACTTCTTCCTTTCTTTAGTAGAGTTTGAATTGGACTGCGCGGATGTTGAAACCGGGGTAAATGAAGTGGAGTTAAATAGTAAGGGTTTCTATCAATAGACATACCTCCTTATCTTTCTATTATAATCTTTATCTGGCATGAGCTGAAAGGAGAAACCTTTAGAGAAAATTCGACAAAGTGGTTTCTGTGAGTTTACGTATTTATTCATAAAGGAAGTTACCTCGAATTGGGCTCGAAACGTATCCTCCACTCTTCTGCTGACCGGACTCGGTCTTCTCACGCTTCTTTGCATCTATTGTTGCCCGAAGTTACCTTCGCTTCGTGCACGAATCACATCTTTCTCACCGCTCCTGACCGAAGTCACACTCACTCGGTCACCCCTCTCACTTTTCACTCTACTCCCGTCCGAAGTTACTCTCTCTTCAGTCACCCCTCTCACCTTTCTCACCTCTCCTGACCGAAGTCACCCTCTCTTCGGTCACTCCACGCACCTTTCTCACCTCTTCCGTCCAAAGCCACCCCAAACTAGGTCTCATCAAGCCTCTTCTGACCAAAAACCACCAACCATCATCACAATCAAACACCCACCTCTTATATTTCCTAAGAGAACCACAACGGACACACACCATACTAAAAACCCCAAGCCTGCAAAGCCTGGGGTAAACTCTCTAATCTTAAAATAATTCAAGTTTACGCACGCATATCCCGAATCAAATCCTCAATCAAGCCCTCCTGGTATCCTGCCTTCCCCTCAGCCTTCACCAAAGACGCAACCGAAGTCAGCTCCTGGGACTGGAGCGAATCCAGTTTCCCGATTCGCGAGGTGATATCTTCCTCTGAAATGCTTTTGCGATAGGAATTGGAATCCATCCGCCAGAAGATGACACTATCCTGGTACCTGCGCCAGATTCCATCGGCGATCAGCAGGCCTTCCGGATCGAGGTCTCCTGAATAGTTCAGTTTACATCCTTCTTCCACAAGATAATCCAGAAGCAGCCACCCGGCTGTCCGGAGCTGGCCATGAGTGCAAATGACAGGAGCATTTGGCACTTTATCAATTAAAGCTGAGCAGACGCTGGAGTTTTCTACGATCCATACTTCACTTCCAGAAGCAGGCCAGACACTCTCCAAACCAAGCAATTCTCTTACCGGGACATTCATCACAGAGCCGCGGGCAACAGCCCCTTCCCAGACAGGATGCCTGCCTTTTCCGTCCTCAGCCAAGAATCCCCGGCACGTCACAAAGCTCCATAGATCATCCTTCAAGAGACCATGAAGTCCTAATAGGTCATTCATTTCTCCTGAAGTCTTAGGGATGCTTCCCTCCCATTCACCCCTGCTCACACTTTGTACGAACAAGGCATGAAGAAGAAGCTTGCCAGTTACACCACTTGTATCAAAAGAGTGAGGATTTCCGGTTATTTTTTGCGCGAAGACAGGTAGCCGGATAAACTCCCCTCTTTTAGGAAGGCTTCCAGCTGCAGCAGCAACCGTTAATAACGCTTGCTGCAACCGGACCGGATCCTGCTTGTACAGCGTCCAGAACATACGGGAGTCAGCGGACTTCTCCTCAAGCCTCTCCCACCACCATGTAACAGCGGGCGCATCCGCCTTCATCGAGGCAAGGAATTTCTTTTCCGCCTGTAATGTTAGATTGTCTTCCTCTCTCTTTGTTAAAACCGTCTCCCCGAGCACTTCCTGCAAAAGCTCAACGAAACTGTACTCCCTGAATGGAGTGCGGGCGAGCTCCCGCTCAAAATCGGCAAGTGCTGCTTTTCCTTTATCTCTCAAGTTCTCAGGGGAAACCCCCATAAATCCTGCTATCGATGCTATTTCCTCATCTGAGAATCCATCGAGCTTCACCGTTCCGGACACTCTTCCCAGCGAACGGTATTTTTGCTTAAAAAGAGCGAAGAGCTTCAGAAAGCCTGGTTCCTCTATAAAAATTTTCAACGGCGCCTTCAATTGATAAGCACTTCCTCATCCTCTTTCGTCTCTTCCTCTATCACGAGGTTCCTTTGGTTTCCATCCCATTCATAGCGGATGACGGTTACAAAGTCGGCATTTTTCGGGCGGACGAGCTCGCTGATCGAGAGGGAGGAGATGGTATCATAATCGCCCCATAGAGCTTGCGAGTTCATGATGTAGTTGAATCCAAGCTGCTCGACCACTTCGAACATGTCACGGATATTCTGTTCATCGACTCCGGCGAATGCTTCATCCAGCGAGATGATATAAGGCGCCATCTCACCCGCTTCTTTATAACGGGAGTAGGCGGCGGTAAATAACGGGATATACATTGCCATCGCCTTTTCTCCTCCGCTGAATTTGAAGAAAGCGTTGTTCGTTAATTCTCTCTTAGGCTCGTTGACACGCCTGAAGGACAGGACGAAGGTGAACCACTTGCGGTAATCAAGCACTTCTTTCAGGACCTGATGCAGCGTCGACCCTTCATTGCGAAGCTGGATCAGTTCTTTCGCCTTCTCGATTCTTGATTGGAAGTGCTTGGTGATGCGGTTCAGGTCTTCTTCGTTTAAAAATTTGCTGTTGCGCTGAAGAAGTTTTACCAGGTCGCTTGTGTCCAGTTCCTGCTCGGATTCTGCCGTCAAAGGCTTCCAGGCCACGGAGAATAACAGCCCTGATGAATTGTCGCGGCTTTCCATGATGGCGTTCATTTCCTTCACCCACTTCTGGGCCCGCTGAATGCGGTTCCGGAGAATCACACCGACTGTGTTGACCATGATATCCTGGTAGAGCTGGCGGTCCTGCTCATCCAGCCAGCCGCGCTGTGATTCCAATTCTTTTTCCAGGGAAGATCGGACGAAATACGGGCTGACCCGCTGTCCCTGATATTCCATCTGCACAAGCCGCCGGCCCCGGAGCTGTTCCCATTCATTTTTAAAAGGTTCATAGTACTCGCCGAAGTCTTCGCTGAACCAGTCTGGGCGCTCTTCCTCTTCGGAATACTCGAACATTCTGTACTCCATCAGATTCTGCTGTTCATTTAAAAATGTTTTGGTGAGCTGCTCACTTAACTTGGCTCTGTCATGCTTTTCTAAAACAGCACCCAGCTCAGAGAGAACACCTGAAGGATCGGAAGCTTCTCCTTCGATGAATCCGCGGCTCAGTTCTTTTTTCACAATGGAGCCCCACTCCAAGGACATGTTCAGCCAAAACGAGGCATTTATCCTCGCTGACTCCAACTCCTTCAAGAGTGTATGGCGTGCCGCTCTTTTCTGTGGAAGCACTTCATACAACTCACTGATTTGGTCCCCTGCTGTTCTCAGCTCGTCAATGACCTCACTGATCCGCTTCCGGATATCATCAATGCCTTTCAGCTTCATCTGTTCTTCGATTGACTGAATTTCAGCTTCTATGGCAGAAAGTCTGGATTCTGAGACATTTTGGTCGCCGCGGATTTCGTCCAGCTCTTCTTCAGCTAATTCCATAAGGGAGGAAAGAGTTTCAATTTGTTGTGAAATAAAGAAACACCTTTGCGAAACCTTATCCAACTTATGAAGATAAGTCCGGTAACTCCTTGATGCTTCCAATGCTCCAGCAAGAGTTTCCAGATCCAGCTTCAGATTCAGGGAGCTGCCTTGGCCATGCAATTCCAGCTTTGTTTTCTGCATTTCCTGGAGAATCTCTTTCCAGCGGCTTTCAAGCTTCAAAAGCTGCTGCTTTTCCTGGGAGATGGCCCGTTGATTGGTTTCGATGCTTTGATGAAGATCGCTAAGTTCCTTGTCAGAAGGAATGGTTGTTTTCCAGTCCTCTGCCTCTTTTAAAGCTTCTTCACAATTCAACACCGTTCGTTCCCATTGCTGCAGTTCACCCTTCAATACGGCAAGATTCTCTTCCCACTCTGAAATTTTCTGCAACTTGTATCTCTTTTGCGAAGTTCTGCCGATATATTTGGAAGGCCCTTCCTCCGGGGCATGGCCTTCCAGGCATCCTGTCGAGTAGGATCCATCGAGATCGATACGGAAGCCGTTTTCCTGTTCGTCGAGGGAAATGCTGCGCAGGACCTCATCGACGAGCGCTCCAGGTATCCCATTACTTTCATCCACATCAGGGTACAGATAATCGGCGAGCGTGTGGCCGAGAACAAGCGGCTCCGCGCGGATAAACCGGTCATGGACGAGATCCGTTTTTTCTTCCGTTATCAGGCTGTCCAGCAGCCCCGCATGCATAAGCGCAGACTCCAGGCGTTCTTTTTGTTCTTCTGTCACATGGTCCTGAAACTCAACCGCAGCGTAAAACGGAAGGAACGGGACACCTTTCTCCCGCAGCATTTGGCGGTATTCTTCTGTATCACCGTGGCGGTCAGGGTTTGGCATTTTTAAGTTCTTCCAGTAGTGAAGCTGGTTATCGGCCTCTGCTATTTCTTGCTTCTTCTCTGACTGCCTTTGGCGGGCCATGCTCATTTCAGCTTTGACTTCAGCTGAATAGTCATTTATGCCTGACAGGAGCATTTCCCGGATATCGTCATATCGGTTCGCCTCATAGAGCCCCTGCAGGGACCGGGCCATTTCCTGCTGGTGTTCTTCTGAATAGCATAATTTCGAATGGCGCCCAATCCAAGAAAACACGTCGTTCTGGAGGGTGGCTTTCTGTTCAGTGAACCATTGACTAAGATGATCCTGTTCTTTTTGCAATGCATCGATTTCCTGCTTTTTCTCTGACGATTCCTGCTGCAGGCGGTCGTAATTTGTACTCAAGCTGTCCAGCTTTTCGGCAAGCTTCCCGAGTGATGAAAGCAGGCCTTCATGCTGTTCAGCCTCCTTGGACCAAACGGTGAAATCAAATTCTTCTCTGGAATGTCTTTGAAAATCCGCAGCATTGACAGCATGCTGGCTGAAAGCAGCCTCTTCTCCGTCGACTTCCAGCTCATCCAGCAAATCTTCCACAGTCTGCTCCTGCCTGCTCAAGTCTGTCTCGTTCATTTCCCGCTGTTTCCAATCATCATTGAGCTTCGCTTTCTTTTTATCCCATTTTTCTTGCAAGTCACGAAGACTCTTGGTCAACCTGCTAAGCTCTTCCTTCATACTCGCTTTATCTTCTTCGAGCTTCCACACTTCATGCTTTTGCAGGCGCCCTTTTTCAGACTCAGCCAGGTCTCGCTTTTGGAGAGCAAGCTTTTGGTCCTCTTCCAAACGAAGGATTTCCGAGCTTAGCTCCTCCACTTCTTTTTCCAGCGCCTGAGTCTTTTCTTGTCCCTTGCCATGGCGATCTTGAGATACCTGCCACTGCTTCGCTCTTTCTGCCAGAATATATTGATTGTACAGGTGATATTGCGCGGTCAGCTTTTGGCTCGAGTCAAATTCCCGCTCCAGCTGTTCCAACTGCTGCTGTGTCTGATCCATATTTTCGATCGTATCGGAAAGGTGACGGAGTTCATCGTCTGTCAAAGGCGGAAGAGCCGATTCGAGAATCTCATAAATGACGGTCGGCTTGAAATCCTTTGAGAGCTTCGGGCTCCGCAATTGAATCAGAAGCTTGATTAAATCTTCATACGCTTCCACCGATTGAAAGCCGAAGACATGCTTATTGACCAGGTACATATATTCGCGCTGCGTATGGACCACATAGCCTCCGTCTCCTATTCGGTTTTCCAATTCTTTTGCTGAAAAAGGCACCCTGTCGCCAAGATGGACTTGCGAAAGGTGAAAGTCCTTCCCAATACGGCGGTTATCCGTCAGGAGGAAATACCACGATTTAATGCCTTTATTTCGCTTCGCCTGCATGCCGATTCCCGTTGTCACATACTGGTCCGTTCCGCGTTTCTTGTATTCGATGAATAAGTAACCTGTCCGTTCATCGCGGTTTACGACTTCCTTTTCGCCGAGAAGATAATCCTCCATCTTTCTCGCTTTGGAACCGAACGGATCAAGTCTGTCAGGGGATTTCTTCCCATCAAGCAGCACTGGAAGAAAACTCTGCATCGTCACCGATTTTCCGGATCCATTCGTTCCCCTAAGCAGGAGCTTGCCTTCCGAGAATTTAAAGATCTCTTCATCGTAATACCAGAAGTTTAGCAGCCCCGCTTTATTCATCATCCATTGCGTGTCCGTCATTCCCTCTCTCCTCCTTTTTCAAAATCTGCAGGATATTCTCCCGCGATGACACCGAGCAGCGGCTTAATTTTGATCAGGCCTGTTTCCTCGTCTTCTTCCGCCATCATCCAGTCTTTCATCGAAGCCATCAACTCCGCCGCGATACCGCTTGTATTCTTTTCTCTGAAAAATTTTGACCAGCCATTGCCATACGTCTCCCTAAGCTCATCGATGGCCTGCTCGAACTCACTTACTGTAAAAATAATCTCCCCATTTTCAGCAGGCGTGTACCGTTCCGGCTGCCCGTGAAACTCTTTCGACAGCTGAAGAAGAAGGTCAGAGGACGCTTTGGCATCTGGGTACAGATTATGGTACTGCCTGCTTTCGGCCGAGGATAGAAAGGCTGTATTCTTATAAACATGAAGCTGGTAATCGCTGTGTTTGTCAATGTCTTCACTGAGGCGGTTCCGAAAATTGCGGATGTACAGAAAATCCGGATCCTGCTGGTCCTGCCGGTGAAGGCCCGGGGAAAAGAACAGCTTCCGGTACACTCGTTTTCGCCGTTCATCTTCCTGATTCAGCTTCCAATCTTCCTTCAGCAATTCTTCCCAATGCATATAGGCAGCAAAATCGTCCGGATAGGTTCTCATGAAGTACCGGCTGTAGGTGGTTGCCTCATATAAGACCTCCTGCTCCTCGTTATGGTCAAAACGGGAGATATCTCCGTCGATCGTACGGATCAGCTGAAAATCCATCAGTACCTTCACTGCCCTGATCAGCGATTTTCGATGGGTAAACAGTGTCCAATCCAGCGGAAAATCGCCGGGATAATCACTCTGGATTTCCTGGCAGATTTCCGACAGCAGAAACTGTTCATCCACCGCCTTTCCCTCAAGGAACGAAAGAGCACAGCAGAAGATTGCATAATCCATTGGTTCCTGGAACTCTTGGATGCCCATCCACCTTTCCGGCTCAGCAGGGATTTTCTCCAGTTTTATAAAATGCTGGTGAACAATAAGCCTCAGTCCGAACTTATCAGAGATATACCGGCGCAGCACTTTTTCGCGTTCCCTGATCATCTGGTACCATTCAGGCTGTTTCGATCTTAGAATCCAATAGTGGTGAAAAAGAAGATCCATTCCCTGAATCGCCTTTTCGTCAAAAATCTGGGTCTGCTCCACTTATTTCACCCCTTCTTTCCCGAATAGGAAAACAGCATTCGGCATAGATAACTTTCCGTCTTCGGCCTGCAAAGTGATCATCTTGCTCTTATCCAGCTTGACCTCCACCGTCAGACCGTAATCCGTTTTTACTTTCCTGTTTTTCGAAGCCATCGATTTCCCGATCCAGCTCAGTAAAATTTTGCGGATGAATGGCTCCACGGTCCCAATTGTAGACAATTCAATGACACCTTTGTTCATGTATTTTTCAATCAACTGTTTTTCATGCATTCGTTCTTCTAAATAAAGCTGCCGTTGTTTCTGCTTCTTTTCTTCATTAGAGTCGAATCCGCCCGGCTTGGTTTTTCCCTGTAACGGATGGTCCTTGGCTTGATCGTCCGCAGCACCGGCTCTTCATCCCAGGTGTCTGCATGAAGGTTGTCAGTCGTGCCTTCCTCCAGGGATAAATGCTGGATGGTCATGGAGCCGAAAACGACAGCCGAAAGCCTGTGAGATTCATCGATCCCGCTGCTTTCGGTGAACCAATTTGCCAAATGAAGATAATCGCGTTTCCTGCTCCGAAAATGCTGCTGCCTCTCTCCGATTCTTTGAACATACCTGGTCATCCGGCGGATCATTTCATTCGTCTGCCACTGAAGCACTTCCAACTCACTGCGCTGCGAGCCTGATTCCAGGAACCAGCGGCACAGCGAGTCCCAGTAGCCTTCATATTCAGAAAGCCACTCTTCAGTTGATGAAGACACGTCCTCAAGGCGCGGAATCGATTGGCGGTGCTTGATCAGCCTTTGGAAAAAAGCTTGCAGCTTATCCTCACTCAAGCTGTTCAAACGCTCCTGAATTTGCAGAGACGTTTTTTGAAGAGATACAATGAAATCTCTTAAATACGTCGTGAATTGATTTTTATAAACAAGGAAAGCCTCGGTCTGCATGCGCTGATCTGTTTGTTCGCTATTGATATAAGCTATGTAATCGGCTGTGCTGGTACGGATGCTTTGGAAATAACGGAAAACATCTTCCCACACCCGCATATACTCCTCAGGTGTTTTGGACAATCTTCTGTCCACTTCATTCTCCAAAACGGAGAGTGATTGCAGAAGCCGGTCAAACTGCGAACGTTCCAGTGATCCCTGAAAAGAATCACCGATCTTCTCCAGGCCTGACAGCATCCTCTCGATTTCCACTGTATATGGAGTGCACTGATAACGAAACCGCTTCTTCTTATACTCCTCGACCGTCTTGGCGTTCGTCATATCCTGGCGGGCAATCAGGTTATTCCACTTCACCAGCTGTCCGAGCTGCTGATGCAGCTGCTCCTCAGTATAATCAGAAAAATAGGGAACCGACTTCATATGCTCCAGCACCTCTTCCGGAGCAATATAATCCCTCATCTGCTCATGCTGCCCATAAAAATACCGCAAAATCGTCCGATAATGCGGAGCCGAATCAGCTGTAAGATAACTCGCCTCCACAATCTTCTTCAACGTAACATCCATCCCAGACACCCCACCCCTTCTATCAAGCTAATCTATTAATTCTATTGTACTAGAAATGGTCTCCCATTTGGAGACGGTATTCCTTGGTATTCTCATCTTGGTGACAGTCACGCCCCGGAATCTGTCGAATTATCAAGAGGTGTTTTTGAAGAGGAAATAAAGAAAAACCGGGGCGTGACAGTCACCACCCGGAATTTGTCGAATACCAGAAGAAATTGCTAGAGTAGAAGCAATCACATCAATAGGAAAGGAGCGAGGATTGTGGGCAGAAAAAAGAAACGCAGACAAAAAGAGGAAGAAGCAGAGGATTTTGGTGCAAGGGAATTTCATTGCAATTACTGTGAGCATAAATTAAGTCGAGTGGAAGGACATTTTTTTGATTCAGGAACTCACCCACGGATATGTCGGATTCCATATAAATGATACTTTTATTTCATGCCCGGAATGTAACGGGATTGTGGAAGAAGAAGAGTTTTTATTCTTGGTTTTTTTCAGGCTTTCCTCCAACAGTTGCGATTGCCGAAGGATGGGAATAGAATAGTGAGCAAGAACATTCTTTTTTAAGGTTCTTTTCTAGAAGATTGTTGATTTTGAATGGGTTTTATCCTCCTCCTTTTTAGCTAGGAGGATTGGAGCGGAAGGCGTGCGACCTCCTGCGGGACTAGCGGGACAGGTGAGACCCCGCAGGCGAAGCCGAGGAGGCTCAACGCCCGCCCCGCGGAGTCGCGCGCCTGGAGCGGAAATCCATTACTTTTAAACAACCACAATCTTTGTGAAAACAGCCTTTTTTTTAAAAAAAGGAGGCAATTTGCGTGGACTTGAAAAAAACGATTATAAGCAACCTTAAGGAAGCTGTCTCCCCCTATCTCATTATTATTTTCGGCTCAACCGTTAAAGGGAATTCTACACCAGAGAGTGATATTGATATAGCCTTTTTAAGCGAGAATGCTCTTGATAAGTATACGATTTTTATGACAGCGCAAAGACTGGCAGCAGAATTGAATAAGGATATAGACTTGATTGACCTTAATGAAGCCAACACTGTCTTTCAAGCCCAAGTCGTTCACACTGGAAAAGTGATCTATTGTATGGATGATCGAAAAAGAATGGAATTTCAAATGAAGGTACTCAAGGAATATGCCAAACTGAATGAAGAGCGTGAGCCCATCCTTCAAAAAATTAAAGAAAGTGGAGTAATATATGAAAAGTGACGTGATTCTTAACAAGGTCAGTATCATCGAACGCTGCATAAAGAGAGTCAACGAAGAATATGAACATAACCCTCAAACACTTCATAACTTCACTAAACAAGATTCCATTGTCCTTAAAATACAGCGTGCTTGTGAAGCGAGCATCTATTTGGCTATGCATGTGGTGGCTGAGAAAAAGCTTGGACTTCCACAGACTAGCCGGGATGCCTTTACTCTCTTGGAAAAAGAGAACATCATATCCGATTCCATTTCAGCTAAAATGAAAGCCATGGTAGGATTCCGGAATATCGCTGTCCATGATTATCAGGAACTCAACCTCAAAATCCTTCAGAAAATAGTAGAGGTTCACTTAGATGATTTCAAGCAGTTCTCTAAGGCTATTCTAATGAAAGAATAGGGTGTGAAAAATCTCCATTTATTAAAATCTAGTATTGAAAGAAAGGACTGTTCCCATGTCTACTTTTTTACATAAAATCGAATCCGCTTTATTAAGCGATGACCCATTTATCCAGCACTATGCTGTTACCATCCTGCAGGACAGCCACCTTGCTCAGCCAAACACACTTTTTAAAGCCCTGGAAACCTATGACCGCGGGCTCGCAACTCTTTTCCCATCCTCCATCCTTCCTCATATCAGCTTTTTGCCGGTGGATGAGGATGGGGTTGTAGAACTGATCTCCAGACTGGAAAAGGATAAACCCAATAAAGAATGGTATGTCAATCTGCTGAAGAATGCGGAAACCTCTGTCCTTCTTCGATACGAAAGGGAATTAAAACCTTACCTGGACGCCACTTTCCTAAAAGAATTGAAACTCCTGCCGGAAATGGACGAAGAGGGACTCTTCATGAAGCTCGCCGGGATTGCGAATGACCTGGATAATGGCGACTACAACCACTCTCTTCTTCAGTTTGGAAAACGTATCGTTAATGAGTTAATCGATAGAGAAATCATAGAGGATTGGGAAGCCGAAAACGCGATGAAAGAGCTGCTTGAGTATTCCTTTATGCCTTCCATCGGTTTGTTTCAAGTATATATGGCAGGAGAACTGCAGACTGAGTCCACCATTCCCGATCTGATAAGCTTACTCGTCAGGGATGACGGAGATGAAGCTTTGGAGGAAATTTCTTCTGCCCTCATAAAAATCGGGACAAATGAAGTGGTTGAAGAAGTAGAAAAGATTTCACTTAATGAAGACACGTTCATCTACAGCGTGGATGTATTGGCCAAAATCAAATCACCGCAAGCAGAGCAGGCACTGCTGAGGCTTTTAGCCAAAGCAGAAGATATCTCTATGCGGACAAACATCCTGGACGCTCTTTGCCAGCACTTATCCGTTGAAGCTATTCCTCATGTAGAAAAGCAACTGTCAGAGGGCTACGACATGATGATTACAGATTTGGAACATTCCTTTTATGCTAATGTGGTTTTGAACGAAATCGACCATCCTGCCCTTCAGGAAACGAAAATGAATCTGATTGAGAAAGAAAAAAGAATTCAAACGGCGGCTTCCCCTATTGTTAAAGAAGACAAAGTCGGCCGGAATGATCCTTGCCCATGCGGAAGCGGGAAGAAATATAAGAAGTGTTGTTTATAAAGGGAAACCCCAAGCCGGGATTGGCTTGGGGTTTTTTCGACAAATACCGGGGGGTGACTGTCACGCAAGGAACACAGCCCCATAAACCAATGCCCCGCCAATGACATAAACCGGATGCACCTTCATCTTTTCCAGCAGGACGAAAGCTGCCACTGCAATCAGGATGGTTTGCAGCCAGCCGATGCCCTCGTAGGAATTGGAAAGGAATCCCCATGTCATTACGCCTAATAGAACGGCGATGGTCGGTTTGACCAGGTTGGTCATTTTCTTGACTCTTGGTGAGCTTTTGAATTTCATCAATAGGCTCAGCAGAACAATCATAAGGATCAAGGATGGTGCGACGGTGGCAAATACACCGATTATGCTTCCCAGGATCCCGCCCTGCTCATAGCCGATATAGCCAGCCATTTTCGTTGCGATTGGTCCCGGCAGACCATTCGCCAAGGCAATCATTTCACTGAAGTCGTTCACCGTCATCCATTCATAACGGTCAACGACTTCATTTTCAACCAGAGGAATGGATGCGGGTCCGCCTCCGTAACCCAATATTCCCGGGATGAAGAAGGCTAAAAAGATGTCCCAGTAGATCATGAGGCTTTCACCCCTCTCTCAGGTACCTTTTTCCTCTTCCCAAGCAGGGCATATAGAAGGAGTCCTATTATGACGATGGCCGGGTGGATGCCCAGCATTTCAATGATAATGAGGCTGCCGATCAGGATTGCGATTGTCACCGTCCAGCCCAGCGCACCCTTGGATTTTACGATAAAGTCCCAGGTTAGAACACCAAGCATGACACCGACGACGGGAACCACCGCGTTGGACATCCCCTGCACCCAGGCCTTGTCTTTATAAGCATTCAGAACATTGAGGAGCAAAATCATTAAAATAATTGTCGGGATGATTGTGGCCAGTACGGCGTTGATCATTCCTATTAGACCGCCGACTCTCCAGCCGATATATCCCGCCATTTTCGTCGCAATCGGTCCCGGCATTGCGTTTCCAAGTGCGAGAACATCGGAAAAATCATCATCGTCCATCCATTTGTATTTCTCCACGACTTCTTTATGGACGAGCGGGATGGATGACGGCCCTCCGCCATAACCCAAAATCCCCACCCGGAAAAATGCTAAAAATAATTGAAGCTGCTTCAAGGTTTTATCACCCTCTTGTTGTTGGATATGCTCATAATTAAGCTATTTTAATAATTGCTGCTTTTAAGAGGTGTTGCGCCTTCAGGTTAGGCAATAACTCTTTATTTGACAATTGGATACTTACCTGCCTGATATTGATTGGAGCGGAAGGTGTTCGACCTCCTGCGGGACTAGCGGGACAGGTGAGACCAAGGTTACGTACCCACTGGAACGTAACCCCGCAGGCGAAGCTGAGGAGGCTCATCCAGCTCCAGCGGCCAGCGACTAGCAGATTTCGGTCTCTCTCCTTGCGATAAGTCATCATCGAATCGCTTTCTCTCTTCGTGATTCCTTTATCTCATGCGAGAGCCCTAAAATCTGTACGTCGCTGAACGGCCGCTTCTGCTTTTACTTCACCGCCCGCCCCGCGGAGTCGGCACCTGGAGCGGAAATCAATAAACCTGTATGAAACAACCCTATTAAGCAACTTTCTCAAAAAGCCTTAAATGAGCATGACATCAATCAATGAAGAAGGCACTGTTAGTATGCCCCGCTCCGCTTCTTCTGATGTCCGGACATGATTTTACCAAGCCGCAATGGCTCCATCTGTTCTCGACTCTGTTCCTCCCATGAGGACGCCTGTTTTCTCATCTCTCCAGATAATCTGGCCTCTGCCAAACATTCCCTCATCTGTTGCGGTCACGATTTCATGTCCTTTTCTTGCGAGCGCCTGTGCTATATGTGTCGGGAAGTTTGGTTCGACTAACACCTTTTTCCCTTCGATCCACTGCCACCTTGGCGCGTCTAGAGCTGACTGTGGATTCAGCTGAAAATCGACTGTGTTGCTGACCACTTGGAAGTGGCCTTGCGGCTGCATATATCCGCCCATGACACCGAACGGTCCGACGGCTTTATTATCCTTCGTCAGAAAACCCGGGATGATCGTATGATATGTCTTTTTGCCAGGCTTCAAGGCGTTCGGGTGCTCAGGATTCAGTGAAAAATCGTGGCCGCGGTTTTGCAGGCCGATTCCTGTTCCCGGTATTACAACGCCTGATCCGAAGCCCATATAGTTGCTTTGAATGTATGAAATCATGTTGCCTTCATCGTCCGCTGCCGCTAAATAGACAGTACCCCCTCTTGGAATATCATAAGCTTCCGGAGTGAGAGCTTCGTCGCCAATAAGTCCACGGCGCTCTGATGCATAACGGTCGGATAGCAACTCATCGACTGAAAGCGGCATATGGCTTTCCTCCGTGATGAAGGCTTTTCCGTCGGTGAAGGCCAGCTTCATTGCTTCGATATGTTTGTGGTATGTATCGACTGCATCTTTTTCCTGGAATTCGAAGCCTTTTGCGATATTCAATGCCATCAATGCGACTAATCCCTGCCCATTAGGAGGGATTTCCCAGACATCATATCCGCGGTAATCGGTCTTGATCGGGTCTACCCATTCTGCACGGAAATCCTTCAGATCGTCTGCTGATAAAAATCCGTCGTGCTTCTCCATGAAGGCACCGATTTTTTCAGCAAGCTCGCCTCTGTAAAAGCTTTCTCCGTTTGTCTCGGCAATGGATCTCAAAGTTGAAGCATGGCCTTTCGACGACCAGACCTCCCCGATTTCCGGTGCCCTTCCATCAGGAGCAAAGGTTTCGAACCACGGCTGAAATTCTTCATCGGTTAAAATTTCTTTGAATTTTTTGTACGCAAGTGACCAATACTTACCGAGAATCGGTGTCAGCGGGTATCCTTCTTCAGCCAGTCGGATGGCCGGTTCCAGCGCTTCTTTTAAAGAAAGCTTTCCGAATTTCCCAGACAGCTCCGCCCACGCGGAAGGAACTCCTGGAACTGTGACGGGAATGACGCCATGAACCGGCATCTTCTCATGACCGCGTTCTTTGACTTTTTCAATGGAAATCGATTTAGGTGCCGGTCCGCTGGCATTCAAGCCATGCAGCTTATCCTTCACCCACACGAGCGCGAAGGCATCACCGCCGATTCCATTGGATGTAGGCTCTACGACCGTCAAAGCAGCTGCCGTCGCAATGGCGGCATCAATCGCATTTCCGCCGCGCTGCAGAATCTCAAGTCCTGCCTGTGCGGCCAATGGCTGGGATGTCGCCACCATCCCTTTTTTTGAAAATACCGTATTTCGCTGGGAAGAATACGGGTGGTATAAAAAGTCCATGTTCTCCATTAATTTACAACCTCCTGTTCAACATGATGACAAGCCACAAAGTGATCCCTCTCGATCTCCCTCCATTCCGGCTTCTCCTGTTTGCAAATCTCTGTCGCAAGCGGGCAGCGCGTATGGAAAGGACAGCCTGATGGAGGATTCGCCGGGTTGGGAATTTCTCCTGTCAGACGGATCCTGTCCTTTCTTGCCCCTACCTTCGGGCGAGGGATCGAGGAAAGGAGTGCTTTTGTATAAGGGTGAAGCGGATTGGCATAAAGGCGTTCGGATGAAGCCAGTTCGACCGTGTTCCCTAGGTACATGACCACTACACGGTCGCAGAAGTAGCGGACCACCCCGAGGTCATGGGAAATGAACAGGTAAGTCAGACCGTACTTTTCCTGAAGATTTTTCAAAAGCTTCAACACCTGTGCCTGTACCGACACATCCAAAGCGGAGACCGCCTCATCACATATAATAACAGAAGGATTCAATGCAATGGCGCGCGCAATCCCGATCCGCTGGCGCTGGCCGCCGCTGAATTCATGCGGATACCTGTCGTAGTGTTCTTCTTTCAAGCCCACTTCTTTTAACAGATCGTATACTTTCTGTCTTCTTTCACTGCTTGAAAGATTTGTATGCATAATGAACACTTCTTCAAGAGCATTTCCGATCCGCTGCCTCGGATTCAAGCTAGCATAAGGATCCTGGAAGATCATCTGCATTTCTTTTGTCAGCTCTTTGCGTTTACTGCCGCTCAATCCTTGAATTTCATTATTTTTATAAAGGACTTTGCCGTTAGTAATATCCTCCAGGCCAAGGATGGTGCGGCCGAGTGTTGATTTTCCGCAGCCCGACTCGCCAACGATGCCGATACTTTCTCCTTCATAAACATCCAGGCTCACGTCTTCAACAGCTTTTACATTTCCCTGCACACGTTTCAGGAATCCTCCTTTAATAGGGAAGTACTTCTGAACATGATCGAGTTTAAGTAGCGATTTTTTCTCTAGAACTTCCATCCTCTTGCACCTCCTGAAGCCAGCATTTTACACGATGAGTTCCATTTACATTGTATTCCTGGGGTGATTCGGTTTTACAGCAGTCCATCGCGAAAGGACAACGTGGATGGAATCGGCAACCCGAAATTTTCTCATTCAAATTGGGGAGCGATCCCGGAATTGCTTCCAGCTCAAAGGATGGATCATCTACATCAGGCACTGATCGAAGCAGCCCCTGCGTGTAGGGGTGCTGAGGGTTTGTGAAGATACTCTCGACATCTCCCTCCTCCACTTTTTCACCAGCGTACATGACCATTACTTTGTCGGCGACTTCAGCCACAACACCCATGTCATGCGTGACCATGACGACCCCCATGTTCAGGTCGTCCTTGAGATCCTGGATGAGATCTAGAATCTGCGCCTGGATGGTTACGTCGAGAGCGGTTGTCGGTTCATCGGCAATCAGCAGCTGCGGGCGGCAGGCCAGCGCGATCGCAATCATTACACGCTGTCTCATTCCGCCGCTCAGCTCGTGGGAGTATTGATTCATCCGTTTTTCCGGATAAGGGATCCCTACCTGCTTTAATAGTTCGATCCCTTCTTTATGTGCGGCCCTTTTGGAAATTTTTTTATGAAGCATCAGTGGTTCGCGAAGTTGATAGCCAATCGTTAACACAGGATTCAATGCTGTCATCGGCTCCTGAAAGATCATTGAAATCTCTTTTCCACGTACTTTGCGGAGTTCTTCTGGCTTCAGCTTCGTTAAATCTCGGCCGGCAAAATCGATGGACCCATCTTTAATGTAGCCATTGCTCGGCAGCAGCCCCATGATGGAAAGCGACGTGATACTTTTGCCGCACCCGGATTCCCCTACGATGCACAGTGTTTCTCCTTTATCGACTGAAAACGAGATGCCCCGTACCGCTGACAGTTCACCATCAGCCGTACGGAAAGCAGTATTCAGGTTGGTTACAGATAATAATTCGTTAGACATTGTATCCCTACTCTCTAGAAACGTTGTATAATGACCATTGTCCTGTCGGGTCTACTTCCAGTCCTTTAACGGATTTATCGTAAGCTGCTGTAACAACGCCATGATGCATGATGACCGCAGTCGCATCTTCTACGAGAATCTTGTTGGCTTCATCAAGCTTTTGCTGGCGCACTTCCTGATCGACACTCTGTCTGGATTCATCGACTAACTTGTCAAACTCAGGATTGGAGTATCCCATGCGGTTGGAAGACCCAATGTTGTCGCTGTGGAAATTCGGGTATAGAAGTTCGCTTCCGTCTGCTGTCGAGTTGGACCAGCCCATGAACGTGATATCGAAGTTTCCTTCTTTTGTTGTATCCAGGAACGTCCCCCACTCCATTGATTCGATTTCTACATTGAATCCTGCTTCTGTCAGCTGTGACTGAGCTATTTCTGCCATCATCATGTAAGCTTCTGTGTTCGCTGTAAGAATAGTGAGCTCCTCATCTCCATATCCATTCGCTTCAACAAGTTCTTTTGCTTTTTCAAAATCATGGCTGTATCCCGCTTCATTAGCTGATTCGTCAAAACCGAATACTTTCGGTCCGATGACACTGTTTCCTTCAACACCTAAGCCATTAAGCTTGTTTACATATGCTTCACGGTCGAGGGCATAAGCTGCTGCCTGACGGAACTCAAGATCATTCATTGGTTCCCTTTCCATATTGAAGCCCATGTAATACATCGGTGTTCCTTCATTTTTCGTGACTTCGACATTGTTCAAGGATTCAACACGTTTCAGCTGATCCGATGGAATTGCATCGATGAACTGAGCATCCCCTGTCTGCAGCATGGAGATGGCTGTGTTGACTTCAGGAACGACTTTAAATGTAACTTTTTCAAGAGTCGGCTCACCCTGCCAGTAGCCGGCATTTTTTTCTAAAACAACCTGATCGCCCTGTGTCCAGCTGACGAATTTAAATGGACCTGTTCCGACCGGTTCCTTCATTAAGTCCTGAGATTGATCTGCTTCAGGGCTGACAATGGAAGCATTCGTGTGAGAAAGTGCTGCCAGCATCGCGCCATATGGCTTTTCTGTTTTGATTTCAACCGTGAATTCATCCACGGCCTTTACTTCGGAAATCGGTTCCAATAGGGAGGCACGCGGCGCGGCAGTTTCAGGATCGCGGAACTTATCAAACGTGTATTTAACCGCTTCGGCATTTAAAGGAGTTCCATCTGTGAACTCGATATCCTTTTTCAGCTTGATCACCCATGTGTTTTCATCAGGTGTTTCATAGGACTCTGCTAATTTCGGTTCCACTTCCATCGTTTCAGGGTTACGGACGAAAAGAGTTTCATAAACCTGTTCGATAACGCGGGATGAAACCGAATCATTGGTGCCGATCGGTGAAAGTCCGACGATATCAGAGGTAGATGCATACGTTAGCTCCTGAGGTACATCCCCTCCACTTGCGCTTCCTCCGCTCGAACTGCCTGCGTTGCTGGAACATCCTGCTGCTAGTGCAAGCATTGCTGTCAATAGAACTGCCAACCACTTTTTCATTGAGCTTTCCCCCTATTTTTTAGGTCATTTATTTAAAAAAGATGTAAGTTGTTTTTATCTAAGTCATGCCTGATTATATTCAAACTTGATTGGAGCGGAAGGTGTGCGCTCTCCTTTAGGACCAGCGTGCGTCTTGTTCCAGCGCCTATCCCCTCGTGGCCGGATACCACGAGCGGTAATCAACTATTATTTAAATAGCAACAATAACTATTGATTCATATCCATATTGGGATCCAGCGCATCTCTCAATCCATCTCCTACTACATTAAAAGCAAAAACGATAAGCATGATTGCGATTCCCGGCACTACCGTCATATGAGGTGAAGTCCACATGAAGTTCTGCCCCTGGGCGATCATTGCTCCCCATTCTGGTGTCGGAGGCTGTGCCCCTAGTCCAAGGAAGCTCAAAGCCGATGTTGAAAGAATGGCGGTTGCCATCCTCATTGTCGCAAAAACGATGATCGGCGCCATGCAGTTCGGCAGGATGTGCTTGACAAGAATCCTGAGATCACTTGCTCCCAGCGAGCGCATCGCCTGAATGTACTCCTGTTTTTTAACAGTCAGAACCGATCCCCTGACAATCCGGGCACAGGATGGAATTGACCAGATACTGATCGCAATGGCGACATTCACCAGGCTTGTTCCCAAGATGGCAATGATCAGCATCGCCAGCAGGATACCCGGAAACGCGAATAGCAAATCGACGATTCTCATGATGATGCCATCAAGACGGCGATAGTATCCTGAAATCAGTCCCAGCGTGACTCCACCAATCAACCCTAGACTCACAGCCAGAAGACCGACCGTTAAGGAAATCCTTGCTCCGTAGACGATACGGCTCCATATATCCCTTCCATAGTTATCTGTCCCGAGCCAATATCCCTCTGAAAAGGCAGGCAACTCACTGGCAGATAAGTTCTGCTTTAAAGGATCATGTGTGGCAATGACCGGTGCTGCAATGGCGAGAATCAGTTGTATGGCGATGATGACAAGGCCAATGACGGCCAGTTTATTTTTCAGCAATCGCTTAAAGGTTGTGAAGAGAAACTTTTCTTTCTTCTTCTGCTTTGTTTCTTGCTTGATTTCTTCATTAACTACTGCTTGAGCTGACAAGATGGTTCCTCCTTCCTTTAACGGCTTAATCGTAGCTGATTCTTGGATCAATAAAGACGTAAACGATATCAACGATCAGGTTAACTAGAACGAATAATGTCGCAACCAGGAGCACTGAACCCTGTACCATCGGGAAATCCCTTGCCGCAATCGCGTCGATCATCAATCTACCGACTCCGTTGATAGCAAAAACCTGTTCCGTGATGATAGTTCCTCCTAATAGAAAACCGAAATTCAAGCCAATGACGGTAATGACGGGAATCATGGAATTTTTCAGTGCGTGTATCCAGATAACGGTTTTTTCTTTAACACCTTTCGACCTTGCCGTACGTATGTAGTCCGCCCTGATGACTTCCAGCATGGAAGATCTGCTCATTCTGGCAATCATCGCTGCCGATCCGGTTCCAAGTGTGATTGCCGGCAGGATCAGCTGCTTCATCCCTTCTACTGTCCAGAATGGAGCACTCAAGCCTCCGACGGGTAAAATTTGAAGGTTTACTGCAAAAACGAGAATCAGGATGGTCCCAAGCCAGAAGTTCGGGATGGATATTCCCCCTAGGGCAAACACGGTACTGGTAACATCCAGCCAGGAATTTTGTTTCAGGGCGGAAATGATACCGGCAACGACCCCGATGACCACTGCGACAATCATACTCGCAATTGCGAGATTAAGAGTGTTCGGGAAGCGGACGGCAATCGCTTCTGATACCGATTGTTTCGTCTGGTAGGAATAACCAAAGTCTCCCTGGACGATATTTTTTAAATAATCCCAGTACTGAACCAGGAATGGATCATTCAAGCCCAGGCTGTCCCGGATGGCTGCAATGTCGGAATCACTGGCTGTCGGACCGCCGATTATCGCGGCCGGATCTCCTGGTGCCAAGTGCATGCTCCCAAAAACAAGAAAGGAAATCCCGAATAATAATAAGATCAGTTGAATAAATCTGCGTGAAATCAGAGCTATCATGTAGTTCTCCCTCCCCCTCATTATGAAAGCGCTTCATTACTTTAGATAACACTTTCAGTTGATAACCTTCGTTTGTTAGCTCAAAAAATCATTTAACTTTACAAACGGAAGTAAAAAGTTGTTAGGGACGATTATAAATGATTATTCAGAATATTTCTAGTGTTTTTGAAAAAAAGATTAAGTTGTTTATTAAGACCCATGTTCAACCTGATTTGTTAGGGATAAACTACTGCTTAAATTGAAAAATTTAACAATAGATGGTGCGTAGGAGTAAAAGATTTTCAGAATGAGAGCTTTGCTGATTGCTTTAGAGGATTAAATCACTAAAAGGGACGGCCCCTCTTAGCGCTTTAAAGTACTAAAGAAGTATTATTAGATTCACTCAAAAAGCACAAAAAAAGACTTAGAAAGGCTTCAAGCACCTTCTAAGTCACAATGGGATGGTTCCGTTATGCAGGCAATTTTTATAATTTCAAACCATTCCGGCTCTTGAATCTGCGCAAAAGAATATGGCTCTCCACCCTGGTGATGCCTTCGAGCGCATATAACTCGTTGTTGACGAAGTTTTCCAATGCTGAGAAGTCATCTACCAGTACGTGCATATGCAAGGTGCTAGGACCGGTCATCTGGTAGCAGCTTGCAACAGTAGGAAGATCGACCAACTTCTCGGCAACCTCAACCAGATACGCAGGTTCACAGTCCACCTCAAAGAAAGCAGAAACCGTCTTTCCTACCTTCTCCGAATTGATCACAACGCTGAAACGCTCAATCACTCCGCCTTCAATCAGCTGGTTAACCCGCTCACGAACAGATACCCGTGACAAACCCAGCTCTTTTCCGATATCCACATACGATGTCCTGCCATTCTGGGTCAGGATTTGCAAAATCTTACGATCAACATCATCAATCTTCATCCCGTTTAGCACCACATTTCCGATTTAATCATATTTCCTATTATACTTATGATCCTTGGTTTGTGAAGGGTGCCATCTTCTTTTTTGGTGACAGTCACGCCCCGAGATATGTCGAATGATTGAATTTTCATACAAAAAAGAACCAATTGTCACTATGAGATGACAATTGGATCTTTTACTTTTATAAGGGTTTATTCGGTTCATATGTCGGCTGATTATGCTTAGCCTGATATTGCTGGCTTTTCGCCATCGCTTTTTGGACATCCTCATAAAGCGAAAACTCAGTATCCACTCCATTAAACTGCTCAACCTTATTTTGAGCTTCCACAACTTTTTGCCGCTCTTGCTCGGCAATCCTGTCTTCATTACCCTTAGCCATGCTGATTCCTCCCTTGATAACATGTATGAGCTTATAGTTACCAACTGGGCAGGGAATATTCCAGAGAACCGGGTGTCCGACGATGGAATTTAAACAGAGTTTCACTCACCTAATGATTATTCGACATATTCCGGGGCGTGACTGTCACGAACCAAGGCATATTCACCTTTCACCTTAGCCAACAGCTCCTTATTAACCAGCACCTCAACCCCAGTCAACGCCATCGCCTTTGCGCCGAGTATCATCGCTTCCCTTGCCTGATCCGTCATGGCCGCTTCCCGGAATTCATGGGTATGGCAGGCAAAGGCTCCGTCAGTGATCTTGATATAAGGATGGATCGATGGCACCACCTGGCTGACATTGCCCATATCGAGCGACCCGCTGCCGTCGCGCTGATCCTGGATTTCAGACGGAGAGACTCCCAGGGCAATCAATTGTTCTGTAAAAGCATCTGACAATCCAGAGTTGGTGATCATGTCATCATAAGAAAATTCGTAGAAGGAGTGCTTCATTTCGGCCCCTGTCTGCAGGGCTGCCCCTTCCGCACACTTCTTCACTTTTTCAGTCAATTCATTTACGTAAGCACGGGTTTTCCCTCGAACATAAAATTGAGCTACAGCATAATCCGGGGTTACATTCGCAGCCTTCCCGCCTTCTGTGATGATGCCGTGGATGCGGGCGGACGGCAGGATATGCTGGCGCAGGGCATTGATGCTGTTAAAGGTCTGGATGACGGCATCCAGTGCATTAATTCCATCCTGCGGGCTGGCCGCTGCATGGGTTGGCTTGCCGAAAAACTCAAATTGGATGGCGTCCATCGCAAGTGAAGAACCGCTCTTAACATAGCTGTTGAGAGGGTGAAGCATCAAGGCAGCATCCAATTCGTCGAATACTCCCTCCTCAGCCATCGTCACTTTGCCGCCGCGGGTTTCTTCCGCAGGCGTTCCGTAGACAATCACCTTGCCTCCTGTTTCTGACAGGACCTTGCTAAGGCCGATCCCGGCAGCAATGCCCATCGTGCCGATCAAATTGTGACCGCATGCGTGCCCGACTTCCGGCAGTGCATCGTATTCAGCCATAAACCCAATGACCGGTCCTTCCATCCCGCTGTCAAAAACAGCCCGGAAAGCAGTCGGCAAACCGCATGTGCCCTTCTCGACTTCGAAACCATATTCCTCGAGGGTTTCCGACAGAACCTTGCTCGCCTTGAATTCCTCATGACCAAGCTCAGGATTCTCTCCAATATAAATACTGATTTCATTAAAAATTGTCTTCAAACCATCAATCTCTTCCGCCACTCGCTGCTTTATCTCATTCATACATCTCAAACCTCCTTACATAAAAATTGTTCGACATATTTCGGGGAGTGACTGTCACCAGGCAAAATACTTTTAGTGGTTTAAAGCACTAAAGCACCTTCTCCAGGAATTCTTTGGCACGCTCACTCTTTGGATTATGAAAAAACTCCTCAGGATGCACGTCTTCCATAAGTACCCCGCCGTCCAGGAACAGAATCCTGTCTGCAACTTCTTTGGCGAACCCCATTTCGTGCGTGACAATGGCCATCGTCATCCCTGTATGCGCAAGTGATTTGACAACATCAAGCACTTCTTTGATCATCTCGGGATCCAAGGCGGATGTCGGCTCGTCAAACAGCATGACATCCGGTGACATTGCGAGTGCCCGCGCTATAGCCACACGTTGTTTTTGCCCGCCGGACAGCCGGTTCGGATAGTCATCTGCTTTTTCCGACAGCCCTACTGACTTCAAAAGCCGCCGCGCATTCTGCTCCGCTTCGGCCTCTGATTCACCTTTTACAACCATCGGGCCATACATGACATTTTGAAGGACCGTTTTATGCGGAAAAAGGTTGAAATGCTGAAATACCATCCCAACGTTCTGTCTTACTTTCATTATATCGGTTTTCGGATTCGTAATCTCCTCCGAACCGATCCAGACTTCGCCGCTTGTAGGTGTTTCCAAAAGATTCAGACAGCGCAGCATCGTGGATTTCCCTGAACCGGAAGGACCGATGATCGCCACTACTTCTCCTTTGCCAATCGTGGTCGAGATTCCTTTTAAAACCTCCAGCTTGCCATATTTTTTATGAAGATTGTTTATCTTAATATATTCCTTATTCACTCTGTCTCAGCCTCCTTTCCAGTCTTCTTCCAAGCAGCGTTAAGCCCATCACGAGGACGTAGTAGATGAACCCGGCAAAAATCAGCGGTTCAAACGCTGTATACGTGTTGGCACTGACGATTTGCGATCTTCTCATAATATCTAAAAACCCGATTGTCGAGACAATGGCGGATTCCTTTGTCAATGTAATATATTCATTCATCAGGGCAGGAAGAATATTTTTCAACGCCTGCGGCAAAATGATATCCTTCATCATCGGACGGTATGGGATTGCCAGCGCCTCGGCTGCTTCCCTTTGCCCTTTGTCCACTGCCTGTATACCCGCACGGATGATTTCCGAAATATACGCTCCTGAATTCAGCCCGAATGCAAGCATCCCGGCAAGGAACGGCGGAATGTCATAGCCTGTCAGCTGAGGAGTGGCAAAATAAATCAGCATCAGCTGTAAAATCAGCGGAGTTCCCCTGAAAATGGATGTGTAGGCATCCGCAATCCATTTCAAAACTTTGATTCTGCCAATCTTGAATAATGATAGTATTGTTCCGATGATAAAACCTACGATTCCCGACACTAAAACGAAAAGTAACGTGACCCAGACTCCGTTCAGTATAAAAGGAATAGAAGGCACGATCTGGGAAAAATCCAAATTCATGCCTGCCACCTCATTTCTTAATTAATATTTATTCATCCTTCAGCCATTTCTCTTCAAGCTTCTCCAACTCGCCGTTTTCTTTCATTTCTTCGATTACTTCAGAAAAGTCTTCTGCCAGTTCGCTTCCTTTTGGAAAGGCGATGGCCATCCCGGGAGACACGGAACTTTCATCATCAAAGCCTTTCAGACCTACCTCTTCGATATACCCCTCAGCTACTGTTTTATCAAGGTAAATGGCATCAATTCGTTTCGATTTCAACTCCTGAATCAAAGCGGGTACCTTATCCAATGCCTTTACTTCTATATCAATAGTACCTGCTAATTTTTTCGCTGCTTCATCCTGGATTGTTCCGAGTTGAACGCCAATTTTTGTGCCATCTAAATCATCCATGCTCTCAATCTCTGACTCTGGCAAAGTGATGAACATTTCTCCTGAGCGGTGATATTCAACCGAAAAATCGACATTCTCTTTTCGCTTATCTGTCGCGGACATCCCGGAAGCCACAAAGTCCACCGTATCAGCCTGAAGCGCCCCGATCAGTCCGTCAAAATTCATATCCTTGATTTCAAGTTCATAGCCAAGTTCTTCTGTAATATGCTTAGCAAGATCAATATCAAAACCGACAATCTCTCCATCAGTATCATGCGTTTCAAATGGAGGGAAGTCTGCCGATGTCCCCATCACGATCTTCTCTTTCCCTTCTCCGCTCGTTTCCTCCGAAGTACCGCAAGCAGCCAGTGAACCGGCCATTACAACCGCCATCAAACCTGTCATTAGTTTTTTCATATTGCTTGATCCCCCTAAAAATAAAATTAATATTTATTCAATAAAATGTATTTTAACACATTTTTATATTTATGCAACGTTATTTATAAATATTTATTAACATGAACCCCCTTTGTATATTTATGTGGTAATCCTTTTGGTATTCTTTAGTCTTCAAAAGTTCTTAAATGCCAAGCACTCGGAGATATGGAGCTTGCTTTACAGACGAGTAGAAAATTTCATCATAGTCACTGTTGACCTAATAGTAAAACAATTTTTCCCTGACACATCTGCTCCATTCTGGCAATAGAGACTTCTCTTTCCTGCTGTCTGTTATGGTATAATGGATTAAATTGTAAATAAAGGAGGTTAGCCATCATGTCTGCATCGCGTATTATGAAATGGGTAACAGGAGCATTTGAAGCACTCTTGGGGGTTCCTATTTTAGGAGCTGCCATCGTTCTGGGATTTCTATGGACACCATTAGCAATTATGTTGATATTACATATTATTACTCTTGTATTAACAAAGAGAGATGAAGGAGCTTACACAGGAAGTATATTAGGAATTGTGACTTCCTGTATTGCCTGGATTCCTTTTGTGGGAATGATTATGCATATTATCACTGCCATTTTCCTCATGATTGATGCTTCAAAGACTGATCGACGTTCAAACGAATTTCGAACAGTCGCTTAATACTCCATCAAGAATGGAAAATTTTATAAAATCAGCCAAGAATACTTAGTAAAACAAGAACCCTGGTGGACATCAAACCACAGGGTTCTTTTTATTATTTTGACGCTTTAATGTAATAAAGGACTTTCTATCTATTTCGACAATCGAAATGACACAGAAAACTCTACTATTGTCACTATTTTGTATAATTGTAAGATAATTCAAACTAATCATGTAATTGTCTATCAACTCTTCTATACTTGTACTAACTTGAATATAGGAGGAATTTGATTGAAGAAAAAAGTTTTTGCCCCTATTCTCATCACAACTGCCCTTATCTCTGCTTCCCTTCCTTACAGCAACGTCCTTGCTGTGCAGCCTGAAACACAGGCAGAAAGCAGCTCAGTAAAGAAATGGAATGAAAATGCCAACGTACCGCTCTTTGTGAAGGAAAAACAAGCCGCCAAACGTTCTGCTGTATCGTCTGCAGATGCCCTCAACTTCCTCAATGAGAATAAAACAAGACTCAGCATGAAAAAACCTCATACAAACCTAAAGTTGAAAAAGAAAGAAAAAGATGAACTGGGCATGACCCATTTCCGCTACAGCCAGACGAAAAATGGAGTCCCTGTTGAAGGAGCAGAGGTGCTTGTCCACTATAATGAAAAAAATGAAATTACATCAGTGAACGGCGCACTCAACAAAGAGATTGATGAAAGCAGTTTTGATACCACTCCAGTTGTTTCAGTAAAAACTGCCCTTGAAACAGCAAAAGCTTCCGTAGACGCTCCCGCCACCTTAGACCAGCTGCCTTCTTCTGATCTGGTAATCTATCCGTTCGAAGGAGAAAACCATCTCGCCCATAAAGTGAACATCAATTTCCTAGGAGATGAACCGGGTAACTGGTATGTATTTGTCAACGCTAAAACTGGAAAAGTCATCGATCAATACAACGCCATCATGCACGCGGAAGAGATCAAAACCCAAAATGGAGTAGGACTCGGAGTATGGGGAGAACAACGCAAATTACACATTTCAAGAAGCAAGCCAAAGCATGGTGGAACTGTTTTTAACCTGGCTGATTACAGTCACGAAGGATTAGAGGGGATCATTACATATGATTACTCAAAAGGATATTTAGAGGTGTTCCATGGAAAAGACGCATCCTTTAAGGATGACTTTGACAGAGCGGCGGTGGATGCCCACTATAATTCTGAACAAGTGTACGAGTACTACCTGCATGAACATGACCGCAATTCTCTTGATGATAACGGTATGCCGATTCAATCGGTCGTCCATTACGGGGAAAACTATAATAACGCTTTTTGGAATGGAACCTATATGGTCTACGGGGATGGAGATGGCGAATTCATGGTACCTCTGTCCGCAGGGCTTGATGTAGCGGCTCACGAAATGGCACACGGAGTAACATCCAACTCGGCCGGACTCGTTTACCGCTTCCAATCAGGTGCATTGAATGAGGCCTTCTCGGATATCTTCGGAGCTTTAATTGACGATTCTGATTGGGAAATGGGGGAAGACATCATGGCTCCTGCAGCGAGAGAAGATGGCAGGGATGCCCTTAGAAGCTTGAGCGATCCAAGCAGATTCCCAGTCGGTGCTGACTATGTTCCATACGGAAATGGTGACGGCATGTACCCTTCCCATATGGATGAATATTACGATCTGCCTGGTGACTTGGACAACGGCGGAGTGCACATCAACTCTTCGATTATTAACCATGCCGCTTATTTGACGGCCCAGGACATCGGCAGAGAAAAGCTCGGTAAAATCTACTACCGCGCGCTTACTGTCTATCTGACACCTGACTCAGACTTCAGCCATGCCAGGGAATCCATTATACAGTCAGCTATCGACATTTATGGAGAAGGAAGTCCTGAAGTTGCAGCCGCTGCCGGTGGATTTGATTCGGTGGGGATTACAGAATAATAAAATTTCATAGTTAAAAGGAGCATCCAAGGCAGCTGCCCTTTCCTGGATGCTTCTTTTTCATATTAAAAAAGAGCAGTCACAAACCGCTGCCCCATTCCTCTCTTTATAGTCCCAGCTCTTTATTCACCAATACTTTAAGCGCAAGAATCTCTTCCTCACTCATTTTCTCCTCCAGCATAGCAATAATCTCAGATTGCTCTTCTAGAGTAACACCATCTGAAACCTTAGACTGAAGGTTTATCAACTCGCTGATCCCGACCTTTTTGATCACACCATTAATCGCTTCTTCTTTTGTCTGATATACCAAAGAGCTTTCATCCACATTTTCAATACCGTCTGTCAGAAACTGCTGAAGCTCTGGGTTTGCTGCTATCTGCTGTTTCACGTCCTCGAGCTGCCCAGAATTGACTGCTTCCTCATTGACATAGTCTGCTATCTTTTCAGAAGCCATATTAGTGCCGAAATGATAGACTGCATAGCCTGCTATTCCAAGAAAAATCACTGCGAAAAGCAACACCTTTAGCACTTTCATACTATCCCTCTCCCTGATTGGTTTATCTATAGTATATCTTCCTATTCAATTCACAGGAAACTCATTCCTGATTTTCTTCCTTGAGGTAGACCTTCCCCTCTGTCTCATTTAAATCAGCTGGAGAGATGGTGATGGTCCCGCCTTTTTTAATGAGCCCATCTTCTCCATACTCTGCATCGGAATTAAGGATGATGGTAAAGGAAGGCTTTTCATCAGCTCCTTTAAAAACCAGAGAGAAGATTCCCTGCTGCTCTGCCTCATCCTCACTGTAATAATGCAGTTCTCCATCTTTCGCATATAGTATCTCCCCCTGGTCAACCATAAAATAGCTATCCGGGTTATCCTTCTCATACCACTTACCCGTCAAGGCAACGAGAGCATATTGATAACTGACATAATCAGAGTCTCGGAAGTTGAACACATCCTGTTCCAAAAGACTCTCTTCCTCTGTTTTATAAGTAATAATAGCAGAATCGCCGCTGACCCATTCTACGTTGTATTCACCTTCTTGGATGGCCTTATATTCCGAACTTCCTTTTAAGACAGCTGTTTCCCTGCCGAAAAGGAATGCCAAGGGCTTTAACCTGACCGTTTCATATCTGCTATTTTCATATTCTTTGAGAATCAGCGTATGATCACCATCTTCCGGCTTGGAAACAACCACATTTATATTTCCCATATAGTAATAAAAAGTGGTATTGGAGACAAGGAGCATCAATGCTGCCGCTCTGATTGTCCAAAGGGCATATACATTCTTTGGCACTGCCAATAATAGCAGCAAGACAACCAGTATGTAGTTGTTAGCATAGAAGATCCACTCATACACAAGGTGAACATCGAAAAGACGGCCTGCGGCAAGGACCGCTGCCTGAAAACCAGCCAGCAAAACCGCGAACAATCCCAAAATGATTTTCCATCTTTTATTCTTCATCCTGTTTTTCCACCTGCAATTCAAATCGTGATAAAATTTCCACGTAAAGCTCATCGATTTCACTCACAGGGTCCCAGGTCACTCCAGAATTAACACTGCGGAAAGCAAGTGCCTCTCCTTCCGTTCCACTTCTGCTTCGGACAGCTGCAAGGTAACCCGTTCCTTGATCTTCTGAAAAGTCGATAAATAAATCATCGTAACCCTTTTCCAGGTCACGTGTTGCCGTTTTAGAAATTGTGCCGACAGACCAAGAGATTCCTTCATCATACGTTTTCATGATACTAATATTTTCAGAACCCCTCCCTCCATAGACAACCGCTGAATACCCCTTCGATACAAAGATATTACTTTCAGAAATGGTTTCAAGATAGTCGCTTATCCTAGCATATCCGAGCATATCGTCATCCGGCACCTTTGCCCATTCCCCTTCACCGGAAGTGTTTAAGTACAAGGCATCCTCATAGATAATATAACTCTCATCCGTATCCACGGGCAGAGAAGTCGTACCCGAACCTTTCACAGAGTGGGAAATGAGCTTGTCCACATCCTGTGAGGCATCCGCATTAAAACTTTCATCCTGCTCCTCCACTGTATTCAATGGAAGAGGACGCTCGGGAACATAGGAAGTATTTAGATTTTCAACCATCGCTTCACTCACTCTGAAGGAACCAACTCCAAGAATGATACTCCCGACAATTATAAATAATATTCTTAATAGCTTCATAGAGCTTTTCACTCCATTTCCTTTCATAAACTGGAAATCTTATACCTATTCTAACCCATTCATCAGACTTAAGAAACCGCGGCCAGTACCTTCCCACTAAAAGGAACAGTCCCTCTTAACGAGTTAACGTATAAACACGTTACTCCGCTGAGAGGGACTGTTCCTGGAAGAGCTGTCTTATATGACTTGCGAGGCTCCCGTTCCTGGAATTGCCTTTTGCGTTTCTGTAATTGGCGACCCATTACTGGTAATTGTCTTTTTAAGCTTCGCTGTCAACGGCTTCTCAATAAACGAATGCACCAGGCAGCCGAAGAACGTGATGATGACCAGCAGGCTGATGCTTGTCACCACCGGCCCTGCCGCGTAATACACTCCCGTCCTGCTGAAGATTTCAGAGAAGGTATTCAGTACAAGATTGTGTGCCAGGTAAATCGAAAGCGAGGCACTTCCGAGATAATTCAGCGCGCTTGGAATCCTGATGTCCTTTTTCATATCTATCGAAGCAAGTCCGTAAATAATGAACACAGAGGCAAGCCCGGTATAAAGGTCATAATAACTGTTATCCAATACCGGGTTGAAATAGTTCAACCAAGTCAGGGGAAAACCAGCCAGTCCGATAATAATCAGGGCAGCCGAAACGAGCATCGAAGGCTGGAACCGTGTCACTGCGTATGCACAAAGCATCCCTGCCAGGAAAATCAGGTTATATTGATAGAAAAAGAAGTAGGGGATAAACTGCTCCGCCCACAAAATATTAGTAGCAAATGCTATTGAAATAATCGTCCATGTTGTCAAAAAGATTGTCGAGAAGACCTTCTTGGAAAAAAACAACACTGAAAAAATCATATAAAAATAAACTGTGTAAACCAATGACCAGGCCACATCCAACACCGGCTTCACCCCATCCACCTCTGGGATGAGCAGCAGGGAATGAACAATCGTATTGTAATTGATTTCATGGCCCACACCTAAATAAGGGAAGAAAACCAGAACCGGAATTGCAATCAACGTAAGAACAAAATAAACGGGATAAATCCGGACGAACCTGCTTTGCAAAAATCCCTTTAATTGCTTAGGCTGTCCTAACTTCTTCTGATAAATATAAAAAAGCATGAAACCGGATAAAGCAAAAAAGTAATTGACACCGCCGGAAATCGGAAGAGACGACAACCCGAGTAAATTATATTCCCAATACCCCTCCATATTCACCGAAACATGAAACAGCATCACCATAATCGGCACAAGCGCCCTCGACAGTTGAATCAAAACCAATCGTTTCCTCAATCTCTCTCACTCCTTTAAAGAATCAAAACGAGTATCGTTTATGTTGTTATCCATTATAGTACACATTTTGTTCTTTATAAAGAATTATGCCCATTTTATTTTTCGTGTCGGGAATGATTGTTTTTTATCGAATTCTACACCTTTCGAGAGTAAATTTAAGACTCAATATGATGAACTTAAGGATTCAACAATTTGCCTTATTCTAATGAAGGCTGCTTCTATTGTGCACTTTAAAGTGAACTTTATCGACGGAACCGGTAAATTTCTTTTATCGACGAAAACTCGCAGTTTATCGGCCAATCGTTAAACATCGACTCAGCCTCCCATCCACAATCTCTTTATACATTGGCTATGTTAAAGGATAATGTTGATATTTGAATTTCAAGAACATTTGTTCTATAATGAATGTATCAAATATAGGTTGGTGATGACAGTGAGAGCGACAGATATCTTAAAAGAGATACAGAAATTAAATCCGGCAGAAAAACAAAGGCTGCGGGCATTTCTTATAGATGCTCTCACTGCATCATCTTCAACAGGAAACGCTCTTCAAGAGATTTCAGAACGAAAATATAAACAGGGATACACTTGCCCTCGCTGCCAATCCAAACACGTTGTCAGATTTGGTAAATACATCACCCTTGTAGATGGTGATGAAGTAAAGAAACAACGGTATCGTTGTAAATCTTGTGCTTCAACTTTCACTGATTTAACAAACACCGCACTTTATAGAACTCGGCGTATGAATAAGTGGATAAAATTCATAGAATGTATGATTGATGGGCAGTCCCTCCGTAAGTCAGCCAAATTGGTCAAAGGGGTAACCCACGTCACACTTTTTTACTGGAGACACAAACTATTGTCAGCACTAAAGCAAATTGAAGTAGATAATTTTCAAGGTATCGTTGAAATGGACGAGACCTATTTCCTGTACTCTGAAAAAGGGCAGAAAAAAATCACAGGAAGAAAACCTCGTAAACGTGGTGGAAAAGCCAAGAAACGTGGCATCAGCAAGGAACAGGTCTGTGTATTAGTGGCAAGAGACCGGGACAAATATACAATCTCAAAAACGCTTGGCGTAGGCAGAATAAAAACAGAGCAATTAGACAAAGCGATTGGTCAAAAACTTTCATCTCAAAATGTATTATGTACAGACTCCTGGCGAGCGTTCAGAACCTACGCTGCTGACAATGGAATGACCATTTATCAGTTCAAATCAAACGGAAAGTTCCGCACAAAGGGGCTTTATCATATCCAAAACGTCAACAATTACCACAGTAGACTGAAAGGATGGATACAGCGTTTTAATGGTGTGGCGACAAAGTATCTTGATAATTATCTTGCGTGGTTCCAAGTGCTTGAGAGCATTCAACACCAACTGAACGAAGTAACAGTCAATGATATGATAATTAAAGGGAATTTAATACCAATATGTGTAACATATGATAATCTTAGGTTATCTAAGTTCAAGAAATAATAAGGGGGAAATCCAATGGGGTCGTCATCACTAATTTTTGTTTGGGTAATCTTATCTATTCTTTGGATTGTTATTTTCTTAGTGATAGTAGATAAATTTCAAAAGTCTAAAAGAAACAATGAATTGAAAAATGAAAGAAGGCTTAGTGAATTGGAGGAAGAAAACAAAAAAACCGTAACAATCAAGAATAGATATTTTGAGAGCGGATTATGATGGAGTGATTATGGGCGTGGTTTGCATTTTCTCTTGCGGCTGGGACTTTCTATGAGGCTCAACAAGTCAAGAAAGAAAAAACAACTAAAAGAAAGAATTTAGAGTTTAGAAAACGAAGTAAATGAGTAACTCAAACTTAAAATGCTTTATTGAAATCACTATAAATGAGAATTCCATACTATTGGAATTCTCATTTATTATTAAAACAACATTAAACTTTAACATAGCCTATACATTAAAAAGAGCACCTCATAAAGAGATGCCCTTTCCACAATAATCTTTCTTTCACCTGTTATCATCAGCGTTCAAAAATGACCCTCAAGGCTGAAAAGGAAAATAATTCGAGAAGTATTTGTTCCATAGATATATAAGGAAATTCTTAAAAGGAAAGCGGTGCTTATCATCACCCTTGCCCGGATTCTCTTCCTCTTCCTCAGCATCTCCAACCTTAACGACAACCGTCGTCAGAGGATCCAAAGAGATGCTGTCCGCCTTCAAATCAAATCCTGTTCTTTCGGTAACTTCCTCAACACCTGCTTCGTCTCCGTCGACAAGTACCGATGCGCCGGTCAAGTCTTCTCCTAAAGTCACTGTTCTGGCTTTAGAATCCGCGTTGATGAATACGTGATACACTTCGCCATTCGTTGCTTTTGCCTGGTAGGCGATCAGCAGATCCTGGTCACCGATTTCAGGAGCGTCCAGCAATATGACATTGGAATCGACCAGCTCTTTTGAACCGAGACGGAAGGCATCCGTTGAGCGGCGCAGCTTGATCAATCCAGATGTGTACTCTCTTGTCACGTTATTCACCGGGTACAGCTCTTCGTTCGTTGCTTTTTCCCAGTCGATTCGGTTGATGATGTCTGAAGAATCGTAGGAATCATGGATGAAATACGGATACTTGAACGGTGTTCCATTTTCGTCCGTCATGTAAGTGGACTTATAAGGATCCGTTTCTGCTTCCGCTCTCCATTGTTTGGTACGGCCGAATTCCTGGCCGGCATGGATGAATGCCGTACCCTGCGAGGTCAGTACCATCGCATTTCCGATTCGAACACGCTTATGAATCTCCACGTTATTTTCCGGGACATCCGGGTCTTTTTTAATTGATTGCGCGATGACATCATACAGCGTCAGGTTGTCATGAGCGGCGATATATTGCACCACGTCACCCGGCTGATCGGCTGTAAAATTATGAGGCTGCGCTTTGATGTTATCGAAAATCTGGTCTATATTGCGTGCGCCGCCCGTCAGGAACCTTGGCTGGCCTTCGCTTCCGAAACCGGACTTCAACTCATTGCGGAACTCATCGGAGAAGCTTCCGACCGCTTCTGTGTGCTGCATCCAATCCTGGTCGGCAGCTTGAACCGGCTCGCCTTCATCTCCTGCAAACGTTCTCCAGCCTTCCCCGATCATCACAAGATTCGGGTTCACCTTTTTCGCTTGATCAAATGCTCTCTGGATACTTTCCGCGTCGTGGTCGCCCATCATATCAAAACGGAAACCATCGACTTTGTACTCGTTGACCCAGTGCATAATGGAGTCTTCTAAAATTCTTCTGGACATTTTATGCGTCGTGCCAAGACGTCCGCCGCCAAAGCTCGTTCTCGGCGTGCCATCACCATCCATGAAGTGATAGTAATTTGGTACAAGGTCTTCAAAAATTGAAACCTGCGCGGTATGGTTGTAGACCACATCAAGGACCACACCCATGTCGCGCTTATGAATCTCTTTAATCAACTTTTTGAACTCTTTGATTCTCTTTTCCGGGTCTTCCGGTTTTTCCGAATACATGCCTGTCAAAGAGAAGTAGCTCTGCGGGTCATATCCCCAGTTGTAGTTCGTGTCGGTTGATTCGTATTCCAGCATTCTTTCATCTTTTTCAAACTCATTGCTGAAGTAGTAGCTCATCACCGGCAGCAGCTGGATATGGGTAACTCCCAGGTCTTCAATGTAATCCAATTTTTCCACGAAGGCGGAGAATGTGCCGAATTCGGATTTCAACTCATCTGCAATATTCGGATCGGACGTGAAGTCACGTACATGTGCTTCGTAGATGATTGTGTCCTCACGCTTTTCATATCCAGGAATATCAGCAAAATCAAGCTTCGGACCCACCTTTGCAACATCGACGATTGCCGCTTTCCCTACAGGGTCTCCCGATTCGCTGCTCCAGGCTGCCATGGACTGCGCATAAGGATCAAGCGCCAGTTTTGTTTCCTCACCATGAGTGACCTTGTAGTGATAGTAATAACCCTTGTGATTCGCAACGCCAGTGTTCTTTTTCGTAAGAGTTACAGACCAGACACCGCGGTCGCCTTTCTCCATCTCAACGGTTTTCACCACTTTATTCTGGTCTTTTTTATCATAAAGAACAACAGAAACGTTATCCGCCTTTGGAGACCAGACCTTCAATGTGGCGTTACCTTTCTTATGAAGTTCTGCGCCTAACTGTCCGTCATAGCCGTACATCTCATCGATCAACTTCCAGCCTGACTTCACCTCTACCGAGCGTTCCCCGTAAGTAACGGAGTATGGAAGCTTCTCGATATCAAACGTGCCGTGAAGGTGGACCTTCTCTTCCCCTTCCACTGTCACATCTGAAATGGTTACTTCATTTCCGTCTTTATCCGCAACCGAAATGTTGTTTTTCAACTCTTCGGCCGTCAATCCTTCTGTCTTGGAAAAACGAAGGGAAATCAGCTCCTCGGAAAGCACTTCTCCTGATAAAAGAGAAGCCTTGCCTGCTCCATAAGGATCCGTGTAAACCTTGTCTTCACCTTCTTTTACAAACAGTGTGTTGTACTGATCCAGCATTTCAAACGACATATCTCCCGTTTGGGCACCAGTGCTTTTGTTCACAAAAAGGAAATTGATTTGTGAAGCATTCTCTGCAAGTTCAATGTCATAATACGCACCAAACTTGCCAATTCCCGCTGCATCCGCTGCTCCATTCGGCCAGCCGTCTGACGGTGCGGCAACATCGCCCCAGTTCCAAAGGCCCCAGCCTTCATAGTCATCCTTTTCACGGTCATAGTAAATCCTCACCGTATTGTCGGGCAGGTCGGCCGGTTCGTATAAAAAGACTTCGTCAGAACCTTCCTTTATCCAGACTTCATTCAGTTCAGGAGAAGAAAGTTCAACGATTTTATCTCCGACGTCTTTATCACCATTGGTTCTGTCCAAGACGAGGAATCCGACTTCCTGGGCATCGCTGTTGATTTTCACATCAACGTACGCACCGTACTCTGTCACCCCATCAAAAGCTTTTCCGCCTGCTGGCCAGTTCTCTGTAGGAGTTTCAACGTCTCCCCATAACCATAGACCGAGATTTTCGTAGCTGTTATCTGTTCACTGATAGTGGATGCGAAGCGTATCTTCCGCAATCTCACCGGCATCTCCCGGCTCTTCTGAAGGGGCACCGCCTTCAACCGTGAACAATGCCGTTCCGCCGTCTTCCATTGCCGGCAGTGTCACTGTCGCTTTTCCGTTTTCAGAAGTCGTGTATGTTTTGTCAGAATAATGATCAGTTACGACCGCATTTCCCAACCTGAAGTCCACAGATGCTTCTTTGGCCGAGGTTGCCGTATTTAACCCGATATATACTTTTTCTTCATTATAGCTTCGTTGGAACACAAGATATTTTTCACTGTCCGAGCCCGCGATTTTACTCCGCTCGCCTTTAGCAAAAATATCCGTATGTGCGTTTCGGAAGTCCAGTACTTTTTGATAATGCGAGAGCACCTTGTTTCCTTCCGTTTCATCCCAAGGCAAATTCGGACGGTTATCATAAACCGGGTAATTATTTTTACCAGGAAGGCCGAGCTCTTCACCATAATAGATGACCGGCTGTCCTTTGGCCGTCAGCTGCAGTGAAGCACCTACCTGGTATTTACCAAGGTCGCCTTCCACTGCTTCAAGGAAACGGTCTTCGTCATGGCTGCCGAGGAACTGCCCAAGTGTTGCGTCATTGGAAATTTCACCATTACGGCTTTCCAGCTTAGACTCAACCGCAGTCAGACTGCCATTCGCAAATTCCCTCGCCAGGTTTTTAAAATCAAAGTCGAGCAGTGAATCCATCATTCCGGAATTCAGGTAACCGGAATCTTCGTCCACGTTCGCTCCCCAGACCTCACCGATCATCTTATGGTCAGGCTTTACTTTCGTTAACTCATTTTTAAATTTCATCCATGTCGTATCTTCCACATGCTTGACTGTATCGACACGGAAATAATCAATCGTATTGCCGTTCGGTGTTGTTGATTTTTCAATCCAATCAGTCTGCCATTGAACAATCTGGTCACGAACCTCAGCGTTCTCTGTCAGGAAGTCAGGCAGACCTGACAATTCGCCGCGGATCGTATCATCGCCGCCGGCACGTAGCATGCCGTCAAAGCGTGCCCGATCTTCGTCTGTCGGGAAGTTAGGAATACCCGTCGTTCCGGCATCACTTTCCTTCAATCCATAACCTGAGTGGTTCAGCACAACATCCACCATGATTTTGATTCCGCGGTTATGCGCTTCATCGATCAATTCATGGAAATCTTCCATGGAACCAAAATGAGGATTCAACTCTCCGAAATTATCCGCCCAGTACCCATGGTAAGCATAATAAGGAGTATCCGGATTCTCACTTCTGACATCATAGTCGATATTATCGACGATCGGGCTCAGCCAGATCGTGTTGATTCCAAGTTCATCAAGATACTCTAATTTTTCCGTGACTCCTTTAAAATCGCCGCCCTGATACGTGCCGCTCTTGGAAGTATCATAGCCGATTCCATAAGGATCATTGTTTGAACTGTCTCCGTCAAAAAAACGGTCCGTCAGCATGAAGTAAATGACTGATTCATCCCAATCAAAGTCCGCTTCTTCACCCGTGAAGGTACGTGCCTTCACTTCCAAGGAAGCCTCTGCTTTGTGAGTATTTCCAAATTCGTCCACCACTGTGATTGGCAGGGCCTTCACACCCGCTGTCACCTTCTGGTCAACAGCAACCGCCAGCTCCTTCAGCTGCGGATCGATGCTGACTTTTTCTTCCCCGCCGATGGCTGTCAAATCCATATACATTTCACGGATATCCGCCTCTGTGTCTGTTCCAAGATCAACAGAAACCACCGCATTTTCATTGTAGCTCACCGCTTCTGGCTGAACCGACGCTGAAACTTGGAAGTCAGCCACTTGGTATGTGACGACAGACTGCCCGTCAACCGTATTATAAGGATCTGTTACCTCGGTTGTTTCACCGTTCACAGTAACAAAATACGTGTAGAGATGCTCTCCCTGAGGAAGGTCTTGCAGTGTATAACTCCAACGCTCGTTTTCCGGCTGCGCTTCCATTTCATATCGCTGTCCCAGAATCTCCAGCTCTACCTTTTCCACCGTATCCATTGAGCCTTGTGCGTATAACTCCTTGTCACGGAAAAAGAAAGTGGCCTGGCCATCTTCAACGACTGGGCCGGACCCATCCGGCACCTTATGAAACTCCATCTCTCCGCTCTTCACATGTACCTTTGTAATCGAATCTTTTTTATTCAATGTAATAAAACGGTCACCGTCGACATCCTTTTCCGACCAGTCCGTTCCTTTTCTTACAACAAAACCGATTTCATCAACATCAGGGCTGACAGCTATATTGAAAATCGCTTTGCCGTCCTTCACTTCTGTGTAATCGATCTGGTCATCCTGAACCCCTGTACCCCAAACCCAGAGATTCCAGCCTTCATACTCCTCATCACTCCGCTCATAAGACAGGCTGACAGAACGGTCTCCCGTCTCTGCATTCGCCCCCGGTATGTATCCTGCGAACATCGAGATTACAAGAATGAATGATAAAAAGATTGCTGTCATTCTTTGAAACTGTTTCCTCCGCATCCCTTTTCCTCCTGTTTAGTTTTATTAATGAAACCGTTTGCACAAACCCACAAAAACAAATGCAGTTGTGAAACCGGTTGCGCAAATAGGCGCAAACCTCCTCATTCCAGGGCAACTACACAGACTTATCACTTTATGCAAACGCTATCATACTACTTATATATAAGGTACTATGAAAATTTTCACTAATCAATCTTTTTTGGAAAGATGGGTCTTTGGGGGTTATTCCGCTTGCCTTCTATAGGAATTTGGTCGGGGTGATGTTTCTACCTAAAAATGGTTGATGCGGTTAAAAAGATGACCCTCTAACCTTTTCTGCTAAAAGGGACTGCTTTGAACATATCTCTAATGATTTCTCTATTTCTTGACCCGCGTGAAGCTCTCTTCATCCATATTTCATACAAATTCTCTCACTCCTGATCGAAGCGAGGCACTCTTCATACCTATCTCCGCTGAGATCTCACGCTCGTGACCGAAAGTGAGGCACACACCATCACACTCCTCCCCCTGCCATCCAGTAAACCTAAAGGACAAGAACAAACTACTTCCTAAAAGCCCGCCTCTCCGCATAAGGAACACACTTGGCGCAGACCTTCACCTTCTGTCCTCTATCATTGAAATAGACTGCTGCCTGTTTCGGCTTCTGCTTACAGATGGCACATTTTGATTGCAGAGACAGCTTTTTTAATAGGTTTAACATGGTTTTTCTCCTTTCCAGGGGCTCAGCTGTTGAAACGCCGGCCCCTGTCGAATATTTTCCTTTTATCAAACGGAGTGTAGAATCATTTGCCCTCAATCAAACTCCCTGGCTACAATTTCTTCTTGAGCATCCAATTAACCTCATTTAGATTGAAAGTCTCATACCCCTGCATTTCACCCCAGCCTGTCATGTGCTCATTTTCAGGGTGATTTTTATCGCTGATAACACGTATAAACTCTTCAAAGCCCGGTACACCGCCTACGTCCTCTGGCGGTGCACTTCCTTCTCCTTCCGTGCATACTGGGTAGTTTACTTTATAATCCTGAATCACATTTTCCACCTGGATCTCATGCCGCCAATTGTCTCCGAAGTCGTAGGTGTAGAGAATGGCTGTTTCCAGACATTGAGACAGCTCAACCTCGGTTTCCATTTTCATCGGAAGTTCGCTTTCTTCATTAAAAGCATCTCTATAAGAAACAATGTTCATCAGGGGCTCCCCTTGGTCTTTCGATTTGACCATGAAATCATATAGGTGGCTGTTCTGCCAGTTAAAAGCAATTTGCAGGACATTGTGTAATTGCTTGAAATTATAGTTCGTCGGGATGGTGATCCTCCGCCAAACAGCATGATCCTCCAGCTTTAGGGTTACTTTTAACTGGGCTGCTTCTGAATGAAAAACAGGTTGTCCCGCCATTTCCTCCAAGCTTCTATACAGTTCCTCATTCGGATTTATATATTTACCCTTCCCAACCCCAGCCAGCATGGAGCTGATCTTCATACTCACATCAACTTGAGCAATAGATTCCTCATCAATCAAATCGGTCATGAAGTAAACATCTTCACAAGCCCTGTTCATTCTAGCTACAGATTTTCTGTCTTTGGTTTTAGTAAAAGCTGCTTCGCCTGATTGTTGTATGAACTGCTCAATGATCTCCGGCTTAACCCCTTCTGCCTTAAAAATCTCACGAATCGATTCCATAAGCAGACCGCTGAGATTTTTCAGGTCCTTTGCTTTCACGCCGTAAAGCACGATTGAATATCTCGTGTGATCGTTCACCAGGACAATCGTCTTCTTGCGTCCGAGCTTAATAATATTTGCATGCCAGGAAAACAGTGGATTTTCTTCAAAAGATTCCTCGGCACTGACCTTCAGGTCATCCAGCAGTTTCTTTGTACATTGAATCAGCATTAGAACACTCCTCCACTATTTACTCCATTTTCTCTATTTCCCATTTTAACATTAATAGCTTTTTCATGAGATTCTTTGAGCGCGTTAAAGAGTTAAAGAAAGCATATCCTTTGAACTACACTGTAAACTTTTGTTAACATTGTAATAGTACAGAATTATCTAAAAATACTTGGAGGGATTAGATGAAAAAAATAAAAATAGTGAGCTTTTTGATGGCTTTGATGCTGGTTCTTGCCGCGTGCGGAACGAACAACTCAGCAAATAACGGCGGGGATGAAGGCGGATCCGGGGATGACGGAGGCACTACATACACTGTGGGTACGGATACGACTTATCCTCCGTTCGAATTTGAAGAAGGCGGCGATTATAAAGGAATTGATATTGATCTTATCAACGCTATTGCCGAAGAAGAAGGCTTTTCAATTGAATTGAAACCGATGGATTTTGGCGGAATCATCCCGGCACTGCAGGCAGATCAGCTTGATGTGGCGATTGCAGGAATGAGTATCACTGATGAACGGAAAGAGAAAGTGGATTTCTCCGATCCATATTTTGATGCCGGATTGACTCTTGTTGTTTCAGAAGATAACAACGACATTACATCTGTTGAAGATTTAGAAGGTAAAACTGTCGCCGTTAAAAATGGTACAACAGGCGCCGATAAGGCTGAAGAATTGAAAGAGGAAGTCGGCATAGCCGAAGTCCGCCAATTCAATGACAGTCCGTCGATGTTCCAAGAAGTTGCCAATGGAAATGCCGATGTACTGATTGAGGATTACCCGGTAATCGCTTATCAGATTAAAACAAAAGATCTTGGGTTAAAAACTGTTGGAGATCGCCTGAACGGTGACCAATATGGAATCGCCATACTCAAAGGAGAGAATCAGGAACTTCTCGAAAAAATCAACAGCGGCCTTCAAAAACTGAGAGACAGCGGCGAATATGATGAAATTATAAACACATACCTGGAAGAGTAAGACTGCACAGCGCGCTCCTCTTGCGCGCTGTCTTTTTAAATTTTACAGCATGAAAGGAGAAACGCTATGGATGTCATAATAGAAATACTCCCAATGTTGTGGGAGGGATTGCAGCTTACCGCTTATATAACAGTTGTCGGTTTGCTCCTGGGTTTTATCCTTGGATTGGTTATAGCGCTGTTCCGCTTGTCACCGATTCCGCCCTTAAAGTGGGTCGCCATATGGTTCATTAACTTTGTCAGGGGAACTCCTTTCCTTGTTCAACTATTCTTTATCTACTTTGGATTGAATTCACTTGAATTCATATCACTCGATCCCATAACAGCCGGTATAATAGGGATTACTATTAATGCAGGTGCATATATTGCTGAAATTGTCCGCGCCGGAATCCAATCAATCGACAAAGGACAAACAGAGGCAGCCAGGACACTGGGGCTCACAAGCGGACAGACAATGCGTTACATTGTACTGCCCCAAGCTTTAAGAAGAATGCTTCCCGCATTTGTCAATCAGGCAATCATCAGTTTAAAAGATACCTCGCTTCTTTCAGTTATCGGCATCGCCGAATTGACACAAAGAGGGCAGACTGCCGTATCCTCAACCTTTGAAGCATTTAAAATCTGGGGAGTCGTAGCACTGATGTATTTCATCCTGATTTACCTGCTTACAAAACTCGGCGACTTTGTAGAGAGGAGATATGAACTGCGATGAGCGTAATACAAGTAAATAACCTCAAAAAATCCTTCGGAGACCTGGAAGTGTTAAAAGATATCAGTACAGACGTAAAAGAGCAGGAAGTGGTCTGTGTAGTCGGTCCGTCCGGCTCGGGAAAAAGCACCTTCCTCAGATGCTTAAACAAGCTGGAGGAAATCACCGGCGGCCATGTCATCGTCAACGGAAATGACATTACAGACCCAAAAATCAACATCAATAAAATACGCCAGGAAGTCGGGATGGTGTTCCAGCACTTCAACCTCTTCCCGCATAAAACCGTTCTTCAGAACATTACACTCGCACCGATGAAAACCAAGGGTGTCGATAAAGAAGCCGCTAAGAAAACAGCCCTAAACCTTCTAAGAAAAGTCGGGCTAGAGGAAAAAGCGGAAAGCTATCCAGGGGAGCTTTCCGGTGGACAGAAACAGCGTGTCGCTATTGCGAGAGCTCTTGCCATGGAACCAAAAGTTATGCTGTTCGATGAGCCCACATCGGCACTCGATCCCGAGATGATCGGCGAAGTATTGGAAGTTATGAAAGACCTTGCCCGCGAAGGAATGACCATGGTTGTGGTTACACACGAAATGGGCTTTGCCCGTGAAGTTGGGGACCGCGTCATCTTTATGGATGGCGGATATATCGTGGAAGAAGATGTTCCGAGCGAGTTGTTTGGTAACCCTAAGCATGACCGGACCAAGGCTTTTCTTGGGAAGGTGTTGTAAGAATCCCAAAACGTATCAGCCTAAAGTTGCTGATACGTTTTTTTATTGACAAACACTGAATAAACGGCAGCGCCCCCTAATGCTACCAATCGGCTATAAAAGCTATCCTACCATTACTCCTAAACGGCTGCCAACTCACTAATTACTCTTCTTTCCCAGCATATACCTAAACTATCTCATATATATCAGGCTCTGTCCGATAATAATTCTCCTCGATCTGCGAGTCCCCAAAGGACATAGTTTTTGCATCTTCTATTAAGAATGCAACCAAAACCGAAACCCATCTCTTCCAGATTGATCCTTGAGGGCAATTAACTTAATCTCCCTTGTTTCTTCTATAAAAATAGATATTGTGTTTTCATCAGAAATACTAATTGACCTTCCCGTGCTTCCATCAACAATAGTAATCTCCATTACTTGTTCAAGATCTTCTCCATAAAAGTCAGAAAGAGTTATGTTCTTTAATCCACATCCTCCCGTCACAAGTATACAATTAGCAAGAATAACAGGATTCTCTTCATCCAAGTCGCACCCTAAGTAGAATCTTTAAGTGTGCCTCTCACGCTTCTTAAGAAGTTCGGCAGCAAGAACTCACTTTATAATTGTCTATTGCTTCTGTACTATATTTTTTTGAAAATGAAGGTGATTTTATTGTAATCTCATTAACCATAATTACACGTCCTAACTAAAGAAAATTATTAAAATCAGCTTCCGTCATAAAATACCGAACACACACTTTATAAACACCTTCCCCAAAGCATTTATACTACTAAAAGGGACAGCCCCTCTTAGCGCTTTAAAGCTTTAAAGCTTAAATCATTAAAACAAAAATAAAAAGGGACACAACATCATGTCCCTCCCACTTCTATTCTTTAGTCACCAGGTAAGCTTTATACTCCGTTACCCCTGCTTGTTCAACATATACTCCGAGTACATAATCACCGTTCGGAAGGTCAGCGCCCCCTGCTTTGCCGTCCCATAAGAATTCATGGTACGGAGTCGGCGCATTCTCAAATGTTCCCAATTCACCGATGGCAGGTCCGATATTTCCATCCACCAATTGGAACAAGTAGTACTCAAGAACTTCAGCACCGCCAGGCAAGTAAGAACCGACATAATAGCCTTCTGCTGTTTTGTCCAAAAAGGCTCCAGTTACACGAGGATAATCCGGTTCTCCGACAAACAGGATAGTCGGCAAATCCTGTGTAGTTTTTCCATCACTCACTTCAATGGTTCCTTCATAATATCCAGGCTCAAGCTTGGAGGCATCCACCTGAACCTTGAAATTCACTTTTTGCGTTTTTCCAGGCTGTACTTTCAGGTTCTTGCTCATCATAACTTTGATTCCTGAAGGATTTCCTTCAAACTCAACATCAAAGCTGTAGCTCTGTCTTTTGTTTGATAGATTTTGAATTTCGAAGCTTTGCTTTTCAACCTGTTTCCCTTTTGCCTTCACAAATTTGCCGAATGAATGGCTTCCAGGTGCAATAAGAGTTTTCGTATTTAACGCGTCCATAATACGAATACTTCCCGCTCCTTGCGCATTGTGAGCATAGGATGTGTCGTCATCAGGGTTGGTTTTATCCACTGGGTCAATGACATCTGCAGCCGTGTTCATCAATGCTGCTTTCACATCGTCCGCTCCCCAAGATGGATTTTTTTGCAGAAGGATTGCCGCAGCTCCGGCCACATGAGGTGAAGCCATGCTTGTACCCTGTAAGGATGTGTAGCCTCCGCCTGGATAAGTGCTGACGATATCCACACCAGGTGCGGAAACATCCGGTTTGATCATCCAGGAAAGAGTCACTGGACCGCGTGAAGAAAAGCTGGCCATTGTTTCATCAATCTCTGCCACAAAACCTGTCTCAAATGCTGCAGTGTTGTTTCCTTTCGCAACTTCAGCTGTAATCTCCTGGCCATCCTGTATCGATAACTTGATCGTCGGCAAAGCCAATCCCGGCACCTCTGGAATATCGGCTGCAGCTCCAACGTTATTATAAATAACTACACCAACTGCACCGGCCGCCTTAGCGTTATTCACTTTATCAACAAACGCGAATGCGCCGCGGCTGATCAACGCGATCTTTCCATTTACATTCTTACCGGCAAAATCTGCAGGACCACCAAGGCCTACATCCACCAATGTATTCTCTTGTCCATTTAGACCTTCCAAAGCATCTGCTGATGGATATCCCATAACAGAAGCGCTCTCGTAAGAAACATTTCCTGTCTTCAAAGCCGCTTCATAAAAATCATACGGCAGCTGGGTAGCACCCACTGATACCGCTTCACGGGACGTACCTGGAGACCCTACCGTCCAGTTATTAGGACCAGCGTTACCATTGGAAGTAACCGCCACTACCCCTTCTGCCATAGCCCAATCCAATGCAATGGAAGTTGCCCAGTCAGGGTTGTTCAATGTGTTTCCTAAAGATAAGTTCATTACATCTGCACCGTCCAGGACGGCTTTTTCAATACCGGCAACTACATCTTCTGTGCTGCCTCCCTCAGGGCCCAGTACACGATATCCTAATAATGTCGCTTCCGGTGCCACACCTTTGATTGCTCCATTCGCAGCAACTGTTCCCGATACATGAGTACCGTGATATTGACCAGCACCCTCCTGCGGATCATTGTCATTATCTACAAAATCATATCCTTTATAATTTCCGAAAGCATGTGCCAGGTCAGGGTGAGTATAGTCCACACCAGTGTCGATAACAGCCACTGTGACTCCTTCACCGGTAAAACCTGTTTCCCATGCCTCATTTGATCCGATGAATGGGGCACTGTTCATCATTTCCGGTTGGAACGCTTCTCCTGGAAACGCCTCCACCGTAGTAGAATCCACTGTATAGTGAACATTCGGGTAAATTGCTTTTATCCCGGGAATTGCTGATAGTTTCATAATCTCATTGGCAGGCAGTTCAACAGAGAAACCTGAAAATACATAATCATATTCTCTATTCACTTTTGCTTTTTTAACAGCTTTCTCTACCGATTGAATTACTTTTCCCCTCTCAGCCTTCAATCCATTCTTTGTTTTCTTTTTTCCCTTCTGTTTCGCTTCCACTATAGACTCTTCTTGAAGCTCAACAATTACCGAAGTCGGACGGGTTGAGGACAATTCCATATCCCCAAAAATCTCAGCTGCCGGCAGCTCCGTCATCACGGTGCCCGAACCGTTACCTCCTTGTGCAGATGCCCCCATACTGAAGACTGACATCAACAGTACAAACGCAATGAGACTCAATGATACTTTTGAAAAAATTCTGCTCATCTACTTATCCTTCCTCTCTCCCAGTTATTAAGCAGAAATTCCAATGTGTGCCGTTCGCGCAAAACAGTGGAATCTCTCCACTAGTTAATATTAAACAGCCGAAGGGAAATCCCTCTGGGTAAATTATCATAATGTTTCGACAATAAAACAAAAATAAACTTTTCCCTTTAATTCTCCTTTAACCCCTTCTTATCAGACTATTCGACAGCAAAATGCGCCTAGTTAATATAAAGACCCTTTCCCTTGTTAATAAACAGAATATTTTGTACAATCGTATTATACTTCTACAATCATTTAAAGGATGTGCTGTTGTGCTGACTTTCAGCTCAATCATGAAACAGAATGCAGATAAATTCCGTGACAAAACTGCCATTATTTTTAAAAATAAGAACTGGTCTTACCACGAATTGAACAGTCGTGCGAACCAACTTGCAAACGCTTTCCTTTCAAAAGGTTATAAGAAAGGCGACAAAGTGTCGGTCATGATGAAGAATCACTCCGCTTATATTGAAATCATCACCGCTCTTTCCAAAATCGGAGTCATCATTGTTCCGATCAATTACAGACTAGTAGGTTCCGAGATTGAATACATCGTTACAAATTCAGAAAGCCGCGCCTTTATCACCACAGAGGAATATTCAGAAGAAATTCAAAAAATTTCACCTCAGTTAAGTACTCTGGACGATGTGATTGCTGTTGGGGTAAGCTCTTCTGAAAGCATCATCAATTATGATTCATTCCTTGAACGGGGATCCACCCAAGAACCTGAAATCAAGATAGAGGAAACGGATACCCTCTACCTCGGCTACACTTCCGGTACTACCGGCAAACCGAAAGGAGTCGTCATTTCTCACCGCTCACGGATGTTGACGGGGATGGCCGCTGCTTACGAATATAAAATTGATGAGTCTGATATCCATATTGTTCCCGGTCCGATTTATCACGCCGCACCCTGGATCTTCCTGATGATGCAGTTGATTGCGGGCGGCACACTCATCATTCAAGAGTCTTTCGATCCCGAGCAATTCCTGGCAGAGGTGGAAAGGCACAAGGCAACCAATGCGTTCATGGCACCGACCATGTTTAACTTCCTTGTGAATTTAAACCAAGAAACCAAGGATAGATATGATATCAGTTCCATGAGGGTATTAATTTCCGCCGGGTCCGCACTCCCTACTCAAACGAAGCTTGATGTCCTGAATTTTTTCCCAGATGTTGATCTTCATGAATTTTACGGCTCGACAGAAAGCGCGATTACCCTTAATATCAAGCCAAAGGACATCCGGAGAAAAGACCGCTGCGTAGGACAGCCATTCCCTCTTGTGGAATGCATGATAGTAGACGAAGAAAAAAATCCTGTAAAAACCGGAGAAATCGGAGAACTTTACATTAAAGCCCCCTATCTGCTCGATGAATACTATAAAAATCCGGAGGCAAACGAAGCTTCCTTCAGGGACGGTTATTTTACGGTCGGTGATATGGCATTACAGGATGAAGAAGGTTACTACTACATTGTTGATCGTAAAAAGGACATGCTGATCAGCGGAGGGGTTAACATCTATCCGAGGGAAATTGAAGAAGCCCTGTACTCCCACCCGGACATTTTGGATGTGGCCGTCATTGGCGTTCCCGACCCGGTTTGGGGAGAATCGGTTAAAGCCGTAGTGGTTCCAAGGGAAGAAGCCGTCTTGACACAAGAGGATGTCATTACGTATTGCGAAGGAAAAATCGCAAGCTACAAGAAACCGAAGTCCGTCGACTTTGTAAAAGAACTGCCGCGCAACCCATCCGGAAAGATATTGAAAGTCGAGCTGCGTTCTCAATATCAGGACGGTAATCAAGTGGAGATATAAGTATAAGGACGTTATTCCTGCTGGAAGCAGGAAATAACGTCCTTCTTTTTATAGGCTGCCCTCTACTATTAATGGCGTTTTCATCTCTTAGGAAGCATAAAATGATACATCGCAGCAAGCGTCTTTTCCCGCTGCCTAATAAGAATAGCTACGGAACAAGGCACTTCCAGCTCGAGTCCATTCTTAAAGATGACGGCGGTCTTACCCTTTTCATGTGTGAAAGTATGTATGTGGTGTGTGAATAACCAGATGCAGGTATAGTGTGAGGGGGACACGGTTGGGAAAGCAAAAATGTGATCATGCTGACAGATCATCAGAGGTGTTTTTCGATTATAGTTCAATTGGTTTCTAACTGACTTGATCCGCCCGTCATAGGAAGATCCCCTGACCAAGCAGGCTTCATCCAGCAGCTGCCTCACTGATTTAGTACTCATGATCCTTTCCCCGGACTCCAAAACCAGTTCAGTCCGATAAGTTTTATGAAAAGCAGGCAGCAGAGCAATCGTACTTTTAGTAATGACATCTTTCTTGTTCACAGGAAAACACAACATCCTTTCGACAATAAAATTAAATTACAGGTCTATTATACTATATAAAAACCATATTTCTACAAACTATTTGAAAATTTGTTAATTTTTACAAATCATTTACCTTTAATGCGGGAACCCTATTTTGGCGGACCTTTGTCTTGGGGTAAGCACATAATCTTACCTGTGAAGAAATACAAAACGATTGCTTATTAATGGGAAAAGCTTTGAAGATAGATGAAGGCTATTATACTTAATCAATCAAAAGTACCTTTCCTTTGCAACAAAATAACTTACTATGACACCTTGATAATTTAAATAGGTCTATGGTAACATTAAAAAGTTATTTTATTCCTTATAAGGAGGTGTGTCTTTGTGAATCAATATATAAACTTTAACAAGATGATTACTCCAGCTATCATTAAAGTAATCTTTTGGGCCGGTGTCGGTTTATCGGTTATATTCGGATTAATCATGATGATTTCTGGAGCAGCAAATCCTTACGGTGGAGGTTTTATGGTTTTCACAGGTTTAATGACGCTTATTTTAGGACCGCTTTTTACAAGAATTTATTGTGAACTGCTTATTTTACTATTCAAAATGAACGAAGCGCTTCAATCCATTAAATCTACTAGCGAAACAAACCGTTTTAGCGCCTAGTCATTAGCACTTATTCTATTTATACATGTTTTAAAGCGATCTTTCATATTAAGATCGCTTTTACTTATCCACTTTTCAGCAGAATTAGAATTCTGTGCAAAGTAAGTATAGTTCCCCTTAAAATAAGCTTGTCTTTCTTCGCGTTAGCATATTCACTCCCTCCCTCATCAATACACTTTCTGAACTAGTTTTTTACTTGAAAACCTCTAGGTATAAACACAGAGGAGTTAAAAAAACACAATAATATCCATTTTATGTATCATTTTGTATTCATTTGGTTGTAAAGTGTGCTCAACAATTAAAGATACTTAAAAGAATAATAGAATATGCAAACAAATTCCCCTTTTTAATAAGAAGCGTGATAAAATACTCCTAAAGAATACTATATTATGACAAAAGGGGAAATAATGTGAAAAAGGTGTTATTTACTGTCGCCGCTACCGCTGTTATTTCTACTGCGTATGGTGCTGCCGCAGAGGCTAGTTCCCATACTGTTGCCAGTGGAGATTCATTATGGTCCATTGCCAAAAAATACGGCACATCGATCAACAAGGTTAAAGAAATAAACGGGTTGACTTCTGATGTCATTTATCCAAAACAGGTACTTAAAATCAGCAACCAAGAAATCCCATCCGCTCCACCAGAGCAGGAAGTAGTTCCTCTTCCAGTCATAGATAAGAAGTACACAATCATTTCCGGGGATACGCTGATTGGAATTGCCAACAAACACTCTATTACAATTGCAGAATTGAAAGCACTCAATAATCTCAGTGGTCACCTAATCTATCCAGGGCAAAAGTTGATAGTTGGGAAGGGCACTGTTCAGGGCCCTGCAGTAGTTCCGCCAGTAAATCCTGCCCCACCGCCACCTGCTCCAAGTTTACCTGCTCCTCCAAAAGAGAGCAGTGCTGAAAAGACTTATACCATTCAATCTGGCGATTCTCTTTCTGTCATCGGACGTTCATATGGAGTCTCAGTATCACAACTGAAAGAGTGGAATGGTTTAAAAAGTGATATGATTTTTGTCGGACAGAAATTGACAGTTAAGTCGGGTGTTGTAACAACCCCTCCTGCCTCTTCGAAAGCATTCGATGTTGTAAAGCTTATCGAAGAAGCAAAATCTCATATCGGTACACCATATGTTTGGGGTGGATCAACTGTTGGAAGCTTTGACTGCAGCGGATTTATACACTATGTTTATAACCAAGCTGGATTGAAGTCAAGCAGAACTTCTAGCGGCGGCTATTACAACCGTTCCTATTATGTGAACAAACCTGCTGTCGGTGATTTAGTCTTTTTTGAAAATACATATAAAAAGGGAATTTCTCATCTGGGAATCTACCTGGGTGGCAACCAGTTCATCCATGCCGGAGATGACGGGGTAATGATTTCCAGTTTGGATAATTCCTACTGGAAATCCCATTTTGATGGATTCAAGAGATTCTATTAATAAGAAAACCACTGTTGATGAGAGAGCAACAGTGGTTTTTTTTCGAAGTAATAGCATAGAAGTCAACCTTGTCCCTTTCTGCAGTGCGGCTGTTCATCCTTGCTATGTTACAATAGAATTATATATTTCATAGATTATTAAAAGGAAGCCGAATGCTTCTTTTTTATTTGAGGTGAACTCATGAGACGAAAACTCAATTTATCCATACTCTACTCGCTACATATAATTTTCCCTCTGCTTGTATCCGCATCAATCGTAATGGGTATATTCAGCCATTTCTATTTCTTTTTCGCTGTTTTTTTACTGCCCGTGATTTTAATCATTCTAGATATCATTCTATTAAACTTCATCCGCCGGCTGTGGGGTCTGCATTTAGTCATCGCCATGACCCTTTCCTATGTCATTTTCAGATATTCGGTAGGTTTATTCTTTATGATCGGGGTTTGATTTCCCTTTTAAACTGCATCAACAACAAGGTTGGAGGTAAAAAATGATTAAGTCACCCTTATTATTGGCCGTTTCTTTTGTTCTATTTCTCATTTCATTCTTATTAAGGTTTCCATTTGGAAACGTTGAAGCCCAAGAGATGAATATGATTTTAACGAGGCATATTAATTTAGAGTTTCACCTTATCATTCTTTCTCATGTATTAATGATGGCAAGTGTAACCGTCCTGTGGTTCGCACTGAAAAAATTTCAATTGCTTCTGGTAGCGCTCAGTTTTGTATTTGTGCTGGCCTCCCCCGCTTTGGCAGTGGATATTTTTCAAAACTACATGGCAAAAGGAATCTATAAAATTGAATATATTGCCGAAGATAGTGTCTGTATGTTTGATGTACCAGATTGGGATAACAGGAGATTCATGACGGCGGACTGCGAATTGACTCTGGAAAACAGGGGAAGGGAAGACGTCGAATTCACATTCAGTTTCGAGGAAGAAAACAACTATCATCCAATCCCTCTATTGAATCGGGATGCACCTTATCATGCTGAAATAAAAGCAAATGACGTGAAAAAGATTCATATCGAAACAACGATTGAGGTACCTGAAGAGTTGGATTCCTTCATAGGCGGAGTCGAAGGGCCGATCATTATTCTGGAATCAGGTGAGAGTTCAAGGGAGCTATAACGGGGAAGAGAATCATGGGGTTTCTCTTCCCTCATTAAACCCTCTCCAATAGTTCATCACTTCCCGGCTCTGTGTTCCATAAAGATCACTTCCGTGCAAAAGAAAATCCTCACCGCACTGGCTGGTTGTGATTTGGAAAGCGTTAAATTGAATTTCTTCACCGCCATCTTCTGAAAAAGCACCGCCGCTTCCATGATGTATACAATATGAATTAATCTTCGTTCGGTTTCCGTCATCATCCACATAATAATACCGGTCGGTCACCAATCCACCACGGTTTTCAGTCGATGTTTGTGCCAATCCATACTTCTCCAAATCTGTGCCTTCCAAGCTGGGCAGCGTCTCAACCTCCACCGGCACAACAGAGTAATCCCCTTCATCATCAAGCTGCGGCTGGCCGGAAACATTATGGAAGACCACAACGGAACCTTCAAAACCATCCGGAATAAGATAGGTGAAATTTGTCTCTTCCTTCGTCATCTCTTCATAAATAGGAAGCCCCCCAACAGCCATGGAAGCAAGCACCAGAACAGATACCGCCTTCACAAAAACTGCCCTTTTGCTCTGAATCCCCTGACCTCTGCTCTTTCGCCATTCATCCACCACAAAAAACAAGACCGCACTCACAACCGCAAAAGCAGCCAGCCCTTCAATCACAAACACCGTAACAAATCCGAATAAGATATGTATTGCCGCCGCAGCAAAGAACCTTCCTTTGTCGAGCTTCTTAGTAAAAAATTCAGAAAGAAGAGAAACAGGTATTCCATATAAAAAATTCCCTGCCAGTGCATAAAACAAAACGATAAAAGATAACAAAAAGGCTCCATCTATAAGACCTAACACAAAAACCCCGGCAGAAAGTATTAAGCTGGAATACAGGGCTGGTTTTAATTTTGATGTCATAGAGACACCTCTCTTTCCATAATGATTGTGAATTGTTTCACATATATTATAGCATAAGAATGCCTTCTTGCTTTACCGAAACTTTAAAATGCTTTTTTTGGTAAACCTCCAGGTAATTCTTTTAGTTAGTCGTGTTCTCTCCTGGGTACACATCTCCACTCAAAACACTCAACTCATGTACCCACCGGGCACGAGTGGGTACACATCTCCACTCAAAACACTCAACTCATGTACCCACCGGGCCCGAGTGGATACATATCTTCTCACAAATACCTCAACTCATGTACCTACCGAGCCCGAGTGGATACACATCTCCACTCCAAAACTGCAACTCATGTACCCACCGGGCCCGAGTGGATACACATCTCCACTCAAAACACTCAACTCATCCACCAGGCACGAGTAGTTACATATCTCCTCACAAATACCTAAACTCATGTACCTACCGGGCCCGAGTGGATACATATCTCCACTCCAAAATCTCAACTCATGTACCCACCGGGCCCGAGTGGATACATATCTCCTCACAAATACCTCAACTCATGTACCTACCGAGCCCGAGTGGATACACATCTCCACTCCAAAACTTCAACTCATGTACCTGCCGGGCCCGAGTGGATACACATCTCCACTCAAAACACTCAACTCATGTATCCCCGGGCCCGAGAAGATACACATTTCCTCCCAAACCCTCCACTCACATACTCACCGCCCCCGCCTGACACACAACCCTCCCCACACCATCAAAACAAAACCCTCTTCATAATAAAAAAAGAGCCAACCTCAACTAAGAGGTTAACTCTCCTTAAACGACAATGGCTGAAGCGAAGGACAAGCCCCTCAACGGTCAACCCTTTTATTCCGTAATCAACTCAAGCTCAACCGGAACAAACTCTTCCACTTCTTCCCCATCTAATACTGCTTGAGCCGTTTCTACTGCCTGATTACCAATTTCGTCCGGCTTCTGAGCCACGGTTGCACCCATTTCGCCATTTTCCACTGAGGCTACTGCATCGTCCGTTGCATCAAATCCGACAACCATTACATCATCCATGCCGGCAGATGCTAGCGCTTCAAGTGCTCCCAGCGCCATTTCATCGTTGTGGGCGAATACTGCATCAAACTCGGCCCCGCTTTGTATGATGTTTTCCATTACCGTCAAACCTTCTGAACGGTCAAAATTCGCTGTTTGGTTGGCAACGACTTCAATATCGCTTTCATCGACAGCCTCGTTAAAGCCTTCGCCTCGTTCACGTGCAGCTGATGATCCAGAAATCCCTTCAAGTTCAACAACATTTCCTGATCCGCCAAGTTCTTCAACAATAAAGTTACCTGCCATTTTACCGCCTTCAGCGTTATCAGATGCGATATGTGCAATCACTTCTCCACTTTCAGCACTTCGGTCAACCGTGATTACAGGAATATCGGCATTATTCGCTGATTCAATCGCAGATGCAACCGCTGCTGAATCAGTAGGATTTACGAGGATGATATCAACATCCTGTTGAATCAAATCTTCTATGTCACTCGCCTGTTTGGATGGATCGTCCTGCGCGTCTACCACAGTGATGTCCATTCCCAGTTCTTCTGCCTGCGCTTCAGCACCTTCTGCCAGTGTCACGAAGAACGGGTTATTCATCGTCGAGATTGAGAATCCGATTGTTTGATCACTGGTGTCGCCGCCGCTGTCACCCTCATTATCTGATGAGTTATTGTTTGTTGGAGATTCTAAAGAACATGCTGCCATGATCATTGACATTGCCAGTAGTAAAACCAGTACTAATTTTTCTTCATCTTAAGTCCACTCTCCCTTTGTTTGGTTTATATATGTCATGCGGATTTCTTACGATCCAGCAGAACAGCCAGCAGGATCACTCCGCCTTTGACCACTTGTTGGTAAAACGAAGATACGTTCATTAAGTTCAATCCATTATTCAAAACTCCGATGATCAGGGCTCCGACTAATGTGCCGAATATCCAGCCCCGTCCGCCGGTCAGGCTTGTACCACCAAGGACAACCGCTGCGATTGCATCCAACTCATAAGCGGTACCTGCAGTCGGCTGCGCTGAGTTCAATCGGGACGTTAAAATGATTCCTGCCAGAACACTCAGCATCCCTGTCAGCGTATAGACACCCATTTTGATTTTATCCACTCCGAGACCCGCCAGACGGGAAGCCTCTTCATTTCCTCCCACAGAGTATACCCCGCGTCCAAAGGTCGTTCTTTTTAAAATGAACCATAGGACAGCAAACGAGAAGAACATGGTGATGACCGGGAAAGGAATGCCAAACAGGTATCCTTTACCAATCATTTGAAAAGAAAATGAGTCAGACAGTCCTGTAATTGGACGTCCATTCGTGTACACAAGCGTCAGCCCTCTAAAAATCGTCATGGTCGCAAGGGTCGCGATAAACGGAGCCACCCGCCCTTTCGTGATGATCAATCCGTTAAAGGCACCCATTGCAGCACCCGCCAGCAATCCGAGAAGCATGGCCAGGATAGGATCCATCCCTGATGCCATCGCGCCGGCGGTTATGGCCGAGCCAAGCGCCAGCATCGAACCGACCGATAAGTCGATACCGCCTGTCAAAATGATATAGGTCATTCCAAACGCAATCAGAGCATTGATGGAAACCTGGCGTAAGATATTTAGAATATTATTAAGTTCAAAGAAACTTGGGCTTAGGATGGATAATATAATCACGATTACAACCAGTCCCAATAACGGACCAAGTTTCTGGAGCATCTCTTTATTTTTCATATTTACTCTCCTCCCGTTGCTGCTGTCATGATCGTTTCCTGCGTCGCTTCATTCCGGTCGAGCAATGCCGTCACTTTTCCCTCATGCATGACGAGAATTCGATCCGACATCCCCATAACTTCAGGAAGCTCCGAGGACACCATGATAATGGAAACACCTTTTTCGGTAAGCGCATTCATAATTCCGTAGATTTCTTTTTTGGCACCAACGTCGACACCCCGTGTTGGCTCATCCAGAATGAGCACCTGCGGGTCTGTTGCAAGCCATTTCCCTATAACAATCTTCTGCTGGTTCCCGCCGCTCAATGATTGAGCTGCCTGCTCGGTTCCAGAAGTCTTTATCCGAAGGCGCTGGATCAATTCCTCAGCCGATTGCCGTTCCATTTTATTATTCAAAACACTCCATTTGGAGAGCTTATTCAACTGGGCGGCCGCGAGGTTTTCCCGCACCGTCTGGTTTAAAATAAGTCCCTCTCCTTTCCGGTCTTCCGTTACGAAAGCAATTCCTGCCTCAATCGCCCGTTTAGGGTTGCTGCCTTTTATCGGCTTGCCATCGAGGATGATTTCTCCTGATGTCCGCTTGTCCGCTCCGAAGACAGCCCTCATCAATTCTGTCCGGCCGGCTCCCATAAGGCCTGCAATACCGAGTATTTCACCTTCATGCACTGTAAAATCAGCCTGCTTCACTCCTGTTTTGGTAGAGACACCTTTCACGACCAGCCTCTCTTTTCCAGGCTTTACTTTGCGTTCCGGAAATTGATCGCCAAGCTCGCGCCCAACCATCATTTTTACGACTTCAGGAAAATCCGTTTCCTTAATGATCCTGGTGCCGATTGACGCGCCATCCCTCAGAACCGTGATGCGGTCACACATTTTAAAGATTTCTTCCATCCGGTGAGAAATATAAACAATGGCTACGCCCCTCTCTCTAAGCCCGTTCATCACATTGAAAAGAACATCGATCTCTTTGCTCGTTAAAGCCGCTGTCGGTTCATCCATGATGAGCACATCGCTTTTTACAGAAACAGCCCGGGCAATCTCAATCATTTGCTGCTGGCCGACTGAGCACGAAGAAGCAGGTTTTTGCGGATCCAGCTTGATGCCCAGTTCCATCAGCCAGGACTCTGCCTCCTTGTTCATTTCTTTAATCTTAATCACGCCGGATTTTCCATATGTCTTTTCTTTTCCAAGAAAGAAATTTTCCGCGACCGTCAGATTCGGCAGGATATTCAACTCCTGATGAATGACTCCGATGCCAAGCTTTTCCGCTTCCTTCGGGTTTTTAAATTGAACCGGCTCTCCTTTGTAGGTGATTTCACCTTCATCTTTATCGTAGATCCCGGTCAGGATTTTCATCATGGTCGATTTTCCGGCTCCGTTTTCCCCCATCAAAGCGTGAATCTCGCCTGGGACCAGATCGAAATTGACTCCTTTTAAAACATGTACCGGTCCAAATGACTTCTGAATATTGGTCATGGTTACAATAGGTTCGGTTTTCAAAAAATCACCCCCGCATGCAGGATTATGTTGGCGTACGGTGTCGCCTCTCCGGTACGGATGACCGCTTTTGCTTCTTTAGTTAAAGTTTTGAATGCTTCATGGGAAATCGTGTGGATGTCACCGTATGTTCCGGTAATCCCTTGGAGCAATTCCGTATTGTGCGTTGCCATCTCAGCTGCCACTGTCACACGCTCTACTTCCATGCAGTGTTCAACGACTTCCATAACTTCCTTAAAGCCCGGAGTGCCTAGTTTCACAGCCAAATCGATTTTCCTCACTCCATCCGGTACCGGAAGGCCGCAGTCTGCAATCACGATGGTATCTGTATGGCCCAGATCCGCAAGTACTTTTGCAATTTCACTGTTTAACGGTGCATTTTTCATCATGAGGATGCCCCCCTTTTCAGAAACTCGTCAAGCTCTTCTTTCGTCGGCATCCCGGTCTGCGCTCCGAACTTCGTCACCGAAAGGCTTGCCGCCGCAACTGCCTGCCGGATCGCTTCCTCAAGAGAGAAGCCTTGATCGAGCCCCGCTCCCAGTACACCGTTGAAGGTATCGCCGGCTCCGGTCGTATCCTTAACTTCCACCTTAGGGGCCGCCACCAATTTCCGTTCTCCGTTCACACAATAGGAAGCACCACTGCCGCCCATCGTGACAATCAGCTTGCTTTCGTAGTCAGGAGAAAACTCAGTGCTCTTTCTCATTTCCGCTGCTTCATGCTCATTTGGCGTGACATAATCGATTTTTTCCCACCATTCTGAAGGAATCTCCTGGTAGGGTGCTGGATTTAAAATAACAATCGCTCCTGAAGCTTTTGCAATCTCAATCGCCCGTTCCACTGCCGGAATCGGAATCTCCAGCTGGACAATCACAACATCGGAACGCTCAATGACCTCTCTTGAAGCTTCCACCTCATCCGCTGTCATGCTTTCATTAGCCCCCGGCACGATCACAATCGTATTGTCCTGCTCCGCAACCGTAATCGAAGCCGTCCCGGTAACTTGATGTGTAACCGGTTCCACATTTTCAGTTTTTAACCCTTCTTTACTTAAATACTGCAAATACTCCTGGCCGAATGGGTCATCCCCGACCCGGCCGACCATATGAACTTCTCTCTCCACCCTTGCAGCAGCGACCGCCTGGTTTGCGCCTTTCCCACCGAAAATGGTGGCAAAAGAAGTCCCCGTCAAGGTTTCCCCTTTCTTCGGAAAGCGTTCAACCGACGTTACGAGATCCATGTTCAAGCTTCCAACCACTATAATCATTCCGCTCACCTCTTATCTCACTGATTTCCGTACCTCCAGCGCTGCCTTCAGTACATAGTGTTCTCTTTCTAATGGCAATCCCTGTATTCTTGCTAACAGCATCTCGGCCGCTTTTTTTCCTATTTCATATATCGGCTGCTGCATCGTCGTCAGCTCCGGCAAAACCGTCGTGCCCCATTCCATCCCATCGAATCCCATGATTGACACTTCTTCCGGCACTTTGATGCCCAGCTTCCCGGCAGCTTTCAAAGCACCAATCGCCATCACATCATTCCCAGCAAAAATGGCATCGATGCTTCGGTTCGACTCAAGCAGTTCCATCGTACTCACCATGCCTTTTTCTAGTTCATAGTGACCCTGCTGAAGCGTGATGGGAAGGTTATTCTCCTTCATGACATCCTGATACGCCCGCTTTCTTTCCCCGGACGTGATGACATGCCTCGGACCTTCAAGGTGCGCAATGTTTCGGCATCCCCTCTCGATCATATATTCCAATGCCTTCCGTGCTCCTTCATAGTTATCAACAGCAACAGAAGGAATCCGGTCATCGATAAAACGGTCCAGCGCCACCACCGGCACATTCAAAGCTGACAAATGCTCCCACTTAAGCGTGTTCGAAACAATAATAAAACCATCTATATACTTTGAAGTCATCCCTTCAATATACTCCAGCTCATGCTCCAGCTGCTCATCACTGTTGAATAAAATCGTCGAGTAACCAGCCGGATACATGACATCCTCCACCGCCCTCACCAACTGAGGAAAGAACGGGTTCGTAATATCAGGAATCAAAAAACAAATCATCTTGGAAGTCTTCTGCGAAAGGCTTCTGGCCACACTATTCGGCTTGTATCCGAGCTGCTTAATCGCATTGGCAACAGACTTGCGCGTATCCTCATGAACATATCCTTTATTGTTAATCACGCGTGATACCGTCGCAACCGATACACCTGCCCGCTTCGCCACCTCTGAAATTGTCGCCATGCTTTCTCACCTTTCTGTCTTCCTTTTTTATGTAACCGGTTACATACAACCTATAAATAAAAACCGTCGTTCTATGTAACCGGTTACACACATTGTAATAAAGGTTGCTTTTTATGTCAAGGGAGGAGTTTATTATTATATTTGATAGCCGGAGCATAGGTATCTTACTTTTGGAATACACGTCTCCTTTGAAAAACCGCTACTCATGTTTCATCACGCGCCGAGTAAAATAGTTATCTTCCCGGGAATTCTCAAACCACTCCCCTCAACTAGGAGAAGTGGATTCAAATGATCCAACCAACACAGATACCCGAACAGCCTTAACAAGTCTTAGAACCAGACGGCCCTAGGAAATGAATGTTAAGCCCTATTATATCTTTACAAATAACACATTAGATTCATTTATTGAAAAGAAACCAGTCACCATGAAAGACCTGTTAAATAATAGAAGGAATTGAACCAAAACAAGCTGAGGACTTTGGCCAAGAGATTCTTAATTAATATATTCGGAGGTACTAATATGTAAATGGCAAGTTAGAAGAGAGAACTTTCTCTTTTATGCTACTATAAAACTATCAAAACCGAGAGGAGAAACGAACATGTCAATGTTTAATAAAGTGATTGCAAGTTTTGGTCTCGGCTCTGCTAGAGTCGATACAAAGCTGAAAAGCTCATATATTCAGCAAGGTGAAAGCTTTGAAGGAATTATTGAAATAAAAGGCGGCAGTACTAATCAGCGGGTGGAGTCGATTTACCTCAAGCTCATGACTTTATACGGGCATGAAGGCAGCGACCGCCTTTCCCCTGGAATTGTGATGACTCACAAACTTAATGAGCCATTACCGATTTCTGAAGGCCAGAAGCTGAATATCCCATTCTCCTTTCAGGTTCCACTGGACACACCAATAACGATGGTTGATCCTGAAACTCAAAAGAATGTTCCAAAAGTCTGGATTGAAACTGGTATTGATATTAGGAATGCGATTGACCCGAGAGATAGAGATGAAATTTCTGTAGACCCTTCACCCGTTCACGTAAACCTGATTGATGCCATCAAAGTAATCGGCTTTAAGTTCAGGCAGATGGAAAGCCAAAAAACACCGGCCTGGGTAAAAATAAAAAAGACCTTTGTGCAGCAGTACGAGTTCACTCCCGTCCATGGAAGATACAGCAGGAAACTGGACGAGCTCGAAGTGTACATTCTGCAGGGTGAAACAGAAACGACTGTTTACTTTGAAATCGAAGGGCGCAGCAGAGGGGCGATAGGGGCATTCAAAGAAAAATTGAACCTTGATGAACCTCGGGGAATCCTGACTTTCACAAACACAGAAATCATAGAGAATAGAAGCCGCGTAAGTGACGCATTTGAAGAAAAACTCAATGAGGTGCTTTCCTGAAAAATTCAAGCAAAATAATAGGATGAAAAAAAATTCTAACAGTACAGTGCAAATAACAGGTTTTGCTGGAAATCTTTTATGATATAATCAAAAAAATGTTTGGGCATGGTCTTCTCTTCTGTCCCCATCTACTAAAACCAAAAAGGAAAATCGACTTCCAGGATCGCCATTTCAAGCTTCTAATCTAAAAAGCAGCACATAAAAGACCCTCCTCATAAGAGAAGGGTCCGTTAGTTTATTTTCTCAGGGCGAAAATCAGCGATAATAAACTAAAGCTTACTAGGATCGAAATCGGGATTCCGTAGGCTAGTAAATACTCTGCAATCAAATTTGAACTCAGCACAAATAGTAAGCTGACGGAACTGACCAGAAATACTGCCAAACATAAAATTGATTGCCAATTCAGCTTCATGATTTTTGCTCCTCAAGTACTCTTTAGTAAGTGTCTACAGAATAATGTTTAACAGCTGGTTTTCCAACATATCCATAATAAGTAGAACTGGAAAGTACTTTTCCGCTCTTATTCTTTTTGGACTTAACCGTTTTAACTTTATAAGTATGTCGACCTTTTTTGTAGTAGAAATCTCTTGAATTATATTTTCCTGATGGGCCGGAAAGGCTGACTTCAAATGTTATCGTTTTTGTGCCGGAAGCAGAAAGTCCAAAAGTTTGATTCACTGCTGACTTTGATGGAATGGTGCCTGAATAGCTTGCTGAAATAGTAGTAGATTTCTGTATAGATGATTTGTAGGTCGCTCCTCTTGCAATGCTTATAATGAAGTAAGGATTTGAAAGATAGGACCAAGATTTCGTAATTCCTTGGTTATACACTTTATAACTGTAATACGTAAAGTCGCCAACGCAAGCAATACAGTCCAGTTGATCACCTTTTTGATTACTTTCAGATTTGGCTTCTAATTCAGTAATCAATTCAGGAGAATAAGGCTCCGTTACCGTTACCCCTAGTTCATTTGTATATTCCACGAATTCACCAAGAAATATCTCTTCCTCGACAGGGGTACCCGGATCTTCACCTGTGCCCGGGTCTGGATCTTCACCTGTGCCAGGATCTACATCACCGCCTGTTCCTGGAGGGTCGGTACATCCACCTTCGCGAGGGTCAAGCGTAATGGTCCCTTTTTTACCTGTGTCACTTAATGAATACTGAGTATCTTCACAACCAAATGATGCCTCAGCATATTTGGGCTCAACCGTCACAAATGCAACAAACAAAAGCATAACTGAACATAGTATTTTTACTATATTTTTCATCCATCTTCCATCCATTCACTATGAATTTTTCACAAGACAAAAACAAACATCCAGCAACCTTAATTAGTTTAAAACATTGTTATATTACATTTTCGGTTGAGCTCTAACCTGAGATAATAGTACATCATTCCTGGTATAATAGCTATATTAATTTTGAATATTCTAACAAATTATGCTTAAAAGAATATTTTAAGAAAAAGGAAGATTACCTGACAAATATTACCCTCTAGTTAACCTGCAAAGTTTGGAAATCAGATATAGTACAAAATCCAGTCATTCTGCCTTCTAAGTCTTATTAGAAAGGCAGTACTACGGAAATCTTCCCCAGCAAGCCTTCAAACCGGGAAAACAGTCATCAATCAATATTAATAACTCATTAGTTATATAGACCTAATCCAGAAAAATTCTTTAGAAATTAATGGAACATATTTTCAGTACTTGATAAAATAATAGTTAATTAGAATGAACATTGGAGGTCAATATGAAAAAGCTAATTGCTATCCTTAGTACTCTTATAATTTTGCTGTCACTGTTACCGGTCAACTCTGCAGCCGCTTCCACATACTCTAAAGCCGAAAAGTTAGTAACAGAGGCTGAACAGTGGGCCGGCGCTCTTAAATGGGAAATTTCTTATGAGTATAGAAAGAAGAAGTTCCCTGAAAACCCTGTTACTTATCCTGATATGAACTTGTACAATAATACAAAAGAGCCTATGCTTGCCGCAGAAAAACTGCTTCCTTCTTTATCTTCTTCAAAGAGAAACGAGTTAAGAAAACGAATCGACCAAAATATCAAAGTTCATTACCTAAGAGCACAGGCATACATCGATGCCATCACTTCTGGTAAAAAAATCCTTAACAAAACAAATAGTTACAATAAGTCATTTGCACATAGCCCAATCAGTGATCAAACTGTACAAGCTTACCATAATTTATCCAGCGAAATCAGAAAACAAGCCGTTCTTCTATATCGGGTTTATGGACAATCAACAAGAGATGCCATCCTTTCAAAATACAAAGCACCCGGCGAGACCGCCAAACATAACACCATATATGCTATATCCGCAAAGATGGCATTCGATCAATTAATTGAGTTGGACAACAATAACCAGCCGATTGAAAATCAAATTGATTTAGTCATTAGTTTAATAGAAAGAGTACAAGACGATAATGCAAAGGCTCTGCTTGAAAGTCAGCTTAATAAATTTTTACTAGCTCAGATAGGTGACTTGCATGTCGACTTTATCAATGCAGGCCAAGGAGATTCTATACTGGTTGAAACCCCGAATGGAATGACCATGCTAGTCGATGGAGGAAATACGACTTCAGGCGATGACGTGGTCAGCCACTTACAAGCTAATGATGTTACAAAAATTGATGTCATGGTGGCGACCCACCCTGACGCTGACCATGTTGGCGGATTGATGGCTGTACTGAACAAGTTTCCTGTTAGTGAAGTGATAGTCAATGGAAAGACAGATTCATCAGATACGTACCGGGAGTTCTTATCTCTTGTACAGCAAAAGAGCATTCCGGTTTCAACAGCAGAAGAGGGAGATTTTATTGAATTGGACCCTATGGTTTCTATAGAAGTATTAAACAGCGGCTCGAACAGTTCAGACAATGATGACGCCTCCATTGTCATGATGATCAGCCACGGAGATGTAGAATACCTTCTAACCGGTGACTCAGGCATAGAAACAGAAGAGCGTTTAATCCAGGACTATTACCTAGAAGCAGACGTTCTCAAAATTGGCAGTCATGGCTTGAATACAAGTACATCCCAAGCGTTTATCGAAGCCGTTAATCCTACATTCGGAATTCTTTCATACGGAGAGGGCAACAGTGAAGGAGCTCCTCATAATGACGTGTTTGACAGGCTGATGGATTATGGAGTCGATATGATTTCAACTCCGAATGGAACCATTGAAATGTATGATGACGGAGATTATATTTATATCAACCAACAACCTGAAAATGCTGCCACAGAATCTTAACATACTCGCTAATGCATCTATTTCTTGAATCTCATATACAATAAATAAAATAAAGCCGGAACTTCCATTATCGTGAAGGTCCGGCTTATTTTCTATTTTTACTGCTCTCGATCCGCTAAATCAATCTACTACTGGGCAGACAACCAGTTCATAAGTGACTCTTCATCTGTTTCCCCTACAATGCGGGTGACTTCTGTTCCTTCTTTATATGAAACGACGGTTGGTATACCATCAATGCTGAAACGGTTCCAGCCTTCTTCATCCTCCATCAGGTTTAAATGCTTTACGCGAATCCCTGCTTCTTCAGCAGCGCTGTTTAATAAAGGAGCCATGTTTTCACAATGAGAACAAAACGGAGTATAGAAATAAACAATGACATCCCCCTTAGTCGATAGGATGTACTCCAAGGTTTCTGAATCACTTATATCTGTGCCATTTTCTCTACTGCGCTCTTGCACATCACTTATGATAGCATCGGCCTCCTGCTGGGCTTCTTCCTGTTCTGCAGTTTCATCTTGAAGCTGACTATCATGAAATAACTCTATACGATCAATTTCATTATCGAAATCAATATCAATCATACTTAATCTGTTAGTTCCCACCGAGTAGTCTAAATAATATCCTTGAAACAGCTCTGATTTATATTCCCTGAATGGCTCTCCCAATACCTCTTTCACCCATTGAATCGAACCATTTTGTACAGATAAGGCAATGCCTGTGATTGTATCGGGATTACTTTCAGGACTATCATAAATCGTATCATTGTAGTTAAAAAAAGTAACATTACAGTAGCTGTGATAATCAGTAAGGTGCTCGTAATCTCCACTTTCTTCAGGTTCTCCCCAGTGGCTGATTACCGCGCTAAGGCTATCACCCACCCCAAAGCTGACTTCCCCTGCATACCCTGCTGAAAGCTTATCATTAAAGCTTGAATCAGATATAATAGCTTCTACTTCAAATCCACCTGCTTGGGGACAGCTGGAAGTCTCTTTCTCTTGTTCAATGTGTACTTCTGTTACTTTGCGCTCGACTTCTTCATGTTTGGCATCTTCATTTTCTTCTACACGGTCCTCTGGAGGCTCTACCATGACAACATCATTCTTTTCCACACCAGCTTCTCTATTCTCTTGGGCAGGATCGGCTTCAGTCCTCAGGTCATTAACCGCATAAATCATTTCCTGGTTCACCAGTGTTTTAGCAATTTTTTCTTCACACCAAGAACTGATACCCAGTAGAAAAAAGACGATGATTATATACTTAAAGGTTTTCAATCTATTTCTTCTAAAAACAAGAAGAATAAGGAGAATCAGTGCAATTAAACTGGAAACTATTCTAATAAAACCAAATGCTGCACCTAAAATCAAAAGCTGCTCAACCATCTTATTGGCTCCTTTTTATGTATCTTTATCATTTCCTGTCCGAATTCACTCTGAATGATTATAAGGGGATATCTTGTTCAATTTAAATTCAAGTCAGTAAGAAGTAACTATCATATTCTCGCACCAAATGTTAATCGCCCTTTTACAGGTCTTATACTTTCCATTAGATATATCGGCAGTAAAACCCAATCATTAACACTTTATAGGGTATAAAGACGGATAAAGGAATATCCTTCATCTGATGCCTGTAAACCAATCGATTCCTTGTTCATTTCCTGTTCTGTTTTTTCTCATTTCTCTTGGTAATTCAACACCAACTCTTAATTCTGTTGTATTGTACTGTAAGAGGAATATTTGAGGCGGATCATTTTCAGGAGAAGACAGTACATTAATCAGAGTAATGATAGGTAACTAAAACCATCATTTCACTGTTTGTATCACCCATCACCTTCTTGGTCCCATCCAAAATACTCCAAAAGTGAAATGGTATTAACAATTTTCAAAGTGACGGTATATTGTTTCTGCTGCCTATACAAAAAAGGCAATTAAGTTGAGACAGAAATCAAACTTTGAACGTCTAAGAATCAAAAATAGATAATAAGGGGTTATGAGATGGAGGGAAAACTGAAAAAAGAATACAGTGACAGCGAGAATGGAGAAATTGGCATTGACTATTTCGAGGAAATTATTCAAAAAAATGAAAAAGCAGTTGTCCAATTTGCCTACACTTATGTAAAGGATTGGTCGGTAGCTGAAGATATTTCTCAAGAAGTGTTCATTAAAGTTTACAAAAACTTTTTATCTTTTGACCATCGTTCGAAGCTGAAAACATGGTTATTCAGTATCACGGCAAATGAATGTAAAGATTACCTGCGGAAAATCCAAAGGAGGACAAAATGGTGGAATCATCTTGTTCAAGGTAATCCAAAACAAGATGGAGATACACCTGAAACCATTCTTCTCCAAAATGAAGAAAAAAACTCCATAGGTGAAGCCTTGCTTACTCTACCTGTGAAATACCGTGAAGTACTGGTTCTGTATTATTATGAAGACCTTTCTACAGAAGAGATAAGCAAATTATTAGTTGTGAATTCCTCAACGGTCAGGTCAAGGCTCGACCGGGGACGCAAGTATCTTAAAAATCTGAGAGAAGGAGGCCGGTGGTCATGAAAAACAGGGATGAACAGAAAGAAATCAGAGATTCGTTAAATCAAGATGTATTTTCCAGATATCAATTCAAATCACAGCAAGATAAAATAATGAAAAAAGCCACTGAAGTTTCGAAAACCACAAAGAAAGAGAAATATTACTATTATGGGTTATCCGGTGTGGCAGTAATTCTATTCTCCATTGTGGCATTATCCTATATCTTAACATCCAATCTTGACCAAGATCCCTCTTCTCCTGCCGATCAGGTAGAAGAAGAAGCAGAGACTGATCAACTGGATGTTAATCAAAACGACTATTTATCCGATCCAGACTTTCCTCTGACTCCTCACCAGCGTGTGGAACCAGTTTCGGATGATGAAAGCACAGACCCTGCTCATGTAGACAAAACTGAAGAGGAATGGAAGGCGTATTTCCATGACTTATACAAAGATCAGCGAGAGGCTGTTCAAAAACTGCATTTGAAATATGAAAGTTCAATGTCTTTAAGCAGTAAAACGGAAGTAGAAATTTCCTCGAAATTTGAAGAAGAAGGCTTTATCATAAAGGAAAGTCAAAAAACCTATGAGAACGATGCTTTGACAACAGATCATTCATATATTACTACAAATACTGAAATTATTTTTCTTGATCATCAGCATAAAACCTTTGATCAAGAACCAGCATCAACCACTGCAGAGGAATGGGTTAAAAACAGGCCATTATACACAGGAACTCCCGTTTACCACTTGCATGATATGGAGTTCAATGGATATTCATGGACTGTAGTCGATCAAAACCTTAAAGAAAATTGGGTTACACTCGAGTTAGTTAAAACAGATCCAAAAGTATTCTTGTATGAAAGAGGACTTATTAAAATTGAATATGATTCTGGAGTAGTGCTCGAGAAAGAAGAGTACCTGGGAGAAGATATGCTCTCCACATTCACACTTAAGGAATTAAGAAAGAATGATGGCCTGCCTGAATTGCATATTGATATATCCATTCCCGAAGATTATACAGATAGACAGGACCTTCGTGATCAGCAAGAACGGGGAGTAATTGACCAAAACCTTTTCGATCAAGCCCAAGATAGGGTGATAAAAAACAACAATAAAATTCAAGACATAATTTTCACTGGAGAAGATGGACACCTGTACTTTGTTGTGACAATGAAAGACGGCATGACCTCCACAGACGGCAAAGCAGCAGGACAAGAGTTTATTAAGGAATTTACCGACGTAGCTAACAATTCTGAATCATTTCTGAAAAGGAATACGACAATCTGGGCAGAGGGACAATATGACTTTACAATAAGGGTTGAAGTTCCCGCAACAGCGTTCTTATATGGGACACCTGAGGACTCAGAAATTATTTGGGAAAGTAAAGCGTATGGAGAGTATTAAGAAATTACTTTTCCTGAAGGAATAGCAACTTTAAGTCATTGTCCATAACGATAACGCTAAAATTAAGAAAGAAGGAATGCCTCCAGGATAGCTGTCGTGGAGGCTTTTTTTCCGCATTTTTAAGGAGCAGGATATACCCCAGGACCAATACCTTGATGGCGAATTACCACAGAACAATTTTCAAGAACAAATGACCTACTTGAAGGAAAACAACTTCGTCACTTTGACATTGGATGAATTGTATATCTTCATAACAAAAGACAAAGCTATACTGGAAAACAGTGTGGGGGTGTGAATCTATGTCCCCAAGAGGGCTCGCTCCTTCCCACGCACCCTCTTTTTATTTCCTTCTTTCCCTTTCTTATTACATTCTTCTTTTTGTACACGCCTTGTTTCCCCCTAGTTCATCTCCTGTTCTTCACCCGTTCTCCCGTTTTTCTTTCATAACCTCGACTTCTGATACCCTTCAAAATCCTAAATAGTCTTTTACCCTTAGTTTCCTTTGTTTCAATTCCTTTCAGTCCTGCCATTTGATTGCATCTCAGCATAATTCTGCTCCCTCCTTCTCTTCCATTCATTCCAAAACTCCTGTTCCAAGTAATGACCCAAACCCGCATCTAACAGATTTTCTCATTTTTTATATAGAAAGAAGAGCTTGAAATGGTCTCTTTTTAACAAAGATTAACGTTAAGCGGAGATACAGATTCCCTTTCCCATTCTCCCTCAGTTGATATTACAAGATACAAGAAAGAAACATGCCTAGGAGACAAGTCTCTTTTGCATGAAGAAACCGGTGATCTGGAGAGAGAAATAGATTTCCATTTCATCCTTGTCTCCTAGCCACTGCCTTTTGCATAACAATTATGTTTTCAAACACAAAATCGAGCGAAGCACCTGCCTTCCCGATCCGAAAAATTTTTTAACTCCAAGGTGTCCTTTTCTCTCCCTCACCTCTACATAGAAGGTGAAAGGAGGTGAAACACATGGCAACTTCAGATTTAAAAAGTATCAAGCTGAGAATGGTCTTTGACAACGGAGTGGACGAGAACGGCAAGCCAAAGTACTCTAACAAAACTTATGCCAACATCAACTACACTTCAACACCAGACGAAATTCTTCAAGCTGCTCAAGCACTAGCGGGGCTGAGCTCCAGACCTCTTCTGCTGGTTGAGAAGAATGACAGCTACGACATCAACGAGTAATGATTCTGAAAGACTAATAGAAAGGAGGGGAAACTATAATGGCTAAAGCATTGGAACTGCAATTTAAAACCCAGTTTGGAAAAACAGCCCGTGTATCCATTGATGCTCCTGTTGAGCCGGTCGACACTGATCAAGTGAAGCAGGTAATGGATACATTGATCGCCACGAATGTCATCCAAAGCAGCAGCGGCTCACTAGTAGCAGCTGAGGGAGCTCGCGTAATCGAGCGAAATGTCACGGAATACGAAGTGTAATAAATGAAAAGGTGCCCCGCAGCTCTGGCTACAGGGCACCTTATTTCTTGAAAAAAAGGAGGTGAGCAAATTGGAACAAGGAATTTCGTTCATCTCAGAGGTAGGCTTTCCGATCGTTGTGACAATGTATCTTCTGCACCGAATTGAAACGAAGCTTGAAGCTGTCATTGAATCGATCAGGATGCTGCCGCAGGAGATGAGGAATTAATAATGAGAGAGCGCTTATTGGTTGATTTGATCAATTAAATAAGCGCTTTTTTAGTGTAAATTATAACCATTAACCACTTGGGATCCTGTCACTTGGCAAAAAAACGCGTAAAGATTAAACTCATGTATCCACCGGGAGCTCATGGTTACATATCTCTGACCAAAATCTGCTACTCATGTATCCACCTGGATTTCTTGGATACATATCTTGGATCAAAACCTGCAACTCATGTACCCACCTGCCACCTCTGGATACATATCTCTGACCTAAAACTACAACTCATGTACCCACCGGGCTCACATGGATACACATCTCTGACCTAAAACCGCCACTCATGTACCCACCTGCCACCTCTGGATACATATCTCTGACCAAAACCTACAACTCATATACTCACCTGCCACCTCTAGATACATATCTCTGACCAAAACCTTCCATTCATGTACCACCACGGGAGGAGGGGACAGGTACATTGTCCCATTCAGCTATGGAAACAGAAAAGAGACATGCTGCTATACATGTCTTTTCCAATAAAAAAGAACCGCTGATTGTGGTTTTAAGATTAAAGAACTTTTCTGGTCTAAGCCTTGTGGTATTGTAAAGGGATCTGCTCCTTTATCCCTACTGTCACCATTACTCCCTGTTCTACCTTTAAAGTATTGTAATAAACCCTTTAAACCCGGTTAACAAATTTCCATTAAACTTATAATTAAAGCTATATAAGGGGGGGAGTCTGTCCATGGAATTCAACGGCGCACTTGGAGGAATTTACCGGGTGAGTGAATGGGTTACACGGTTGGCATATGTAAATATATTATGGTTGCTGTTTACATTGGCAGGAGCGTTGATTTTTGGATTCATGCCAGCCAGTATTTCTATGTTTGCCGTTATACGGAAATGGTGCCAGGGGGATTTTGATTTTCCTGTCTTCAACACCTTCTGGAACACTTATAAATCCGAGTTTTGGCGGTCGAATAAATTAGGGGTTCTTCTTTTCCTGGCTCCCATCAGTTTTTATCTTAACTATCAAATCTTTCAGCTGGAGTCTGTTTTGTATAGTTTTTCTTATTTGCTTTTTCCGGCTGCTTTATTTTATCTTTTCATTATGTTTTATATTTTTCCTCTCTATGTTCATTTTCAAATGCCGTTGATTCACTATATCAAAAACAGTTTATTAATGGCTGTGAGCTCCCCGGTCAGCACTTTCTTGTTGATTGTGAGCTGCTCTGCAAACTATTATATCTTGAGTGCTTTTCCAGGTTTAGGCATCATCTTTTTGGGCAGCACTACCGCCTATATACTTACCTTCGTTATCCACCGGCGTCTGCACAGGATAGAATTTTCCCAAGGACAATCAATTGCCGGATAGATTCTATTAAAAAATGATGAAAAAGGTGTGCATCGATATGCACACCTTTTCATCATTTTTGGACGAGCCAATTATTTATATCCGGTACTTCAGCATGATCTCCGCCTAACTCAATCGATTTCTCGGAAATAATCCCTGGAAGTGTGAATAACAGGGCTTTTTTGATATCGATTGAAACCGGCTTGCCTTCTCTAATGGATTTCACAAAATCTTTCACCATGTAATAATCAGCACCCTGATGGTGGGAAGAACGGGCTTCTTCAGGGACATCTACCAGTTCAGGCGGTAAGAAATCATTAAAGAATTCAGAGAGATCCAGCCAATCCTCCGGTCCTTTAGAATAATCCTCCAGCCACACTTTATGTACATCCGCACTCGTCTTAGGTCCTTCATAGCAGCCTTTTGTTCCTTGTAAGCTATAATAGGCCATATTATGGGGACGGTTCGAGACAATGTCTGTACGGATTTTGAATAATGCGCCTCCGCTTGTCTTACAGAGCATCAGTGTTGTATCATCATTTGTATAGCGTCTGCCTTCCTGGTGGGCACCTGTCCCCAGACAATTCACGCTGGTAACCGCTTCTCCCGTCCATTCAATCAGAGGACCGAGGCTGTGTGTTCCGTATGTACATCCCCGCTTGCTGGCAAGGTATGTTTTTCTCCAGGTAGGTACTCCTTCTTTTTCAAAATAAGCTGGCTGCAGGCGATGAATATACTCTCCTTCACCATAGTAAATCTTTCCGAATAGGCCTGCTTTCACCATATTTTTTATAGCAATGTTTTCTCTCATATAACAATAGTTTTCTGCCAGCATATATTGTGCCTTGCTTTCTTGCGCTGCCAGCAAGAGTTCCTTGCATTCGTTTACTGTAATCGCGGCAGTGACTTCAGAAAGAACATGAATATTTCGGTTCAATGCCTCAATGGCTTGTTGGGCATGAAACTGCATGGGTGAAGCGATTACAACGATATCCAGACCAAAATCTAATAATTTCTCATAATCATCAAACGCAGATTTCACAGAAAACTCTTCCAGAAATCTGTCCAGGGAATTCCTGTCCGGGTCCATCACAGCCACGACTTCTGCATCTTGAAGCTTTTGAAATTCTTTATATAAGCTTCTGCCTCTTTTAGCACCAGCTATTCCAATACGAAGTTTCTCCATTGTATCTCTCCTGACTGATTTAAACTTTTTTCATCCTTTAATAGACCCAATCATCAATCCTTTTGCAAAATGTTTCTGTAAGAAAGGATAAATGATCAATATCGGTAGTACAGTAATCATGGTAATGGCCATCTTTAAGCCTTTAGGAGTTACTGTTTGAACCAAGTCAGAACTGTTTTCCATTGCAGTAGTTGAGTTAAGTGTTTCATAAAGGACATATTGCAACGGGAATAACTCGGGATTCATGGCATTGTAGATTTGAGTATCGATAAATGCATTCCATTGCCCAACCGCGCTAAATAACATTACGGCAGCGACCACAGGCTTGATCACAGGAAAAATGACTTTCCAGAAAAGGACAAACTCATTCGCACCATCTACTAATGCTGCATCTTCAAGTGACTTAGGCAAGCTTTCAATATACGTTTTAATTAAAACTAAATTAAAGACCCCTACAGCAGCAGGGACAATATAAATCCAAAAGCTGCCTGTCAGGTTCAGGGATTGAACCAATAGGTAGACGGGGATTAATCCACTGGATATATACAGGGTAAAGACAAAGAACCTTCTGAAGAATTTTACGGCAAATAAATCATCTCGGGTCAACACATATGCTGCCATCGAGGTAAAGAAAATCATTACTGCCGGCCCGATTAATGTTCTTAGGATTGAAATAAGAATTCCATTCAAGACGGCAGGACTGCTTAGTGCCACAACGTACGAGTCAATATTGAATCCAGACGGAAAGAATATTAAGCCATTAGGCAGCGTGTTAGGGTCGCTCAATGAATAGCTGAAAATATAGACGAATGGAAAGAACATCAAGATTCCCAAAAGTAACATAAATGAATAGTTGAACAGGTTAAAGATAATATCTCCTGCAGTTAGACGCTTTTTCACCTTTTTCCTCCTTTAGTTAAATGATAGACGTTTCAGTCAGCTTCTTGGAAATCGCATTCGCACCTACAACAAGGATGATACTGACGACAGACTTGATCATCCCAACAGCTGTCGCATAAGAAAAGTCCCCTAATTGCAGGCCATACTTATATACATACATATCCAGAACTTCCATGGTCTCCCAGTTGGTAGGGTTTGTAAAAAGGTAAAACAATTCAAAATCGGAATTCAATACCCATCCAATGTTCATGATCAGCAGGACCACTAAAGCTGGAATTAAATTCGGGAGAGTAATATATCGAATCTTGCCAAACCGGCCCGCTCCATCTATTTCAGCAGACTCATATTGTTCCAGTGAAATGGAAGAGATGGCAGATATGAAAATAATAGCGTTATAACCGATGTATTTCCAAGCCATCATACAAATAATCAATAACCACGAGAACTGCTTATCTCCAAGAATATTGATTCCTTTTTGGATAATCCCGACTTCCATCAATGTTTCGTTCACGGCACCTGTGGAAGCAGAAAATAAGGCATGCATAATAGCGTACACGATCACCCATGAAATAAAAAATGGAAAAAAAGATACTGTCTGAATCGTCTTGGCAAACCATTTCACTCTGATTTCATTTAATAGAATGGCAAATGTTAAGGCTAAAGTTAAATTCACCACGATAACAGACAAGTTCATCACCAGAGTATTTCTCAGTAGATACACATAATCTCCACTTTCAGCGAAGAAGGTTTTGAATTGTTCAAGCCCTGTCCATTCTACTTCCCATATACTAATGCCGATTTGATAATCCTTAAAGGCGATTATCCAGCCGGCTAGCGTTAAGTAATTGAAAAGGAATACCAATACAACACTCGGAAGCAGCATGAAGAACAAATACCTTTGCCGAATGAGCTTTTTTATTATCCGAGAAAAATTTCCATCCATTGATGCTTTCACTTTAGAAGCAAGTACAACCGACTTTTCCATAATACCCCCCCTAATTAGATGAAAATGGGCAGGATCATCTTGCAACCATGCCCATTCTCATCGTAGAGCTTCTTAAGATTGATTATTCAACTTTACTTTGTTCCTTCTCATAAATGGCATTATACTCATCAATTACCGTCTGAGGCTCCAGCTTCTCGTATTGTTTCATGACATCCTTCCAGATCTCTTCAAATTCTTTTTCTGAATCTGCGGAGATCAAGCGTGCCGAATTCTTTATACGAAGATCTACCATCTTTTGATGTGTTTTTCCAACCTTGCTTGCAGGGTCGACAGATACCGCTGATGCCACTCCCGATGGTGCAGGTTCACCATTTTCATGCCACCAGCTCAACGAATGCTCCCATCCCATCTCTTCATATGCACCCTTCACACGGTCCGTCAAGTAGAGCTTGTCTTTAATCTCGCTATCATTCAACAGTGAGTATGGTTGTCCATCTACAGGAGAAGAAGAACGGACATAACCCAGCATCCTAAAGCTAAATCCTTCAGTTGATAAATACGCTTCTTTATTTAAAGCACCATCGATAAACTCTTCAGATGGAACTCTCTTTCCGTCTTCAACAGAATAATGCTTCCCTTCAATCCCTGATTGAAGCAGCAACTGTCCTTCCTCCGAAGCAATCCAATCCACTAATTCCATAATGCGCTCTGGGTGCTTAGCATTTTTAGTGATCACCACTGAACTGTATGGACGGGTACTTTCTAGACGCAGCAGGCGGCTTTGATTCTCTTCCACTTGTGAATTCGTTTGGATAGGCATTTTGATATATTGCAGTTCAGAGTTCCCCGAATTCTCTATGGCACGATTAATCCCATCTATTCCAAAGACGCTGTAAAAAGCACTAAGGGCCTGGCCGCTGTTCAACTTTTCTTTCACTTGCTCGTACGTATCCGTAAAGCTTTCTTCCGAAATGATGCCTTCACGGTACAGCCTATTAAAGAATTTCAATGAATCTTTCGTGTACTCATTGGAAAACATGTCTTCGAATTTTTTCTCTTTATAGTTAAAAATTACTCCTTCATTACCTACCGAAATATACTCGTCACCTTTTTCATACATAATCGGGGATACCCCTGCCATACCCCATGATTCTGCAAAAGGGACTGCCATACCAATTGTTTTGTTGCCATTGGTAGAAGGGTGTTCCTCTAACTTTTCCTTCAAGAATTTCACATAATCATCTGTACTGCGAAGCTCCGGCCAGCCTTCTTCTTCCAGCAGGTCACTTCGGATGGCTATATCATTACATTCACAAAAGTTATTGATATCCTGCGGAGTATCATATTCCCATTTATAAAGCTTCCCGTCCTCAGAAGCACTTCTCCAGAATGGAATGGTTTCTTCATATCTCTCATTGAAATTCGATGCCGTTTCTAAATAAGGATCAAGGGGGATCACGGCTCCCGCATTGATATATTTCTTGACAATTTCCTGTCCTTCTATATGAAGGAGCTCCGGATAGTCTCCCGCAGCAAGCATCATGTTCAGCTTTTGCTTAAGATCACCGCTGTAAGGGATCAACTCAAATTCGATATTGAATTTTTCTTTGATTACTTGTCCAATCGGGGTTTCCGCTGTTGTGGATACCTTATCGCTGTTGCCGAGAATTTTAATCTTATAAGGAGAACGGTCTTTCTCCCCTGAATTTTCTTTGTTCGTCTCTTCAGCCTCAACATTTTCATTGGCATTATTTGATACAACTTTTGAATTAGAACCTCCACCTATGCACGCGCTGAGCAACAGGATCAAGACCATACTCACTGCAATTGTCATACGTTTAAATTTCAACATATTTCATCCTCCTATTTTTCAAATGGCTATTTGTAACTTGAATGACAGAATCCCTTCTCCTTCTTCACCTCCACAAAAAAAGAAACCTGAAAAAGATGAATTAATATTCATCTCTAACAGGTTTCTCGTCTTCTCAAAGCCCTACAGCTATCTACTTGTAATTAAATCATATCAATAAATTGTTAACCTACTATTAATATAAAATAAAGAATAGTTTGATTATTACTCTTGAATTCTACTCCATCTCTCAACATCATCAGTACAAACCATAATCTTCTCACTAAGTTCTCTCATCCGTTTCATATCCACCTCCTTATTAACCGTCCAGGCTATCAATTTAAAATCCTGGCCAAGGAGCTCCTCCACTAAAGCTTCAGTAATGAAACCATGGGCAATGGAGAGGAAGGAAGCCCTTGCTTCTTTTAATTGCTGAGTAATAAGAACGGGGTTTGCCATCATGATAAGCCCTGTCTCCGTGTCAGGCAGCCAATCTTTTACCCTTTTGATCCGCTGGTGGTCAAAGGAAGAAATCATCACTTCCTTCTCCATTCCTTCTTCTAAAATCGTTTTCGCAACCATTTCTTCCAGTTGCGGATAGTACCTCGGAAGTGTCTTCAGTTCAATGTTTATTTTTATCTGTCCTTTGCATAAGCGAAGCACTTCTGAAAGGCTTGGAATCGATTCATTGCTGAAGTCACTGTTAAACCATGAACCAGCGTCTAATTTCTTTAATTCCTCCAGCGTGTGATCACCAACCAATCCTTTGCCATTGGTCGTTCTATCAACCGAAAAGTCATGAATGACGACAGGATGAAGATCTTTGCTAAGCTGGACATCCAACTCTATCATCGAAACCGCAGGATGATCTATTGCCTTTTTAAACGCAATCAGTGTATTTTCAGGAGCGAGTAATGAACACCCTCTGTGGGCAGTACAGTTAATCATCTTACCAGCCTCTCCTTCTCAAAGGTTTTCAAGGAATAATCGAAAAATCCGGCCAATGATGAGAATGTATAGCTTGGAATACAATCTTTGTTTTGTTTTTTTCCATAAGACTCAATAAGCGCACTATGGACCCCCGCATTGATTGCAGCCATGATGTCGAAATGGGAATCACCCACCATTAAGCACTCATTTTCATTCAGCCCCAGTCTGGTAACTGCTTTAGTAATCGGCTCGGGACTTGGTTTTCCTTCTAGTACATCATCACAGCTAATAATGCACTCGAAGTAATGGTGAATATTATGCAGTCTGAGAATCTCTTCCGTTAAAAGACGATTTTGATTCGTTACAATACCAAGAGTAAATCCCTGTTTATTCAGCTGCTCAAGCCCCTCTAAGACTCCAGGAAATAATTCAGCCTCAGCAGCATACGACCGGGCTTGGCCAATGGCATAATGGTTTATGATTTCTTTAGTTCGTGCCTCATCCAGGGTCTCAAGGATTTTCACATACGCAGTACCGAACTGAGCGGCTAAGCCCTCGTAAGTAAAACGGCCTGGAGCAAATTTTTCAGTGGTAGCTAAAACAGATTTAATAATACTGGCACGACTATCAATCAGCGTACCATCCAAATCGAAAAGAACAGCTTTGATATTCACTCTTTCAGATCCACCTTCCATAAATCAGGATTAGACGTTGAAACGGCCGCAGCCCCTGCTTTAATTGAATTCGTCATATGAAGCGGCGTCTTCACCAACCCCCCAGTCATAACTGGCACCTTCACATTTTCACTTATATACGTAATGACCTCAGGTACGATTGCCGGCATTATCTCAACATAATCCGGGCGATACTTTTCAATAGATTCCAGTCCATGGTTGACCGCTTCGGTATCCACCAAAAACAACCTCTGTATCGTAAGCAATCCGTTTTTCTTCGCCATCTTAATCAAACTGCTTCTCGTAGAGATAATCCCTGTTGGCTGAACATAATTCGCCAAGAAATTCACCCCTTCGATGTCTGAGCTCAATCCTCCGATTTTATCAATATGTATAAACACGGGCAGGTCTTTACTTTTAAAAAGATCAACATACCTCTTTAATACACCTATATTACCAGTCAAAAGAAAGACACCGCTGATTTCTTCTTCAAAAACCTTCTCTATGTGTTTAGGTTTCTTAATAGATGCAATCTTCTTAAATTCCTGCAGTCTTTTTTCAAAATGTAGTGATGAAGTAGAGCCTTGCATTTAATCCCTCCCTTTTCCAAAAAATAAAACCTCCAACAGATGGTTTTTCTATAAAAATATAGAAAGGCACTCATCTATCGAAGGTTTCTCAGTTTCCCTAACCAGAATAAATATATACTTGTATACAAAAATACTAACAATGGTTTGTAAACCTGGTGTTAACTAATTATAAAAAATCATTAACCTTTTTGTAAGGCGTGGTGGCTGGACAGGTACCGTTGTTCATTTAGCTAACCGATGCAATTGTGTGAAGTTTGGAGACCGGTTGGGTACGATGGGGGGACCTGGCTTCGGTCGTGCCCTGAGGTTTTTGGGGAAGATGTGTTCGTAGCAGCCCGTCTTAGGTCACTAGCTGCAGTTACCGGGCGGGATATGATGAAGTAGACCTCACTTCGGTAGCAAGACACGGTTTCCCGGCTAGAGATGTATGAGTAGACCTGACTTCGGTCACGACACACAGTTTCCGGGCTATATGTGTTTAAAGTAACCTTCTCTTCGGTGACGAGCTGCAGTTTCCAGCCGAGATGTGTAATAATGAGAAATTTAACCTCTACCCTATGTCCCTCCTTTAACTACGACAATACCGATCCGGCTGGCCGCAATCCTCACAGCACTCACATGGGTACGAATCGCACCTTGAACAGCACTGGCAAGGGTATGAATCGCACGACCGGCACCAACGGCAATTTGCTTCTCCACATTCACCGCAGCAATCACAAGGATAAGAACAACGGGTGCAGCAGCGGCATTGGGACTCCCAGTGATTGTATGAATCGGTTATGGGCTGGTAATCCTGCTTGTCGTTTTCCCATTCCCGTTCTCTTTGAGTGCGGCTTAAGGCATCATCGGCTGCTTTTACTATCCAGTGGTCAGCATTATATCCGGAGAAGATAGGCCTCCTCTTCCAACGCCTTCCGCTTCGCCCTTTTGTTTCCCTCTTTGTATATTCACCAACGGAATAGGAGTCCTCACTTTTTATCCTTCTTCGTTCCTCCCGTCTGTCGATTTCTGGAAGTAGATGTTGGCCGGGTCCTCGTAATACCCTGCCGTACCACCAGGTATGTATTCTTCCTTTTTTCGTGACTTTTATGATTTAGCAGAGCCATAGCTGAACGTTGTTACACCAACCGACTGTCCTATTCCTCTGTATTCACTCGCAGCTTCACTTGGAGGCTTTTTTGCCTTCCTGGAGACCATAGTTTACAGACGGAGGGACAGGTACATTGTCCCATTCAGCTATGGAAACAGAAAAGAGACATGCCATAGTTGACAGGTCTCTTCTGCATTAATAATTTGTCTCAGTAGTAATTTGTATTAATTCGTCGGGACAAGGAACCTGTCCCTGTGTCCCGACGCCTGGAGTCAGGTCCCGGTAAACAACCCATACTTCACCTTAAACCTGCCGATGATCTTCATCCAGCTGGCACTGAAAACCCATATAAATAACACATTGCAGACAGCATGGGCAAGGTCAAAATAAAAGCTGGTGCTGTAGTATAATAAGATGGCGGGCCAGTTGAATTCCTGGATGACACCGACAACGAACCACAGATTCATTATCCAGCCGAAAGCAATTCCGGCAATGAATCCAAAAATACAGCGCCCTATCTTATTCTGCATGAACCTCGTGTTTCCAAGAAGTCCTGCAGTTAAGCCGATCATGCCCCAAGCATACATCTGCCATGGCGTCCACGGGCCATGCCCTAGAAACAGATTGGAGACGATGGCAGCCAAGGTGCCGACGACGAATCCGCTTTGCGGTCCCAATACCATGGCTGCCATGATGATGACGAAGGTTGTCGGCTGCACGCTTGGTATCGATGCAAAAGGGACCCGGCTGACAGCGGCGATCGCCGCAAGTATGGCGATCACTACCAGTTCTCTGCTCATCACCTGTTTCGCAGAGAAACTGACCATGAACGGAAGAAAGGATGCCCCCATGATCAACAGACTTAATGCCAGGTAATGCTGCTGGTTAAATAATGGAAAACCAATGAGAAGGACGAGAATCAGGATGGCAACGCTGATTAAGACTGGCTTTGAACGTGCCATAGGCGCTTTGCCTCCTCTAATGTCACGACCGGGCTCACATGGCTGTTTCGTGTCACCCTATTCACGACTGTCGTATAATAGGTATTTTCGTGGAAAAAATCTCTCGTTCTTTCGGTTACGGTAATCTCTCCTTGAAACAGCATGCTGCATCTTGTTGCATGGTTTGCGGCAAATTCGATATCATGAGTGACCATCACAACAGTAAGCCCCTCTTTTACCAAATCTGAGACAATTTCGCCGAATGCCTTTTTTGATTGGGGATCAAGTCCTTTGGTAGGCTCATCGATCAGCAAAATTTTTGGTTCCGCCAGCAAGCTGCCAATCAATGCTGCCTTCTGCAATTCTCCTCCGCTCAGGTCATAAGGATGGCGGTCCTGCAGATGCCGGATATTCAACTTTTCCAGGAGCGCCTGGATGCGGTCTTCAGCATCCGTCAGACCATGCTGCTCCGCTATGTGGTCAAATTCCTTTTTGATTGTATCCTGAATAAAAATACCTTTGGATTTTGAGGAAGATAGCTCACTTGTTCTGGAAAGCGTTTTTTTACCTTCTTTCCGTTGAACCTCATCCAGCCGTGCTGGAATTTCAGGATGCCCCCGATTACTTTCAGCAGGGTGGATTTGCCGGTACCGTTCGCGCCGACGATCGCAAGCCATTCCCCTTCAAAGATAGTAAGATTTAAGTTATGAAGCACGGGCGCAGTATGTTTATCATACTGGAAATCAATTTCATTCAGTTCAAGGAGGGGAGAATGATTTACATTCGTTTCCTCAAGGGGTTCACTGCACTGAATCTTCTGGTCTTGCAGCCATTGTCTTGTTTCTTTCACATTGAGAGGGACATTTTCTGTAAGTCTTCCCAAATGAAAATCCAGATATAATAGCGCAGTGCTTGGCAGGAAATTCCTCATGATTTCATGGTTTCGAAGAGCCTGCACAATTTCCACAGGTGTCATATCATGAAGCAATTCTCCATTTTCTAGCATGATCACCCTATTCGCGACCGTAAACAGCTCATCCAGACGATGCTCCACGATAACAATCGTAATGCCGAACTCTTCATTCAGGCGCTGAAGCATATGAATGAACTCTTTTGCGGCAATTGGATCAAGCTGGGCAGTCGGCTCATCCAGCAGCAAAACCTTGGGATCAAGCAGCAAAACAGCTGCTAAGTTGACCAATTGCTTTTGACCTCCTGACAACTCATCTGTCCGTTTGTGCAAAAGATGATTCAATCCGAAGAAATTGGCCATTTCAGCGACTTTTTTCCGCATTTGCTCTGTTGTAAATCCTAGATTCTCCATGCCAAAGATAAGTTCTTCCATCACATTGTCCATGGCGATTTGGTTCTCGGGATCCTGAAAAACCATTCCCAAATCCTTGGCTTTCATTCGCAAATCAAGATCTTCCAGCAGCCTTTCTTGAAAGAAAAGGGAGCCCTCTACTTTACCATGCGGGGCGATTTCAGGTTTAAAAAGGCGAAGCAGAGTGGATTTACCGCTTCCGGAAGGACCGCAAAGGACCACAAATTCGCCCTGCTGCACACTTATACTTATATCGCTTAATGCCTTCTCTGCCTCTTCGGGATAAGTGAAACTTAAATTATGTGCCGAAAGTATCTCCATTTCACCATCTCCTTTCCTTCCATCCAGACCGGAAATCCAATAAACAAGCACCAAATCGCTAAATAAAACCATTCTCTGCCGTATAACCACACTGGCTCAAGGGTCGGGAGCAATGTCATCACACCGTCACCCAGCCACCAGCCAAAAAGAACAAGTGAACCGCTTAACAAAAGAAATGCAAGTGCAATCCAATCCCTGCTTTTCATATAAAACGGCTGGTATTTACTGCGCTTCCCAATTCCATAGCCCCTCGCTGTCATGGAATCCGCCGTTTGAATGGACTCTTCCAGCGACCATGTCAGAAGAATTTGCAGAAGCAGCATCCCTGTCCGGGCACGGCTCTTCCATGATCCGCTCTTGATTGACATGCCCTTCACACCTTGTGCATCACTGATTTCTTTGAGCCTTTTCCTCAGCAGCGGAACAAATCGCATGGACAACATGATCAGTAGCGCCCATTGCGGAAGGATCCTCGAGAATAGAAAGACGAATTTATCCGGTGTGATGACTAAATTAAAGGTAATGAACAGGGTCAGTATTCCGACAAGAGTCAATGCAATCATCACTCCCTGCCATACCGCTTCCAGAAATACTTGATTGTCGAATAAATAAAATAAAATATGATTGCCGCGGCGATTAAAAAAGGGCGTCAGAAGCAAAGTAAGAACACCCATAAAAAATATTGGAATCATCCATTTTTTCAATTCCCTGCCCCCGTCAAGCATCCAATTGATGAGGATGATTATCAAGGCGGATGCTGCCAGGAACACCGGATGCTGATAGAGCATGATTCCGGCTATTGCCAGGATATAATATAGAAGCAATATTACAGGATGAAACGATCGAAATCCCCGTATCATTTTAACTCAACTCAATCCTCTGATTTAGCTATTCTGTGTAGTTCTTCGTGAAATGCCACTTAATAGCCTGTCCCGGCTTGATACCGTATATGCCGGTACTTTTATCTAATTGCTTTCCGTCGACGAAAACTTCCCATCCACTCAACGGACCCTCGTCCATTTCAAATAAATTATCAATTCCTTCAACATAAGCAGTCGCCCCTGATCCCCGGACACTCAGTTGGATGCCTTCAGCTTTGGTGATCTTCTGTGTGACTGACAGAACCGTATCCCCCTCTGCTATCTCCACCGTTGTCACCGGTAGGATCGTCCCTTTTACATCCGGAGCAACCATGGTGATCGTGACGGTTTGTTTTGGTTTCTCAGGCTCTTTTGGCGGATCCTGTTTTGGCGGGGCGGTTTTCTCTTCCTGTTTTGGAGGAGCTGAGTCCTTTTCCTGCTTTGGCGAAGAGGTTTTCTCTTCTTGCTTAACAGGTTTTTCTGCTTCCTTTTTTTCAGTGCTGGAAGAGGCCGTTTCTCCCTGAGATTTCTTTGTCTGATTACTTTCTGATGGCGATGGATCAGCCTGCTCTTTTTTAGCCGTCTGTTCGGTCTGTTGCGCCTGTTCAGAAGTATTGGTGGCTGCATCCTCTTGGTCAGAATTGCTGCCGCTTCTGGTTTCCTTCTGGGAAGTTTCTTCTGTTTTCTTATCGCCACTGTTTTCATTTTTGTCGTCGCTTGAGGCTTCTTTCTCTGTTTCGCTATCTTCCTTCTCGACTATCGGATCATTGGAAGCACCTTCCCCTGCCAGCTCTTCAGACTGTTCACCAGAATTCTCAGCTGGTGGTCCCACTTCATCTTTTGCACATCCGGCCAGTAACAACATCAGCAGCATCAAAGCTGAAAAAATCAATCGTTTCATCGTTCATCCTCCTCTCCTAACAATGAATGAGGGTAATTCATCCATTAGGATAAATTACCCGATTATTAATTATGCTGTTTTTCTGCGATATATATAGAATAGAATGAAACCGATCAACAGTAAACCAAGACCAGCTATCATAATAGCTAACGTATCTGTTCCTGTTTCAGGCAGTTTCTCTCCTTCTGTTTTCTTAGCTGTTGTTGTTTCTTCTGCAGGTGTTTCGTCATTTGACTGTTCAGGCTGCTCAGTTGGAACTTCCTCGGAATCGTCCTGATCACTTGGCTGTTCCGGCTGTTCTGTTTCTGTTTCTGTTTCTGTTTCATCCGGCTGCTCTGTTTCAGGCTGCTCAGGCTGTTCCGGGGTTTCACCAATTTCCAAATCAAACTGATACACCAGCCCGCTTCCATTCACAAAGCTTTGATAAGCAGTTAAAGCCAATAAAGCTTGTTGAGTAGACATTGAACTTGAAGCTCCATCATCTTGCAAATGACTGAAGCCGCCGTCAGCTTGTTTGAACTTCATTAAATGCTGAACAAGATTTCCGCCAGTTTTAGTAAATGCTTCTCCGTTAGGATTCACTCCAACAGAAGCAAGACCTATTATTGCCTGTGAAATGGATTCGCTGGCGTCTCCTCCATTGGTATCAATGTTATACCCGCCAGTCTCTCCCTGAGCTTCAGAAAGGTACGTAACTGCACGGTCAATTGCTGCCTTTACATCAGTCTGTTCCTTGTAAGGAGCTAATGCAGCCAATGCCATTCCCGTAATGTCTGGGCTCGGAGTCGAACCGACGAAGCTCCAGCCTCCGCCATCCAGCTCATTTGCCAAAACAGCTTCCACTTGCTCCTCCCTGAAGCCTTCCGGTGTTTCATATTGGCCGCTGTCGACTGCCAGCAGTGCATAGATATTCATATTAATCACTGGATTTTCAAAACTGGCATGATTCACCAATGCCTCAACCAGGTCATATCCTTCTATAGAAGCTGCATCCTTGCCTGCCGCCGATAGTCCCATAATCGTTTTCTCTAAATCATAGATATTTCGGAAGTTTCCTTCTAGCGATTCTACTCTGTCTGCCACACTTGTGACATAAGAGGATGGGATTTTTTCATTGACATTCGCCAGTCCCCATACCCACCACTCATTTCCGTACGCGACAGAAACGTCATTGGCTTTCATATAAGATAAGATATTTGCGATACCCTCATTGATTTCTTTCTCTGTAACAGGATCTGCTTCCTCTGCCGACTCTTCCGGCTCAGCTGGTTCTTCCGGTTCACCCGGCTCCTCTGGATCTGGTTCGGACGGCGCTTCATAGGTTTGAAGTGTCATTTGCACGTGATCATCCGGCTGAATCGTATATTCTACGATACTGCTGTTTAAACCATTGCCGTTTACATCTACACTCCAATAATCATTGGCACCCAATTCTGTATTTGCGATATTATTGATAAACGTAAAAAATGTGTTATCCACTGTAGCTTGTACAGGTACATCATGTTTTGCAGCTGCCTGAATTAAGGCGCCGTACGCACTGGCTCCTTGTATCAGTTCCACTTGTTCTTCAGAAATTATTTCGGCTCCATCTTTCCCGATTACCGAAACTTTAGCGGTTACAGAAGGACTAGGCCATTCTGTGATAGAAAACAGGTAATGGTCGCCATTGGAAGCCTGGTGTGTAGAAGCACCTACTTCTGCAGCTATTCCGTTAAGATTGAAAGACCAGTAAGCCTCTCCTGTTGGGGATGCTCCTCCAATGCCAGTGATGAACGCCCCATACTCCCCCATGGCTGCTTCAATTTCTGCATCGTTTTTCTCACCGGCTTCCTGCAGCGCATCATAAGCCGTTTCCCCTTCTTCTATCTCCACTGCAGTCAATGGTAAAACAACCTCACCATTTTCATCAATCGCTTTGATCGTCACTGCATTATCAAGCCCAGCCGCATTTGCAGCCGGCTGAATAAACGCCAGATTGCCCACAATCAGCACGAGAACGGCTAATATAACCGTCAAACGCTGCATAATTCGCTTGTTCATGGAAAACTCTCCCCTTATATGGTATTTACGCAAAAAAAATACACCCCTTATCCAAGAGATGTGTGTACACAGCAGGATTCCGGTTTCATTACGCACAAAGACAGCATAATGCCAGAAACGTTGTACACCTCCCTATCCGCGTAGGTCGAATGTCGTTAAAAATAGGCAGGTCTCCTGGCTCATGATCATCGTTTTCTATCACCTTCCCATCTTTAGACAGTGGTATTTTAGTAGAAAACTCCCATATACAGTGGCGGGACCACGCCGGAATTTCACCGGACTTCCCTTTTAATGATTTACTTCCATAGATCAGTAAATCAAACCTATTCTTTCCGTATTCAGTTATCTATAGCATAGTGAAAGTTGCAGATATTGTCAATAAGAGAAAGATAGTTTTCTATCCTGTATCCCCTTCAAAAAGGCGCCATTGGGGTCAGACCCCGATATTATTAAAAACTTCTGTATCCACCCAACGCTTCTGGATACATATCTCCTCTCAAATACCACAACTCATGTATCCACACCACGCTCCTGGATACATATTGCAGCCCAAAATCCACATCTCATGTATCCACCCAACGCTTCTGGATACACTTCTCAGCCCAAAATCCTCAACTCATGTACCCACCCGACGCTTCTGGGTACATATCTCAGCCCAAAATCCTCAACTCATGTATCCACCCCACGCTCCTGGATACATATCTCCCCTCAAATATAACAACTCGTGTATCCACTCCACGCTTCTGGGTACATATCTCAGCCCAAAATCCTCAACTCATGTATCCACCCCACGCTTCTGGGTACATATCTCAACCCAAAATCCTCAACTCATGTACCCACCCGACGCTTCTGGGTACATATCTCCCCTCAAATACAACAACTCGTGTATCCACCCGACGCTCCTGGGTACATATCTCAGCCCAAAATCCTCAACTCATGTATCCACCTCACGCTTCTGGATACATATCTCCCCTCAAATACAACAACTCATGTACCCACCCGACGCTTCTGGATACACATCTCCACCTCAAAACCACAACTCATGTACCCACCCTACGCTTCTGGGTACACGTCTACACCATAATCTATCAACTCATGTATCCACACCACGCTCCTGGATACACATCTCGACCTCAAAACCACAACTCATGTATCCACACCAAGCTCCTGGATACACATCTCCACCTCAAACCACAACTCATGTACCCACCCCATGCTCCTGGGTACATATCTCCCCTCAAATATAACAACTCGTGTAT